>NZ_CP015453.1:0-1292749 GCF_003096095.1 Dietzia psychralcaliphila
ACCGCCCACCGTGTCTCCTGACCTCGAACACGTGTGGAGTGCGGTACTCGACAAGCTGACCGACCCGTCGCTGGCCAGCGACGACAACCCGGCCCTGTCCCGGCAGCAGCAGGCCTGGCTCCGCCTCGTGCAGCCCATCGCCGTGGTCAACGGGTTCGCGATGCTCGCCGCACCGTCGGCGTTCGCCCGCGACAACATCGAGTCGGTCCTGCGGGGCCCGATCACCCGGGCGCTCAGTAGCCAGCTCGGCGAGCCGGTCGACTTGGCCGTCAAGGTGGACACCTCCCTCGCGGGTCGCCACCACCACAACGACGACGACGATCCGCGCATCGATGTCGACGAGATCCACCGACCCGAACCGGACGCGGCACACCCGCCGGCAACGTCACGACCGGTCCGGATGACCGAAGAGCAGATCGCCGCGGAACGACTGCTGCACGGCAGTGATCGTGATGAAGCCCTGTCGGCGGCCACGGCTCCGGGACTCAACGAGCGCTACACGTTCAGTGCGTTTGTCCAGGGCAACTCCAACCGGTTCGCCCGCGCCGCGGCACTGGCCGTCGCCGAAGCTCCCGCGCGTGCCTACAACCCCCTGTTCATCTGGGGCGAGTCAGGCCTCGGGAAGACGCACCTGCTCCACGCGATCGGGCACTACTCCCTGCGCATGTACTCCGAACAGAAGGTCAAGTACGTCTCGACCGAGGAGTTCACCAACGACTTCATCAACTCCGTCCGCGACGGCCGCCAGAACATGTTCAAGAAGCGGTACCGCGAGGCGGACATCCTGCTGGTGGATGACATCCAGTTCCTCATCGGCAAGGAGCAGGTGCAGGAGGAGTTCTTCCACACCTTCAACACGATCCACAACGCCCAGAAGCAGATCGTCATCTCGTCCGACCGGCCCCCCAAGCAGCTCCAACCACTCGAGGACAGACTGCGTACCCGCTTCGAGTGGGGTCTGATCACGGACATCCAACCGCCCGAACTCGAGACGCGAATCGCGATCATCGACAAGAAGGCCAAGTCGGAGAACTACGTGGTTCCCCGCGACGTCCTCGAGCTCATCGCCACTCGAGTGCAGCGCAACATCCGGGAGCTCGAGGGTGCGCTGATCAGGGTGGTCGCGTTCGCCTCCCTCAACGGACACGAGATCGACGTGCCGTTGGCGGAGGTCGTACTCCGCGACGTGGTCTCCGACGACGACTCCCTCCAGATCTCGGCGGCCACCATCATGGCGGTCACCGCGGAGTTCTTCTCGACCAGCATCGACGAGCTCTGCGGCACGTCCAAGACCAGGTCGCTCTCCCGCGCCCGTCAGATCGCCATGTACCTGTGCCGTGAGCTCACCGATCTCTCCCTTCCCAAGATCGGGGTCACCTTCGGCGGCAAGGACCACACCACGGTCATGTACGCCCAGCGCAAGATCCTCAAGGAGATCAAGGACGACCGGCGCATGTACGACCAGATCCAGGAGCTCACCGCCCGGATCAAGGAACGCTCGCGTTCACTCTGACGGTCTGCTCCGGCAGTCCTTCCGTGGCAGTCCTTCGGCGACGGCTCCTGTCGCCGTCCTCCGTCACCGCCCTTCCGCGACGGTCTCTGCGTCCGCTCGTCCGCCGGCTGCGTCCGAATCCGGGCGGCATCTTCCCGACACGTATCCAGCGCTTCTCGAACGCGTCCGCGGAAGCCCTCCGCAACGCAAATGTGACCCCCCTCACACCTCGTGCCACACCCTTCACACCTGTGGACAACTCTGTGGGTTTCTGTGGACCGACGGTGGACAGACGGTGGACCGAAATCTGTGATTCCACCGACGCACCGGGCAAATCACAGGATGAGCCGAATCCGTCCACACCGGAATTGTGCTGTGAACTGCAAGAACAGCCCTCGGCTAACAATTTCACAGGACCTACTACTACTGCTTATCTCTCTATAGAGTTCTTGTAAGAAGTAGGTATGTGGAACGGCGAGCCTGCTTGACCGGGTTACAGGAGTCCGTGTGTCCGCTGTCGGTGGGAGCGGTTACTCTCATGGAGATGATCCGGCGGACCCCGTCGGACGCCAGGAAAATCCGCTGCAACCGCTGCGAACAGACCAACCGTCCAGATACCGGCTCCCGGTATCCGCCCCGTTTGAAAGAGGTCACCGATGGAGATCACGGATCCGACGTTCCGCGTCACCCGCGAGGACTTCGCCGATTCGGTGGCCTGGGTGGCGCGCACCCTGCCCTCACGACCGTCGGTTCCGATTCTCGGCGGGGTACTCCTCGAGGCGGATTCTGGTCTGACGATCTCCGGTTTCGACTACGAGACCTCCGCCCAGGTCTCCGTCCCGGCCGAGGTCTCCGAACCCGGGAGCACCCTGGTGTCCGGTCGGTTGTTGGCCGACATCGCTCGCGCTCTCCCGGACCGCCCGGTCGAGGTCACGGTCAGCGCCCAGAAGATGTACATCAACTGCGGCACCGCCAAGTTCACCCTGCCGACCATGCCCGTCGAGGACTATCCGCAACTGCCCGCCATGCCCGGGGTCACCGGATCGGCCGCGGTCGACGCGTTCTCCGAGGCAGTGGCCCAGGTCGCGGTGGCGGCCGGCAAGGACGACACGCTCCCGATGCTCACCGGCATCCGGATGGAGATCGAGGGCCCCCGCGTCACGCTCATCGCCACCGACCGGTTCCGTCTGGCCATCCGGGATCTCGAATGGGAGCCCGCTCGCGAGGACGTGGCGGTCGAGGTTCTCATCCCGGCCAAGACTCTCTCCGAGGTGACCCGGTCGGCGGGCCAGGGCGGGCGCGTCGACCTGAGCCTGGGCGCGGGCGCCGAGGTGGGGGCGGACGGCATCATGGGCGTTCTCGTCTCCGGGCAGCGCACCACGACGCGTCTCCTCGACGCCGAGTTCCCCAAGGTTCGCCAGCTCCTGCCCACCCAGCACACGTCGATGGCCCTCGTACAGGTCGACTCGCTGGTGCAGGCCATCAAGCGTGTCGCGCTGGTCGCAGACCGGGGGGTCCAGGTCCGGATGACCTTCTCCGAGGGCGAGTTGGCGCTCTCCGCGGGCGGCGACGACGCGGCCCAGGCCTCGGAGACCCTCCCGGTGGAGTTCCTCGGAGAACCGTTGACCATCGCGTTCAACCCGGGCTATCTGCTGGACGGCCTGGGAAGCATGCACTCGGCCCGCGTGGCGTTCGGGTTCACGCAGGCCAGCCGACCAGCGGTCCTGCGTCCGGCCCCCGAGACGCTGCCCTCCGCGGACGCCGACGGTGCCATCGCTCCCGTCGACTCGAACCACACCTACCTGCTCATGCCGGTCCGCCTGCCGGGCTGATCCTGATCCCCCGAAGCCGTCCGGCATGCACCTGCGTCACCTGAGGCTCCTGGATTTCCGATCCTGGCCACTGCTCGAGCTGGAGCTGGAGCCCGGGGTCACCACTTTGGTGGGGCGCAACGGACACGGGAAGACCAACGTCCTCGAAGCCGTCGGTGTGCTCTCGACGCTGAGGTCCCACCGGGTCGCCACAGAGGCACCGATGATCCGCTCGGGCACCGAGACGGCGTTGATCGCGGCGCTCGCGCACAACGCGGGTCGCGAACTCACCGTGGAACTGGCTCTCAACTCGGGTAAGGCCAATCGGGCGCGGCTCAACACCTCGCCCTGCCGCCGACTCGGCGACATCCTCGGAGTGGTCCAGTCCGTGCTCTTCGCACCCGAGGACCTCGCACTGGTCCGGGGGGAGCCGGCCGAGCGGCGCAGACTCCTCGATGAACTCCTGGTCCAACGCCGACCCGCACATGGGGGAGACCTCGCCGAGTACTCGTCGGTTCTCCGCCAGCGATCGGCGTTGCTCAAGTCCGCCTCCGGTGCGCTCCGGCGCGGCAGGGGAGGAGACGCGGGGGCGGCCCTGGACACGCTCGATGTGTGGGACGGCCGCCTCGCTCAACTCGGGGCGCGGATCGTGGCGGGACGGATCGGACTGCTGGAAGAGTTGCGACCTCTCGTCGTGGACGCCTATCGGGGTCTGGCACCCGAGTCCCGGCCGGCGGGACTCGCGTATCGGTTCCGGGTCGCCGCTCCGCCGGAGGAGTCCGAACTGACCGACTCGGAACTCGTCGAGGCGGTTCTGCTCGCGGAGCTCGGGAGACGCCGACAGGACGAGATCGACAGGGGGATGTCCCTCGTCGGGCCGCACCGGGACGACGTGTTCCTGACGCTCGGCGACGAACCCGCCAAGGGGTTCGCGAGCCACGGCGAGACATGGTCGTTCGCCTTGGCCCTGCGCCTCGGATCACTCGAGTTGTTCCGTGCCGACGGGATCGAACCGGTCCTGCTGCTGGACGATGTGTTCGCCGAACTCGACCGTCACCGCCGTGCCGCACTGGCCGAGGCGGCGGTGGGTGTCGAACAGGTACTGGTGACCGCCGCGGTGGGTGAGGATGTCCCCGACGGGTTGCGCGGGGTCCGTCATGACGTGGTGATGACCGGGCAGGGTGTGGGTCGTCACTCGGGCATGACGGTGTCGCGCGGTACCTCCGGTCGTGACGACGGTGTTTCCAGCGGCGATGGTCGCGACGGCGACGGGATCGGCGACGATGTTATGGACGACGGCGGGAACGCGGTGCCGGACAGCGAGGTTGAGACGTGACCGACGACCAGAGGCGGGATCCCATAACACCGTCTGACAAGCCGCAACGTGGTTATGACATCGCGAGGCAAGCTCTCGAGGAGGCACGTTCTCGGGCCCGCGCGGACGGCAAACAGGTCGGTCGTGGACGAACGGGACCGGTGGGGAGCGCGAAGCGGCTCCGCAAGCGTGGCTGGACCGGTTCGGGTGCCGACCCCTGGGATCCACAACCCCTCGGCCGACTCGTGGGCCAGGTGGCCAAGAGGCGGGGCTGGGACGACAAGGTCACCACCGGACGGCTGTTCGCGGAATGGGACCGCATCGTCGGCGAGGACATGTCCGCGCACGCCACTCCCGAGAGACTCGAGGAGGGCGTCCTCTACGTCCGGGCCTCCAGCACCGCCTGGGCCACCCAACTTCGGCTCGTGGCGGCCGACATCCTCCGCAAGATCGCCGCGGCGATGGGACCGGGTCACGTCCGGCGCCTGAAGATCGAGGGGCCGGAGAAACCCAGTTGGCGAAAGGGTCCGCTGCACGTGTCCGGGCGGGGACCACGGGACACGTACGGCTGAGGTGTGGGGCCACCGGGCGGCCATCGGACCGGTCCTGGCGAGCCCACGGGCCGCGCGCGGGTTGTCGCAGGTAGACTGGGCCGGTCCCAGACCCCCGAGACGCGAGGAGTTCGCACGTGGCGGACGCCAAGAGCAAGGCCAGCAAGAAGGGCTCGAACGACTACGGTGCGTCGTCGATCACCGTTCTCGAAGGACTCGAGGCCGTACGGCTGCGTCCGGGTATGTACATCGGCTCCACCGGCCCTCGCGGTCTGCACCACCTGATCTGGGAGGTGGTGGACAACTCGATCGACGAGGCCATGGCCGGCCACGCGACCGGTGTCAAGGTCACATTGTTGGAGGACGGCGGCGTCGAGGTGATCGACGACGGTCGCGGTATCCCCGTCGAGATGCATGAGTCGGGCATGCCGACCGTGCAGGTCGTCATGACCCAGCTGCACGCGGGTGGCAAGTTCGACTCCGACTCCTACGCGGTGTCCGGCGGTCTCCACGGCGTGGGCATCTCCGTGGTCAACGCGTTGTCGACGCGGGTCGAGGTTCAGATCAAGCGCGACGGACGTCTGTGGCAGCAGGACTTCGACATGGCCGTTCCCAAGGAGTTGGTGGACGCCGGCCCCGCGGAGGGGACAGGCACCCGCGTCCGGTTCTGGGCGGATCCGTCGATCTTCGAGTCCACCGAGTACGAGTTCGACGTGGTGGCGCGTCGTCTCCAGGAGATGGCGTTCCTCAACAAGGGTCTGACCATCACGCTGACCGATCGGCGCTCCCGCGCGGAGCAGGCCGCGGAGCTCGACGCGATCGCGGACAGTGAGGGTCGCGGATCCGATTCGGCGCCCGGCTCCGACGAGGGGTCGGACATCGAGCACGCGGTGGATGCGGAGAGGGCCTTCGTCGAGGGCGCTGTCGAGACCACCGAGCCCGCCGCGCCGGTCAAGGTCCGCGAACGCAAGCGCACCTTCCACTACCCGGACGGCCTCAAGGACTACGTCACCGCGATCAACAAGTCCAAGACCGCGATCCACCAGACCATCCTCTACTTCGAGGGCAAGGGCACGGGCCACGAGGTCGAGGTCGCGATGCAGTGGAACTCCGGCTACTCGGAGTCCGTCCACACCTTTGCCAACACCATCAACACCCACGAGGGCGGCACCCACGAGGAGGGCTTCCGTGCGGCGTTGACCCTGTTGGTCAACAAGTACGCCCGCGACAAGAAGCTGCTGAAGGAGAAGGACCCCAACCTCACGGGGGACGACATCCGCGAGGGTCTCGCGGCAGTGATCTCGGCCAAGATCTCGGACCCACAGTTCGAGGGTCAGACCAAGACGAAGCTGGGCAACACCGAGGTCAAGGGCTTCATACAGCGTCAGGTATCCGAGCACGTCGGTCACTGGTTCGAGGCCAACCCTGCCGAGGCCAGGGTGATCATCAACAAGGGCATCGCCTCGAGCCAGGCCCGTGTCGCCGCGCGCAAGGCCCGCGAGATGGTCCGCCGTAAGTCGGCGACCGATATCGGCGGGCTCCCCGGAAAGCTGGCCGACTGCCGCTCCAAGGACCCGGCCAAGTCCGAGCTGTACATCGTCGAGGGCGACTCCGCCGGCGGCTCGGCCAAGTCCGGCCGTGACTCGATGTTCCAGGCGATCCTGCCGCTGCGCGGAAAGATCATCAACGTCGAGAAGTCCCGTATCGACAAGGTCCTCAAGAACACCGAGGTCCAGGCGATCATCACCGCTTTGGGTACGGGAATCCACGAAGAGTTCGACATAGAGAAGCTGCGGTATCACAAGATCGTGTTGATGGCCGACGCCGACGTCGACGGTCAGCACATCTCCACGCTGCTGCTCACCCTGATCTTCCGCTTTATGAAGCCGCTGGTGGAGAACGGAAACGTCTACCTGGCGCAGCCGCCCCTGTACAAGCTCAAGTGGAGCAAGGGCGAGCCTGACTTCGCCTACTCGGACCGGGAGCGGGACGAGCTGCTCAAGATCGGGCTGGAGAAGAAGCGCAAGATCAACGTGGAGGACGGGATCCAGCGCTACAAGGGTCTCGGTGAGATGAACCCCAAGGAGCTGTGGGAGACCACCATGGATCCGACGGTGCGCACCCTCCGCCTGGTCACGCTCGACGATGCCGCGGCCGCCGACGAGCTGTTCTCGATCCTCATGGGCGAGGACGTCGACGCGCGCCGCAACTTCATCACCCGAAACGCCCGGGACGTCCGCTTCCTCGACGTCTGACCGGTCCCGATCGGTGGACCCCTCGTAGACCAGCCCGGACATCGGCCCGGTCGACGAGGGGTCCGCCGATTCCGTCGCTGCGGCTCAGAAGTGCCCGCAATCGTTCGGTGCCGGGATCCCGGCCAGTCGATCGTTGACGAACTGCAGGGCGGGCCCGAAGTTGGTCACCGCCGCCGCGGCGTGGGTGACCCCCGGGATCAGTGGTGTGGTCTCGTACCGGAAGTGCACGGACGTGCCCTGCAGGCACCACTCTCGACCCAGTTGCTCGACCTGTCCCAGTGGGACGATGTCGTCGTTGATCCCGCCGGCCAGCATCACGGGGACGGCCGGCGCGCGGTTGCCGATCCGCTGGTGCTCGAGCACCTTGAGTGCCTCGGGTTCAGTGCGGATCAGCTCACCCAGACCCAGCCCCGAGTTGGTCCACTCGGTGGTGGTGCGCCCACCGTAGGCGCCGCGGGTGTCGGCCAGGCAGAGGCCGGCGAGGTCGTCGAGGGCGCGTCGGCCGGTGTCGTTGACGTGCCGGTCCACGACCCGCTGGATGGCGGGGTACCGCTCGACCATCCCGTTGATCGCGAAGCCGATCGCACCCGTCAGGCTGGAGCCGTCGATGTGGTCGAGGACCGCGAGCAGGTCTGCCGGGGGAGCCGAGGCGTAGGCGGCGCGGACGTCCAGTTCCGGGGCGTATTCCGGGGCCAGCTCGGCTGCGGCCGCTGATGCCCCGCCGCCCTGGGAGTGGCCCCAGAAGACCAGGGGCGACTCATGTCCTGTGAGGGTCCGCGCAGCCCGGGCGCCGTCGAGCATGGCGTGCGCCTGTTCCACGCGGTCCGAGTAGGTGTGGATGCCGGGCGTCCCGAGGCCGATGTAGTCCACGACCATCACCCGGAAGCCCTGGCCGGCCAGGACGAGCGCGAACCCCTCCTCGTAGGACACGACCGGCCCGCCTGATCGGGGATTGGTCCCCACTGCGGTCTCGACAGTGCGTGAGGGGGCGCACGGGTCGCCCTGACCCTGGGTTCCCGGCCCCAGCACGATGGTGGGTCTCGGGCCGGGCCCGTTCCACGGTGCGGTCGAGTCGTAGAACGCACCGGACGAGGCCACGGGACGACCGTCGACGTCGAGGGTCTGGTAGATCACGCGCTGAGCCGCGGCCGGCAGCGGGGAGGGGAGCGGCGGCAGACCGGGGACGGACACCGCGAGCGGCAGGTCGGCCGGTTCCGCGCGGAGGACCGCACCCGGGGAGTCGGGCGCGAGGTCCCGCGTGTCGTAGAAGCCCCCCGGCTGGTCGAACTGGACGTCGTCACCGTTCGGGGGCGGCTGGGTCGACGGTTGGGCGCCGACGGTACCGGGAAGGACGCTGAGGAGCGCGAACACCGATGTCGCCGCCACCGCCGCACGACGACGACCCCGGCGGACGGGCTGACTGCGGAAGCGCGACATGGAGGAAATGTTACGTGCGTCACCCCGCCCTGACACGGACTTGCGCCAACCTGACACGGTTCCGCCGGGTCACGACCGCAGCGACATGGGTGGGCCGGCCGAGGAGAGAAGTCAGGAGCGGTAGCGCCAGGACGTCGTGGCGGAACATCCGGTCCAGGACCTGCTCTGTCACGAGATAGCCAGGACCCGCTCCGTGACGAGATAATGGGGTGCCCGAGGCGTGCCCTCGAGACCGTTTCCCCAGGACCTATAGACTGGGCGGGTCGTACGGCCGCCGTCAGAGCACGCGCGTGCCCGCGACATCGTCTGCGAGAGAAGCCAGCGCGACGAGGAACCGAAGAGGAGCCCATGACGGACACGACGTTGCCGCCCGACGCCGGGGGACACGACCGCATCGAGCCGGTCGATATCCAGGCGGAGATGCAGAGAAGCTACATCGACTACTCGATGAGCGTCATCGTCGGGCGTGCGCTCCCGGACGTCCGGGACGGGCTCAAACCCGTACACCGCCGGATTCTCTACGCCATGTGGGACAACGGCTACCGGCCCGACCGCAGTTACGTGAAGTCCGCGAAGCCCGTCGCCGACACCATGGGCAACTACCACCCGCACGGCGACTCGGCGATCTACGACACCCTGGTCCGACTGGCCCAGCCGTGGGCGATGCGCTATCCGATGGTCGACGGCCAGGGCAACTTCGGTTCGCGCGGCAACGACGGCGCGGCCGCGATGCGTTACACCGAGTGCAAGATGACCCCGCTCGCCATGGAGATGGTGCGGGACATCGACAAGAACACGGTCGACTTCCAGCCCAACTACGACGGTAAGACCTCGGAGCCGGTGGTCCTGCCGTCCCGGGTGCCCAACCTGCTGATCAACGGCTCCAGTGGCATCGCGGTGGGTATGGCCACCAAGATGCCGCCGCACAACCTCCGCGAGGTCGCCGGAGCCGTCTACTGGGTTCTGGAGAACCCGGACGCCAGCGACGACGAGGCGCTCGATGCGTGCATGGGTTTCATCAAGGGACCGGACTTCCCGACCTACGGGTTCATCGTGGGGGACCAGGGGATCAAGGACGCCTACACCACCGGGCGCGGTTCGATCCGGATGCGCGGGAAGACCTCCATCGAGGAGGACGGCAACCGCACCGTCATCGTGATCACCGAGCTGCCCTACGAGGTCAACCCGGACAACATGATCCTGTCGATCGCCGAGCAGCTGCGCGACGGCAAGATCGCCGGCATCTCCAAGATCGACGACGAGTCGTCCGACCGCGTGGGCCTGCGGATCGTCATCACGCTCAAGCGTGACGCCGTGGCCAAGGTGGTGCTCAACAACCTCTACAAGCACTCACAGCTGCAGACGTCGTTCGGCGCCAACATGCTGTCGATCGTCGACGGTGTGCCGCGTACCCTGCCGATCCACCAGCTGGTGCGTCTGTACGTCACGCACCAGATCGAGGTCATCGTCCGGCGCACCCAGTACCTGCTGGACGAGGCCGAGAGGCGGGCCCACATCCTGCGCGGCCTGGTCAAGGCGCTCGACGCGCTCGACGAGGTCATCGCGCTCATCCGTCGGTCGCAGACCGTCGACATCGCCCGAGAGGGTCTCAAGGACCTCCTCGACATCGACGACGACCAGGCCCAGGCCATCCTCGACATGCAGCTCCGCCGCCTCGCGGCCCTGGAGCGGCAGAAGATCGTCGACCAGCTCGCCGCCATCGAGCTCGAGATCGCCGACTACAAAGACATCCTCGCCCGGCCCGAGCGGCAGCGGGCGATCGTCGGCGACGAACTCCGCGAGATCGTCGAGAAGTACGGCGACGACCGACGCACCGTGATCATCCCGGCCGACGGTGACGTCACCGACGAGGACCTGATCGCCCGCGAGGACGTCGTCGTCACCATCACGGAGACCGGATACGCCAAGCGGACCCGCACGGATCTCTATCGCGCCCAGAAGCGCGGCGGCAAGGGTGTGCGTGGGGCGGAGCTCAAGCAGGACGACATCGTCCGACACTTCTTCGTCTCCTCCACGCACGACTGGCTGCTGTTCTTCACCACCAAGGGCCGGGTCTACCGGGTCAAGGCCTACGAGCTGCCCGAGGCCAGCCGCACCGCCCGCGGCCAGCACGTGGCCAATCTCCTGGCATTCCAACCGGAGGAGCGCATCGCCGGGGTCATCCGGATCAAGGGCTACCAGGACGCGCCGTACCTGGTCCTGGCCACCCGGAACGGTCTGGTCAAGAAGTCCAAGCTCGAGGACTACGACTCCCCGCGCTCCGGCGGCCTCATCGCCGTCAACCTCCGCGACGGCGACGAGCTCGTCGGCGCCGCACTCGCCGGCCCCGAGGACGATCTGCTGTTGGTCTCCGAGAAGGGCCAGTCGATCCGCTTCCACGCCAACGACGACACGCTCCGCCCGATGGGCCGCGCGACGTCCGGCGTGATGGGGATGCGGTTCAACGACGGCGACGCGTTGCTGAGCATGTCGGTGGTCCGCTCCGAGATGGACGAGAACCAACTCTTCCTGCTGGTGGCCACCGAGCGCGGGTACTCCAAGCGCACCGCGCTGGCCGAGTACACGGCCCAGGGCCGCGGCGGCAAGGGCGTGCTCACGCTCATGTTCGATCCCAAGCGCGGCAAGCTGGTCGGTGCGACGATCATCGAGTTGCAGGACGAGCTCTACGCGATCACCTCCAGTGGCGGTGTGATCCGTACGTTCGCCAAGCAGGTGCGCAAGGCGGGCCGGCAGACCAAGGGCGTGCGCCTGATGAACCTGGCCGAGGGTGACTCGCTGTTGGCGATCGCCCGCAACGCCGACGAGCCCGACGACGACGACCGGCTCGACGCCGGGTCCGATAAGGAGTAGTGGGCGATGACCGAGCCGACCGACGGACCCGACAGCGGCCCGGCACCGAAGGGTTCCACCCCTGCGCCGGGATTCGGCGGGTCGGGCAGCACCCCGGCCGGGACGGAGTCCCCGATCGGGGACACCACCCCGGCTGACGGGAACGCGACCGCGTCGTTCCCCGCCGCCACCCAGCACCGCGCCGAGGGGCTACCCGGTGGCGTCGCGACCGCCCACTCGGGCGGGGCGGCCGGTCGCGCGGCACCCATGGTGCCGCCGACGGAGCGACGCGGACCGATGGAGTCGGTCCTCGTGTTGCGCCGCATCGATCCCTGGTCGGCGTTCACCACCGTGCTCGGGTTGATGTTCGCGCTGTACCTGGTGTGGATGGTCGCGATCGGCGTCACCTACCTCCTGCTCTCCGGCATGGGGGTCTGGGACCGGCTCGGGGGGCTGCTCTCCGGGGTCGCGGGTGACGAGTCGGCGGCCGCGATCGGGCCGTCGACGATCTTCCTCTACAGCGGTGGCGTGGGACTGCTCAACGTCCTGCTGCTGGCGATCCTGACCACCCTCGGCGTGTTCATCTACAACCTCGCCGCCGGGCTGACCGGCGGCGGGGTGCAGGTGACCCTGAGTGATCGCCGGGGCTGACGTGCCCGGAAACGGGACCCGCCCCGAGCCCGCGGAGGTCCCCGATTTGGGCCGCGGCGAGGGCGTCGGGTAGATTAACGCTTCGGTACGAGGGCCTATAGCTCAGGTGGTTAGAGCGCCAAACTGATAATTTGGAGGTCGGAGGTTCAAGTCCTCCTAGGCCCACCCCCGCATGGCAGACGCCGGATCGCTAGCCGCGGTCCGGCGTTCACGCTTTGTGGAACGGGGCCTTAGCTCAGTTGGTAGAGCGCTGCCTTTGCAAGGCAGATGTCAGGGGTTCGAATCCCCTAGGCTCCACTCTTCTCCCTCCCCTCACTCTGTTCTGATGCGTTCCCCGGTGGGTATCGGGCGCAGGCGGAACCGACCTCAGGAAACCTCTCGTGGACAGCACACCCCGCTCGTGGACACCGTTCGTCCTGATGGCGCTCGTGGTGATGTCGGCACTGATGTCGAGCGCGACGCCGTCGCCCCTGTACGTCGACTACCAGGAGGCGTGGGCGACCAGCGGCACCATGATCACGGTCGTCTACGCGGTCTACGCGCTGGCGGTCCTGGTCCCACTGCTGCTGTTGGGTCGGCTCTCCGACGCCATCGGCCGCCGGCCGGTGGTGATCACCGGACTGGTGCTGCTGGTGTTGAGCATGATCTCGCTGGCCGCGGCGCCCTCGGTGGCCTGGCTGATCGCCGCGCGGGTGGTGCAGGGGCTGGGCGTCGGCCTGGTCACCGGCTCGGCGGCCGCGGCGATCATCGAGTTGCATCCCACCCGGAACGCGCGGGTCGGCGCCCTCACCAGTAGCTCCACCACCAACTTCGGAATCGCAGCCGGAGTGCTCCTGGCGGGCGTGGTGGCCACCGTGTCGTCGTCACCCCTCGTCCACCCGTACGTGGTGATGGGCGTCGCCCTGGCCGCCCTGCTCGTCGGGGTGGTCTTCCTCGTGCCCGAGACGTCGGGCACCGGTCCGGAGACGCTCCGGGACGCCGTGCGGGTCCAACGGATCGCGGTGCCCGCCGGCGCCGGGCCCGCCTTCGCCCTGGCCGCGGTGTGCGTGATCGCCTCGTGGTCCGTGGGCGGGGTCTTCCTCGGTCTGGGCGGGGCGATCGCCAAGGACCTCGTGGGCCGGTCGGACTACCTGGTGACGGGCCTGGTGGTCGCCTCCCTTCAGGCCGCCGCCGCGCTGGCCCAGTTGGCGTGGAACCTGCGCGCGGGTCAGGAACAGTGGCGCAGGGGCGTCGCGATCGGCGGCGCGACGCTCGTGGTGGGGTTGGCCTCGGCCTCACTGGCGCTCGAGGCCGCGTCGGTTCCCGGCTTCGTGGTGGCCTCGGCGGTCACGGGCGTGGGAATGGGCCTGCTGTTCCTCATGGGCACGTCGCTGGTGGCGCAGAACGCCCCAGACAGTGCCCGGGGAGAAGTCTTCTCGGCCCTGTTCGTGGTGGCCTACCTGTCGCTGGGGGTCCCCGCGGTGGTGGCGGCGCTCCTGTCCGAGGTCATCGGCCTGACCACGGCCTTCCACCTGATGTCTCTGGTGGTCTCGGTGATCGCGGTGGGCGCTCTCGTCGTGGTGGCCCGTCAGGCCCGGCGCGGCTAGTGACTGTTCGTGTTCACTGACTGGTCGTGCTTACTGACTGGTCGAACTCAGTGACTGATCGTGCTCAAGGACTGGGCGGCGGCCGCCACGCCGACCGCGGCCAGGCCGGTGCGGATCCGGTCCGAGGCCAGCAGCGCCTGGATGCGGGGCCGTGTGACCTTCTCCTGGGCGATCCCCATGTGGAGCGGTACCACCCCGGCGGTGAGGGCGGGGACCGCGACGGTGGTGAGGCACGCGACGACGGTGGCGGTCAGGCCGCCCCGATCGGTCGACCGCACCGACCCGTAGGCGGCCCAGGCGGCCGCACCCAGCCCCGAGGCGTACAGGGTCAGGGCCACCGGGGCGATCCGGCGGGCGTGTTCGGCCTGGCGTTCGCCGATCCCTAGCGTTGGCCCCTCGAACAGAGTCGGATAGACGACCGAGGTGACCATTGACTGGAAACCGAGCTGGGCTGCGCACGTGGTGAGCAGGGCGAGCCGTCCCGCGCGAATGGTCGGGTCGGGGCCCGCGGGGTGTCGGCGGATCATGTGCGTCACGCTACCCCTCGCGGGACCTGCCGAGCAGGCCTCGGCCCTCACCGTCGTCGGTGACCGCCCGGGCGGTCCGCAGGACCACCCGCCAGCCGCGGTCGGGCGCGTCCACCGGACCGAGGCGCTGGAGTTCCCATCGGTTCGCCGTCACGCGCATCACGGTGTAGCGCCCGGGGCGTGAGGAACGGACCACCAGTTGGGTGTAGCCCGTGGCCACTGCCCTGTCGCCGTCGAGCAGGACCACCGGCAGGCCGGGGACGTGACCGCACCCGTGGGCGATGAGTCCCTGGTGGGCGTGACCGCGCACCATCCCCGCCAGGCCCTCGTGGCCCTCGAGCACCCCGGTGTCCACGTCGTAGACCCCGTCAGCGGTCCAGAGCTCGGCGACCCCCTCGGCGTCACCGGAGTCGACTCTGGGGGAGTAGGCGGCCACGATCCTCAGGACGGCCAGCTCGTCCTGGGCGGCGTCGAGGCGGGCGTGGGTGTCGGTGATCCGGGTCTCGGCCGACGCGAGGCGGGCTTCGAGGGCGTCAAGGCGGGGGACGGCGGGAGGGGAAGTCATGAGCCTTACACTAATGCGCCTTCTCATGAGATGAACACGTTATAGTTTTGGCCATGACGGACACCAGGCCAGACACTCGTCCATCGCTACACACCGCAGACGTGGTGGTGATCGGCATGGGCATCGCGGGGGCGTGCGCGGCGATCGAGGCGGCCGAGGCCGGGGCGTCGGTCCTCGTCCTGGAGGGCGCCTCCGGACCGGGGGGCTCGTCGGCGCAGTCGGGGGGCGAGGTCTACCTGGGTGGGGGCACCGCCACGCAGCAGGCGCTCGGGGTGGAGGACACCGAGGAGGACATGCGTGCCTTCCTCACGGCCGCACTGGGCCCGAACGCGGACGAGGCCAAGATCGCCGACTACTGCGCGGGTGCCGTGGATCATCACGACTGGCTGGTGGCCCACGGCGCCGAGTTCCACCACAAGCTGTGGGACACCCCCACGTGGATGCCGGGTGACGACTCGGGACTGATGTGGATGGGTGAGCGGGCCCAGCCCTACGCCTCGATCGCACGACCGGCCGCCCGCGGCCATCGCCCGCCCGCCCCGAACTTCGCCGGCAATCTGCTGATGGACGCCCTGGTGGCCACCGCGCAGAAGGCCGGAGTGACGCTGCACTGCGACGTCAAGGCTCGATCGCTGATCGTCTCCGAGGGCCGGGTGGCGGGCGTGCGGGCCACTGAGTTCGGCGAGGAGCGCGAGTACCTGGCGACCGGCGGGGTCGTCCTGGCGACCGGCGGGTTCGTGGACAACGACCGCATGCTCGAGCAGTGGGCCCCGCAGCAGGTGGGTAAGGACAAGGTCTCCGACGGTCGCGACGACGGTTCCGGGATCGAGATGGGCATGGACATCGGCGCCGCCGTGCGCCGCATGCACCAGACCGAGACGGCGATGCTCATCATCCCGCGCCTGGCAGTGGGCGCGATGTTGGTGGACGGCGACGGCCAGCGCTTCATCAACGAGGAGGTCTATCCGGGCCTGTACTGCCATGCCGCGGTGCACCACCGCCGGCCGCCGGTGTGGGTCATCATCGACGAGAAGGGCATCGAGGACGTCCCGGAGAGCGAGCTGTGGGGGATGCAGCCCATGCACGCCGCGGAGACCATCGAGGAGCTCGCCGCGGACTGCGGGCTGCCGGGCGACGCCCTCGCCGACACTCTCCGCCGCTACAACGCCGGTGCCCGGAACGGCGAGGACCCGCAGTTCGGCAAGAGCGCACGCTGGGTCCGTCCGCTCGAGCCGCCGTTCGGCGCGTACCCCACCGGGGCGGGCGGTCCGGACACCTTCAACGGGCTCCCCCTCAAGGCGCAGGGCTTCACCCTCGGTGGGCTGCACACGGACCTGCAGTCGAGGGTGCTCGACCGCGCGGGTGAGGCGATCCCCGGCCTGTTCGCCGCCGGCCGCTGCACCCACGGTCTGCACGGCGAGGGCTACATCTCCGGTACGTCCCTGGGCGACGGGTCGTTCTTCGGCCGCCGCGCCGGGCGCGGGGCGGCGCAGGGGACCGGGTAGTGACCGATCATCCGACCGGCGGGGCTGCAGGGCAGGTGGCTGTCCCGCGGCGGGCACGACCCGTGGTGGAGACGGGTCCATTGGACCCGTCACGAGGTGGCGGGGGCCGGATCGACAGGGTCGACGACGACGAGGCCGGCCTCTTCGCCCTGGTGGATCAGGTGCGTCGTATCCGCGCACTGACCACCGGAGGGTTGTTCGACACGGACCTCGACCCGCTGACCGCACAGTTGCGCGAGGTGGCCGACCGGCTGGAGGCCGCGTCGGCGAGCACGGAACGCAGGCAGGCGGTCACGTGGTCGACGGGTGACTACGTCACCAACTGCCCGGTGGTCGGTCGCTCCAACGTCCTCGCCCCGCCGATCGCGTTCGACATCCTGGACGACGGGACGCTCCGGGGCGAGGTGACCCTGGGTCTGGAGTATCAGGGCCCGCCCGCGTGCGTGCACGGCGGGATGGTCGCCCTGCTGTTCGACGTGGTGCTGGGCCGGGCGAACTTCCACGCCGGTGCCACCGGGATGACCGTCTACCTGGACGTCGACTATCGCAGCCCCACCCCGGTCCTCGAGCCGATCGTGGTGACCGGCCGCCAGGTGAGGGTGGAGGGGCGCAAGATCTGGGCGCAGGGGGCCATCCATGCCGGAGATCGGCTGTGCGCGACGGCGGAGGGCATGTTCGTCGAGCCCGGCGGACTGCTCCTCGAGAACCGGCGCCGCCTGGCGGGAGGGTGATCGGCGGTATCCGGGTGAACGCGGAGTAGATTCGGTTTTCGTGACCACCGATGCCTCCGCCACCGACGACCGCCCCTTCGGAACGACCGACCCCGCCTCGGCCGCCGAGGAGGGGACCCCGTTCCTGCGCCAGGACGACGACGCCTCCGGCTCCACCGAGCTGGCCCGTGAACTGCGCCGGGTGCGGGGCCTCGTGGCCGGTTCGCGCTTCGACGACGTCCATGACGCCGTCACCACCGTCTGTGAGCTCGCCGACCACCTCGAGGCCGTGGGCACCATGGTGCGACCGTCGGACTACGCGACCTGGGGCGTTCCGGAGCATCTCGCCTCCAACCCCGCGATCGGCAGCCGCAACCCGGTCTCCCCGCCGCTCGAGCCGGTGGTGTTGCCCGACGCCACCGTGCGGGCGGATCTGCGGCTGGGCATCGAGTACCAGGGCCCTCCCGGGTGCGTGCACGGTGGGATCGTGGCGCTGGTCTTCGACGAGATGCTGGGCCTGGCCAACGCCGCCGCCAAGAGCGTGGGGATGACCGCGGACCTGCGGGTGATCTACAGGTCGCCGACGCCGTTGTACGCCCCGCTGCGATTCGAGGCGCGGCAGGACCGGGTCGAGGGCCGCAAGATCTGGGCCAGCGCCACCGTGTACAGCGGCGAGACGCTGTGTGCGCGCGCCGAGGCCCTGTTCATCGAACCCAGGGGGATCTCCGAGGCGCAGCGGGACCGGCCCATCGAGGGCTGACGTCTCCCGAATCCGCTTCTCAGACCGCCCCCCGGGACGGGGGGCGGGTGGCGAGGCGGTGGAGGGCGCTCAGGCGTCGCCGCGGAGGGCCTTCATCCGCTTGGCCGCGCCGGCCACGATCCGGCCGCGGTCGACTCCCGACGACCACTCCACCTGCTTGGCGTTCTGCTCCCCGCCGACCACGTGCACCGGTCCCCGGTGGAGGGAGTCGAGTACCTCGGTCGCGACGTCCGCGGGTTCGCTCACGGTCATGCCCGGGATGTCCATGTCCAGTCCTGCGCGGATCATGGCGGGGGTGCGGGTGACGCCGAGGATCACCTCGACCACATCCACGCCGTGTTCGCGCATCTCCAGCCAGAGGCCCTCCACGAAGACGCGGCTGAAGGCCTTGGCCGCCGAGTAGATGCTCATGTCGGCGTGACCGAGGTAGCCGGCCATCGACCCCATGACCACGATGCCGCCCCGACCGCGGGCCTTGAGGGCGGGAGCGAAGTGCCGGATGACCTCCAGTGGCGAGGTGATGTTGAGGTCGATCACCTGCTGGACCCTGTCCATGTCCGACTCGGCGAACTCCGCGCCGTAGGTGTTGGCTCCGGCGTTCAGGATGACCAGCCCCACGTCCAGGCCGTCGCAGGCAGCGGCGATGCCGTCGGCCGCTCCCCGCTCGGTGAGGTCCACGGAGAGCACGCGGCACTCCACGCCCCGGGCGCGGACCGCGTCGGCCGTCTCCTCGAGTGGGCCGCTCCTGCGGGCGACCAGGACGGATGAGATGCCGGCGTCGGCCAGGCGGAGGGCGATCTCGGAGCCCACCCCCTCGCTTCCTCCCACGACGAGGGCCCACGGGCCATAGGTGGCGGCATCGAACTGCTTCGGATTGACGGGTGTCGACATAGTCTTCAGAGTATGGCTAACGACAGTGATAGACCCGAAATCGGCCGAGGTCCGCTCCCGAAGATCGAGGGCGTCGACGATTTCCAACTGAGCAGCATGAGGGAACGCGTCGGGGACACCTTCGATCCCGTTCCGGTCCCGGACCTGCCCACGCCGGATCCCGCCCTGGACCGCTCGGTGGCGGAGTTGCGCAGGTTGCGCGAGGCGATCGCCGGGCTCGCACACTCGGACGTCGAGCTGGGGGACATCGCGGACCGGTTGGCCGAGGTCGCGGACCTCCTCGAGCCGCGCGTGCCCGAACCGGCCAGGCGGCTGGAGGCAATGTGGACGGGCGCCGGGTCCCGCCGGGCCAACCCGGTGGGTGGGCCGGAGAACCCGATCGCCCCGCCGGTCCGGTTCCACGGCTGCGACGACGGGTCGGTGACGGCGGAGGTCACCCTCGGACTGGCCTATCAGGGGCCCCCCGGGTGCGTCCACGGGGGGATCAGCGCGCTGATCATCGACCACATGATGGGTTTCGCGAACCACTGGGGGGGCCGCTACGGCATGACCGCCCACTACGAGATCGACTACCGTTCACCGACCCCGCTGCTCCGGCCGCTGACCTTCCGCTCCTGGGTGGACGAGGTGGACGGGCGCAAGACCTGGACCAACGCGACCATCCACGCGGGGGATCGGCTGTGTGTGGAGGCACGCGGGCTCTTCCTGGAGGCGAGCGTCGCGATCCCGGGTCGCCCGGATCAGCGGTCGACGGTCGGGGACGGGGCCTGACCGGGCGTCGCCGCCTCAGTGCGACCCCCCTCAGTGTTGGAGGTCGATCTGCACGACCTTCTGCAGGTAGGGGGCGATCACCTCGGTCAGGCCCGAGGCCAGTTGCTCCGGGTCCTCGGGCGGCAGCGAGATGAAGCTGATGCCGATCCGGGCGATGATCGAGGCGGCCAACCGGGCCTGGGTCTCCTCGATCCGCATCCAGCTCTCCGAGAGGGCCGGCACGAGAACCTCGGTGGCACGCTCGATGAGCGGTCCCGCCTCGGTGGTGATCAGCCGCAGCAGGTCGGGCTTGATGTCGCCGGTGACCAGCGCGCGGATGAGCGGGTCGCGGCTACTGGACTGCAGGAAACCGTCGATCCCCTCGCTCAGTGCCAGCTCGATCTGCCCGGGATGCCGGATGATGGAGTCCCGGATCTCGCCGGCGAAGGTCTCGGCCAGTTGGAGCGCGTACGCCTGCGCCAGCCCCTGCCGGTTGCCGAACGTGCTGTAGAGCGTCTGCCGACTGAGCCCGGCCGCCTTGGCCACGTCGGACATGGTCACGGCTGACCAGTCCTGCGACTCCAGCAGTTGGTGCATCGCGTCGAAGACGGTGAGGCGAGGCGACCAACGCTCCCCCTGGGAATCCCCGGAGGAGCGTCGGTCACTGGTGGAGGGGCGGCGCGGCATGAGGTCTATTGTTCCTGATCTCCGGAACCGGGCGGTGGAGGGCTACTTCACGGGCAGGAAGTCGACCTTGTCGCGGACGCCGCAGTCCGAGCACCGCCAGGTGGTGGGGATCGCCGACCACGGGGTCCCGGGCGGGAAGCCCTCGCGCGGCTCGCCGGCGGTCTCCGTGTAGTGGTGCCCGCAGTTGGGGCACACGTACTCGCCGGTCGGGGAGGTCTGGTCGGCGGCGATGTCGGTGTCCACGACCACCTTCTCGGCCACCGCGGTGGATCCGGCCGTGGTCGCATCGACCCCGTACCGGGCGAGAACCTTCTCCCGCTTGGACGGCTGGATGTTGGCGCGGGTGATGTCACCGTCGTAGTGGGCCAGGACTCGCTTGTCCATGACCTTGCGCCACAGCGGCGGCACGTACGCCAGGACCATCATCGTGGCGTAACCCGAGGGCAGCTGCGGGGCCTGCTCGAAACTGCGCAGGACCTGGTAGCGGCGCATCGGGTTGGCGTGGTGATCCGAGTGACGCTGCAGGTGGTACAGGAAGATGTTGGTCACCAGGTGGTCGGAGTTCCACGAGTGCTCCGGCCGGCAGCGCTGGTAGCGGCCGGCGGAGGTCTTCTGCCGCTTCAGTCCGTAGTGCTCGAGGTAGTTGACGACCTCCAGCAGCGAGAAGCCGAAGACCGCCTGGACGATCAGCCACGGCGCGATCTCCCAGCCGAACACCGCGATGAGCCCGCCGAACAGCACGACCGTCATGAGCCAGGCGTTGAGGTTGTCGTTGCGGAGGCTCCACGGACTCTTGCCCAGACGCCCGAGCCGCTCGGACTCCAGGTGCCAGGCCGACTTCAGCGAACCGAACACACTGCGCGGGAGGAAGGCCCAGAACGATTCGCCGAACCGCGAGCTGGCCGGGTCCTCCGGGGTCGCCACGCGGGCGTGGTGACCGCGGTTGTGCTCGATGAAGAAGTGTCCGTAGCCGGTGGTGGCCAGGGCGACCTTGGACAGCCACTTCTCGCTGCCGGCGATCTTGTGCCCGAGCTCGTGGGCGGTGTTGATCCCGATCCCGCCGGTGATCGCGACGGTCCAGGCGACGCCGATCGAGGCGGCGATCCCGAGACCCCCGTCGTAGCCCAGCCACGACAGGTCGTCGGCCGACCACAGGTAGGCGGCCGCGATGAGGGACGCGTACTGGAAGGGGATGTACAGGTAGGTGCACCACCGGTAGAACGGGTCGGCCTCGAGCCGGTCCATCACCTCGTCCGGCGGGTTCTGACCGTCGGCGCCCACTGCGAGGTCGCCGAGCGGGATCGCGACGTAGACCAGGACGGGGAGGAGGAACCACGCGGCGGTGGCGGCGGGGCCCCAGCCGAGCGCGTTGAAGCCGGCGACGAACGGCATCGACAGGAACAGACCCATCGCGGGGATGAGTCCGAGCAGCCACAGGTACCGCTTGGCGTCGGTCCAGGCGAACGGCTCGACCACCTCGTCGGTGGTGTCGCCCACCGCGGGGGTGGCGCCCTGTCCGACTGGATCCTTCGTGAGGTCCCCGGAGGGCCCCTCGACCCCGCCCGCGGGGCGGATGTACTCGGTGCTGGACATCGTCAACGACCTCCGAAAATCAACGTAGATGTGGCATACGCCACTGCCTGGTGTCAAGATTAGACAAATTCCGGGCTCATGTCTAGACATGGGGCCGTTCTTTGTCCAGGGATGACGACGACGAGGTCTTCCGGTCCTGAGGCCGGCGAGGAACAAGCGCGGAATAAGGGGGCCGTTCGCGCAGTTGTACCGACAGGTCGTCGGATCCTCTCTCCGACGCGGGAGGAGCGGCGGACGTGACGATGCAGCAGGCCGCCATGCGCACCTTGATGCGGGCCGAGAACAACAACATCACGCTCGACCGCAGCGTCTTCACCCGTGAGAACTTCCGCCGGATCGGTCAGTTCGCGCGTCCGCACACCCGGTTGATCGTCTTCTTCCTGATCCTCTCCGTGTTCGGCGCCTCCCTCGCCGTGGTGACCCCGCTGCTCGCCGGCCGGGTGGTCACGGCGATCGTGGACGGTGCCGCGGTGCGTGTGGTGTTCCTGCTCGCCGCAGCCATCGCGGTGATCGGTGTGGTCGAGGCGATCAACAACGTCGTCACCAGGTTCTGGTCGGCCCGTATCGGTGAGGGTCTGATCCTGGACCTGCGCCGGTCGGTGTTCGACCACGTCCAGACCATGCCGGTCGCGTTCTTCATGCGTACCCGGACCGGTGCGCTGGTGAGTCGGCTCAACAACGACGTGATGGGCGCCCAGCGGGCGTTCTCGGACACGCTCTCCGGGGTCGTGTCCAACCTCGTCCAGCTCGTCCTGACCCTCATCGTGATGGCCGGGATCAACTGGCAGCTGACCCTCATGTCGGTGCTGCTGTTGCCGGTGTTCCTCTTTCCCGCCCGCTACGTGGGCAGGCGACTCGCCAGGCTCCGTCGCGAGGCCTCCGACCTCAACGCCTCGATGAACGACCAGATGACCGAGCGCTTCAACGCCGGTGGCGCGACGCTGGTCAAGCTCTTCGGCCGCCCCGACGCGGAATCCGCCGAGTTCGCCTCCCGTGCGGGACGGGTGCGGGGCATCGGGGTCCGCACCGCGCTGCTCATGAGCGTGTTCATGAACTCGCTGACCCTGGTCTCCACCCTGGCGCTGGCGCTGGTCTACGGCGTCGGTGGCTGGTTCGCCCTCACCGGTGGGATGGACGCCGGCTCGGTCGTCGCCCTCGCACTGCTGCTCACCCGCCTCTACGGGCCGCTGACCTCGCTGGCCAACGCGCCGATGGACGTGGTGACCGCCATCGTCAGCTTCGAGCGGGTCTTCGAGGTGCTGGACCTGGATCCGCTGCTCAAGGACGCCCCCGACGCGGTCGACGTCCCGGAGGGTCCCGCCTCCATCGAGTTCGACGACGTCCGGTTCTCCTACCCCTCGGCGGACAAGGTCTCCCTGGCCTCGCTGGAGGAGGTCGCCGTACTCGACACCCGTGGCGGACAGGAGGTCCTCCACGGGGTGAGTTTCCGGGCGGACCCCGGACAGATGATCGCGCTGGTCGGGTCGTCCGGCGCCGGCAAGTCGACCATCGCCTCCCTGCTCCCGCGGTTGTACGACGTGGACTCCGGGGCGGTGCGGGTGGCCGGTCTGGACGTGCGTGAGGTCACCTCGTCGTCGTTGCGCCGGACGGTGGGCATGGTCACCCAGGACGGCCACCTGTTCCACGACACGATCCGGGCCAACCTGTCCTTCGCTCGCCCCGAGGTCTCCGACGAGCTCGTGTGGGACGCCCTGCGCCGGGCGCGGCTGGAGGACCTGGTCCGGTCGCTGCCCGACGGGCTGGACACCGTCATCGGCGACCGCGGATACCGGCTCTCCGGTGGCGAGCGTCAGCGCCTGACCATCGCGAGACTCCTGATCGCGGAGCCGTCCGTGGTGGTGCTGGACGAGGCCACCAGCGCACTGGACTCCACCAACGAGTCCGCGGTCCAGGAGGCCCTGACCGAGGCGATGTCCCACCGGACCTCGCTGGTGATCGCCCACCGGCTGTCGACCGTCCGCGCGGCCGACCGCATCCTCGTCCTGGAGGGCGGCAGCGTGGTGGAGTCGGGAACCCACACCGAGCTGCTGGCCGCGGGAGGGCGCTACACCGAGCTCTACGAGACGCAGTTCGCCGACCAGGAGTAGCGACCGGTCCGGCGGTACCTGTCACGAGCGTCCCCACCCGTCAGTAGCGCTCCTCGGCGATCGCGGCGTGGACCCGGTCGGTGTCGGCGTCGGTCCAGCCCGGGGGTTCCAGGATGCGGGCCCACATCTGCGCGGCGTCCGGCCCGAAGGTGTGACCGTGGCCGGCGGGGACGTCCGCCGAGAACACCATGTCCAGAGTGACCTGCCAGAACGTCACGAAGGGTGTCCAGCGCACTCCCGGGTCCAGATCGGGTCCCAGGGGTTCGCGCAGCCAGTCGGGCCGCTGCAGAAGGAGATCGAACGACCACCAGGTGATGGGGTCGGACGCGTGCTGCCAGTAGACGATCCGCGGCGTCGCCCACGGCGCGCCGTCGAGATCGAGGTCCTGCCCGCCCGCGGCGAAGCGCACGTGCTCGCCACCGTCGACCACCGGCAGTCGTTCCGGTGACCCGGCATCGCGGTGGGCGGTGATGTACGACCACTGCGGGGAGAAGTTGGGCGTGCCCACCCAGAGCGCGCCGTCGGTCCGGGCCACCATGTCCTGCGCGCCACCGAAGGCGCTCTGGCCGCCGAAGGAGCCGAGGCTCTCACCGAACGCCACGAGCGCGGGGCGCTCGCCCTCGGGCAACGCCTCGACGGCCCGCTCCACCGCCTCGAACAAGGCGCGTCCGGCCTGCTGGGGGGACTCGCGATCGGCCACGAACGCCAGGGGACTGGGCAGGAACGAGTACTGCATGGCCGCGATCGCGGAATCCCCGCCCGCGGTGTACTCAAGGGCCCCGGCGACCCGGGGGTTGACCCAGCCGCGCCCCGTGGTGGTGGCGACTGCCAGCACGGATCTGTCGAAGGCTCCGGTGCGGTGGAGCTCGTCCACGACGAGCTCGGCGGCGTCCTCGACGGTGTCGGCCGCGTCGTGCCCGGCGTAGACGCGGATCGGGGTGGGTGCCGGTCGCCCCGTCACCTCCTGGATCTGACGCGCCGACGGTCCGCCCGCGACGAAGGTCCGACCTTCCCTGCCGAGACTCTCCCATTCCTGTGCGGACGCCGGGGAGCCCGACCTCTCGGGAGCCACCGGTTGTTCCACGCCCACGGCGGTGCCGTGGTCCGCGGCGGAGGCGGTCCTGTCGGCGAGTCCGATCACCGCGCGATAGGCGATCCCGTTGATCGAGACCACCGCGATCAGGACCACCAGCATCAACGCCACGACCCGGGCGAGCGGGGCCGGGACGTGGGGTGCGGCGATCCGGGTCAGTGCCGCGGTGCCACGCCGGATCCCCCTGGCCGCGGCGAGGATGACCACCGCCACCAGGAGCGCCAGCACCAGCACCAGCAGGTAGTTGGCGCGGTCGATGCGGTCGACGCCGGCCAGGTCGCGGGTGATCTGCTGCCACCACGAACCCAGGACCAGGAACGTCGGGACGATCACGGCGGCCGCACCGGCCAGGGTCCACCATCCGATCCTGCGCAGGCGCGCGGAATGGTCCGGGGAGATCCCGCAGGACCGGACGGCCCACGCGATCAGGCAGCCCAGGCCGTACCCGGTCGCGATACTGATCCCGGTCGCCACCGCCTGCAGGAGCCAGACGCGCGGCAGCAACGAGGGCGTCATGGACCAGACGAAGAACAGGAGCGCCATGGCCAGGCCGACCGGGTGCAGTGAGCCGACCGGGTGCAGTGAACGGGCGAAGGTGCGGATCTTCTCCGCCGACGGTGTCGTGGTCAAAGCCGGTCCAGGTGTGAGAAGACCCTGGCGGACTGCCAGGCGCGTACGCGGAGTGTATCCCCGCGCACGCGCCCCGCGGCTCAGCTCTCCAGGTGGAGACCCAGTTCGCGGGCCGCGAGCGCGGCGTACTTGGAGGTCTGCTCGAAGGCCGACTCCAGCGGGTTGGCGTCGGTGACGTCGGCGATCTCGTTCCACCGCTCGGCCACGACCTCGGGGGTGCGGGCGTTGTCGGGGAGGTAGACCCCGCGGCTCTCCACCATCTGGGAGACGGCGAAGACGCCGGCGCCGGCACCGAGAATGGTCTTGGTGGGGGCGTCCTCGCTGACCATGAACAGCGCACCGGGGGCGATGGTCTCCGGCCCCATGATGTCCAGGACCCGCTGCGGCAGCAGGTCCTCGGTCATGCGGGTGGCGGCGGTGGGGGCGATGGAGTTGACCTTGATGTTCTTCTTGGCGCCCTCGATCGCCAGCACGTTCATCAGGCCGACCAGCCCGGACTTGGCGGCGGCGTAGTTGGCCTGGCCGAAGTTGCCGTAGATGCCCGAGGACGAGGTGGTCATGAGGATGCGGCCGTACCCGGCCTCGGCCATGTGGGGCCAGACCGCCTTGGTGCAGTTGACCGAGCCCATGAGGTGGACCTCGAGCACCCTGCGGAAGTCGTCGTTGTCCATCTTGGCGAACGACTTGTCGCGCAGGATGCCGGCGTTGTTCATGAGGATGTCGATGCGTCCCCACTTGTCGATGACCGAGGAGACCAGGGCGTCGACGGCGGCCTCGTCGGTGATGTCGTTGCCGTCGACCATGGCCTCGCCGCCGGTGGCGACGATCTCGTCGACGACACGCTGGGCGGGTGATGACGGTCCCGTCGTGCCGTCGTTACCTCGGACGTCGCCGCCGAGGTCGTTGACGACCACCTTGGCGCCGCGCTCGGCCAGGGCGAGGGCGTAGGCGCGGCCGAGGCCGCCGCCGGCGCCGGTGATGATCGCGACGCGGTCCGTGAAATCAATGGGGTTGGCCATGGGTGACTCCTGAGGTTGAGAGGGGGCTCGGTTCAGATGGTAGGTGGCTCTGCTCTTAGGTGACTCTGCTCGTAGCGGGCTCTGCTCGTAGCGGGCTCTGCTCGGAGCGGGCTCTGTTCGGAGAATGCTCTGCTCGGAGCGGGCTCTGCTGGCGAAAGGCTCTGCGGCTCCGGTCAGCCCAGCTCGCCACGGACGTACGACTCGTAGGCCGGGAGATCGAGGAACCCGTGACCGGACAGGCCGATCACGATGGACGGACCGGTGCCCGCCTCGCCGGTGTGCTTGCGTGCCTCGTCGAACGCTCCCGCGAGTGCGTGGGTGGACTCGGGCGCGGGCACGATGCCCTCGGCCTTGGCGAACTCCACGCCCGCGGCAAAGGCGACGTTCTGCTCGACGGCGATCGAGTCGAGAAGCCCGAGGTGTTTGACGTGACTGACCAGGGGCGCCATCCCGTGGTACCGCAGACCACCCGAGTGGATGGGATCCGGAACGAAGTCCTGGCCCAGCGTGTACATCTTCATGAGCGGGGTGAGCCCGGCCACGTCACCGTGGTCGTAGCGGAATTCGCCCTCGGTCATGGACGGGCAGGCGGTCGGTTCGACGGCGACGATCTTCGTCTGCGCACCGGTCAGGTTCTCGCGGATGAACGGGAACGCCAGACCGGCGAGGTTGGAGCCGCCCCCGGCGCAGCCGAAGACGAAGTCGGGAGCGGTCTCACCGAACATCTCGAGCTGCTTGAGGGCCTCTTCGCCGATGATCGTCTGGTGCAGGCACACGTGGTTGAGGACGGAACCGAGGGAGTAGCGGGCCTCGGGATCGCCCGCCGCCACCTCGACGGCCTCCGACACGGCCATGCCCAGCGAACCGGGGGTGTCGGGGTCCTTGGCCAGGAATGAGCGCCCCGCCTCGGTCAGGTCGGACGGACTCGGGTGCACGGACGCGCCGAAGGTCTCCATGAGCATGCGGCGGTACGGCTTGGACTCGAAGGATGCCTTGACCTGCCACACCTCGACCTCGATGCCGAAGGCCTGACCGGCAAACGCCAGCGAGGCGCCCCACTGCCCGGCGCCGGTCTCGGTGGTGAGCTTGGTGATTCCCTCCGCGGCGTTGTAGTACGCCTGTGCGACGGCGGTGTTGGGCTTGTGCGAGCCGACCGGGCTGGTGCCCTCGTACTTGTAGAAGATCCTGGCCGAGGTGCCGAGGGCCTTCTCCAGCCGGCGGGCCCGGATGAGGGGTGAGGGCCGCCAGAGGCGGTAGATCTCCCGGACCTCCTCCGGGATCTCCACGTACCGCTCGGGAGTGACCTCCTGCTCGATGAGTGCCATCGGGAACAGCGGCGCCAGGTCCTCCGGGCCGAGCGGCTCCTTGGTGCCGGGGTGCAGGTGCGGCGCCATCGGCTCGGGCAGGTCGGCCTGGATGTTGTACCAGTGGGTCGGCATCTCGCTCTCGGGCAGCAGTGCTTTGACCAGAGGGGCCGTGACCAGCGAGCCGGATGCAGCGTCAGACGTCATGTGGAGTCCTCGAGAAATGTGGGGAGGGGTGAGCCACACCTCATCCTAGGAGGTCGCGCCGCATGGGTAGGTGCGGGATCCGTTCATCCAGGTAGTCCTGGCCGCACCGGACGAACCCGAACTGCTCGTACCACGCCTCGAGATGGGTCTGCGCACCGATCTCGACGGGTGTGTCGCCGCAGATCTCGAGGCCGTGACGGATCAGTCGGCCGGCGATCCCCCGCCCCCGCGATCCGGAGGCCGTGCACACCCGGCCGAGGTGCATGACGCCCCCGTGGACCTCCGAACCGAACACGCGCAGGGTGGCCACCAGCTCGTCCGGACCGGTATCGGTGGACGGAGCCCAGGCCAACAGATGCGTGGTCCCGGGGTCGGCGTCAACCTCGTCGATCTCCGCGTACGGGCAGTCCTGCTCCGCGACGAAGACGTCCACGCGCAATTTGTACAGCGCGTGGACGTCCAGCGGACCCAACCCGGCCAGGGGAGAGGCGACGACTCTCACCGGAGAGTCGCGCTCACTCATCGTGTGCAGATCAGAGCTTGTCGGCCGGATCGTCGTCCGACGGCTGCGGCGCGGAACCGGCGGCCGCGCCCGGCGCAGCGCTGCCGGCGGCGGGAGTGGTGCCGTCCGACTGGTCGGCGGGGCCATCGGGATCGGGCGAGTCGATGGTGAGGTCCTCACCGGTCTCGGATTCACCGGCGGTGGTCGAACCGGCGGCCGGGGCGGACGAAGTGGCGGGGGCGGACGTGGTGGCGGAGGCCGGGGTCGTCGACGGGGTCGACGCGGCGGGCGCGGAGGAGCCCTGGTCGCGGAGGAAGTACGCGGCGGCACCCGCGACGGCCGCGCCGCCGGCGAGTCCGACGATCCACAGGGGGGCGAGGCGGCGCCGCGCCTTGGGCTTCTCCTGGGGCGCGGTGAGGACGGAGGACTGCTCCCGTAGGGCCTCGGCGTGCTGCTTGGCGTCCGCGGCCAGATTGCCCAGGATCTCCGCCTGCTCCGCGCGGCGGTCGCGCAGCACCTGGATACCGCGGCTCGCGCCGAAGAGGGCCAGGCCCGCGGGCCCACGGGTGGCGGCCACGGCGGCCTCGCCCAGGAAGCGGGGGTCCTTGAGGTCGAATGCCTTGCGGGCGGCGGTGCCGGCCTTCTTCAGGTCCTTCTCCGCCGACTTGATGGCCTTGCGCTCGGCGGCGCGATCGCTTCGTGTGCTCATGGGTAGATGGTGGCACAGCCCTCGGACACCGACCACCACCTCGCCGACATCCACCGGGACCGCGTGGCAGGATGGTCGTCGTGAGCATCGCAACGCAGAAGGCAACCATCCACACGAACAAGGGCGACATCGTCGTCGAGTTGTTCGGCAACCACGCCCCGGAGACGGTCGCGAACTTCGTCGGCCTGGCCGACGGTTCGAAGGACTACTCCCAGGCCAACGCCAAGGGCGAGAAGACCGGCCCGTTCTACGACGGCTCGATCTTCCACCGCGTCATCTCCGGGTTCATGATCCAGGGCGGCGACCCCACGGGAACCGGCCGCGGCGGCCCGGGGTACCAGTTCAAGGACGAGTTCCACCCCGAGCTCCAGTTCAACGAGCCCTACCTGCTGGCCATGGCCAACGCCGGCCCGGGGACCAATGGTTCGCAGTTCTTCGTCACAGTGGGCCCGACGCCGCACCTGAACAACCGGCACACCATCTTCGGGAAGGTCGCCGACGCGGACTCGCAGAAGATCATCGACACCATCGCCACCACCAAGACCGGCGCCATGGACCGCCCGGTCGAGGACATCGTGATCGAGTCCATCGAGATCTCCTGACACTCGATCCCCGGGGTCGTGGCGACACGGCCTGACCAACGGCGCGGGCACCGGACCACCGGTCCCGCGCCGTCGGTCTATCCATGACGATCGAAGAGCAGTGGCATTCGAGCAAAAGTGACATTCGAGCAGCAGTGACACCCCGGAAACCATGACCACCCAGACACACAGCGGCGGCGCCGTCTCCCGCTTCTTCCGACTCCAGCCGGTGACCGCGTGGATCATCACCGCCAACCTCGCGGTCTACGCCGCCACGGTCGCCCAGTCGCGGAGCATGCTCGGCAACCACGCCTCGTCGCTGTTCGAGGCCACGGCTCTCTACCCGCCGCTCGTGGCGGCGCGGGACGAGTGGTGGCGTCTGATGACCTCGGCCTTCCAGCACTTCGGGCCGATGCACCTGCTGCTCAACATGTACATGCTGTGGATCCTCGGCCTGGGTATAGAGCGCAGCATCGGGCACGCGCGCTTCTTCGCGCTGTACCTGGTCTCGGCGCTCGGTGGTTCCGTGGCCGTGATGTTCTACGGCCAGAACGCGCTCACGGCCGGGGCGTCCGGCGCCATCTTCGGCCTCATGGGCGCCTACGCGATCGTCGCCATGTCGATGCGCCTGGACGTCAAGGGCATCGGGATCCTGCTGGTGTTGAACATCGGCGTGAGTTTCCTGGTCCCCGGCATCTCCCTGGCCGCTCACCTGGGTGGCCTCGTGGTGGGCGCACTCGGTGCGCTCGTCCTCGTGGTGCTGCCCCGTCGACTGCCGAGGCGAGTGGGCCGCGGCGGACGGGTGACCGTGTCGTGGCTCGCCTATCTGCTGGTGGTGGCGCTCGTCGCCGTGGCCGCCTGGTATGCGGCCGACACCATGTCGCTGGGCTTCCTCTTCAGCCGGTAGGGCCCGGGCCGCCGGCATCCGGACCGCTGAACCCCTGCCCGCAGAACCCCGGCCCGCTGAAGCGCTACCCGCGGGACCCGTTCCCTCGAGACCCTGATCCGTCCGGGCCCGGGCCGCGAGACCCCCCGAACCCCAGCCCGACCAGCGTCTCCATCACCTCACGCGGATCGGCCCCCAGGTCGCCCCGGGTGAACACGTCGAGCTGCTCCCGCCCGCGGTCGTCCACGTACTCCAGTCGCATGAGGTGCTGGCGCACGCCCCATCTCGCGACCCCGAGCGCCCGAATCTCCACTACCTCCGCCGGCGGTACGAACACCACCCCGCCGAGCTTCTTGATCGCCAGTTGCCCGTCCACCACCTCGATCCGGGGACGCCGCACCAACTGCATCACCCCCGCGGGGATGAGGAGCAGCGCCAGCAGTCCGGTGAGGATGAGACCGAGCGGGTCGCCGTTGGTGAGTCCCACCACCACGGCACCGGCGCCCAGGGCGATCTGCGCCGCCGGCCACAGGGTCCCCGGGCTCCACGATGCCGCGTCGTGTCCGCTGGCAGATGCTGCTCCCTCTCTCATTCCGTCATCCTCCCTTATCCACAGGCGTTATCCACACTGTGGATGAATAACACCGTTGGAGTTCGATCCGCGTTCGAAAGGACAGGACCCCGACCTGCGGCGTAGTCCTCGTCGTCGTCGTGGAGGGTTTATCCCCAGTGTGGAGGGAGTTGTCCACAGCCTGTGTGGGCAGGTGCCACCGCAGGTAACAGTGGTCACTTCGCCAGATACACCACGTTGACCTGCAACGATGTCAATTCGATGAGTAAATGCAGGTCACCCCCCGCGTGTTGCGGGGGGTGACCTGTGGACAAAGCTGTGGATTGCGCGGAACCGGGTTCCGGCAGAGGCGGTGTGCTACCGCCAGTTCATGGTCATGAGCAGTCCGACCACGGCCAGACCGAAGCCGATGGCGAAGTTCTGCCAGGTCTCGAGAGACTGCATGACCGGGATCCGCTCACCGGCGATGTAGTACGTGACCAACCACGCCAGACCCAGGATCATGAGACCGAACATCACGATCAGATACCACTGGGCCGTGGGCGTCCCCTTGACCTTGACGGGGGTGCGGCTGACGGCCGCGTCTGTGTACTCGGTCTTCGACCGGACCTTTGACTTGGGCATGACGTCCTCGCACTGGTGGGGCTGATCCAGTCCACTCTACCAAGCCCTGCCCTGGACGTTCATCCCACCGACGGCAGTACGCTGCATCTATGCGCATCCTCGTCGTCGACAACTACGACAGCTTTGTCTACAACCTGGTCCAGTACCTGGGGCAGTTGGGCGCGGCGTGTGAGGTCTGGCGGAACGACGACGAGAGGCTCGCCGGCCCGGACGGTGGCTATGACCCGGCGGCGCTGGCCCGCGTGGTCGCGGAGTTCGACGGCGTCCTCCTCAGCCCGGGCCCGGGCACGCCAGATCGCGCAGGGGCCACGATCCCACTCATCGGGGTCTGCGGGCGCTCCGGCGTCCCCGTCCTGGGCGTGTGCCTCGGGCACCAGGCGATCGGTGAGGCCTTCGGGGCCACGGTCGACAGGGCTGCTGAACTCATGCACGGCAAGACCAGCCGGGTCAGCCACGACGACTCGGGTGTTCTCGCGGGGATCCCCAGCCCGTTCACGGCGACCCGCTACCACTCGCTGACGGTGCTGCCGGAGACCGTCCCGGACGAACTGGTGCCCACCGCGTGGACCGAATCCGGGCTGATCATGGCGATGCGGCACCGCGAACTGCCCGTCCACGGGGTGCAGTTCCACCCCGAATCGGTGATGAGCGACGGTGGGCACCGCATGCTCGCCAACTGGCTGGGTATGTGCGGCGAGCAGCCGTCGGAGACGCTGGTGACGGGCCTGGAGCAGGAGCTCGACCGGGCCCGCGGCGCCGCGCTCGCCTGACCCGGCCGCCCGGCGCCTGAGCCGGCCGCCCGGCGCGTGACCCGGCCGCCCGGCGCCCGCGTCGAGAAGAGCGTTACGCACAGTTCTACTCGGCCGATGCGTTCGGAACGCTCTTCTCGACGAAGGGGCGGTCCGCTCAGCCGGGGCCGGGTACGAGGCCGAAGCGGATCACACGCACCACGACCTGGTCGTTGACCCCGGCCTCGCCCACCGGCGGCTGCTGCGAGAAGATCTGGCCCACCCGGGTGAGGTCGGGGTCGTTCTGCGGCAGCTCGACCAGCTGTCCGCGGCCTCCCCGCCACCCGGCCCGCTCGAGCTCGCCCAGCGCCTCGGGCACCGTGTCACCCACGAGGTTGGGCATGAGGAACCGGTTGCCCGCGGAGACCTGCAGCGTGATGGTGGCGCCCTTGAGCTGGGTCTGCCCGGCAGGGGTCGACTGGTCCACCACCTCGCCCTCCGGTGCGGTGCCGTCGACCCTGCGGGTGTCCACCCGGAATCCGGCGCCCTCGAGGGTCGCCCGGGCCGCGTCCACGGACTGGCCCACCACCCCCGGCACCTGCAGCTGCTCGGGGCCCGAACCCACCGTCAGCCTGACGGGACGGTCGGACGGCACCTGCGAGCCCGGGGAGGGATCGGTGTCCACGACCTTGTCCTGGTCCTCGGCGGTGGAGGGTCGGACCTCGTTCTCCGGGACCACCTGGAACCCGGCCTCTTCCAGGGCCACGCGCGCGTCCGCCGGGGACATCCCCATGACGTTGGGCACGGAGAGGATGGGCTTCCCGGTGGACACCACCAGGCTGATCTCGGATCCCACGGGGAGGCGCTTTCCGGCGATCGGATCGGAGGCGACCACCAGGCCCTGGGGGACCCGCAGATCGGGCTGCGGGTTCTGGACCGGCTCGAGTCCCAGCGCGGTGAGCTCGTCGATCACCTCCTGGACGGGCCGCTGAGCGACCTCGGGGATGGTCACCTCCTGGACCTCGACGACGCCGCGGTCCCGGTCGGACGCCGCCCAGATCGACACTGCCGCGACGACACCGAGGACCAGCAGGACCGCGAGCGCGATCGTCACCGCGCGGGGCCGAGACCGGTCCTCTGCGCGGTGGCTGCTCCGGCGGGGCCCGTCGTCCGAGGCGCCACCGGAACCGGCGGCCGACCCCACGGCCGTCCCTGTGGCCGCCGCGGCGGCGAGTCCGGGCAGCGCGTGCGCCTCGGTCGGCGCCTCGGACGGCGGGATCCGGACCGCGCGGCCGGAACCGTAGCCCGCCCCGGCGAACCCGTGGGGGGCGTCGGGTCGTTGTCCGTCGTCGAGCTCGTCGTCGGAGAGCACGAGCGGCGCGGCCGGCCGGCCGCCGGTGAGGACGGCGAGCAGATCGGTGCGCATGTCCCCGGCGGTGTCGTACCGGTTCTCGGGGTTCTTGGCCATCGCCTGCATCACCACGGCGTCGACGTACCGGCCGACCTCCGGGTTGACCGTCGACGGGGGCTGCGGGGACTCGCGGACGTGCTGATACGCCACGGCCACGGGAGACTCCCCGGTGAACGGTGGGGCTCCGGCGACCATCTCGTACAACACGCAGCCGGCCGAGTACAGGTCCGACCGGGCGTCCACCGTCTCACCGCGGGCCTGCTCGGGACTGAGGTACTGGGCGGTGCCGAGCACCGAGGAGGTGTTGGTGAGGGTGGAGCTCGCGTCGCTGACCGCGCGCGCGATACCGAAGTCCATGACCTTGACGGCCCCGTCGCGCGAGATCATGATGTTCGCCGGCTTGACGTCGCGGTGGATGATCCCCTTCTTGTGGGAGAAGTCGAGGGCGCCGCAGACGTCGGCCATCACGCCGAGCGCGCGTTCCACCTCCATCGGACCGTCCATCTTGACGATGTCCCGGAGCGTGTCGCCCTCGACCACCTCCATGACGATGTACGGCAGCGCACCGTCCTCGGTGCGCTCCTCACCCGTGTCGTAGATCGCCACGATGGAGGGGTGGTTGAGCGACGCCGAGTTCTGGGCCTCTCGGCGGAATCGCTGGTAGAAGGTCTCGTCGCGGGCCAACTCCGGCCGCATGATCTTGACCGCCACGTCACGTCCGAGGACGGTGTCCCGGCCACGGTGGACCTCGGACATCCCTCCGAATCCGAGGACCTCGCCGATCTCGTACCGACCTGCCAGCAGTTGAGGTGTGGTCATCCGCCGTCACCTCCTCTGCCGTTGTTCGCGACTCCCCCCGCGTTCGGATTCGCGTTGCCACCCGAGTTGTCCCCGTCGCCGGCCTGACCCGGCGGTACGAAGGAGCTGAATTCGGAGGTCAACGAATCGAGCATGTCCTGCAGGTCGGGTGCGGGTGGCACGACGGTGGGGGACGGCGCCGGCTGTGGTGTCGGCGTGGGTTCAGGCGCGGGCGCGGGCGCGGGGGCCGGCGCCTGCGTCGTGGGAGTGGGCGGCTCGGAGGTCGTGGCCGAGGTCGACGGGGTGGTCCCGCCGAACAGGCCACCGGGGCCGAACACACCGGCGTTGGACAGCGCGATCGCGGCCGCGACGGCGAGTGCCGCCAACAGCACCACCACGATGAGGAACCAGCCGGCGCACCCCGCCCCGCCGCGCCGCCGGGGTGGCCGGGACGTGACCGGCGGTGCCGGGTGGCGACGCGCGGGTGTCTGGACGGGTGCCCGAGCGGTTCGGTACTGCGGTTGGCCCTGGGTCCGCGTGGTCGGTCCGGGCTGGAGCCGCGTGTACGCCCGGGTGGGGTCCGCACCCGGACGGCTACCGGGGCCCGGGGTCTCGTCGGGCAGAACGGTGGTGGCCGCCGTCGCGGCGCCCGCGCCCGCGGCCCCACCGAGCAGACCTCCGGCGGCGGCCGCGGTGATGAAGGCCCCGGGCGGTCTCGGGTCACGCCCGGCGCGCACGTCGGCCACCGCCTCGGCGAAGGCCTCGCCGTCCGGGTACCGGCGCCCCGGCTCCTTGACCATGGCGTCGGCGAGGAGCCTGCGCACCGGCGGCGGCACCGAGTCGGGCAACGGGGGCGGGGTGTCCCGCACGTGCATCATCGCCACGCTCACGGGCGAATCGGCCACGAACGGCCGACGCCCGGACACGCACTCGTACCCCACCACGCCGAGCGAGTAGACGTCGCCGGCAGGGGTGGTCTCGTGTCCCATGGCCTGCTCGGGAGCGATGTACTGCGCGGTGCCCACGACCATCCCGGCCTGGGTGACCGCCGCGGAGCCCATGGACTTGGCGATGCCGAAGTCGGTGAGCTTGACCTGGCCGGAGGGCGTGATGAGGATGTTGCCCGGCTTGACGTCCCGGTGCACCAGCCCGATCGCGTGGGCGGCGTTGAGTGCCCGTCCGGTCTGCTCCAGCATGTCGAGGGTGTGGCGCAGCGGCAGCGTCCCCTCGCGGGACAGGACGTCCGACAGCGGCTCGCCCACCACCAACTCCATGACCAGGTAGGACAGCGGACTGCCCGAGGCCGGGTCGTCGATCTGCCCGTAGTCGTAGACCGTCGCGATCCCCGGGTGCGAGATCCGCGCCGTCACCTTGGCCTCGGACCGGAACCGCTCCACGAACTCCTGGTCGGAGGAGAACTCGGACTTGAGCACCTTGACCGCCACGTGACGGTCGAGCACCGCGTCGTCGGCCTCCCACACCTGGCCCATCCCGCCTGTGGCGATCAGGCGCAGCAGGCGATACCGACCGGACAGCAGCGCTCCGGAATTGAGACTCATCCGCCGCCCCCGAGGAGGGCACCGAGGACCTCGCGGCCGATGGGCGCGGCGTAGGTGGAGCCCACCGTGTCGCGGGTGATGCCCGGCCCGGACTCGATCGCCACGGCCACGGCCACGTCCTGGCCGGGGACGAACGCGATGTACCAGGTGTAGGGGATGGATTCGTCGGCGTCCACGCCGTGCTCGGCGGTACCGGTCTTGGAGGCGATGGTCACCCCGGGCAGGCCGCCACCGGCGTTGCGCTCCGCGCCTTCCATGAGCTCGGTGAGGGTGCCGGCCTGGTCGTCGGTGAGGGCGCGGCCGGCGTCCTCGGGGGTGAACCCCTGGACCACGGACAGGTCCGGCGCTGTCAGTGACCGGATCAGCTGCGGCTGCATACGTACGCCACCGTTGGAGACGGTGGCGGCCACCATGGCGTTCTGCAGGGTGGTCATCCGGACGTCGCTCTGACCGATCGAGCTCATGGCGAGCTGCGCGGCGTCGTCCATCTGCCCGAGTCCGGACGGAGCCGCGGGGATCCCCAGCTCCTCCGGTTCGCTGCCGTCGACACCGAAGCGCTCCGCCATCTCGGTGAACGACTCGGAACCGATCTCCTGGCTGAGCTCCACGAAGGGCACGTTGCAGGAGAGTTCGAACGCGGTGCGGAGGGTGACAGTGCCGCCGCCGCAGGTCTGGCCGGCGTAGTTCTGCAGGTACGTGGAGGTGCCGGGTAGGAGGGTCCGGTCGGCGCCGGAGACCGGGGTATCGGGTCCCATGCCCGACTCGAGCGCGGCGGCCGTCGTGATGACCTTCATGGTGGAACCGGGCGGCAGGGACTGCTGGGTGGCGTGGTTGAGCAGCGGCCGGTCGGGGCTCTGCTCGATCCGTCCCATCTCCTGCGTCCGGACGGTCTGTTCCTGGCTGGACAGGGCGTTCGGATCGAAGGACGGGCTGGAGGCCAGTGCCAACACCTCACCGGTCGAGGGACGGACCGCGGCCACCGAACCCACGAAGGGGCCCTGACCCGCGCCCCGCTGCAGGGCTCCGTAGGCGACGTCCTGGGCCACCGGGTCGAGGGTGAGTTCCACCGAACCGCCCTGGGGGGTGCGTCCCGAGATCAGCCCGGAGATGCGTTGGGAGAGCAGGCGCGGGTCGGAACCGTTGAGGAAGGCGTCCTGGGACTGCTCGATGCCCGAGGTGGCGAACTGCAGGGAGTAGTACCCGATCGTCGGACCGAACGCGGTCGGGCTCGTGGGGTAGGTGCGCTCGAACTCGTACCTGCCCCCGGCGTGCACCGACATGGCCAGGACCCGGCCGCCGGCGGTGATCTGCCCGCGCTGGCGGGAGTACTCGTCGAGCAGCATGCGGGTGTTGCGGGGGTCGGCGCGCAGCTCGTCGGCGCGGAAGACCTGGACCCAGGTGAGCTGGAGCAGCAGCGCCACCACCATGACCATGGCGGCGATCGCGACCCTGCGGATGGCGGCGTTCATGCGGCGCTCACCCGGACTTCCGGACGCGGGACAGCAGAGGGGTCCGCATCATGCCCGTGGCGGCCTCGGCGAGCGCGGGCGCCTGACGCGGGGTGGGCAACGGCCGGCGCGCGTCGTTGGACAGCCGGAGCAGGATGGCCAGCAGGGCGTAGTTGGCGAGGAGGCTCGACCCGCCGTAGGCCATGAACGGCAGGGTGAGCCCGGTGAGCGGGATGAGGGTGGAGACCCCGCCGACCACCACGAACATCTGGATGGCCATGGTGAACGCCAGACCCACGGCGACGAGTTTGCCGAAGCTGTCCCGGATGGTCAGACCGACCCGGATCCCGCGCAGGACGATGATCGCGTAGATCATCAGCACGGCGGCCAGGCCGATCAGTCCCAGTTCCTCGCCGATGGTGGAGGTGATGAAGTCGGTGCCGGCGAACGGCACCTGATCGGGCCGCCCGTTGCCGAGCCCGGTGCCGCCCATGCCGCCGGAGGCGAGCCCGAACAGGGCCTGCGAACTCTGGTAGCCGCCGGTGTCGAAGTAGGCGAAGGGGTCCTGCCAGATCTGGAACCGCACCCGCACGTGCCCGAAGAGGGCGTAGGCCAGGACGCCACCGATGCCCACCAACACCACGCCGATGAGCAACCAGCTGACCCGCTCGGTGGCCACGTAGAGCATGGTCAGGACGGTGGCGAAGAGCAGGAGGGCCATGCCGAGGTCCGTGTTGAACACCAGCACGCCCAGGGACAGGAACCAGGCCACGATGATCGGCCCGAGGTCACGTCCGCGGGGCAGGTCCACCCCGAGGATCCGCCGACCGGCGCTGGTGAACAGCTCCCGCTTCTCGACCAGGATCGAGGCGAAGAAGACGATGAGCAGGATCTTGGCGAACTCACCCGGCTGGATGGTGAAGCCGGGCAGGATGATCCAGTTCTTGGCGCCGTTGATCTCGGAGAATCGGGCGGGCAGCACGGCCGGGATCGCCAACAACACCAGACCGGCGAAACCCATGGTGTAGCCGTACCGGGACAGCACCCGGTGGTCCCGGAGGAAGTACAACACCACCGCCATGAAAGCCAGACCGATCAGGGTCCACAGCAGCTGGCGGGTGACGTCCATGCCGGGCGGGTCGTTGCCGTTGGCGACGGCGCGCGCCGCGTACGCCAGGTCCAGGCGGTAGATCAGCACCAGGCCCAGGCCGTTGAGCAGGGCGACAGCCGGGAGCAGCACGGGGTCCGAGAAGGGGGCCAGCCACCGGATCAGCAGATGGGCCCCGCCGCAGAGGCCGAGGTAGGCGAGCGTGAGCCACAGCAGTGTGAGGCTGAGTTCCTGCTCCTGGGCCAACTGGACCAACAGCAGCGCGAACCCGACGATCACCGAGGCGGCGACCAACAGGACGAGCTCCTTGCCGCGGCGGGGCGGGGCCGGAGCCGCCGGCGTTCCGGTAGCGGATGCGGGGGCGGTCACCGGTCAGCTCACCGCCCGGCAGTCCACTCCCGGCACCGGGGCCGGGGTGGGACGTGGGGAAGGCTGAGGAGAGGGCTGCTCGGAGGAGGGCTGGGGGGAGGGCTGCTGGTTGGAGGGCTGGGGGGACGCGGTGGGTGACGACGGCGAGGTGATGGCCTCCGCCGGTTCCTCGCCGGCCTCCTCGGGTTCGCACGCCGGCAGCAGGTTGTCCTGCGCGAGGCGGGAGACCTGGGCGTTGGCGTCGGAGAGGCTGCCCGACGGCATCCCCGCGCGCACCGACTCGCGGGCCGGCTCGCGCAGGTCGCCGAGGGTGAAGACGTCGCAACCGGACGGGATCGCCTCCGGGTCGTGCAGCGTGAGCGTGCCGTCCGCCGTCAGACACGCCACCTGGCTGACCGAGGCGAGGGAGATGCCGAAGACCTCGCCGGAGATGCCCCGCTTGACCACCACCTGGCTGTCCTCTTCGGTGACGAAGTAGTTGCTCCGCACGAGGAGCGCGGACACGCCGACGATCCCCGCGATCAGCGCGAGCACCCCGACCACGCTCAGCGCGAAACGCCAGCGGGTGCCGCGCGGGGCGGCGGGGTCCACCTCGTCGTCGTGGGATTCGTCTCCGGTCCCGTTTGCGGTCCCGCCTCCGGCGCCGCCGGAGCCCGCCGCACCGGCGGCGGCCCCCTGCGAGGCGACCTGGGCGCGCGAGAACGCGGCGGCCCGGCCGGCGGCGGTGTCGGCGTGCACCGCGATCTCACCCGGCTCGTCGGTGGAGGCCGCGCCCACGACCACCGGCACGACCGTGCCCCCGCGGGGCGAGTCCACGACGTCGGCCACCACGACCGTGACGTTGTCGGGGCCACCGGAGCGCAGTGCCAGCTGCACCAGGCGTTCGGCGGCGGCGTCGGCGGACCCGGTACCGAGGGTCTCGGCGATGGTTTCGGTGCTCACCGGGTCGGACAGACCGTCCGAGCAGAGGAGGTAGCGGTCGCCCACCCGCGCCTGGCGGACGTTGGTGGTGGGCTCGACGGGCTCACCGGTGAGCGCCTTGAGGATGAGCGAGCGACGCGGGTGCACGTGCGCTTCCTCAGCGGTGAGCTCGCCACGGTCGACGAGCGACTGGACGAAGGTGTCGTCCTTGGTGATCTGCGTGAGGACGTCGTCGCGGAGCAGGTACGCGCGCGAATCACCCACGTGGAGCAGGCCCATGCGGCGGCCGTCGAACAGGAGGGCGGTGAGCGTGCAACCCATGCCGTCGGCCTCCGGATGCGCCTCGACGTGCGCGGCGATCGCCTGGTTGCCCTCGTGCATGGCCCGGCTGAGCGCACCGGCCAGGTCCGACCCCGGTTGGTCCTCGTCGAGCTTGGCCAGGGTCGCGACCATGATCTGGCTGGCCAACTCGCCCGCGGCGTGGCCCCCCATGCCGTCGGCCAGCACGAGGACCCGGGGCGCGGCGTACGCGGAGTCCTCGTTGTTGTCCCGCACCATCCCCGTGTGGGAGCGGGCGGCGTAACTGAGCGCGGGGGTCACGCGCGCAGCTCGATCACGGTCTTGCCGATCCGGATCGGCGTGCCGGCGGCCACCTTGACCGGGGTCGTCACCCGCGTCCTGTCCAGATAGGTGCCGTTGGTCGAACCGAGGTCCTCCAGGAACCAGTCCGGCCCGTGGGGCGACAGCCTGGCGTGTTGGTTGGATGCGTAGTCGTCGTCGATCACCAGGGTGCACGAGTCGGCCCGGCCGAGCAGGACCGGTTGTTCGGACAGCGTGATGCGGGTCCCGGCGAGGGCGCCCTGGGTGACGACGAGGTGGCGGATCGCCTTGGTTCCCCGGCCGAGGAATCCGCCACGGCGCTCACCCTGGCCGCCCGACCGCATCCCGACGTTGCCGAACACATCGGTCTTCAACGCCCGCAGGACGAGGTAGATGAACAGCCACAACAGCACCAGGAGGAGGCCACGCGAGAGTTGTAGGACGAGTCCCTGCACGAGTTCGGTCCTCCCCTCTCCGGTCAGGTCACCTCGGGCGACGTGTGATCGCCCCCGGAGGTTCCCGGGGGTCCATGCCTGTCGAGGCTAGTCGAACCGGACGGTTATCTCCGAGTGTCCGACGCGGATCACGTCGCCGTCCGCCAGCTGCCAGTCCTGAACGGGGCCCTCGTTGACCGTGGTCCCGTTGGTGGAGCCCAGGTCGGTCAGGACCGCCTCGCGGCCGTCGAACCGGATGTCCGCGTGCTGCCGGGACACCCCGGTGTCAGGGAGGCGGAAGGCCGCGTCCTGGCCGCGGCCGAGCAGGTTGGAGCCGCGCTGGAGGCGGAAGGTGCGCCCGGATCCGTCCTCGAGGTGCAGTGTCACGGTGAGCGAGGCCCGACCCTGGGTGATCTGCGTCGGGGCGTCGGACGGGCCACCCCAGCCGGTGTTCTGGCCTGCGGACCCGGACCGGGTGGCGACGGGGTAGTTGGAGGCGGGTGCCTGCATGGGGTTCTTCTCCTGACTGGCGCTCGGCGACGCGGGGGACGGCGAGGACGGAGCCGGATGGCCCGGTGCCGGTGCCGGCGCGGCGGCCGAGATGTGGAACGGGACGGCGTCGGGGTCCACGACCCCGTTGATCCGCATCTGCCCGGTGTGCAGGTCGTCGCGTTCGACGAAGGTGATGGTGACCGGGCCGTAGGTCTCCCAGCCCTGCTCCGCGATGTGGTCCGAGAGATGGCGGGAGAAGGTCTTGACGGCCAGGGCCTCGTCCTCCGTGAAGGACGCGTAGTCCGACCGGGCGAGGGTGATGGTGTAGCTGTTGGAGACCAGCAGGTGACCGTCGACCACCTTGAGGGAGGCCTCGGACTGCTTCCGCAGCTGCGCCTCCACCTCGGCCGCCACCACCTTGCCGCCGAAGAGACGGGCGAAGGCGTCCCCGACCGCGCCCTGGAGTGTGCGTTCGAACTTGCCGACGATTCCCACGAGCGCCTCCTCTTCCTGGTACGTGTCCGGACGTCCGGTCGCCGCGCGTGTCGGCGGCATCCGGTCGATCATAGAGGCGGGGGCGGCCCGAAGCACGCGTCCAGCGTCCCCGGAGCCCGGGTGGTCGGGCTCCACCAGCGGATTGGTACGGCTGGTGTGGCGCGTGTTAACGTATTCGGGCGTTACTCGGGCGAGTGGCGGAATGGCAGACGCGCTGGCTTCAGGTGCCAGTGTCCTTCGGGACGTGGGGGTTCAAGTCCCCCTTCGCCCACCACGAGCAGTTGGAGTCGAGAACTGCAGCGGCCGAAGCCGGGATTGTTCCTGGCTGAGGCCGCTTTTTTGTGTGCCGAAGGCTTGGCCGGGAGGTCGCGGGATCTCGGGGTCGATGTCCCCTGACGGGGCCGGAGGTATCGACTTCGTGGTAATCGCGGTTCGGGTCGGTGGGTTCCGCTGGGCGGCGTTAGTCTCGACTCATGAAGACTCCTGACCTCGCCAAGGTGCGGGCTATGTTGTGGTCCGCTGCCGACGAACTGCGAGCCAACTCAAAGCTGACGCCGGGCCAATACCGCGATCCAGTGCTAGGACTGGTGTTCCTTGCATACGCAGAGAACCGCTTCGAGGCGGTACGTGGCGAGGTCGAGGCGAAGGCCACCAAGCGCAACCCTGCAACAGCTGCGGACTTTAAGGCGAAGTCCGTGCTCTATGTGCCCGATGAGTCGCGCTTGTCTTACCTCGTCGAGTTGCCGGAGGGCGACGATATTGGCAAGGCCACCGATGAGGCAATCAAGGCTATTGAGGAAGCCAACCCAGAGCTCAAGGACATCTTGCCGCGTGGCTACCAGAAACTGGAACCCTCAACCCTGACCGAGTTGCTTCGGCTCTTCGCACCGCTACCTACACAGCTCGAAGGAGATGCCTTCGGCTTCGTCTACGAAGACTTCCTCTCCAACTTCGCAGCGCAGGAAGGCAAGGGCGGCGGCGAGTACTTCACTCCATACTCCATCGTCCGCCTTATTGTCGAGATCCTGGAACCGTTCCAAGGCCGCGTCTTTGACCCGGCGTGCGGGTCGGGCGGCATGTTCGTGCAGTGCGCAAAGTTCGTCGAACGCCACCATGAGTCGGCCAGCCGCAAGCTCTCAGTTTTCGGTGCGGAAAAGACTGAGGACACAATCCCGTTGGCGAAGATGAACCTGGCGCTTCACGGACTCTCAGGCGATATTCGCCAAGCCAACAGCTACTACGAAGATCCGCACAGCGCGGTCGGTGCCTTCGACTATGTGATGGCCAATCCGCCGTTCAACGTGGACAAGATCAAGAAGGATCAGCTGGCCGGCGATAAAAGGTTCCCATTTGGCCTGCCTAAAGCCGATAACGGCAACTTCCTGTGGATCCAACAATTTTACGCGGCACTCTCCCCACAAGGGAGGGCAGGCTTCGTCATGGCGAACTCGGCCGCAGACGCGGGCCACTCCGAGAAGGAGATCCGCAAGCAGTTGATCGAGTCCGGGACCGTAGATGTGATGATCTCCATCAGCCCCAATTTCTTCTACACCGTCACACTGCCAGTGACCCTGTGGTTCCTCGACAAGTCCAAGGCTGGGACTACGCGCGAGGACACCGTGCTGTTCCTCGACGCTCGGCACATCTACAACCAGATTGACCGCGCCCACCGCGACTTCACGCCAGACCAGATCGAGTTCTTGGCCAACATTGTGCGGCTCTACCGCGGCGAGGATATCGAGACCACTGACAGCAGCGAAACTCTGCTCAAGGAAAACTACCCTGACGGGAAATACGTTGACGTACCAGGTCTGTGCAGGGTCGCAACTCGTACCGAGATCGAGGCACAGGGCTGGAGCCTGAACCCTGGCCGTTACACCGGCACGGCAGCAGTCGACGAGAGCGACGTCGATTTTATCGGCGACCTTTCGGCGCTGTACGAGGAGTTCACGATGTTAAGTGACGAGGCAGACACTCTGCGTACGAAGGTCGATGCTGCTGTTCAAGGGATTCTTGAGGTATGAGCGAATGGCGTGACAAGGCAATCGGAGATCTCGGCACAGTGGTAACTGGCAGTACACCACCGTCTCGGCATCCGGACTGGTTTGGGAACGAAGTGCCGTTCGTGACCCCGAGCGACATGAACGAGGGTGACCGACGCCCGAGTCCGGGGAGGTGTCTTTCTCGCCTAGGACGAGTGGGGCTCAGGACTCGAATTGTTCCGGCGAATGCTGTCGCGTTCGTTTGCATTGGGGCCACCATCGGCAAGGTTTGTTTGCTTCCGACTGAGTCGGTAACGAACCAGCAGATCAACACAATCGTCCCGAACTCCGATACCGACAGCAGGTTTCTCTACTACCTACTTCGATACGCGGCCCAGGGGATTGCGCAGGGCGCCAGTGGGGCCGCAACACCGATTATCAATAAGTCGGTGTTCGCATCGGTTGTTGTGCGAGTGCCTGACCTGGCGACACAAATCGGGATCGGCCAAGTTCTAGGGTCGTTCGACGATTTGATCGAGAATAATCGGCGGCGGGTGGAGGTGTTGGAGGAGATGGCGCGGGCCATCTACCACGAGTGGTTCGTGAAGTTCCGCTATCCTGGCCACAGTGACGTACCCCTGATCGACTCCTCCCTCGGCCCAATACCCGAGGGATGGATGACCTCCCGACTTGGTGAAGTTGCCACATTCAAAGGTGGCAGCACGACCACGAAATCCGCTTATGTCGACGATGGATACCGTGCCTTCAGTGCAGCTGGCCAAGACGGCTATCTACCTACGTTCGAGGTGGAAGGTGATGGCGTGGTGTTGTCGGCTGTAGGTGCTCGTTGTGGACGAACATTCTGGGCATCTGGCAGGTGGTCGTCGATTGCTAATACAATCAAGATTCTGCCGAAAGATGCTTCGGGAATGGCAATCTGGCTTTATTTTGCGACCGCAAATCCAGCGATCTGGCCAAAACGTGGATCGGCTCAGCCATTCGTCTCCATCAATGATGCCCGCAACGTACCAGTTGTCGTTGCAAAAAAATCTAGTCACGAACTATTTGAATCGGTTGTGCGCCCGATATTTGATCAAGCACATGCGCTTCGAACGATGACCGTCGGTCTTATCGACATGCGAGATGTTCTCCTGCCCAGGCTCGTCACTGGGCAGATTGATGTGTCGACACTCAATCTTGACGCACTACTTGAGGGGGCGACGGCGTGATGATGGCCAAGGGGCCGGAGTACGTCTACGTCGAGAAGCCAAGCATGGAAGTGCTTGCCAAGCTTGGCTGGACGCCGGTCGACGCCTTCGCCGAAGTCCTTGGCGCGCAGGGCACTCTAGGTCGCGACTCTCAGCGCGACGTCGTACTCACTCACCGGCTGCGGTCAGCGATGCGCACTCTCAACCCCGAGCACGTGCCCCACGCTTCGATCGACGAAGCGATCGAGGTACTCACCAAGGACCGTTCGGTCATGAACCGAGTGCGCGCAAACCGTGAGGTCCACGACCTGCTGCGTGATGGATACCAGGCCGAATGGGTCGACGAGGCCGGCAACAAGCAGATCGAAAGACTCCAATACTTCGACCTGGATAACGCTTTAAGCAATGATCTGCTGGCTGTCCAGCAGATGTGGGTCAAGGGCAACCTCCACAGTCGCCGCCTGGATGTTGCGCTGTTTGTCAACGGAGTGCCGTTGGTGTTGATGGAGTTCAAGGAACCCAACGAGCCCGTCAAGTCGGCGTACGACAATAACCTGACCGACAACCGCGACACCATCCCTCAGCTGTTTATCCCGAACTGCTTTGTGCTGCTGTCCAACGGTGGAGAAGCCAAAATCGGGTCAACGTTCTCGCCGTGGGAGTTCTTCAATGACTGGAAGGTCGTCGACTCCCATGGCACACGCGGCGCTATCGCCTTGGAGACCGCTTTGCGCGGCACCTGTGATCCGGCGGTCCTGCTCGACCTGTTCGAAAACTTTGTCGCATACATGGAGCGTCCCGGCGGACTAATCAAGGTTTTGGCGCGCTCGCATCAGTACCTGGGGGTGAACGCCGCGATCGAAAATCTCCACCGTGCGCGGACAGAACACGACAAGCGGCTCGGGGTGTTCTGGCACACCCAGGGCTCGGGTAAGTCGCTGTCGATGCTGTGGTTCACGCAGAAGGTGCTGCGCCAGGTGCCGGGCAAGTGGACGTTTGTGATGGTCACCGACCGTAAGGAACTCGACACGCAGCTGCATGGAGAGTTCGCCGCGGCGGGCGCGATTTCGCCGGAGGCTCGAGTGCATGCGGATTCTGTCGCGCACTTGCGTGAGCTGCTAGCCGCTGATCACCGGTACGTGTTCACCCTGATTCAGAAATTCCAGCCGTCCAAGAGCCGAGGTGAGCGGCAGATGCCAATGCTCTCGGACCGTTCCGACGTCATCGTCATCACCGATGAGGCGCACCGCAGCCAGTACGACACGCTCGCCCTCAACATGCGCACTGCGCTGCCGAACGCCTCGATGATGGGTTTCACCGGTACCCCGTTGATCGCCGGTCAGGAACAGGCCACTCGTGAGCAGTTCGGCGATTACGTCAGCGTCTACAACTTCCGCGACGCCATCGAGGACGGCGCAACGGTTCCGCTGTACTACGAGAACCGGATCCCTGAGCTGCAGCTAATTAACGAGAGCTTCTCCGAAGAACTCGACGCGCTCCTGGAAGAGGCCGAGCTCGACGAGGACGCCGAGGGGCAACTGGCACGCGCCTTCGGCACCCAGTACACGCTCCTCACGCGCCCGGAGCGGTTAAAGACCCTCGCCAAGGATCTCGTCACGCATTTCGTGGGACGGGGATTTAGTGGCAAGGCGATGTACGTCGGACTCGACAAGGCCGCCGCCGTGCGCATGTATGACCTAGTCCAAAACGCCTGGGCGGAGCATTTGCACGAGTTGCAGGCCGAGCATGACGCGCTGCCGGAGTTGGAGCGGCCCTGGCTGGCGTCGCGGATCGAGTTGATGCGCACCACCGATATGGCGGTAGTGGTCTCGCAGAGCCAGAACGAACTCAAAATGCTCGACGACCAGGGCCTCGATATTCGGCCGCACCGTGAGCGGATGAATCGTGAAGATCTCGCCGAGAAGTTCAAGGACCCTGCCGATCCGCTGCGGCTGGTGTTCGTTTGTGCGATGTGGATGACCGGTTTCGATGCTCCGAGCGTGTCCACGATCTACCTGGATCGGCCGATGAAGAACCACACGCTGATGCAGACCATCGCCCGCGCTAACCGCGTATTCCCTGACAAGGACAACGGTCTGATTGTCGATTACGTCGGCGTCTTCCGGAACTTGGAAAACGCTCTCGCGATCTACGGTGCCGCGGAGGCCGGCGACTCTCCCATCGAGATCATCGATGCGCTCTCCGCCGAGTTGGATGCTGCCGTCACCGGGGTCTTCACCTTCTGCGGTTCTGTTGGTGCCGATCTTGCGGCTATGCGGGATGCGGAAGGCTTCGCCCACATCGCCAAAAGGGACGCCGTGGTGGAAGCGCTGCTCGTCGACGAGGATGTCCGGATCGATTTTCAGCAGAAGGCTGGACGGGTCCGCAAGCTCTTCAAGGCATTGCTGCCGAACCCGGACGCCGCCGCCCACCAACGCAATGTCGCCGCCATCCGAGTCGTCGCCGAACGCATCGCGGACGTCACCCGGCCAGCCGAAGCAGATATTGGCACAGTCGCTAATGCGGTCGACGCGCTGCTCGACCGATCCGTCGGTGCCGAGGAATACGTCATCCGAGCAGCCGCCGAGGGAACGAAACCTGATCCGCTGATCGACTTGTCGCAGATTGATTTCGAGGGTTTGGCCGCCAGACTCGCAGGTCGTAAGCGAGCGGAGACAGACCGGCTGGCGCAGCTCCTGCGCCAGAAGGCCATCGGGGCGGCTACCCGCAACCCGACCCGGTACGAGCTTGTGGAGCGTATTGAACAGCTCATCTCTGATTACAACGCCGGAAGCGTGAACATCGACGAGTACCTCAAACGCCTGATCCGCCTGTCGGAGACGTTGACTGAAGAAGAAGAGCGTTCGGTGCGAGAGGGCATGAGCGAAGCGGAGCTGGCGATCTTCGATCTGCTGACCCAGCCCGAACCCGAGCTGACCGACGAGGAGCGCGAGAAGGTCAAGGCAAGTGCTAAGAACCTCCTCAAGCACCTGCATGACCTGCTGGTGCAGGATTGGCGCCGCAAGGTCGACGTCAAGAACGACGTTGACAGCACAATTCGGAGAATTCTCGACGAGGGGTTGCCTGAGGAGCCGTACACAGTAGATGTCTTCTCCTCGAAAGTTCAGATGGTCTTCGATCACGTCCTAACGGCCTATGGCAACGACGGGGAGAGCGCTTACGACGCCTACCGCGAGCAAGCGCACCGTATAAAGGCGGATATTGCGTGGCCACTGGACGTGGACAAGCTCACTGACGACGTCGTTTCCCGTATCCACGACGACCCCGATTTTGCTGCGCATGTGGCAAGCGAACTCAGGGCCACTAACTCGTAGCCACCAGCTCATTCGATCCACACATGGCGACCCCGACACTCACCCGCGAACGCCGGAAAAAAGGGAGGCACGAGCAACCGATGGGCAGCATCACTCCGCACTACCGCACGGTCACACAGCTTCTGCAGAGCCGCACGTTCTCCATCGATGAATATCAGCGCGAATACAAGTGGGACCGTGAGAACATCGCTGAGCTCGTCCAAGACCTGACGAGCACGTTTCAGCGGTCCTACACAGCAGGCGACTCGACTCAAGAGGTCTCCGGGTATGACGAGTACTTCCTCGGCTCGATCATCGTCACCCAACGCGGCAATAGAAACTACCTCGTCGACGGACAGCAGCGCGTCACCTCACTGACCTTGCTGCTGATTCACCTATACCGGCAGGCCAGCGACGCGGGCCTCAAGGCTGCCCGGACCATTGAACCGTTGATCTACTCCGATTCTCTGGGTGAGGAGGTGTTCAACCTAGATATCGCTGAACGGACTCCGGTTATCCGTGCATTATTCAACGGCGAGACCTTCTCCACCGATGGTCGTGAAGAGTCAGTGCAGACCATGGTGCGCCGCTACTACGATATTGAAGATCTCGACATCTCCGGCGAGCTCGGCGAAGGCTTCCAATCGTTCATATACTGGCTCCTGACCAAGGTCGGGCTCATCGAAATCGCTACCAATTCCGACCAGCATGCGTACGCGATCTTCGAGACAATGAACGATCGTGGCAAGCCGCTCAGCCCTGTTGACATGGTCAAGGCGTACCTTCTTGCCCCGATCACGGGATCCGACGACCGGATCAAGGCCAATGACGCCTGGAAGCGAACGGTGCTCGACCTGATCTCCTGGGGCGAGGATACCGACACCGAGCGGGACGCCGAGTTCATTAAAGCCTGGCTACGCGCCCAATACGCTGAGACTATCCGCGACCGCCGAAAGGGCGCCACTGATCGCGATTGGGAACTGATCGGCAGCACCTTCCATCGATGGTTGCGCGACCACTCCGGCCGGGTCGGCGTAGGAACTCGTGAGCAGAACCTGCGATTGATGACTGAAGAATTCCGGTTCTTCGCCCGCTACTACCTTCAAATTCTCGACGCCAGCACTCGGCTTATGCCAGGGCTGGAGGCGGTGTACTACAACGCGCACAATAACTTCACCTGGCAATACACGGTGCTATTGGCACCCCTTGAGGTCACCGACAGCGAGGACACGGCGCGCCGCAAGATCCAGGCCGTCGCCACCTACCTCGACATCTGGTTGATGCGCCGAGCAGTGAATTACCAACGATCGGGATACAACGCGGTGTCCTACACAATGTGGCTGCTGGCCAAGGACGTGCGGCGCAAACCGCTCAATGGGCTGATTACCGTGTTGTCGGCCAAACTTGAGACAGACGAGGCCAGCTTCGAAGGCAACCGCAGCCGTGGACGCGGCGGCATCGCAGAGCTGAGACTAAACCAGTTCTCGCGACGCTACATATTCCACTTACTCGCTCGCGTCAGCGCATATGTCGAACAGAAGTCTGGGCGAGGTCTTGATTTCGCCACGCTGATCGACCGCACTGCGAAGAATCCGTACGACATCGAACACATTTGGGCGGACAGGTACGAGCGCCACCTCGATCAGTTCGACAGTCGCCAAGACTTTGAGGCTTGGCGCGATGACATCGGCGCACTGCTCCTCCTGCCAGCTGACGTGAACCGCAGCCTGCAGGACAAGACCTATGAGGAGAAAGTCGCACACTACGGTCGACAGAACTTCTATGCGGCGAGTCTCCACTCGGGTACTTATCAGCATCAACCGCAGTTCCAGCGCCTGCGTCGGGACGAAGGCCTCGAGTTTCAGAGTTACGACCGGTTCGATAAACAGGCCCAGCGCGAGCGTAGTGCTTTGTTGCTTCAACTGGCCAATATTGTTTGGTCCCCAGGCCGGCTGGAGGATCTTAGACCGTAGACCGGGCTGACCGCTGTAGTTACACCTGGACCAGATCGGTGGGCCCTACTTCAGCCCGTATGGGTGCTCATAAGAGTTCCGCTTCGACGATCTCGTCGATCATCGGAAGGTCCCTCGTCCGCTTGTCGACATCCTCGGGGGTAACGTCAGGACGCCAGGCTTCTGGATCCAGCCCGTACTTCTCAGTTGGCAGATAGGGCTTGTCGGTACCGCGGGTCCGGCGAGTTGGTACCGCCATTCCGGCGACCCGGAACCGGCCCGTGTGTGAAGCGGGCCGGCACCGTCGGGGGTTACTCCCAGTAGCCGGTAGTGGCTCGGGCTTGGTCGTCGCGCTGTCGGCGCATGTCGACTTCGCCGAGGTTGATCTCGCGGGCGTTGTTGGCCAGGCGGTTGACGATGGAGTCCGCGGCGACCCGGTCAGGCAGCGCCTCGAGCCAGTACGCCGGCCGGGATTGGGAAGCGATCATCGTCGGCAGCCGGTGCTCCCGGTTGGCCAACACGGCGAACAAGTCGTTCGCGGCCTCAGGATCGATGCCCACGGTCAGGAAATCGTCGATGATCAGCAGCTCCACGTCCGAGAGGTCGTTGAGCATCTTCTGGTGGCGGATGCCGTCGCCGCGGGCGATGACCAGCCGCCGGGCGAGTTCGTCCATGCGGGCGTAGGTGACGGTGTGCCCGTTCTGGCAGGCGGCGATGCCGATCGCGCAGGCCAGGTAGGTTTTCCCGCCGCCGGTCGGTGAGAGGACCAGCAGGTTGGTGGGGTCTTGGCGCCAGTGGTGCCCGGCGTAGCGTTTCATCCGCACCGGGGTGATCCCGCGTCCTTCCTGGTAGTTGATCTCCGCGATCGAGGCCTGCGGGATCGGGAACTTCGCCGCTCGGATCAGCTTGTCGATCCGGTGGGCCTGGCGCTGGTCCAAGGCGTCGTCGACGGCGGTGAGAAAGATCTGCTCCGGGGTGAGCTCGTCATTGGCCTCATCGCTGATGAGCTCCTCGAACCGGGTCGCCACGTGCGTGATGCGCAGATTGCGGAACTTCTGGTGATCGATCTCGGTGAACATCACACGCCCTCCCCGCTGCGGCCGCGCGCATAGTGATCGGCCGAGCGAACTTGAACGGCGCTGTCGTCTCGGGCTCCGGCCGGTGGCGGGGGCTTTCGTGTGGCCGCCGCCGGGACCACGGGTCGGGGCGCTTTGCCGTCGGAGTCGATGGTGGCCATGACGCGTTTGAGCACGCTGTAGCTGCCGACGCTGTTCTGGTTGAGCAGCACTTGGCAGGCCGCCTCGAGCCGCTGTCGACTTCTCTTGCCGAGAGTTTCGAGAATGTTCTGGCAGTCCAGATAGCCCTGCGCCTCGATCACGTGACGATCCAGGATCTGGGCGATCACCTGCTCGGTGGCGGGGCCGAACCCGCGGGCGCGGTCGGTGAACCACTGCCGCGACCACAGGCCGTCGATACCCTGGTGCTCTTTCGGGGCGTGAGCCAGCACCGTCGAGTACTGGCCCTTGCGGCCGTGGCGCCGCGAATGCTCGCAGACGACCTGGTCACCGTCGAAGAGCGTCACCGACTGCGCGGTCAGGCGCACCCGCAGCAGCTGACCGGCGAAGGTGTACGGCACCGAGTAGTACTGCGACTCGCAGGAGACGTGATAGTTCCGGCCGACCTTGAGTTGCTTCCATTCCACCGTGGCGAACCCGTCGTCGGGCAGGGCCGCCAGCAGCGGCGCTTCGTCGGACTCGAACCTCTCCCACCGGGTCGTACCGTCAGCCCGGCGAATCTGGGTGTTGATCTCGGCGACGCGGTCGGCGATCGCCGCGTTCAGGGCCTCGACGGTGGTCCACACCTCCTCGGCGAGGTAGCCGATGACGCGTTTGTTGACCACTTCCACTGCTGACTCTACGGCTGCCTTGTCGCGGGGTTTTCGGACCCGGGCCGGCACGATCGCGGTGCCGTAGTGGTCGGCCAGCTGCTGGTAGCGGACGTTGACAGCCCTGGCCGCCTCGCCCTGCTTCTGCCGATGAGTGGCGGTGGTCGGGTTGTCGGGCACCACCATCTGCGGTGTCCCACCGAAGAACGCGAATGCGGCGACGTGAGCGTCAATCCAGGACGGCGATTTCATATCCGTGAAGCCGCGGCAGAACACCGCACCGGAGTACGGCAGGACGGCCACGAACAAGTACAGCTTGGTGACCTCTCCGGTGACGGCGTCGAGGACCTCGAGGGTGTCGCCGGCCCAGTCGACCAGCATCGTCCGACCCGGTTCGTGATGCAGCGTGGCCACCACGTCCTTGATGCGGGCGTGCTCGGCGAACAGGGCGCAGTACTGCGAGTACCCGTACTTCTTCCCGCTTCCGGCCGGAGCGGCGAGATACTTGCCCCAGGCCTGCTGGATGGTGAAGTGCCGGTTGAACTTCATCGACGCCAGCACCCGATCAAAATCGGGCTTGGCGTAGTCCTCCGAGACGCGTTTGCGCCCGTCGGGGAACATCCCGGCGATCTCGGCCGGGTTCATCGACGACGCTTGGCCGGCGGTGATGCCGTACGCGGTGATCGTCTTCTTCACCGCCGCGATCTCCCGACGCGAACACCCGACGGCGGCGACGATCTCGCTGTAGCTATGCCCGGCCAGCGCCAACGTCATGATGGCCTTGTACTCGGCCACATCAGCCTCCTCAAATAGGAAGAAGCGGCGCAGTCGCGCCGCCTCACCCCGAGCAGACCACCCCGCCCGCCCCAAGGAGTACCGAGTCGCCGGAATCGAAGTACCGGATCGCCGGACTAGGCGTACCCACTGGCCCTATCTGCCACTCAGTCAGGAAACGCAATCGGTAGACTGTGTGAGCCCGCGTGACGGTATCGCTGGCCATTGTTGCGTTAAGGCCACCGTTGATAGCGACACCAACTACGGGAATGACCTGGGCGAGTTTCTTGTGTGTCAGTTTCTGTCCTAGAGCTTTGAATACGATGTCTACCACTCTGACGAGATGGTTCGAAGACAGTTGCGTCCAAGTGGCCCTTCGCATCATTTGCTGGGTCAATCGGGAAAGCGCGGCCATCGTAACTGCTTTCTCGGACGCGTTTCCGGCAGTGGAATACGCGAGAACACCCGAGGCGAATACCGCTTCCTCTGGAAGCCGAACGTCATAACCGTAGTTCGCCGCGACCGACGCGATGATGCGTCCCATTCCAGTGAGGACAGTGAGGGAGTCGACCGCGATCGCTCCGGCCGCCACACCCACTCCCACGCCTCCGGACACTGTCGAACTGACGGTTAAACCGGTGACTACGAGAGATGAAGCGGTGCCTTCGATCGCGCCAGCGGCGACATATTTCTGCTTCTTTGTCGATCCCACTGTGTCGCAGATTTTCAGATCGAGCGTGCGGATGTCGTCTAGGGACTCGACGCTATGGCCAGCCTTGTTGAATCGGTTGATGACCGTTGTCGCATTCACGGAATTCAATCCGAAGTCGACCGTCATTAGATGAAGACCTGTCATCGCCTTGTCGAGGGCGAATTTCATAGCATCTGCGGTCTCAATCGCCCCGGGAAGCTTCTTCCCAGCTTCAATCGCAGTAGCGGACGTTTCCGTGACGCGTGCCCGAACCTGCGACAAGCGCTTAGCGACAGCAGTCGGTTCCCGTCTGCTGTTCACGCGGTTGGTCAGGCTTTCCCACGCCCGTAGATCGTAGGGAGACATGTGGAGTTCGGTGGTCACAATTCTGAAGGGTAGCGGTAGCGGAGACGCGACTACCGGTATTCACTCAGTCCCGCGCAGTTCAGTGTTGTACTGTCCTGCCCTTCGGCAACTCTCGAGGGGGACCATGGTTACTGGGAGTGATGACGAGGAACGGCTGCACCTGGGCACTGCCAGTCCTTGGCGTGTGGTGCTGGCCGAGATGGCGGGCAGAGTGTCAAGGGACAGCGGGATCTCCCTGTGGGCGGACAGTTCATCTCCCTGTCCGCGGTCAGTTGATCTCCCTGCCTGTTAGGTCAGTGGGATGACGCCGTGTCCGGCGGTGGCTTCGGTCAGTCGCATCGAGGTGCCTTCGGTGGTGATGACGTGGGCGGGGTGCAGGAGCCGGTCCACTGTGGCGGTGGCCAGGGTTTTGGGCATGAAGGTGTCGAATCCGGCGGGGTGGAGGTTGCTGGTCACGGCCAGGCTTCGGCGTTCGTAGGTGGCGTCGACGAGTCGGTAGAACGCCTCGGCGGCGGCTTGTCCCGACGGCAGCATGCCGATGTCGTCGACGACGATCAGTTCGGCGCGGGTGATGCGGGCGATAGTCTTGCTGATCGAGCCGTCCACGCTGGCCCGTCCGATGGCGGTGGTCAGCGATTCTAGGGTGAACCACGCCACTCGCATTCCGGCGTCGATCGCCTGGTGGGCCAGGGCCTCGACGAAGTGTGTCTTGCCGGTCCCGGAGGGCCCGCTGATGGCGAGGTTCTCGGCGCGGTGGACCCACTCCAGGGTGGCCAGTGCGGACTGGGTCGGGGCGGGGATCGAGGAGTCGCTCTCGCGCCACGAGGAGAAGGTCTTGCCGGCTGGCAGTCCTGCGCTTTTGCGGCGAGCGGCTTTGGTGGCTTCGTCGCGGCCACGGGCTTCTTCAGCGATCAGGACTCGCAGCACTTCGGTGGGATCCCAGCGTTGGGCTTTGGCGGTGGCCAGCACGTCGGGGGCGATGGCGCGTAGGTAGGGCATGCGCATGCGCTTGAGGACTGCGGTGAGGTCCTCGGGCAGGGGCGGCGCAGTCGCCGTCGTGGTCACGGTCATGAGTGAGTAGTTGGAGGTTTGGGGGCCACCGGATATTGCGTCCGGGCGCCAGCAGTATTGCCGTTGGGGGCCGGTGATCGCGCCTGTCGGGGCCATCGAGGTCAAGCCCCTAGTAGTGGTGTAACTGGTTTTTGATCCTTCGTTGGTGATCAGGCGGGTAGTTGCATCAGTGGATCGGTGGTCACCTCCGTCGTCGAGCTGGTGCCGGTGGTCAGTGTGAGTCGGCAGCGGGCCAGGACTTCGAGTCCGAGGTAGCGGCGTCCTTCGGCCCATTCGTCGGTCTGCTCCGCCAGGACTGCGCCGATGAGGCGGACGATGGCCTCGCGGTTGGGGAAGATGCCCACGACGTCGGTGCGGCGGCGGATCTCGCGGTTGAGTCGCTCGGTGGGGTTGTTGGACCAGATCTGTCGCCAGACGTCGTCGGGGAACGTGGTGAACGCGAGGAGGTCCTCGCGGGCATCGCCGAGGTGGTCAGCCATGTCGGGCAGCCTGCCGTCGGCGTATTCCAGGAGCCGGTCGAACTGCTCGTGTACCGCGGTGGCGGTGGGCTGGTCATACACGCTGTGCAGCATCGCCTTCACGGCCGGCCACATCGACTTGGGGCACACGGCCATGAGGTTGGCCGCGTAGTGGGTGCGGCAGCGCTGCCATGCGGCTCCCGGCAAATTCGCCGCGATCGCCTCGACGAGCCCGGCGTGGGCATCGGAGGTCACCAGTCGTACCCCGCCCAGGCCGCGGGCGACCAGGTCGGCGAAGAAGGTGTTCCACGAGGCCTTGGTCTCGCTGGTGGCGACCTGCATGCCCAGGACCTCGCGGTGGCCGTCGCCGTTGACGCCGGTGGCCAGCAGGACGGCGGCCTTGACGACCTGGTTGCTCTCGCGGACTTTGATCGTCAGCGCGTCGGCGGTGACGAAAGTGAATGGCCCGGCCTCGTCCAGGCGGCGGTGCCGGAACGCGGCGACCTGCTCGTCGAGGTGTTCGGCCATGCGGGAGACCTGCGACTTGGAGAGCGAGTCGATGCCCAGGGTCTTGACGAGTTTGTCCATCCGGCGGGTGGAGACCCCGGCCAGGTAGCAGTCCGCCACGACGGTGATCAGCGCGGACTCGGCCCGCTTGCGGCGTTCGAGTAACCACTCGGGGAAGTAGCTGCCCGAGCGCAGCTTCGGCACGGCGACGTCGACGGTGCCGACGCGGGTGTCCAGGGGCCGGTGGCGGTAGCCGTTGCGCCGGTTGGTGCGCTCGGCGGTGCGAGCGTTCCATTCGGCGCCGCACACGGCGTCGGCGTCGGCGGACAGCAATGCGTTGATCATGGTCTGCAGCAGCTCACGCATCAGATCCGGTGATGCATCGGATAGGGCTTGGCCAAGCAGGCCTGCAGGGTCGACAATATGGGGTGCGGTCATCGCGATGACTCCTCGAGGATTCTTTAGACGGTTGACTCGAAGGATCACGCGGTGGCCGCTCTACATCCGTCAACGACACGGATGTCGGAGACGATCTCGGCCACCGAGTTACACCACACTATGGGGCACTACTGCCATCGATGACCTTGACTTCCGGTAGCTCGCCTTGCTTCCCATCCGGTGGGCGGCTCCGGTGACCGTCACGCAGCGCCGGCGGGTGTTGTGGGAACGACTCGTGGACATTCCCCCACAAGGACACGGCGGCGCACTGGGTGGCGTGCTCGGCATACCGAGGATTGCGCGCGGCCCCAACCCTGGCAAGCTATCGGCGCAGCTGTTGCACGCCCGGTGGGCCGCGCGCTGGTGCACACCCCGGCGTGGAACATGCTGGAAGAACACCTCTGCTCATCACCCAACTCTTCGGTCGCATCGGCGGCTTCCGTCACCGCCGCGTGGCGATGGCGACACTCGCCCCAGCGAGGCAGTGGTGAAGGTGGCTCCCAAGCGCGCCACTACTGGCCCCCGAGCGCAATATCCGCGCTACCGGCACCCGGCTCCCGGAGGCAATACCGGTGGTCCCCAGTGAGACGAACGTTTACTCCGGCCGGGCTGTTGTCAGTCAGTCGTCGTCGCCGCCGTACCAGTCGAGCAGCCATCTGAGGTGCGTCGATTGCCCTTTAAGTTCTCGTGCGATTTTCCCCTGGGGTGGCTGTCCGCTGAGCTGGGATTGCACATGGGTGAGGTCGAACTTGAGTGCGCGCTTGGTGCGGTTGAACTCGGTTCTACATCGGTCGGAGCAGAACCTGGCCGGTGCGCCTCGAGATGTCTCGTCGTAGGTGACGAGGGCAGCGCACGTGGGATTGCGACAGGGGCTGGCGGTCGGGTACTTGGCGCGACTGGCCCGCAGGTCAGCGACAGAATCGCCTCGCGCCGGCTGAATAGCAGGCATTTGATGGTCCTTGCGTGACTGAGAATCATCTCAGTTTAAGTGGTTGCGAGATTCCGATGAGGTCAGAATACCTGCTAGACGCGGCAGATGTGCGATGGTCACTGTCCGTGTTGAGCATTAATTCAGGTCTCTCCTGCGTGTCGATCTGACGTTGGAAAGAGTCAGTTCTACGGTCGGTCTATCAGTGACCTACGACACGGTGCGTTAGCGCCGAGAAGGAGTGCCATCAGGAGCTATCACGCCGAGAGCGCCGGGGCGCGTGGTACCCCGAGCGGCCCGTAGGGCAACACGGGCGCTCGTAAATCGCAGAAGCCGGGAGCTGCAACTCCCGGCCTCCGGACGCGATGCGAGTGCACCGCTTTCAGTTCACGACTCCTTCGAAAGGAGCTACGTCTATGTTGACGTACGCAGAATTCGCAGTCAATGTTCGCTCCCGGCGTGTCGCCGCTGTCCAGGGGGTCAGATCCCATGGGTAGGTGGCCTCGTCAATCGACGACTGGGGTAGTTTCCGCGGCAGGACCTTCTTTCGTCAGTCAGTTCGACGTCGCTGCCGATTCACCTAACGCGACACAGGACAGGCGGGCGCGGCTTGGTCGGGCCGCCGTGCAAGTGGAGGGGCCGTGGGCGGTGGAGGCTCGCAAGCACGCACTGCGACTTCGGCTAGCAGCGCCCCCACCGCTGATGGACCGCAACGACGTGACGGCGTTGGGCGAGTTGGCCCGGTATTTGGCCTCGTGGGCCGACGGGCGCGGGTATCTCGACCCCGAGGCTGCATTGCGCGCCGCTGAGATCGATCGCTGGGCGGCACGAGAGATCGCGGCTGGCAGCCCAGCGGGGAGCATCCGCAGCCGGCGCGGTCGCCTCGTTGAGGCCGCGCGACAATTGCACCCTCTGGAGTTCGGGCCCCCGCGTGGTCCGGGCCCGGTACCGCGACATTCACGATTCTCTCCTCTGACGGAAGCAGACCTTGCGGCAGCACGGCACGTCCTGTCCGTGGCCCCAGAGGGAATTAGGACCAAGGCTCAGCTGTGCATCGCGTTCGGTCTGGCGGTGGGAGGGCGAGAGAGCGAACTGCGCGCACTGCGAGGGTGCGACGTCTATAGCGAGACTGTCGACGGCGAGGAGCGCATCATCGTCAGGCTAGTCAATCGCGAGGGCCGGGAGCGGATTGTCCCGGCCTTGGACCCTGATGCCGGTGAGTACTTGTCCGCCCGTGCCGAGGCAGTCGGAAGTGGCCTGCTGATCGGCTCCCCTGATAAGAACGCGTTAAACCGAGCCCAGGAGCACATGCGCAAGCGTGGCGTCAATATCCAATTCTCGGTTCGCGCTCTTCGCTACCTCTGGCTGCTGCGCTTGGCAGAGCTCGCTCTTCCCCTGGCGGTGTCGCTACGGATGGCCGACACGTGGAACACCGAAGTGTTCATCGATATCGAATGTTCGCTTCGCGCTTACAGCATCGCAGACACCCTCCGCCTGATTGATCACGCGAAGCAGGGAGATTCGAAATGACGAACGGGAAAGAGGCCGACGCCGGTCGCTATCGCAACAGCAGTGTCAGCGCAGCAGTTGATCTCGTATCTCGGTCTAACGCAGTGGGGATGATCACCGCCTGGCAGCGAGAAGACGGGATCGTGCAACGACCGGCACACCGCCACCCTCAATTCACCCTCCAGGCCGTCCTGGTCGCAATGGTCCTGATTCCAGAAATCGGGGTGACCACGACCGTGCGGGAGATCCTCCGAACCATCTATTCACTGACCGACCTCCAATTGAGCACGGTGGGGATGACGATCAATAGTGAAGCGCGCGCGGCGTTCGATGACGATCCGAAGAATCGGGAAGAAGCTAGGTTTCGGGCCTGGCTACACGCGCAAGTGACCTGTATCGACTCGTTCTGGGACCTGCCTGCACGGACTATGAGCAACGGCGACTTTGCTACCGCGCTCGCAGCCCGGACCCCAGATGAGCGCGCATTGGCGAGCAGACGCAACCTCCGTGCGGGTGAGCTCGTCAACAGCCTGATTGCAGCATCGATCGACTGGCCTGGATTGGCGAGGTGGCGCGGTGACATGGTTGCCGACGAGACGATCCTTGACCTTGCCGCTGTAGGAGAAGGCATGGGATCGAAGCCCGACAAGATCAAGTCGGCCGTTTCTCGCGCACGCTTCTACATCCGCCAGGACAACAACGAAGTTCGCGGCGACGGTGCCTCGGCTACGCGAACCCGAAAAATGGCCTTCGGCATCGGGGTGACCGCGGTGATGGCGATTGGGCCCATCCGCGCACCGGGGGCTGTACCCCGCACCATCCTGGCGGTGGAAGTCGGCGGGCCCACATCAGGAGACGCAGCCGCATTAATGCGATGCCTTGAGCGAATCGATGGCTGGCCGCAAACGCCGAAGCCCAGATCGCGCCAGCGAAATCGACTTCTGGGAGTCGACATGGGCTATCGCGCTAAGCCCGAATTGGCGCACTTCCTCTTGACCCGCCGGATCGATCGCATCCACCGGTATCCGAAGTCAGACAAGCACGCAGGACGCCGCACCACCTTCATCCTTCCCTCGGTATGGCCCACAGAGGAGATCCGTGACCAGAAGGCACCAACGCTGCCCGGGCCGGTGCTGGCATGGGGAGACTTCTACTGTCCAGCTGCAATGGATCGACTCGTCGGAAACCCGACTCACCGGCTCCGACAGATCAACGAAGATCCCGCAGGCCTGGACCGGTACGACAAGATGCTTGCCGAGCGCCTCCCGTTCGTCATGGGACGCCTGGATCGCCCGCGGCTCCGTGACATCAAGCGAGCCGCCCGCCTACCGGGAGAGGCGAAGGACCTCAGGTGGAAATGCAGGCTCCAATGCCCGGCTGAACAAGGCCGCGTGCGATGCCCTCTCAAACCGCACAGCCTCGACGGCGACCACACCAAACCACTGGCGGCGCCGGACTGGGACCCCAGCCGGTACCAGTGCTGTCAGTCAGAAGTAACCGTCACCCTCAGCGAGCGGCAACTGTCGTCATTCCAACCCGGGCCGACACCAGGCAGCTTCGAATACCAGAGCATCCTCGATACCTACCGGTCACGGACCGAAAGTAGGTTCGCTCACCTGAAGCACCCTTGCGTAACCGCGGTGAAACGCACCAACGTCGGACCACGCAGAGAACCCCTGCTCATGCTGCAGATCGGCATCGCCATCGCAGTCAGCAACCTCAAGCTTCAGCGGAACTTCAAACAGTAGTGCCCCATAGTGTGGTGTAACTCGGTGGCCGAGATCGTCTCCGACATCCGTGTCGTTGACGGATGTAGAGCGGCCACCGCGTGATCCTTCGAGTCAACCGTCTAAAGAATCCTCGAGGAGTCATCGCGATGACCGCACCCCATATTGTCGACCCTGCAGGCCTGCTTGGCCAAGCCCTATCCGATGCATCACCGGATCTGATGCGTGAGCTGCTGCAGACCATGATCAACGCATTGCTGTCCGCCGACGCCGACGCCGTGTGCGGCGCCGAATGGAACGCTCGCACCGCCGAGCGCACCAACCGGCGCAACGGCTACCGCCACCGGCCCCTGGACACCCGCGTCGGCACCGTCGACGTCGCCGTGCCGAAGCTGCGCTCGGGCAGCTACTTCCCCGAGTGGTTACTCGAACGCCGCAAGCGGGCCGAGTCCGCGCTGATCACCGTCGTGGCGGACTGCTACCTGGCCGGGGTCTCCACCCGCCGGATGGACAAACTCGTCAAGACCCTGGGCATCGACTCGCTCTCCAAGTCGCAGGTCTCCCGCATGGCCGAACACCTCGACGAGCAGGTCGCCGCGTTCCGGCACCGCCGCCTGGACGAGGCCGGGCCATTCACTTTCGTCACCGCCGACGCGCTGACGATCAAAGTCCGCGAGAGCAACCAGGTCGTCAAGGCCGCCGTCCTGCTGGCCACCGGCGTCAACGGCGACGGCCACCGCGAGGTCCTGGGCATGCAGGTCGCCACCAGCGAGACCAAGGCCTCGTGGAACACCTTCTTCGCCGACCTGGTCGCCCGCGGCCTGGGCGGGGTACGACTGGTGACCTCCGATGCCCACGCCGGGCTCGTCGAGGCGATCGCGGCGAATTTGCCGGGAGCCGCATGGCAGCGCTGCCGCACCCACTACGCGGCCAACCTCATGGCCGTGTGCCCCAAGTCGATGTGGCCGGCCGTGAAGGCGATGCTGCACAGCGTGTATGACCAGCCCACCGCCACCGCGGTACACGAGCAGTTCGACCGGCTCCTGGAATACGCCGACGGCAGGCTGCCCGACATGGCTGACCACCTCGGCGATGCCCGCGAGGACCTCCTCGCGTTCACCACGTTCCCCGACGACGTCTGGCGACAGATCTGGTCCAACAACCCCACCGAGCGACTCAACCGCGAGATCCGCCGCCGCACCGACGTCGTGGGCATCTTCCCCAACCGCGAGGCCATCGTCCGCCTCATCGGCGCAGTCCTGGCGGAGCAGACCGACGAATGGGCCGAAGGACGCCGCTACCTCGGACTCGAAGTCCTGGCCCGCTGCCGACTCACACTGACCACCGGCACCAGCTCGACGACGGAGGTGACCACCGATCCACTGATGCAACTACCCGCCTGATCACCAACGAAGGATCAAAAACCAGTTACACCACTACTAGGGGCTTGACCCTTCAAACCAGACCACACGGACGTGATCGAACGGAACTTCAAGCTGACAGACCGCGCCCTCGGACGGAAGGCCACGCGCAAACCATATCGATCCTGACCTGACCTACCCCCTCAGCCGGCTGGACCCCGACCGTCAAACGACGGCCGGGGCCCAGCCGCGTCCGTCACAGGCGATCCAAGCGGTACTTTCCGGGCATCCTCGGCAGCTCACGCCTACGGCGCGATCTCGGCCGGTGTGCAACAGCGCCGACAGAATCGGCGTTGACTGTCGGATGTGGCGGAAGATCGCGACTCAGGGCACAAAGCTGCAGGTCAGGTCTCGTAACCACGTGGAGTGATCCTTGCGGAACTTTCGGGCAAACCTTGCGGTTTCGCCGCGTGAAAACCACCCCAGTGCTCGACGTTTCAACTCCTCACCACAGAAATGCCCCGAATGCTGGTTCTCCAGGATTCGGGGCATTCCACGTTTCTAGGGTGCCGGTTAGTCTGGGACCCTAGAAACGGACTCTAGAAGAAGTTCATCCCAGAGGAGATGAGGGCCGGCCCCTCGCTGACAATGCTCCCCATGGGGTTCTCGGCGCCACCGACGGCGATGGTCCTGGTGACCGGGACGTTGTCCGTGGCGCAGTAGGTGATGAGCGAATGCACGCCGGTCGGGACGTCTTCGGCGGACAGGGTGACCGGACGGGTCACCACAGGGAAGGCGACGGGGTTGCCCGAGTCGGTACGCAGGACCGTGGTCCTCTCACCGGAGAGAGTGCCGACGATGTTGTCCAAGCTGATGTTCTTGATCATGTCGGCTATGCCCTGGGCATCGTCGCGCTCGGCGATCACGGCGACGCATCCGTCGACGGGGGCGGTGAGCCCGGCCTTGAAGGTGGCCGAGACGGCGTTCCCGTCGACGTTGTAGCTGGCGGTGGCTGCAGAGGCGATACCGGCGGCGCCGACGGTGACCGCCGCGGAGGCGGCTAGGGCTGCGGCGACACGCGTGGCGATTCGAGAAAAACTCATGGGAGCTCCTGGTGAGTGGGTGGGTGCAGGGTGGAAATGGTCGTGGCCCTCCGGCGACGGAGCCGGTTCGGACTGGCGAATAGTGCGCGGGCGGGACTCGTCGGCCTCACCGTCCTTGTTCTCTATCGGGAGCCCGCTGGTCGCACGAGCGGAATTTCGGTTCGTCCCTGCGGCAGCAGGCAGCGGGGACGAACCGGGCCTCTAGCTGCCCAGCGACCCGAGCGAGACCGCGCTGTGCAGGCCCACGCCGGCCGAGCCTATCGAGCCGATCAGCCCGATCAGCCCGATCAGGCTGAGTGAACCGGCGGCCGGCACTCCCGGATCGGTCCCGGGGTCCGATTCGTCGGTCACGGTGAGCGTCTCGGTGGCGGTGCTCGGAGCGTAGGCCTCGGGATCCGTCGGGAGGAACTCGGCCCGGACCGTGTAGCTGCCACGCTCCCCGGCGACGTGGACCAGGGTGGCGACGCCGTCGATCACCGGAACGATCCGCTCGACGCCGTCGATTGTGAAGCGGACGGTTCCCTCGGCGTCGGCGGGGTCCACTGTGGCGGTGAGGGTGACCTCCGCGCCCGCCTCGGCCGTCCCGGAGTCGAGCGCGAGGCTCGTGACCTCAGCGACGGCGTCGGCCTGCACCACCACGGCGCGGGTGTCGGTGCTGCCGCTGTAGCGGTCCGTGTCGGACGGGATGAAGGTCGCGGTGATGCTCAGCTGGCCTGCCGCGGTGGCGGGGAGCTCAGTCACTGCGACGCCATCCGTACCGACGGGAACCCTGATGCTGGTGCCCCCGGCGGTGAACTCGATCTCGCCCCCGACACCGGCCGGCGTAACGCTGGCCGTGGCCGTCACAGTCTCGCCGACGGTCACCTCGGCAGCATCCAGCGTGAGCGCGGTGTGGGTGGCCTCGGCATCGACGTTGACGGTCTCCGTGTCTGAGCTCGTGGTGTAGCGCTCGCTGTCGACGGGGACAAAGGTGGCGGTGATGGTCCCTGTTCCGGCTGCCTCGGTGGTGAAGTCCGCGGTGGCGGTGCCGTTGCTGACCGTGACGGTCTGGGTCTGGTCGCCGTAGTCGAAGCGAACGTGGCCGTTCGCGTCGGCCGGGGTGACGTTGGCGGTGGCGGTGATGGCGCCGCCCGCGGTGATCTGGACCGGGTCGAGTGTGAGTGCGGTGGTGGTGGTTTCTACCTCGACGTCGACCGTCGCCTGGGCCGCGCTGCCGCTGTAGCGGTCAGTGTTGGCCGGGGTGAAGGTCGCTCCGACCGGGTACGTGCCTGCGGCGGTGAAGGTGTGGTCAAGGGTGGCCACGCCGTCGCTCACGGTGGCGGCGTACTCATCGTTGCCGATGGTGAAGGTCACGGTGCCGGCCGCGCCTGCCGGAGTGACGGTGGCGGTCAGTGTGGTGTCCTCACCGGCGCGGGGGTCGGCCCCCACGGTGAGCTCCGTCTGGGTGGCCTCGGCCTCGACGTTGACCGTCTCCGCGTCGGAGCTGGTGCTGTAGCGGTTCGGGTCGGTGGGCAGGAAGGTCGCGGTGACGGTGTCTGTTCCGGCTGCCTCGGTGGTGAAGTCCACGGTGGCGGTGCCGTTGCTGACCGTGATGGATTGCGTCTGGTCGCCGTAGTCGAAGCGAACGTGGCCGTCTGCGTCGGCCGGGGTGATGGTGGCGGTGGCGGTGATGGTGCCGCCGGCAGTGACCTGGACCGGGTCGAGTGTGAGTGCGGTCTGGGTTGCCGCCGCGGTGATGTCGACGGTCTGGGTGTCACTGCTGCCGCTGTATCGCTCCAAGTTGGCCGGGATGAAGGTGGCGGTGACGGTCAACTGTCCGGCAGCCTCGGCCGGGAGCACGGTGGTGGCCGTACCGTCGGCGCCCACGGGGACGCTGATGGTGGTCTCGCCGTCGGTGAACTCGATTTCACCCCCGGCGCCGGCCGGGGTCACGGTGGCCGTGGCCTGGATCATGTCTCCGGCGGTGACCTCGATCGCGTCAAGGGTCAGTTCGGTCTGGGTCGCCTCGGATTCCACGTTGACGGTGGCCTGGCCCCCGCTGGCGATGTAGCGGTTGGCATCGGTCGGGGTGAAGTGGGCGGTGACGGGATACTGGCCTGCGGTGGTGAAGGTGTGTTCCAGGGTGGCCACGCCGTTGACCACAGCCGCTGGGAGTTCCTGGCCGTCGATGGTGAAGGTGACGGTGCCCGCTGCGTTCGCCGGGGTGACGGTCGCGGTCAGCGTGGTCTCCTCGCCGGCGCGAACCGGATCGGCGTCGACGACGAGCGAGGTCGAGGTGGTGATCTGCTCGAGCACGTTCACGGTCTGACTGTCCGAGCTGCCGGCGTAGCGCTCAGGGTCGGCAGGGATGAAGGTGGCCGTCACCGTCACCTGACCGGCGGCTGAAGTCGCGAGATCAGCGGCGGCGGTGCCATCAGCGCCCACGGGAACGCTGATGGTGGTGTCACCGGTGGCGAACTCGACTTCCCCCTCGGCGCCAGCGGGGGTGACACTTGCGGTTGCCCGGACAGTGCCCCCTTCGATGACCTCGGTCGAGTCCAGCGTGAGGCCGGTCTGGGTGGCCTCGGCGTTGATCCCGACTGTCTGGGTGTCACTGCTTTCGGTGTAGCGCTCGGTGTCGTCCGGGAGGAAGGTGGCGGTGATGGTGCCCGTTCCGGCGTTGCCGGCGGTGAAGGTGGTGGTGGCCTGACCGTCGGTGACCTCGACGGTCTGGGTCTGGTCGCCGTAGTCGAAGCGGACCTCGCCGTCGGCGTCGGCCGGAGTGATCTGCGCGGTGGCGGTAATGGTCCCGCCTGCGCTGACCTCGACCGGGTCGAGGGCCAGGGTGGTCTGTGTTGTCTCCGCCTCGACGTTGACCGTCACCTGACCCGAGCTGGCCAGGTAGCGGTCGGTATTGGTCGGGGTGAAGTCGGCGACGACGACGTGCTCGCCCGCAGTGGCGAAAGTGTGGTCGAGTGTCGCGGTGCCGTTCGTGACGGTCGCCGGGTAGGTCTGGTCGTCGATAACGAAGTCGACGGTCCCGGCTGCGGTCTCCGGAGAGACGGTCGCCGTCAGCGTGGTCTCCCGGCCGGCCCGGACCGGGTCCGCCTCCACAGAAACCTCGGTCGAGGTCGAGGTCTGCTCGAACACGTCTACGGTCCGGCTGTCGCTGCTCTCGGTGTAGCGCTGTGGATTGGTCGGGATGAAGGTGGCGGTCACCGTCATCTCGCCCGTCGTATTGGCGGAGAGCTCGGCCGTGGCCGTGCCGTCGGCGCTGACGGGGACGATGGTGGTCGTGTTACCCGAGGCGAACTCGATCTCGCCCTCTGCGCCGGCCGGTGTGACGCTGGCGGAGGCCTGGACGGTGCCGCCTGCCAGGACCTCGACCGGATCGAGAGTCAGATCGGTCTGGGTGGCTTCGGTCTGCACTCGAACGGTTCCGGTGGCGTTGGAATTGTGCCACCTTGCCGAGGTGGTCGGACTGAACGATGCGGTCACCGGGAAGTTGCCGGCGGTATCGAATGTCGTTGTGGTGGTCGCAACGCCATTGCTGACGTTGGCGGAGAGATCCTGCCCACCGACAGCGAAATTCACCTGCCCGGTGGGGGTGTTGCTGCCCGCAGTGGAGTCGACGCGAGCCGTAAGGGTGACCTCTTCGCCAACGCGTATCACCGTGGGGCTGACGGACAGCGAGGTCCTAGTGCCGACCTGGGGAACGGTGAATCTCATGACGTTGTTCGTGGGGCCGTTCCAACTGCCGCCGGTCCCCAGGTGAGCCATGATTCCGAACTGGTAGGTGGTTCCGCCCTGCGTGTTCTCGGGGATCCGCATGGTCAGCCACCCGTCGCGAGTGCTACCTCGGCCCACCGACCGGTCGACGAGGCTGGGCTGCCCGCCCCAGAAGTTGTTCTGGGCTCGGCCGTGGTCGCCGACGCCGCCCATGTGATTTCCGCCGCCGCCGACACCCACAAACCCACTGGGCATCGTCACGCCGTAGGTGTTCAGGACCGATGGTGTGAAGGGAAATCCGGACTGGTGGTTACGCGCGAGCATGTTGATCCGAATCGTGGCGCCGGGCAGGCGGCTGTTTTCGGCGGTGGCGAGCGTCGCCGTGAAGTCGAAGTCGCCGAGACGGGTGGAACCCGACTGGGCTGAGGCCACAGGCGCGAGCCCGAGCACGAGCGCGAGCGCCGAAAGCATGACGATCGCGACTCGCGCGATTCGATTGGTCGGAACCGCGGTGCGAGACCGGGCTGGGCGGGTGTCAGTTGACATCGAGAGACTCCGGACAGGTTCGGCGAGGGGAAGATTTGAGTGATCGGTAGTCGCGTCGATCCGGCCGGCTAGTGAGCGTGATCTCGACGAAGTAACGATCTTCATCCACATCTTAGCGGTAGAAACTCCTTAGTGAACCTATTTCGGTCAGGCTTCGAACGGTGAGTGACGATCGGGGACTCGTGATCGCAGTGGGCGGTCTGCGGAGTGCTTGGCTCGTTCGCGGAACGTCAAAGTGCCAGGTTGAGCGGACACAGTTAACGGAATGGGTACGCGATGCGACGTCCGGTACAACAGGTGTGGAGCAGCTGATGGACGAGCGTCCCCGTGGGAACGATTCGTCTCAGTTCCCTTGCGCGACTGAGAATGGCCTATATAGTCCGTTCAGACAGTTAGACAAGCGCCCAGCCCCTCCGGGCGCGCCCTCCCACATTCGAGGAATCTCATGCGCCGCGTTTTCGCGTGGTTCTCCGCCGTCGTCGTCACGCTCGGCGTCGCCACCGTCCCGACGGTGGCCACCGCTCAGACGTCCCGGTCAACCACATCATTCGCCACCACCTGCTACATCGCCGCGCCCAGCGTCGCCGGGATGGGCGGACCGATGGACATCACCCCACAGAACCCGGTGCAGATCCATGTGACCGCCCCCGAGGCGGTCGACGTGGGCGACACCTTCGACGTGACGTTCGAGATCGATCCGATCAACGTCGCGCTCGACAGCCTTCCCTCGGCAGTCAGCCTTCAGAGAGCATCTCGACTCAAGCTGGATCTGCAGCGCCCTGCTGGAACCAAATTGCTCGGCTACAACTTCAGCGGCGGCAACATTCCCATCGCGGACGGTCAGGTAATCACGGTCAACGAGAGCGGCGCGCCCGATGCCAACGGCAACGTCCTTCGCCTGACCAACAGGGGCCACAACACGATTGGTAACGGCGGCAACGTCTCGCAGTCGAGCCACGCTGGCCTCGGTATGAACTTGGCCGGAGCCAACTCGCTGGACTTCGAGTTCCCCCGGGTGACGCTCACCTTTGAGGCTGAACGCGCCGGAAACGCCGCGATCGGTGTACGCACACAGGGCAACGCAGCAGGTTACGGACCGAACCCGGCAAGCTTCCTCACGCTGCTCGCGTCTGCGAGTGTGCCGCTTCTCGGTACGCAGTGGGTCCCCGGTTTTTGCAGCCCGAGAGGGTCGTCCACGGCGCCGATCGACCAGAATGCAGCGGCTATGAAGACCGTGGAGATCGTGGGTCTTCCCACCTCGGCCAGCCTCACCGGCCCCGACACCGTGTACCTGCGTACCCCTGCCGAGTTCATCGCCACCGTCGAGCCGAACATCCCGGGCGAGGTCACCTTTGTCAGCGGAGGCCAGCGCGTGACCGTCCCGGTATCTTCCGGCGAGGCTCGTGCGGAACTCACCTTCACCTCGCAGCCCGAAGGTCCGGTGCGCGCGATCTTCACCCCGACGGACCCCCGATACGCCACCGCGGTCTCTGAACTTCCGGTCACTGTGGAGCGACTCGCCACTGAAATGACCCTCAGCGCGCCCGCGACTGCGGACGCGAACACCCGAACCACGCTGTCGGTGAGCCTGCCCAGCGAGGCCCGTGGCACCGTCACTTTCACCGGGGGCGGTCAGGAGCGCACCGTGGATGTCCGTGACGGCCAGGCCACGACCAGCCTGACCTTCACCGAAGTCGGGCCCGCCGAGGTCGAAGCGGTGTTTACCCCTTCCGCGACTTCTGCCTACGCATCGGCCACGGCAACCGCCTCGATCGTCGTACAGGAGAGCACCAGCACCACGCTGGTCCTCAACGGGTTGGACACGCCGGCCTACGTAGCCGACCCGGTGACCTTCGAGGCCGTCATCAATCCGGCCGAGGGGACCGAGGACCCTCAGGGGCGGGTCGAGTTCATGGCCGGTTCGCAGACGCAGATCGTTGACGTCGTGGACGGACGCGCAAGCGCCGAGTTCGTCTTCGGACGTGCGGGCGATGTGGAGGTCTTCGCGACCTACCACCCGGCCGGGACCGAACAGTCCCGGGCAACCGACGCGGGGACACTCCAGATCCTCGACGCCGTCGCCACCGACTCGCAGCTGGTCGGGCCCGCCCGGGCCGAGCCCGGTGAGACCACCCCGTACACGATCGTCGTCTCCCCGGCCGGGGCCGAAGGCGTGGCTGACGTGCGGATCGATGGCCGGGTCGTTGCCGCCGATGTGGCGATCGTCGACGGCGAGGGCCGCATCGACCTTGCGTTCCCACCAGCAGCCGCCACGGATCGACAGGTCGCTATCGAGTTCACCCCCACCGATATTCGGGTCCTCCGGCCGCACACCTCGGTGCACACGGTTCGGGTTGAGGCGTCGACGATCAACGAAGATGCACTGTCCATGACGGTGACCGGCCCCGATGGCGAAGTGCAGGCAGGAGAGACCACCGCGTTCCGCGTGGTGGTGGCTCCGACGGACGACACGGCCTCTTCGGCCACGCTTAACGGCTACCTCACGGTCAGCAACAACGGGGAGCCCGTTCTGGACGCCGAGGGCGAGCCGGTTCGGATCGCCGTGACCCGCGGCATCGCCGACGTGGACGTCACCTGGACCAGCGGGTACCCGCAGGCCAAGTTCCTCCAGTTCACCTACCACGCCGCCGACGGGACAGAGCTGGTCTCCGGCGGGACCAACGTCACCGTCATCGGGGAAGGGACCGGCGGCGACGACGTCACCGTCAGCCCGGGACCCGGCGGAGGCTCGCTGGACCTCGGCTCCCTCATGGGCGATGGCGCCGGTTCACTCGATGCGGGCAGCCTGACCGGCTCGCTCGGCAGCTGACGGCCAGGAAAAGGACACAATCATGCTTCGTAAACTCGTCGTCGCCCTATCGGCGATAGCCCTGGTGGTGGGACTGGCTCCCACTGCAGCGGCGCAGAACACCGGATCCGTTCGCATCGGTGACTTCACCTTTAACGCCTCCATCAACTCGGGTCAGAGCCAGCTCCGCCCCGGTGGGCACGTTCGAATTGATCTCACCGCCACCAACACGCATGGTGAATGGCAAGGTTGGCCACCTGCTGCCCCGGCCCGGGTTCTGAACACCTACGGGGTGACTATGCCGAGTGGATTCACGGGTCTATCCGGCGGCGGCTCCAATATGACCAACCTTGGTGACCATAGCCAAGCCAACTACTGGGGTGGGCAGCCGAGCGCGACTGATCGATTAGTCAATCGCGATAGCTCTCGCTCCGGCTGGCTCAGCGTCCGCATTCCCGAGGACGCCCAAGGGGGGAGCACCCATCAGTTCGGGCTCCGCGCCAATCTGGAAACTCTCCAGAACTGGCAACCGACCCGCGAGAATGTCATTCGTTTCACGCTGCCGGCGGTGGCCACCAACACCTCGGTGACCGCCAACCCCGCCACCGTGGAGGAGGGCACCAACACCACGCTGACCGCCGACGTGTCCGCGGTCCACGGCAGCAACGGCGTCACCGCCGGTGACATTGTGTTCGAGGTGAACGGCACCTCGGTCGGATCCGCGCCGGTCGGACCGGACGGTAGGGCGAGCATCCCGTATACGGTGCCGCTACTGGACAACCGGGACCCGATCACGCAGAACGTCACGGCCCGCTATTCGGGTGATGCACCGAGGTTCGCCGCCTCAACCTCCACCACGACCGTCCGGATCGAGCCCGAGGCGAAATCCGAGGTCACCAGCACTGTCGACCTGGCCGCGACGCGTGGACTGGTCGAGAACGGACGACTACCGGTTACGCTCGACGTGGCGATCGACACGAGTGACGGTCTGGACCTACCCGAGGGCGCCGAGGTCGAGATCCTGCGCGACGGCGTCGTCGTCGACACTCTCGCCGTCGACGGGGTCACGGCAACCTTCACCGATGACCTCGACGCCACCACCGACGCGACCTACGTCTATACGGTCCGTCTGCTGGAGACGGAGACCTACGACACCATTTACCGCTCGGCGGAATCCGAACCGGTGGAAGTGGAGGTCGCACCCGAGGTCACGCCCGAGGTGACGGTAGGCGTCGACTCGGCCGCCGTTCTCATCGGACGCGCCGTCGACATCACCGCCACGGTGACTGCAGACGGAACCCCGCTGCCGGCCGGCACCGTGGTGTCCATCCGGTCCAACGGTCGTGACATCGGTACCGTCACGACCGACGACGACGGCAACGCGGTCCTGGCCGGCCACGAGTTCGACACCCCCGGTGACAAGCGCATCGTCGCCGTGTTCGACGGTGGCCGGATTGGCGGCACCACCTACGGTGCCGTCACCTCCGCCCCCGCCACGGTGACGGTCGAGGCGCTGCCCGAGATCGACACGGGCACCACCATCGAGTTGGAGACGGTGGCCACCGCAGGCGACGAGGTCACCATCACAGCCGTGGTGTCCCGCCTCGACGGAGGGGACCTCACCGACGCGGGAACCGAGAACCTCGGCTCTGTGTGGTTCTTCCGGGACGGGGACGCAATCGGCTCGGCTCCGGTCGTGATTGACACGGTCACCGGTGAGGCGACCGCGGTGTTCACCCACCGGTTCGCCGAACGCGGAGAATTCCGGATCACGGCCGACTACTCCGGTGCGTCCGGCTCGGACGAGGTGATCGCCCCGTCCGAGACCACCGAGGCGACCGTGGTGACGGTGTCGCCGTCCGACATCGTCATCGACGAGCCGGGGCCGCCGTCCAACGAGCTCGAATTGAGCTTCGGCTCCCTCGATCTGGGTAGCGTCATGGACGCGATAGGAGAAGAAGGTCTGAGCAGCCTGGGAGGCCTGGTCGGTGGGAACTGAGCTATCCCGAGCTCTGCTCGACTGAGGAGCGGCCCGACTCCTATTGGGGGCGGGCCGCTTCTCTTGATCGAGTCACCACGGGTGCCAACCGGGCGGCTTTCCCCTACGGCGCGCAGGCTTGTGTCTCCAACCTGAATCGGGTTCAATTGTTGGCGTGACGTAGGCTCACGCAGAAGTTCTCCCGAGGTCGGCGCCACCATGCCGACGCTCCGGAGAGCGAGGCAATCCCGGTGGACGGAGCAGAGATCACCCTCTCGCCCGCGCCACCCGTGAGCTCGCATCCCACGGTTGGTATCCCACAGCTCGGATCCCACCGGTGCCCGGCGTGATCGGCGGACCATCCCACGCCGGGACCCGGACACGATGTAATGAACGGACATTGTCTGAGTCGGCGCACGCGCGTCGGCTCGCCACAACGCTGTCGAACCACAACGCTGTCGAAGGAACCCCAATGGCCTCGAGCCTCGAAGAGATCCCCGATATGTCCCCGCAGACCGAGGTGAAGGACACCGCTGCCGCCCCCTCGGTAATCGGCGTGGTCGCCGAGTCCGATGCTGCGGAGAACCGGGTCGCCGCGACGCCGGCGACCGTCGCCAAGCTGATCGGCCTGGGCTACCGGGTCGTGGTGGAGAACGGGGCGGGGACCCGCGCCGAATTCTCCGACGCGGCCTACGCCGAGTCCGGCGCGGACCTGGTCTCCGGTGACGTGGCCTGGTCGAGCGACGTCGTGTTGAAGGTCGCGGTGCCCACCGAGACCGAGGTCGCGCGGCTTCGGTCCGGCGCGACCCTGGTCGGTCTGCTGGCGCCCGCACAGAACGAGCGACTGCTGTCGGTCCTCGCCGAGCGCGGGGTCACCGCCCTGGCGATGGACGCGGTCCCGCGCATCTCGCGGGCCCAGTCGATGGACGTGCTGAGCTCGATGGCCAACATCGCCGGCTACCGCGCCGTGATCGAGGCCGCCCACCACTTCGGCCGGTTCTTCACCGGCCAGGTCACCGCGGCGGGCAAGGTCCCGCCGGCCAAGGTGCTGGTGGCCGGTGCCGGTGTCGCGGGTCTGGCGGCGATCGGCGCGGCCAGCAGCCTGGGGGCGATCGTCCGCTCCACCGATCCGCGTCCCGAGGTGGCCGACCAGGTCAAGTCGATCGGCGGCGAGTACCTGCCCGTCGAGGTCCCGGATGAGGAGAAAGAGGTCTCCACCGACGGGTATGCCAAGGCCACCAGCGAGGCCTACGACCGCGCCGCGGCGGACCTGTACTCGGCCCAGGCGGCCGACGTGGACATCGTCATCACCACCGCGCTGATCCCGGGCCGGCCGGCCCCGCGTCTTCTCACCGCCGCGGATGTGGCGTCGATGAAGCGCGGCTCGGTCATCGTGGACATGGCCGCCGCCCAGGGCGGAAACGTCGAGGGCAGCGTCGCCGACGAGGTCGTGGTGACCGAGAACGGCGTGACGATCATCGGGTACACCGATCTCGCCGGTCGCCTGCCCGCACAGGCCTCGCAGCTGTACGGCACCAACCTGGTCAACCTCACCAAGCTCGTCACCCCGGACAAGGACGGGCGGTGGGCGCTGGATCTGGACGACGTCGTCCAACGCGGGGTCACCGTGGCCAAGGGCGGCGAGATCATGTGGCCGCCCCCGCCGGTGCAGGTCAGCGCCGCCCCCGCCGCGGCCGCCGCCGCGCCGCTCGAGCCGCGCCCGGAGAAGAAGAAGCTCTCGGCGGGGGCCAGGCTCGGACTGATCGCCACCGGAATGGCGCTGCTGCTCCTGCTCACGGCCGTCGCGCCGGGCGACATCCCGCGCCACATCACGGTGTTCGTCCTGGCGATCGTGATCGGCTACTACGTGATCGGCAACGTCCACCACGCGCTGCACACGCCGCTCATGTCGGTGACCAACGCGATCTCGGGCGTGATAGTCGTGGGCGCGCTACTGCAGATCGGGATCGACAACACCGCCGGCCTGGTCCTGGCCACCATCGCGATCCTCGTCGCGTCCATCAACGTCTTCGGCGGCTTCGCCGTGACGCGCCGCATGCTCGGCATGTTCTCGAAGGGAGCCTGAGGAGATGTCACTCGTGACCGCCGCCAATGCGGCCTACCTCGTCGCCGCGCTGCTGTTCATCATGTCCCTGGCCGGCCTGTCCAAGCACGAGACCGCCCGTCGGGGCCTGAGCTTCGGCATCGCCGGCATGGCGTTGGCGCTCCTGGCCACCGTCGCGCTGGTGATCGACCACCAGCCCGCCACCATCGGGATCGTCCTCATGGTGGTGGCGGTGCTCATCGGCGCGACCCTCGGGCTGTTGCGCGCCCGCCGGGTGCAGATGACCGAGATGCCCGAGCTGATCGCCCTGCTGCACTCCTTCGTGGGCCTGGCCGCCGTGCTGGTGGGCTGGAACGGCTACCTCGAGCCCGAGCTGCACGGTGAACTCACCGGTTCGCTGCTGGACATCCACCACGCGGAGGTGTTCATCGGCGTGTTCATCGGCGCCATCACCTTCACCGGCTCGATCGTGGCCTACCTCAAGCTGTCGGGGAAGATGAAGTCCGCGCCGCTGGTGCTGCCGGGCAAGAACCTCATCAATCTGGCCATCCTGGTGGCGTTCATCGCGCTCACCACGGCGTTCGTCATCAGCCCGGCACTGTGGATGCTCGCCCTGGTCACGGTGCTGGCGCTGGCCCTGGGCTGGCACCTCGTGGCGAGCATCGGCGGCGGCGACATGCCGGTCGTGGTCTCGATGCTCAACTCGTACTCCGGGTGGGCCGCCGCCGCGACGGGCTTCCTGCTCGGCAACGACCTGCTCATCGTCACCGGCGCACTGGTCGGCTCCTCGGGTGCCTACCTGTCCTACATCATGTGCAAGGCCATGAACCGGTCGTTCTTCTCCGTCATCCTGGGCGGCTTCGGCATCGAGGCCGCCTCGGGCGAGGGCAAGGACCACGGGGAACACAGCGAGATCGACGTCGCGGGTGCGGCCGAGATGCTCGCGGGCGCCTCGAAGGTGATCATCGCCCCGGGTTACGGCATGGCCGTCGCGCAGGCGCAGTACCCCGTCGCCGACCTCACCCGCACCCTGCGCGAGCGGGGAGTGGACGTGCGCTTTGCCGTGCACCCGGTCGCCGGTCGCCTGCCCGGGCACATGAACGTGCTGCTGGCCGAGGCCAAGGTGCCGTACGACATCGTGTTCGAGCTCGACGAGATCAACGACGACTTCTCGGACACCGACGTGGTCCTGGTGATCGGCGCCAACGACACCGTCAACCCGGACGCCGCCGAAGACCCGGGCAGCCCGATCGCCGGCATGCCCGTGCTCCACGTGTGGGAGGCCGCCGATGTGATCGTGTTCAAGCGGTCCATGGCCGCGGGTTACGCGGGTGTCCAGAATCCGCTGTTCTTCCGCGACAACACCCAGATGCTGTTCGGCGACGCCAAGGACCGTGTCGACGACATCCTGGGCGCGCTCAAGGAGCAGCCGGTCGGGGCGGGCCGCTAGAACCGGTCGGAGAACCCGGCACGACGACGAGGAGGCGGTCCCACCAGGGGACCGCCTCCTCGTCGCTGTTAGGGGTGAGCAGCAGCTACGGGCTGACTAGGTCGAGGAGGTGGGCGGGGACGCGGTGGCCGCCTCCGACTCCTCCTCCTCGGCCACGACCACGGCGTCGGTGCCGAGTCCGTCGCCCTCGAGCCCGTCCTGGAAGTAAGCCATCTCGCGGTGGTAGGCCTTGTCGAGGCCCTCCAGCTCGTCCTCCTCGGTGACCCGTAGACCCATCGTCTTGTCCAGGACCAGCGCGATGAGCAGCGTCACGGTGAAGGAGTAGGCGAGCACCGCGGCGGTGGCCAGCGTCTGGGCCCCGAGCTGCCCGAACCCGCCGCCGAACAGCAGTCCGGCCTCTCCGACGGGGGAGGCGGGATCGGCGATCACACCGATGAGCAGGGTGCCGATGATGCCGGCGACCATGTGCAGTCCGGCCACGTCGAGGGAGTCGTCGTAACCGAGCCGGTACTTGAGGCCCACCGCGTAGTGGCAGACCACGCCGCAGATGAGCCCGATCGCGATGGCGCCGAGCGGGCTGACCGCCGCCGCGGCCGGGGTGATGCCCACGAGCCCGGCCACCAGGCCCGAGGCCACGCCCAGAGTGGTGGGGTGCTTGGCACGGACCTGCTCGGTGATCATCCAGGCCAGGGCGCCGCAGAGGCCCGCGACCACGGTGTTGAGCGCGGCCACGGCGGCGGTGTTGCCCGCGGCGACCGCGGAGCCGGCGTTGAAGCCGATCCAGCCGGCGAACAGCATGCCGGCGCCGAGGAAGGTCAGAGGAACGCTGTGTGGCCTGCTGATCGTGGGGAATCCGGCGCGTCGGCCGAGCACGAGCACCAGGGCGAGCGTCGCGACGCCGGCGTTGATGTGGATGGCGGTGCCGCCCGCGAGGTCGATGGCGCCCAGGTTGTTGGCGATCCAGCCACCCGTGACCGAACCGTCGTCGGAGTCGAACGCGAACACCCAGTGGGCCACGGGGAAGAACACCAGCACCGGCCACACGATCGCGAACACCAACCAGGTGGAGAAGCGCATCCGGTCCGCCACGCCGCCGGCAACGAGGGCGACGGTGATCCCCGCGAACAGCAGGAGGAAACCGGCGAACAGTGCCGGCGGCAGGCCCGGGGTCTCGGGCTCGGCCATGATGCCCCTCAGCCCCAGGTACTCGAGCGGGTCGCCGAGAAGTCCGACGCCCCCGATGGAGTTGCCGAAGGTCAGTGAGTAGCCGACCAGGACCCACAGCACGGCCATCACGGCGACCGCGCCGATCGTCATCATCATCATGTTGAGCGTGCTGCGGATGCTGACCATACCGCCGTAGAACAGGGCGAGGCCGGGGACCATGAATGCCACCGCGACCATGGCCGCGAGAACCCAGGCGGTGTCGGCCGCCGCTATGGCTACGTCCATCATTCTCTCTTCTCTCTGAGGCCACCGGGAGCGGGGCGACGTTGGGATCGTGCGTTTCACAGTGTGATCCGGGGTTGCTTTCTGCCAGGTACCGCGACGGTTGCCATTCGGTTACCGCACCGGAGCCGCACAGTGCCGGGGGCGGGTGTTTCGACGAAACCTGCACTACGACAGCCATTCTGGCGAGCTCGAACACGTAACACAGCGGTAACCACAGCGGGGTTTAGTGACAGTACATTTTGATCACCACGCAGAAACCCACGGATCAGGAGACGTCATGACAGTCACCGCAGACCCCTCCGTCGGGGTCGCCGACCGTGCGAACGGCGCGAGCAGGCAGTCGTCGTTCCCGACACTCGACCCCGACCGGGCCCCCGAATCCGCTCCCGGCACCCTCGCCCGGCTGGTCGCGGACTCCGGGACGCGATTCGTCCTGGCCGTGTTCACCAACCTCCGGGGCAAGCCGTGCGCCAAGCTCGTCCCGGCCTCCGCGGTGGATCAGCTGGAGGCCGGCGAGCTCGGGTTCGCCGGGTACGCCGCCGACGCGATCGGTCAACAGCCCAGGGATCCCGACCTCTTGGTGGTCCCCGACCCCCGCTCCTTCACCACCCTCGACTTCGTCAAACCCGGATTGGCCCTGGTGCACTGCGACCCCTGGGTGAGCGGGGAGCCGTGGCGATTCGCGCCGCGCGTCATCCTGGGCCGGATGCTCGCGGACGCGGCGAACGACGGGCTCGAACTCAAGGTAGGCGCGGAGGTCGAGTACTTCCTGGTCCGCAAGAACGCCGACGGGTCCCTGCGCACCGCCGACCCCAAGGACGACGAGTCCCACCCGTGCTACGACGCCCGCGGCGTGACCCGCATGTACGAACACCTGGCCGGTGTCTCCGACGCGATGAACGTGCTGGGTTGGGCGAACTACGCCAACGACCACGAGGACGGCAACGGGCAGTTCGAGCAGAACTTCGCCTACGACGAGGCGATGGTCACCGCCGACCGGGTCATGACACTGCGCTACATCATCTCAATGCTGGCCGAGCAGCGGGACATGATCGCCACCTTCATGCCCAAGCCGTTCACCGACCGCACGGGATCGGGGATGCACCTGCACATGTCCCTGTGGCGCGATGGGGACCCGGTCTTCCCCGCCGCCGGTGACGACCCGTACGGGCTCGGACTCTCGCCCACCGCGTACTCCTTCATCGCCGGAGTCCTCGCCCACGCCTCGGGGATGCACTCGGTCCTGTGCCCCACGATCAACTCCTACAAACGTATCGGGGCGCGCACGACCGCGTCGGGGGCCACCTGGTCGCCGACCGACGCCACTTACGGGGGCAACGACCGGACCCACTACCTGCGCGTCCCCGACGGCAACCGCGTCGAACTCCGCGGCGGCGACGGCTCGGCCAACCCCTACCTGGCCGTGGCGGTGCAACTGGCCGCCGGCCTCGACGGCGTGCGGAAGGACCTCGACCCCGGCCCCCCGGCCACGGTCACGGAGACCACCCACACCCTGCCGCCGACGCTCCTGCACGCCGTGGAGGAGATGTCCCGGGACGAGGTGGTCCGAGCCGCCCTCGACATCGTCGGCGACGGCGTGGCGGAGTACTACGCCGACCTCAAACGCGAGGAGTTCACCTCCTGGCACAACACCGTCACCCAGTGGGAGATCAACGAGTACCTGACCGCGCTGTGAGGCGCGGTGGCGGCTCGTGGGCCGCCAGGCCCGTCGGCCGCCAGCCCCCGACCCCCGACCCCCGACCACGACATCACCAGGAGAACCCCATGTGCGGCATCGTCGGACTCCACCTGCGCGACCCGGACCTCGAACCCCGGCTCGGCGACCTGCTCACCACCATGCTCGGCGAGATGACCGACCGCGGTTCGGACTCGGCGGGAGTCGCCGTCTACGGCAACCCCGACTGGACCCCGGCCGGATCGGCCACCGTCACCGTGTTGGCCGACGGCGTCGACGCGCTGACCCTGTCCTCGCGTGTCGGCACCCACCTGGGGTGCGAGGTGCGTGGTCGTGAGCTGGGCGCGACCGTGCTCCTGTCCGCCGGGACCGGGACCGGCCCCGAGGCCCTGGCCTCCGCTGTGCGCGCCGCCGTCCCGGAGGCCGTCCTGGTGGGGCTGGGAAGCGAGCTCGCCGTCCTCAAGGGCGTCGGCCTGCCGCTGGACCTGGCCGCGGGTTTCGGACTGCCGGGAGCCTCCGGATGGCAGGGTGTCGGGCACACCCGGATGGCCACCGAGTCCGCCGTCACCCCGGCTGGTTCCCACCCCTTCTCCGTGGGCCCGGACCAGTGCATCGTCCACAACGGGTCCTTCTCCAACCACGCCTCGGTGCGGCGCGAACTGGCCCGGCGCGACATCCACTGCGACACCCTCAACGACACCGAGGTCGCCGCCCGGTTCGTGGCGGCGCAGATCGCACTCGGGGCCGGCATCGACCAGGCACTGGCGGAGATGGCCGGCGTCCTCGACGGTTTCTACACGCTGCTGGTGTCCACCGCCGAGGAGTTCGCGGTGTTCCGGGACCCGATCGCCTGCAAGCCGGCCGTGATCGCCGAGACCGACCGCTACGTGGCCATGGCCTCGGAGTACCGGGCGATGGCGCATCTGCCGGGCATCGACGAGGCGCACCTCTACGAGCCCGAACCCGGCCGCGTGTACCACTGGCACCGCTGACACCGGCACCGCTGAACCCGCCCACCGGCGCGGCCCCGGCACCACCACAGCACCGCGGACACCCCACCAGGAAGGAAGAACGATGACCGTCATGCCGGAACAGGCCTACGCGCCGGAGGACCTCACACCCGACGGGTATGCGCGGACCACACCCTCGCAGGTGATCGACGTCCGGGAGACCGGGTTGCGCGAGACCAACCGGATCCTCCAGGAGTCCGACGGCACCGGCCGATATCTGCTCACCGAGCCGAGGGGGGCGCACGCGCTGGCCGTGGGTCTGGACCACCCGGACGAGATCGTGATCGACGGGCCCACCGGGTACTACACCGCAGGGATGAACGACGGCGCCCACGTCACGGTCAACGGGAACGTGGGGGTCGGGGTCGCCGAGAACATGATGTCCGGGACGGTGCGGGTCACCGGGTCGGCCTCGCAGTCGGCGGGGGCGACGGCCCACGGCGGCCTGCTGGTGATCAGCGGAGACGCCGGTGCCCGGTGCGGCATCTCGATGAAGGGGGTGGACATCGTCGTCGGCGGGTCGATCGGCCACATGAGCTGCTTCATGGGCCAGGCCGGACGCCTGGTGGTCCTGGGTGACGCCGGCGACGCGCTCGGTGACTCCCTCTACGAGGTCCACATCTACGTGCGGGGCCGGGTCGAGTCCCTCGGCGCGGACTGCGTCGAGAAGGAGATGCGACCCGAACACCACACCGAGCTCGGCGAGTTGCTCGACCGGGCCGGCGTCACCGGGGTCACCACCGGTGAGTTCCGGCGCTACGGCTCGGCCCGCACCCTCTACAGCTTCGACGTGGACAACGCCTCCGCCTACTGACCGCCCCGCCGCCATCCCCGACAGGAGCCCGACATGCCCTTCGACGGCCACATCCGATCCGATCAGGCCACCCACGCGCAGATCCCCGCCGGTGTCGACGACCCGACGTTGCGCGAGTCCGCCACCTTCCCCCGCTCGGTGATCCACGAGATCCAGCGCGCCGCGGCGACCGGGATCTACGACATCCGCGGGTGGGGCGCCAAGCGCAAGGTCCCGCACTTCGACGACCTGCTCTTCCTGGGCGCCTCGATGTCCCGGTATCCGCTCGAGGGCTACCGCGAACGCTGCGACACCGACATCACCCTGGGCACCCGGCACGCCTCGAAGCCTGTTCACCTGGACATCCCCGTGACCATCGCCGGGATGAGTTTCGGGGCACTGTCAGCGCAGGCCAAGGAGGCCCTCGGGCGCGGGGCGAGCGCCGCGGGCACCTCCACGACCACCGGCGACGGCGGCATGACGGCGGAGGAGCGCGGTCAGAGCTCGACTCTGGTCTACCAGTACCTGCCCTCGCGATACGGGATGAACCCCGTCGACCTGCGCAAGGCCGACGCCATCGAGGTGGTCCTGGGGCAGGGCGCCAAGCCCGGCGGTGGGGGCATGCTCCTGGGGCAGAAGATCTCCGACCGGGTGGCGCAGATGCGGACGCTGCCCAAGGGGATCGACCAGCGTTCGGCCTGCCGGCACCCGGACTGGACGGGCCCCGACGATCTCACCATCAAGATCCTCGAGCTGCGCGAGATTACCGGATGGGAGAAGCCGGTGTACGTCAAGGTCGGTGCCACCCGCACCTACTACGACGTCAAGCTCGCGGTGAAGGCCGGCGCGGACGTGGTGGTGGTGGACGGCATGCAGGGCGGCACCGCGGCCACGCAGGACGTGTTCATCGAGCACGTGGGTATCCCCACGCTCGCGGCGATTCCGCAGGCGGTGCAGGCCCTCCAGGAGATGGACATGCACCGGAAGGTGCAGCTCGTCGTCTCCGGCGGGATCCGCTCGGGTGCGGATGTGGCCAAGGCCATGGCGCTGGGCGCGGACGCGGTGGCCATCGGGACGGCTGCGCTGATCGCGCTGGGGGACAACGATCCCCGGTACGAGCAGGAATACCGCGCGCTCGGTTCGGCGGCGGGGTTCTACGACGACTTCCAGGACGGCCGCGACCCCGCCGGCATCTCCACGCAGGATCCGGAGCTGGCGCGGCGGCTGGACCCGGAGGCGGCCGGTCGACGCCTCGCCAACTACCTTCACGTGCTCACGATGGAGGCGCAGACCATCGCCCGGGCGTGCGGCAAGTCGCACCTGACCCATCTGGAACCCGACGACCTGGTGGCGCTGACGATGGAGGCCGCCGCGATGGCGCGGGTGCCGTTGGCCGGGACCGACTGGATCCCCGGTCGCGCGGGGCGGGAGATGTAGATGACCGTCGCATCGGGGGACCGGACGGTGCCGAGCCCGGCGCCGGTGACGGGTTCGGACTTCCGCCAGGGGGAGTCGATGACTACCGTCGAGGACATGGGAGCCGGCCGGGACGACGCGCGGAGGGTCGTCCACCAGGCGACGCCGCGTGAGCTCCCGGTGGACGTGCCGACCGGCAACGATCTCGAGCGGATCATCGGTTTCCACGTCCGCAGGCTGCGCCTGGGCGAGGGCCTGGGAGTGGCGGAGATGGCTCAGCGGATCGGGATCTCCAAGGCGATGCTGTCCAAGATCGAGAACGCGCAGACGTCGTGCTCCCTGAACATGCTCGCCAAGCTGGCCACCGGCCTCGACGTCCCGGTGACCTCGCTGTTGCGCGGCGCGGACACCAGGCGCGACGCGGTGTTCACCCCCGACGGTCAGGGCGCCACGATCGTCGGACGCGGCACGTCGGCGGGGCACGACTACGAGCTGCTCGGTGCGCTGCGTGGGTCCAACAAGCGCATCGAACCGGTACTGGTGACCCTGACCGCCGAGTCGGAGGCGCATCCACGTTTCCAGCACCCGGGCACCGAGCTGCTCTACATGCTCTCCGGCGACATGATCTACCACCATGCCGAGTCGGAGTACCGCCTCCGCCCGGGGGATTCGTTGCTCCTCGACGGCGAGGGTGTCCACGGCCCGGTGGCGATGCTCGAGCTGCCCATCCGATTCCTCTCCGTGACGGCCTACCCCGACGGCGTCGACGGCTGAACGGCCCCGTTCCGCAGAACCGCTGACCCGCTGAACCGCTGACCCGCTGAACCGCCGGGCCCCCGAACCGCCGAACCGCTGAACCGCCGTACCGCGGCACCCCAGCGCCGCAGACCGCGGCACCTGACTCACGCCACCCCGATCGGGGCCGTGGCACACCCATCCCGTCTCCACCCTCCGACACCCCGAGGAGCACGACATGACGACATCGGTCGCCACCACCGTCACCTCGCTGATGTCCGCGATCGCGGACGTCGGCACCGACCCGTCCAGGGGCGGGTACAGCCGCCCCGTCTACTCCGTCGCGGAGCTCGAGCTGCGCGAGTGGTTCCTGGCCGAGGCGGCCGCACGCGGCCTGGACACCGAGACCGACCGCAACGGGATCATCTGGGCCTGGTGGAACCCGGCCCGCCACCCGCTGGAGGACGCGGTGGTCACCGGAAGCCACCTGGACTCCGTGCCCGGGGGAGGGGCCTTCGACGGCCCACTGGGCGTGGCCTCGGCGCTGGTGGCGGTCGACCTGCTCCGGGCCCGGAATCTGCAGCCGCGGCGGGCCCTGGCGCTCACCGTCTTCCCGGAGGAGGAGGGTTCCCGGTTCGGGCGGGCGTGTCTGGGTTCGCTGCTGCTCACCGGTGCGATGGACCCGGACACCGCGGCGGGACTGACCGACGACGACGGCACCACCTACGCCGAGCTGTGCGCGGCCAACGGGGTGGACCCGACCGCCCTGGGCCGTGACGACGAGGCGCTGGGACGCATCGGGCGCTTCGTCGAACTCCACGTGGAACAGGGCCGCGGTCTGATCGAGCTGGGCAGCCCGGTGGCGGTGGCGTCGTCGATCATCGGTCACGGCCGCTGGCGGCTGACCTTCACCGGCCAGGGCAACCACGCCGGCACCACACTGCTGGCGGATCGCCGGGACCCGATGATCCCGGCCGCCCGCACGGTGCTGGACGTCCGGCGGATCGCGCGCGTCCACCGGGGGGCCAGGGCCACCGTCGGGCGGATCGTCCCCACCCCGGGCGGAACCAACGTCATCGCCTCCCGCGTCGACCTCTGGCTGGACGTGCGCCACCCCGACGACGCCGTGACCGCGCGGATCGTCCACGAGATCACGGAGGCGGCCTCGATGGCGGCCGCGCACGAGGGCTGTGGGAGCACGATCGTGCAGGAGTCGCTCAGCGGTTCGGTCTCCTTCGACCCGGTGTTCCGCGACCGACTGCTCGACGAGCTGCCCGGGGTCCCCGTCCTGGCGACGGGGGCCGGTCACGACGCAGGCGTCCTGGCCGCCCATGTCCCCACCGCCATGCTGTTCGTCCGCAACCCGTCCGGGGTGTCGCACTCCCCGGAGGAGCACGTGGAGGACGCCGACGCCGAGCGGGGTGCCGAGGCCCTGGCCGACGTCCTCGCCGATCTGCTCACCGCCGAGCACTGAACCCCACGCACCGCTGACGCGTGCCGATCACCGACCACCAGCACGGAGAGAGTGACTCCCATGACCGCCACAGCGCAAGTGACCACCACAGTGAAGTTCCTCGTGATCGGCGGCGGCCTCGAGGGGCTGTCGATCGCCTGGAACCTGACCGAGCGCGGCGAGACCGAAGTACTCGTCGTGGAGAGGGACACCCTCTGTTCCGGGATGACCGGCAAGTCCAGCGGCATCGTGCGCTGCCACTACGGGTCACCCACCATGGCGGCCCTGAGCTGGCACAGCATCCCGGTGTTCGAGAACGCGACCGAGTTACTGGGCGACGATATGGCGTTCCGCCAGTGCGGGTACGCGGTGATGGTGGGTGAGGAGAACGTGATCCCGCTCCGGGCGAACGTGGCCATGCAGCAGAGCCTGGGGATCGAGACCGAGCTCATCCCGCCGGACCGGATGGCGGAGCTGTGGCCCGGACTGAACGTGGACGACGTGGCAGCGGCGGCGTGGGAGCCACGCGGTGGTCGCGGGGAGGCGTACATGACGGGGATGGCGTTCGCCGCCGCCGCCCGCCGACGTGGGGTCCGGGTCCGCCAGAGCACCCGGGTCACGGCGCTGGTGCGGGGGCGCGGAGACCGGGTGGTCGGGGCGGAGCTCGCCGACGGCACCACCGTGTACGCCGAGCAGGTCGTCCTCGCGACCGGCGTGTGGGCGCCGCAGCTCGGCGCCACCGTCGGTCTGGATATCCCCGTCCGGGCCCAGCGCGCCCAGCTGGTGCTGGTCGACCAGGGTGAACCGCTGGAGCAGGTGCCCACGCTGTCGGACCTGGTGGGGCTGCAATACCTGTGCCGCGAACCCAACGGGGAGATCCTCGCCGGTAACTCCGACCACCACTCGCCGCAGTACATCGATCCCGACGGTTACTCGAACCGGGCCGACGAGTCGACCGTCGAGAAGGTCGTGGAGCGGCTCATGCACCGCCTCCCCGACATGCCGGAACCGTCGATCACCGGCAGCTACGTCGGGGCCTACGACACCACTCCCGACTACAACCCGGTGATAGGTCCGTCACCACTCGACGGGCTGTTCCTGGCGGTCGGCTTCTCCGGGCACGGGTTCAAGATGTCGCCCGCGGTCGGTCGGCTGGTCGCGGAGCTGCTGCTCGACGGGACCACGACGATGTCGGGCGTCGACCCGGCGGACTGCCGCTTCTCCCGGTTCGCCGAGGGCAGTCCCACCACCAGCCTCAACCCGTACGTGGGCGCGGGCGAGATGCGCTGACCCCGGGTCGGGCCCGGGCCGTGCGGGCCGCGGTGGTGTGGTCATCCCGCGTGGATCTCCCCCTCCACGAGGTGCGCGACGTGCCCGGTCACCCAGATGCCGGTGCCGGGGGCGTCGTCACATCCGGCGGCGATCTCCACGCGCCCCTCACGGCCGAGCACGGTGCCCTGCCGGGCGGTGTAGCGCGGGGGAAGCGTGCCGTTGCCGGTCAACCAGACCGCCAGTCCCGCATGGAAGCTGCCGGTCACCGGGTCTTCGAGCATGTCGGCCGAGACGGGGAAGAAGCGGACCTCGACCTCGACCCGGGGCTCATGGCCCGTCGGGTCCCCGTGCGTCGGGTAGGGGCCGACGACCCCGACCCGGTCCCCGTCCAGGGCCCGCATGTCGGGCCTGACCGCGAGGACCGCCTCGGCGTCGCGGAGCAGCAGTGCGCAGGAACCGGGACCGTTGTCCACCCAGGCGTGGTCCACCACGTCGTCGCGGTTCAGCCCCAGCCCCGTGGCCAGTCGCGCCACCTCCGACTCCTCGAGGGGACCTGATCTGAGCAACTCCGGCGCGGCGAAGGACCAGTCGCCGGCGCCCTCGTCGCGGACGGTGACCGGCCCGATCCCGCATTCCTAAACGGTCCTGCCCGGTACCCGGGGTCGGCCACCCGCCGAGTGCCACGCGGCGCACGCGCCCAGCGTGGGGTGACCGGCGAAGGGCAGTTCGGCGCCGGGGGTGAAGATGCGGACCCGGTAGTCGGCCGCCTCGGTGGTGGGGGTCAGCAGGAAGGCGGTCTCGGACAGGTTGGTCCACCTGGCTATGGCCGCCATCTCCGTCTCGGACAACCCGTCGGCGTCGTGGACCACGGCCAGGGGGTTGCCCCGGAACGGGACGTGGGAGAAGACGTCGACCTGTGAGAACCTCATCCCCCGACGCTACGCCCGCCCGGCTGGAGGACTCCGATGAACCGGACGCGTCGGCCTACCCGGTCTCTAGCTCCCCTTGAGCACGTGGGTGCACGTCAGGCGCAGCTTCTCGAGCTGCCCACCGTGCTCGAGTGCGCGCTCCACCAGCGCCTCCAGGGTGGGACGGGGAAGTCGCGGGTCGTCGATATCGAGCAGTGCCCTGAATCCGAGCTCCTTGCCCCGCACGGCGATGGTGAGTGCCTCCACCTCGAGGAGATTGCTGAGGGGGGACCTCTGGGCGAACCTCTGGTTGGGCTTGAGCTGGCCGAGCTTCTCCGCTGCCCGGGCCGGGAGGTCCTTGAGCGCCGACGGCGCCGTGCCCACCAGCGTCATGAGCTCTTCGAGGTTCCGGAGGTCCTCCTCGGTCTCGTCGCCGATACGCGAGAGGACCGCACGGATCTCCGGGTCGTCGTGCTCCTTGGCCACCCGCCGGAAGAGGTCCACCCCGGCGGCGGCCCCGGCGTGGTGGTCCTGCATATACGTGTGCAACAACTCGGTGGCCATGAGAGTGACGGTACGTCGATTCGGCGGCGGGGCAACCGCGAGACCTGTGGTGTCAGCGACCGAGAAGCCCCTTGGCGATGTGCGTCACCTGGATCTCGTTACTACCGGCGTAGATCATGAGCGACTTGGCATCCCTGGCCAGCTGCTCGACGCGGTACTCGGCCATGTAGCCGTTGCCGCCGAACAACTGCACTGCGTCCATGGCGACGTCGGTGGCGGCCTCCGAGGAGTACAACTTCATCGCGGACGCCTCCGCCAGCGACAGGGGCTTGCCCGCCCTCGCCCGCTCGATGGAGTTGAAGACCATGTTGCGCACGTTCATCCGCGCCACCTCCATCTTCGCCAGCTTGAGCTGGATCAGCTGGAAGCGACCGATCTCCTGGCCCCACAGGGTGCGCTCGCGGGAGTAGTCCACGCACAGTCGGTGGCACTCCTCGATGATGCCCAGCGCCATGGTGGCCACCCCGATCCGCTCGGCGGTGAAGCTCGACTTGGCGGATTCGCGCCCGTCCCCGCCCCGGTGCTCCTCGGTCTCGCCCAGCAGTCGGTCGCGGCCGAGGCGGACGTCGTCGAAGAACAGCTCGCCGGTGGGGGAGCTGTGCAGGCCCATCTTCTTGAACGGCGCACTCTGCGTGAGGCCGTCCATCCCCTTCTCCAGAACGAACGTCAGGACCTTGCGGTCGCGCCTGGCCGCCACGGCGTCGGTGCCATCGGCACCGGCGGCTGCGCCCTCGTCGAGCTTGGCGTAGACGATCATCACGTCGGCGTGCGGGCCGTTGGTGATGAACGTCTTGCGGCCGTTGAGGATGTAGTCGTCGCCGTCCCGTCGCACGTAGGTCCGCATCCCGCCGAAGGCGTCGGACCCGGAGTCCGGTTCGGTGATCGCCCATGATGCGACCTTCTCCATGGTCACGATCCCCGGCAGCCAGCGTTCCTTCTGCGCCAGCGTCCCGCGCGACATGATGGTGGTGGCACCGAGTCCGATGCTCACGCCGAGCGCGGAGACCAGTCCCATGCAGGCCCCGGAGAGCTCGCTGATCACCACGGCCATGAGCGAGTCCTGTCCCTCGAGACCGCCACCGGAGCCGGACCCGCCGCCGTCACCACTGCCCGCACCACCGCCTGCACCGCCGGAATCGGTCCCCGACTCGCGCGCCCGTTGCGTGGCCAGCATCTTCTCCACGCCGTCGGCGGCCATCGTGTCGATCCCGAACTCCGCGAACAGCCTGCGGATGATCGGGTACGGCGGCATCTCACCGCTCTCCAGGGCATCGAGATTCGGGCGGATCTCCTTGTCGATGAAGCCCCGCACGGCCTCACGGATCATCAGGTCGGTCTCGGACCACTCGTACATCGGTGTCTCGTCTCCTCGTTGCCACACCTCACGGCTGGAACACGTTCCTCCCCAGTCTGTCGCGGTCCGCCGCACGGGGCCGGGTTTCCCGCAGAACGCCGGGGCGTTCGGGCACACTCGGAGGCATGAGCGCACTCCACGAGAACGCATCCCACGGGGCTGACGAGAACCTGGCCCGCAACAGTCAGGCGGGCCGCGGTCAGCTGGGGAGGGTCGGACTGTGGACCGGGTCGCTCGAGGGCGTGCCGCCGGCCGGGATCCCCGATCTCCTCGGGGAACTCGACGAGCAGGGCTGGGGGTCGCTGTGGTTCGGCGAAGCCGTCGGGCGCGAAGCCTTCACCGCAGCTCAGCTCTATCTGGGCGCGACCCGCCGGATGGCCATCGGCACGGGCATCGCCAACATCTACGGCCGGGACGCCTCGGCGGCGGGGGCGGCCGCGCGCACCATCGAGGCCATGCACCCCGGTCGGTTCGTCCTGGGCCTGGGCGTGTCCCACGCCCCGCTGGTCGAACGGCACCGCGGGCACAACTACGGGCGTCCGCTCTCGGCGATGCGCGAGTACCTCGACGCGCTCGACCGGACGCAGCCCATGGCGGTGGGGGAGGACACCATGCCGCCGGTGGTCCTGGCCGCGCTCGGACCCAAGATGCTCGAGCTCTCCCGGGACCGCACCGCCGGAGCCCACCCGTACCTCACCCTCCCCGAGCACACCGCGCGGGCGCGCGAGATCCTCGGCGGCACCGGGGAGGACGGACCGGCCCTGGTCGTGGAACACGCCGCGGTAGTCGCTGCGGGTGTAGAGGACGACGACGAGCTGTGGCGGTCGCGGGCGCGGGACCACCTCAACATCTACACGGGGCTGCCCAACTACCGGAACTCGTGGACCCGCCAGGGATTCGACGAGTCCGACTACGTCCGCGGCGGCAGCGACCGCCTCAAGTCGGCCATGGTCACCCGGGGGGTCGAGGCCACCCGGGCACGGGTGCAGGAGCACCTGGACGCGGGCGCCTCGACGGTGCTCGTGCAGGTGCTCGGGGACAACATCCTGGTACCGCCGATCGAGGACTGGCGGCACGCGTACGAGGGACTCCTGGCCTGAGGGAACCAGGGGCGGGGTCAGCCGGTGTAGCCGACCGTGTCCACGACGATCGGTCCCGCCACGGCGCCTCCGGTGGTGGTGAGTCGGTATTCGACCCGTCCTGCTCCGGTGGAGATGATCGCGTCGTACGGGTGCGCGATCGGATCCGGCACCCCGAGGGAGATCCGCGGGTGGGGGATCTGTGCGACCTTCTGCCCGGTCGCGCCGGTGTCGAGGTTGCGCCACGAGAGCGTGGCGGTGAGGTTGCAGGGGCCCACCCCGACCACCGCGAAGGCCCAGCTCACACTGGCCGAACCGGGGTAGCCGTCACCCTGCAGTGAGGTCGACACACCCCCGGCGCAGGCGCCGGTGGGAGATCCGCCCCAGGCGACCAGACGGTCCGGGGCGGGCAGGAGTTGTGCGATGGCCTCAGAGGAGCCCTGCGCGTTCGCGGTGGCCGGGGCCGCGAGGGCGGCGGAGAGCGCGACGGCCGTGGCGGCGAGGGTCGCGGTCACGGTAGCGGTGGGTCGGCGGGAGGCCCGCCGGGTCGTGCTGGTGGTGTTCACCTCTGCCATGGTGGCACCGGGTGATGTGGACCACAAGGCCCCGGGGTGGAATGTCAACACGTTCGACACCTGTCTGTAGTGTCCGACTAAAGGGTTTCCGAGAGGACACATCAATGGGCGGCAGGACGCGGGGCGGGGACGCCGTACGGGCGGAGCAGAACGGACTGATCGTCGTCCTGGCCTTCGGCGGGATCGTCATGTCCCTCACCCAGACCCTGGTGATCCCGCTGCTGGGGATGCTGCCCGCCATCCTCGGCACCTCGGCGACCAACGCCGCGTGGGTCGTCACGGTGACCCTGCTCGCCGGAGCGGTGGCCGGCCCCATGATGGGCCGCCTCGGCGACCTCTATCCCAAGAAGAACGTCCTGATCGGCGTCACCGCGGTGATGGTCATCGGGTCCGTCCTGTGCGCCCTGTCCACCTCGCTGTGGCCGATGCTCATCGGGCGTGCGCTCCAAGGCGTGGGGATCGGCGTGATCCCGATCGGCATCGCGACGATGCGCGAGGTGCTGCCCGCGGCGCGACTCGGCCCGGCAATCGCCCTCATGAGCTCCTCGTTGGGGGTCGGTGGCGCGCTGGGGCTTCCGGCGGCGGCCGCGCTCGCCCAGTACGGCTCCTGGCAGTGGATGTTCTGGGGCTCCGCCGTGCTGGGTCTGGCGATCATGGTGCTTATGGCCCTGCGGATCCGGTCGCTGCCGGCCGCCAAGCCAGACGGAACCCTGGACCTCATCGGTGCCGTGGGTCTGGCGGTGGGTCTGATCTCGCTCCTCTTGGCGGTGTCCAAGGGTGCAGATTGGGGCTGGGCGTCCGCGTTGACGCTGGGCCTGCTCGCGCTGGCGGCTCTGGCGTTTCCGGTATGGGGCTGGTGGGTGCTCCGGCATCCGTCGCCGCTCATCGACCTACGCGTGGCGGCCCGCCGACCGGTCCTGCTGACCAACATCGCCTCGATCCTCGTGGGCATGGGTCTGTACGCGCAGCTGCTCGTCATCCCGCAGATCCTCCAGCTCCCGGTGGCCACCGGCCACGGGCTCGGGCAGTCGATGGTCGCCATGGGGCTGTGGATCGCGCCCGGCGGGTTGGCGATGATGGCGGTGTCCCCCATCAGCGGACGTCTCATCACCACCCGGGGTCCCAAGCCCACGCTTATCCTCGGCTCTCTGGTCATCGCATCGGGGTACGCCTCGGCTATGTTCCTCATGGGCTCGACGTGGGGCGTCATGATCGCGGCCGTCATCACCAGTTCCGGCGTGGGTCTGGCCTACGGCGCCATGCCGGCGCTCATCATGTCGTCGGTGCCGCACTCCGAGATGGGGTCGGCCAACAGCGTCAACACCCTCATGCGCTCGATCGGCACCACCACGGCCGCGGCGGTACTCGGGGTGATCCTCACGCAGATGTCCATGGACTTCGGGGGGCTGTTCGTGCCCACCGAGACCGGTTTCCGCGTGGGCCTGCTGCTCGGGTGCGGCGTCGCACTGGCCGCTGCAGCGGTTGCCTCCATGATCCCGCCGCCGTGGGAGACGGAGGACTGACCCGCGGCGCCTCAGGCCCCGCGGCGTCCCAGGCTTGCGGTGCGTGTCGGGACCGATCCCACAGCGTGACCGGGAGGCGGTCCGACATTCCGCCAGCGTAAGTCGAAGGGGCGACGCAGATGGGGCGGGTCAGTACGCGCCGGACAGGATCTGGTCCGCCTGGTCCCCGCTGATCTTGGTGGTCGATCCGCAGGCCGTGCACGTGGCGGAGAACGACGAGCCCAGAGGGATGATCGGGATGAAGAACACCGAGAACGCTCGCTTGTTGCGGTCGACCCGCTGGGCGGCGCGGTTGCCGCAGTGCGGACACGCGGCCTGAGCCAACCCGAGGTTCCGGGACGAGTTCTTGAAGCCGAAGATGACGAGCATGCGCCCAGCGTGACACCCGGCCGTCTCCCCCGCACCCGGTGCCGCGTGCATCCGGCCCTCCGCGCGCCCGGTGCCGCGTGAACCAGGTCGCGTGGGTGTCAGCTCCCGGCGCGGGCGATGATCTCGCGGGCCAGCTCGACCGGACGCTCCTCGGGTATCCAGTGGCTCACGCCGCTCATCTCGACGAAGCGGTAGTCGGCGTCCACGTAATGGGCGGTCCGCTCGGCGCCGCCGCGACCGAGGGCCGGGTCGTGGTCGCTCCAGACGAAGGTCGTGGGCACCCGGACGCGGGCGGTCGCCTTCTTGGGCGAGGCGAAGGGCACCGCGCGGTACCACCCCAGTCCGCCGGGCACGGCGCCGGCGGCGACCATCTCGGTGCGGAAACGCCCGATCATCTCCGGCGTCATACCCATCCCGGCCAGAGCCCGTTCCGGCCGGTTGCCGCGCGAGGTGAGCAACCGCTCAGGCAACCAGGGGAGCTGGAATAGTCCGATGTACCACGAGCGCAGTAGCTGGTCGGAGACGATCATCGCCCGAAGGAAGGCCGCCGGGTGGGGAACCGACACCGCGGTGAGCGACCGGACCCGGTCGGGGTGCGCAGCAGCCACGCCCCACGCCACGGCCGCGCCCCAGTCGTGGCCGACGACGTGGGCGGCGGGGAGGTCGGCACTGTCGAGCAGCGCGATCACGTCGCCCACCAGTTCGGGCAGTCGGTACGCCCGCCGGCCCCTGGGGCGGGCGGTGGCGCAGTAACCCCGCTGATCCAATACCAGCGTGCGGAATCCCGCCGCGTGGAGTCGAGGTGCCACCTCGTCCCAGCTGCTCGTGCGCTGCGGGAAGCCGTGGAGGAGGACCACTGCCTCGCCGTCGGCCGGGCCGGAGTCGATCGCCCGGAACCGGAGAGGGCCGCGGGTGAAGGTGATCTCTTCGGACCTCGGCGGTTCGGAACCCAGTGGAGTCGGACCTGGGGTGCTCGGGTCAACCACGGACGTATCCTCTCCGGACGGCCCGCTCGAGGATGCCCAGTGTCGCTTTGAGTGCCGACGCGTCCAGCACCGGAAGGATGCCGGAATCGCGCCACTTGGGATGGGCGTCGGACCAGTCGTAGTAACTCACGACCTCGGTACGTTCCCCTGTGTGATCCCCGCTTTCGTCCCCGCCGCCGAGCGGGGTCAGGCGGTACCCGTAGGTGTGGCCGATCGGCGGCTTGATGGTGCCGTCGATGGTCCAGGCGATCTCCTCGCCCGGTTCGAATCGCGTGATGATCACGGTCACGTCGTACCGACCGAGGTCGTAGTCACCGAGGGACTCCCGGTCCATGTGGACGACGAACCGGTCGCCCGACGCCGTGACCGTCGACCCCTCGGCGGACTGGAGCATGCCCGAGGAATCGATGGCCACGTGACCCTCGGGATCGCAGAGCACGGCGAACACCCGGTCCGCCGGCGCCGCGATGACCCGACTGGCCTCGAGGCGTGTCCCGGGGGCGGCGTCGTCGGCCCCGGACGAGCTGGTCGATTCGCTGTCCGTCATGCCGTTGACGCTACCCCCGGGGCATCAGCCCCTCACCTCGATCCGGGACATCAGGCCCGCGCAGGCGCCGGACCTGCGCGGGCACCAGCCCCCGCGGGAATCAGATCCGAGCGGGATCCGGCCGGTCCCACGCGCGGTGGGTCGCCAGCAGCGGCTTGAGCGCGGGCAGGACGCCGGCCGCCTCGTCCACCACCACGACACCGGGGGTGTCGGCGGTGAGCCCGAAGTCGACGAACTGGTCGACCGGTGCGAGTGAGGCGATCGCCTTCTTGTGGCGGAACATCTCGCTGATCAGAACGTCCGTGTTCGGGTCGGCGGGCAGGTCCACCACCACCAGCGCGTCGAACTCGATGGACCGCTGGGTGCGATAGGTGCGGGACACCGTGACCGTTGCGGGGTCGTCCGGATCGCCGCCGCCGAGTTTGCCGCCGGTCGGGGCGATCACGAGCGGGACCATGTCGTCGTCGAACACGGCCTGTTCGAGTACCTTCACCGCGGCGACGTCGGAGGCCTCGGTGACGAGGATCCCGATGAGGCGCCCGTCGGAGGGCCACTCGCGGCCGATCTGGGACAGCGCGGGGCTGGTGACGACCTTGGCCACCGGGACCTTGGCAGGCGCGGGGAGACCGAGGCCGGTGGCGACGGTGACGGCGAGATCGTGGTCGATGTGGGCCAGCTGCTCGACCTGCCGGACCTTGATGTTCTCCTCGTAGCACTTGCCCAGCTCGAAGGTGTACGCGCCGGCGATGTGCTCCTTCTCCACCTCGGTCATGCTGTTGTAGAAGAGCGTGGCCTGCGAGTAGTGGTCGTCGAAGGACGCCGGCGCATCCCTGACCACCTGGGCGTCGGCGATGTGCTGCGCCACCTCGACGAGGGCACCGTCGTCGGCTCCGGCCAGGAACGGGCAGCCGCCGTCGAGGCTGTTCGGCTTGTACGGCGCGACCCCCACGTGGTCGGCGGTCTGGTGCATGCCGTCCCGCAGCATGTCGTTGACCGGGGCGTGCGGGCGGTTGATCGGGATCTGGCCGAAGTTCGGCCCGCCGAGGCGGGAGATCTGCGTGTCCAGGTAGGAGAACAACCGACCCTGCAGGAGCGGGTCGTTGGTCACGTCGATGCCCGGCACCAGATGGCCCGGGTGGAAGGCGACCTGCTCGGTCTCCGCGAAGAAGTTCTTGTTGTTGGCGTTGAGCGTCATGGTGCCGATGATCTGGACCGGCGCCAGCTCCTCCGGGACGAACTTGGTCGGGTCGAGCAGGTCGATGCCGTGGAACATCTCGCTCACCCCGTTCTCGTCGACCGTGTCGGGGAACACCTGGATACCCAGGTCCCAGCTGGGGAACGCGCCCGCCTCGATGGCGTCGGCGAGGTCACGACGGTGCAGGTCCGGGTCCATGCCGGCCGCGATCTGGGCCTCCTCCCACACCAGCGAGTGCACGCCGAGGTGGGGCTTCCAGTGGAACTTGACCAGGTTGGTCTCACCGGCGGCGTTGATCAGCCGGAACGTGTGGACGCCGAAGCCCTCCATCATCCGGTAGGAGCGGGGGATGCCCCGGTCGGACATGTTCCACATGGCGTGCGCCTGGCCCTCGGTGTGGAGGGAGACGAAGTCCCAGAACGTGTCGTGTGCGCTCTGGGCCTGCGGGATCTCACGGTCCGGGTGGGGCTTGCCGGCGTGGATGACGTCGGGGAACTTGATCGCATCCTGGATGAAGAACACGGGGATGTTGTTGCCGACCAGGTCCCAGGTTCCCTCCTCGGAGTAGAACTTCGTGGCGAACCCGCGGGTGTCCCGCACGGTGTCGGCGGAGCCGCGTGAACCGAGGACGGTGGAGAAGCGGACGAAGACCTCGGTCTCCTTGCCCTCCGCGAACAATCCGGCCCGGCAGACGCTCGCCGCCGCGCCGTTGGCCGTGAAGACACCGTGCGCACCGGTGCCGCGGGCGTGGACCACGCGCTCCGGGATCCGCTCGTGGTCGAAGTGGGTGATCTTCTCCCGCAGGTGGTGGTCCTGCAGCAGGGTCGGGCCCCGACGGCCGGCCTTCTGGGAGTGGTCGGTGTCGGTCAACCGTGCGCCCTGGGCGGTGGTGAGGAACTCGCCCTGCTGGCGTGCGGCGTCCTCGGTGTCGGCGGACTCGGCCCCGGTCGGGCTGAACGGCGTGGCGCCCTTCTGGTCCGGCTTGGGGGGCAGGGGGCCGGTCGGGGAGGTGGGCTCCTCGAGTGACGGGGGCGTGGGGGCCGGGACGCCGGGCACGACGTCTCCGCCGCCGATGACCTCGTCGGCGAGCTTGCCGGCGGCGTCGGCGACCTTCTTGGCAGCGGCTCCGGCCGTCTTGGATGCGGCGGACTTCTTGTCAGACATGTGACTCCTCCGATGGGTTGGGTGTGAGTTCACGGGTGTCACACCGACTCTTCCACTCGCGACGAGTTGCGCAACCAGTCGCGGAGGACATGGATGGGGAGTATCGTCCGGCAGCCGATCACACCTTCCGACGGGCACGGACGATCCACCTTCTGACGGGCACGGACCCGCTTAAGGTGATCACCATGACGACCCCGGGACCCTATGGCGACGACGCCGGTCCGGCCGCGATCGCCCGAGCCCATCTGCCCTACCCGGTGGTCCTCGCGGCGGCGTGGTCGGCGTGCCTGCTGCTGATCGCCGGAGGCGGCTGGATCCTCGGCGAGGCGATCGGCCGGGTCTCGTTGATCGTCGCGCCCGTCGCCATCGCGGTGTTGCTCGCGGCCATGCTCAGGCCCCTGGTGGACCGCGTGCCCGCGCGGGTCCCGCGGGCGGGGGCGGCCCTCGTCGTCGTCGTCGGGGTCCTGGTCCTGGTCATGGGAGCGCTGGCGGCGGTGACCACCCAGCTCGCCACCGGGTTCCCCGAGATGAGGGAGAAGATCAGCAGCGGCACCGACGCCGCCCTGCAGTGGCTGGAGGACGGCCCCCTCCACCTGACCGCAGATCGGCTGCAGGAGGCCGTCACCCAGGTGCGGACCTGGCTCGAGTCCAACTCCGAGGCCGTGGCCGCGGGTGCGGTCCAGTTCGGCCACAGCGCCGTCGACGCCGTGGCCGGCCTGCTCATCTGCCTGGTCACGCTGTTCTTCTTCCTCTACCACGGCGAGAAGCTGTGGGAGTTCTTCGTCCGCTGGTTCCCGCGGGCCAGCCGCGGCCAGGTCGACGGGGCGTTCCGCCGTGGCTGGGGCAGCCTCGGGGCATACACCCGGACCCAGCTCACGGTGGCCGCCATCAACGCGACCGGGGTCGGCCTCGGTGCGCTCGTGCTGCGCGTGCCGTTCGTGATCCCCATCGTCGTGGTGGTGTTCCTGGCGTCCTTCGTGCCCATCGTCGGCACCCTCGTCGCCGGCATGATTCCGACCGCCCTCGCGCTCGTGGACCGGGGGCTGGTGATCGCGATAGCGATGCTGGCGATCGTCGTGGTGGTGCACCAGATCGAGTCCCACCTGCTGCAGCCCATCCTCATGGGGCACGCCGTGGCGCTCCATCCGCTGGCCGTGATCCTGGTGGTGGCCACGGGAACGTACCTGTTCGGGGTGGTGGGCGCGCTGTTCGCGGTGCCCGTCACCGCCATGGCCAACACCGTGGTGAGATACCTGGCCGCGGGGGAGGGGCCGGGTGGGGAACCCGCCGGGGAATCCGCCGGGGGGCCGGGGCTGGTGCCCGACCGCGCCGAGGTGTCCGGGCCCGACTCCGACGACGACGACGCCGGGCGCCGGGACGACGACGAGGCCGGGCGCCGGGACGACGACGAGGCCGGGAACGAGCGCGCCGTCCCCGGCGGCGACCCCACCACCCGCTGACCAACCGCCCCACCGAGAGGATCCGATGACCTTCAGCATGGAACTGACCGAGGAGCAGCGCGAGCTGCAGAACTGGGCTCACGCCTTTGCCGAGGAGGTCATCCGGCCGGCCGCCCACGAGTGGGACGAGCGCGAGGAGACGCCGTGGCCGATCATCCAGGAGGCGGCAAAGATCGGCCTGTACGGCTACGAGATCATGGCGACGCTGCGGCAGGACGCCACCGGGCAGTCGTACCCGATCCTGTGCGAGGAGCTGTTCTGGGGCGACGCCGGGATCGGCATGTCCATCATGGGCACCGGGCTCGCCGCCGCGGGTATCGCCTCGGCCGGGACCACGGAGCAGATCTTCGAGTGGGTACCCCGCTGCTACGGCACCGAGGCCGAGCCGGCGGTCGGCGGGTTCTGCTCGTCCGAGCCGGAGGCCGGCAGCGACGTGGGCAACATGCGGACCCGGGCCCGCTACGACGAGGCCACGGACGAGTGGGTGATCTCCGGCCAGAAGGCGTGGGTGACCAACGGCGGCGTGGCCTCGGTGCTGGTGGTGCAGGCGGTGGTGGACCCGGAACTCGGCTCCCGCGGCCAGGCCGCCTTCGTGGTGGAGGCCGGGACCCCCGGGATCGTGGCCGGCAACAGACTCAAGAAGCACGGACTGCGCGCCTCGGCGACGGCCGACATCTTCTTCGACGACGTCCGGGTGCCGGGCTCGGCGCTGCTCGGGGGCAAGGACACGCTCGACGAGAAACTGGCCCGGGCCCGCGAGGGCGAGCGGACCGGGGGCCAGGCGGCCATGGCCACGTTCGAGCGGACCCGCCCCACCGTGGGAGCGATGGCCGTGGGCATCGCCCGGGCCGCACACGAGTACGCCCTCGAGTACGCCAAGGAGCGGGTGGTGTTCGACCGACCGATCATCGAGAACCAGGCCATCTCGTTCCTGCTCGCGGACATGGCGGTGGAGATCGACGCCTCGCGACTGCTGGTGCGCAGGGCGGCGTGGTTGGGCGCGACGCGGCAACCCATGGCCCGGGCCGAGGGCTCGATGTCCAAGCTCAAGGCCGGTCGTACCGCCGTGTGGGCCACCGAGCGCGCCATCCAGATCCTCGGCGGGGTGGGCTACACCCGCGAGTACCCGGTCGAGCGGATGCACCGCGACGCCAAGATCTACGACATCTTCGAGGGCACCGAACAGATCCAACAGCTGGTGATCGCCCGTGCGATCTCCGGATTGCGCTTGCCGTGAGTCCGGGGGGTTCCCGGGGAACCGGGTCCGCGGTCGAGGTGGTGCGGTCGAGCGTGGTCCGCGCCCCGCGTGACGAGGTGTGGGCCCGCGTGGTCACCGCCGAGGGGGTCAGCGACGAGTTCCGGCCCCTGCTGCGCATGCGGTTCCCGGCGGGACTTGCGGGGGCCTCCATCGCGGACCTGCCGCTGGGACGGTCGATCGGGCGGGCCTGGATCCTGCTCGGCGGGGTCATCCCGGTGGAGTACGACGACCTGGTGGTGGTGGAGATGGAGGCGCCCCGGTACTTCCAGGAGCGCTCGGAGCTCGGGTCGTGTCGGGTGTGGGAGCACCGACGCGAGCTCGACTCGCTGGCCGACGGCTCCACCCGGATCACCGACACCCTGCGGGCCGTGCCTCGTGCGCTCGTTCCCGGACCGGTCGTCCGCGCGGTGGTCAGCGCACTGTTCGACCACCGGCACCGGCGGCTCGCCCGCGGATTCAGGTGAGGGTTCCGGCGCGGTGTGATAGAGAGAACTGCTCGCCAGGCCCCTGATGGCGCACAATGGGGTCTGGTACTCCTGGCGACGAGGTACGGCGCGGAGTCCGTCCCCGAGGGGGAATGCGACATGCAGAACGCCGATGTACACAAGACCGAGATGCAGCGGACAAGGCTCCACGGCCGCGAGCTGGCCTACCGCGAGGCGGGGGCGGGCGCGGGAAAGCCCACGCTGCTGCTCATCCACGGTATGGCGGGTAGTTCCATCACCTGGCGCGAGCTGATCCCGCGTCTGGAATCGAAGTTCCACATCATCGCCCCCGACCTGCCCGGTCACGGGGAGAGCTCACTCGACTTCGACGACTATTCGCTCGGTGCGATGGCGTCGGCCCTGCGCGACCTGCTGGTGGTCAAGGGCATCACGCGCTGCACGGTCATCGGCCAGTCGCTCGGTGGCGGCGTGGCCCTGCAGTTCGTCTACCAGTACCCCGACTTCTGTGAGCGCATCGCGCTGATCGGCAGCGGCGGCCTGGGCAAGGAGGTCAACTGGATCCTGCGCCTGCTCGCGGTCCCCGGCGCCGAGCTCCTGCTGTCGGCGGGCGCAGCCCCGTTCGTGGTGTCCGCCGGGGACAAGGCCCGCGGATTCTTCAGCGGCAAGGGTGTCCGCGCTATCGCCCTCCAGGAGCCGTGGGCGGCGTACGAGTCCCTCGGCAGGCCCGGCCACCGGCGCACCTTCTTCAAGACGCTCCGGGCCGTCGTGGACAACAAGGGCCAGGCCGTCTCCGCGAACAACCGGCTCTACCTGGCGGCGCAGCTGCCGTTCCAGCTGATCTGGGGCGACCGGGACCCGATCATCCCCGTCTCACACGGGCACACCACCCACGAGGCGATCCCGGGCAGCCGGCTCGCGATCGTCGAGGGCACCGGGCACTACCCACACGTCGAGGATCCCGCCGCCGTCGAGCGGATCCTCACCGACTTCCTGGAGTCGACCGAGCCCGGCCACATCGATCACCAGCTCCTCAGCCAGCTCGTGACCGCGGGCGGCGACGCGGACCAGTAGGGGCTCCGGAGCGCGGACCGGTGGGGGCCCGGAAATGACGTCAGCCCCGGCTCCCCTCGCGGGGGGCCGGGGCTGAGCCGGGGCTGTTCTGAGCCGGGTCTGTCAGGCCTCGGCGTCGACCGCGTCGTCCTCGACGGTGTCGTCCCCACCGGTGTCATCGCTGCCGGTGTCGCCGCTGCCGGTGTCACCGTCACCCGGGACCTCGGCGTCGATGCCACGGAGGATGTCGATCGCACCGGGGATGTCGCCGGTCATCGCGGTGGAGATGGCCAGATCGGCGTTCGCCTCACACTCGTCGCCCGACAGGCCGGGGGCCACGCCGCCCACGGAGCCGAGGAAGTCGTACGCGGAGATCGTGCCGCAGAGCTGCAGCGCGATGTCCGACACCTCGGCAGGGGTCTCGACGTCGTCGAGGTCCGTCTCGCCGGCCGCGGGGGCGCCCACCGAACCACTGTCGAGGCCGGGGAGGTCGCTCTGGGCGGCGGCCAGGCCGGCACCGGAGAAGGACAGTGCAGCAGCGGAACCGATGATCGCGATGGTCTTCTTCATGGTGGTCACCTTTCGATCGAGCACCGGGATCTCCCGGAGGCACGGCGGTCACCGTAACGGCGATGGCCAGTCGCATGCTGTGACGGCGCTCACATCGTCCCGATCCGCGGTCGATGGAATCCGGCGATGCGCAGGAGCAACGCCGCCCGGACAAATTCTTCTTCATCTCGCCGAGTGTTTGCCGCGCCGCCGCTCTACAGGGATGCTTATTCCATGAGCGGAACCGCCGAGATCTATGACGCAGTCCTCAGCCCGGGCAAGATCGAGCTGCTCCGGGCGTGGATCCGCCACCAGTCCTGGTTCGACGGCGACCCGGCGCGACTCGAGCAGGTGACCGCCTACCGGTTCGTCGACCCCGACGGCGAGGTGGGCATGGAGTCCTTCCTCGTCACGGATGGCACCCGCACGTTCCACGTCCCCGTCACCTATCGGGGGGCGGAACTCCCGGAGGCGCAGGACGCCCTGGTCGGGACCATCGAGCACTCTGTCCTCGGGCGGCGCTGGGTGTACGACGCGCCGGCCGATCCCGTGTATGTCGCCGAGGTGCGCCGGGTCGTCAGCCACCGGGACGCCGCCGCCGACCATCTGGCGGTGGAGGACGGCACCATCACGCCGTCGCCGGTGAACATCCGCGGCGGCGGGGACGGGTCCGTAGGAGACGCCGACGCCGATGCCGCACCGCAGGTCATCCGGGTGATCGACGAGGAGAACGACGCCGAGGCGGACTGCCCGCTCATCGGATCCCCGGGCACACTCAGCGGAACCTGGCAGGACGCCGACGGCTCGCACACCGCGGTCTTCGTCGTCGTCCCCTAGTCCGAACCCTGGCCCGTCACCCGGCCCGCGCACAGGCCCCGCCCTCGCCGGTCCGGACCGCTACGCGAACAACGCCGCCCCCACCTCGTAGGAGGTGGGGGCGGCGTTGCGCGAACCGGGCGTCTCAACCGGGCGTCTCGCCCGGGTTGCCCAGACGAGTTGCTCAGACGGGGGTCCAACCGGGGACTGCCCGCCCGGGCCGGGTCGGGCTCAGGCCTCCTTGATGGCCGAGAGCTCGATCTCGAGGGTGACCTTCTCCGAGACGAGCACGCCACCGGTCTCGAGCGCGGCGTTCCAGGACAGACCGAAGTCACTGCGGTTGATCACGGTGGAGCCCTCGAACCCGGCACGGAGGTTGCCGAAGGGGTCGGTGGCGGTGCCCTCGAACTCGAAGGGGATGGTCACGGACTTCGTGGTGCCCTTGATGGTGAGGTCTCCCGTGACGTCGACGCCGCCGGAACCGTTCGGGGAGATGGTGGTGGAGTGGAAGGTGATCTCCGGGTGGTTCTCCATGTCGAAGAAGTCATTGGACTTGAGGTGGCCGTCGCGGTCGGCGTTGCGGGTGTCGATCGAGGAGGCGTTGATGACGACCTCGGCGGTCGCGCCCTCGACGCCCTCCGCAGGGACGGTGACCTTGCCCGTGTAGTCGTTGAACGACCCGCGGACCTTGGTGACCATCGCGTGGCGGGTGACGAAGCCGAGGCGGGTGTGGGTCGGGTCGAGGTTCCAGGTGCCGGTCAGGTCGGTGAGGGTGGCGGTCATGGTGACTCCTTCAGAGGATGTCCCGGCTGGACGCCGGGGCGTTTGGTTGTTGTGTCACCTACAATAACGCGCCGATGGTGATGCGTCAACAAGCAATGCGGAGAAGGCGGTCAACCGAGGTGACGGCGCAGGAAGTGCAGTGCGTGTGTCACCGCGAGCTCGTGGCACTGTCGCCCGGGGAAGAGGTCGAAGTGGTCACCCGGGTAGTGGCGCACCTCTGCGCGGGCAGCGAACGCCGCGTTGCCCGCGGAGTGTGGTGGCGCACTCCGGTCGAGGTCGGCGATCTGCATCAGGACGGGGAGCCCGGCGAGATCCCCGGCTCTCGCTCCGGGCCGGAAGGAGCCCAGTACCGCCCCGACCCCGCCCCCGATCTCGTTGCGCCAGGTCGGTCCCGCGACCGAGCGGTAGGCATCCTCGTACCCCTCCAGGGAGAGCACTGCGTTCGATCCCGGCGGGCCGACCAGCGGGACCATCGGCTCCGTGCGGCCCAGGGCCGCCGCCGCCTTGGCCGCGAGTGTGGTGCCGGCCGAACGGAGCAGGGTGCCCGGCTGGTGCTGACGCGCGGCGGCCACCGCCGCGGCCCGACCGTCGAGTAGCGGGACCACCGCGATCACCCCGGCGATGGTCGACGACCCACCCGGATCCCGCGCCACCTCGAGCGCGTGCCCGCCGCCCAGTGAGCACCCCCACAGCACGATCCGGTCGGCGTCGACGTCCGGCCGGTCCGAGACCGCGGCGACCGCCGCCCGGAAGTCGTCCTGCTGCCGGGACGGCGACACGACCTGGCGGGGTCCGCCACCGGACCGGCCGAAACCCCGGTAGTCGAAGGCGAAGGCCGCGTACCCGGCCGCCGCGAAGGCCTCGGCGAACGGGAGCAGGCCCGAGTCGGCCGTGCCCCCCAGACCGTGGACCATGACCACGCAGGGTGCGGGATCGGTCCCGCCCGCGGGGAGGAACCAGCCACGGCAGGTGTCCCCGCCGGAGCGGAACTCGAGGTCGACTGGAGTGATCTGACTGGTCACGAGTGTTCTCCTGGATTGTCGACCGACGGGTCCGGACGGCCGTAGATGGCCCGGACCCACAGGTCGGAGGCGGTGGCGATCATGGGTTCCCGATCCGCACCGGGGTCATAGACGAGGTGTTCGAGCACCGATTCGTTGATCTGGATGAGGGCCGTGGCGAGCGAATCCGCATCGGCCCCATCGGGGGCCCGGCCGGCCGCCCGCTCCGAACGGATGTACTCGGCGATCGGTGCCGCCAGCTCGGCCCGTCCCTCGTCCCAGAGGCGGCGCATGGGCTCGTGCGTGGTGCGCGCGGTGAGCAGGGCCCGGTAGACGTGCGCGTTGTCGACCATCCGGTCCGCGAGGCGGCTCAGCGTGGCGGACACGCGGGACCGGAAGCGGCCGTCGGAGTTCACCAGCATGTCGTTCGACTTGGCGGCGGTCGCCTGGATGGAGGAGAGCAGCACCGTCACGGCCGCGGCCTTGGAGTCGAAGTAGAAGTAGAACGCCGAGCGGGTGATCCCGGCCGCGTCGGTGAGATCGGCCACGGAGATGTCGTCGAGTTTGGTGGTGCGCAGTTGTCGGTCGAGCTCGGCCAACAAGGCCTCCCGTCGACGGTCCCCACGCGGGGAACCGTTCGAGCCCTCACCACCGGTGCCGCCCGCGCTCACGCGGTCGCCGCCGACCGGATCATCCCGCCGAGGCGTGACGCGCGCTCCCTGCCCTGGGGGATCTCGTGGGTACGCAGATCGTGTTCGTAGAGGAAATAGTCCACCTGCTGCTGGTGTCGCGGGGTGTCGAGCATGTGACCGATGTACTTCTTCTCGTCGGCCACGATGACCTGCTCCATCTCCGCCCGCCCCGGGGTCCGGTACAGGCCGGCCGCCCACGCGGCGGCCAGCCGGGCCTGGGCCTCGACGAACGGGAACAGAGTGGGTGTGGACTGGGCGAAGCCGACCATCACGAGGTCGTCGATCCCCGGCGAGAACATCCGCTTGTAGAGCGGCACGTGGTTGTGCGCGTCGGCGCTGAGGAACTCGGGGTCGAAGAACGGGAACGAGGTGTTGTAGCCGGTGGCCTGGATGACCACGTCGAACTCCTGGGCCGTGCCGTCCTCGAAGTGCACGGTCCGTCCCTCGAAACGAGCGATGTTGCCCTTGGCCGTGATGTCCCCCGAGCCCAGCCGCAGCGGCAACTCGACGGACTGGGTGGGGTGGGCCTCGAAGAACTTGTGGTTGGGCTTGGGCAGCCCGTAGGACTCGGGTCGACCCGCCGACATCGGCTGCATGGCCTGGATGGCCTTGCGCTGCCACGAATAGGGCAGGAACGGGAACGTGGCGAAGTACTTGTCGGCCGGTTGGCCGGCGATGTACTTCGGGACGATCCACGCGCCCGACCGGGTGGAGATCACCACCTCGTTCCGCATCACCTTGGAGGACAGTTCGACCGCGATGTCGGCGGCGCTGTTGCCCAGGCCCACCACGAGGACGCGCTTGTCCATCAGCTCCAGCGGGTCCCACGGGTCGACGTAGGCGTGCGAGTGGATCATCTCGCCGGTGAACTCGCCCGGGAAGTCGCCGAACCGCGGGTCCCAGTGGTGTCCGTTCCCCACCACCAGCGCGTCGAAGCGACGGGTGCCGGTGTGCTCGGTGGTCAGCTCCCAGCCGCCGCCCTCGAGGCGCTCGGCGTGCAGCACCCGGTTCTCGAACTCGATCGATCGCAGCAGGTCGAAGGCCTCGGCGTAGTCGTCGAGGTACTGCTTGATCTGCGAATGGTGCGGGAAGTCCGGGAATTCCTCGGGCATGGGGAAGTCGCGGAAACTCAGCTGGTGCTTGGAGGTGTCGATGTGCAGCGACCGGTACGCGCTCGAACTCCCGTTGGGGTTGTCGAACGCCCAGTTGCCGCCGATCCGGTCGGAGGCCTCGAAGCACACCGCCCCGATGCCGTAGTCCTCGAGCATCTTCAGGGTGGTGAGACCACTGATGCCCGCGCCGATGACGGCGACGGTGGGGATGGATGTCATGGGAACCTCTTCGGGCCGGGGGACCGCCGCGCCGGAAAGCTATGGCGCGAATCACATTGCGGTCCTAGATTATGGCCAGGGATTGACGGGCGTCAACAGCGTCCCTGGCGCGCTGACGGGGCACCTCGCCCCGGGCCCCATCCCGGACGGAGGCGGAAATGGCAGACGACACGACCGGTAGGCGGCACGCGGTGGTGGTCGGCGGCGCATCCGGGATCGGATGGGCCACGGCGCGGCAGCTCGCCTCGGACGGGTGGCGGGTGACGGTGGCCGACGTCAACGGCGACCTCGCCGAGGCGCGCGTGGCCGAGCTGGCCGAGCTGGCGGACTCGGCCGGCCTGGGGGCCTCGACCGGCCCCCACGGTCCGGGTCACGACCACAGGGTCGTCGACGTGGTGGACGAGTCCTCGGTGGAGGCGCTGTTCTCCGGCACCGGCCCCGAGCTGGTTGTCACCACAGCCGGGGTGAGCACGCTCGGGCTGGTCACCGACCACGACACCGCGGAGTTCAGGCGTGTCGTGGACGTGTGTCTCACCGGCGCGTTCCTCGTGCTCAAACACGCCGGACGGGTGGTCGGCGAGGGCGGGTCGATCGTCGCCATCGCCTCGCTCAACGCGCGGCAGCCCGGCCGGGGGATGGCCGCGTACTGCGCGGCCAAGGCCGGTCTGGTGATGCTGGCCCAGGTCGCCGCACTCGAGCTCGGGGAGCGGGGGATCCGGGTGAACACGGTCTCACCCGGGTTCCTGGTCACCCCGCTCACCGAACCGGTCCTGCAGATCCCCGGGCTCGCCGAGGAGTACGCCGAGAACGCGGCGGTCCCGCACCGGGGCACCGCGGAGGACGTCGCCCGGGCGGTGCTCTACCTCGCGGACTCGCCCTGGATGACGGGGGAGGACCTGGCCGTCGACGGCGGCGCCCAGTTGCGCCGCTATCCGGATGTGCTCGGTCTGGCCACCAAGGCGTTCTCGTGAGGCCGGGTCGGGGCCGCCGGGGAGACGGCCGCCGCAGGGGAAGCCGCGGTGACGGCCGTGGTGCCGCGGCGCTGCCAGGGCGGTCCGCGATCGTCACCGGCGGCGGCTCGGGGATCGGCGCCGCGCTGGCCCGCGCCCTGGTGGCGGCCGGGGCCCACGTCGTAGTGACGGACATCGACCCGGTGGCTGCCCGGCGGGTCGCGGAGGAGATCACCGCGGGAGCCGGCGGCGCCGGGGGCGGGCCCTCGGGCGCGACGGTCACCGGAACCGCCCGGTCGGCGGCGCTCGATGTCACCGATGCCCAGGCGGTGTCCGACCTGGTCGGCGAGGTGGTCGCCGAGCACGGGGGCCTGGACCTCATGTTCGCCAACGCCGGCATCACCTGGGGAGGGGACACCGAGCAGCTCACCCTGGGGCAGTGGGACGCGATCATCGAGGTGAACATCCGCGGGGTCGTGCACTGCGTCCACGCGGCGTACCCGGAGATGATCCGCCGGGGGTCGGGGTCGATCGTGCTCACCGCCTCCATGGGCGGGTTGTGCCCTGCGGGCCTGATCACCAGCTACGCCATGACCAAACACGCCGTGGTGGGGCTCGGGCTCTCGCTGCGCGCTGAGGCGGCAGGCCACGGCGTCGGTGTGACCGTGGTGTGCCCGGCCGCGGTGGACACCGCGATCCTGGACAAGGGCGAGCTCGACGGCTTCGACGGCCGCCACTACTACCTCGAGGGTCAGGGCGTACGGGAACCGCTGGACCCGGATCTGTTGGCGGAGAGCGTCCTGCGTGGTGTCCGGGAGAACCGGGCGCTCGTGATCGAACCCGCGCGGGCCCGGGCGACGTGGCGGCTGCAGCGCCTGTCGCCCGCGCTGATGGACCGGATGCTCACGAGGTACGTGCGCGCGACGAGGCGCCGGCGGGACGAGGGTCCCGCCGGCGCCTGAACCCGGCGCGTCGCCAGGCGCCCCGGTTGTCGTCGACTCAGGGCGCGACGTGCCTCAGTGCTCGTCGGCGTCCGACTCGGCCTTGGTCGCGTGGACGGTGCCGTGCTCGTGCTCCGGCGGGGCGTAGATCGAGTAGACCTTGAGCGGCTCGTCGCCGATGTTGGTGACGTTGTGCCACGACCCGGCGGGCACGAGGATCACCCAGTCGTCGCCGACCTCCTCGTCGAACTCCAACCGGTCCTCGGCCGGCCCCATCTGGACGCGGCCGCGACCCTGTTCGACCCGCAGGAACTGGTCGTGGTCCTCGTGTACCTCGAGTCCGATGTCGTCCCCGGGGGCGATCGCCATGACCGTCATCTGCAGGTTCTTGCCGGTCCACAGCGTGGTCCGGTAGTTGGTGTTGCCGAGGGTCTCGTCCTCGATGTTGACGACGTAGGGGTGGGGTCCGTGATCGGTGGTGGTCATGGTGTGGTCCTCTCGCTGTCGTGCACGTCGGCTCGCGCCGGGTCGCCTCCATCATGCCGGGCGCGGTCGGCTCGCGATCCGGCTCCCTTCTGCCACGGCCACCGCCCGGAGATCTCCAGCTCGAGCGACCAGCTGAGGAAGGTCCTGATGAGCACGACGAGCGCGAGCAACCCCACCGAGTTGTAGCTCGGTGAGATCGCGACGGTCCGGATGATGTCCGCGGCCACCAGGAGTTCGAGGCCCAGTAGGATCGCGCGGCCGAGTCGGCGACGGAACGCGGTGTAGACGTCGCCCTCGTGGCCGGACCGCCGACGCGGGTCCAGGGCGAACAGTGCCGCCACCAACGCCCCCACCACGATGGCGGCCACGCCGGCCGCATCCATCGTCTTGCCGACCAGTTCCACGGCCTCGGTGAACGTCATGAACGAACTGTAGACCCGCCCGGCCGGGACGTCAGGGGTGTCCGCGGACCCTATGGTTGACAGGTCAACTAATGTGATGGCATGACTCAGCACACCACTTCCGACACGACCCCCTCGTCGTCACAGTCCGTCGCCTTTGGCCTCGACACCTTCGGTGACACCACCGTCGATCAGCAAGGCGCGCGGGTCCACCACGCCCAGGTCATCCGGGACGTCGTCGAGCAGGCGGTACTGGCCGACCAGGTGGGCGTCGACGCGTTCGGGGTGGGGGAACACCACCGGCCCGACTACGCCGTCTCCGCCCCGGATGTGGTGCTCGCCGGCATCGCGACCCGGACGAAGCGCATCACCCTCGGCTCAGCGGTCACCGTCCTGTCCAGCGACGACCCGATCCGCGTGTTCCAGCGCTTCTCCACGATCGACGCCCTGTCGAACGGGCGCGCCGAGGTCGTGTTGGGGCGCGGGTCCTTCACCGAGTCGTTCCCCCTGTTCGGCCTCGACCTCCAGCAGTACGAGCAGCTGTTCAGCGAGAAGTTGGACCTGTTCTCCGCGCTGCTGCCCGAGACGCCGGTCACGTGGTCCGGGGAGCTGCGGCGCCCCCTGGTCGACCAGCGCGTGTACCCGGAGACCGAGGGTGGGCTCTCCGCCTGGATCGCGGTGGGTGGCAGCCCCGAGTCCGTGGTGCGCGCGGCCCGGTACCGGATGCCCCTGATGCTGGCGATCATCGGCGGGGCCGCCGGTGGGTTCGCCCCCTTCGCCGACCTGTACCGCCAGGCCAACGCGCAGCTCTCGGGCGCCGACGCGCCGCGGTTGCCGATCGCCGTGCACTCACCGGGCTTCGTCGCGGAGACCGACGAGAAGGCCGCCGCCCTGGCTATGCCGCACTGGCTGGTCAACCGCAACAAGATCGGCCGTGAGCGCGGATGGGGGGACGCGGTGGAGGCCGATTTCCACCGCGAGGTGCGGTCCGGGGCGATGTACGTGGGCTCACCCGAGACCGTCGCGCAGAAGATCGCCGCGACCGTCCGCACGCTGGGCCTGGACCGCTTCGACCTCAAGTACGCCAGTGGACCCACCCCGCACGAGCACCTCATGAACTCTGTCGACCTCTACGGTCGCAAGGTCATCCCGCGCGTCCGGGAACTGCTGACCGGGGCCGGGTACGAGCCTGGTGTGCCGCAGCAGGTGTCCCGCGTCTGACGGCCGGTCCCGGTCGGACCTCGATCTGCGCCGCGCCGGGGAGAGGCCTACCGTGGGGCCATGCTCTTCGCGTTCTCCGTCGCACCCACCACCACCGAGGACGCGACGGCGTCCATGAGCGAGGCCGTCGCCGAGGCGGTGCGGGTGGTCCGCGCGTCCGGTCTGCCCCACGAGACCACCTCGATGTTCACCACCATCGAGGGCGACTGGGACGAGGTCATGCCCGTCGTCCGCGCCGCCACCGAGGCGGTCCTGGCGGTCTCCCCGCGCGTGAGCCTGGTGCTCAAGGCCGACCTGCGACCCGGCCGCTCCGGTGAGCTGCGCGGAAAGGTGGACCGGGTGGAGCACCGCCTGCAACACGGCCTGGCGGCGGACCCTGGGGGTGGGACGACAGACGGCGACGACGACGAGGTGGTCGCCTCGTGACCTCCCGCACTCCCTCGGATCACTCTGTGAACGACTCCGGATCCGCCGGCCCGCACGGCGCGGACGGCCCGGCCCCGCGTGGTGCGCAGACGGTCGCGTACGTGGCGGCCACCGCGCTCGGCGGGATCGGCGCGCTCGTGGTGGCGGCCGTAGAACTGACCTCCCCCGAGGCCGGCACCCTCGACGTCCTGCTGTGGAGCGCGCTCGCGGTGTTGCTTTTCGCCGCGGCCGCCCGCCGGTGGTGGTTCGGGGCCAGCGGCGAGGACCGCTCGCGTCGCATCGCCTCCGAGCTCGGGGCGGCCGAGGTCGCCGAGGCGGTGCAGTCCTCGTCCGGTGAGGTCGACGCGGTCCGGCGACTCCGGGTGGCGCACCCCGGTCTCGGGCTCCGGGACGCCTACGAGCTCGTCCAGCGCCACCGCGGCGACCGTCGGAGCGTGGAGGGCCGCAGCAGCGGTATCGGCTGACCCGGCTCCGGCCCTCTCGAGGCCGGCGATCTCATCAGGCTGAACTCAGCAGGCGCCCGCGCCGCCGAGTGCCCGGGCGACCATCGAGTGGGTCCGCGGGTCGAGCGCCATCCCGCCGTGGGAGGTCGGGCCGCCGCCGCAGGCCTGCTCCGGGACCCGCCACCCGACGCCGGGCCCCGGCACGAAGCTCCGCTGTGGTGGCAGGAGATGGTCGCCGCCGGTGGCGATGAGCGTGTACGCGACCCCGGGCAGGAACGGGGTGCGGTCGAGTCCGTACCAGGCGGTGAGCATGGGGCTCCCGGGCGACAGTTCGGCCAGACCCCGCAGGTTGGCGGCCCATAGCGCCGCGCCGGCGAGCCCCGGCGGCAACTGGTGGGGGATCAGCCCGCTGTTGTCGGCGCCCCAGTACCCGCCCACCGAGACCACCCTGCCCACCGCGCCGGGACGCAACACCTTGGTGGTGTACCCCGCGATCGAGGCGCCCTGGGAGTAGCCCACCAGGTCCACCTGGGCCGCTCCGGTGACCGCGCGCACGTGGTCGATCACCCCGGCGAGCTGCGGACCGGACGCGCCGACGATCGAGTCGAGACCTCCCCGGGCGGGGTTGCCCGCGTACGCGCCGAGGGTCGGTGCGATCACACAGAACCCCTGCCTCCGCAGCGGCTCGCCCAGTCGCGGCACGGTGTTGGGGCCGTTGTCGAACGTCCCGTGGACGAGGATCACCGGTCGCGGGTGGGCCGGGGTCGGTCGGCACGTGACCGGGGTGTCCACGGCGGCCGGCGGGCCGGGGGCGCCGATGGGTCCGTTGATGCCGTTGAGTGCCTCGGTCACGTACGGCCCGAGCTCACCGGTGGGGTCCAGGTCCCCGACGAGGCCCGTCAGTGCGTCCTCCACCGGCCCGGCGGCGGCCTGCGGGACGAGCGTGGGCGCGGCGGTGATGGTCGTGACCGCTGCGGCGACGGGTACGGCCAGCGCGGCGGCGACGAGGGCGCCAGCCAGTCGGGAACGCAGGCGGCGTGGGGTGCGGGAACCGAGCATGGTGACTCCCAAAGAGTGTGAGGTCACACAAGTATGCGAGTGCCGAGCGGGATCGGGTACCGCACGGACCTCACGTTCTCTTCGCTCGGGACGACTACTGCGGACGCCGTCGGCCGGGCGAGTGCCTGGGTCTGGTCGAACTCAGGTCGCGGACGCCAAGGTGACCTCTGCTCTCAACAAGGCTCAGTGCAACGCTCGAAAGGTGCCCCACGATCAGCTCGACGGGAGGCCTTACTGGGCCAGGACCTTGTTGACCAGGCGCGTCGCGAAGTTGGGCGAGAACTTGGAGATGTTCGCGAGCACGGTCGTCTGCTCACCGACGCTGTAGGACGTGCGATGAAAGCGGCGGTCAAGGGTCGTCGGGTGGACGGACTGCCAGACCTTGTCCGCGACCTGCTCGGGAGTGATCTTGATGCCGAGCGTCCTGGTCGTCTTGGCCTTGGGGTCCGCGAGAGCGGTCTTGGCCCACAGCGGCCAGATCCCCACCACACGCACGCCGTGCGGTGCCCACTCGAGCTCCAACGCCTCGGTCAGTCCGGCGACATAGAATTTGGCGGCGCTGTACGTGGCGATCCCGGGCTGACCGTAGATCGCAGACGCGGACGCGATGTTGACCAGGTGTGACCCCGGCGTGGCCTTGAGGTACGGGAACGCGGCTTTGGCGCCGAGCGTCACGCCCAACACATCGATGTCGATCTGGGCCTTGACCGCGTCAGCCGAGATCTCCTGCAGATCGCCAGCGACGAGAACGCCCGCGTTGTTGTCCAGGACGTCGAGGGTCCCACCGGTGTGCGAGGTGAACTCGCCCAGCGCCTTCTCCCATTGCTGCATGTCGCGGACGTCGAGCTCTCCGGTGATCCAGTCGGGATGCCTCGACCGCACCGTGGCCAGAGCGTCCTTGTCGACGTCGTACACCCCGACAGTCCATCCCTCGCGGCCGAATCGCTCCGCCGTTGCCAGACCGATTCCAGCCGCCCCGCCCGAGATGAAGATCGATGCCATTCCCTGTCCTCCACACGCAAGTCCGATGCGGCGTCCCGCCCGGAGATATCCGACTCTCGACAGTACCGAGCACCGGACGGGCGAGGGAAAGCTGTATAAGTGTCGATCCGAGGAGTCGCGACTCGCGATCACCGCGTGGGATGAGTGTCAGCGCTTCATGAGGGCGAACACGCCCCATCCGAGGTACTCACGCGTGAAACGCGTGTAGCGGGCGGGCGCGGTGGCGAGTTCCTCACGCACCTCCGGGACCAGATCGTCGTCGGGGTTCCGGTCGAGCCAGAGGCGCAGGTTGAGCCATTGGGCCGCTGTGTACCGGTCCCAGCTGTCCTGGTCGGCGAGCATCATCTCGACGATGTCGTACCCGAGATCATGAAACGTCCCCATCAGGTCTGGGAGCTCCTGAAAGTCGGCGATGGCGGTGGCCTGGCAGGCGACGGCCGTCTCCTTGTCCGGCGGGGTCCGCCGCCAGTACGGCTCGCCGATCAGCATCACGCCTCCGGGACGCAGGCTGCGATCGAGCAACTCTGTCGTCCCGGCGACACCGCTGCCGATCCAGGTGGCACCGACACATGCGGCCAGATCAACCGGCTCGTCCGCCACATGGCCGGCGGCGTCACCGTGGATGAACTCGACACGGTCGGCCACGCCGAGTTCGGCGGCGCGGGCTCGGGCTGCCTCGGTGAAGACCGTGCTGATGTCCACACCGGTGCCCGTGATCCCGTGATCACGGGCCCAGGTGCTCAACATCTCACCCGAGCCGCTGGCCAGGTCCAGTGCACGCGTTCCTGGGGCGAGCCGGAGGGCTGCCCCTAGGGCGGCGAGCTTGACCTCGGTCAGTGGATTGTGGATCCGATGGCTGCTCTCGCGGATGGTGAAGATACGGGGAAGGTCCATGACCGCAACTCACCTCCATAGACAGCCATTCATCAGCGGTGTTGGTGGTCCGAAGGTATCACCCGCCGCGGGCGTCGACGTCAGGTAGAGGCCCCGGTTTCGCCTCCTGCCGCACGGACCTCACGTTCTCGCGGCTCGGAACGACTACCTCCTGAGACCGGTGGCCGGGATGAGTGGCCGGGGCGTGTGAACGAGGCGGAAGGGACGAGGGGAGGATCTGACACATGAGGGCAGCCTTCGACGGTGCGGTGGTCCGGCACGGGCCGACCGTCCTACGAGTGTGCCGTGCGGTCCTGGGCCCCGGTCCCGATGCGGATGACGCCTGGTCCGAGACGTTCCTGTCCGCGCTGCGGGCCTGGCCGGACCTGCCGGAGGAGACCAATGTGGAGGCGTGGCTGGTCAGGGTCGCCCACCGCCGCGCCGTGGACGTGGTGCGCAGATCGGCGCGCATCGCAGCCCCGGCGGGAGGTGTGGACGACGTCGCCCTGCTCGAGGAGTGGGCGGGCGGTGGCCGCGGGAGGAGTGGCCGCGGGAGGAGTGGCGGCGGGCGGAGTGACGGCGGGTGGAGTGGCAGCCGTGCGGGCGACGACGACGAACTCGGCGACCACCAGATATGGGGCGCGGTCGCCGCTCTGCCCACCCGGCAGCGGCTCTGTGTGGCCTACCGGTATCTGGGCGGGCTGCCGTACGCCGAGATCGCCGCGCTCACCGGCGGCGGTGAGGCAGCCGCCAGACGGGCGGCCGCCGACGGGGTGGCGGCCCTGAGGCGGACCGTGGAGCGAGAGACCGTGCCTGACCAGACCGTGCAGACGACACCAACGATGGAGGAGCCATGACCAGGGACGACGTCATCGACACACTCCGCGGCGCTTCCGCGGACACGGGCCGGTTGCGCGACCGCCTGGCGCGGCAGGCGCAACAGGAGGGGCTGGTGGACGTGCTGTTCCGGTCCGTCGACTCGCCGATCGGCGGGTTGCTCCTGGCGGCGACCCCGCAGGGTCTGGCGTACGTGGCGTTCGAGGGCGAACCCCGGGACGAGGTCCTGCAGATGCTCGCCGCGAAGATCGGGCCCCGGGTCGTGCAGGCGGGTGCCTCCGGATCGCCGGACGAGGCCACGGGTGGTGTCGATGCCACGGGAGTCCTCGATGAGGCCACCACGCAGATCCACGACTACCTCGCGGGTCGTCGGCGGGAGTTCTCCCTGCCGCTGGACACCGTCCTGGCCTCCGGGTTCCGCGGTCTCGTTCAGCACCGACTCCCGGAGGTGGGATACGGACACACGGCGACGTATCGAGAGATCGCCACCGCCCTCGACAAGCCCGGGGCGGTGCGCGCGGTGGGCACGGCGTGCGCCACCAACCCGCTTCCCCTGGTGTGGCCGTGCCACCGGATCCTGCGGTCGGACGGCGGACTCGGCGGGTACCGGGGCGGGCTCGAGGTCAAGAGGCGTCTCCTGGCGATGGAGTCCGCTGCGTGACCGCGGGACAGGTCGCGGCGCTCTACGGAATCTGGGTGATCGCGGTGATCTCACCGGGGCCCGACCTCGTCGTCGTCCTCCACCGTGCGCTCGTCGGGCGACGCCACGGTATCGCCACGGCGGTCGGGGTGGTCACCGGAATCGCGATCTGGCTCGCGGCAGCGTTCGCCGGTCTGGCGGCACTGGTGCGTGTGTACCCGCAGGTCATGACCGGGCTGCAGGTGGCCGGGGGACTCCTGCTGGCGAGCCTGGGGGTACTCGGGCTGCGGGGCTGGTGGCGAGCGCGGTCAGCGGCAGGGGCCAGCCCCGACGCGATCCCTGACCCACACTCCGACGCGGGAGTAGCGGAACTGGTGCCGCGGACAGACTTCGCCCGAGGTCTGGCCACCAACCTGGCCAACCCCAAGGCCCTGGTGTTCTTCGGTGCCGTCCTGACCCCGTTCCTCAGCGGCGAGGTCCCGCCCGGGCAGTCGGTCGTGCTGGTGGCGGGGATGATCGCAGTCGCGCTGGTGTGGTTCTGCGCTCTCGCCGTTGCGGCGTCGCACCGACGTGTCAACGAGCGGGTCGGACGGGTCCTGCCGACGGTGGACGTGGTCGTCAGCGCGCTGTTCGTGGCGGTGGGGGTGGCGTTCGTGATCGAGGCGCTGACCTGACGATCGGGCGATAGGTTCTGCCACATGACAAGTCCGCCTACCGATCGCGCGTGGTTGCGCGCCGCCCTCGCGGTGTTCGCCGTGGGATGGGGCGCCAACCAGTTCGCGCCACTGCTGTTCCTCTACCGCGAGGAGCAGGGGCTCGGACAGTCCGACGTCACCGCGATGTTCAGCGTGTACATCGTCGGGCTGCTGCCGACACTGCTCGTGGCGGGCCGGTGGTCCGACGCCCACGGTCGGCGCGTGCTCATGCGGCCGGTCCTCGTCCTGTCCCTGGTCGCCACCGTGCTGATGCTGTTCGGCCCGCAGGACCCACTGTGGCTGTACCTCGGCCGCTTCCTGGCCGGGCTCGCGTCGGGCGCCGCGTTCGGTGCGGGGAGCGCCTGGGTGCGTGAACTCTCCGCGGGCGCCCCGCCCGGGACCGGAGCGCGACGGGCCGCGATCGCCCTGACCGGCGGGTTCGGGCTGGGCGGCCTGGTCGGGGGCCTGGTGGGCGAGTTCGCACCCGCTCCCATGGTGTCCCCCTACCTGCCCCACCTGGTGCTCGGGTCGGTCGCGCTGGTGGCGGCCTGGAACGCCGCCGACCCGTACCGGCCGCACGGAGGCTCCGCCTCGGCCGGGCTCATCCCCGCCAGTGCGGGCACCCGCAGGTTCCTGCTCGGGGTCGCCCCCTGGGCGCCGCTGGTGTTCGGCTGCGCCAGCATGTCGTTCGCGGTCCTGGCGGACCTGCTCGGAGGCGACGCCGGAGGGCTGCCGACCGCGTACGCCGGGGTCATGGTGGGCGTCACGCTCGGCGCCGGGGTGCTGGTCCAGCCCACCGTGCGTCGGCTCGCCGCGGCCTCGCCGCCGTCCCGGCCCCCGGTGATGGGACTGGCGGCCGCCGCGCTGGGCATGGCCGCCGGGGCCGCCCTGGCCGCGTCGCCCGACCTTCCGGGCCGCGCGTTGTGGCTCCTGCCCGTCGCGGTCCTGCTGGGTGCGGGCTACGCGACCCTGCTGGTGGCCGGACTGGTCGAGGTGGAGTTCCAGTCCGGGCCCCGCGACCACGCCGGACTCGTGGCCGTCTTCTACGTCCTGGCCTACCTCGGGATGGCCACGCCGTACGTGCTCGCGGTGCTCTCCCGTCTCGGCGGACCGGTGCCCTGGATCGCGGCCCTGGCGGTGGTGTGCGTGCTGCTCATCCCGCTCACGCAGCGGCAACTGCGGTAGCGGCCCGGCCCGGCCCCCGCCGGCCCCGACGAGCCCCCGCCGGCCGTCCCCCGCGTCGAGAAGAGTGTTTCGCGCATCGCTACTCGGGAAACGCGTTCGGAACACTCTTCTCGACGGGGGTTGTGTCGGGCGGGGCTCAGCCCGAGTTGCGCAGCGCGGTGGCCAGCCCGTTCATGGTCAGTTGGATGCCCGTCCGGATGTCCGGGTCCCGGTCGCCCGCGCGGTAGCGCCGCAGCAACTCCACCTGCAGCACGTTGAGCGGTTCGAGATACGGGAACCGGTTGCGGACCGAGCGGGCGAGCGCCGGGTTGTCGTCCAGCATGGTCTCCTGCCCGGTGACGGCCAGCAGCATCTCGCGGGTGAGGTCGAACTCGTCGGAGATCACCCCGTGGATCCTCCTGCCCACCTCGGCGTCCGGCACCAGCTCGGCGTACCGGGCGGCCAGGCCCATGTCGGCCTTGGCCATGACCTGCGCCATGTTGGACAGTGTGGTCCGCAGGAATGGCCAGTGGCGGTAGAGGCGCCGGAGCGTGGCCAACCGCTCCTCGCTGTCCGCACCGCCGGCTGCGCTGTGACCGTCGCCGGCATTCGCGTGACCGTCGGTCGCACCCCCGACGGTCTCACCCCCGCCGTCCTCGACCCAACGCCGCAGCGCGGTGCCGACGCCGAACCAGCCCGGCAGCATGACCCGGGACTGGGACCACGACAGCACCCATGGGATCGCACGCAGGTCGTCGACCGTGGAGGTCTGCTTGCGGGAGGTGGGTCGCGAGCCGATGTTGAGCTCGCCGATCTCGCTGAGCGGGGTGGAGGTGGTGAAGTACTCGATGAAACCCGGGTCCTCGTGCACCAGCTCGGCGTAGGCCTCGCGGCCGAGTCGGGCCAGCGCGGCCATCACCGCGTAGGCCTGCTCCGCGTCGTCACCGAGACCCTCGACGTCGAGCAGCGAGACCTCGAGTGTGGCCGCGACGAGCGCCTCGAGGTTGCGGCGGGCGCGGACGGGCTCCGAGTACTTGGCGGAGATGATCTCGCCCTGTTCGGTGATCCGCAACGCTCCCTGCACCGCGCCCGGCGGTTGCGCGAGGATCGCGTCGTAGGAGTTGCCGCCACCGCGTCCCACGGCGCCGCCGCGACCGTGGAAGAAGCGCAGGTGCACACCGGCACGGGCGGCCGTGTCGACGAGCGCGAGCTCGGCCTCGTACAGCGACCAGTTGGCGGCGAGGTACCCACCGTCCTTGTTGGAGTCCGAGTACCCGAGCATGATCTCGAGCACGTCGCCCTGGGAGCGGACCAGCGCGCGGAACTGTGGGAGCACCAGAGCCGCGTCGAGCATCCGGGCGCCGCCGGCGAGGTCGTCGATAGTCTCCAACAACGGGATGAGGCGCACGGTCGACCGGGGCTCGTCCGGGCTACCGGAGAACAGGCCGACCTCCTTGAGGAGCACCGCGGGTTCGAGCAGGTCGGAGACCGACCCGCACATCGACACGATGTAGTGCTGCACCACGTCGGGACCGAGCCCGGAGACGGCCTCCGCTGCGGCCTTCAGCACGCCCATCTCCTTGGCCGCGAACTCCGAGAGCTCGGCCCGGGCGCCGAGCAACGGCCGGTCGTGGGAGAGCTCACCGAGCAGGAGCTCGACGCGGGCGTCCTCGTCGAGCGCGGCGTAGTCCCCGGTCACCCCGGCGATCGCGAACACCTCGGTGAGCAGTTCCTCGTGTGACTCCGAATTCTGGCGCATGTCCAGGGACTGAAGGTGGAACCCGAACGAGTTGAGCGCCCACCGCAGGTCCCGCAGTCGCGGGGCGCGCAGCAGGTCGGATCCCACCGCGGAGAGCCCGGCGTCGATCGTCTCGAGGTCCGCCGCCATCTCCTCCGGATCGGCGTACGGAGGGTCGTCGTCCAGGCCGATCAGTCGCCCGGCGGACAGCAGCACCGAGCGGGGCAGCGAGGACCCCGTGGCGCGGGCCCGCGCGGCGAGCCGGCGACGGACCACCCGGACCGCCTGACGGAAGGGCACGTCCTCCCGCGCAGGGCTCCCCTCGACCTCCGTGTCCGTGAGGGAGTCGGCCAGTTGGGCTATCCCGGAGTCGACCTGCACGATCCGGGCCGACATCGACAGCTCACGTTCGAGCAGGCGTAGCTGCTCGGCGTAGTGGCCGTGGAGCAGTTCGGCCGCCCGGTCGGTGGCGAACCGGACCACGTCGCCGGTGACGTACGGGTTGCCGTCGCGGTCGCCGCCGATCCACGAACCGGGGCGCACCATCGCGCGGCCACCGCACCCGAGGCGTTCGTCGATCTGGGCGTTGAGCGGCGGGATCACCTCGAGCAGAGTGGCCTCGTAGTACTGGAGTCCGGCCATCACCTCGTCCTCGATGTGGGGACGCTCGTTCCGGATGAGGGCGGTCTGCCACAGCGCGAGGACGAGCCTGCGCAGCTCGAGCTCGAGTTCGGCGAGTTCGGATTCCGTCACGGGATCCTGTTCCCCCGATCGCAGCACGTCCCGGCGGCCCATGAGGACGTGAACCCGGCGGGTGGCCTCGAACACCATCCGGCGTCGGGTCTCCGTGGGGTGCGCGGTGAGGACCGGGGAGACGCGAGCGGTGGCCCGAACGGCGGCCAGTCGCTCGTCGCCGTCCCCCTCCAGCAGCTCCGCGAGCCGGGTCCACGTGACCTCCAGGTCCCCGTCCGGCGGCGTCTCGCCGGCGGCCCTGTGCATCCGCCTGCGGCGCTCCTGGTGCAGGTCCTCCGCCACGTTGGCCAGCAACGCGAACAGGGAGAACGCACGGATCACCGGAATGGCGTCCGCGGCGCTGATGTCCTTGAACAGGGCCGACACCTCGTCGCGGTCGGCCTCCGAGCGCCGGACCGCGAACGCCGTCCGGCGGGCCGTCTCGACGAGATCGAACACCCGGTCCCCGGCGTGCTCCCGGATCGTCTCGCCGAGCAGGGAACCGAGGAATCGGACGTCGTCCCGCAGCGGGGCCACCGCCCGGGCGAGAGGGTCGGTCCCCGAGTCGACTGCGGTGGGGTCCTGTGGGGTGTCTGCCATGGCCGCCAGGGTAGGCGGGGCATGTGACAAGCGGGTGAAACGTGGGATAGCGGGGACCGCGGTGCCCGGAGACACGATCGGTCGCGGAACCGGACGACACGGGGGACATCCCTGATGCCACGCCGCCTCGAGAGGCGCACACTGGGGGCATGACCCAGCAGCCCGGATTCCAGCAGTACGGCGACCCCCGGTATGGACAGCAGCCCGTAGCCGGACCCGACGACCGCACCCCCGCCGCTCTGGCGCACGCGTCCAGCCTCATCGCCATGGCGCTGTCCGCCGGGTGGCTCTCCTTCGTCGGACCGCTCGTGATGTGGTTGATCTACAAGGACCGCAGCCCGTTCGTCCGGCAGGCGGCCGCGGGGTCGTTCAACTTCAACCTCGGCCTGTGGATCATGAGCATCGTGGGCTGGATCTTCATCATCACCGTGATCGGCATCCCGATCGGCCTGATCCTGCTGGCCATCTCCTTCGTCCTGCAGATCGTCGGTCACCTCATCGGCACGGTGCGGGCGACCCAGGGTCGGACCATCAACTACCCGTTCCAGTTGCGCATCCTTCGCTGACCCTGCCGCTATTCAGACCCCCGCCGCTGCTCACACCCCGGACGGCTGCCGACCGTGGAGACGGTACTGGGCGAGTAGTGAGTCGCGGACCGCGCTGGTCAGCGGCTGGAACTCGTCGTCGTCACCGTTCTCGCCACCGCGCACGTACACCTCGCCGGGCTCGGTCCACGACTGTCGGCGCAGGCTGGGCTTGGCGATCTTCCGGGTGGCGGTGACCGGCATGGTCTCCATGATCCGCACGAAGCGCGGCGCCCACTTGGTCCCCATGTCGGGTTGGGTCCGGCAGAACTCGGAGAACGCCGCCGGGTCGAACGCCGCGCCCGGTTCGAGCTGGATGGCCGCCATGACCTGGTCGCCCGTGCGGGGATCCGGCACGGGGTAGACGGCCACCACCAGGACGCCGGGAAAGCGGTCGAGGATCCGCTCGACGGGGCCGGCGGAGAAGTTCTCGCTGTCCACGCGGATCTTGTCCCCGGAGCGGCCCGCGAAGTAGAAGAACCCGTCGGCGTCCCGGTAGCCCAGGTCGCCGGAGTGGTAGACCTCGCCGATGTTGCGCTCGGCTGTGGCCTCCGGGTTGCGGTAGTACCCCTCGAACATCGCGGCCCCGGTGAGGTTGCAGATCTCGCCGATCGCCTCGCCCGCGTTGGCCAGGCCACCGTCGGCGTCGAACTCCGCACGCGGGCACTCGTGGCCGTCCTCGTCGAGGATCGCGACGTTCATGTAGGCGCCCGCGACGCCCAGGGCGTCCGGTGGGGTGTCCTCGGTGCGGCCGATCACGACCCCGCCCTCACTGGAGCCGTACGACTCGCCCGGTTCGACGCCGAAGCGACGGGCGAACTCGGCACGGTCGTGCGTCGAGGCCTCGGTCCCGAACACGGTCCGCAGTCGGGTCTGCTTCTCCTCCGGGCGCTCGGGCTGGGCGAGGATGTAGGAGAGCGAGCGGCCCACGTAGTTGAAGTAGGTGGCGCCGAAGCGCAGCACGTCGGGCAGGAAGCCCGAGGCCGAGAACTTCCGGCGCATCGCGAACGTGCACCCGACGAAGGCGGCCGGGGCGAACGCGGCGAACATCGCGTTGCCGTGGAACATCGGCATCGCGCTGTAGGCGACGTCGTCCAGCACCAGGTTGCGGTAGTTGATCGTGCCGAGCATCGCGAGCCGGCCGGTCGAACACATCACCGCCTTGGGCGCTCCCGTGGAGCCCGAGGTGAACAGCAGCGCGAGCAGGGTGTGGGGATCGCGGGCGGCGTCGTGGAGTCGGGGCTCCGCCCCGGCGTGCCCGGCCAGCAGGTCCTGCCACCCGGCCGAGTCCACCTCGTGCACGGCCACGACGCCTCCCGACTCGTCGGAGAGGGCGAGGCCGTCGAGCAACTCGGCGCCGTCGGCATCGGTGACGATCACGTCGCAGTCCACCCCGCGGATGTCGGAGGCCAGTTCGGCACCGCGACGGGTGGGGTTGATGCCGATGATGGTCACTCCGGCCATGGAGGCCCCGGACAGGAGGAACAGGTACTCCGGGACGTTCTCCAGCAGGATGCCGACGTGTAGGTGACGGAACCGCTCGGGGCGGCCGGCGTACGCGTCGGCGTGGGTGGCGGACCAGTCGGACAGGATCGCGGCGCGGACCGCGCTCTCCGCCACGAACTCCCGCCACGTCCACCTCGAGTCCTCGAAGAGGAGCCCGGGATTGTCGTCGGTGGAGCGCTCGAGCAGGATGTCGCCGAAGGTCTCGTGACGCATCTCGTGGCCGGGGTTGAACTGAGGCGTGGTCATGGAGTTAAGTTAGCGCATTAGATGTGATCCATCTGGCAAAGAGGAGTGCGATTCCGAGCGCGTGCGGTCCCCTCTCGCGCGACGATGGACACCCCATCCCCCGCCCGGCAGGACGACTCCCCGTGACCACCCCCTCAGCGCACGCCTCCCGCCCGCCGTGGGGTACCCGCATGCTCGGGCTGGAGCGGGAGGAGCCCCCACGCCGGAAGAAGCGGGTCCAGCGGGTGCTCACCCGGATGCTGGTGGTCACCCACGGGCTCGGAGCGGTGGGTGTCTGGATCGTGATCGGCCTGCTGCTGCCCCTCGACCAGGTCCTGTCCGGACGGTTCAGTCCGGCGGCCCTCGTGGTGATCCCGTCGACCGCTCTCGTCGGGATCGTCTTCGGCTCCTGGTGGCTCCTGCGGGTGGTGACCAGCTGGACGAGGTGGGCAGACGAGAGCCGGCCCCCGACCGCCGCCGAGCAGGAGCGGTGCCTGTCGGCGCCGCTCGGAATCACCCTGCGGACCGGGGCGCTCTGGGCGGCTGGCGGGACGGTCGTCGCGGTGGCGTTCGCGGTCGAGGATCTCCAGGCCCTGTGGGTCGTCACGGGCGCGATCGTGGTGATCGGGTCCCTGAGCTGTGGCACGGCCTATATCGTCGCCGAGATCGCGCTGCGTCCGCTCGCCGCGCTCGCGCTGCAGGCCGGACCGAACCTGCACACCCCGGTCATCGGCGTGCGCGGCCGGCTGCAGGCCTTCTGGGTGGTGAGCTCGGGGCTCCCCCTCATCGGCCTCGTGTTGCTGAGCGCCTACGCCGCGGCGAACAACCAGTTCCCGGTCTCGCGGCTCGTGACCATCGTCGGGATCCTCGGCCTCGGGGCCCTCGCGGCCGGCTTCGCCTCGACCTGGCTGCTCGTCTCCGCCCTGCTCGCCCCGGTGTACTCCGTGCGCTGGGCCATGGAGGACCTCGCCGGCGGGGACCTCGACGCGCGGGTGGAGGTGTTCGACGGGACCGAGCTCGGGCAGCTGCAACGGGGGTTCAACCGGATGGCGGAGATGATCCGCGAGCGTCAGCGACTGCGCGAGCTGTTCGTCCGCCACGTGGGCAGCCAGGTCGCACAGGCCGCCGAGATCCAGGAACCCCACCTCGGTGGGGACACCACGTACGTCGGCGTGCTGTTCGTCGACCTCATCGGCTCCACCCGGCTGGCCTCCACGCGGCCCGCGAGGGAGGTCGTCGAGACACTCAACGCCTTTTTCGAGGTGGTCGTGGACCGGGTCGAGTCACACGGCGGGTTGCTCGACAAGTTCCAGGGCGACGCGGCGCTGGCCGTGTTCGGAGCCCCCGCGCCCATCACCGACCCCGCGACGGCGGTCCTCGCCTCGGCCCGGGACCTGGCGGAGGCGCTGCCCGAGCTCGTCCCCGACTGCTCCGCCGGGATCGGGGTCTCCTACGGCGAGGTGGTGGCCGGGTACGTCGGATCCGCGACCCGGTTCGAATACACGGTGATCGGGGACGCCGTCAACGAGGCCGCGCGACTGTGCGAGATGGCCAAGGAGCACCCCTCCCGGGTGCTGGCCTCGGAGGCCGTCCTCCGGGCGGCGGCCGACGCCGAGACCGATCACTGGACCGCGGGCGGGACCGTGGAGTTGAGGGGTCGTTCCACTCCGACCACGCTGGCCTGGCCGACCGGGCCCTCTCAGGGGCACATCGCGTCGGGTCCCGGGGCGCGGGTGGAGTAGGGACGGAGCGACAACCGGTTCCGCAGAGGCCGCCTCGCACCGGCTCCCGCGATCCGGTAGGAACGGAGGGGCGGCGCGTCATCCGGGCGCGCGGGAGCCGAAGGGGACGCGGGATGGGCGCAGACGCGCGCATGAACACCGAGGTCGATGCAGAGGCCGGCGCCGACGTCGAGACCGAGGCCGAGGTCGTCGCGGAGGTGGTGGGATCCGGAACGGCACCCGGTGACGTCCGACTCACGAGCGTGCACAACTTCCGCGACGTGGCGGGCCCCGGCTACTCGCTCCACCCCTCGGGGACCATGGCCCGCGGTCTCGTCTACCGTTCCACCACGTTGTCCGTGGGAGACGACGACCTCGGGGTGCTCGAACGGCTCGGGGTGAGCACCATCGTGGACCTGCGGACCGACGACGAGATCACCAGACAGCCCGATGTGATCCCCGCCGGCGCCGACTACCTGACCATCGACGTCCTCGCCGGCAACACCTCCGCTGCCACTTTCACCGGCGCCGGGACCTTCAGCGTGGAGGACGCGCGCCGTGAGATGGCCACGACCTACGACAGGTTCGTTCTCGGAGACCAGGAGCGGCTGGCGTTCGGCCGCGCCGTCCACGCGGTGGCGCTCTCGTCGGGCCCGGCCATCGTCCACTGCACGGCCGGCAAGGACCGGACGGGCTGGATCTCCGCCGTACTGCAGTTGCTCGCCGGGGTCAGGGACGAGGACGTGATCACGGACTACCTGCTCACCCGCGAGTTGTCCGCCGACTTCGTCACCTCCATCCGGACCTACGTCCGAGCCGACATGCCGGACAATCTCGAGGCGATCGACGTACTCATCGGAGTCGAGGAGAGCAACATCCGGCGTTCGCTGAACGCGTTGGACAGGGAGTTCGGCGACATCCGCCGATACCTCGTGGAAGGCGCCGGGTTGGAGGACGCGCTGGTGGAGGAGTTGGGCGCCCGCCTCAGAACAGGACGATGACGGCGCCGAGCACACCGCCGAAGGCGATCGCCTCGAGGACCACCGCGACGGTACGACCGACCTCGGACCGGGCCACGGCGTGCACCCTGGGGCCGGCCATGCTCAACGCGAACACCAACACGATGACCGCCACCCCGACCAGCGTGTCCGCGAGCCGGGCAGCCACCCCGTAGACGGCCCCGAGCCCGATCAACCCACCCATCACCGCGGCCGAGATCGTGGTCAGAGGCGCTGGGAAGACCGCGGCCGGGGTCGCTTCCCGACGCCCCGTGACGTCTCCGGCGGGCACGACCTCTGCCCGGGCGCCCTCAGCAGGAGGCGCCGGGGTGGACTGACTCCGGTCCCGGTCCTCGAGCATCAGATTTCGGTTCATGGTCGTCGACCCTACGGCCCGTATCCGAGGTAATCCTTCGCCGTCCCTGTGGAATAGCTGGATAGTTGGAAAGTCCTGGTCAGCGACCTGAGGTGACCGGAGAGATCGGTCACAACCGTCCGTGGGGTCCGCGGCTGGGGCTGTGTGGCTGCATGCCCGTGAGAGTGTCGGCGGGCGTAGGATTCGCGTGGATCCGGTGGGGGCCGGGTCTGTTGCGTTGTAGAGAAGGTCGGGGGTCTGGTGTGGTCGCTTCGGGTGCGGTGGGAGGCTGGTTCGAGCCGGGGGACGATGCCGCGAGAGCGTGGGACGAGGCCGAGGCGGTGCTCCTGGCGTGCGAGGACCTCGATGCCGTGATGGAGACGATCCGGCGGGCGGAATCCCCGGTCGACGCACGGCGAGCCCTCAAGCTGGGGTTCGGCTTCTCCGGCAGGCAGGCCGCGTTACTGCTCACCCTTCCGGTGCTGTCGTTCACGCGGTCAGAGCGTGACCGGATGCGCGACAGCCGCCGCGCACGGATGGACCTCCTCGCCGACGTCACCGGGGCGATCCCGGCGACGCGGGAGGACGGGGCCGGATCGACGGCGGAATCAACGCCGGAATCGACGGCGGAACAGCCGGCGCGAGCGCTGGTATCGGAGTCTGCGGTGCCAACCTTCCGGCACTCCGACTCGTCCTCGACCCGGGCGGAGTGGGGCGCCGAGTTCGACGGCGCCCTCGACCGGATCCGGTGGGCGATGGACGGTGAGCGGGGTGACGGACCGACCGGGCCGCCGGCCGGGATCACCGAGACCCCGGCGTTCTCCGAACAGATGGCCCGACGATCGAGGTCAGGCCGGTCCGAGGAGGCCGCGGTCGTCCTCGACGAGCAGGTGGGGGAGTTGTGCGATGCGATCGCCGTCCTCCTGAAGGTCGACAGCGTGCCCGGTGCGTGGCTGGATGATCCTCGTGCGTCCGACAGCCGGACCGGGATGCTCCTCGACAGTTGCGGGGTCGACGATTCGGTGGGGATCCGGACTCTGCTCTGGCATCTGCGCCGGACGGGCCTGGATTCGGTCGAGGGTCTGTTGCCGTTCGCGGAACCGTTGGGTGCTGCCGAGGGATTCGATGTGCAGGCGATGCGGTTCGAGCACGCGATGGCCATCGGTGGACTCGGGTCGGAACCGGGGGTCGGAGCGTCCTGGAGCGGTCGACTGTGGCCGATCGCGGAGCGACGCGGGTACGGGTACGCGGTCTCCTACCGGGGTGGCCCGGGTGCGGGTGCCGTGTGGGCGTACGGCGGCGACGAGCCGCTGTACCGGGTGTGGGATTCCGTCGTGGACCTGTTGGTCGAGCTGTACCAGGCGTTGACCACCGGCGAACCCTGCGATGCCGCTCTTGCTGTTGCGGCGAACGGCCGGGTCGTGTGGACGAACCTCAGTTGAGCTCCCGTCCGATGACGGTGGCCCGGCTGCCGCGGCAGAACACCAGCTCGATCCGCGACACCGTCCGGCCGGTGGTCGCGCACAGGAGTTCGGCGTAGGCGCACAACTGGAGCAGGTACTCGTCGACGGTCCCGCTGGTGACGGCCACATCGGTCTTGTAGTCGATGACGGACAGCGAACCGTCGGGTTCGTCCACGACCAGATCGACCACCCCGTCCACCGCCACCGTCGTCCCGTCGGCGGTGGCGAGTGGCCCCGCGACCGGTAGTTCCACCCAGTGGGGGCGGCTGGCCGCTCTCCTGACGGGTTCCGAGGTGAGGGCTGTGCGGGCGACGGCGACCATCTCGTCGACGGCCTCGGGGGTCCGGGTTCCGCGGAACCCGCCGCCGAGTCCGAGCGCGGTGAGCTGGCCAGCCGCCCACAGTTCCCACTCCCCGGTCGCCGCGGTCGGGTCCGTGGTGAGCACGGAGAGATCGGTGTGCTCGGCGAGGTGATGGACCGCGGTGCCGACATCGGGTCCGGAGGCCAGGGGGACGCTCCGCGGTGCGGGCGGCAGTTCCTCCTCGCGCGCAGGAGCGGGTGCGAACCGGTCGCGGAGAGCAGCGGCGAGCTGCTCAGGGAGCGAGAGGCCGGCCTTCGAGGTCACCTCATCGGTGGTCGCGTCAGTGGGGTCGGCAGGGGCGGGATGGACGATGCGGGTCGCCGACCACCCGGCTCGCTCGGCGGAGCGGGCGGTGATGGTCCGGCCGCGGTCGAGCCAGTCGCGGCGGTCGGGGACGTCGACCCGGGGCGCGTCCGCGGGATCGAGCAAGCCCTCGCCGTAGGCGACGAGTTCCGGGGTGTCGGGTTCCTCCATCACCGAGCCGAAGAGTGACCCCCACAGTTTCCTGGGGTTGTGCGGCTTGGCCTTGGTCCGGACGAATCCGTGGCCTGAGACGGCGAGCCGACTCTCCGCGCGCGTTGCGGCCACGTACAGCAGCCTGATCCGCTCGGCCAGAGAGTGCTGCGCCTCGCGCTCCGCTGCCCGTGCGAAACCGGGATCACGCACCGCGGTGGAGAACGAGGCCACGGGGCGGGGTGGTTCCTCGTGGGTCCACAGCAGCCTGTCCCGGTCGCCGGGCCAACCACGGCTCATCCCGGCGAGCACGACCATCGGGTATTCGAGTCCCTTGGCGGCGTGGATGGTGGTGATCCGCACCGCGTCGACTCCGATCTCCGGGATCGCCGCCTCCGGGACGCGGGCGTCTTCGGCGGTGAGGGCCAGAGCCCAGTCGGCGTACTCCCGCAGGTCGGCGCGGGCGGGGTCCGCGGCGGACTCCTCCCACTGCCAGGCGTGCTCGATCACGAAGCGGATGCGTCGCCACAGGTCGCGGCGCCGCGGGGACTCGGCGGCCGACTCGAAGACCATGCGGTCGTGCACGAGCTTCTCCAGGAGTTCGCCCGGTCGCCGGGACTCCCGGGCCAGGGCGAAGAGATACCCGATCCCCCCGGCCACGGGGGAGTCCGCCAGGCCATCGGGTGCCGGGGCGCCGGGGGCCCAGGCTCCACCGGCGGCGCGCCACCGGAGCAGGTCGTCGTCGCCGCAGCCGAACAGCGGGGAGCGGAGCGCGCCGACGAGCGAGGCCTCGTCGGCGGTGTTGGCCACCGCCCGGACCGCGAGGAGGAGATCGCGGATCTCCGGGGTGCCGTAGACGATCGACGACGCCTCGGTACGGAAGTCGATCCCGGCGTGGTCGAGGCACTTCTCGATCATGGGCAGCGACCCACGGGAGGGGAGGAGGATCGCGATGTCGCCGAGCCGCAGTGGGGTCTGGTCGCCGTTCTTCGACTCGTGCGTCCATCCTTCGCGCACCGCGGTGGCGATCACCCGGGCGACGTCGGAGGCCTCGGTCCAGTGCCGTCTCTGATCGTCGGTCGCGTCGGGCGGGCAGTGGTCGGGGTGCTCGGGGACGTCCTCGGTGCGGAAGACGAACGGTCGGGGACCGTGCGCGGGGTCGTACGGCGGCCGACCGGGCCCCGGCTCGAGTTCCCGGTAGTCGGGTTGCACACCCTCGGCTGCGAGCAGGACCTCGGAGAACACCGTGTTCACCCAGTCGAGCACCGCTCGCGAGCACCGGAAGTTGGTGCTCAGGCGTTCGATCTCGACCCCGTCCCCGCTCTGCGCTCGCAGGTACGTGGAGATGTCGGCCCGCCGGAAACGGTAGATGGACTGCTTGGGGTCGCCGACGGTGAAGAGCCTCCCTGCCCCTGACTCTGACCCTGCCCCGGGGTCGTGTTCGGGTTCGGCGTCAGTGAGAAGCGTCGCGAGATCGAGCTGGATGGGATCGGTGTCCTGGAACTCGTCGATGAGGATCCGCGTGTACCGGGCCCTGACGCGTCGTCTGACCTCCGGGACCTGCAGCAACTCGCGGGCCAGGACGAGCTGGTCGTGGAACTGCAGAGTGCCGTGTCTGCGTCGGTCGTCCGCATGTCTACGGATCACCGGGATGAGGGCGTCCAGGACGATCGCGATGCGTGGGCGCCAGTGGGCGGACAGGACCTCGGTGCAGATCGAGGGCAGCCTCTTGATCTCCTCCTTGATCTCCTTGACCGTGTCCGCGCCTCCCCAGTTGGGCCCTTTCCCCCCGCTACCGGGGCCGAGGGGTTTGGCGAGGAGTTCGACCCAGGTAGGTGAGGCCGTCCGATCGGTGGCTGCCGACTGCAGGTCCGTCAACCACGCCTCGTGGCGTGAGAGGGTCTCGTACAGCTTGTCCGTCTCGTCCTGACAGGACTCGCGCCATCCGGTGATCGATCCGATGGCGGCGGCGATCTCTGCCAGGTCGGGGGAGGTGGGCAGTTCGGCGTCCGGAGATGCGGCGGAGTGCAGTGGCCCGGTGGGCAGGCGGTCCCAGTCCCGGTGCAGCGCCTCGACCATCTCGCGGAAGGCGAGCGTGCCGACCCCGGCGTCGAGCAGGTCGTCGACGGACTGGGCGAGGACCCCCGAACGGGAACCGTCCCGGTCGCCGCCGAACAGGACGGTGGCGCACTCCTGCCACATGGCCTCGACGGCCGTTGCCTCGGCGGTGTCCTGCTGGGCGGTCACCCGGGGAGGGATCCCGGCCTCGAGCGGGTTCTCGGAGAGCAGGCGCAGTGCGAACGAGTGCAGGGTCCCGATGGCCGCGGTGTCGAGCCCGGCGAGCGCGGCATCCGCTCGAGGGTTCCCGCGGTCTCGTTCATCCACCAGGTGGACGCGGAGCCGGTCCCGCAACTCGGCGGCAGCCTTCTCGGTGAAGGTGATCGCGGCTATCCGGTCCACGGGCACAGCGTCGACGAGTAGAAGGGTGCCGAGCCGGTTGACCAGGGCGTGGGTCTTGCCCGTTCCCGCCCCGGCCTCGACGAACAGGGTGGAGGCGGTGTCGCGCTCGACCCGATCCCGGGCGGGTTGGTCGTGGAGCAGGCTCATACGGTCGCATCCGATCCGATGTCGGTCTGGTCCCCGGTGACGATGCCGGCGAACGCGGGATGGGACGCCAGTGGTTCCTGCCTCGACAGACGCTCCCACGTGCGGTCCAGATCCGTTCCCCCGAGGAGGTCGGCCAGGTCCCGGGAGGACCCGCGTCCGCCCTTCAGGGGGAACCATCCCCGCTGGACGGCGTCGACCAGGTGCCCGACGTCGGAGCGGACCCGGTCCATCAGGGCGTCCGAGACGGGGAGGGAGATCTGTTCGAAGCCGCCGCGTTCGGTGCAGTACCAGTAGCGGACCTCGCTCACCGGCATGTCCCGTGCGGTGGCGGCGGCCGCGGCGTACAGGGGCAGCTGGAACCGGGTGCCGGACAGGGTGGGGTCGTCCTCGCTCGGGCGTTGCTCCGACCCGGGAGGCTTCCCGGTCTTGTAGTCGGTGACGCGTTGCGTGCCGCCCCGGACGTCGAGGCGGTCGATCGATCCGGCCAGCAGCAGGGTCTCCGGTCCGCGGGAGGTGGCCACGTCGAACGGGATCTCGATCGTCGGTTCCCCGGGGGACCGGCGTCCGAACCCGAGCTCGGTGGCGGTGGGCCGCCACCCCGCGTCGGCATCGGCACTGTCCTCGTCGAACCACCGCCCGAGCTCAACGGCCAGGAGCATCTGCCGACGGCGCCACAGCGGGGCGAGCAGCCCGGGGGCCGCCGCGACGGCCTCCTCACACTCCTGTTGGAGCGCCGACATCAACAGGTCCCGGTCGGGACCGACCCCGTGCTCGAGGCGAGCGGAGACGTATCGCTGCAGTATCGCGTGGACCAGGTCGCCGTAGTCCCGTAGGTCCATCTCGATGTCGGACGCCGGGTCATCGAGCACACGGACCCTGAGCACGGTGCCGAGGAAAAACAGGTAGGGACTCTGGGCCCAGTCCTCCAGACGTGTCGGTGAGACGGGCGTGTCGAGTACGGTCACCAGGTCGTTCACTGACGACACGTCGCCGGTGAACCTCGAGAACACACCGAGTCTCCGGTCTCGACGCATCTCGTGGGCCCGGACGAGTGCCTCCGGTGCGTCCGGACCCGCCCGCCACCCGCCTGCTGCGAGTTCTCGGATGCGCAGTTCGGTGGCCGTCGACGGGTCGGGGCCCAGGAGGGTCGGCGGGGAGAGCACGCCGTCGACGAACGAGGGGATCGCGACGACGGTGGGGCACCCTGCGACGGACTCTTGCCACCGCGTCGCGTGGACCCGTGCCCCGGTGAGTCTGGAGAGGGTCGGCAGAAGCCACCGGGACGGGATGCGACTCCCCCCGCCGCGCATCGACCCACGGGGGAACGAGCAGAGTCGTCGAGCCGAGCCCGCGGACAGCGCGAGCTGGAGCACCCGGTACCGCTCGTCGAGCAGCTCGGAGGCGGAGGGTTCGACCGCACCCTCGGGCAGCAGCGGATCGGGTCGGTGGAGGACGGGTAACAAGCCTTCGGCCATCCCTACGACACACACCGTGTCGAGATCCCGACCGACCGCGTCGTCGATCGGACCCAGGGTCACGCCGGCGCCCTCCTCGCCGACCCGGTCGCCGATCGAGTCCAGCCGCGTGGTCACGGCGCCGACGATCCGTTCGCGGGTGATCGCGGGGGAGATGGTGTCGAGGTCGGCGAGTGACCCGACCGCGGCCTGCACGGCCGCACGGTCGAGGCTCTGCCGGAACAGTGAGGTGAGCACGGTGTCCACTGTCGCGGCGACCTCGGACCAGGTCCGGGCGGACCCGAGAGCCCCGAGGGCCGCGCGGACCTGACCGACCAGCCTCAACAGCGCCGCGGCGGCCGCACGGTCGGTGTCTGTGAACCCGGTGTCTGTGAACCCGGTGTCGGTCAACCCGGTGTCGGACCCGGAGGTCGACCCGGACCGCGATGGATCCTGCTGGATCCCGAGGTGTTCGGCCAGGCGGTCCCAGTCTCCTCCGCCGATCACCGGGACACGGGTGCGGGTGAGTAACTCAAGTCGGCGGGACGAGACCGGGGCGCCCCGGTCGTCCGGGAGCATCACGGCCCCCTCGGCCACGATCGACAGCAGCTCGGCCCGCGGCATGAGGTCCGGGTCGATCCCGAGCAGCCGGATGAGGGACCGGCCCGTGGGCGTACGGCCGAGATCGGTGATGGAGGGTCCGTTGACGACGATCCCCGCCTCCGCGAACGCGCGCAGCAGCAGTCGGAGGTAGGGATCGGGCGACGGGTAGTACACGCCTATCCGGTGCCCCGGGATCCCGGCCGCGAGACGTGAGCGGACGAAGCGGACCACTGCCCGCACCTCGTCATCGGAGTCCGACGCGTGCAGCACGTGGGTTCCCGTGACGGCGCCCTCGCCGTCGGGCTCCGCCGCGGAGGCCAGGTGGTCGGCGCCCGTCCCGGGGACCGGCGTCACCCCGCGCGCGTCCAGCGCGGCGCGGAGGCGCCGTTCGGCCTCGGTCCCACGGAGTGGAGCCGCGAGGACGATCCGGCCGAGTCCGTCCAGCCTCTCCAGTGCGTCCGACACCGCCTCGAACTGTGTGTAGTAGGCGGCTCCGGTCATCGAGTGCGCCTGTTCCGACAGTCGGAGCACCTCTGTGTGGAGAGGGTTGTCCGGTGTCACCGAACCCGCCTCGACGGTGCCCAACCGCAGGCATGCCTGGGCCACCGCCTGAGCGGTGACCGGTTGGGAGGCTACCGCCCGGAGGTCGCCGGGGTCCGCGTCCAGCGCCTTCTCGACCGCCGCCTCCAGGAGGGGGAACGGAAGCGCGGCGCGAGGAGCCAGGGCCGGTGCGGACAGTTCGGCCACGACCTGGGCGGCTGTCCGCACCGCGACGTTGACCGCGCCTCCGGACAGCGCCAACGCCCGGACCAGGTCTCTCTCGGCGCCGAACGACGCGACGATCACGGTGATGCGACCCAGGGGGTCGGAGACACGGAGTCGACGGACCTCGGCGACGACGGGGGAGACGGCTGGAGAGACCGGGGCCGGGAAAGCGGCAGCGGCAGGGGTAGGGGCCGCAGTGGGGGGAGGAGTGGAGCCCGCAGTGGAGGCCGGGGTGGGGTGGGTCTGGGATCCGGTCACGTCGCCATCGTGCCCCACGGGTCCGACAGGCCGGCTCAACCGATGCCGATCACGCGGGTCGCGGCCACCGCCCACCGGGCGGCGTCGATGTCGACTCCCGGGTGGTCCTGCCGGTGTGGGATCACCGACTCCACCACCCGGAAAGGGAGGTCCAGGACCGGGTCGCCGGGATCGAGGTCGGGGCGGCAGAGGGCGACGAGCTGCCGGTAGATGCCCCTCAGTTCGGAGCGTGCGGCCCGGAACCCCTCGAAGTCCTCCCCGGCCAACTCAGGGAGCACGTACAGCATCCCGATGTTCCAGCGGGAGGCCAGGAGCCCCTCGACGTCGATCGTCGCCAGTGTCAGGAGGATCTCCCGCGGGTCCCGGCTCCCGTCGTGGAGCCGACGGGCCTGCTCGAGGGTCGGTCCCACGGTCGAGTCGAGAAGGGACACCAACATCGCGGCCTTGGTGGGGAAGTGCGTGTAGAGCGAGGCCTGGCGTATCCCCACTGCGTCGGCGATGGCCCGCGTGGAGGTGGCCGTGTACCCGCGGGTGGTGAACAGTTCCGCAGCGGCATCGAGGATCTCGTCCGCCGGGGTGGCCCCGGGACGCCGCCGGTCCATGAGGCGGGGTCGTCCTGGTGAGGACACGGGGCTCCCTTCGGGTGGCGACCCGGCGGTGCCGGTCGTGCCGCTGGTCATAGGTCGTGCGTGGTGCCGCACCGGTCCATCGTGACACGGAGGAATTCGAACCGGTGCGCCGTCGGATCGACGTTACGGCGAGGTGGCACCGGCATGGAGGAGACGGCGGCCTGTACCCACGATTCGCGATCGGTCCGGGTGAAGTCGAGATCCACTCCGTGGGCGCGCGCGGCGAGGAGTGCGGCGACGGCGGCGGCGCGGCCGTTCCCTTCGCGGAAGGGGTGCACGTAGTTGAACCGCGCGTACCAGTTGGCCAGGGCGACGGCCACGGTCGTCGCGCGGGTGGCGGTACCGGATGCCGCGGCCAGGGCGTCGGCGACGAGTTCCGCGGGGTTCTCGAGTGGAGCGGTCATCATGGCGACACGAGCCGCGGGCGCGAACGTGGAGCCCTGTTTGGTGAGTCCGACGATCCGTGGCAGGCCGGCCCAGGCGAACACCTCCCCGAAGAGCGAAGCGTGGACACCGGACACCGTCGCCGGGGCGTGGGCGTGATCGCGGAGGAGTCGTGCCCCTCCGGCGACGGCCAGGAGGGCCTCTGCGCGGATGAGGGCCCTCGCCGAGGTGATGCCGAGGGAGTTCTCCAGGACACGCGTCCCGCGGATGAGATACGGCGTGCGGCGGGACAGTATCCCCGGCCGGGGCCGCCGTGTGGCCTCCGGCGGGAGCGTTCTGAGGACGTGGAGACGGATCAGCCGTCCGGGGGCGGCCCGGTCGATCAGGTCGAGGACCTCGTCGTCGTCGTCCTCCGGTCGCCATCCCTCCAACGCGGAGACGGCGAGCATCGCGTCGGTGGCCGGGTGGCGGGTCACCCCGGCTCCCGGAGTTCGCCGGAGGATCGGAGGTAGTCGAGGGTGCGCTGCGCGCCGGCGATCTCGCGCGCGGCGGACCGGAGTCCCGCACGCTCGACCGTGGTGAGACCCGAGAGCGGGAACCGGTCGGTTCCGGGGCCGTCGGATCCGGCCCGGAGTCGGACCTCCCACCGCAGGCGCGCGGTGAACCGGGCGGCCGCACGCAGCGACTCCCACCGGTCCGCCGGCAGGACCTCCGGATCGGCGGCGAGTCGGAGGCGTGAATCGGTGGAGGTGGACGTCACCCCGGCGCGCAGGGCGGCCCACCGGGCGAGTTTGACGACCGGGGTGAGCACCGTCGCCTTGAGATCGACGACCGGGTCCGAACGGAATGTGCGGGTGAGCCGGGACGGCACGGAAGCCCTGGTCGAGAGCGCGTCGGCGAGGATATCGGCGAGGATCGCCGGGTGGGTGCGCACGGACCGTGCGGCGAGGCGGGGCAGGAGTTCCGGGTCGCTGTGCCCGTCGACCAGGGGTCGGGCGTCGGCGAGGAGCCCGAGGTGGACGACACCCAGGTCCCGGGCGGGGGAGTCGGCCCAGTCGTCGGCGGCCGTCGACCAGCCGGCGGGGGTCCGGATCAGGCGGGGATCGGCGGCCGAGGCGGGGGAGGTCTCGGCGAACCACGGCGCGCGCGAGAGGTCGGTGGAGGCGACCGCGCGGCGCACCGCACGGTCACCGGGGTCACCGTGGTCGTCGACGACGGCGAGGGATTCCAGGTCGCTACCCGGGACGGCCTCCCCGCGGCCCACCGATCCGGTCACCCACACCGCGCGCGCCGCCGCCGGGCCGAGTCGCGACGCCAGCTCACGCCGCAGCCCGTCGGACCAGGCCCGTGCGCGCTCGTCGGGTGGATCACGGTGGGGTGCCATGTGGGCATTCGATCACGCGTCCCGACGGCCCGGGGAGGGGGGAACGACGGCGTGAGGGCCTGTTAATCGGATCGAAACATCGTGCAACTCGCGGGTCACACGGGTTGGGAAAACTATCAACAGACAGGAACTGCTCCTGCCGCAACCCGGGTCCACCGACCCCCGCCCCCGAGAGGAGTACCGGACATGAGCGACCCCACCGGTCTCACCACCCCGGCTCCCGAACGTCGGGGTGATCACGACGATCTCGCCGACCTCGGTTACGACCAACAACTCCACCGGAGCCTCGGCACGTTCGCGTCGTTCGCCGCCGGGTTCTCGTTCGTCTCCATCCTCACGACGATCTTCCAGCTGTTCGGTCTCGGCTACGGGTTCGGCGGCCCGGCGTTCTTCTGGACCTGGCCGATCGTGTTCGCCGGCCAGTTCCTCGTGGCGCTGTGCTTCGCGGAGCTCGCGGCCCGGTACCCGATCTCGGGAGCGATCTACCAGTGGTCCCGTCGGATGGGTGGGGAGATCGTCGGGTGGTTCGGGGGCTGGTTCATGATCCTCGCCCAGATCGTCACCGCCTCGGCCGCGGCCATCGCGCTGCAGGTCGTGTTGCCGAACATCTGGTTCGGCTTCCAGATCATCGGTGACGACCCGGCCCTCACCTCGTCCTCCGGCGCGGCGAACGCCGTACTGCTCGGATCGGTGCTGCTCGTCATCACCACCACGATCAACTCGCTCGGCATCAGGTGGATGGCCTACGTGAACAACATCGGCGTGACGTGCGAGATCGTCGGCGTCATCGCCGTGATCCTGGCGCTGTTCACCCACGCCGTCCGCGGGCCGCAGGTCGTCTTTGACACCGCGGGAATGGGGGACCAGCCCGGGTACATCTGGGCCTGGGTCGTCTCGGGACTCATGGCCGCCTACGTGATGGTGGGATTCGGTTCCGCCGGCGAACTCGCCGAGGAGACCGTCAACCCGCGCCGGGTCGCCCCCCGGACCATCCGCATGGCTCTGACCGTCTCGGCGCTCGGCGGCGGCCTCATGATCCTGGGCGCACTCATGGCCGCGCCCAGTCTCACCGATGGCCGGCTGGCCACCGAGGGCCTGCCCTACGTCCTGGGCTCGGTGCTCGGGAACTTCTGGGGCAAGGTGCTCCTCGTGGTGGTGGTGGTGGCGATCTTCATCTGCACCCTCGCCATCCAGACCGCGGCCACCCGGTTGATGTTCTCGATGGCCCGCGACGGCCGCCTGCCCTTCTCGTCGACCCTGTCCCGCGTCAACCCCCGCACCGGCACCCCGATCGCCCCGGCCGTGCTCATCGGCCTGTCGTGCATCGCGATCCTGCTGGTCAACATGGGCAACGCCGCGATCTTCGCCACCCTCGCCTCGGTGTGCATCATCCTCATCTACCTCGCCTACCTCTGCGTGACCGGCCCACTGCTCTGGCGTCGACTCAAGGGGTGGCCGAACGGACCCAGGCTCACCGACGCCGAGGGCAAGCCGCTGTTCTCGCTCGGCCGCTGGGGGATCCCCGTCAACGTCCTCGCCGTGGGGTACGGCCTGCTCATGACCGTCAACCTCGCCTGGCCGCGGGCGGAGATCTTCGACCCCTCCGGGGAGACCCCGTGGCTCCGGTGGGCGGGCGTCCTGACCGTCCTCGCCGTCGTGGGCCTCGGCTTCCTCTGCTTCCCCCGCGGCAAGACCCACCCCAAGCCCGTCAAGATCGGAGAGTGACCTGAGATGACCAGCACCACAGAGTTCAGCACCACAGAGAGCACGTCCACCACCACGGGTGCCCGCGAGCACGCCCGCGCCCAGGCCGGGACGATCACCGACGCGATGCCGGTGGTCCCCGCGACCGACTGGCCCCACCCGCCGGCGGACGTCCCGGCCGACCGCCTGACGTGGGCGGAGTCCATCCCCGGGGGCCGCTACACCGCGATCATCCTGGCCCGGGGCACGCGGATCCGCCTCACCGACCGGGACGGCACGGCCTGCGCCTCTCTCATGATGTGGCGTGCCGACGCCCCCTGGGAGCGTCTCAACACCGCCGACACGGTCAAGGTCCCGTGGCAGGCCTACCTCGGGACCGGCCATCCGCTGCTCTCGGACCAGGGGCGCGTGCTCGCGACGATCGTCGCTGACACCTCCGGCCACCACGACGCGCTGTGCGGTGCCTCGACCCTGACGGGGAACGTCGCCCGCTACGGGGCCGGGGCGCCGGAATCCGACTCACCGGCCGGGCGGGAACTGCTGTTGCTGGCCGGGCTCAAGCACGGGCTGGGCGAACGGGACCTTCCCCACACCGTGTCGTTCTTCCACGGCGTCCGGGTCGACGACGACGGGGCGCTCGTCTCCACCGGGAACGCCGGCGCGGGGGCGACCGTCGACCTCGTCCTCCACCTGCCCGTCGTGGTGGCCGTGGCGGTCGCGGACCACCCGCTGGACCCGTCGGAGCAGTACCACGCCGGGACGGTGGAACTCCTGGCGTGGAGCGCCCCGAACGACCTGGGTGCCCTCGTGGGGCACACCTTCCCGGGTGTCGGAGGCGACCTCGAGTACCGACGCGCCATCGCCAACTCCGAGGCCGCGCACCGCGCCTTCGCCCAGATCGACTGAGGAGAACCTCCCATGACACGTTCGACCGTCACCGCCGATCCCCGGACCGGCGCCGCCGCAGACCTTCCCGCCGCAGACCTCGCGCTCGCGGGCGGGGCCGTGCTCGCCGACGAGACCGTGGCCGCCAGAGCCGCCTGGTCCCACGTCCTGCACGCGGGCCAGACCCTGACCATCGTGGACCTCGAGGGCAACCAGGCCGTCGACACCCTGTTCTACGACGCACACGACCACACCCGCCGCTACAGCGCCCCGGCGACCGTCGCCGCCCAGGGATCGATCTTCCTGACCGAGGGCAGTGTCCTACGGGACGACGCCGGCGAGCCCCTCGTGACCATCACGGCCGACGAGGTGGGCAACCACGACACGCTCGGTGGCGCGTGCTCGCAGGAGTCCAACACCCTGCGGTACGGCCACCACACCCGGCATCAGCACGCCTGCGTGGAGAACTTCCTCCGGGAGGGCGCCCGGCACGGACTGGGCAAGCGGGATCTGGTCCCCAACGTCAACTTCTTCATGAACGTGCCTGTGGACGCCGACGGCACCCTCGGCATCGTCGACGGGCTCTCCGCGCCGGGCAAGCGGCTCGCGCTGCGGGCCGACCGCGACGTGATCGTCCTGGTCTCCAACTGCCCGCAGATCAACAACCCGTGCAACGGCTTCGATCCGACGCCGGTGCGGATGATCGTCACCGCCTGAGCCCGGCGCCCACCACCCGACGCCCACCACCCGCGCGCCCACCATCCGCGTACCCGTCACCCGCGCACCCGCCACCACAGGAGAAGCCCCCATGACCCGCCTCGAAGTCCTCGCCCCCGGACTCATCACCACCGTGCAGGACTGGCCCGGCCGCATCGGGTACTGGGGCGTGGGTGTCCCGCCGTCCGGGGCGATGGACGACTGCTCACTGCGGTTGGCCAACATCGCCGTGGGTAACCCGGAGGGGGCCGCCGGCCTGGAGTGCACCCGCGGTGGCCTCAGGATCTGCCCTGACACCCCGGTCACGGTGTGCGTCGGCGGCGCGCACGTGCGGCCCACGGTGGACGGTCGACCGGTGGCCCAGTGGAAGCCGGTTCAGCTCGCCGCCGGATCCGTGCTCGACATCCCGGTGATCGACGGGCCCGGAATGCGCGTCTACGTGGCGGTCGGGGGCGGGATCGAGGTCGAGCAGTATCTCGGGTCGTCGTCGACCTTCACCCTGGGGCGTTTCGGCGGACACGAGGGACGCAACCTGGCGGCGGGGGACACCCTCACCGTCGGTGAGCCCGGACCGGGTGTGCCGCGCAGGATCCTCGCCGAGGAGGTCCCGGCCATCGGCCACCACTGGCACCTCGCCGTGGCCGAGGGGCCGCACGGCGCCCCGGAGTTCCTCACCCGCGCGGGGATGGACGAGCTGTACGCGTCCGACTACACCGTGCACTTCAACTCGGACCGCACCGGCGTGCGCCTGGAGGGCCCGCGCCCGAAGTGGGCCCGACCCGACGGGGGTGAGGCGGGCCTGCACCCGTCCAACCTGCACGACAACGCCTACTCCGTGGGGGCCCTGGACTTCACCGGGGACACCCCGATCCTGCTCGGCCCGGACGGCCCGAGTCTGGGCGGCTTCGTCTGCCCGGTCACGGTGGTCAGCGGCGACCGGTGGAAGCTCGGCCAGCTCGCCCCCGGGGACACCGTCCGGTTCGTCCGCGTCAGGGTGGACACGGCCCCCGGCCGCGCCGGTATCGGCGCGTCGCGGGGGGCCGGCCGCCCCTTCGTCCTCGGCGACGGCGGCGACCGCGACGACGGCGTGCTGGGTCGCGGACACACCGCCGACGGCGTGACCGAGGTGACCTACCGCCGAGGTGGGGACGACAACGTCCTGGTCGAGTACGGGCGTATGGAACTCGACCTCGAACTACGTGCCCGCGCCCACGCCCTCTACCTGCACCTGCAGTCGAACCCCGTCCCCGGCCAGCAGGACCTCACTCCCGGGATCCGCTCGCTGCAGGTCAAGATCACCCCCGGTCTCAGCACCGTGGCCTCCACCCTGGCCGCCCTGCGTGAGGCCGAGACCGCCATGCCCGCGGCCGAGTCCCTGGTGGTGCCGAGTCGACGGGTCCGGCTGCCCCTGAGCTGGGACGATCCCGCCACCAAGGAGGCCATCCAGCGGTACATGTACGGGGTGCGCGACGACGCCCCGTGGTGCCCGTGGAACATCGAGTTCATCCGCCGGATGAACGGTCTGGAGACCGCCGACGACGTCTACCGCACCGTCTTCGACGCCGAGTACATGGTGCTGGGACTCGGTGACGTCTACCTGGGGGCCCCGGTGGCCACGCCGCTGGACCCGCGCCACCGCCTGGTGACGACCAAGTACAACCCCGCCCGGACGTGGACCGCGGAGAACTCGGTCGGGATCGGCGGCGCCTACCTGTGCATCTACGGGATGGAGGGGCCGGGCGGTTACCAGTTCGTGGGGCGCACCACCCAGGTGTGGAACCACCGGCACCCCGAACCGGCGCCCGGCTTCGACGCCGAGCACCCGTGGCTGCTGCGGCACTTCGACCGCATCTCCTGGTACCCCGTCTCGTCCGAGGAACTGTCCGACCTCCGGGCCGACACCGCCGCCGGCCGGGGACTCGTCGACATCACCGACGACACGTTCTCCCTGGCCGAGCACAACGCCTTCTGCGAGCAGGAGGCCGACTCGATAGCCTCGGCGAGACGCCGTATGGAGCACGCCCGCGCCGAGGAGTTCTCGCGCTGGGCCGCCAGTGGGGAGCTGAGCGCATGAGCGGCACCGTGACATCAGCCGGGGTACGGGACAACGCGGCGGCAAGGGTCGACGAGGTGCTGGCCCGACTGGCCGAGGTGGACCGGCCCGAGGTGTTCCTGCAGGTCCGCGGTCGCGAGGAGCTGGTGGCCGACATGGCAGCCTCCCTCACCGCAGGGGGCCCGCTCGCCGGCATGACGCTCGCCGTCAAGAACAACGTCGACGTGGCGGGACTGCCCACCACCGCCGCCTGCCCGGGGTTCGCGTACCTGCCCGATCAGGACGCGGTGGCCGTCGCACGGTTGCGCGCGGCCGGCGCGGTGGTGCTGGGGGCGACGAACCTCGACCAGTTCGCCACCGGCCTGGTGGGCACCCGCAGCCCGTACGGCGCCGTCCGGGCCGCGCACCGCCCCGACCACGTGTCCGGTGGGTCCAGCTCGGGCTCGGCGGTGGCGGTGGCGCTGGGGATCTGCGACCTGGCCATCGGCACCGACACCGCCGGATCAGGCCGGATCCCCGCCGCGCTCAACGGGATAGTGGGGATCAAGCCCACGCTCGGGGTGGTCTCCACCGACGGAGTCGTCCCGGCCTGCGCGAGCTACGACTGCGTGACGATCCTCGCCCGCGACGTCCGGACCGCCGCCCGTGCGACGGCGGTGATGGCCGGCGGAGAGGGCGCCCGGGAGTGGCCCACGGACACGCCGTTGGAGGCGGGGCAGGGGGCGACGCTTGCCGTCCCCAGCGAGCTGGTGTCGATGGCCCCGGGCTGGTCCGAGGCCTTCGACGCCGCCGTCGACCGCGCCCGCGGGCTCGGGTACCGGATCGTCGAGGTCGACCTCGCCCCGTTCCTCGCCGCAGCCCGGCTGCTCTACGACGGCGCACTGGTCGCCGAACGCTACGAGGCGGTGGGTGACTTCCTCGACGCCGACAGGGACGCTGACGCGGGAGTCGATCCGATCGTCGACGGCATCATCACCCCTGCTCGCGACATCGCGGCGGTGGATCTACTGCGGGACCGCCGGAAGGTCGAGGCGCTCCGGCACGAGGCCCTCGCCGAGCTCGACCGGTCGGGTGCGACCGCATTGCTCGTGCCCACCGCGCCGTTCCACCCGACGATCGCCGAGGTGGACGCCGACCCGATCGCCCTCAACAGCCGGATGGGGACCTATACGAACTTCTGCAACCTCTTCGACCTGTGCGCGGTGGCCGTGCCGGCGGGCGAGGTCGACGAGGGCGACCGCGGGACCGCGCAGTTCGGTGTGACCGTGGTGGGGCGGCCGTTCCACGACGGCCCGGTGGCCGGCATCGCCGCCGCACTGGCAGGGGAACTCGATCGCGGGGAGGAGTTGCTCGTGCCGTGGCCGCTCCGCGCGGGGGTGTCTGCGGTCGACCTGGTGGTGTTCGGCGCCCACCGGCGCGGGGGCCCACTCGAGCACCAGCTCACCTCACGCGGCGCGGTCTGGCGTGGGCCGGTGCGCTCCAGCGCGGACTACCGGATGTACCGCCTGGACACCGAGCCGCCCAAGCCCGGGGTTCTGCGTCACCCGGACGGTGCCGAGCTGCTCGGTGAGAGGTGGACGATCTCCCCGGCTGCTCTCGGCAGCTTCCTCGACGAGCTCCCCAGGCCGATGCAGCTCGGCCGGGTGACGCTCGCGGACGGCACCGAGGTGGTCGGTTTCGGCTGTGAACCCACCGCCGTGACCCCGGAGGCCGACGACCTCACCGAACTGGGGGAGTGGCCGATCGGGTGAACCGAGCCCGGGCGGCTGGTGATCCGGCGGCGGATACGCTGGGTGCCAGGTCCGCACCCGTCGCGACCTCGAACAGTGAGGTGAGCGCCAGTGAGTCAGCTCGTGTCCTTCTACGAGACCGCGCCCGTCACCGACAAGCGCGGTCTGCTCACCGACGTGATCCAGCGGCCGATGCAGGTGCGGTCGGGTTACGACGTGGTCGAGGGCGAGGTGGTCCCGCGGGTGGTCTACGTGCAGGCGCCCATCGAGGGCCGCCCGCTGCTCGTGCCGTTCGGCCAGTACGACGCGTGGAGTCTGCGGCAGCGGTTCGAGGAGGCGTTGCGGGTGATGAACACCCTGGGGGCCTGCGAGATCGAGTGCGCGACCTACAGTGCGCGCCGCAATGCCGTCGCCGCGCGGGTGGGGGTGGGACCGATGGCCGGGTGGGGCAAGGTGACCCGCACCCAGAGCACGGACTTCGACTACTCGTTCTCGGGCACGGGGGCCTCCCCGCGTGACCCCGGGCCGATCCGGTGGACCAACATCCCCGGTCTGGACGCCGCCAAGCAGTCGGTGTTGCTCAACGGTGGGCGCCGGGTGGAGATCACGATCGAGTCCGAATCCGAGTTCGCCGCGGACTCGGACCTGGCGCGGCGACTCAAGTCTTCCGGCCTGGTCCTCGGCCTGGAGGGGCGGACCCAGGCCAAGACCCTGCTGCGGATCAAGGCCGAGTTCCCGACGGTCTGACCCTCCCCCTCCGTTCACAGCACCAGGGCCGCGCGTTCACGGCGCCAGGGCCGCGACGTCGTCGACCGCTCGGCGCAGTTCGCGCGACGCCGCGCAGTCACCCAGGCGTTCGGTGACCGCATCCGCGATCGAGCTGTAGAACCACAGCTTCTCCTGCGGCCCGGCGTTGAAGATCCCCCACATGTCGTCACCCAGTCGTTCGTGGGCGGCGACCATCGAGCGAAGGTTGTGGATCTTGTCCGCCGCCGAGATGAGGAGGCACTCCTCCGAGTCCTCCGCGAGCGCGGCGAGGTAGCCCTCCTTGCGCACCCGCCACGGCGGCGTCTCTTCTCCCGCGGTCTTGTCCTCCGAGACGCCGCGGACGAACTCGGTGACCCGCTCGCCGAACTCGGCGGTCATGTCGTCGGCCGAGTAGACCGACGGCGGGACGTCCTCGAGGACGTCGTGCAGCAAGGCTGCGACCGCCACGTCCTGATCGTCGGTGAAGTCGGACACGATCATCGCCACCGCCACGGGGTGCGCGATGTAGGGCGTCGGATCGTCCTTGCGGGTCTGGCCGGCGTGGCCGCGGGCCGCGACCGCGAGCGCGCGGTCGATGGTGGGAGTCCAGGTCAGGGACATGGTGCTCTCCTCTCCGGGAGGGGTCCCGGTGCCGGGCGACGCCACCGGGTCGTGGGAAGCGACGAGCTGCCTGAGGTCTGACGGCCGGAGGTCCGGCGGCCGGGGAACCCTGTTCTCCCACACCTCGAGTAGACACCACGGGTACGACATGTCGGGTCAATGGCAGGCCGCTCCGGGTGGGAGGGAACCGTTCGGCGTGGTGGGGACGTCGTACCTCATGACCACGATGAGGCGACGACGACGAGGTGAGCAGATGCCCGACGGGACGATCAGAGCGGATGCGGACAGGATCGCGTCCGCCGTCGCGGTGTTCCGCGAGTCCGGCGAGCGTGTCGCGGAGGTGACGTTCCCGCACATCGCGGCGGGAGTGGCGGCCGCACTGCCAGGGGGGTCAGCGATCGCGTCGGCTCTCGACAGGGCGTGCGGCGCCGCGGCGGTGTCCGCGTCTCGGAGCTCGGGCCGCCTGACCGGCCTGGCGGACTTCGCTGCGGAGGCACACCGGTTCCTCGAGGCGCGGGACGAGGACTTCGCGGGCCTGCTCGCGCAGGTGGCGCCGCGGTGAGTCCCGCCCCGGTGAGTCAGAACGTCTTGGCGTCGATCACGAACCGGTAGCGCACATCCGAACGGACGACGCGGTCGTAGGCCTCGTTGATCTTGTCCGCCGAGATGAGCTCGATATCGGCTGTGATCCCGTGCTCGGCGCAGAAGTCGAGCATCTCCTGGGTCTCGGGGATCCCGCCGATCATGGAGCCGGTCAGGATCTTGCGTCCGGCGGCGACGGACCCGGCCCGCACCGACATCGGCTCGGTCGGGATCCCGATGTTGACCAGCGCACCACGCGGCTTGAGCGTGGCGAGGAACCGGTCCAGCGGGAGGTTCGCGGACACCGTGTTGAGGATGACGTCGAAGGCGCCGCGGAGTTCACGCAGCGTCGCCTTGCCCTCGTCGCCGGCGGTCGCGTAGTGCTCGACGGCGCCGTATCGCAGCGAATCGTCCCGCTTGGAGGTGGTCTGCGACAGGACCGTCACCTCGGCGCCCATCGCCACCGCGAGCTTCACACCGACGTGCCCGAGCCCTCCCATTCCGATCACCGCGACAGAAGTGCCGGGGCCGACCTTCCACTGCTTCAGCGGCGAGAACATGGTGATCCCCGCGCACAACAGCGGCGCCGCCGCGGCCGGGTCGAGCCCGGCCGGAACGGACACGACCATGGGCTCCTCGACCACGATGTGGGTGGAGTATCCGCCCTGGGTGACCGGCCCCTCCGGGTCTCCCTCGGGCAGCGGCGACCCGTAGGTCGCGACGGCACCGCGCTCGCACTCCTGCTCCTGGCCGGCCTCGCACGAGGAGCACTGGTGGCAGGCCCCCACCAGGCACCCGACGCCCACGCGATCGCCGACCGCGTGCCGGGTGACCTCGGAACCGACCTCCTGGACGATGCCGACGATCTCGTGCCCGGGCGCCACGGGGTAGGCGGTCTGACCCCACTCGCCGCGCACGTGGTGGATGTCGGAATGGCAGATGCCGGCGTACTCGATCTCGATGAGCACATCTGCTGGTCCGGTGTCCCGACGCCGGATCGTGGTCTTCTCCAGAGGCGCGTCCGGTGCGGTGGCGGCGACGGCGGCGACGTCCATGTGATCTCCCATTGGTCGAGTCGAGTGCGTTGTGAGTCGAGTGCGTTGTGAACTGACTGTTGATCTCGTTTCCCGCCACAGTAGAGGCGATCGCGCCTCGTCCGCCGCGAGCAGGGGGTGGTCGCGGGCGGCGTGATCGTCATCAGCGAGGTGCGCAGCCAACGTGGAGCAGACCGAGGCCCCGCTCCGGATCGCCCGGTGCGGGGCCTCGGCCTCTCGTGTCAGATCAGCGGATGAACGGCAACGGAGGCAGCCTGACGCCGGAGGGCAGTGGCAGCTCGAAGTCGCCCATCGAACCGGTCATGAGGACGGCGGTCCCGCCGGTGTCGGCGGCCACCGGACCGGTGACATCGCCCATGGCACCGGGCTCTCCGCCGCGGCCGTTGGGCGACTCGGGGCCCGGAGCCATCGGCGCGGGGGCGACGGGTTGCACCGGACCCGGCCCCGGCATGGCCGACCCCGCCAACGGCGGGAACTCCGGGAGGGCGGGCAACGGGAAGCCCAGGTCTCCGAGGGACTGTCCGATCATCGGCCCCACGACCGGCGCGGCGGCGACCGAGCCTCCGATCAGGATGGCCGGGAGCAGGAGCGGGAGGAGGGGAATGGCGGATGAACCGTTGGGGACGGCCGTCGGGGGAGTCGTCGGCACGGCGGTCGGAGGCACCGAGGTCGTCGGCTCGGTCGTCTCCGTGGTGGTCGGAGTGGTGGGCTCGGTGGTGTCCGTCGGCTCTGTTGTGGTCGGCGGCGTCGTCGTCGGGACCGTGGGTTCACCGCAGGGCGTGATATTGATCGTGTTGGTGTCCAACGTGACCGCTCCCGCAGTCTGGGCGAGTAGGCGGCCCTGCACTGTGGCCCCGGTGTTGGCAGAAATATCCAAAGTTGTCATGACGGTGCCGACGAAGCTGGTGCCCGTACCCAGGGTCGCGGAGCTACCCACCTGCCAGAACACGTTGCACGGGTTGGCTCCGTTGATCAATTCGACCCTGCTGTCCGAACCGGTGACCAGGGTCGTCCCCGCCTGGAAGATGAAGATTCCGTCCGAACTGCCTTGCCCGTCCAGGGTCACGGTCCCGGTCAGATTCATGGAGGAAGTCGCGTTGTAGACACCACTCGTCAGGGGATCCTCGAGGTTTCCGATCTGGGAGTAGTTCGCCGTGTCGGTGGGCGGCTGGCTCGCCGCCTCGTTGTACGCGATGGTCAGGTCGGATTGCGCCTGGAGGGCGGCCGCGTTGGCTGCGTTCGTCGCCCCGTTGACCGTTGCCTCGTCCATCCCGGTGATGGCGGTCCCCGGAGACACGCCGATGTCTCCGTTGATGGTGGAGGGGCCGGTGTTGGAGATCGCCGCGCCCGCGAGGATCGCGTATGACTGTGCGGTTCCGAGCCCGACCGAGGTCTGAGCCGAGGCGACCGTACCGAGCATGGTCATGGTTGCGACGGTGGTCAGTGCGACGCCCGCCACCAGCCAACGTCGCAGAGAACGTGCGTGTGTAGGTGCGTGCACCGATGTCATGATTTCCCACTTACGTGTGGTCGTGCCGAGGGGTGTCGCGAGGGTTCTCGCGAGGGTTTTTCGAGGGGTGTTGCTGGAGAAATTCTGGGAAAAGGGGCGAGCGTGGGGTAGGCACTCCAGCCGAATTTCTTATCCTTAGTATGCATTAAATGCAGGGATCTGCAATGTGCACACTGAATTGTAAAATCAATTCGCCGTAATTGTTTTTGTGCGTCCGGGCGGGGTCGGAGCACTGCGAGTGTCGACTAGAACCGCCGACTGCGGACGCCTGAAGTGGGGTTATTCGCCGGGTTGGGCCAAGGGTGACTGTCGACGACGGAGCCGACCCTCGCGCGATCATCGGGCTCAGCCGACAAAGGTAATGGGCGTCAGTGACGACAATGGCGAATGAAAGAAGATGCTCATGTTAACGAGCGTTTCGGGACTAATAAATACTGGATGGCCAGAAACTCTTATCGATCCGGGCCGCCGGTATCCGGACCGATAAACAGAGTCCTCTGATTGTCGCCACGGCGGCCAGTCCGCCGCCGGCCGCTCGTCAACTCCGGCGGTCGGCCACCCGTCCGATGAGCCGGGTCCCGGCCAGATAGGGGATCCGGCTGAACCGCTTGGAGTACCACGTCAGGGTGCTCAGTGCGTCCGGTGTGATGACGAGTCGTCGCGCGGAGATCCCGCGGATCGACCGGGCGGCGACCTTCTCCGACGTCAGCGGTGTCTTGGCGAGCAGCGTCCGGGCCGCCTGATCGGCCTGCGGGTCATCGCCGGAGAGGGAGTCGGCGAGCCCGGAACGGAAGAACAGTGGGCAGATGACGGACGTGGAGATCCCACGGGGTCGCAGCTCCGCGTCGAGGGTTTCCGCCAGCGCGACCGCCGCGGCCTTGGTCGCGTTGTAGGCCCCCATGTGCGGCGCGTGCACCAGACCTGCGGCGGAGGCGGTGATGACCACCCGACCGCCGCGCCCGAGCTTCGGGACCATCGCCTTGCACCCGCGGACCACGCCGAGCAGGTTGATGTCCACGATGCGCTTCCAGGTCTCCATCGAGGTGGAGTCCAACCGGCCGCCGACCGCGATGCCCGCGTTGTTGATGAGGATGTCGAGGGAGTCGACGACCCGCACAGCGGCGGCCCAGTCGTCGTCGTCGGTCACGTCGAGCTTCAGGTAGCTCCAGTGGCCGGACAGGCCACTCACGGCGGGCGGGGCCTCGGCGTGCACATCGGTGAGGATGACCTGGTCACCTGCCGCGAGGTACTCACGGGCGAGGGCGAGGCCCAGGCCTGACGCGGCGCCGGTGATGAGGATGTGGCGGCTCATCGGACCGCCTCCGTCGCGACCTGGTCGCCGAACGCCATGTCCCGGCGTTGGTCGCCGAACGCCAGTTCGGGGATCTCCACGAGGTAGTTCTGAACGTACGTCCACGGGCGGGTGGTGCCCTGGCGGGGGAAGCGATGGGCACCGCGCCGAACGTAGCCCGCGTCGAGGTCCAGCAGCGGGCGATCGCCCTTCTGCTCGGGTGGGATCGGCGCGTAGATCGTCTCGCCCGTCTTCTCGCCGGCGCGCCAGAGTTTGACCATGTACCTGGAGACCATGTCCGCTCGCAGGGTCCACGAGGCGTTGACGTAGCCGACGGTGAAGCTGAAGTTGGGCACCCCGGCGAGCATCATGCCGCGGTAGCTGGTCTGGTCGACGGGGAGGAGTTCTCGGCCGTCGACGCACAGGGTCCCGCCGCCGAACGCCTCGAGTTCCAGGCCGGTGGCCGTGACGATCACGTCGGCCTCGATCTCCGCGCCCGAGGTCAGGCGGATGCCGCGTTCGGTGAAGGTGTCGATGTGGCCCGTCACCACACGCGCGCCTCGCTGCATCGCCCGGAAGATGTCCCCGTTCGGGGCCTTGCACACCCGCTGGTCCCACGGGCGGTAGGACGGCGTGAAGTGCTCGTTGATCTGCTCGCGGGAGATATAGCGACCCTGCATGGTCCGGAGCCCCTGCTTGAAGGCCCAGGGGAGGTGTTGTGCGATGAGGTATTGCCCCATGTCGCGGGCGCCGTGGGAGAACCGGGCGGCCCGGTATGCCAGCTGCGCCGGCAGGACGCGCTTCCACACCGCGCTGATGATGTCCTTCTCCGGCAGGGGGGCGACATAGCCCGGAGTTCGCTGGAGCATCGTCACGTCGGCCCCGAGTTGCTCCAGTGCCGGAACGAGTGTGACTGCGGTGGCTCCGGACCCGATCACCACGAACTTGCGCCCCGAGTACTGGGTGCCGTCGGGCCAGTGCTGGGGATGGATGATCTGGCCGGAGAACTCCTCCTCGCCCGGGAAGTCGGGTCGGAAGCCCTCCGAGTGGGAGTAGTACCCGGAGCCGAAGTGCAGGCGGCGGGCCCACACGGTGCGTTCCCGGGCGGTGCCGGTCGTGGCGACGGAGTCGGTGTCGGGGTCGGTGTCGGTGTCGGAGTCGGTGTCGGCCCGCACGCTCGTGACCTGCCACAGGCCCTTCTCACTGCGCCAGTCCGCGTTACTGATCCACGAACCCAGATGCAGGCGATCCAGCGCCCCGCAGTCGCGCGCCGTGTCCCGGATGTACTCCTTGATCTCGTCGCCCTGTCCGAGGGTCGAGCCGTGCGGCCAGGGGCGGAACGGGAAGCCGAACGTGGCCATGTCCGAATCCGAGCGGATTCCCGGGTACCGGAAGGTGTGCCAGGTCCCGCCCAGGTCGTCATGCGCGTCATGGATCTCCCATGACCAGCGGGGGAACGCGTTCCGGACGTGGTGGGCCAGGTCGATGCCCGAGATGCCGGCGCCGACGATCAGGAGATCCAGCGGGTTCTCGGGGGTGCCGGCCGGAGGGCGGCGGTCAGCAGAGGCTGTCATGTGGGTGACGATAGCGGGGAAACTGGCTAAGAACTTGCCGTATCGCGCCAAGAGGTTGCTCTATCGCGCCATCTGGCGCAGTGTTCTGGTGTGGCTTACGTGCGTTCTGCAGGACTGCGGGGTGTGAGGGCGGTGATCGACGCGCTCGGAGGGGACGCCGACGACCTCGCACTGCGATGTGGACTGCCGGACGGTGCGCTCGACAGTGACGAGATCCTTGTGCAGGATCTCGCGATCGGATTTCTCCTCGAGACCGCGGCCGTCGAGTTGCGCTGTCCGGATTTCGGCCTGAGGGTGGCGCTGCGTCAGGACCTGGGACTGCTCGGCCCCGTGGCCGCGGCCATCAGGCACGCTCCGACCACCACCCGGGCGTTGGAGATGACCTCCAAGTATCTGTTCTTCCACGCCCGCTCGCTCGAGATCACGGTCGTCCCTGATCCGGAGGATGATCCCAATGTGCTGGGGGTGCGGTTCGGCTACCGCGACGACGCCGCCGCGCTGCCGCCCCAGGCGGTCGACATGGTCCTGCTCTTCCTCCACCGGTCCATGGTCACGCTCCTCGGGGGAGAGTACGGATTGCTGTCGGTCGAGCTCCCGAACCCCCTCAACACGGCACCCGGTCGCTACCGGGAGCTCTTCGCCGCTCCGGCGAGGCCCCTCGCATCGGCCGCGATGCTCCGGGTCCCCGCCATGCTCCTCGGCAGGGAGATCACGGGCGGTGGCCTGATGGCCCATGAGCTCGCCCTGAGCTATCTGGAACAGCACGGTCCCGCACGGGACCAGACCTACGCCGAGCGGACCAGGGCCCTCCTCCTGCGCTCTCTCGACACCGGGACCTCGACTCTCGCCGGGGTCGCCGAACTCCTCGCGGTGTCCCCGCGAACTCTGCAGCGACACCTGAACCGTGAGGGCGCCTCCTTCTCCGCGATCCGGGACGAGGTGCGCCGCGACGTGGCCGCCCGACTGCTGGCGACGACCGAGATTCCCCTCTATCAGATCGCCTCGGCCCTGGCGCTGGACGATGTGACGACGTTCAGTCAGTACGCCCGGCGCTGGTGGGGGATCACGGCCAGGGAGTTCAGGTCCGACCGGAAGGGCTCGGCGGGCGCGGGTCGACCGGTTATCGAGCTTTCCTGACGAGTGTCAGCTGCGCTGGCTATGATCCAGGTCACACTGACCCTGCGTCCCCGAGGACCCCCATGGCCGACACCGTTCGCGAACAACTCCGCCGTCACGCCGACTCCGACTCCCCGGCGATCCGCTACGAGGACCTGACCGTCACCTGGCGCGAGTACATCGCGGCCGCCGACCGGCGCGCCGGAGCCCTCGACGCGGTGCTCGACGACTCCCGGCCCCGGCACGTGGGCACGCTCCTGGAGAACACCCCGGAGATGCTCTACGCGCTCGCCGCCGGCGCTCTCGGCGGCGTCGTCATCGCCGGCATCAACGCGACCCGTCGCGGTGAGGGGCTGGCCCGCGACATCAGGCGTGCGGACTGCCAGATCCTGCTCACCGACTCCCAGCTCGCTCCCCTGCTCGACGGGCTGGACCTGGGCGACGTCAAGGTCATCGACACCGACTCGGACGAGTGGGCGGCCACGGTCGCCGCGTCGGAGCCTCCCGCCGACCCCCCGGTGGCCGATGCCGGAGACCCGTTCATGCTCATCTTCACCTCGGGGACCTCGGGGGACCCGAAAGCCGTGCAGGTCGGCAACTTCACGGTCACCATGTCGGGCGAGGCGCTCGCGCCGTCCTTCGAGCTCACCGCCGACGATGTGCTGTACCTGTCCATGCCGCTGTTCCACTCCAACGCCATCATGAGTGGCTTCTCGCCCGCGATCGCCGTGGGCGCCACCATGGTGCTCGCCCGCCGCTTCAGTGCGACCCGCTTCGGCGACGACATCCGCAAGTACGGGGTCACGTACATGAACTACGTGGGTAAACCGCTCGCGTACATACTCGACACCCCGGCTCGCCCCGACGACGCCGAGACCACACTCCGGGCGGCCTTCGGGAACGAGGCCGCGGCCAAGGACATCCCCGCGTTCGCCGAGCGTTTCGGCTGCACCGTGCGGGACGCCTACGGCTCCACGGAACTCGCGATCATCATCGTCCGGACCGAGAACTCGCCACTCGAGTCCATCGGCGAACCGTTCCCGGGGGTCGCGGTGTACGACCCGGCCACGATGACCGAGTGCCCCCGCGCGATATTCGACGACACCGGAGCGGTGGCCAACCTCGACGAGTGTGTGGGCGAGCTGGTCAACACCGAGGGTGCCGGCTTCTTCGCCGGTTACTACAACAACGAGCAAGCCACATCCGATCGCATGCGGGACGGGATGTACTGGTCCGGCGACCTGGCCTACCGCGACGCCGACGGCAACGTGTACATGGCCGGTCGCAGCGGGGACTGGCTGCGGGTCGACGGGGAGAACATGGCGGCCGGCATCATCGAGGAGATCCTCCTCCGGCATCCCGCGGTCTCCCGGGTGGCGGTCTACGGACTGCCCGACCCCCGCGGCGTCGGCGACCAACTCGCTGCGGCCGTGGTGGTCCGCCACGACAGCGAACTCGACCCCACCGGTCTCGAGGAGTTTCTGGCCTCCCAGTCGGATCTCTCGACGAAGGCGTGGCCGCGCTGGGTCCGGGTCTCCGATGCGCTCCCCACCACCGCGACCAACAAGATCCTCAAGAGGGATCTGATCAAGGACGGCGTGGGCGGCACCGGCGACGGTGCCGACACCTGGTGGGAGCGGGAGGAGCGCGGCACGGCCTATTCGGTCCTCGCCGACTCCCGTGCGGGTACCGCGGTCTGATGGGCTGCGCCTGATGGTCTACGTCGTCACCCGCTTCGACTTCCGGGCGCCCGGCGCGGATGCGATCGAGCGGCGGGACCGCTACCGGGCTGCCCTCGAGATGGCCAGGTACGCGGAGGAATCGGGCCAGGACGCCGTCAACCTCTCGGAGCACCACGGCTCGGACGACGGCTATCTCCCGTCGCCACTCATCGCGGCCTCGGCGGTCGCGGCGGTGACCCACCGCATCCAGATCGCGGTGTGGGCCCTGGTCGCGCCCCTGTACGACCCGGTCCGGCTGGCCGAGGACATCGCCGTCCTCGACCACGTGGCGTCCGGGCGGGTGAGCTTCACCTTCGGGCTCGGCTACCGGCCGGTCGAGTACGCGATGCACTCGCGGGACTGGAAGGGACGAGGGGTACGACTCGAGCGGCAGCTGGAGACCATGCTCGCGGCGTGGGCGGGGGAGCCGGTCGGTGACGACCCGGTCGACGGCTCGCCGCGAGCGGGCGTGACGCCGAGACCGTTCTCGGACCCCTACCCGCTGATCTTCCTCGGCGGCGGGGGTGCGGCCGCCCGACGTGCCGGCCGCCTGGGGATGCACTACCAACCGCAGCTCGACGACCCCGCGCTCACCGAGCTGTACCGGGCCGAGTGCCGGGCCAACGGGCACGAGCCCGGCCTCGTCGTGGCCCCGGTCCCCGGCCCCGCCGCTGTGTTCTGTGCGCGGGATCCCGAGGAGTTCTGGGAGCGGTACGGTGCGTACCTCCTCGCGGACGCGGAGGCCTACCGGGCCTGGCAGATGGGACCCGGCCGGAGTTCGTTCGTCCACTCCGACGCGCGCTCGGTGGAGGACCTGCGTGCCGAGGGGGTGTACCTGGTCGCCACCCCGGACGAGCTGGTCCAGCGGGTCCGGGCTCGTGAACTGGGCTTGATCGCCAACCACCCGCTGTGCGGGGGGATGCCGATCGACGCCGCGTGGGAGTCGCTCCGGCTGATCGGGGAGCGGGTGCTGCCGGACGTGCGGTGAGGAACTCGTGATCGGGCGCCGCGCCCGGGCCGCGCAATCGACGGTGCCCCGTTCGGTCGGCGACCGGTCCGCCCCGGGGGCCGTAGTGTCGGGCGAATGGGAAACGACACCGCGGAATTAGTCCGGTACTGGTCCATGCCCGTTGCGCTGGGGGCGATGGGCGCACTGCACTTCGTGGCGCCACGTCCCTTCGACGGGCTCATCCCCCCGGAGCTGCCCGGTAGCGCCCGGGCGTGGACCTACGGGTCCGGCGTGGCCGAGATGGCTGTGGCGGCGCTGTTGGCCGTGCCGCGGACCCGGGCCCTCGGCGGGGCCGCTGCCGTGGCGCTGTTCGTCGGGGTCCTGCCCGGGAACGTGCAGATGGTCCGGGCCTGGCGCAGGAAGCCGGTGTGGCCCTACCAGGTGATCGCGTGGGGCCGCCTGCCCTTACAGGTGCCGATGATCCTCGCCGCCGAGGGCATCCGCCGAGGCGCCTGACACGCTCACGCGGGGAGGGTGGCCGTCCGTTCCCAGTCATCGACCCCTGCCAGAGCATCGCGCTTGAGAGCGGCGGGTGCGAAGGAGGAGTCGATCGACGCCCGGGCGCACCCGGCGAGTCGCGCCTCCGAGATCCCCATGCGCTCGTGTGCCAGCACGTACTCGTCCACCACGTCGACGCCGAACAGCAACGGGTCGTCCGCACCGATCGAGCAGCGGACCCCGTCGTCCAGCAGCGCGGGGAGCGGGTGATCCCCGAGCGAGGGATACACGCCGAGGACCACATTGGAACTCGGACACACGTCCAGGCACACCCCGCTCGAGGCGAGCATCTCCACCACCCGGGGGTCCTCGGCGGCGCGGACCCCGTGCTGGATGCGGTCGGCGCCCAGGTCCAGAGCGGACCGCACCTCCTCGGGTCCGGCCAGCTCTCCGGCGTGCGGCACCACCCCGAGACCGGCCTCGCGGGCGATGGAGAAGGCGTCGGCCGCACCGGCCACGGGATTGCCGCGCTCATCGGCCACGAGACCCACGGCCACGACCCCACGGCCGGCGAACCGCGCGGCCAGCCGGGCGGCCTCGAGTGCGTGGGCGGGCCCGGCTCCGCGGTCGATACTCACGATGGCGCCCGTCCACACCCCGTGGCGCCGGCCGGCCGCCGCGGCGGTCGGGAGGATGAACTCCAGGGCGTCCTCGGCCGTGTCGAAGGCGGCTGACTTGTCCGGGATGGAGGCGAACTCGATCGCCACGACGCCCTGCGCGGCGGCGTCGGCCACCACCTCGTCGAGCAACCGCGCGACCCGCTCCGGGGTGCGCAGTAGCGCGATGAGCAGGCCGTAGGCGTCGAGGAAGCGGGTGAAGTCGGGGAACTCCACGAGCGGCGGGACCTCCACGCCGTCCTCGCCACACCACTGACGCATCGTGTCCTCGCGCATCGCGGCCTCGAGGTGCACGTGCAGGTGCGCCTTGGGTAGGGCGGCGTAGCGCTCGTACGAGGGGGAGGGCCCGGCCGGTGCCGGGAGGCTCACCCCTTCGGCTCGACGTCGCGCGCCTCGTCGGCGACGTGCTGCAGTGTCATCGGATCGGTGCCGTCCCAGGACGTGACGTTGCGGGCCTGCGGCAGGTCGTCACGGTGGAAGACCGGGTTGTGGCCCTTGGCCTTCTGCTGCAGGTAGTGCCGCAGCAGGGCCACCGCGAGTCCGCCGAGCGGGATGATCGCGATGAGGTTGATGGTGGCCATGACGCCCATGAACAGGTCGGCGAGGTTCCAGATGAGGTCAACCGAGCCCAGGCTGCCGCCGAGGACGGCGAGCACGACCAGCACGCGGAAGGTCCGCAGCGCGGCGGGGTTGCCGCGCAGGAAGGTGATGTTGGCCTCGCCGTAGTACGAGTTGCCCAGGATGGAGGAGAACGCGAGGAAGAAGATCACGACCATCAGGAAGGGCACGCCCCAGTCACCGACGGAGGCGGCCAGCGAGTCCTGGGTGAGCGTGATGCCCTCGCGCTCGCCACCGAAGTCCGGGTTGGCGAGCAGGATGATGAACGCCGTGGCCGAACAGACGACGATCGTGTCGAAGTAGACGCCGAGCGCCTGGACGAGTCCCTGCTTGACGGGGTGCGAGACCGACGCGGTGGCGGCGGCGTTGGGCACCGAGCCCATGCCGGCCTCGTTGGAGAACAGTCCGCGACGCATGCCCTGCATGATGGCCGCGCCCACGGCGGCACCCGCGACCTCGCGCAGACCGAGCGCGTGACCCACGATGAGGGAGATCATCCCCGGGACCTCGGTGATGTTGAGGGCGACGACGACGAGGGCGACGAGGATGTACGCCACCGCCATCACCGGGACCAGGATCTCGGTGACCGCGGAGAGCCGCCGGATGCCGCCGAAGATCACGACTCCCACGACGAGCGCGAGCACGATCCCGATGACCAGGCCGGGAGTGAAGCCCTCGAGGGAGAACTGGTTGCGCACGGACTGGGCGATGGAGTTGGCCTGGACCGCGTTGAAGACGAACCCGTAGGTGACCGTGATGATGACGGCGAACACGACGGCCAGCGGCTTCCAGCCCAGCCCGTCACGGATGTAGTAGGCGGGGCCGCCCACGTAGGAGTCCTTACCCCTGACCTTGTACAACTGCGCGAGCGTGGATTCCACAAACGCGGTGGCGCCACCGATGATCGCCAGCAACCACATCCAGAACACCGCGCCCGGCCCGCCGACCGTGATCGCGATCGCGACGCCGGCCACGTTTCCGGTGCCCACGCGGGACGCGGCGGAGATGGTGAACGCACGGAAGGCCGAGATGCCCTTCTTGTCCTTCTCGATGTTCGAGGGCTTCTCGAGGATCGCTCTGAACATCTCCGGGAACATCCGGATCTGGACGATCAGGGTGGTGACCGAGAAGTACAGTCCGGCACCCACCAGGAGCGCGATCACCGCGTACCAGTAGACGTCGTTGATGGACACGATGAAGTCGGTGATGGCGCTCACTCAGGAGACGGTAGTCGATCAACGCTCGTGTGACGATGCGACCTACCCTGGGTGTCGTGACCGATCTTTCCCCCACTGCCCCGGATGTCGCCGTCCTGTTCGAGGGCGGCGGAATGCGGGCGGTTCACACGGCGGGAGTCGTGGAGACCCTCATCGATGCCGGCATCCACGGGGGAATGGCCGCCGGGATCTCGGCGGGCGCGACCCACGTGGCCAACTATCTCTCCCGCGAAGGCGTCCGGGCGCGGAAGAGCTTCGTGGAACTCGCGGCGGACCCCAACTTCGGGGACTGGCGCAGCTTCGCCCGGGGCAAGGGACTGTTCAACGCGGAGTACATCTACGAGCAGACCGGTCTCCCCGACCAGGTGTTGCCGTATGACTTCGACACCTTCGCGAACAGTGGCACGGCTGCGAGGATCGGGACGTTCCGGTGTTCGGACGGCGCCACGGTCTTCTGGACGGAGGATGACGCCTCGGGCATGCCGGAACTCATGCGGATGGTCAGGTCGTCCTCGACGATGCCGGTGTGGATGCCGCCGGTGCTGATCGACGGCGAGTACTACGTGGACGGGGCGCTGGGCCATGACGGTGGGATCCCGCTGTCCGCGGCGCAGGTGGCCGGCTACGAGAAGTTTCTGGTGGTGCTCACTCAGCCCAAGGGGTATCGGAAGATCCCGCCGCGGCGGCTGACGCCGTTCTACCGCTCGTACTTCCGGAGGTTCCCGGCGGTGGGGGAGGCACTTCAGCACAGGTGGGCGCTCTACAACGAGACGCTCGACGAGATCGAGGCTCTGGAGGAGTCAGGGAGTGCGCTCGTGTTCCGTCCGAATCGGGTGTTGATACGCAGTTACGAGCGCAGGGTCGACCGTCTCGCCGAGGCCTACGTCCTCGGGAGGGAGCAGGCCCGACGCGAGGTCGACACCTGGCTCGAGTTCTGCGGGATGTGAGACCGCCGGCGTCGGCACGTCGCCCGAAAATGTGAGACGCCCCGGTGGCGGACCACCGGGGCGTGTCGAGTCGGGATCAGGAGCCGAAGAGCTGCGCGCCGCCACCGAGGGTCCAGAGGATGTACTGCGGCAGGTTGAGAAGGCCGTCGATCGCGGCGGAGCCGACGTTCGGGACCAGATCAGCAGAACCGTTGGACAGGCCGAACCAGAAGTCAGAGAACATGTGATGCCCTTTCGAGAGAGGTGCCCCACGAGTTGGTGGGGTACATCACACACGGTACGGACGATTTCTGACTGATTCCACAAACATGCCTCTCGGGTAAAGGTTCTCAGCATATTCGTAACAGCGACGCTGGGGGGTTCCTACTTAATGAGGATCGTCATATGATCGGAGCAGGGCGACCGAGATGTAGTCCAACGGGTGGGCTGTTCAGTGCCGCTCTGGAAGGAGTTCATCATGTGGGGCAGTCTCTTCGATTTCGCAGGGTCGACGATCGGCGCGGCGGGCAGTCTGGCCACCAACACGGGATCGACGCTCGTCGACAGCCTGACGTTCCTCCCGGTCCACATCGCGGAGGTCTTCTGGTGGACCGTGTTCGGTGTCGCCGAGGATCTGGGTTCGAGCCTACCGGTGGCCTGACGATCCATCCGACGGTCTGATCCTCAGCCGCCTCCCGTCGCGGGAGGCGGCTGATCCCGTGAGTGGGGCAGGGGGCGAGGCGCCGGGGCATATTAGACAGACCGGTCTGTCGACGGCTACCCTCGCGGTCATGACCGGTACCGAAGCCGCCCCTCGTCCCGCCCGCCCCGCGCGTGCCGCCAAGCCGCAGGGCCAGTGGAAGATCGACGGCAAGCTCACGCTCAACCACAACGAGGAGTTCAAGCTCGAGGACGACGCGCTCAACGTGCGTCAGCGCATCCTCGACACCTACTCCAAGGAGGGCTTCGCCTCCATCCCGTCCGACGACCTCTCGGGACGGATGCGCTGGTGGGGCCTGTACACCCAGCGTAAGCAGGGACTGGACGGCTCGCGCACCTCCAAGCTCGAGGCCGACGAGCTGCAGGACGAGTACTTCATGATGCGCGTCCGCACCGACGGCGGCGCCGTGACCACCGACCAGCTTCGGGTGCTGGCCGGCATCTCCACCGACTTCGCCCGCGGCACCGCGGACATCTCCGACCGGCAGAACATCCAGTACCACTGGATCGCCATCGAGGACGTGCCCGAGGTCTGGCAGCGGCTCGAAGATGTGGGCATCGACACCGTCGAGGCCTGCGGCGACTGCCCGCGTGTGATCCTCGGCAGCCCGGTGGCGGGCGTGGCCGAGTCGGAGATCCTGGACCCGACCCCGGTGATCGAGGAGATCAAGGCCAAGTACATCGGGACCGAGGAGTTCTCCAACCTGCCCCGCAAGTTCAAGTCCGCCATCACCGGTCACCCGAGCCTCGACGTGGTCCACGAGATCAACGACATCTCGCTGGTGGGCGTCGAGCATCCCGAGCTCGGCCCCGGCTACGACCTCTGGGTGGGCGGCGGGCTGTCCACCAACCCGCAGCTCGCCACCCGCATCGGCGTGTTCGTCCGCCAGGAGGAGGCCTCCGAGGTGTGGGCCGGCGTGGTGGGGATCTTCCGCGACTACGGCTACCGCCGCATGCGCACCCGCGCCCGGCTCAAGTTCCTCATCAAGGACTGGGGAGCCGAGAAGTTCCGCCAGGTCCTCCAGGACGAGTACCTGGGCCGGGAGCTCCCGGACGGCCCCGCGCCCAAGCGGGGCGTCGGGTCGGGCGACCACGTCGGGATCTTCGAGCAGAAGGACGGCCGCTACTACGTCGGCGCCGCCCCCACCGTCGGGCGCGTGGGCGGCGAGAAGCTGTCGCAGGTCGCCGACCTCGCCGAGGCCGCGGGCTCCCACCGGGTCCGCTTCACCCCGCACCAGAAGCTGCTGGTGCTGGACGTCGATCCGGACAAGGTCGAGGCGCTGGTCGAGGGGCTGGCCGCGATCGGTCTGCACGCCCGCCCGAGCTCGTTCCGCCGCGCCACCATGGCGTGCACCGGCATCGAGTTCTGCAAGCTCGCCTTTGTGGACACCAAGGACACCGCCACCGCGTTGATCGGCGAGCTCGAGCAGCGTTTCGCCGACGACGCGCCACTGCGCACGCCGCTGTCGATCCACCTCAACGGCTGCCCCAACAGCTGTGCGCGCATCCAGACCGCCGACATCGGCCTCAAGGGCCAGCTGCTCGACGGCGACACCCCGGGCTTCCAGGTCCACCTGGGCGGCGGCCTGGCCTCGCAGGACCAGGAGTCGGGTGGGCTCGGACGCACCGTCCGCGGCCTCCGCGTGCCTTCGGCGGAGCTGCCCGACTACGTGGAGCGCGTGATCCGCAAGTACGTGGAGACCGGTGAGAACGGCGAGACCTTTGCCGAGTGGGCACACCGGGTGGATGAGGAGGTGCTCGTATGACAGCTGTAGCCCTTGACCTGCTGCCCCGCAGCACGGTCCTGACCCCCGGCCCCGGCCGGCGCCGGACCACCGAGGAGCTCAAGGCCATCGCCGACGACGCGGCCCGCCGCTTCGACGACCGCGGCCTCTACGGCCACCACGGCGAGATCGACCCCGGCGAGGTCCTGGCCTGGGCGGGCGAGACCTTCGGCGATGCTCTGGCCGTGGCCTGCTCCATGGCCAATACCGTGGTGCCGGAGATGACCGCGCAGTACGCCCCCGGCGTGGACGTGCTCTTCCTCGACACCAGCTACCACTTCTCCGAGACCATCGGCGTCCGCGATGCACTCGCGTCCACGCCTGGCCTGAACGTGGTGGACGTGCGCAGCCCCGCGAGCCGTGAGGAGCACGAGGCGGCGCTCGGCCCCCGGCCCTTCGAGACCAACCCGGAGCTGTGCTGCCGTCTGCGCAAGGTGGAGCCGTTGGACGCCGCCCTGTCCGGGTACGAGGCGTGGATCACCGGTCTTCGCCGGGTGGACACCGACCACCGTGCCGGTGCGGCGATCGTGGAGTGGGACGCCAAGCACTCGATGATCAAGATCAACCCGCTCGTGGCGTGGACCCTGGAGCGGGTCCACACCTATGCCGCCGAGCACGGGTGCCTGCTCAATCCACTACTCGACGACGGGTACCCGTCGATAGGCTGTGAGCCGTGCACCCACCGAGTCGAAGCCGGGGCCGATCCGCGCTCCGGTCGCTGGGCCGGTTCCTCCAAGACCGAGTGCGGCATCCACCTGTGACGATCGCGTTCGCGGACGCCACTCCCGCCGCCACTCCCGCCGCCGCTCCGCCGGCGGCGCCCGCGCTGGACGGCCTGCCCCTGACGGTGGGGCTGTCCGCGCGCGAGGTGTTGGTGGTGGGCGCGGGCCCCGTCTCGGTCCGCCGCGCCGAGACCTTCCTCGAAGCCGGGGCGGTGATCCGGGTGGTGGCTCCTCGCGTCGACCCCGCGATGGCCGCCCTCGCGGCGCGGGCGGGTGACCACGTCGTCGTCGTCACCAGGAACTTCGTCCCCGCCGACCTGGACACTCCCTGGATGGTGCACGTCGCCACCGGCGACCCGGTGGTCGACGCCGAGGTGGCCACGTTGTGCGAGCAGCGGCGGATCTGGTGCGTGGCCGCCGGCGACGCCGCACTCGGCTCGGCCCGGGTCCCCGCGCGCACCGCGGTGGCGACGCCCGCCGGACTGGTTCGGATCGCCGTGGACTCCTCGGACCCACGTCGGTCGGTCCGCGTGGGGCGGCACGTGGCGAGGTCCCTGGCCACCGCGCCGGCGGGATTGCGCGCCCGGCGCCGCCCCGAGGCGGGCTGGCTGGTCCTGGTCGGCGGGAGCGGTGACGGCGACCTGCTCACCGTCCGCGCCCGGCGCTTCATCCACGCCGCGGATGTGCTGGTGGTGGACGGTGCGGCCGATCCGGGGCTGCTGGCGGAGATCGATGACGACGTCGAGGTGATCGAGGTCGGGTCGACCCTGCCCGTCGACGCGGTCGCGCGGGTGGTGGCCGCCCGGTGCGCCGCCGGACACGGGGTCGTGCGGATCGTCGCGGCCGAGACGCTGGCGGATCGGGCCGGCGAACTCCGGGCCGCCGGGGTGGAGTTCGAGATCGTCCCCGGTGTGATCGACGGCGGGGCCTGAGCCGCCGCCCGCTCCGTACCGCCGCCGGCTCCGTACCGCCGCCCGCGCCGTGCGGTAGAAGGGTGTGATGAAGGAGTTCACCCTGGACCACGCCGGAACACGGCTGACCGTCGAATTCGACCAGTCGATGCTGTTCTACTACCGCGCGCGTCTGATCGTCGGTGATGCCACGGCGGACGAGCGTCCCATCTTCATGGGTTCGGTCATGCTGCGGTCCGCCGACCCCGCCCTCAGGGTCGAGGCGGTGGTCGGGTGGTGGGGGCCGAAGAAGGCGGTACTGCATGACGAGGCGCGCGATCAGTCCGTCAGCTTCACCCGGAGTCGTTGACCCGGAGACCGGGGACCAGACGAACTCGGGTCCGGGACCCTGGCTGTCAGTACACCTCGCTCCAGGCGTCGGTGAGGGCGTCGTCGATACCGTCCCGCACCGCGTACCTCACCTCGTCGATCGACGGCGCGGATCCGGGGCCCTCCCATAGCGCGAGCGGACCGGCGGCCACCACCGGGCGGCGCGGGGGCAGCCGGGCGTGTTCCCGACCGCGGTAGACGATCCCGATCGGCAGGACCGCCACCCGGTCACCCGCCTCGCGGACCCCGCGGACCATCTGGCCCACACCCTTCTTGACCGATTCCGGCCGCAGCGTGCGCAGATCGTCCGCCGAGGAGTTGGTGCCCTCCACGAACGTCAGTACCACCCCGCCGGAGACCAGTCGGTCCACGCACAGGTCGATGAGCCGTGCCGCCGCCGCGTCGTGCACCGCGCGGGCGGTGCCCTCGTAGTTCTTGGCCCGGAACACCGGGACGGTGCCCGTGTACTCGAACACCGGCCGAAGCGGCCCGCGGAAGAGCGGGTCCTTGGTGAGGCCGGTACCGGAGGCGAGGAACCGGACGCGCTCGTCGAACACGGCGGACGCCAACACGAACGGGTCGTGCGCGGACGGGTGGTTGGCGGCCACGATGATCCCCACCCCCGCGTCGTGGAGACGGTGCACCTCGTCCACGGTCTCGGGCCGGATCCGCAACTCGGGTGCGTACAGGGCGCCGACGAAGGCCAGCAGGGGATGGGTGAAGCCGTCCCGCCGACGGCCGGGTCCGTAGAAGTCGTAGACCGCCTCGTAGTTGGTCAGCGTCACCTCCGGCCGCGCGCGGCGCCGCCGGCCCGGTACGAGGGCCCGCCCGCCACGCCCGGCTCCTGCGTTCATCCCCCCAGTCTCGCCGAGCGACCGGGGCGATGCATCCGGAATCCGGCATGCTCGGAGTATGACCACGAACGCGCCCCCCGCCGAACCCGGTCCGGAGAAGCCCCGCCTGCTGCTGGTGGCACACGGGACCCGCTCGTCGACGGGCCGCCGGGAGCTGGGCCGGGTCCTGGTGGAGACCCGCAAGAAACTCGACGGGGTCGACTGCCGGCTGGCCTGGGTCGACGTCCAGGCGCCGGGCCCGGACCGCATCCTCGCCGACGCGGCCCCCACGGTCGTGGTCCCGGCCTTCCTTGCCCGCGGATTCCACGTCACCGAGGACGTCGAGGGAGCATGCCGGCGCGCGCCCGGCCCGGTCGCTCTGGCGCCCCACGTGGGTGCCGAACCGGAGATCGTGCGCGCTCTGGTCCAGCGGCTCGCCGAGGCCGGAGCGGTCGGGGCGTTCGGCGCCGACGCGGTGGTCCTGGGGGCGGCGGGCAGCCGGGACGAGTCCTCGCAGGCCGAGACGCGGGCCCTGGCCGCGAGCCTCGGACGGTTGCTGCGCGTGCCGGCGACCGCGGGGTTCGCCTCTGCGGCCAGTCCGACCGTCACCGAGGCGATCGCCGGGTTCAGGGAACAGGGGCATCGCCGGGTGGCCGTGGCGACCCACCTGCTGGCTCCCGGGTTCTTCGCGGACCGGCTCGCGGCGGCCGGTGCGGACGTGACCTCCCCGCCGCTCGGCGCGAACCCGGAGATAGTTGATCTGATCGTCCGTTTATACCTGGAGAATTCGGCGGGATTAATCCGCTGACCGGCCCGTCTGCTCTCGAATCGCAAACGCTCAGGGCATTATCAACAATGGCCGACAAATGTGACCAGGCCTAATTTCCCAAAGCTGGTGCATAATGTTGTCCAGTAGTGGACGCGACTAGCTAGGGAGTAACAATGGCTCAGCAATTCCAGGTCAGGTACATCGACGACATCGACGGAACGGAACTGGGCGAAGAGGCCAATTCCATCTCGTTCGCGTTCGATGGCAAGGAATACTCCATCGACCTCAGTGATGAGAATGCAGAGGCGTTCCGCGAGGTCATGGCCCCGTACATCGACGCCGGTCACCGAGTGACCGGCAGCAAGAGCAAGCCGGCGCGTAAGGCCGCGGCCAAGTCCGCCTCGGGCGATACCAAGGCCATTCGTGAATGGGCGCGGGAAAACGGCTTCGACGTCTCCGATCGCGGCCGCATCCCGGCCGACGTGATGGAGGCGTACGCCGCCGCGAACTGACCGAAGTCGCGAGGGCCCGCATCCCCGGGGACGGGGTGCGGGCCCTTCCGTCTATTCGCAGGCCGCCCAGGTTGGCGGACCCCCCGCCGGTCGGCGCATAAGCCCATCCCGGTTGGCGGACGGGCCTCTCTCGGTTGGCGGACAGCCCGCGGCGATTGGCGGACGAGCACACCCGGTCGGCGGACGGAATTCGCGACTATCGGCCGTGAACCCGCGACAATTGTCCGCCGGTTATCGCCGTGTGTCCGCCACGACGCCGGGCACGAGACTCTGGGCACGAGACCCCGGGTGCAGGTCCCCGAACTCTCAGAGCTGCGTGATCGGCTCATCCAGATGGGGGAGGACCCCGGCCACGAGGCCCGCGCGGATACCCGCGTAGTTCGCGCCCCGCAGCGGGGCCATCTCCGCCGCCACGGCCACCGCGCGGTCCAGCACCGCGTCGGCCGCGGCGGCCTCGTGGACGATCCCGGCCTCGACCGCATCGGCCGCCGGGTATCGCTTGGAGGTGAGCATCGCCGTGCTCGCCACCGACGGGATGAGCCGGGTGGTGATGAGGGCGTTCATGCCCGGGGGGAACGGCATGCCGAGCTGTGCCTCCGGCAGGTTCCAGAAGCCGCGGTCGGCGCGCATGACGCGGTGATCGTGGGACAGGGCCAGCATGGCGCCGGCGCCGAAGGCGTGTCCGTTGACCGCCGCCACCGTCGGCAGTTCGAGTCGAAGGACCCGGGCGAACAACCGCTGGGCCCGCGAGACGTAGGCGGGCAGGCCGGCGGGATCTGAGGCGACCACCGACAGGTCGAGCCCGTTGGAGTAGAACTTCCCCGCCCCGGTCGTGACCAGAGCAGCCGGCCCCTCGGTCGCCTCGACCTCGTCGAGAGAGGCGTCGAGGGAGTCCAGGAACTCCGGGGAGAAGGCGTTGTCAGGGGCATCGGCCGGGTCCGCCGGCTCGGAGAATCGCAGGACGAAGACGGACTCGTGACGGCTCAGAGTGGGCATGCGCTTCAGCGTAGAGCCTCGAGAACACCGTCACGGCAGGTGGGACACCGTTGTCACGGCGTCCGCCGCATACCGGGACGCAGTGGGGAAGTCGTGGTGATGCCGGTGGGATGACACCGTTCCGGTGGACACGCCATGGCGTTGTGACGCGGTGGTCACGTCGTCGTGGTACCCTGCCTGGGTGACCCGATCCCCCTCCCGTGCCGCCACCGGCGCCCCACCCCACGCCCAGTACGACGAGGCCCTACGGCTGGGGATCCTCGAGGAGGCCACGCGCAGGCTCCGGGGCGCGGCGCCGGAGAAGCTCGGACTGCGGCCGTTGGCCGCCTCGCAGGGCACCTCCACCACGGCCATCTACACGATGTTCGGGGGCAAGTCCGGACTGCTGGCGGCGGTCGCCGACGAAGCGGATCGCAGACTCGCCGAAGCCCTGCGCGAGTCGCTGCGCCACGACAGCGTCGAGACCGACATGCGCTCCCTGTGCCGCGCCTACCGTCGGTGGGCCCTGGACAACGAGGGCCTGTACGGGCTCGTGGTGGGGGAACCCGTCCGCTCCCCCCGCGTCGCCGCCGACCGCCGCGACCCGCAGTGGCGGGAACCGCTGCTGGAGGTCGTCGACGCGCTGGTGGACGAGGGGGTCTTCCGGGCCGCGGACGTGCACGAGGCGGCCACCGCGATCTGGGCGTCACTGCACGGGGTCGTGTCGCTGGAACTCAGCGTGTGGCGGGAGTCGCCGAGCGCCGAGCAGTACTTCGAGACGCAGCTCGCGGCCATCCTGCGGTCCTGGGCCGCCAGCGGCGCCCGCGGGGCCACGGCCGTCGGGCCCGCGTCCTCTTCTATCGGAATGGTGGGCTGAGCTCATGAGCGAGCGTTCGTTCTTCACCCTCGACGAGTCGGGGGCGTACATCCCCACCAGGTACGCGCGGAGCGCCTGGTCGGAGACCATGGTCAACGGACCCGCAGTGGTGGTGGCCTCGGCCCGTGCGCTCGAGGCCGAGCACGGGGCGGAGGGGTTCCAGCCCGCCCGACTCACCGTGGACCTCTTCGCGCCCGTCCGCACCGAACCGCTGGTCGCGGTGACGGAGGAGATCCGGGCCGGCAACCGCATCCGGGTCGCGGACGTCCGGATGCTGCAGGAGGGGAAGCTGGTCGCCCGGGGAACGTTGGTGCAGTTGCGTCGCGGCGAGCAGCCGCCCGGCAACGTGTGGCGCTCGGGTCGGCGTGTCGAGGCCCCGGCGGAGGCGGACCCGCTCGAGAACCGGCCGGGGTCGAATGTCTTCTTCGGCAGCGGTGACGAGGGGGAGTCATGGAGTCGCGACATGAGCGCCCACCAGAACGACCGGCGCAAGAGGTTCTGGCTCCACCCACTGGACGTGGTGGCCGGTGAGGATGCGACCCCGTTCCAGCGGGCCGTGACCCTGGCCGAGTCCACCAGCCTCATGTCGCACTGGGGAGACGAGGGCATCGGCTTCATCAACGCCGACCTCACCGTGGCGTTGGCCCGCCTCCCCCGGTCGGGCGATATCGGCATCGAGGCCGACGAGCACCTCAGCGACGACGGCGTGGCGGTCGGCAGCGCGTCCCTGTTCGACCGCGACGGGGTGTTCGGCACCGGAACCGTGGTGGCCGTGTCCAACGCGGGACGGCAGATCGACTTCACCCGGCGCCGGGCGGGCACCGAGGACAGTGGGTCGATCGGCTCGAACGAGGCGGCGACCCGCGTATGAGCGCGAGGTTGACGCGGGAGCGGATGCTCGACGCGATCGAGGCCCAGGTCGGTCTGGTGCGGTTCGCGCTCGCCGGGGGCGGTGACTCGGTCGTCGTCGATCTGGCCGCCCCGGTGTCCTCGTGCCCGGACTGGTCGGTGCACGACCTCGTCACCCACCTCGGCGCCGTCAACCGGTGGGGCGGCGTCACGGTGCGCGACGGGAATCCGCACGAGCGCTCGCGGGGTCTGGGCGAGGCGATGAAGTCCGCCCCGCCGGCGACCGCGGGCTCCGGAGCGCTCGCGGACTGGTACGCGGACATGGCCTCGGGAATGCTCGAGACCTTCACGGAGACCGACGTCGACGCCCCCACGTGGACCTTCGGCGGTCCGGGGCCCGCGGCGTTCTGGCTTCGGCGCCAACTCCACGAGACCGCGCTGCACCGGTGGGACCTGGAGAACGCGCTGGGCGGGCCCTCGGCCACCACGCCGCTTCCGCAGGACGTGGCCGTGGACACGGTGGACGAGTTCTGCGCCGTGATGTACCCGCACAAGGGCTCTCGAGGGCCGCTGCCCGTGACGATCCGGTTGCGCGCTGTGCTCCACGCCCCCGAGGGTCTGGCGACAGGCGCCGAGCCGGTGGGCGCCAGCGCCCTGGGTACCGACCTCGAGTGGGTCCTGACCGGCGCGGACGGCAGCGCGGAGGTCGAGGTGTCGGGTGCGCCGGAGTCGCTCGCGCTCCTCCTGTGGGGAAGGGTCGGTGCCGACGACCCGGGTCTGGAGATCTCGGGTGACCGCGCGGGCCTCGAGGCCGCCCTGGAGGCCGGACTCTCGGGGTGAGGCCGCCCGCGATAGGTCTACCCCTCGCGGTGGCGTTGGTGGCACTGGGCGGGGCCGTGGGGTCCGCGCTGCGTGCGACCGTGGCCGTGATCCTCCCCGGCAACCCGCTCGGTGCGACGCTCGCCGTGAACGTGGTCGGTGCCTTCCTGCTGGGGTTGGTGCTGGAATGGCTGGCCGCCCCGGGTGAGCACTCGGGGGAACGACGACGAACCGGGGTCCGACTCCTCCTGGGCACCGGGGTGTGCGGGGGCTTCACCACCTATTCCGCCGTGACCGAGCAGGCGGCCGAACTGCTCCGGGACGGGAGCGCGGGAATCGCCGCAACGTATGCGCTGGGGACCCTGCTGCTCGGCGCGCTGGCCACCCTGGCGGGGGTCGGCACCGCTGCGCTCGTGACCTCGCGCACGGGTGATCGCCGCGCCGACTCCGCGGCTGTTGACGGCACCGTTGAACGCTCCGCTGACTCCCCCGCCGCCCCCGCCGCCCCCGGCTCCACCGAGGACTCGGACTCCACCGAGGACTCGGACTCCGCCGACGGCAGCAAGGGGTCGGCGCGATGAGTGCGGAGGTCATCGGATGGGCGGCGCTCGGCGGCGCGGGCGGCTCAGCGCTGCGGTACGCCGTCGACGTGGCGGTGACCCGGCGATGGCGGGGCGCCTTTCCCATGGCCACGTTCGTCATCAACGTGTCCGGCTCTCTGCTGCTCGGTCTGCTGCTGGGTTTGCTGGCGGTGAACTCGACGGTCGCCCATACCTCGTCAGCCGGCCCGGGAATCGCCGCGACACTCGTGGGCACCGGGGTGCTCGGCGGGTACACCACGTTCTCCACGGCGAGCTACGACGCGGTCCGCCTCGCGAGGGAGGGGCGTCGCATGATGGCCCTGGTCTACGCGGTGGGCACGATGTTCGCCGCCGTCGCCGCGGCACTGGTGGGCTTGTGGCTCGGCGCGTGGTGGACCACCGTGGTGTGAGTGGACCGCGGTGGTGTGAGTGGGCCGGTGCTGTGAGTGGTGCAGAGGGGAGTTGGTCGCGCATGGGTCATCGGATGTTCGTCGCGGTCCTGCCGCCGGACGAGGTCCGCGAGGAACTCGAGCGGTTCCTCGAGCCGCGCCCGGGGCTGGCCTGGACCGCCCCGTCGCAGTGGCACCTCACTCTGACCTTCTGCCCGGGTGTCGACGAGTGGCGGATCGACGACCTCACCGACAGGCTCGGCGCGGTCGCCCGTAAGCACGAGCCGTTCCGGATCCGGTTGGCCGGGGCGGGGGTGTTCCCGTCGGTCGAGCGGGCCAAGGTGCTGTGGGCGGGAGTCGAGCAGTCGCCGGTCCCGCCGATCGGGCACGACCGGCGTGAGCGTCCGCTCGACGCGCTGGCCGCCGGGGCCCGGTCGGCGGCCAACGCCGCCGGGTGTGTGCCCGACGGAGCGCGGTTCCGCCCCCACCTCACGCTCGCCCGGCTCAGCGGCCGCGACGACGCCACGGCGTGGCTGCGGGTCCTCGACACCTTCGCCAGTAGCACCTGGACGGTGTCCGAGATCGCGTTGATCGACTCGTTCCTGGGCGAGGGCCCGCGGGGGCGGGCCCGGCACGAGGTGGTGGCCCGGTTACCGCTGGGGGAGTCGGACCAGCGCTGGTGGGCGCCGTCTCCGGGGTGACAAAGGCGCCGCGACCACGGGCCTTGCGACCACGGGCCTCGCGGGCATGGGCCTCGCGATCATGGGTTCACGAGGCGCGTGAGCGCGGTTTCCACCACCGAGGTCACAGGCCCGCGCACTGCCCCTCCCGCTCGCCGCCGACCTGGTTGCCGCCGCCGGTCGGGGCCTCGACGTTGTCCTCGCATTCGAGGTCGCCGCCGATGGTGTTGCCCTCGAAGCGCTGGGGGCCGGAGTTGTCCTCTGATTCCAGGTCGCCGCCGATCCGGACGTTCTCCACCGTCGCCTCGCCACCCTTGTCCAGTTCGATCGACCCCGACACCTCGCCTCCGTTGACCAGCACGAAGGCGTGGCCCTCGGCCTCGATGTCCTCGGTGACCCGGATGTTGCGGGCCTCGAGTCGACCACCGCCGTAGACGTCGATGTCTCCGGTGACGGTCAGATCGGACAGCACACACGTCTGCCCGTCGCGGACCTGGACATCGCCGGAGACGTCCTGGCCCGAGAGTTCGGTCGCGCAGTTCGAGCGGTCGAACGCCTCGCCTGCGGCCCGCTCGTCCTGCTGCTCGCCACCCTGCTGTTCGGTGGGCAATTCGGAGGTCTCGACGGGAGCGGTCACGGTCGCTGTGACCGTCTGGTCGCCGGCGGACCCGTCGTCGGAGCCGGTCGCGCATCCGGCGGCCGCGAGCAACGCCACCGCCGGGAGGGCGAGTAGCGCGCGACGGGCGGTGGTGCGATGTTCGGCGGAGCGACCGGCCGAGGTCCGGGCGGCGGTAATTCCGGGGCCGGCGTTGTCGTGAGAAGTGGTTCGCGGGGACGGGACGGGCATCTCGGTTCACCTCTGGGCTCGACGGGAGATCGGGGCCATCTGCTCCCACCGTAGGCGCGAGCCGTGAGATGTCCAGGGAACCGACAGGATGCCGGGCTCCCGATCCCCGGTGACTACCGTGGACGCCGTGGAACTCCTCGGAACGGTCGATCCGGCACACCCTCTCGTCGTCGTCGCCCTGGAACAGGAGGCCCGTCACTTCGTCACGGACTTCCCCGTCCTGGTGACGGGTGTCGGCAAGGTGCGGGCCGCCGTGGCGGTCGCGCACGCGCTCGGTGGCGGGATCCGGCCGCGCGAGCTCGTCAACGTGGGCACCGCCGGCGGATTGCACCCGGGGATGGAGGGCACGCACGAGATCGCGACGGTGTTCCAGCACGACTTCGACAACCTCGCCCTCCACGCGGTCACCGGCCGCCACGACGGGCCTCCCCTCACCCTCTCGGCGGCTCTCGCGGTCACCCCGGAGCCGGCCCACGCGTTGCCGTCCGCTCCGGGCGGGAGCGCCGCGCCGGTATTGGCCTCCGGGGACCGCTTCGTGGCCGGCGGGCCGCTGCGCGATCACCTCGCGTCGATCGCGGATCTGGTGGACATGGAGGGGTACGCGGTCGCCGCGGCCGGGGCGATGCTGGGTGTGCCCACCCGACTGGTCAAGTACGTCTCCGACCCGGCCGACGAGTCCGCGGGGGCCACGTGGGTCGAGAGCGTGGACGCGTGTGCCCGGGTGCTGGCCGAGTGGGTCGGTACCCGACTAAAGTGAGTGATCGAACACTTGTACTATCGGACCTCCGCGGGTACTATCGAATGTAAGTTCGATGACGGGGGAGGTGGGATTGTGACGACGACGACTCCGCTGTTCGCCGTACCCGAGCCCCTCGGCATGGTCGACGCGGAGTCCGTCAGCGAGGCGGCCCGTGCCGCGACGCTGGCGCAGAACCGTGCCGGGGCCACGCGGCTGGCAGCGGCTCATGTCATGGTCGAACAGTTCGCTCGGTCCGAACAGGCACGGGCCGACGAGGAGGCCGCCGGTTCGCGCCGGCCTGCGTACGCCCGGTTGGATCCGCAGGCGCGGGCCCGCGATCATCTCGTGGCGGCGTGTCAGCTCACGTGTTGGCATGCTGCGCGGTTGGTGACGGCCGGGACGCAGATCCACCGGCGACTGCCCCGTCTGCGGTCCACGGTCGACCGCGGGCTGATGCCGGAACAATTGGCGATCGACATCGCGTGCCGCCTGGCCGAGGTGCCCGACGCGATCGTGTCGGACGTGGAGGACGAGGTGGTCGCGCGTGTCATGGACGACCTCGACGGTGGCGACCGGCCGAGCCGCACCGCGGTGGACTCTGCGATCGATGAGGCGGTGGAGCGACACGACCCGGCTGCCGCGGAGGATGCCGCCGCCGCTGCGGCCGCTACCCGCTCGGTCCGATTCCGCGGCGCCCGTCACGGCATGGCCACGATGTGGGCCAGGCTCACCGCTGCCGATGCCGAACTCCTTCGGCGTCGCATCGACACCGACGCGTCGGCCGCCTTGGCGGACGGGCTGGATCGTCCCATGGACCAGCTCCGCGCCGACGCGCTCGCCTCGCTCGCCGTCTATCCGCCTGATGCCGGCCCGTCCGCGACCGGCCCCGACTCCGCCGCTGCCCCCGCGCCCGAGCACGGCGGCATCGAACTCGGCGACGTCAGGGTCGGGGCGGACCTGCCCCGGCCCACACTGGGCAATGCCGCGCGGGCCGGTCAACCGATCCGCATCAGCGTGATCGCCTCCGCGGCCCGGGGCCTGCCCAACCGTGTCGAGTTCGTCCACGGCACGTACAGCAGCTTCGAGTGGCTCTGCACGGAACTGCTCGAGGGCGACGATGCGAGCGTGCGGTTCGAGCTCATCGACCCTGCCCCGGGCGTGCTCGACTCCCCGGAACACGCCCTGCGCTACGTGATCACTCCGGCGATGGCCGAGCGCATCCGCATGCGCGACGGGACCTGCCGGCACCCGGGGTGCTCGGTTCCCGCCAAGGACTGCGACGTGGACCATGTGATCGCGTTCAACAAGAAGGACCCTGAACTCGGCGGGCCGACCACCGAGTGGAACCTCGTCTGCCTGTGTCGGAAACACCACCGGGAGAAGACGTTCGGGACCAACGCCTACCGGTCCGGGCCGTTGGGTGATCTGGTCATCATCACCGACACCGGACACGAACACCGCACCAGACCCAAGGGGCCACTGGCCCGTGCTCGTGACGCCATCCGGGAACGCGAGTGGAACGCCTACGCGGATCGCACCATTGCCGACGACGGCACACTCGTCAACCCGCCGGGTCACAACAGGCACGGATCCCGCAGACGGCCAGCCTGACCGTCTCAGCAGTCGCCGACGCCCACCCATTCGGAGACCCCGTCGGTGAAGCGCTGCCGCTTCCAGATCGGCACCCCCCGCTTGAGGCGTTCGATGAGCTCCGAGCACGCGGCGAAGGCCTCAGCCCGGTGCGGCGCCACGGCCACCACCACCACAGCGACCTCGCCCACCGGTAGCACCCCCACCCGGTGCACCGCGCCGATGCGGACGGAGCGCCGTGGGTCGAGCTGCCCGCCCTTCTCCAGGTCGGGCGAGGTGAACTCGGTGGCGACCTCGTCGCAGAGTCGCGCCAGGACGTCCTGCGCCGTGGGGTGGGCGGAGTACTCGATGTCGAGGACGTCGCGACCGTGGTCGTGGTCGCGCACCACCCCGGAGAACGTGACCATGGCGCCGTCGGCGGTGCTCCAGACGGCCTTCTCGAGCTCACGGGGGTCGATCGCGGCATCGGTGATCTGCACGAGTGGACTGCGGACTGTCATGGGGAGGTTCCTCTCGCGGAGCTCGGGCGGTGGGCGGACGTGGCCCGGGACAGTCAGTGGTCGCCGCCGTGGGCGTGGACGGCGAGCAGGTGGTCCAGCAGTTCGTCGAGTACCGCCAGACCGTCGCGAACCCCGCCCGTGGAGCCCGGGAGGTTCGCCACCAGCGTACGTCCGGCGAAGCCCGCCAGGCCGCGGCTCATGGCGGCGGTGGGGGTCGAGGGCAGCCCGCGCGCGCGCATCGCCTCGGCGACGCCGGGCAGTTCGAGGTCCAGGTGCGGCGCGGTGGCCTCAGGGGTGCGGTCGTCGGGGGCGACGCCGGTGCCGCCGGTGGTCAGCAGGACGGCCGGGCTGCGGCGGACCTGCTCGGTCACCGCCGCGGCGACATCCGCGTCGGGCACCACGTGGACCTCGACGGGGGAGAAGTCGCGCTCGAGGAGCCAGCCCTCGATGGCAGGGCCGGTGGTGTCCTCCCGTCGGCCGTGGGCGGCGGCGGTGGAGGAGACGACGACGACGGCGCTGCGGCCCGAATCCACCGCGGGTCGCCCGGTGCCCGCGCGGGCGGACTCGTCGTCGGACTCCCGGGTCCAGTCGCCCCGCTTCCCGCCGGTCTTGGTGGCCAGGCGGACCCCGTCCATCGTGGCCAGGGGGTCCACGGCCTTGACCATGTCGTGCAGCGTCAGCCCGGCCACCGAGACGGCGGTGAGCGCCTCCATCTCCACGCCCGTGCGGCCGGTCGTCCTGGCGGTGGCCGACACCCGGATCTCGCCGACCGGCGCGTCGAGGTCGAAGCGCACCTTGACCGAGTTCAGCGGGATCTGGTGGCACAGCGGGATCAGCTCGGAGGTCTTCTTGGCGGCGCCGATCCCGGCCAGCCGGGCGGTGGCCAGCACGTCGGCCTTGCCCAGATCGTCGCCTGCGACCATGTCCACGACCTCGGGGCGGGTACGGAAGACACCTTCGGCGGTGGCGGTGCGGGTGGTGACGGCCTTGTCACCCACGTCGACCATCCGGACCCGGCCCTCCGGGTCGAGATGGGTGAGGCCGAGGTGGGTCAGCTGCGGCTCTGGAGTGGAGCCGGGTCCGGCCTGCGCGTCAGTCATGCCTCCCACGCTAGTCGGCCCGGTCCGGCACGGCGGACGCCTCGGGGGCCGGATCGCCCCGACCGTGCCCACCGCGAGAGGGTGGGGTCGCGGGGGTGCGGGCGCGGGGACCATCCGCTCGGGGCGAGCCGCGCTCGGGGTTTAATCGCGGTCATGGCGCTCCTCTTTGAACCGATCCGCATCCGCGACCTCGAGATCCGCAACCGCGCCTGGCTGTCGCCGATGTGCCAGTACTCGTGCGACGCCGGCGATGGTGTCCCCACGCCGTGGCACCTGGTGCACCTCGGGGCGCGGGCGCAGGGCGGGTTCGGGCTGATCCTCGCCGAGGCGTCCGCCGTGGTGCCGGAGGGCCGCATCAGCCGTCAGGACGCCGGGATGTGGAACGACGCGCAGCGGGACGCGTGGGCCCCCATCGTGGACTTCGTGCACTCACAGGGCGCGGCGATCGGAATCCAGCTGGCGCACGCGGGCCGCAAGGCATCGACCTACAGGGCCTTCCCCGGTGAGCCCACCGGGTCACTGCCCGTGGGCGAGGGCGGGTGGAGCACGGTCGCTCCCTCGGCGATCCCGTTCGGTGACATGGCGACCCCGGAGGCGTTGGATCCCGAGGGGATCCGCGGTGTGGTGGAAGCGTTCGTCGACGCCGCCCGCCGCGCCGACCAGGCCGGATTCGACGTGGTCGAGATCCACGCGGCCCACGGCTACCTGATCCACGAGTTCCTCTCTCCGCTGTCCAATGAGCGGACGGACGAGTACGGCGGCTCGCGGGACGACCGTTCGCGACTCCTCCTGGAGATCTGCGATGCCGTCCGGAGAGTCTGGCCCGAAGGCAAGCCGCTGTTCGTGCGCATCTCGGCGACCGACTGGGTGGACGGGGGCTGGACCCCGGAGGATTCGCGCTGGCTCGCGGGCCGGCTCGCGGAGCACGGCGTCGACCTGGTCGATGTCTCGTCCGCCGCCAACACTCCCGCGATCCCCCCGGTGCCCCTCGAGCAGGGCTACCAGGTGCCGCTGGCCGAGGAGGTCCGGGCGTCCGGTGCGGTGTTGGCCGGCGCGGTGGGGCTCATCAGTGACCCGGAGTACGCCGAGCAGCTGATTGTCGACGAGCGTGCCGACGTCGTCTTCCTGGGCCGCGCCGGATTGCGCGAGCCCGCCTGGCCCCAGCGCGCGGCCGCCGAACTGGGCCTGGACTGGCGCGAGGCGCCGTACCCGCCGCAGTACACCCGCGGAAAGTGGGCGTGACAGCCCGGGCTGACGGCTGACCGGCAGCTCCCGGCGAGAGCGCGGGCGACACGGCTACAGGTCCAGCTCGATGTCCGAGCTGGCAGTACTGGTGCAGACGGTGATGCGCTCCTGGAGTGGGCCGTCGCCCTCTCCTCGGGTCGTGCCGCTGAGCTTGCCGGTCACGCACGCCTTGCACAGGCCGCGCTCGCACCCGGTCGGGACCGCGATCCCGGCACGCCCCGCGGCCTCGAGCAGGGTCGTGGCCCCGTCGATCTCCACGGCCGTGCCGGTGCGGCGGAAACGCACCGTGTACCGGCTTCCGTCGTCGGCCGGCCTGTCGAGTTCGGGGGCGGTGAACGATTCCGCGTGGAAACGTTCGGCCGGTTGGCCGAGGTCTCGCAGCCAACCGCGGGTCAGGTCTATGAGCGCGGCCGGGGCGCAGACGTAGGTCTCGCGCTCGGCGGCGTCGGGCACCACGCGCTGCAGCAGTTCGGGGCCGAGTCGGCCCGTCGACAGGTCTCCCCGCGCGGACGGGGCATCGGTGAACACATGCAACTGGACGCCGGACTCTCGCGCGAGTTCACGCAGTTCGGATTCGAAGATGATCGAGCGGTCGTCCCTGTTGAAGTACAGCAGGGTGGCGTTGGCGCGGGTCCCGGCGTTGCACGCGTCGCGGCCGATCCGTCGCAGCAGGCTGATGATCGGCGTGATGCCCACCCCGCCGGCGATGTGCAGTGACGGGGTCTCCGGCGTGGGGATCGCGAAGTCGCCCGACGACTGCGGCGTCCCGACGAGCGTCACGTACGCCCCGGCGCGGAGTTCGTCTCCCAGTCGGTTGGAGACCCGGCCTCCCTCGACGCGCTTGACGCACAACTCGAGGTCGCCTTCGGCGTCGGCGTGTGAGTCCGCACTGTCACGGACGAGGCTGTACTGGCGTACCAATTCCTCGCCGTCGACCGCCACCCGCACCGACACGTACGCGCCGGCGTCCCAGTGGACGTCCTCCCATCCGCGTGGCCGGCCCAGACGCACCGAGAGGGCCTGCCCGTCCGCGACCGGCGTGGCGGACACGACCTTGACCGGAACGTTGTAGAACCGCGGCTTGTTCAGGTACGGCGATTCGGGCAGGGCCCGGTAGGACAACCCGTACCTCAGCCGACGCAGCAGCGAAGCCGGGTTGCGCAGCAGGTCCGTGGGCCGCCCGAACTCCCGCTCGCCGAACGGCACGGACAGGCCCGTGAGCGTTTTGGCGATGAGCGGCACGGTCTCCAGCAACGGGGTCTCGTGGTACGGCAGCCCGTACTCGGCGGCGATGGCGCGCACCTCCGGCGCGACCTTCCGCTGCATCGATGGCGGCAGGTCGGGGAACAGGTGGTGCTCGACATGGGTGTCCAGTCCACCGTAGAAGATCCGCAGGTCGGGACGGTTCTCGAACGGCACCTCCTCCTCCAGGATCCGGGTCAGCGCCGCGTCCATCTGCGGACTCGGCAGGAAGTTGCGGGTCGCCCGGATCTGCCGCTCGTAGTACTGGTCGGCGGTCTCGTCGGGACCGGGGTCGGTGAACAGCTCCAGCTCACCCGCATGGTGCTCGATGAGCACCAGGAACAGCACGGACATGTACCCGGTGACGCCGCCGAGGTAGTTGGCGACCAGCGTCGACAGCGGCTTCCAGCCGGAGCGGAACGGCTCGTCGACGAACCGGCGCCGCGCGTCCCGGCGGGCGATCCTGGCAGGCGCGCGCAGCGTGTATGAACTGAAGAAGCGGCGGTCCTCGACCTTGCGCGCGATGTTGGCCAGGAAGAACGGCGCGGCGATCGGGGCCATGGCGGCGAGCGCGGAGATGAACGCCACCTGCCCGAGGTGGTGGCCGTACCAGTCCTGGCCGGCACTGCCCCGGAAGACGCTGTAGCCGAGGTCGTGGTCCTTGCCGACGATGTTGGTGTTGGGGTGGTGGCCCGCGTGGTGCATCGTCTTCCAGTGGCCGGTGTCCACGTTGAAGTCCCAGTCGTACCGGTCGGAGTGGTACTCGCCGTTGTCCGGCAGGTGGTCGTAGCTGCCGTGGACGATGTTGTGCCCCAGCTCGGAGAACTGCATGAGCCGGTACATCATCTCCAGCGCGGTGGCCCTGCGGATCGCGCGCGGGCCCCCCTCGCGCAACAGCTCCCGGCGGCGGGCGTCGATCGCCTGCCCGTAGGCGGTGACGTTGCGGATGTGGGTCAGGTCCTCCTGGCCCACCTCGGCCTTGGCCCGGGCATAGAGTGCCTGGATCGCCTCGGCCAGCCCGGTCGGTCCAGCAGGTCCCGCCGATCCGCGCCCGGAGTCGCCCGGTCGTGAACCCTCGGAGCCCGTACGGGTGCTGATGTCGCTAGCGAGAGTCATAGGTGTGACGGTAGCCACTCCCGAGTGCTGCAGATAGGGCGCCGGCGGTCGCATAGTTGGCATTTTCGGCCAATCGGGGGTCCGCGTTGCTACGGTCGGGCGATGACGTCGTCGTCGGGCCCCCGGTTGCCCGGCTCGTTGCCCGGCTCATCGTCGGGCTCCGTGTCGTCCGGTTCGGCGTCGCCCGTGTGGGCGGTGCCTCGCGGTACCGAGGGGATCCGCATCATGGTGGAGGGCGGCGTCGCACACGGGATGACGACGACGGAGTGTCTTGCCGGAACCGGGCTGGACCCCCGGGATCTCCATGACGAGACCGCGCAGATCTGGGCGCACCAGGAGTTCGTGGTGATCCGGAACCTCGTGGGCAGGCTCGGGGACCAGCCGGGTCTGGGGGCCGGCATCGGCGCCCACTCGACAATCGGGAGGACCGGCGTCATCGGGTTCATGATGCTCGCGGGGCCCACAGTCCGGGCGGCGCTCGACCGGGCCATCCCGTACCTCGCGCTCTCGCCCACGCACCTGCGGTTCTCGCTCGAGGAGGATGCGGCGGGAGCTACCGCGGACGGAGTCGGTGACGGCGTCGCCGGCGCGGATGCCGGCGGGACCGACCCAGGGGCAGACCGAGGGGCCGCGGCGGTGATCGCCGCGGACGACGAGATCCCGGCTGACGTGCGGACCTTCGTGGTCGAACGCGACCTGGCGGGGTTGGCGGTCGCGTTCCGTGGAGCCCAGATCGATGTGGGGATCACCGCCCTCGAGACGACCCTCGGCCCGGAGAGCGCGGCGATCCTCGGCGAGGCGTGGGGGCTGGCTCCCGCCGACGTCCGGTCACACGCCGAGCGCAACCGCCTGGTCATCACCCGCGAGCGCCTGGACGTGCGGCTTCCGCAGGGCGACGAGAACACGGCGAAGCTGTTCGAGCGGCAGTGCCGTGAGCTGCTCGACGACCGGTTGGCGCGCGTGGGCGTGGCGGGTCAGGTGCGGAGTCGGCTGCGGCACGAGCGCGAGAGTTGGCCGTCGATGGCGGAGGTGGCCGGTGAGCTACACCTCGACGTCCGCACGCTGCGACGCCGCCTGGCCGCGGAGGGGACGTCGTTCCGGCAGGTGCTCGACGAGGTGCGGCATCACCGGGCACTGGAGCTGCTTGCGCAGGAGGTACCCGTGTCGGAGATCGCGCGCGAGCTCGGGTACTCCGAGACCGCGACCTTCACCCGGAGCTTCACCCGTCGGGAAGGCGTCCCGCCCAGTCGCCTGCGGGGGCGGTCGCAGTGACCGGTGACGTGAGTGCGGCGTACACGCGCCGTGCGCGGGAGTACATCGACCTCCTCGGTTCCCTCGCGACCGTCCACGCCTCGGACCTCGAACTCGTGACGCGGTGGGCGGACCAACTCGGCGGGCCGGTGATCGATGCCGGGTGCGGCCCCGGACACTGGACCGGTCACCTCGCGGCCCGGGGCGTCGATGTGCGTGGAGTCGACCGCGTCCCGGAGTTCGTGGACCATGCCCGACGTTCTCATCCCGGGTGCCGGTTCGATATCGGCGATCTCGACGAGCTCACCGGCCCGCCCGGCGGCGCCGCCGGGATCCTCGCCTGGTACTCGCTCATTCATCATGAGCCCTCCACCGTCCGGTGGACGCTCACGCGGTTCGCCCGCGTCCTGCGCCCCGGCGGTGGTCTGCTGCTCGGTTTCTTCCACGGAGCGGAGGTGGAGCGGTTCGCACACGCCGTGACCGATGCCTACCGATGGCCGATCGAGGCGCTGACCCACGAAGTGAGGATGGCAGACTTCGAGGTGATCGAGACCTACACGCGGACCGGGCCGGGGGCCAGACCCCACGGAGCGATCGTCGCCCGCCTGATGTCCGCCCACACCAGGAGGCCCGAGTGACCCTGTTCGAGACCCTCAAGGAACGCTGCCGCCCCGAATGGGAGGCGTACACGCGACACGAGTTCGTTGAGGAGCTCGGGCAGGGAACGCTGCCGCTACCGGTGTTCCGCGACTACCTCATCCAGGACTTCCACTTCCTCCTCCAGTTCGCCCGCGCCAACGCCCTGGCCGCGTTCAAGAGCCGCACCCTCGCCGACATCACCGCCGCCCATGAGGCGACCGGTGCGATCCTCGCCGAGACCCGGCTGCACCTGAGGTTGACCGAGCGTTGGGGCATCCCGCGGGCCGAGCTCGACACCGCCGCGGAGAAGCAGGCCACCGTGGCGTACACCCGCTACGTGCTGGACTGCGGGATGGTCGGCGACCTGCTGGACTTGCACGTGGCGCTGGCACCGTGCACGATCGGCTACGCCGAGATCGGGTCGCGGCTGCAGCCCAGGATCGGCGAGTACGGCGGTGCGGGTGAGGGCGGTGCGGGTGAGGGCGGTGCGGGTGAGCATCCGTACGGCGAATGGATCGCCGAGTACTCGGGGGAGGAGTTCACCGCCGCCTCCCGCGCCGCGATTGCGCAGCTCGACGAACTGGCCGCCGATGGGCTGACCGAGCGCAGGCTGGCGGAGCTCACCGAGGTGTTCCGCACCGCCACCCGCCTGGAGGCCGACTTCTGGCAGCAGGCCCTCGACAGCGCGGAGAGCCGCTGACCAGCGACTGACCGGCGACTGACCGGCGACTGACCGGTGACTGGCCGGCGGGCGAGCGGCCCCGAACCGTGCCCCTCAGGACCCCAACGACCCCAGCGATCCCATCGGCCCCGTCGGCAGCGGCAGGTCCACCGGCATCCCCGCGGGAGTGGTCCCCTTCTCCGCCATCTGGGCGAGGAGAACCGGCAGCATCTCGGCGAACATGTCGGCTCGGAACTGCAGGGGAGCGAAGGGGTTCGCGAGGTTGCGCAGTTCCAGGGGGTCCGCCGCCAGGTCGTACATCTCGAACACCGGGGGTTCGACCCACTGGGGGTCGAAGTACATCGTGAACTTGCGGGTGCGGTCCCGGACCGTGCGCAGATGGTTCGGCTGGGTGACCGAGGTCTGCCCGTCGGGTTGGCCGATGTTGTCGTCGTCGAAGACGTAGTGGATGACGTCCTGCACCTCTCGGGTCGGGGCCCCCGGGTTCTCGACGGCGTCGGAGATGATCGGCGACAGGTCGGTCCCGCGGAAGTCGAAACCGGCTCGCACCCCGGGCGCCACCTCGGCGATCGTCGCGAGGGTGGGCATGAGGTCCACGAGAGTCGACAGGGCATCGGTCGTCACCCCGGTCGGGAACAATCCGGGGTTACTGATGACCAGCGGCACCAGCATCGTCTCCTCGTAGGCGTTGAACACCTTCTGGCGCATCCCGCCGTGGGACATCGCCATCTCGCCGTGGTCGGAGACCCGGATGATGATCGTGTCCTGCCGTAGGTCGTTGCGCTCCACCGCGTCGATCACGGCGCCGATGTGCTGGTCCACGACCTGTTGCATGTAGGCGTAGAGGTTGGCGTAGTTGCGGGCCTTCTCCTCGCCCACCAGCGGTCCGAGCCCCAACTGGGAGGCCAGGTTGATCTGGGTCTGGGCGCGGGGCTTGTGGTTGAGCGCCAGCACCTCGGTGAACGTGGGCGGCAGGTCGATGCCCATCTGGAAACATCCCGGCGCCGCATCGAGGTAGTTGGTCCCGCCGTCCGGCATCTCCAGGTCCCAGGTCTGCGGATAGGCCAGGATGTCGTGCGGGTTAGCGAAGCTGGCGACCAGCGCGAACGGCCGATCCGGGTCGTTCGGCACCGAGTTCAGGAACTCCACGGCCTCGTCGGCGTAGCGCTGGTCGTTGTTCGCGGTTCCGCCACCGAAGTTCTCCGGCTTGATGTCCTGGCCGGCCTCCGGAGGGCTCCAGCCGTGGAAGCCGAAGCCCTCGACGTCGGCGGGCGTGGGGTCCAGGCCGTCGGCGCCCTTGCTCATGTGCCACTTCCCCCGGTAGTGCACGTCGTATCCGGCCGAGGCGAGCAGTCCGGCCATGTTGGGCGTGGTCGGGGACAACTGTGGCTCGGCATCCGACAGGCTCCCGCCCGACGTGAGGGTGCGGTAGACCCCGTGTTGGGCGGGGTAGATGCCGGTGAACATGGTGCTGCGGCCGGGCGAGCACATGGTGGAGTTGCAGGCGTTGACGTTGAACGACAGTCCGGTGTCGATCAGTCGCTGGCGCTGCGGCAGGTTCTGCGCGGCCCACCCCTCCGGCCAGAACATCGGCCGCCGTTCCTGATCGGTCATGATGATGACGATGTTGGGGCGCCTGCGGATCCGGCCCTCCCCGATGGCGGCGCCGGCGGCGGGCGTGGTGCCCGGCAGCGCGGAGGATCCGAACGCGGCACCCGCGGCACCCGCGGCGAGGAGGAGCCCGGTGCCGCCGAGGAACGTGCGGCGGGGGATCGACGTGGCGGGGGGAAGGGGAGAAGTCGAATGGGACGACGACGAGGTGGGCGATTGTGACATGGGGAACCCCTGGTTGCTCTGGCCACACCTGACGGGGACGGAGGTGGCGATCAGGGAAAGCGGTCCCCGGGTGGACAGGGTGGTACCGGTGGCGTCGGATCGCGGCAGGACCGCGACGGCTGGGTGCTCTTACCGCCCGCTGTAGTGAAGGTTTCCTGAGAGTATCGGCTCGCCCGCCTCCACAGGGTCGATCGATCGGGTCACGTCGACGCCGAGGTCACCACGGAGGCCCGCACGACGGCGGCCGCGTGTCGGTCTCCGCCACCGGTCGTGGCCCGGGCTCAACCTGAGTACGCTCAGCTCACCCTGAACCGAACTAGTGAAAGGACTAAAAATGATCATTCTTGGCGCAATTCTGTTGATCCTCGGATTCATCCTGGACATCCCGATCCTCTGGACGATCGGTCTCGTGCTCGTGGCGATCGGCGTCATCCTCGTCATCCTCGGCGCAGCAGGCCGCGCGGTCGGTGGACGCAAACACTGGTTCTGAGTGGTAGGTCTGCTTCTCATCTCTCGTGAGCGCAGCGCTACCGCGCAGCACCTCCGGGTCCGGACCCGTCGACAAGAACGTTCCGCACACATCGCGCGAGTGATGGGTGTCGGAACGTTCTTCTCGTTGACGGCCGAGTGGGGCCCGCGATGAACCCTTCAGGTCAGACCCGGCCGGATGTGGGTCCTCCGGAGGAGAGGGAGACCTCGTCGTCGTCCCCGTCAGATCGGGTTTCTCCAGCTCCACCCTCAGCATCGGCCACCGGCACGGCCTTGCCGTCGTCCCACACGGCCTCGCCGCGGGCGACCATTCCGGCCTCGTCGCTGAGTGTGACCTGGGGCAGGAAGAACGACAGCAGCAGGGCCAGGCCGAGCACCGGCACGATGAACCAGAGCGCGGGGGCCAGGGCGCTCGCGTAGGAGTCGACGATGCCCTGGTGGAGCGGTTCGGGCAGGGTCGCCACGAAGGCCGGCGTGACGCCCGCCGGGTCGAGACCGGAGGCCATCGCCTGCTCGGGGTTGGCGGCCACCGTGTCGGTGAGATTGGTGATCAGCCGATCGGTGAACAGTGAGCCGAACCACGCGGTACCGATGGCGGCGCCGATCTCGCGGAAGTAGTTGTTGGAACTCGTGGCCACGCCGACCTCACGAGGATCCACGGCGTTCTGGACGGCCAGCACGATGACCTGCATGACCAGGCCCAGTCCGGCGCCGAAGAAGAGCAGCATGGCCATGATCTGCCAGATCGGGGTGGAGCCGGTCATCTGGGTCATCACCGCGACGGTGGCGGTGGTCAGGGCCAGGCCGACGATCGGGTAGACGCGGTACCGCCCGGTGCTGGCGATCGCGAAGCCCGAGCCGATCGAGGTGGCCATGAGACCGACCATCATCGGGATCATGAGCAGGCCCGACCCGGCGGCCGAGGTGCCGGTGGCCATCTGCAGGAAGGTCGGGATGAAGCCGATCGCCGCGAACATGGCGACGCCCAGGGCAAAGGCGATGGCCGTGGCGATCACGAAGACCCGGCCGGTGAACAGGTGCAGGGGCAGGATCGGTTCATCGGCACGGCGCTCGACCAGGACGAGCGCGACGATGCTGCCCACGGTGCCCGCGATCATGGCGATCATGCCGGGGGAGTCCCAGGCCAGATGGTCGCCGCCGAGATCGGTGACCAGGACCAGTCCCGAGGTTCCCAGGACCATGAACATGATGCCCGCCCAGTCCACCTTCGCGGTGCTCCTGCGGGTCGGCAGCTTCATGTACTTCCAGGCCAGGGCGAACGCGATGATGCCCACGGGGACGTTGATCCAGAAGCACCAGCGCCAGTGGGCGGTGTCGGTGAAGAAGCCGCCGAGTAGCGGGCCGGCGACCGCGGAGATGCCGAAGACCGCGCCCATCGGGCCCATGTACTTGCCGCGCTCGGAGGCGGGGACGATGTCGGCGATGATGGCCTGCGACAGGATCATCAGGCCGCCGCCGCCCAGACCCTGCACCCCACGCCAGGCGACGAGCTCCCAGAAACCCGCCTCGGTGGCGGGGTCGGTGAAGAACCCGGCCGAGCCGGACCCGATCGAGCCGAGCGTGAAGATGGCGATCGCCAGCAGGAAGAGGTTGCGGCGTCCGACGAGGTCACCGAACTTGCCGTACAGCGGCATGGTCACGGCCACGGCGAGGATGTAGATGGTGATGATCCACGCCTGGGACTGAACGCCGTTGAGCTCGCCCACGATCGTCGGCAGGGCCGGGCCCAGGATCGACTGGTCCAGGGAGGCGAGGAACATCCCCGCCATGAGGGCTCCGAAGATGATCCAGACCGTCCGCGGGGTGAGCGTGATCGGATCGTCCCCGGACTGCGCGTGAGGCGCGGTCGAGGTACTGGTCATGAGGGTCGTGCCTTTCGTGAGTGGCAGCGCGTGCGGAACGCTCGATCAGCGGAGAGCGGACTCGAGCAGGTCGAAGTAGTGGGTCACGCGCTCGGCGACGGGGGACCGGGTGCGGCCGTCGCGGGCGTCGAGCATCGCCGTCTGGGTCAACCCCAGTGCGACGCTGAGGCCCACCCGCGCGAGTTCCTGGTCCCGGACGGTGGCGTAGCGCGAGGCGATGGCGGCCTCGAACTCGGCGCCGATCGTGTTCATGGACGTGTGCAGGGTGCCGAACAGTGAGGGGTCGCGCTCCAGGGCCGCGCGCATCAGGTCGTCGTCGGATGCCGACTCGGGGTCCGCCTCGTCGAGGAGCCGCAGCATGACATCGCGAATCTGTAGGACCGGGTTCGCGGGGTGTTCCCCGGCGTCGGCAAACAGCCGGCTCATCAGGCGTTGGAACCGGTCCGTGCTCAGGTGGACGACCGCCTCGTCCTTGGAATCGAAGTAGTTGAAGAACGTCCGCGGCGAGACCTCGGCGCGGGCCGCGATGGCCTGCACCGTGGTGGCGCTGAGCCCGTCCTCCGCCACCAGCTGCAGGGCGGCGCGCGCGAGCGAGGCGCGGGTCCGGGCCTTCTTGATTTCACGGAGCCCGGCGGGGGCGTCAGGGGAGGGGTCGCGGTCGATCACCACACGATCATGCGCGCGTTTTGCAGGATCTGCAAGTTTGCGTGGTGTGCAAGTTCATGTGCAAGTTCATGTGCAAGTGGGACACCTCGCCCGAGTCGTCACCGTGGCTCATCGTCCGCGCCCGGGCGGCTGCTCGACCACGCCCCGGTAGCGGAGCATCAACAGGCCGGAACCGTCATGCACCACGTCGGCTGTGATCCCGAAGACGTCGGTCAGCAGCTCGGCGGTCAGGACGGCCTCCGGTGGGCCGTCGGCGGCGATCCGGCCGCCGTCGACCACCGCGAGGCGGGTGCAGAAGGTCGCGGCCAGTTGGAGATCGTGAAGGACCACCGCGGTCGTCTTCTCCGAGCTCTCGCCGATCAGCCGCATCAGCTGGAGCTGACTACGGATGTCGAGGTGATTCGTGGGTTCGTCGAGAAGCATCACCGGCGCCTCCTGCGCAAAGGCTCTGGCCAATTGGGTGCGTTGTCGCTCTCCCCCGGACAGCGTCTGCCACCTGCGGTCGGCGAAGCCGGGCAGGCCCACCCGGTCGAGACCTGCGCTGATGGCCGACCGGTCGTCGTCGGAAAGGCCGTTCCATCGGCTCCGATGAGGAATCCGGCCCAACGCCACCACGTCGGCGACGGTCAGGTCCGTCTCCGTGGTGGGGTTCTGGCCGACAAAGGCGATGCTGCGGGCTCTCTCGGTGTCCCCCAACCCGGCGAGGGGCTGTCCGGCGAGCGTCACCGTTCCGGTGTGGGCGCGGTGGATCCCGGCGAGGCACCGGAGCAGGGACGTCTTTCCCGAACCGTTGGGTCCGACGATGCCCAACACCTCGCCGGGATCCACGGACAGGGTGACCCGATCGACGATGGTGCGCGATCGCACCTTCCAGGAGACATCGTGCGCGGTGAGGGTCATGCGTCACCCCGCCTCTCTCGGGTCGTGTCGACGCATGATCAGCAGGAACGCCGGAACGCCGATCAGGGCGGTGACCACCCCGACCGGGATCTCTGTCGCCAACGCAGACCGGGCGATGGCGTCGGCCCAGATCAGGAAGACGGCGCCGATGCCGGCCGACCCCACGAGGAGGCCGCGATGTGCGGAGAGGCCGAGCATCCGCGCGGCGTGCGGGACGATCAATCCGACGAACCCGATCGCACCCACGGCCGCCACGACGGAGGCGACGACGAGAGCGGTGACAAGCACCATCTGCCGCCGGACCCGCTCGATATCGATGCCCAGACCGGACGCCGACTCCGAACCGAACGCGAGTCCGTCGAGGGTGAGGCTCCCCATCCAGAACACGACTCCGGCGACAGCGGTGACCGTCGCGACCACGCCCAGGGAGTCCCACCGCGCCGTCGACATCGATCCGAGCAGCCAGTAGAGGATGCCCCGGGCGGCGTCGGCGTCGCCGGCGGCCGTGACGATGAGCGAGGTCAGTGCCGCGAACAGCTGGCCCACCACCACGCCGATGAGCACGATCCGTGTCGAGGACGTGGACCCCCGGCCCAACAGCACGAACACCAGGCTCAGAGAGAGGAGTGCACCAGCGAACGCGCCCGCCGACATGCTGATCGCGCCGCCGCCGACGCCGAGAACAAACACCAGCACCGCGCCGGTCGAGGCCCCCGAGGACACCCCGAGCAGATACGGATCGGCGAGGGGATTGCCGGTGATCGCCTGCAGCACGCAGCCGCACATCGCCAGCGCGGCGCCGACCGCCGCCGCCATGAGTACCCGCGGCAGGCGCAGATCCCAGATGACCGAATCGATCAGTGGCGGCGGCAACTGGGCCGGAAGGCCGAGATGGCCCGCGATCGAGGCCAACACCGTCTGTGGCGCCAGGTCGGCCGAGCCCACCAGGACCGCGCTGACCACCGAGACGAGCAGGACGCCCCCGGTCAGCAGTCCGCCTCCCAGGCCCCTGCTGATTCTGCTCGACAGCAGGCCGGTGGTCACCGTTGGGCGAGGATCACATAGTCGTCGTAGTGCTGCCACGCCGTGCCCGCCTCGACGAATCCACCGACCCGGAGGGCGTCCACGTGAAAGTCGACACTCAGATCCGGAGTGGGCGGTCGGTCGGCGAACCGCCGTTCCCGCTCGGGCCCGTGAGCCGCCCACGGCCCGCTCGCCATTGCGGCGGGGAACCATTCGACCCAGGTCATCGCCCCGTCGGCCCGTCCGCGTTCCTGACTACGACGGTCGTCTGCGGCGGCGAGTTCCGCGAACAGTCGACGCCCGTCGCTCAACCGCAGGTGGTCGCCGTTGAGGAACACCCCGCCGGGTGGCAGTAGGCGCCCGAGGTCCTGATAGAGGCGGGTCAGCACCGGTGGAGCCAGCCAGTGCAACGCGGTCGAGCTCGCGACGGCGTCGATTCGCGCGGAGGGGAGCGCGGTCATCCAGTCCGGGTCGACGAGGTCGGCGTCGATGAACTCAACCCGGTCACCGAACTCGGCGAGGGCATGGCGGCCGAGCTCGAGAAGGAGCGGGTCGTAGTCCACGGCCACCACCCGCACCGACTCGAAGCGCCGGAGCACCCGCTGGGCCAGCGACCCGGGACCACACGCGAGGTCCAGGACCGTCGACCCGGGCGTGATGGCCGAGGCCAGGGCGTCGAGCATGACTTCGAACCGGGCCTCTCGGTGAGTGATGTACGCGGCCTGCTGGGAGTCCCAGGCCCGCAGGAGTTCGCGAGCCCGCGTCTCGTCTGGTGAGTCCGTCACTGGAACACCCCTGTCGTGGTGAGCCAGTCGCCGAGTTCGGCGACCGCGTCGATGGACCGGATCGACGGGTCCATGGCGGTCCCGGAGAGTGCGACGATCCGATCACCACGGACCGCCGAGAGGTTGGATGCCACCGGATCGGACCGCAACTGGGTGATCTTGTCCTCCGCACTGTCGCCCGGGCGGCCCCGACTGCTCAGGTCGGCCACGACGATCACATCGGGGTCCCTCTGCGCGATCTGCTCCCACGACATCTCGGGCCAGGCGCTGGAGGTGACGTCGTCGAACGCGTTGCGGAGCCCGACCGCCTCACTGATCGCCGACGGCATGCCGCCCGCACCGGCCACGATCGGGGGGCCGTTGTAGAAGGAGTAGATCCATACCGCGGTCGGTTGTTCCGTCGCGTCCCGCGTGGCCTCGTCGAGCACCTGTTGCTGCTCGGCGATCAGCTGCTCGGCCGAGTCCTCGACGCCGAAGACGCGGCCCAGGTCGCGGTACTCGTCGAACAGTCCCTGAAAGGACGCAGGGGAGGACGGAGCTGCGCCGGGGCAGCCGGCCTCCGAGGCGTAGGAGGGGACCCCCAGTGAGTCGAGTTCGTCGAGAGTGCCGACTCCGTCCGCGCTGTAGAACGACCCCAAGGTCGAGTACGTGAAGTCAGGCAACGCCTCGCGCAGCTGTTCTGCCGAGATGGTCTCCGGGTTGATCACCGGCACCTCGTCGAAGGCCTCCGCCAGCTCCGGAAGGGGCTCGTCGACCTGGTAACCCTGCCCGACCATCTGGTCGCCGAGTCCCAGTGCCAGCAGGATCTCGGTCGCGTTCTGCTCGAGCGTGACCGCGCGTTCCGGCGGGGAGTCCACGTGGAGCTCGCGGCCGCAGTTCTCGAAAGTCACGGACTCGGCCGGCGAAGCTGTTGCCTGGTCGGTGTCCGGACCGCCGCAGGCGACGAGGCCTGCGGTCAGCAGCGCACCGCCGACGATAATGGGAATCATTTTCATTAGGGCAGGCTAGCACTGCATCCGGCAGGGGTCATCCGGGGGGCGACGGCGAGTAGGGTGTGCGGTGACACGGGGTGCCCTGCAGGGGCTGAGATCACACCCGAGCGAACCTGATCGAGTTTGTACTCGCGTAGGGATGTCTTTGGTGCATCTACGGCTGCATCTGCTCGTGCGGTGGTCCCCTCCACGATCATCGCAAGGAGAACAATGACGTCGAGCCACGAGGCGGCGCGCGATCGCAGCCCCCGGAGAATTCGGCTGAACGCCTTCGCCATCAACGGTGTGGGCCATCAGGTCCCGGGGATCTGGCGGCATCCCGCTGATCGGTCCCGGGATTATCGCGACCTCGAGCACTGGACTCGTCTCGCCCGACTGTTGGAGGAAGGACTGTTCGACGGCATCTTCCTCGCGGACGCACTGGGGCCGTATGACGTCTACGGCGGTAGTGCCGATGCCGCCCTGCGAACTGCGGCAAAGATTCCGATGAACGACCCGATGATGCTGGTGAGTGCCATGGCGGCGGTCACTGAGAACCTCGGTTTCGGCATCACGGCGAGCACGTCCGCGGAGCACCCGTACACCTTTGCCCGGCGGATGTCGACGCTTGACCACCTCACCCGGGGCCGAGTGGGGTGGAACGTGGTCACGGGGTACCTGAAGAGCGCGGCGCAGAACCTGGGAGAGGGCGACCAACTCTCCCACGACGAGCGCTACGACCGGGCGGACGAGTACCTGGAGGTGCTCTACAAGCTGTGGGAGGGATCCTGGGAGGACGACGCGGTGGTTCTGGATGCGGAGCGGGACATTTTTGCCGACCCGGCGAAGGTCCACCCCATCGGCCACAACGGGACGTACTTCACCGTTCCCGGTGTTCATCTGTCGGAGCCTTCTCCCCAGCGGACCCCGGTGATCTATCAGGCCGGCGCCTCCGAGCGGGGTGTTCGCTTCGCCACCGAGAACGCGGAGGCGATCTTCGTGGCGTCCCCGACTCTCGCCCAGACCAGTGACCAGGTCGGTCGGATCCGGGCGGGATTGGAGGCGGCAGGGCGTGGGCGGGACGCCGCGCGCATATACGCGCTGCTCACGATCGTCGTCGACCAGACCGATGCGGCGGCCGCCGAGAAGTATCGCGACATCTTCTCCTACGCGTCGGAGACGGGCACTCTGGTGCTCAACTCGGGATGGTCGGGAATCGATCTCTCCCAGCAGGACCTCGACGCTCCTCTGGATCCGGTCGCCACGGATGCCATCCAGACCACGGTGTCGAGCCTGTCGGGAGCCGCGGACCCGGACGGGCGGTGGACGTTGCGCGACAGTGCCCGGTTCAACGCGACGGGCGGCCCCGTGGTGGTGGGCTCGGGGGACACTGTTGCGGATGCCCTGGAGCACGTCATGGCGGAAACGGACGTCGACGGCTTCAACCTGGCCTACGCGCTCAATCCCGGTACCTGGGAGGACGTCATCGAGTTCCTTGTCCCTGTGTTGCAGCGCCGCGGACTGTATCCGCGGGCCGCGGAGTCGGGCACGCTCCGCTCCCGGATGTTCGGCGACGGCGACCTGCTGCCGGAATCTCACCGTGGGGCGGCCTTCCGTCGCCGGTGACGCGATGGGTGCGCCGCATCCCCGACCTGAACCCGCGCGACGTGACCGCGTGCGACCACGCGCTCCTCGAGCGTGGAACCCCGCTCCCGGCGGCGACCTACAGAGGTACGAGGTCGACCTCAGCGCCGGCCGGGAGGGAGGTCACGTCGGCGGGAATCTCGATGAGTACATCTGCCCGGGCCATCGACGCCACGAGATGCGACCCCGGGCCGGAGACCGGGTCCACAACGGGCAGGTCCCCGCCGGAGGGCGCGGCGGACGGGGTGGCGGGAGGGTCGGTGGCCAGCGCGCCCCGGAGATACTGTGTCTTCCCGGAGGGGGAGTGGACCGCGCGCGAGAGCCGGGCCCGTCCGGTCGGCACGGGTGCGCGGCCCACGGCCTCGAGGATCACCGGACGCAGCAGCACCACGAACGACACCAGCGCGCTGACAGGGTTGCCCGGCAGGCACACCACCGGCGTGTCCCGCCACGCCGAGAGCCCCTGCGGACCCCCGGGCTGCATGGCGACCGGGGCGAACCGGGCCCCCTCGCGGTCCACCAGGACCTGACGCACCACCTCGGCGTCGCCCATGGACACCGCCCCGACGGTCACCACGAGGTCGGCGTCCCCGGCCGCGATGTCGAGTGCGGCAGTGAAGTCGTCCCGGTCGTCACTGCTGATCACGGTCGCGGTGATCTCGCACCCGCAGGCCTTGAGCGCCGCCGCGAGCGTGATGGAGTTGGACTCCCAGATCTGGCCCGGCTCCAGGGGCCGCCCGGGTGCGACGAGCTCGGAGCCCGTGGCCACCACGCCGACCCGCGGGCGCGGACGCACGTCGAGGCCTGACTCCCCGAGCGAGGCCGCCGCCGCCAGGTGCCGGGCCTCGAGCCGGACCCCGGCGGGGATCACCACGTCGCCCGCGCGGACGTCGTCTCCGGGCCGCCGGACGAACTCCCCCGCGGCCCGCGGGGCGTGGACCAGGACCGTCGCCGATCGACCGCCCGAGGGGGCGGCGGGGTCGGCAGGGTCGGCGGAGCCTTCGACGGAGGTGTCCTCCACTGGGACTACGCAATCCGCACCACCGGGCAGGGGCGCCCCGGTCATCACCTTGCAGGCCTCGTCGTCGTCGACCCCCGGCCCCGGACCGTCACCGGCGTGGGTCGTCCCCACCACGCGGAGCCGCGCCGGCGAGTCCGGACCGGCTCCCGCGACGTCGGCCGACCGCACCGCATAGCCGTCCATCTGGGAATTCACGAACAGGGGAAGATCCACCGACGCGAGCAGATCTCGTGCGAGCACCGAGTCCGCGCACGCCGAGATCGGCAACCGCGTGCTCTGGGCGGCCCGCTCCAGTACCGGTGCGAGGTGAGTGCGCAGGAGCTCTCGGTACTCGGAGGGCGACGGGCGGTCGGGGTAGGAAGCCATGGCCCCACGGTAATCGCGTTGTACTGTGCCTACGGTCCGCGCGCGGGGCGCAGGCGGTGAACCAAAGGGGAGACGGTGGCGAGCAAGGCGCGGGGTTCGGGAAAGCTGTGGTCGGTTCACGGCGACGGCAAGAACATCAGGCCCGGTGAAGTGGTCGCCCCCATGGAGCGCCTGAGCTGGCCCCGGACGATCGGGATCGGCGCCCAGCACGTGGTCTCGATGTTCGGCGCCACGTTCGTCTTCCCCATCATCATGGGGCTCAACCCGCAGCTCGCGATCCTCTTCTCCGGCGTGTGCACCCTGCTGTTCCTCGCGATCGTCAAGGGGCAGGTCCCCAGCTACCTGGGCACCTCCGTGGCGTTTGTCGGGGCCGTCGCGGCGATCCGCGCGCAGGGCGGCACGAGTGCGGAGGTCACCGGCGCGATGCTGGTGGCGGGTGCCACCCTCGCCGTCGTCGGCATCATCGTGCACGTCGTGGGCGGACGCGTGGTCACCGCCGTGCTGCCCCCGGTCGTGACCGGTGCCGTGGTGATGCTGCTGGGATTCAACCTGGCGCCCGTCGTGGCCGAGACGTACTGGCCACAGGACCAGTGGGTGGCGCTGACGGTGATGATCGCGCTGGTGCTCATGACCGTGGGGCTCAGGGGCTTCGCCGGCCGGATCGCGATCTTCCTGGCACTGATCTTCGGCTACGTCCTGTCCTGGGTCCTCGACCTGGTGACCGGGCCCATCACCTCGTTCAGCGCCACCGCCGGCGAGGTGACCGAGCACCTGCGGGTGGACTGGTCGGGCGTCGGGTCCGCGCCGTGGCTCGGGTTGCCGCCCATGACCGACGAGGCCGCCGGAGTGGTGGGTATCCACGCGCCGGACTTCTCCCTGGCGTTCGTGCTGCTGATCGTCCCCGGGATCATCGCCCTGATCGCCGAGAACGCCGGGCACGTCAAGGCGATCGGCGAGATTACGCGCACCGAGACCGACGGCCTGATGGGCCGCGCCCTGGCGGCCGACGGTGCGGGCACGGTCCTGGCCACCTCGTTCGGTGGATCGGCGACGACGACGTACGCCGAGAACATCGGCGTGATGGCCGCGACCAAGGTCTACTCCACCGCCGCCTACGTGGTGGCGGCGCTGACCGCGATCGTGCTGGGCTGCTCGCCCAAACTCGGCGCCGTCATCTCGGCGACGCCCGGCGGCGTGCTGGGCGGGATCACCGTGGTGCTGTACGGCATGATCGGCCTGCTCGGCGCCAAGATCTGGAAGGAGAACCGGGTCGACTTCGGCAACCCGCTGAACCTGGTCCCGGTCGCGGCGGGCGTGGTGATCGCCGTCGGCGACACGACCCTGAACGTGACCGACGACTTCCAGCTCGGCGGCATCGCTCTGGGCACCCTCGTGGTGGTGCTGGGCTACCACCTCGCCCGGGTGATCGCGCCGCAGTTGAAGGAGCAGGCCGAGCGCGACGAGATCCACGAACTCACGCTGCTCGGGCCGAACCCCGACGTGGTGCCGGAGAGGTAGGCGTGGAGGTGCCGGAACGGTAGCCGCCCGCCGGCGGGCGCAGGGGGTGAGCTGCAGGGGGCGCGGCCCGAGGCAAAGGCGCGGCCACGCGCCTACACTCGACCCGAACGCCCGGCAGATCGGAGGTGCGCGTGACCACGCCCGACACCCCGAGCCCTCGGCCGCTCCCCGCAGCCCCGCACTCTGCAGCCCCGCACTCTGCAGCCCCGCACTCTGCAGCCCCGCGCCCGGCCACCCCGTTGCTCATCGACACCTTCGGTCGCACCGGCCGCGACCTGCGCGTGTCGCTGACGGAGAAGTGCTCCCTGCGCTGCACGTACTGCATGCCGGAGGAGGGGCTGCCGCCCATCCCCGAGGCGGCGCGGATGACCACCGACGAGGTGATCCGACTGGTCACGCTGGCGCATCACGAACTCGGGGTCCGCGAGGTCCGCTTCACCGGCGGTGAACCCCTGATGCGGCAGGACCTCGAGAGGATCGTCGCCGGAACCAGAGCGGCGTGCCCCGACCTCCCCATCGCCCTGACCAGCAACGGGGTGGGGCTCGAGCACCGGGTGGGCGCGCTGGTCGAGGCGGGGCTGGACCGGATCAACATCTCGCTGGACACGGTGAATCGCCTTGAGTTCGCCGAGCTCACGCGCCGCGACCGACTGCCCTCGGTACTCCGCGGGGTGCGGGCCGCGGTCGAGGCGGGACTCGACCCGGTCAAGGTTAACGCCGTCCCCATGCGGGCGACCCTGCCCGGGGCGCCCGACCTCCTGGAATGGGCGCTGGCCGAGGGGGTGCAGCTCCGATTCATCGAGGAGATGCCGCTCGACGCCGACAACACCTGGTCCCGGGTCGAGATGGTCACGGCCCAGGAGCTGCTCGACGTCCTCGGCGCGCGCTTCGACCTGGTCCCCGCCGGCCGCGAGGACCCGTCCGCACCGGCGGAGCTGTGGGAGGTGGTCGGGCACTCGGTGGCGGGGGCCCCGGCCCACGTCGGGGTGATCGCCACCGTCACCCGAAACTTCTGCGCGGCGTGTGACCGGACACGGTTGACCGCCGAGGGAACCGTGAGATCCTGCTTGTTCAGCGACGACGAGACCGACGTGTTGGGTGTTCTGCGTTCCGGGGCGCAGGACGCGGAGGTCGCCGAGGTCTGGCGCGGGGCGATGTGGGGTAAGCAGGCAGGGCACGGAATCGGCGGGACGGCGTTCCATCGACCGCGCCGGTCGATGGGCGCGATTGGTGGATGACTTGTCATCAAAATGCACGCCGGCGTGTCGGGGACAGAGGATAGAGTTGACACCGTGAGCAGGACATCGAGAATGATCACCGTGGGGTACTACGCGGCGGCGGAGGACGCGGCCGGGACAGCTCGTGAGCGCATCCACACGGACGCGATGACCGTCGGTGAACTCGCCCGCGAGGTCTGTGAACGGCACGGTGAGCCGCTGGCCAGCATCGTCACCGTCTCGTCGTTTCTGATCGGCGAGGAGACCACGCGCGACCCCCACGCATCGATCGACGGCGTCTCCGTGATCGACGTCCTGCCCCCGTTCGCCGGAGGTTGATCGGTGGGACGCCGTCAGGGGGTCGCGGTGGTGGGCGTCGCCCTGGTGTGTTCCGGTTTCGCATGTGCGACCGAGGAGCCGAAGGCAGCCGTCCCCGTCTCGCTCGGGGTCGCGGCCGCGCCGTCGCTGTCGGAGGCGTTCATCGAGATCATCGGTATCTTCGAGGAGGAGAACCCCGAGGTCCGGGTCCATCTCGAGCTGGGACGGTCGGACGACATCGCGGAGGGGTTGTCCGACCGCAATGACCTCAACGTCTTCGCCTCCGCGAGCGAGGAAGCCATGGCTCTGGCCGTGGAGCGGCGAACAGCCACTGACCCGCAGATCTTCGCGGGGAACCACGTGGTCGTGGCGGTCCCGTCCGGCAACTACCGCGGCGTGCGCGGGCTGGGTGACCTCGCGCGACCGGAACTGCGCGTGGGCCTGTGCGCACTGGACGCCCCGTGTGGCAAAGCGACCGAGAAGCTTCTCGCCGCCGCCGGAGTGAGGCCGACGGACGTGACGTGGGAATCCGGTTCGCGTGCCCTCAGCGCCCGGCTCGCGGACAACGAGATGGACGTCGGGCTCGTCTACCGCACCGACGTGGCGAGCTCGAACGGGTGGGTGGCGCCCGTCGGACTCGAGGGACGCGAACGGGACCTGATGCAGGCCGCCGGTACGGTTCGGTATGTCCTGGCCCGCGTGCCAGGTGGGGAGAACGGGCCCGGTGGCGAGGCGGAACGGGTCGCGGCTGACGAGTTCCGCCAGCTGGTGTCCTCCGATCGGGGCCGCCGGGCACTCGAGAGTGCCGGGCTTGAACCACTACCGGAGTGACCTGTGTCTGGCCACCGTGTACGGGCGCCGTCTCCCGCTGTCCGCTGGACTACAGCAGCCAGTCGTTGGGGGCGAACAGCTCCGCGTGGAGTCGTTGCTCGGGCACGCCGGCCTCGATGAACGCCGGGCGCAGTGCCTGGAGGAAGCCGGTGGATCCGCAGAGGAACACGTGCGCGCCCTCGGGTAGATCGACGGAGGACAGGTCCATGACGCCGTGGTGGACCGCGCCCGGTCCGGTGACGGTGTCCGCGTCCTGCTCGTACCAGGTGTGCACCTCGGCGTCGGCGAGCAGTGAGGACTCGCCGGCCACCTCGTCGGCCAGAACGTGCTGGTCGGGCGAGCGGTCGGCGTGCAGGACCACGACCCGGCGGGGATCGTCGGTCGCGGACAGGTGCGCGATCATGCCGAGCATGGGGGTGATGCCGATCCCGGCCGAGCACAGGACGACCGGCGCGGGGTCCCGGCCCGCCCCGATCCCGGCGGCATCCAGGACCAGGTCCCCGAACGGCAGGGTCACCTGGAGGGTGGTGCCCACACGGGCGGTGGCGTGCAGCCAGCCCGAGACCTCGCCGGCGGGGCAGGTGCTCTCGCCCCGGGTGTCCTCGTCGACCCGGCGGACGCCGATCCGCCACGTGCCGTCACCCGGCGCCGTGGACAGCGAGTACTGGCGCAACTGGCGCGCGCCGTCGGGAAGCACCACTCCGACGGAGGTGTACTGGCCGGGTCGGAAGTCGGGGAGCGGCTGACCGTCGGGCCCCCCGAGGGTGAGCACGACGACGGAATCGGTGACGTCCTCCCGGCTGATCACGGTGGCGGTCCGGAAGACGTCCCCCGGCTCGACCTCGGACTCGGCGTAGAGGGCGTTCTCGAAGTCCACCAGGACCGCGGCCATGATCCAGTACACCTCGTCCCATGCGGCCGCGATCTCCGGCGTGATCGCCTCGCCCAGCACCTCCACGATCGCGGCGAACAGGTTGTCGTGGACCACCTGGTACTGATCAGCGGTGATGCCGAGGCTCGCGTGCTTGTGGCCGATCCGGGAGAGCATGTCGACCGGGCTCTTCCCGTCCACCAGCATCGTCGCGAAGGTGGCGATGGAGGCGGCGAGCGCGCGCTGCTGGGCGCCCAGCTTCTGGTTGCCGCGGTTGAAGGTGTCGCGCAGCAGTTCGGGGTGCTTGCCGAACATCGTCCGGTAGAAGACCGGGGTGATCTCGTCGATGTGCGCTCCGATGACCGGGAGCGTGTCGCGGATGATCTGGACGTGGTGGGGCGACAGTTCCCGCGGCTGGGCGAGGATCGTCTCGAGCGAGGTGAGCGACGTGGTCATGCGGGTCTCCTTCTGTGGGTGTGTGGCTGTGGACGTGAGGGGGCTGCCCGGGTACCTGACGGGCCGGACTGCGAGGGGGTGTGGGTGGGTGGACGGGACCGGTTAGGGGGCGGGTCCCAGGCTGAGCAGGACCTGCCGGGTCGGGGTGTGGACGATGCCCGCGACAGTGAGTGGATCGAGGGCGGCGAAGAACGCCTCGCGGGCATCGGCCAGGGCGCGGCGGAGACTGCAGTTGCCGGCCAGTGGGCAGGGCGCCGGACCCTCGCACTGCACGACCTCGCCCGGCCCCTCGAGCTCACGCAACAGTTGCCCGACGGACGCCTGGCGGCCGGCTTCGGTGATCGCGAGCCCGCCTCCCCGTCCCCGCCGGGACTCGACGAGGCCGAGCTCCACGAGTCGGGACACCGTCTTGGCCATGTGACTGGTCGAGGCGTTCACCGACTCCGCGATGACCCCGGCTGTCATCCGGTCACCGCGGCCGTCGGCGACGGCGAGTCGCATGAGGGCGCGGAGCGCGAGATCGGAGAACCTGGACAACTGCACGACGCCGAGCGTGCCATATTGCGAACCTGCAGAGCGCATTTGTGGGTGGTGATCTCAAATACGTACTGAGCTGGGCATTTAGCGGGCCCTCCACCTGCAGGGACGAGACATCGGCTACGTCACCCCGAGCCGAAGCAGCCGCCGTGGAGGACCTCGACGGGGGTGGGGGAGGGCGCGGCTAGGATCGATCCCCATGGCAGCCTCCCTCCTCGTCGCCGGCACCACGTCGGATGCCGGGAAGAGCGTGGTGGTGACCGCACTGTGCCGGGCGTTCGCCCGGCGGGGTATCCGGGTGGCGCCGTTCAAGGCACAGAACATGTCCAACAACTCGATGGTCGTCCCGGGGCCGGCAGGGTTCGGGGAGATCGGGCGCGCGCAGTGGATCCAGGCGCTCGCGGCGCGTGCCGAGCCCGAGGTGGCCATGAACCCGGTGCTGCTCAAACCGGGCGGCGACCGGCGTAGCCATGTGGTGGTGATGGGCCGACCCGCCGGGTCGGTCTCGTCCCGGGACTTCGTCGACGGCCGCGCGCACCTCGCTGCCGCCGCCCACGCCGCGTACGACGACCTGGCCGACCGGGTCGACCTGGTGCTGTGCGAGGGCGCGGGCAGCCCCGCCGAGATCAACCTCCGAGCCGGCGACTACGTCAACATGGGACTCGCGCGGCACGCCGACATGCCGGTGGTCGTGGTGGGCGACATCGACCGCGGGGGAGTATTCGCCGCGATGTACGGCACGGTGGCGCTGCTGGACGCCGCCGACCAACGGCTCGTGGCCGGCTTCGTCGTCAACAAGTTCCGCGGTGACCCGTCGCTCCTCGAACCCGGGCTCGACCACCTCGAGCAACTCACGGGTCGGCGGGTCCACGGGGTGCTTCCCTGGAGCCCCGACGTGTGGCTGGACTCCGAGGACGCGCTGGACCTGGCGGGCCGCCGCGCCGACCCCGGGCGTTCCCTCCGGGTCGCCGTGATCCGGCTTCCGCGGATCAGCAACTTCACCGACGTCGACGCCCTGGGGCTGGAGCCGGACGTCGACGTGGAGTTCGTCACCGACCCCCGGACCGTCCGGGGTGCGGACCTGGTGGTCCTGCCCGGCACGCGCGCGACCATCGACGACCTGGCATGGCTTCGCTCCCGCGGCCTCGACCGCGCAGTGATCGATCACGCCCGCGCCGGGGGATCGGTGTTCGGGATCTGCGGCGGGTTCCAGATGCTCGGGCGCCTCGTGCGCGACCCGGAGGGGGTCGAGGGGTCCGAGGGTACGGAGGTCGAGGGCCTCGGACTGCTGGACGTGGAGACGGAGTTCGGCGCGGAGAAGGTCCTCCGCCTGCCGACGGGGACGGCCCTCGGACACCCGGCCGCCGGATACGAGATCCACCACGGACGGATCGGCCTCGGCGCGGACGAGGAGTTCCTCGGGGGCGCGCGACGCGGCGGCGTGGCGGGCACGATGTGGCACGGCAGCCTGGAATCGGATGGGTTCCGCCAGGCCTACCTCGCCGAGGTGGCGGGCCGTGTGGGGCGTACGCGGGAACCCTCGGGGGTCGACTTCGCGGCCGCACGCGAGCGTCGCCTGGACCTGCTGGGGGATCTGGCGGAGGAGCACCTCGACCTGGACGCGCTGCTGGAGCTGGCCCGGGACGGCGCGCCGGACCTGCCGGCCCTGCAGCCGGGAGCGGGACGATGATCCTCGTGCTGGGCGGGACCGCCGAGGCCCGCGAGCTGGCCGTGCTGTTGCAGGACGCAGGTCACGAGTTCACCTCGTCCCTGGCGGGGCGGGTGGCGCGCCCACGACTGCCCGTGGGCGAGGTCCGTATCGGCGGTTTCGGCGGGGCCGAGGGGCTCTGCGACCACCTCGCTGCACACGGTGTGCGGGCGGTCGTGGACGCGACGCACCCGTTCGCGGCGGGGATCTCCGCCAACGCCGCCGCCGCGTGCTCCGAGACCGGCGTGCCCCTGCTCCGGCTCGAGCGGCCGGGGTGGTCGACGGCCCCCGGTGCCGACCGGTGGCACTGGGTGTCGGGGCACGACGAGGCGGCGTCGACCGCGGCGGAGCTCGGCGATCGCCCGTTCCTGACCATCGGTCGGCAATCCCTGGGACGCTTCACCGGGCCGCTCGCCGGGCACGAGGCGCTGGTGAGGGTGGTCGACCCGCCGGACCGCGCGATCCCCGCCCGGTGGCGGCTCCTGCTGGACCGGGGTCCCTACTCGGCCGACGGCGAGCGGGGGCTGTTCACCGGGCACGCTGCGGACGTGCTGGTGACCAAGGACTCCGGCGGATCCTTCACGTGGCCGAAGATGGCGGTGGCCGCCGAACTCGGGCTGCCGGTGGTCGTGGTCAGCCGGCCGGGGGCCGCGCCGGGCGTGGAGGTCGTGGTCGACGCGGTGGCCGCCGCGGAGTGGGTCAGCGCACTGTCCTGAGGACCTGCGGTCGGTGAACGCCTCCCGCTCGACCATCATCAACCGGATCGAGGCGGACAGCCCGACGGGGCTCGTCCTGGAGGAGGAGTGGTACGAGGGACCGACCGCGGCCGACTTCGAGTTCACCGAGGCCTGCTACCTGATGTAGCCATCTGCTGTCACCGAGTGGTGACGCCGGGGCCACCGCCCGGCAGGGTGGTGCCCCCTCAGCTCACCTGGACCGGTTCATACGGACCGTATGTCGACAACCGCCGACATGCGGTCCGTATCGCCGTCGGTACGCGGTCCCGCGACGGACGTCGCCGTCGCCCCGGCGGCGTGCCGGGTGACCGCCGCCGCGAAGCGCGCCGCGAGCGACGGGTGCCCGGCCCAGTGGGTGTGGAGGTACGACGCGTGCAGGGTGTCGGTCGCGAAGCCCTCGTCGCGCTCGGGTCCCGTCCACGCCCCGCGCATCCCCGCCCCGCTCATTTCCGCGCCGCCTATTCCCGCCGAGGAGTGTCCGGCGCCGGGGGTGACGGTGGTGCGGTGGAACTCGTGGCCGGTGACCTCGGTGCCCGCCGCCGCCAGGAGATTCGTGCTCCGCGCGGTGACGCGACGGTAGCCGAGCGTGAGCCGGGGGGACATTGCCGCGTCCGCCGGGACCGCACCGATCATCGGGGCCTCGTCGAGGGTGCGACAGAGGTAGAGCAGGCCCGCGCACTCGGCCACCGTCGGCACGCCGGCGCCGAGGGCGGTCCGCAGGGCCGTGAGCATCGGCCGGTTGGCGGCCAACCCCGCGGCGTGCACCTCAGGGAACCCCCCGCCGAGGTAGATCCCCGCAGTTCCCTCGGGAAGTGCGGAGTCGGCGAGGGGGTCGAACACCGCCACGTCGCAGCCCGCGCTGTGGAGTAGCTCGACGGTCTCGGCGTAGCGGAACGTGAAGGCGCGTCCCCCCGCCACGGCGACGACCGGCCGCCGGGGCCCGGACAACGCCAGTGCCGGCGGTCCCGAGTCGGGCAGGCCCCCCACCAGCGCCTCCTCCGCGGACCACGCCGAACCCCGCAGCGGCGGCGCCGCGTGGGCGAGCCGCATCACCGCGTCCAGGTCCACGGAGGCGGCGATGCGGCCGGCGAGGTGGTCGAGGCTGCTGGCGGCCCCCGGTCGCTCGGCCGCCGGGACCAGCCCGAGGTGGCGGGACGGCGCCGTGACGTCGTCGTCGCGACTGAGTACCCCGAGCACGGGGATCCCCAGCGGCTCGAGGGCCCGGCGGACCTCGTCGGAGTGCCGGAGGGATCCGGCCTTGTTGAGGATCACGCCGCCGATCCGGACGGTGGGGTCGAACGTGGCCATCCCCAGGACCACGGCCGCGATGCTGCGCGAGGCGTGAGAGATGTCCACCACGAGCAGTACCGGGGTGTCGGTGAGGCCGGCGACGTGGGCGGTGGAGGAGAAGCCGTCGCCCCCGATCTGGCCGTCGTACAGGCCCATCACGCCCTCGATCACGGCGACGTCGGCCGGGCGCGGCGCGGCCTGAGCGCCGTGCAGCAGGAGGGGAACGATTCTGTCCTCGCCGACCAGGTGTGGGTCCAGATTGCGGCCCGGCCGCCCGGTGGCGAGCTCGTGGTAGCCGGGGTCGATGTAGTCCGGTCCCACCTTGTGGCCGGAGACCGTGAGGCCCCTCCGGCGCAGCGCCGCCATGAGCCCGGTGGCGACGGTGGTCTTGCCGTGACCCGACGCCGGGGCGGCCACGATCAACCGGGGCAGCTCGGTGCGCGACCCGCTGGACGAGGCGGTCACCATTCGATCCCCCGCTGGCCCTTCTGGCCGGCGTCCATCGGGTGCTTGACCTTGGTCATCTCGGTGACCAGGTCGGCGACCTCGATCAGCCGGGGGTCGGCGTCGCGCCCGGTGATCACCACGTGCTGCCGACCGGGGCGCGAGGTCAACGTCTCCACCACGTCGTCGACGTCCACCCAGCCCCACTTCATGGGGTAGGTGAACTCGTCGAGCAGGTAGAGGTCGTGTCGCTCGGTGGCCAGCCGGCGTTTGATCTCGGCCCACCCCTCGGCGGCGTCCGCGGCGTGGTCGTCCTCGGTGCCGTCCTTGCGCGACCACGACCAGCCCGAGCCCATCTTGTGCCACTCGACGGGCCCGCCCTCGCCCTCCTCGGCATGCAGGCGGGCGAGGCGCTCCATCACCGTCTGCTCGCCGATGCGCCACTTGGCGGACTTGACGAACTGGAACACCCCGATGTCCCAGCCCTGGTTCCAGGCGCGCATGGCCAGGCCGAACGCGGCAGTCGACTTCCCCTTGCCTGGCCCGGTGTGGACCATGATCAGCGGCTTGTTGCGGCGTTGCCGCGTACTCAGCCCGTCGTCGGGAACGATGGCCGGTTGTCCCTGCGGCATCAGGCCACCTCTCCCTCGGTCAGTGCCGGGTTGCGACGGGCGGGGGCCGTGCGAGCGCGGACGGTGTCGGTCAGTCCCTCGGCCGTCACCTCGCCCAGCGGGATGTGTTCGGCGCCCAGGTGGGTGGCCAGCTCGGAGGCCAGGCCCATGCGGAACCGGCCGCTCTCGCAGTCCACCACCACCGACGCCACGCCGTGGGAGGCCAGCCCGGCCGCCGCGGCGCGGGACCGGGCGAGGGCGTCCGGGCCGTGGGTGGCGCGGCCGTCGGTGACGACGACGACGAGCGGTCGTCGCTGCGGATCGCGGACCCTCTCGATGCGCAGGACCTCGGCGACGGTGAGCAGCCCCTCCGCCAGTGGGGTGCGGCCCCCGGCGGGCAGTTCGGCCAGGCGGGCGGCGGCCACGTCCACCGACGAGGTGGGCGGCAGGGCGACCTGCGCGCCGGACCCGCGGAAGGTCACCAGTCCCACCTTGTCGCGGCGGCGGTAGGCGTCCAGCAGCAGGGAGAGGATGGCCGTCTTGACCTGCTCCATGCGGGTGCGCGCGGCCATCGATCCCGAGGCGTCCACGCAGAACAGCACCAGGTTGGCCTCCCGGCCCTCGCGGACCGCCGAGCGCAGGTCGCGGGCGGACAGGAGCAGCCGCCCGCCGTCGCGGCCCGAGTGGCGCCCGCGCGCGGCCTGCTGGGGCGCGGCCGCGCGGATGGTGGCGGGCAGGTGCACGTCGGAGCCGGTGAACCCGGCCGAGCCCGTGCGACGGCCGGTGGTCGTGATGGCCCGGGACCGGCGGCCGGAGACGCCGTTGCCGGTCCCGGCGACGGTCAGCAGCCGCGTACGGTATGGCGCCGAGGCAGCCGTGACCGTCCCCGGATCGGTCGAGCCGCCCGGCCGGCCGTTCTCACCGGCGTCGTGGTCCTCCTGCCGCGGGTCGCCGGTGACGGTGCCAGAGTCAGTGCCGGCGTCAGTGCCGTCGCGTGACTCCGGCCCCGGCCCGTCCTCGCCCGCGTCTGACTCAGGGCTCTGGCGGCTGTCCGGGTGGTGGTTCTCGTGCTCGGCGGAGGCGGGGGTGTTCTCCCCGGTCGAGTGCTGCCGGGCATCGGTGTTACCGGCGTCGTCGGTGTCCTCGGCGGATGCGCCGGACTGCGGGTCCTGCTGGCCGGTCGGGGAGTCGCTCGTGTTGTCGTCGTCGTTCTTATCGTTGTCGCCGGGGTTGCCGTCGTCTCCCGGGCCGCCCGTGCCGGGGCCGTCGTCCCGCGGATCGGGCTCGTCGTCGTCCCCCAGGAGGCGGTCGAGGAGCTCTTCGTCGAGGCCGGGGGCGTCGAACGGGGCGCGGCGCCGACGGTGGGGGAGCGCCATGCGTGCGGCCACGCGGATGTCGGCGCGGGTGATGCGGGTCCGGCCCTCCCAGGCGGCGTGGGCGGCGGCCGTGCGGGCGGTGACGATGTCCGCGCGCATGCCGTCGACGTCGAAGCCGGCGCAGACGGTCGCGATCGTGGTGAGCGCCCAGTCGGTGAGCTCGATGCCACCCACACGGTCACGGGCGGCGACGATCCGCTCGCGCAGGGCGAGTTCATCTGCCGCGAAGGTGGCGGAGAAGTCCTCCGGGTGGGAGTCGAAGGCGATCCGGCGGCGGATCACCTCGGCCCGCAGCGCCGCCTCGCGCGGAGCGGACACCTCCACGGTGAGTCCGAAGCGATCGAGCAGCTGGGGCCGGAGCTCGCCCTCCTCGGGGTTCATGGTGCCGATCAGGACGAAGCGGGCGGCGTGCTCCACCGACACCCCGTCCCGCTCCACGGTCACCCGGCCCATGGCGGCGGCGTCGAGGAGCTGGTCCACCACGTGGTCGTGGAGCAGGTTGACCTCGTCCACGTAGAGCAGCCCGCGGTGCGCGCGGGCCAGCAGGCCGGGTTCGAACGCGGTGACGCCCTCGCTCAGGGCCTTCTCCAGGTGCAGCGACCCGGCGATGCGGTCCTCCGTCGCGCCGATCGGCAGCTCCACCAGCCGGACCGGCCGGTGCTCGGTGGGTGCGTCATGGGGAATCGGGCCGTCGGGGGTGTAGGTGCCGCGGTCGTCCGGGGCGCTGGAGAACCTGTCGCCGGCCACGACCTCGATCTGCGGCAGGATCCCGGCGAGGGCGCGGACCATCGTGGACTTGGCGGTGCCCTTTTCGCCGCGGATCAACACGCCGCCCACTGTTGGTGAGACCGCGTTCAGTAGGAGGGCCAGCGCCATGTCGTCGGAACCGACGACAGCGCTGAAGGGGTAGTGCAGTGGCATGGGGGCTCCCGCTCTCGTCTGCCAGGCTGGTCAGCGCGAGGCCGGTCTCCGGACTTCCCGGCTCATCTCGGGCGTTCGCGCTGGGCGCGATCGCCTGAGAGGCCGGGTTACCGTAGCGGGCCCTGTGCCGGATTCTCACCGGCTTCCCTGATTCTCCCCTCCGACCTGCCTGGGGCGGGTCGTGGGGCACCTCGTGCTGTTGGGATGAAGTTGTTGGTCCTGGCCGAGGCTACCCAGTGTCCTCGCGGTCCGGGCGGCCGGGCTCGACGGTAGGGTTCCGCGTCATGAACGCACAGGTGGTGGTCGTCGGCATCGGCGGTGACGGCTGGGCGGGGCTCGACGAGATGCGCCGCAGCGCCGTCCTGGGCGCCGACGTCCTGCTGGGCGGGGAGCGTCACCTGGCGATGGTTCCGGCCGAGGTGACCGCCGAACGGGAGCCGTGGCCGCGGCCGATGCGTTCCGGGTTGTCCGAGGTTCTGGAGCGCTACGACGGACGGTCGATCGTGGCCCTGGCCTCGGGTGACCCGCTGGTGGCCGGGGTGGCCACGACGTTGCTCGACCTGCTCGGCTCCGATTCTGTGGAGGTGCTGCCAGCGGTGTCGTCGGTCGCGCTGGCCCGGGCCCGGATGCGGTGGCCCGCCGAGACGGTGGCGGTATTGCGCGACCACCGCGTGCTCGTGCGCGAACTGGCCCCGGGGCGGCGGCTGTTGGTGTTGAGCGCCGACCGGCGCACTCCCGGGCACGTCGCGGGGGTGCTGGCCGCGGCCGGTTTCGGACGGAGCACCATGACCGTCCTCTCCGAGCTGGGGAGTCCCGCCGAGGCCCGGACGAGCTGCCTCGCCGACGAGTGGCCGGCCGGCGGGGAGGCGCCGCAGCTCCACGTCCTGGCCGTGGAATGTGTGGCGGGGCCCGCCGCGCGCCCGCTCGGGTTCGTTCCCGGCCTGCCCGACGACGCCTTCGAGAACGACGGCCAACTCACCCGCCGCGACCTGCGCGCCTCGGCCCTCTCGCGGCTCGCCCCCGCCCCCGGGGAACTGTTGTGGGACGTGGGGGCCGGCGCCGGAGCGGTGGGCATCGAGTGGATGCGTGCGCACCCGTCCTGCCGAACTATTGCTGTAGAGGCGGACTTGGAGCGGGCGGCGCGGGTGGGGCGCAACGCGGAGCGCCTGGGGGTGCCGTCGCTGGAGGTCGTCCGCGGCCGGGCACCGCAGGCTCTCGAGGGGCTGCCGCAGCCCGATGCGGTGTTCGTGGGCGGCGGCGGCACCGCGCCCGGTCTGCTGCGGCAGTGCTGGGAGGCGCTGCGTCCCGGTGGCAGGCTGGTGGCCCACGCGGTGACGATCGAGACGGAGCGGGTGTTGATCGATGCCCGCGCGGAGTTCGGCGGCGAGCTCGCACGGTTCCACGTGGAACACGCCGACTCGATCGGCACGTTCACCGGCTGGGCTCCGGCGCGGGCCGTGGTCCAGTGGTGCGCGATCAAGCCCTTCGCTGCTGTGGCGGATTCCGCCGCTGCGGCTGATTCTGCCGATGCGGCCGATTCCTGGGAGACAGGGGAGACCTCGTGACCGTTCACTTCGTGGGTGCCGGCCCCGGCGCCGCTGACCTGCTCACGCTGCGTGCAGCCGCGGCTCTGGCCGCGGCGGACGTCTGCTTGTACGCGGGCACCTATCTGGACGACGGCGTGCTCGACCACTGCCGACCGGACGCGCGGGTGGTGGACACCCAGCACCTGGACCTGGACGGGATCATCGCGGCGATCGTCGCCGCCCACGCCGAGGGGCTCGAGGTGGTGCGGCTGTGCTCGGGTGACCCGTCGCTGTACTCCGCGCTCGCCGAGCAGACCCGTCGCCTCGATGCAGCGGGCGTTCCCTGGGACGTGGTGCCCGGCGTCCCCGCCTACGCGGCGGCTGCCGCGGAGCTGGGGGTGGAGCTGACGGTTCCCGAGGTGGTGCAGTCGGTGGTCCTCACCCGGGTCCAGGCCCGGTCGACGGCGATGCCGTCGACGGAGTCGCTCGAGAACTTCGCCGCCACCGGGGCGACGCTGGTGCTGCACCTGGCGATCACCCGGATCCGCGAGCTGGCCGATCGGCTGGTCCCCACCCATGGCGCGGATTGCCCGGTGGCCGTGGTGGCCAACGCGAGCCGGCCGCACCGTGTTGAGCTGCGCGGGACTCTCGCCGACATCGCCGATGCGGTCGAGTCCGCCGGCCTGCGCCAGGCCGCGGTGATCCTGGTGGGCCGGGCGCTGGTCCGGCCGGGGGAAGCGGAGTCCTGGTTGTACGCCTCGGATCCGGAAAGGGAGTCGAAGCGGCGGCGGGTGGCGGGGTAGCTCGGAGGAGTTCAGGCTCGGACTTGGCCGATACGCTGAACAGGGCTTTTGGCGTCGTCAAACGCCATCGGCACGGACGCAGATTGGTCAAGTAGCGCTGTGCGGTGTTCTGCAGGAAAAGGGGGGCGGGTGCTGGCGGGCACGAGCCCTCATCCGGACATCAAAGCTAGCGCCGGATGCGGCCGCTACGACTCACCCGACCTCGACAAGCGCGAGAGGTGGACAACCACGGAAAATGTGGCGCTACATCCACTTGACCCCATGGACCTCGTACTCGAGCACGCGGTACTCGAGCATCCGGCGGACAAGATCGACGGGCACGGCGGTGCCATACGGCAATGCGACGGTTCCCTTGCCTGTGTGAAAGCCGGTGAGGTCGTCGGCGAAAGCCGCACGTGTGCTGGGTGTGAATGCCAAGCTGGCGTGCTTGGCATGGCCGCTGAACATAAACAAGATGACGCCATCGGTGTGCACGTAGGCCGGATGTCTCCATTTGAGCTGCTCGCCAGCAGTCGGCGCGGCGGCCCGACAAAGCTCGCGAATCGCGCTGAGTTGTCGCTGCGCCGGCGGGGGGAACGCCTCGACATATTCATCAATGGTCGTCGGCTTCGTCATATCGTCAGCATGCCACTGGTTACTCCAGAGTCGCTGTTTCCAGAATTGGGGTATCGAGCGGCTGAAGAGCGCCGAGCGAGAGCGCTAAGCCGCTCTACCGGAGTTCCTGTACCACTGCAGTTCTCACCGAGGCCATACCGAACTCGACGGCGCCTCACCCGCCAACCGCGTTCCCAGCCTCCGTGAAAAGGACACCTGGCTAGGGTGGGCGTATGGACGCCGACATCAACTTCTATTTTGACCCGGTGTGCCCCTTCGCCTGGATGACCAGCAAGTGGGTGCGTCAGGTGCAGGCGCAGCGCGACTACACCGTCGACTGGCGGTTCATCTCGTTGCGCCTGGTCAACGCAGAGGTCGACTACGACGCGCACTTCCCGCCTGAGTACGAAGCCGGCCATACCGCCGGGCTGCGGCTCCTGAGAGTGGCGGCGCGTGCGCGAGCTGAGCATGGCCGGGCGGCGATGGGGCCGTTGTACGCCGCCTTCGGGGCGCACATCTTCGACACCGCTCCGGGCGCCGGCGACGACCGCAGCGAAGGCGAGGTGCGTGAGCGGCGGGGGACTCCCGAGTTCGCCGAGTTGATCCTCGCCGACGCTGGCCTGCCGATCGAGCTGGCTGACGCCCTCGATGACGAGTCGTGGGACGCCGAGATCCGCCGGGAGACCGACGAGGCGCTCTCGCTGACGGGCAAGGACGTGGGCACGCCCATCATCCATTTCGAGCCACCGACCGGCGTCGCCTTCTTCGGGCCCGTGATCAGCCGGCTGCCACATGGGGACTCGGCGGTTGAGTTGTGGGACCACGTGGTCGGGCTGGCCCGTTTCCCGGGGTTTGCCGAGCTCAAGCGCAGCCTGCGTGAGCTGCCACAGCTGGCCGCGCTCGGAGTCGACGCCGACACGGTCGGCACGCAAGAGGACTGGCACGGCGGCAGCCGGCGGCAGAAGAAGTGACCCTGTTGAGGAGGGTGGAGACATGAGCGGAACCAGCATTCGCAGTCACCGGGAGTCCGTCACTGTCGAGGCGCCGGCCGAGACGCTCTACGACGTGGTCTCCGACATCACCCGTACCGGCGAGTGGAGTCCGGTCTGCACCTCGTGCTGGTGGGACGACGAGGACGAGGCCGGTCAGGTCGGTGCCTGGTTCACCGGGCGCAACGAGCTCCCGCACCGGACGTGGGAGACCCGGTCGGTGGTGGTAGCGGCCGAGCATGGGCGCGAGTTCGCCTGGGTCGTGGGCGGCAGCTTCGTCCGTTGGGGGTTCACTCTCGCCCCTGCGCCGACAGGGACGATGCTCACCGAGTCCTGGGAGTTCTTGCCCGGCGGGATCGCCATGTTCGAGGAGAAGTTCGGCGACCGGGCGCCCACTGAGATCGCCGACCGCACGCAGCAGGCCCTCGACGGCATCCCGAAGACGCTCGGCGCGATCAAACAGATCGCCGAGTCGTCCACCGGCGCAGGGGGGCCGGCCCGACCATGACGGGCCACTCCGCACCGGGCGGGACGGCATGGGACGGGTTGACCGCGATCTATTGCTGCGCTGACTATCGAGGTGCTTGAAGAGGCTCGAATTCGCGTGCCTCCCACTCCGTATCGTCGGATGGCCGACTCGCACATTCTGAAGTCTGACTCCGGAGCCCGACCCGTACCTCAACTACGCGCGCTCGATCGGGAACCAGAGTTCGCAGGTCGCCGTACTGAAGTCCGAGGCGCGGTCGAGTACCGACACGATTGATGGACCGGGGCGCAACCTCCACGGATTGGAGGGGAACCACTCCGTTGCGGAGGCTGCGTACGCCTCTTGCAGGGCCGCCGGATGCGGCCCGGAGGTACGGAAAACCACCCACTCCCCAGCGGCCGAGTCGATCACGTCGAGGTCGTCGGGAACGTCGGCGTCGGCGTCGACCGCCACGCCGTGTAGGTAGGTCAGTTCACTGCCCTCCACGTAGTCCGAATCGACATCGGCGCTGACCTGCAGCAGCCCCGAAGGTTCAGTGCCGCTGAGCTGCTTCAGGCGATCGTGCTCGGCGGCGGGCAGAGAAGCGATATGCCGCTCGATGTGCGCGTTGACGCCCTCGTGGCTCAGTGGCACCCGGGTGGCGTGGCCGATCAGGCGAATAGCGTGGTGAGTGAGGATTCGGGCATCCATGGGGACGCTCCCTTCGACGGTCAGGCGGAACCTGAGTTGCGGTTGGCTGCGAAGGGGGCCGCCATGACGTCGTACGTCACCATGGCTCACGCCGTGCACGGCACGGAATGCTCGACCGAAGGCCTCGGTGGAGCCATACCCGTACCGCACTGCGATCGTCAGCAGGTCTTCGTCACCGACCACGTCGGACGCAGCGACTGTCATGCGTCGACGCCGGACGTACTCCGACACCGGCATCCCAGCGAGGGACGAGAACATCCGGCGGGCGTGATAGCCGGTCGTCCCCCTCTCGCGGGCGATCGCATCGACGTCAAGCTCATCGCCGAGGTGTCGTTCGATCTCGTCGACGAGGCGGTTCAGAAACTCGATCATGGTCGCTCCCTTCACGATCAACTCTCGTCGGTCAGCGACCTGCGCGCCCGACTACTCCGGTCCGATTCAATCGGACCGGAGGCAGCGCGGAGAGGCACCCGCACGAAGGTGCTGCCAAGTAACCGTGGTCTTCAGCTGGGCCGGAGCACCCGCCCCGGATCGCGGTCGCCCGTCATACCCCGCCTATCCGGTACCAGAACGAATCGGCGCGAGGTAGAACGTGCTGCGGCATCCCTGGCCGGGTTCCCTGCGCACAAACTCACAACCGCGGGTCCACGGGTTCGGACTCCATGGCCAGGACGCCGAAGACGCACTGGTGCACTCGCCAGAGCGGCTCACCGGCTGCGGCCCGGCGTGCCCCTTCGAGGCCGAGCGCGTACTCACGTAGCGCCATGGAACGCTTCTGTCCGAGCGAGCGATTCTTGAGGCCGGCCAGTGTCGCCGGGGTGGTGTAGTCGGCGCTGTAGATGATGCGCAGGTATTCACGTCCGCGGACCTTGAGTCCTGGTTGGACCAGGCCCTTTTTTCCTCGGGTGAGGTTGGCCAATGGCTTGACGACCATGCCCTCCCCGCCGGCGGCGGTGAGCTCCTCCCACCACGCCGACCCTGCAGCGCGCGAACCTTCGCCGGCGACGTCGACGACGAGGCGGCGTGTGGTGCGGAACAGTTCAGGGTCGGCGGCGATGAGTCGATCCGCCAGACCCAGGTGCCAGCGATGGTCCCGGCTCTCGTAGGTGCCGGCGTCGCTGCCCACGAACTGGAACGGAGCGATCTGCAGGCCGAGCCCGTTGTCGACCGGCTGGATATAGCGACGGTAGGCCTCGACGAATCGCTCGGCATTGCCCGCTCGGCTGCGGGTTCGGGAGAGCACATCCTCGACGTCGATGCCGCGACGAGCGGCGGCGTCGAGCACGCGGACAGCGGCCGGAAGGGCGGTGGTAGCGGCGGCGCCCACAGCGGCGTACTGGTCCCGGATCATCGGCTCGGCTTTGAGCGTCCACGGCAGGATCTCGGTATCGAGAAGCAGCCAGGTGGCGCCCAGGTCCTCCCACACCCCGGCGGCTGTGGCCGCGCGAGCGATCCTTTGCAGGACCACCGACTGCCGGTCATCGGGCAGGAAGGAGCGACCGGTGCGGGAGTGGATCACCCCGCCGCCCTGGTCGGTCACGCGCACGACCGCGCGGGAACCCATGTGCTTCTCCTGGCAGATCACGCGCTCGACGCCCTGCTTGGCGAAGTGGTCGAACGCCTGATCAGGGTGTTCGAGGAGGTCGTCGCGCGGGGAACTGTCGACTGGTGACATGGTCGGCGGGAGGTAGAAGAGCTGCTCCGGGTCGACGGCGAAGCGGCTCATCACCTCCAGCGCCCCTGCCGCATTGTCGTCGCGCATCGACACCCGTCCCATGTACTGGGTCTCGATGATCCGGGGCCCGAGTACGTCGGTCAGCTTCAACGTCGCGGGATCCCGCTCAGGCGGCGCCGGGGGCCGGATCGGCTCGTAGTAGGTGTCCTGGGCGGGCACCGAGACGATCTCGCGTTCAGGGTAGCGAAGCGCGGTCAGGGACCCGCCGAACACGCACCCGGTGTCCAGGCACATGGTGTTGTTGACCCACTCCGTCTCGGTGACCGGGGTGTGCCCGTACAACACCGTCGCTGACCCGCGGTAGTCCTCGGCCCACGGATAGCGGACAGGCAGGCCGAACTCGTCGGTCTCGCCACTGGTGTCCCCGTACAACGCGAACGCCCGCACCCGCCCGGACGCGCGACCGTGGTACTTCTCCTTCAGGCCGGCGTGTGCCACGACCAGGTTGCCGTCATCCAGGACGTAGTGCGCCACCAGACCGTCACAGAACGCACGCGTCCTGGCGACAAACGAGCCGTCCTCTGTCGCCAACTGATCCAGAGTCTGTTGCAGACCGTGAGTGGCCTTGACCGACCCTCGCCCCAGCGCCTTGGCGAGCTTGGCCTCGTGGTTGCCGGACACGCACAGGGCGTTACCGGTCTCGACCATGCCCATCGCCAACCGCAGCACGCCCGGAGAGTCGGGCCCGCGGTCGACCAGGTCGCCCACGAACACCACGCGCCGCGACTCAGGGTGGCGCGCGTCGACCGCCCGGCGCGCCTGGTCCCTCTCGAGGGTGTAGCCCAGTGTCCCGAGCAACTCCTCCAGCTCGGCGCGGCAGCCGTGGACATCGCCGATCACATCGAACGGGCCGTGATCGTCGCGGCGGTCGTTGAACAACCGGGTCCGCACGATCGAGGCCTCGGCCACCGCCTGCTCCGAATCCAGCACGTGGATGGAGCGAAACCCCTCCTTCTTGAGCCCGCGCAGCGAGCGGCGCAGCTGGTCCTGCTGGCGCTTGATCACCCGGGCGCCGAAATCGCGACCCGCGCGGGCCGCATTGCGCTCCACAGCCACCGAGGTGGGCAGGTCGAGCACGATGGCAGCGGTCAACACGTCGTGCTCCTTGGCCAGGGCCAACAGAGATCTGCGGGCCGCCGGCTGCACATTGGTCGCATCGATCACGGTCAGTAGCCCGCGAGCCAGGCGCTTGCCCGCGATGAACTCCAGCACCGCGAACGCGTCTGCGGTGGCGTCCTGGGCGTTGGGGTCATTGCAGACCATCGCCCGGCAGTCGTCGCTGGAGATCACCTCTGTCGGGGTGAAATGGGTCGCCGCGAAGGTCGACTTGCCGGAACCACTGGCACCGATGAGCAGGACCAGGGACAGCTCCGGGATGGGCAGCTCACTCATGCGGGCACCTCCACGGGGGCGGAACGACTGAACACGGCCATCTGGGTCGGCGGCCCGACCTGCGGGTCCGCTTCACCGACGGGGCGGAAATCCACTTGGTACTCGTGCGCCCGGGCCACCGAGTGGGCCCAGGTCTGGAACTGCTCGCGGGTCCACTCGAAACGGTGATCCGAGTGCCGGAAGCCTCCCGTGGCCAGCGCCGGGTAGTGCACGTTGTACTCGACGTTGGGCGTGGTGATCACCACGTGCCGGGGACGCATCGCGCCGAACACGTTGCGCACCACCGCCGGCAGACGGTCGGGATCGACGTGCTCGATCACCTCCATCAGGATCGCCATATCGAGATCGGCCAGCCGCTCGTCCTCGTACATCAGGGAGGAGCGCAGGAGGGACAGGCGGTCGGCCTGGCGCTCGGTCATCGAGTCCACGTTCAACCGCGTGGCAGCTGTGGACAAGGCGATGTCCGAGACCTCCGTACCGATCACGCGTGCCACGCCCTGGACCTTGAGCAAGCCGCCCAGCAGTGCGCCTGAGCCGCAGCCCACATCGGCGATCGACACCGGCGCCAGATCGCGGACCACCTTCAGAACTGCGTCATGACGCACCCTGACCAGGGGGCGTGGGCTGGCGGCCTCGTCCGTGCCAACCGCGTCGTCACGGCCGTTCTCCCGGGTGCGGTCATCTAGTTCGGCGAGACGGGTCAGCGCGTTCTCGCGCAGATCGCGCTGACCGGCCAGGGAACGATGCGCTATCAGGTCGCGCTCGGGGTGAGAGGGTAGCCATCCCTCTCCGGCGCGCAACAACTTGTCGACCTCGTCCTGGCCCACCCAGTAGTGCTTGGCCTCATCGAGGACGGGGAGCAGGACGTACAGGTGACTGAGCGCGTCCGCCAGCCGCACCGACCCGGTCAGCGTCAGAGACACCAGCGGCGCCGCGCCCCACTCGGGTCGGGTGGCGTCGAACGCGATCGGCTCGGCCTGGATGTCCCATCCCAGTGGCGCGAACAACCGGCGCACCAGGTCGGGTTCACCGGGCACCGTCGGCAGAGAGATCGTCAGATCCAGGGGAGACTCGACCAGGTCCTCGTAGCCGACACACTGACCGTTGAGCGCTGACCGGAACACTTTTCCCATCGCCACCGCCAGCAGCGAGGACGCCACGTACGGGCGGTCGTTGACGTAGTGCCCCAGCGCAAAGGCGTCACTGCGCCCGGATCGTCCCCGGACCAGCGCGACCGGGTCCACCTCCAGTAGCAACGCAGCAGTACACGCGTCCGCGCTGACCTGGGGGTAGAACACATGCGCAGTGCCGGCGTACACCCCGAATGACTGCACCTTGTCGGGATGCTTGTGCAGCAGAAAACCCAGATCACCTGGCGTGGCGAGCGCCTCCGAACGGCGCGCAGTGATCGTCAGTAACATTCGGTCAGTCTGCCCCAACTCGGTGGCCGGGGCGGCATTGTGGTCCGAGGTGGTCCGAGCCTGGTGCCGTGGGCGGCTGAGCCCGGTAGCCGGGGCGCTGCGGAGTCACGCCGGCTGGGCCGGAACGTCATTCGGCCGGGCGGGGTCTGGCCGCGGCCCGGACCAGTCGGCGCGGTCGCCCGAGTCCCGGCCGCGGCCGGTGCTATCGGTGGCGCGGTCCCCCGACGCCCATCATGATGACCGTGTGCGCCTTCCTGACGGAGTAGTTCAACAGTTCGTCACATGGTGGGACACCTTGTAGAAAAAAGGGGTGGGAGTGGCTTCGGCAATCGGTGGGGACCAGGAAATACAATGGTCTCAGGTGGAAGACAGTTTCTTTGTCGGCAATTTCCGCGGGAACTTTGTGGGTTATATCGACCGGGACGCTAGCGGCATCTTTATCTGCTACGACAGGATGTCGAGACCACGGGGCGAGTCCAGATCGCTGGACGAGGCGATGTCCAGCCTGAATAGTCTGTATTTTTCCGACGCGAGCGATGGAGAGTTGAATGTCGCTGGATACTGATTCCCCCGCGTCGCCTGGGGTGCCCGGGCTCAAATATCTCGTGTACACGAGTGTGCCGGTGCGGAAGATGATGCCGGGCGATCTGGAGTCCATTCTGTTCACCTCCCGGGAGCGCAATCGTGCAGCCGGGATCACCGGAGTTCTTCTCTTCAGGAACAACTGCTTCATTCAGTTTCTCGAAGGTCCCCCGTCTGCGATAGACGCGTTGATGACGCGAATCGCAGCCGATGACCGGCACAGTCGTGTTCGGGTGCTGCTGACGGAACCCGCAGCCGATCGCAGTTTCGCCGACTGGAAAATGGGTTTCGGCATCCCCAAGGAAACTCAGTCGGCCGGGGTCGACGGCGTGCGGGACAGTTTCAACGACCTCACCGGCGGGTCGAGCTACGACGTCGTACGTCGGGCCGCCGAGGACTTCTCGATCTGGTTCAAGGTGAAGGAGCGTTCGACCCCGACCTGAAGCCAGCGTTCTCTTCCACCCGGGCGACGGGCACGCCGGCACGCAGGACGCGATGCGCCCCGCAGAAGCAGGACTGGTAGGCCACGATGCCCTCGCTGGTGCGGTGCGAGGAGCGGGCCAGCCAGTCATGGTGATGCGCGCCCGGATCCGCGGGTGGCGGGGCCGAGAGGTCGTGGTCGAGAGCAATGGGTGAACAGGCTGTTCTCGTCATGAACTGACTGTGGTGCAATGGGTCAGTGCAGTTCAACCATGGCAATATGGTCGGCCCCACGCTCGCGGCGGAACTGGCCTCACTCGCCGCCCGAGGATGGGCCGTCGACACCGCCGTCACCGTGCTCCGCGCCCATGGCGTTCGCAGGCCCGACCTCGACGACGCGACGTCGACGCGCCTACAGGAGTGGTCGTTGTGGTTGAGGGTGCCGTTCTCGGCCCCGGACGTGGACAGCACGTGCGACGCGATCAACGTGCTGTTGGAATCGGCCGCGTCGAGACCGTCCCTGAGTACGCACGACGGGCACAAACCGGCTCTTCCGGATCCGGAGTGCGTAGCGGGGATGCTGCGGTGATGCGGTGAGGCACAAGATGTAGGGGTCCTGGGGGTGTGAGGATTGCGGTTCCTACACCTGCACCCAGAACCACCCAGGACCCGCTTTGAACGCTACCGCCAGCCTGCTTGCCGACACCATCTGCCGCACCGTCGAGCTCGGGGTGACGATCACCGACGCCGCGGTGGCCGACGAGTTCACGCACCTGTTCTGCTCCCCGGTCACGCTGGACCCGGTGTGCGCCGACTGCGGGACGGAGGGGAGGCTGCGTGACCACATCGAGCGGAAGGTGACCGATCTGCCGATCGTCGGCCATCCCACCAGACTGCACGTACGCGTACCACGCTTCACCTGCGACAACACCGAGTGCGCTACGAGGATTTTCCAGCAGCGCATGCCTGATTTGGCCGAGCCGCGGGCCAAGACCACCCGCCGGTGCAGCCGCTGGATTCTGCAGCGCCTGGCGATCGACCGCACCAGCGTGGCCGCCGTCGCGAAGGCCCTCGGGCTGGGCTGGGATCTGGTCAACGACCTGGCGGTCTCCGAGACCCGCGCCATGGTCTACGACCAGCCCGGACACTTCGATGGCGTCCGCGTTCTCGGGGTCGATGAGCACAAATGGAAGCACGTGCGCGGCGACGGCAGCAGCTCGTTCGTCACCGTCTTGGTGGACCTGACCCCGGTCGTGGACGGCACCGGCCCGTCTCGTCTGTTGGACATGATCCCCGGGCGCTCGGCGAAGGTCCTCACCGAGTGGCTCAACGCCCGCGACCAGGTGTTTCGAGATCGAGTCAAGGTGGTCACGATGGACGGGTTCGCCGGCTACCACTCCGCCGCAGCCAAGGCCGTGCCCGCAGCACGCACGGTGATGGACCCGTTCCACGTCGTGCATCTTGCCGCCGCCAAGCTCACCGTGTGCCGCCAACGGATCCAGCAGGCCACCACCGGACACCGGGGCCGCACCGGCGATCCGCTGTACGGCATCCGCCGCACCCTGCGCACCCGCGCTGAGCTGCTTACCGACAAGCAGAAAGTCCGCTTGTTCAAGGCGTTCACCGCCAATGACGCGCACGCGGCGGTGGAGGTCACCTACAGCGTCTACCAGCGACTCATCGCCGCCTACGAGGCCTCGGGCAGGCGGGAGGGCAAGATCGCGATGTACAAGCTCCTCAAGTCGATCCGGGCCGGGGTGCCCAAGGAGCTGCCCGAGCTCGCCCAGCTGGGCCGGTCGCTATGGAAGCGCCGCCGCGAGATCCTCGCCTACTTCGACGTGGGCGCCTCCAACGGCCCCGTCGAGGCCATCAACGGCAGGCTCGAACACCTCCGCGGAATCGCCCTGGGCTTCCGGAACCTCAAGCACTACATCTTGCGGTCACTGATTCACTCCGGACAGCTGCGGGATCGGATCAATGCACTCTGAATCCGGAAGGGCCTTGGAGGCTCTTCCGGATCCGGAGTGCGTAGCGGGGATGCTGCGGTGATGCGGTGAGGCACAAGATGTAGGGGTCCTGGGGGTGTGAGGATTGCGGTTCCTACACCTGCACCCAGAACCACCCAGGACCCGCTTTGAACGCTACCGCCAGCCTGCTTGCCGACACCATCTGCCGCACCGTCGAGCTCGGGGTGACGATCACCGACGCCGCGGTGGCCGACGAGTTCACGCACCTGTTCTGCTCCCCGGTCACGCTGGACCCGGTGTGCGCCGACTGCGGGACGGAGGGGAGGCTGCGTGACCACATCGAGCGGAAGGTGACCGATCTGCCGATCGTCGGCCATCCCACCAGACTGCACGTACGCGTACCACGCTTCACCTGCGACAACACCGAGTGCGCTACGAGGATTTTCCAGCAGCGCATGCCTGATTTGGCCGAGCCGCGGGCCAAGACCACCCGCCGGTGCAGCCGCTGGATTCTGCAGCGCCTGGCGATCGACCGCACCAGCGTGGCCGCCGTCGCGAAGGCCCTCGGGCTGGGCTGGGATCTGGTCAACGACCTGGCGGTCTCCGAGACCCGCGCCATGGTCTACGACCAGCCCGGACACTTCGATGGCGTCCGCGTTCTCGGGGTCGATGAGCACAAATGGAAGCACGTGCGCGGCGACGGCAGCAGCTCGTTCGTCACCGTCTTGGTGGACCTGACCCCGGTCGTGGACGGCACCGGCCCGTCTCGTCTGTTGGACATGATCCCCGGGCGCTCGGCGAAGGTCCTCACCGAGTGGCTCAACGCCCGCGACCAGGTGTTTCGAGATCGAGTCAAGGTGGTCACGATGGACGGGTTCGCCGGCTACCACTCCGCCGCAGCCAAGGCCGTGCCCGCAGCACGCACGGTGATGGACCCGTTCCACGTCGTGCATCTTGCCGCCGCCAAGCTCACCGTGTGCCGCCAACGGATCCAGCAGGCCACCACCGGACACCGGGGCCGCACCGGCGATCCGCTGTACGGCATCCGCCGCACCCTGCGCACCCGCGCTGAGCTGCTTACCGACAAGCAGAAAGTCCGCTTGTTCAAGGCGTTCACCGCCAATGACGCGCACGCGGCGGTGGAGGTCACCTACAGCGTCTACCAGCGACTCATCGCCGCCTACGAGGCCTCGGGCAGGCGGGAGGGCAAGATCGCGATGTACAAGCTCCTCAAGTCGATCCGGGCCGGGGTGCCCAAGGAGCTGCCCGAGCTCGCCCAGCTGGGCCGGTCGCTATGGAAGCGCCGCCGCGAGATCCTCGCCTACTTCGACGTGGGCGCCTCCAACGGCCCCGTCGAGGCCATCAACGGCAGGCTCGAACACCTCCGCGGAATCGCCCTGGGCTTCCGGAACCTCAAGCACTACATCTTGCGGTCACTGATTCACTCCGGACAGCTGCGGGATCGGATCAATGCACTCTGAATCCGGAAGAGATTCCCTAACGATTGTCAACCCCCCTCAGGATGGTCCTGTCGGGATGCATGTCGAGGCGCCGTAGAGCGCCGGGCTCTACGGCTGATCTGGGGCCTCGTGGTGGCGAGGCGAGGGAGGGGTCAGGCTGCCAGTCGGGCTCTCCTTTGGGCGGTGGTGTGGTTGCGGTGGCGGGCGCGGACTTCCGCGGGCACCTGGTAGCGCTCGCGGACGATGGCCCGAGCCTGGGTGATGTCGAGGATCGCGCCGTCGTCGTCGCGGTACTCGTAGGGCGCGTTGCGGTGCACGACGATCCAGATCCGCTCGGCGAGCTTGCGGGCGACCGCGCACACGGCCTTGTTGTGGTGCTGACCCTTGTCGACCATGAGCCGGTGGTACACCCGAGCGAGCTGCGGGTCGGATGTGCGTGCCGCATTCGCGGCGAGGAACACCGCCATCCGCAAAGCCGACGGGCCTTCCTTGCTGATCGCGCGATGTTTGTGCTCCATGGTTCCCGACGACCAGTTCGATGGGGTCAGTCCGCAGTAGGAGGCGAAGTCCTCGGGGCGGGCGAAACGGGACCCGTCGCCGAGCCAGCCACGAATCGTCGCCGCGGTGATCGGGCCGGTCCCCGGCACCGAGAGCAGCAGATCATCGGGGCCGTAGAAGGCGTGCCAGAGCCCGTCGAGTTGCTCGGTGTAGCGGTCGAATCGGTCCGCGGCCTGATCGATGTCGGCGAGCATTCCAGCTACTTTCGACCTCCAGAAATCGAGGTCATAGTAGTCCTCGAGGATGCTCACCCAGGCTGCCGCGGCACTGCGCAGTTGGTCAGCGATCTGCTCTTGTCGGCCACTACAGTAGGAGTGTTGGCGCAGCACCGCGGCGATCGTGGACCGGTGTGCTCGGGCCAGGGCTCGCAGGTCAGGCCACCGCCCCAGCACCGCCAACGTGCGGGTACGAGATCCGGCGAGAATCTTGTCGATGTCCGGAACGGTGGCGGCGACGTAAGAACGAAGTCGGCGCCAGCACTGGTCGTAGTGCACGCGGGCATCGCCCCGCGAAAGGGCCGAGCGTTTGATGGCCTCGGAACCGACGTCGGCGACGACGAGCGGTTCAAGGTCGAACAAGTCGAGCGCCTTGGCCAGCAGATGCGCATCGATGACGTCGGACTTGTTCTTGCCGGCCACCGCTGCGCGCAGTCGAGAGGAGTGCCTGGTGCCGATCAGGTAGAACCGGCCGCCGGCGGCGCCGACCGCAGCCTGGATACCAACCCAGGTCAGGGAAGTCGGTTCAGCGACCACGTCGACGGCGACGTCGACTGCTGCGAGAAACCTGGTCAGCTCGTTCATCCCGGCCGCGGTGCTCGGGATGGTCTTGCGGGTTGTTCGTGTCGTGCCGTCGTTGCGATATTCGATCAGCTCGCACTGGTGATTCGCCACGATCGCGCAGTCGATCCCGGCGCGGGCCTGAATCGTTGTGGGACTATGGACTGTGCCCGTTGAAGTCATGGGTTCGGGCTTCCTTCCTGCCACGCTCGCCATAGCGGGACAGTCGAGACGATGTCGCCGGGCGTCCTCGAGCGGCATCGCACGTGCCGGCAGGCTCCACCAAGCCTGCCTGCGACGTCGCAGGAGGGAAGCCCCACAATCATCGCCGCGCCATCGGGTAGAGCGGCCGTGGCTTCCTGTGTACTTATCGGTCTCGGGAGCATCCCGTCGCCGCGGCCCCGCATACTCGAGCCGCTGCCACAGCAGGCCATCGGCGCCCCGCGGCCAGCAATCGGCCGAGAGGTGTCGCCGCCAGGGTGTGCCCGTGCTTACGTGTCATCCGGCGCGACCAGTCGACAGAACACCTCTGCCAGGCCAGTCCGTCAATTCCCTTCAAACGGGCCATGTGGCGGGGCAGATCCGGTGTCGCATTCTCTGTTCACGAGGCACAACCCTCAGCCGACAACCGCGCTCACCGAACCTCTCCCACCGTCAACCCTAGCGGGCTGCTGAGCTGGGAAAACCCAGCACCGAAAACGATATAGGCCCACAAACCCCACCTGCACTTCGCGGCCGACGGCGACGACGTGGTGGAGCGCGTCAGGGCCATCACCGCAGGTGGTCTGGCGATCTTCGCGGTCGAATCGGAGGGCGGTCGTCTGGGGGCCTGCCTCCGATCGGGGTGCCCCGAGGTGTTCGTCGACACCAGCCGGAACGGTGGGCGGCGCTACTGCACTGCCCGGTGCGGCAACCACGACGCTGTCCAACGGCACCGGTCCCCCGGCCGCCGTCGACGCGGATAACGCAGGGTATCGGGGGACGCAGGGGGTGTCGTCCGGGCCCGAGATCGGGGATCATGTGTCGATGGACACACGAGTCGAGCCCTGGCCGGACCTGCCCCTCGAGTCGTGGATCGACACCAGGGACACACTTCACCTGTGGACCCAGATCGTCGGCAAGACGCGCATGGCCCTCGGGCCGGAGATCAACCACTGGTGGGGTGTCCCGCTGTACGTGGACGCTCGGGGGCTCACCACGTCTCTGATGGTCGCCGGAGGCCGAGGCCTGGAGATCCGCTTCGACTTCGTCAGTCACGAACTCCTGCTCCTCGTCACCGACGGCAGCACCCGTCGGATGGCGCTCGAACCGGGGACCGTCGCCGATTTCCACGCCGAGTACACCGGCCACCTGGCCGATCTCGGGTTCGACGTGACCATCGTCGGGACCCCGGTCGAGTTGCCGGAGGTGATCCCGTTCGCCGAGGACACCACGCACGCGTCGTACGACGCCGACGCGGTGGCCCGTTTCTGGAGGTCGCTGGTCAGCGCGCACGGAGTCCTGTCCGCGTTCCGCGGCGGGTTCCGGGGAAAGTCCTCACCCGTCCACTTCTTCTGGGGTGCATTCGATCTGGCCGTCACCCGGTTCTCCGGACGCTCCGCCCCCGAGCACCCCGGTGGCGTCCCGAACTGCCCGGACCGGGTCATGCACGAGGCCTACAGCGACGAGGTGTCGAGCGCGGGGTACTGGCCGGGTGGTGCGGAGGAGGGCGTTTTCTACGCGTACGCCTATCCCCACCCCGAGGGGTACGACTCCCATCCGGCGGTCGAGGCCCCCGCGTACTGGGACACCGGGCTTGGTGAATACGTGCTGCCGTACCACCTCGTGCGACAGGCGCCGGATCCCGACGCCATGGTCCTGACATTCCTCGAACAGACCCATCGCGCGGCGGAGGAGACGGCGGGCTGGGCCCGGGTCCGGGTTCCCCGGTCCGGCAGCAACTAGGCGGAACAGAGCTTCAGGGGCACTACTACGCGCTGTTGGTCGCGGCGAAGACGAGAAACGCCACGAACAGTGCCGCCAGTCCCAGGCCGATGCCGATGACGGCGTCACGGTGGTTCGACGCCTCGCCTTGGTCTACTCGTTTCAGACCGACCCAGCCACTGGCGAGGGCGACCACTGCGGCGGCGATGGTGATCGCGCCGCCGATGAAGGGCACCAGGGAGGCCAGCGCGGCGATGATTCCGGTGACCAGTGAGGTGGTCCCGGCGCCGTTGCGGTACGACGTGCCGGTGAAGTGGTCTTCGGTCACTGGGCCTCCCATGCACTGTCGAGGTGACTGACTGGTTCTCGCAACAGACTCGCCGCGACCGCCTCGAATGCTACCGCCGCCCGCTCGCCTCCGGTTCCTGCCAGGGAAGGCTCGCGGTAGGCGAGCCCGTCGAGCCGACTTGCTCCGCGCGTCCGAACAGCAACCCGAGTTCGCACGACTTGCCGGTCACCGTTTCCCGAACTCATCGGCTGTGGCTCCACCTCGCACCCGCCAGAGGGGGTCGAGGGCGGCGTCCTCCTCGGCGGTGGCGACCCTGAAGGGGGGTTCGGTCGGCGTGGGCAGGCCCTGACGTTCCTGGCCCCTGGTGGCGCGAAGGCTTGCGACGACCGAGACGGTGAGAATTGCCGCGATGACCGCGAGGGAGATGGCGGTGGGGATGTAGAACACATCGATCTTGAGCAGCATCTTGACGCCCACCCACATCAGGACCAGGGCCAGGCCGATCTTGAGGTAGACGAATCGGTGGATGAGATCGGCCAGCAGGAAATACATCGCTCGCAGGCCCAGGATGGCGAAGGCATTGGCGGTGAAGACCAGGAACACCTCGTCGGTGACGGCGAAGATGGCGGGGATCGAATCGACGGCAAAAACGATGTCGGTGGTCTCGATGAGCACCAGCACGGCCAGCAGGGGAGTGGCCATGATGAGCCCGCCCTTGCGGACCAGCAGGCGTTGGCCGTGGAAGGTATCGGTCATGGGGACCAGGCGACGGAACGCTGTGAGGACTCGGGACTGGTCGGGGTTGAGGTGCTCGTCGCGCTGACGGATCATCCGGAAGCCGGTGTACAGCAGGAATGCGGCGAAGAGGTAGAGCACCCAGGAGAAGTTGGCGATGAGTACCGCGCCGCCGGCGATGAAGATCCCGCGGAAGACCAGCGCACCGAGCACACCCAGGAACAGCACGCGGTGCTGGAACTGGGCCGGGACCGCGAAGTGGGCGAAGATGATGGCCCACACGAAGACGTTGTCCACCGCGAGGGACTTCTCGATGAGGTAGCCGGCGAAGTACTGCTGGCCGAACTCGGCGCCCCAGAACGCCCAGATGATCGCGCCGAAGCCCACGCCGAGCGCGACCCAGACAGCCGACCACGTGGCGGCTTCTCGGACGCCGATGACGTGAGCCTTGCGGTGGGCGACGAGGTCGATCGCCAGCATCACGACGATGAACGCCAGGACGGCAAGCCAGAGCCAAAGGGGGGTGTGCATAGTCAGGGGCCTTTCGATCAAGAGTGATCGAAGGTCTCTCCCGACCCTTACGGGCCCGCTCCGCCGGGTCCGAGGACCGTAGTGACGACGAAACGCGTGAGGGATACTCCCCTTCTGGTGCAGTTCAGTTAACCACAGACGGGCGAGGTGTCGCAGGGCCAGTCGCTGGCGGGGGAGGCGTGGTCGGGTTCGCCTTCACGCGGGGTGGGTGCGCCGGGTAGGTGCGCCGGGTGGCCGCACCGACCGTCTTGCGTAATACTCGGAGTCGACGAGTTCGTCTATCTCAGACTTGGAGCGAGTGAAATCCCCTGATGGGTACCCCCTGCGAGAGGCCCGGGTCGGTTGACGACCCGGGCCCGAGTTGTCCCTGGCCGTTGTCACCGCGGAATCCGTGGTCGCTGCACCGTGAACCGCGATCACGTGAGCGAGCGTTCTGATGGGCGTGACGCTCCTGATGCTGCTGCTGGGAATCCTGGTGATCCTGGCGATCATCGCGGCGAACGGCTACTTCGTGGCCCAGGAGTTCGCCTACATGTCCGTGGACAGGAACAGGCTCAAGGCGCGGGCGGAGGCGGGGGACGTCTCGGCAGCGCGGGCGCTGAAGGTCACCCAGCGGACCTCGTTCATGCTCTCGGGTGCCCAGCTGGGGATCACGGTCACCGGACTGCTGGTGGGGTTCGTGGCCGAACCCCTGGTGGGCCAATCTCTCGGAACCCTGTTGGGTGGGGCCGGCGTCCCCGCCGCGGTCGGTGTGACGGTGGGTACCGTGCTGGCGTTGATCGCCGCGACGGTGGTGCAGATGATCTTCGGCGAGTTGTATCCCAAGAACCTGGCGCTGGCCAGCCCGGAGCCCCTGGCCCGCGGTCTGGCCAGGTCGACCACCGTCTACCTCACAGTGTTCGGGTGGCTCATCGTGGTGTTCGACCGGTCGGCCGACCTGTTGCTCAAGATGGTCGGGGTCACACCGGTCCACGATCTGGACACCACCGCCACGGCGGAGGACCTCGAACGCATCGTTGCTGACGCCAGGGGCAGTGGTGATCTGCCCGAGAATCTCTCCGTCCTCATCGACAGAATTCTGGACTTTCCGGATCGCACGGTCGAGCACGCGATGGTTCCGAGGTCTCAGACCAGCGTGATCTCACCAGATGCCACGGTCGGGGAGGTGAAGGTGATGATGGCCACCGGACACACCCGATATCCCGTGGTCACCGACGAGCAGGAGCCGGTGGGAGTGGTGCAGTTGGTGGATGTGCTCGGGTGGACTCTGGAGCCCGATGCGCCGGTCACCGAGCTCATGCGCCCGGTTGTGGTGGTCCCCTCGTTGATGTCGCTACCGGATGCGCTGTTCAGCTTGACCGATTCAGAGGCCCAGCTCGCCGCGGTAGTGGACGAGTACGGGGGTTTCGCCGGCGTGATCACCATCGAAGACCTCGCCGAGGAGTTGATCGGCGAACTGTCCGACGAGCACGACGTCGAGGCGGATTCGGTGATCTCCCGCGAGGGTGAGAGCTGCTGGCGGATGGATGGCGACGTCCACATCGACGAGGCCGAGCGGGCACTTGGACACACACTTCCCGAGGGCGACTACGAGACCATGGCGGGTCTGGCGATCGCCGCGCACGGGCGCCTGCCCGAGGTGGGGCAGACAGTGCGGGTTGATCTGCCGATCGATCCCCGCGAGCTGATCGCCGACCATCCACGGGAAGTGGCTCTGGACATCGAGGTGCTCGAGTTGGCGCGGTTGGTGCCCAGTGAGCTGAGGATTCGTCTTCTGGAACGCGGTGGCGCCGTCTCCATCGACGCCGGTGATGACGACGCGACTGGCAAGGGCGAGGTGCGGTGATGGGAAACCCGTTGGTTGTCACGGCTGTTACTACGGCGCTCATCGTCTTGAGCGCGTTCTTCGTCGTGATCGAATTCGCACTTCTCGGCGCGCGCCAACACCGGCTCGAGAAGGATGCGGCGACCAGTGCATCCGCCCGCGCGGCGCTTCGCGGGATGAACGAGCTGACCCTCATGCTCGCCGGTGCCCAGTTGGGCATCACGGTCTGTACGTTCGCCCTCGGTGCGGTCACCAAGCCCGCCGTGGACTCGTGGCTCGGCCCGGTCTTCACTTCGTGGGGCGCACCGGCCCAACTCGCTGGTGGCGTGGCGTTCGGGCTGTCGTTGCTCCTGGTGACCTTCCTGCATCTGGTGGTGGGGGAGATGGCGCCGAAGTCGTGGGCGATCGCGCACCCGGAGTTCGCCGCCAAGTTCATCGGCCTGCCCTCGAGAGGGTTCATCTGGGTGTTCCGCCCGCTGCTGCGGTGGGTCAACGCAGTAGCCAACCGCCTCGTCTCCGCCAGTGGCGTCACGCCCGTTGAGCGTGCCGCCGTGGGTGGGCAGGACGCGGCCACCATCCGCCAGCTCGTCGAACACTCGGCGACGGCGGGTTCCCTCGACAACTCGTTCAGATCCCCGTTGTCCGGTGCGCTCGGGTTGGACCAGTTGGACATCGGAGCACTCGTCGATACCTCGACGGCACCCACCGCGGTCCCGGCCGGAGCCACCGTGGCCCAGGTCCAACAGGCCGCAACGCGCACCGGCCACACGCGGGTGCTACTCCAGGACGACAATTCGCCCACCCCGGAGGTGGTTCATGTGCGTGACACGTTGATGGAGCCCGCAGACGTGCACGCACGTGACTTTGCGCGCCCGGTGATGGTGTTCGACGCTCGCACGCCGGTGTACGAGGCGCTCGCCGAGGCTCGCGAGCGCAGCGAACAGCTTGCCGCGGTGACGGACCAGGGCCGGTTCATCGGAGTGATCACCATCTCCGACATCCTCAGGCATCTCCTGCCCCAGGACTCCGGGCGCGCCGGTGCGCGGCGACCCGTCCCGTCGTCGGAGGAACCACCGAAGTCCGACCCTGAGTCGCCCCCGAGTGGCACGCAGAAGGGTAGTGAGAGGTGATCAGTCTTGCCGCCCCGACCGCGACCACCAATCCCGCCGAAGGGTACAGCGGGTTCATCGGGTGGGTCCTGAACCTCATGGAGAGCCTGGGCGAGGTCGGGGTCGGTCTTGCAATTTTGTTGGAGACATTCCTTCCCCCGATCCCGTCGGAGGCGGTGCTGCCGGTGGCAGGATTCCTGGCCTACGAGGGTCGGATGAGCTTCTGGATCGCCTGGGCCGCGGCGACGGCGGGGGCGCTGCTGGGCGCCTGGATCTGGTACGTCATCGGAGCCGCGCTCGGCCGGGACCGGACAAGGCGTCTCGTCGGGAGTACTCCGCTTCTGGACTTCGAGGACTTCGACAAAGCGGAGACATTCTTCCGCCGATGGGGCGGTGTCGCCGTATTGCTCGGGCGATGTGTTCCCCTGGTGCGCTCGTTCGTCTCGATTCCAGCGGGAATCGAGCGAATGCCATTCCTGCACTTCACGGCGTACACGGCGATCGGGTCGGGCATATGGAACGCGATCTGGATAGGAATGGGATTCGCGTTCGGCCCCGCGATCAAACCAGCGCTCGAACAGTGGAGCGGGATACTGTCCAACGTCGTGCTCGTCATCCTCGCAATACTGCTCGGATGGTTCGTGATCGGCAGGCTTCGGCAGATCGGAAAGAAGAACCGGGAATCGGCTCCCACCGGTGCGATGTGAGGATGAAGGTCCTCGGCGAGAGCCCCCTCGGCACAGCCCTCGGAGCCACGTTCCTGTCTGGGTTCTAGGCCAGCCGTAGGACGTCAGTTCGAGCGATCGAGGCCTCACGTTCGTGCTCGAGCCGGATACGGCGAGGGTCCGACATGAATGCGTCGAGGGCCCGGGCGTCCGGGAAATCGATGCGCTGCACTTCGGACGGATCTGCGTCCGACTCACGAAGGACCTGATCGCGCGAACAGACGGTTCCGCCGTGTTCGGCAATAAGGGGAAGGACCCGGTTCTCGTACCGGAGCAGGGCGCCCTCCCTGCCGGGGTACGGCCACAGGAGAACGCAGAGTCGCACGGTCACGTACCAACCATAATCGCGTGAGGCAGTGTGACGCTCGAAGCGAGAGAACCGCCGGCCCCCTGAACCGCCAGCCCCTGAACCGTCACCCCCCGAACCGTCGTTGACTGACTGTTCAGTCAGGGCTACGCTGACTGAATAATCAGTCAGCGACGAGAGGTGGTAGCTGTGCCCGAGGACGAGCCGGCCCGCAGCGGGGCCGATCGAAGTGGAGCCGACCGCATCCTGGACGCCGCGATCTCCGGGTTCGGCGAGCACGGTGTCAAGGGGACCAGCCTCAAGACCATCGCCGCCGAGGCGGGTGTCTCGCAGGCGCTGATCCTCCACCACTTCGGGAGCAAGGACCGGCTGCACCAGGCCTGCGACGAGCACGTGGTGCGGCTGGTGCGCCAGGGCAAGGAGTCAGCGATGGGCCAGGGCCCGCAGCTGGATCCGCTCCTCGCGCTGCGGCAGATCGAGGACAGTCGCCCTCTGCTGCGCTACCTCGCCCGAACCCTCTCAGAGGGGGGCGATCACATCGCACACCTCATAGACGAGATGGTCGCCGACGCGGAGGTCTACACCGGCGCCGCCGTCGAGGCCGGCCTCATCAAGCCCAGCGCCCACCCGCGGGAACGCAACGTCGTGCTGGTGCTCTGGTCGCTGGGATCGCTGGTCCTGCACGAGCACATGAAACGACTGCTCGGCGTGGACTTCCTCGACACCGAGGCCCCGCCGGAGAACCTCGCCCCCTACATGCTCCCGGTCGTGGAGCTGTTCACCCAGGGCGTGTTCGAACCCGGCACCATCGACCGGTTCGCGGACGCCTTCGACACCCTCGACGATCCCGACAAGGAGTAGTGACCACCATGAACGACTTCGTGATCTCCGCGCGAGGGCTGGTCAAGACCTTCGGCACCACGCGCGCCCTCGACGGCCTGGACCTCGAGGTGACGCGGGGGGAGGTGCACGGATTCCTCGGACCCAACGGCGCCGGCAAGTCCACCACCATGCGCGTCCTGCTCGGCCTCCTGCGCGCCGATGGGGGCACCGTCCGACTGCTCGAGGGCGACCCGTGGACGGACGCCGTCGAACTCCACCGCAGACTCGCGTACGTCCCAGGGGACGTGGAACTGTGGCCCAACCTCACCGGCGGGGAGGCGATCGACCTACTCGCCCGACTGCGTGGCCCGCTCGACAAGCGCCGTCGAGACGCCCTGTGCGAGCGCTTCGACCTGGACCCCACCAAGAAGGCCCGCACCTACTCCAAGGGCAACCGGCAGAAGGTGGCGCTGATCTCCGCCCTGACCTCCGACGTGGAACTGCTCCTGCTCGACGAGCCCACCGCGGGCCTCGACCCCCTCATGGAGGTCGTGTTCCAGGACGCGATCGGTGAGGTCAAGGCCGCCGGCCGCACCGTCCTGCTCTCGAGCCACATCCTCGCGCAGGTCGAGGCGCTCGCGGACCGCATCTCCATCGTGCGACTGGGTCGCACCGTGGAGAGCGGGAGCCTGGAGGAGCTGCGCCACATGACCCGCACCACGATGGTCGCCCGTACCGAACGACCATCGGACGACCTGCGTCGGGTCCCGGGTGTCCACGCCGTGGAGATCGACGACGACGAGGTCCGCTTCCAGGTCGACGGGGACAAGACGGACGAGGCCGTTCGTGCACTCGCCCCACTGGGCGTCCGCTCGCTGGTCGCCCATCCCCCAACCCTCGAGCAGCTGCTCATGCGCCACTACGGCGACGCTGCTGAGGCGGGGACAGCGCGATGACCGGCAGTGCGGCGACCGGCAGTGCGACGACCGGCAGTGCGACGACCGGCAGCGCGACGACAACCCCACCCACGGCCACCCGCGAGCGCGCACACACCACCGGGTCCGCTTCCGCGCTGGCCGGCACCGGCACCCTCGTGCGGTTCTCCCTGCGGCGGGACCGGATCAAGCTCCCGGCCTGGGTGGGCGGCCTCGGCCTGTTCGTGGTCTACATCGGTGCCGCCCTCCCTCAGCTGGCGCCCACCGAGGAGGACCTGGCCGCGGTCGTGCCCCTGTTCACCCAACCGGTCGGGCGGATGTTCACCGGCCCCGCCTTCGGAATGGACGCCCCCACCTTCGAGCGGTTCTTCGCCGCCGGTTACGCCCCGTACCTGTTCCTCCTGGCCGCGCTGATGAACATCATGCTGGTCACCAGGCACACCCGCGTCGAGGAGCAGACCGGCCGCGCCGAGCTGATCCGCGCCAGCGTCACCGGCCGACATTCCGCTCTCACCGCCACCCTGATCGTCGCCGGGATCACCAACGCCCTCGCGTGCGTGGTGGTCGCAGGACTGGCGGTCGCAGGCGGGTTCGCCCCCCTCGGCTCCCTGCTCATCGGGTTGGGCACCGCGCTCACCGGTATGGCGTTCGCCGGGATCTCGGCGGTCACAGCGCAGCTCAGTGCGTACTCGCGGGCGGCCGCGGGAATGGCCGGGCTGGTGCTCGGGGTCTCCTTCATCCTCCGTGCGCTCGGCGACATGGCGGCCGTCGGCGGCACCGCCCTGTCCTGGGCCTCGCCCCTCGGGTGGGCAGCCCAGACGGCCCCCTACGTGTACGACCGCTGGTGGCCGCTGCTCCCCCTCGTCGTCGTCGCCGTGGTCGGTGCCGCCGCCGCGTACGTCCTCCAGTCGCGCCGCGACTTCGGCGCGAGCCTCCTCGCCCCCCGCCCCGGACCCGCGCACGCCGGCCGGTTCCTCGGACAGCCGGTGGGCCTGGCCGCCCGACTCCAGCGGGGCGCCCTGCTCGGGTGGGGCGCGGCCATCGTCGTCCTGGGCACCGTCAACGGCGCGTTCACCGACGCCATGCTCAGCGCGAGCCAGGACATGCCGCAGGCGATGCAGGACATGTTCGGCGCCCAGGGCCTGGTCAACGGCTATGTGTCCTTTCTCGGGTCATTCATCGCCGTCCTCACCGCCGCCTACGTGGTCTACGCGCTGCAGTCCCTCTGGGACGAGGAGGGGCGGGGCCGCGCCGACCTCGTACTGGCCACCCCGGTCAGCCGCGTCTCGTGGGCGGGCGCGCACCTGGACGTGGTTGCGGTGGGTGCGGCGCTCATCCTCCTGGTTACCGGGGTCTTCACGGCGCTCGCCGCCGTGGGCGTCACCGGCGACGGATCGCTCGCCGGCGGGGTGATCGGCGCGCACCTCGGCACCATCCCGGCGGTTCTGGTGGTACTGGGAGTCTGCGCGGTGCTCTACGGCTGGGCGCCGCGCCTGACGGCCCCCGTCGGCTGGGCGGTGGTCGTGCTGATGTTCCTGGTGACCAACTTCGCCGACCTGCTGGACCTTCCCGGGTGGCTCCGGTCGCTCTCGCCACTGCACCACCTCGCGGCGGTCCCGGTGGAGGAGTTCGCCGTGGTGCCGTTCCTGCTCGTCACCGTCCTGGCGGGGTTCCTCGTGGCCGTGGGCCTGGTCGGGTTCCGGCGCCGGCAGGTTGCGGCTGTCTGACAACAAGGCGCAAGGCGGTGGCGATGTCTGCTACGGCCACTGCGGTCCCCGATTGGGTTCGACAGCACGCATAACCACGACGTCGTTCGACATTCTCCAACTATAGTTGTGCTACTCTAACTTTAGTTGGAGAAATGGGGTGTGGAGTGTGCAGCTGAACAAGCCGTTCGCCACGGTGACGCCGACACTGGACGGCGACGTGCTGGCGGTCCTGGCGAGCGCGGACGTCACGTTCACGGTCAGCCAGGTCCAGCGGATCCTCTCCACCGCGTCAGGGGAGGGCATCCGCAAAGTCCTCAACCGCCTCACTGCTCAGGGCGTGGTGCTGCACGACGAAGTGGGCCGGACCCACACCTACCGCCTCAACACCGAGCACCTCGCGACCGAGCCGATCATGGAGCTATCACGGTTGAACTCCACGTTCCTGAGCCGTCTCACCCAGCACCTGGGCGAGTGGGGGACGGCGCTGCGGTACGGCGCGGTGTTCGGGTCGGCGGCGACGGGGCGCATGACGCTCAGTAGCGACATCGACCTGTTCCTGGTGCGCGCCACCGATTACGGGAATGACGTCTGGGAGCAGCGGGTGACTGAACTCGCCCGGCTGGTTACCGCTTGGACCGGCAACGAAGGCCGAATCGTCGAGTTCGCCGAGGACGAGTTCCGCGCTGCGGTCGACGCAGGTGAGCCCCTGCTCGATGACGTGGCACAGCAGGGCCTGACCGTCGCGGGGACACGGGCCTGGTTCATCGCGCAGCTGCGCTCGGGAAGGAGGTCGTGATGGCGGGGCAGCGGAACTGCGATGCGGTGGTCACCGCGGGGCGTCTGTCCAAAGCGAACGAGTTCTTTGACGCCGCAGACCATCTCGGACTGGATATGCCCAACGCCGCCGGGGACCTGTACGTGGACGCGGGTATCGCCGCCTCGGACGTCATCTGCTGCGTGCGGCTGGGCGTGCATTCCAACACCGGCAACCACAGCGAGGCCGTCGCCTTGCTGAAGCTGGCGGACAGCGGATCCGAGCGACATCTGAACACCCTGCTCAACCTGAAGAACAAGGCTGCCTACACGCACCAGGACTTGACCGACGCGGAGTTGAAGAAGATGAGCCGTGCGGCAGATCACCTGGTCGAGGCCGCCAAACAAGCAGTGGCCGCCCGCGGGTAGTTCGCAGTTCGCCGCTTGTGTACGGCGTCGTTGCCAATGGGTGGGGACCCGCTGGCGACGAACCGTGCTGTACGGCTGGGCGCCGCGGCTGACGGCCCCCGTCGGCTGGGCGGTGGTCGCGCTGATGTTCCTGGTGACCAACTTCGCTGACCTGCTGGACCTTCCCGGGTGGCTCCGGTCCCTCTCGCCACTGCACCACCTCGCGGCGGTCCCGGTGGAGGAGTTCGCCGTGGTGCCGTTCCTGCTCGTCACCGTCCTGGCGGGGATCCTCGTGGCCGTGGGCCTGGTCGGGTTCCGGCGCCGGCAGGTTGCGGCTGTCTGAGCGGCCGGAGCGACCAGTCTGCGACCGGCGGCGACCAGCGCGTCGCGCTCGACAGGGGATTGATAACCTCGGCCGGGTGACCAAGACTCGTGGCCGGCCGCGCCGCAACCCCGGGTCGCCGACAGGGCTCGGCAGCGAGCAGGACATCCTGCACGCCGCGGGAGAGCTGTTCGTCACCAGAGGTTTCGGCCGGACCAGCACCCGGGCCATCGCGGAGGGCGCGGGGTTGCAGCAGGCCAGCGTCTACCACTGGTTCGGGTCCAAGGACGAGATCCTGCTCCGGCTGGTGCTCGGCACGGTGATCCCGTCCCATCGGATCGCCGACAGACTGCTGACGAGCGACGCCCCGGGCCACGTCCTGTTGTGGGCGCTGGCGTACGCGGATGCGGGATTGCTGCACGAGGACCCGCAGAATCTGGGGGTCCTCTACTTCGATCCGGAGCTCGACGGCGATCAGTTCAGGGAGTTCCACGAGGTCCGCGACTCACTGCACGAGGCTTACCGGGTCCTGCTCGAACGCACCACGGGGGAGGCCGTCACCGACGTCGACGTGGCGATGCTCGTGGGCCTGGTGGAGAACGTCATCACCTACCGGCGCCGGACGCGGTCCCCGATCCCGGACGACACCCCGGCCCGGGTCGCTGACGCGATGCTGACGCTGGCACGGGTCCCCGAACTCCTCACCGACGAGACGCGGGCCCGGGGAATCGAGATTCTCGGTGCTCTCGACTCCCCGGGCCCGGGGTCTGCCGGGTGACGCCGCTCGCACACGACGCCCCCGCGGGAGGCTAGGTCCTCGCGGGAACCTCGACTCCCCGGTCCGGTGCCGGTTCGTCGACAGCGGGTGTCGACGTGGCCTTCCGGGTGTCGGCCCGGGTATCGGCGGCGGCCACGGCCACGTAGACCACGAGTGACACGGCCGCGGCGAGGAACGTGGTCCAGCCGTCGACGCTCGTGGTGACCACCTCGTTCGGGATGTACAACAGGGTGTTCTCCACCCCGTAGATCGTCGGGGTGAGGACGAAGAACCCGAGACGTACGCCCAGTCCCAGCACCGCCGAGATCACCAGCGCCCTCGTGCTGACCAAGCGTGTCCACAGGGACAGTACGAACGGCACCACGAGGCTCGCGCACAACAGGTCGAAGGTCAGGGTGAGGAGGATCCCGGTGTGGTTCACCCGGAGAGCCACCAGGATCCCGATGGCGGCCACGGGGACCATCGCCCACCGGGACGCCTGGAGCACACTCAGCCGCAGGTTCTTCGTGTCGAGGATGGTGCCCACGACGATGGACGAGGTCGCGAGGAGGATCCCGCTGACCGTGGTGAGTGAGGCCGCCAGCAGGGCTGAGATGACCAGCATCGCGATCGGTGTCGGCACCTGCCCGGTGAGGAGCTGGAACAGGATCGGCGACTCGGAGGTGCTGTCCCCGAGCATCCCGGCCCCGGCCACGGCGACCGCGGCCAACGGGACACACAGGACCACTGTTCCGGCGGCGGCGATCAGGCTCGCGGTCCGGGCGCTCCGGGCGGTCTTGGCCGAGGACACACGCTGGAAGACGTCGATGGCCACCAGGTTGCCGAAGCCCAGAGCGAAGAGCGTCGCCCAGTTGATCGCCGCTCCCGCGGCAGGCGCGGTCAACTGTTCGAGATCGGAGATGCCGAGCCCTTCCGGCGCCGTGTAACCGGGGCCGAGGAACATCCAGAGCGTCAGGCCGACGAACCCGACCGCCATGACCACCATGAGGAACAGTCCCGTGTACACGGACGCGAACATCCCGCCGACCATCGTGTAGGCCAAGATCGCCATGGTGACGAACACGATCGCGACCCAGTAGGGGACTCCGACGAAGTGGTCCATCATGTGCCCCAGGGCGACGAGATTGCCCGCCATGAGGATTCCGAAGCTGGAGACAGTCAGGACAGCCGCCAGGACCTCGCCGGTGCGTCCGAAGGTCTGGCGGAAGTATCCGGGCAGCGAGTACAGCTCGCGCTCCCGCACCTTCTCGGCCACGAAAAGCCCCATCAACAGGAATGACACGGCTATACCGAGGGGCATCGCGGCACCGGCCCAGAAGCCGAAGCCGCCCGCGAGATCCGCCGCGCCCACGGTCGCGTTGGAGTCGATCACCTGCGACATCAGCAGGACGGCGACGAGGGGCACGGTCAGCGTCCGCCCCGCGACCGCGAAGTTGTGGTTCTGTCCCTGGACCCTCTTCGAGGACAACAGGCCCAGGACGACGAGCAGGGCGACGGTGCCGCCGATGGCGAGACTGATCATTGCGACTCACCCACCAGGGAGCTCTCGCGCCCGAGCGAGTACAGGGGACGAGCGCCCTCCGGGAGTGCGAGGTCACCGTCCGCGATCCGTCGCCTCAGGTAGGCGAAGCTCTGCGCGGTCTGGGCGAACAGGTGCTCGCCGGCATGCATCGGCTCGTACGTCGCCGAGTTCGACCCGGGGAAGGTCAGGGGAGCGACCACCGTGTCGTAGTCGACGGTGAAGAACAACGGGTAGGAGTAGCGCTCCCGCGAGACCTTCCTGACCCGGTGCGACGTGGCGACGAAGGCGCCGTTGGTCCAGACCTCGAGCAGGTCTCCGATATTGACGACGATCGCGTCCTCGCGGTATGGGACCTCGATCCACTCTCCCCGGCCGTTCATCACCTCCAGCCCGGGAGCGGTGGGCTTCAGCAGCGTCAGCGCCTCGTAGTCGGTGTGCGCACCGATCCCGGGGCGGTCCTCCGCGTCGGGGTTATACGGGTAGTGGATGAGCCGCAACTGCGAGGGCGGCTGGGTCACCGACCCGAGGAACGTGGCGGGGTCGATGTCGAGGTACCGGGCGAATGCCGCGAGCAGCCGCGACCCGAGGGTGAACACTTCGTCGTAGTAGGTCATCACCGCCTCCTCGAACCCTGGCAGTTCCGGCCACTGGTTCGGGCCGAGCAGTGGGTTGCCGGCCAGGTACTCCGGATGGTCAGCCGGTAGATCGATGGACAGGTCGTAGGCCTCCTTGAGGTCCGGGGTGGCGCCGGCGAAGACCTCCTCGCCGATCGGGACGTATCCGCGGTGGTTGGTGGAGTTGCCGATGTACACCTCCTGCTTGACGGCGTCCGGCTGGCTGAAGAACCGCTGCGAGGCCTCGTGCATCGCCCGGAACGTCTCGTCGGCCACTCCGTGGTTGACGATGAGGAGGAAGCCGACGCCTTGGGCGGCCTCGCCGAGTTGGTCGACGCACTCGGCTGAGGGGCCGCCGGGATCGGCGAGCGTGGACACGTCGATGACCGGGATCGACTCGAAGTCGGTGGTGGGACGGTGGGGGTCAGGCATTCCTGGCTCCTTGCTGGATCGGGTGGAAGGACACGGGTGGACCGGAGTGCTCGCCGGCCTGCCAGGAGATGGCGAAGCAGCCGTCGGGTTGAGGGGAGAGGGAGAAGAGCGGAGGCTCGGATGCCGACCACGACGAGTACCGCGCGCGCCAGTCCTGACCGTTGCGCGATCCGATGTGGACCGACGATGGCCGTCCCCCCGCGGGGTCGGCGCCGAGTGCGAGGCCGAAGCGGTCGCCGACACACACGACCAGTGCCTCGGTGCCCTGCTCGTCGACCCCCCTGGCCTCCCACAGCGGTCCGGGTTCGTCGGCGCACTGTTGCCAGAGTTCGACGTAGTCGAGATGTCGGCCCACCTCCAGCAGCCCCCACCCCGGCACGTCGAAGAGCTGACCGATGTCGGCGGCCCCGAAGGCCTCCCCGGCGGCGATGGCGTGTACCCACTCGAACTCGCCGGTGGTGGCGTCCGTGCACTCGAGTCGGCCGGCGAACCCCATGTGGAAAACCCTCGTGCCCGAGGAATCGGTGGAGAACCGGGCATCGCAGAAATAGCGGCTCCCCTGGACCCAGAAGACGTCGGAGCACTGGTCAGGGGTGGCGTCACGGGAGTGGAACAGGTGGCGCCGGTAGACCGCGGGGGCAGGGCGCAGTGCGGGTTCCATATGTCTCCTCCAAATCGATCATTCGATCGGAATTAGTGAAGCTGTGATGCGTTGCGTCGCTGTTACGTCAACGTCAAGGAAGGAGAAATTGGCTGATCCGTGGCACGGGGGAAGCGGCGGGGCAGCCGTCGGCAGAACACGCCGTAGGGCACTCGGTCCCCCTCGTAGAGTGGCGCCATGAACCTGCTCCTGCTGTCCCCCGGCGTCGGTGCCGTGCCCGACTTCATCGCCGAGCACGTCGCCCATCCCGCACCCGCGGTGCGCATCGGGTACCTGAACGACGCCGCCAGTCCCTACGCGGGTGCGGAGTTCGTGGCCGCGGAGCGCGCGCAACTCTCGGATCTCGGTTATGTGCTGACCGACATCACCGCCGCCGACTTCGGCGACGCGGGTGCATTCGCCAGTGCGCTCGACGGGGTCGACGTCCTCTATGTGGCGGGCGGCAACACCTTCGTGCTCCTGGCGGCGCTGCGCCGTCATGGTGCGGATGCGGTCCTCGTCGACCGGGTGCGAGCGGGACTGCCCTACATCGGCTCGAGCGCCGGATCGGTCATCACCGGACCCAGCATCGAACCGATCAGCCTCATGGACGACCCCTCAGCCGCGCCCGATCTCGCCGATCGAAGCGGACTCGGTCTGGTCGAGACCGTCGTGATCCCCCACGCGGACGGCGCCCTACCGCCCTACCCACCCGCGCTCATCGCACAGCTCAAGGACACCTACGGGAGCGACTACCCGCTCACCTGTGTGAACGACGACCAGGCCCTGCTCGTGGAGAGTGAGACACCACGCCTGATCAGTTCGCCGTGAACCCGTTACCGAAACGAGGTTCGCTAAACCCATGAACCGGTGTGCTGGCAGCGGCAGCGAGACGTCACTATGGCCCTGATTCCCCCTTTCGTGCGGACCGCTCACCCCGTTCCGGCTCTCGCGGTCACTGTCCTCACCCTGTTGCTCGCGGCGAGTATGGGCGTGAGCGCCTACACGGCGGTCGTGCTCGTCGTCGCCGTCCTGAGCGGTCAGCTCGTCGTGGGATGGACCAACGATCTGTGGGACCGAGATCGTGATCGTCGGGTCGGCCGCTGCGACAAACCACTCGCGACCGGTCAGATCTCGGCGGGGGTGGTGCGCTCGGCGATCGGTGCGGCAGGTGTGGTGTGTGTTGTCGCGTCGCTGTTGTGCGGCATCGGCGCCGGCCTTCTCCATCTCACGTTGGGGGTCGGTTCGGCTCTGGCGTACAACGTCGCGCTCAAGTCCACCGTGGTGTCATGGCTCCCGTACTCGATCGCCTTCGGCTGCCTGCCCGCCGTGGTGTCGTTGGCTCGGGACCCGGCCGCTCTGCCGCCCCTGTGGATGGTCGCCGTCGGTGCGCTGCTCGGCTTTGCCGCGCACCTGCTCAATGCCATGCCCGATCTCGCCGACGACGCCGCGACCGGAGTCCGAGGATTCCCCCACCGACTGTCGCCCTCGATAGTCCCGCCCGCGGCCGCACTGGCACTCGTCGTGGCCTCGGTGGTCTCCGTCTTCGGCCGGGGCACTCCACCGACGGTCGGTCAGTGCATCCTGTTGGCCGTGGTGCTCGTGCTGGCGGTGGCGGCGACCCGCACCACGGGGAAGGGGCCGTTCTACGCGGCGATCGCCATCGCGGGAGTCAACGTGGTCATGCTGCTGATCGGGTGAACCATGCTCCTGCGAGCGCATTCATAGCGCAGGTCCGCCCGGCATGGCACCGGGCTCCCGGCTCGCGCCGCTACCGGGTACACCTCGCAGATCAGCCCGTCGACGCCGTCGACGAGGAGGAGGGCGTCCCCGACGCCGGGCCCGATCCGCCCGCCGAACCCGCTCCGACCGATCCCGGAGCGCCCTCGGCGGGAGAGCCGAGCCACCTGAACGGCTGGCGACCGGACGTGCTCGGCCCGGTCTCGACGCCGCCGCGGTAGCTGGCCTCGGCCTCGTACGAACCCGGGGGCATCGTAGGAACCGCGAAGGTCATCGACGTCTCGCTCACTCCTCGGTCGAGGAGCGTCGTGACGGGCGGTCCGGTGCTGGTCAGGAACTCGGTGCCGACCGGCAGGCCGGCCTGGCGCCACACGTCGAGTGATGTGGGGCCGTCGAGCGTGCCAGTCAGGCTGTAGGTGCGGATCGTGAACAGAGCGCCGCAGGAGGGCCCCGGTTCGGCCGGCGGTATGCAGGAGCGGAACGGCGATGAACCCGCGACCTCGAGGGTGGTGACTGTGAGCGCCGGGTCGACGACGATCGTTGCGTCGAGCGTGGCGTCTGCTTGACGACCGTTACGCGCCCGGAGCGTGATGGGGAACGTGCCCCTCTCCAGCGGGGTGCCGACGATGCCGGCGAAGGACTGGGCGCCGCCTCCCTGCCTGAGCTCGAGCCCGTTCGGGAGTCGGCCGCGGTCGATCGAGAGCACAGTGGGTACTCCCGCGGTCCCGCCGGTTCCGACGCAGGGCTGGTGGTACGCGGACCGCAGCGCGGCAGGCGCGACAGCGCAGTCGATGCCGAGCGGCGTCGCCGGCTGAGGTGGCCTGGCGGTGATGGTCGCCGTCCAGAACAGCGTCATCGGCACCACTCGGCTGATGGAACAGTCACTCTTCGAACCGCAGACGACCTGCCAGTTCGGCAGACCGACGGAAGGCATCTGCACGAAGTTGAGGCTGTTGTGGACCTCCGTGGCGCCACCGGTGACGTCGATTCTGACCTGTTGCAGGCTCGGCTCGAAGACACAGGCGAACGAGTCGTTCCGCACGGTGAACGCCATGGGGATGGTCGTGACCGCTTCCTGGGTGACGAAGTCCACGGTGGGGAAGGGTCCCATGCAGTTGCTGTCACCCGAATAGATGCGCACGCGGACGCCGGCACCGACATCCAGCTTCATGGTGAGCTGCAGCGGGTAGTTGCCCGACCCCGGGAGTGTCGTTTCCGGACTGACCGGATCGGCCGTGGACATCTCCACGCTGGAGGACGACGGCGCCGTGGTGCTCTGTGCGGCCGCCTCGGTCGGCAACGAGGCGCCGACGAAGGGCGCGGAAACGGCGACGACCATCGCGACGAGCAGGGCGGCGACCGATCGGAGACCGACTCTCCACCTGCCGGGGCCGTACGACACGGTGTCTGGCCGTCGGTGAAGTGCGCGCGAACTGGTCTGGTCCATGGGCCCGCCGCCTCTGTCATCAGGGTCGCGGTACGACCCGAGATGCGTCGAAGACTAGTGACCGACCTGACCTGCGTCCGGTAAACACCGATATGGGCGAGATGACGCTCGCGCTCGCGTAGTGCTATCGGTCGTTCCGAGTGGCGGAATCGCGTGGTGGGGCGCGAAAACCGGGTGGAGTCCCGCAGGTGAGCGGCCTAGACCCAGTCGACCGACAGCGGTGACCTGCGTCCCCACCCCACGGTCTGCAACAACGGCTCCTCGAGGTCCAGTTCTGGGTGCCCGAGGCACAGGTAGGCCAGGGGTCGGGCGCCGTCCGGGAGCGGCACGCTGTCGGAGAGGTGGTCGGGGTCCACAAGGCTCACCCAGCCCATGCCCAGTCCCTCAGCTGTGACCGCCAGCCACAGAAGGGTGATGGCGGCGATCACGCTGTACTCGGTGGCCGCCGGGACGCTCGTGGTTCCCAGGACCGGGCCGGCGGGTGGGACGTGGCTGACCACCAGGCCCACGGGAGCCCCGAGGATGCCCTCGAGGCGCAGCGAGTCGTAGAGTTCGCGGCGCTCGCCGTTGAAGCGCTCGGCCTCGGCACGGCGAACGGCGCGGAAACCGGCATGGACCGCCTCGCGCACTCCCCGGTCCTCGACCACCGTGACGTGCCAGGGTTGACTCAACCCGACACTCGGGGCGACGGCGAAGACCTCGAGCAGTCGCTCGATGGTGTCGCGCGGGACCGGGGTGGGATGGAAGTGGCGGTGGTCGCGGCGCGTAGCGAGGATCCGCCACAGCGCATCGCGGTCGGGAGAAGCACCTCCGCCGTTGTTGTCACCCAGGGGGTCCGCGCTCATGACCGCACGAACCGCGGGCTCCACACCCGTCCCGACTCGGTGACGCGGGTCCCGGATGCGCCCACGATGAGCAGGCATTTCATGTCCACCGAGTCGCAGTCGAGTTCGGCGAGGGTCGTGATGGTCAGCGATTCCTCGGCGCGGCCCACGTCGCGGCCCACCACCACCGGAGTGGCCGGGTCGCGGTGTCGCAGGAGGACGTCGCGGGCATCGGCGACCTGGCGGGTGCGCGAGCGCGAGGCGGGGTTGTAGACCGCAAGGACCAGGTCCGCGGCGGCGATCGCGTCGAGGCGCCGGGAGATGACCTCCCAGGGCTTGAGTCGGTCGGACAGGCTCATCACGGCGAAGTCCGCGCCGATGGGGGCCCCGGCCCGTGCCGCGACCGCCTGTACGGCCGACACCCCGGGCGCGACCCGCACGTCGATCCGGGAGTACAGCGGGTCCTCGGCGGCCTCGAACACGGCCGCGGCCATGCCGAACACGCCCGCATCGCCCCCGGAGACCACCGCCACTCGTTCGCCGGAGCGGGCGAGGTCCAGGGCGAGCCTGGCCCGGTCCACCTCGACGGTGTTGCCGGAGCAGTGCCTTGTCAGGCCCGCGCGCTGGGGCACTCGGTCGACGTAGGGCGCGTACCCGACCACGTGGTCTACCTCGGCCAACACCCGCCGTGCCTCCCCGGTGAGCCAGTCGTCGGGCCCGGGGCCCAGGCCCACCACGTGGAGTTCCCCGTCCGGCAACACGCCCCGCGCGGTGAGGCCGTCGAGCGGGGCGGGGCGTCGCCCGAACGGATCGAGCTGCCGGGAGTCGCCGGGGACGACGATGAGCGAGAAGTACGGCACGGTTACCGGATCGACGTCCCGCACCGGGTGGTGCACCTCGTCGGCGGTAGAGGCTCGTTCGACGTACACCGCGCCGTCGAGCCGTCCAGCCGCCTCCAGTGCACGGCGCACCGCGAGGAAGTTGCGCCCCAGCTTCATGATGATCGCCCCGTCGGTGTCGGCGAGGCGGCGGGCCAGCTCGGGTTCCGGCAGTGTTCCGGGCAGGACGGTGAGCACGTCCGTCTGGCGGACCAGGGGAGTGGCCGCGGCGGCGGTCGCGGCGGCGAACGCCGGTATGCCGGGCACGATCTCGGTGACGAAATGGCCGGAGAGCTTGTCGTGCATGTACATGAAGGAGCCGTAGAACAGCGGGTCCCCCTCGGCGAGCAGGACCACATCCCGGCCGGCCGCGAGGTGCTCGGCCAGCCGCTTCGCACTGCGGTCATAGAAATCCGCGATCGCTCCCGCGTACCCGCCGGGGTGGTCGGTGAGGCCCGTGGTCACGGGGTACTCCAGCACCTCCTCGACCGCACCGGCGGGGATGAGACCTGAGGCGATCCGCCTGGCATTGGACTCCTTGCCCCGGCCGGCGTGATAGGCCACCACGTCGGCGGCGCCGATCAGGCGGGCGGCCTTGAGGGTGACCAGTTCCGGGTCGCCGGGGCCCACGCCGACGCCGAACAGGCGGCCTCCGCCGCCCACCGGGTCCACCATGCCTCCGCCGCCGACCGGGTCCACCATGTTCCCGTCGGCGGACGTGCCCACCGGGCGCCCGCCCTCCGCCGCGCTCGCCGGCCCGGTGCTCACTCGGCCACCTGCGCGAGGGCGTTGACCGCGGAGACCGTCATCGCCGACCCGCCGCGTCGACCGTGAACGGTGACAAAGGGGATGTCGATGCCGTGGTCGTCCGCGAAGGACGCCAGGGCCGCTTTGGATTCGGCGGCGCCGATGAAGCCGACCGGGCACCCGACAATCGCCGCCGGATGCGGGGCGCCGTCCAGCAACATCTCCAGCAGGTGGAACAGGGCGGTGGGTGCGTTGCCGATCGCCACCACGGCGCCGTCGAGACGCTCACCCCACAGCGAGAGGGCGGCGGCCGATCGGGTGGTGCCCATCTGCCGGGCCAGGTCGAGCACGCGGGGATCGGACAACAGGCACACCACGTCGTTGTTCCGGGGGAGCCTGGACCTGGTGATCCCGGAGGCGACCATGTGGGCGTCGCAGAGGATGGGCGACCCGGCCTCGAGCGCGGATCGCGCGGCCCCCACCAGCTCCGGATGGACCTGAAGGTCGTCGACGAGGTCGGTCTGCCCGGTGCCGTGCACCATCCGGACGGCGAGCCGTTCGGCGTCGCGCGGGACGCCGGTCAGGTCGGTCTCCCGCCGGATCGTGGCGAAGGAGTCGAGGTAGATCGCAGGCCCGTCGTCGACGTAGTCGTAGCGACGTGGCGGCCTGGGGACAGCAGGCATGGGTCCTCCTCGGGGTTCTCGCCCCGGTCAGAAGTCTCAGTCGACACGCCAGGGAGCGCGTCGATCCCTCGGCCAGTATCTGGCTTGGCGACCCGTGGACCGGGCCTCACAGTGGCGGAACCGCCCCGGACTCACACCGGGTTCCTCGCCGTGGGACAGCCGGAAGTCTACGTGCGCACGGTGAGCACGCCGCGCCACGGGGTGACCACGAGCTCGGTGACGTCCCCGCCGGTGAGGCGATCGATCACCGCGCGATCGAGGACGCCGTCCGGGGCCTCGACGTGCTCGATTCGCCCCGAGGAGCAGGGGACCGGGCCATACGACAGCGCGGGGGCCGGAGGGGGGAGACGGCCGTCGCCCGGGCAGGGGGCGGCGAGTGGCGCCGGGAGTTCACGCACGTGCCAGGGGGCGTCGGGGCCGGTGCCGCGGGCGTCGGCGAAGTCGCGTGCAAGGTCGACCAGGCGATCGGCAGCCTCCTCGACAGGCACCACCGCTGACCAGACTTCGCCCACCCGGAGCTGGACGGTGCCGGAGTCGAGCGCCACCAGCCCCAGGTCGCCGGGGCGGTCCACGAGATCACCGCGACCGTCGTCCAGCACGAACAGGAAGCGGCCGGACAGTCCCGCCAGTCCGGGATCCGTCCGGAGACTGGCGTCGAGCCGGTCGGTCACCGGGCGCAGGTCGACCCGTCCGCCGACCAGGCCGGTGAGCGGTGAGACGAGGACGTTGCGGACGAGCTCGTGTGACGGAGCGGGCAGTAGCCCGGTGGCGGCGATCGCCGCCACGACCTCGTCCGCGAGCTGTCCGTCCCGCCCGGTCGGCAGGGCCCGCAGTTGCAGGTTCGCGCGGGTCGTGACGTGCACGTCGTCGTCGCCGTATCGCGCCGCTACCCCGTGAAGCGCGGCGAGGGATTCCGGCGACACGCGGCCGCCTGGGACGCGCAGCCGGACCAGGGCGCCGTCGTCGGCGGGCCACGGGCGCAGCACTCCGGGACACATGTCGGTCCGGGTGCGGGAGGTCGGTCCGGAAACGCTCACGGGACCCAGTCTGACAGCCTGTTCGACGCGGCCCGGGAGTGGTAGTTTTCTAAACAATTCTTGAAGAATCGGAGTACCACCGTGACGTCCCACCGCGTACCCGCCCTCCTCGCCGCCCTCGTCGCCGCGGTCGCTCTGGTCGCGGCCGGGTGTTCGTCGGACTCCGTCACCCAGGCGGCCGGCACCACCTCGACGTCACCGACGGCCGGCACCGCCACCGCGCCACCGCCCGCCGGGTCGGTCGCCGGGGTGACCGTGCCGGACGCGTTCACCGCCCTGACGCTGATTCCGATCGGGAATTCGCCGCTACCGTTCCGGGGAACGGATGGCAGGTACCACGTCGCCTATGACCTGCAGCTGACCAACGCCACCGGGGTCCCGGCGAGCCTGGAGAAGATCGACGTGATCGATGGCACCGATCCCACGAAGGTCCTCGCCAGCTTCTCCGGTTCGGCGCTGATCGACCCGGAGTGCGATTTCGGTGACTGCAACCGCCTGCGTGGCCTCCCAGCCGGGGTCATCGACAGCGCCGAGATCCCGCCCCAGGAGAGCCGAGTTGTGTTCATCGACTTCGCGCTGGACTCCCTCGACCAGGCCCCCGAAGCGGTGTTGCACCACGTCTACGGGACCGGCGCCGCCTCGCCGGCCTTCGGGGAGCCGGGGCCCATCGACTACCTGGCCACGCCGGTCGCCTTCTCCACGCAGACAGTGCCGGTCGTCTCGCCACCGCTACGCGGCGACAACTGGGTCGCCCTCAACGGGTGTTGCGAACCGGGTTTCCCGCATCGCAGTTCGGTGATGTCGCTCAACGGGAAGCTGAACAACAGTCAGCGCTTCGCCATCGACTTCAAGCGCACCAACGACCGCGGCGAGTTCTACACCGGGGACAGGAACCGCAACGAGAGTTATGTCGACTACGGGGCCGAGATCCTCGCCGTCGCCGACGCCACGGTGGTCTCTGTTCTCGACGGTATGGAGGCCAATGCGCCGGGGGTCCTGCCCGCCAGCGACCCGGAGTTGGCGGCAGAGCTGACCGTCGAGAACGTGGACGGCAACCACGTCGTGCTCGATCTCGGCGGTGGGGTATACGCGATGTACGCCCACCTGATCTCGGGCTCGATCACTGTCGAACCGGGCGACACGGTGACCGAGGGTCAGGTGATCGGCGAGCTCGGGAACACCGGCAATGCCAACGCGTCGCACCTGCACTTCCAACTGATGGACGGGCCGAGCCTGCTCGAGGCGGATTCGTTGCCCTACGAGTTCAGGAGTTTCGACTACCAGGGGCAGGTCCCACCGCAGCGGGTAGCTGATGCCGACGACTATCTGGCCGGCACCTTCCTGCCGGAAGGTCCGCAGCAGCGGGAGGCGCGGACCGACCAGATGCCGCTCAACCTGGCGGTCGTGACCTTCCCCTAGCTTGACGAGCGACTCCGACCACTCAGCCCCGACGGCCGGACACCCGTGGGGGACCGGGGCCGGATAGGCTCGCCGGTGCCGTGGTGCTCGGGAAGCCGGAGGAAAAGCCGGCGCGGCCCTCGCCACTGTAGTCGCGGAGTCACGCGGCCCTCGTCCGTCCCCGAGTGGGGCGGAGACCACTGGATCCCGAGGATCCGGGAAGGTCGGTCGCGCGGCGTCGATGCGAAAGCCAGGAGACCGGCCACGGCGACATGTTCCACGAGGGTTTGGAGAAGAACATGCGCCATGACCGGCGTTCGGCGTCCCCTGACGACGCCTCGGCACCATCGAATGACACAGCACCATCGAATGACACAGCGTCACCGAGCAACGCGGCACCATCGAACGACACGGCACCATCACGAGACTCGGTGAACGCACCGCGCATCACCCTGCTGTCCACCTCCGACACGGACCTGCTCTCCGCGCGGGCCTCCCGCGCGCACTGGACGCTCGGCAACCCGTCCCGGATCGACGTGGAGGCGGACCTGCCCGGTCTGATCGCAGGCGCCGACCTGGTGGTGGTCCGGATCCTCGGCTCTCGGCGGTCGTGGGAGCCCGGATTCGCCGCGGTCCTGGCCTCGGGACGGCCGGTGGTCGTCCTCGGCGGCGAGCAGGCCCCGGACGCCGACCTGATGGAGCTGTCCACGGTGCCGATCGGGATCGCGGCCGAGGCGCACCGCTACCTCGCCGAGGGCGGGGAGCGGAATCTCGCCCAGCTGCACGCCTTCCTCTCGGACACGGTGCTGCTCACCGGAGCCGGCTTCGAACCCCCGGAGAGCGTCCCGGTGTGGGGGATGCCGCCACGACCGGGCGCCGACTCCCCGGCGAGTGGTCACGAACGACGAGATTCCCGGAACGGGACCTGGGAGAACGTGATCGGAACTGACCAGTCGCGGGGCGTCCCCCGCGTCGGGGTGCTCTACTACCGTGCCCACGAGGTCAGCGGGAACTCCGAGTTCGCGCACGCGCTCGCCGACGCGATCGACGCCACCGGGCAGGCCGTGGGCGTGCCGGTGTTCGCCGGGTCCCTGCGCTCGGCCCCCGACGAGTTGTTCGACGCACTCGGCTCGCTCGACGCCCTGGTCGTCACCGTCCTGGCCGCCGGCGGCACCACACCCGGAGCGGTGAGCGCGGGTGGCGAGGACGAGACCTGGGACGTCGAACGCATCGCCGCTCTCGACATCCCGGTCCTGCAGGGCCTGTGTCTGACGTGGAGCCGGGAGGACTGGGAGGCCTCCGACGACGGCGTCAACCCGCTGGACTCGGCCAACCAGATCGCCATCCCGGAGTTCGACGGCCGGATCATCACCGTGCCGTTCTCCTTCAAGGAGATCGACGCCGACGGCCTCCCGCGCTACGTGGCCGATCCCGAACGCTGCGCCCGCGTCGCGGGGATCGCGGTCTCCCACGCCCGGCTGCGCCACGTGCCCGCTGCCGACCGCCGGATCGCCCTGGTGCTCTCGGCGTACCCGACCAAGCACTCCCGGATCGGCAACGCGGTCGGGCTCGATACCCCGGTGTCGACCATCCGGCTCCTGCGCCGGATGCGCGACGAGGGGTACGACCTCGGGCCGGCCGACGGGCCCATCGCCCGCTTTCTCGATCGCTCCGAGGAGTTGCCCGACGACTCGGCCGCCGGTGACGCGCTGATCCACGCGCTGATCGCCGCGGGTGGGCAGGACGAGGAGTGGCTGACCAACGCCCAGCTCACCGACAGCCACGTCAGGATCAGCACCGACGACTACCTGAAGTGGACCGCGGACCTGCCCGAGTCCCTGCGCGGGGAGATGGTCGAGGCGTGGGGCCCGGCCCCCGGGCAGCTGTTCGTCAACGACGCCGGCGAGATCGTCCTGGCCACCATCCAGGCCGGCAATGTCGTCCTCTTGATCCAGCCGCCGCGCGGGTTCGGGGAGAACCCCGTCGCCATCTACCACGATCCCGAGCTTGCCCCGTCCCACCACTACCTGGCCGCGTACCGGTGGCTGGCGCACGGCTTCCGCGCGCACGCGCTGGTCCACCTGGGCAAGCACGGGTCCCTGGAGTGGCTGCCGGGCAAGAACGCCGCGCTGTCTGCGGCGTGCGCGACCGACGCGGCGATCGCCGACCTGCCGCTGATCTACCCGTTCCTCGTCAACGACCCCGGGGAGGGCGCCCAGGCCAAACGCCGCGCCCACGCGACGATCGTCGACCACCTGGTGCCGCCGATGGCCCGAGCGGAGTCCTACGGCGACGTCGCCCGCCTCGAGCAGCTGCTGGACGAGTACGGGAACATCGCGTCGATGGACCCGGCCAAACTGCCGGCCATCCGCGCGCAGATCTGGACCCTCATGCGGTCCGCGCACATGCACGAGGACCTGGGCCTGGAGCAGCAGCCCGGGGACGAGGAGTTCGACGACTTCCTGCTGCACGTCGACGGCTGGCTGTGTGAGATCAAGGACGTCCAGATCCGGGACGGACTGCACGTGCTGGGGCAGGCGCCGGCCGGCGAGGCGCGGGTGAACCTGGTCCTGGCGATCCTGCGGGCCTCGCAGGTGTGGGGCGGCGAGTTCGGCGCCGTTCCCGGTCTGCGCCGCGCCCTCGGGCTGGGGGAGGACGCCCCGACCCCGGAGGTCGACCGCGTGGAGGCCCTGGCCCGGGCGCTGGTCGAGGGGATGGACGCACGGGGGTGGGACGTCGCGGCGGTGCCGGAGGTCCTGGCCGACGCGGGGCTCGGGAGCGGCGAGGCCGGAACCGGCGGAGCCGGCGGCGAGTCGGCGGGCGGCGCGATTGAGAACGGCGCGGTCGAGAACGCCGCGGGCACGAACGGCGCGGTCGAGAACGACGTGGTCACGACTAGCGCGGTCGAGAACGGCGCGGTCCAGAACGGCGACGAGGTGGGCCGCGTCCTGGAGTTCGCCGCCCGCGAGGTGGTGCCGCGCCTGGCCGCGACCGTCGACGAGCTCGACGCCGTGATGCACGCGCTCGACGGCGGGTTCGTGCCCGCCGGGCCGTCCGGATCCCCGCTGCGTGGCCTGGTCAACGTCCTGCCGACCGGCCGGAACTTCTACACGGTCGATCCACGCGCCATCCCGTCCCGGCTGGCCTGGGAGACGGGCCAGGCGATGGCCGACTCCCTGCTGGACCGGCATGTGGCCGAGACCGGCGAGTACCCGAGTTCGGTGGGTCTGTCGATCTGGGGCACCTCTGCCATGCGGACCTCGGGCGACGACGTGGCCGAGGTCCTGGCCCTGCTCGGCGTCCGGCCGGAGTGGGACGAGGCGTCCCGCCGGGTGAACGGGATGGAGGTGATCCCGGCCGCCGAACTCGGTCGTCCGCGCATTGACGTGACGGTCCGGATCTCGGGCTTCTTCCGGGACGCCTTCCCGCACGTCATCACCATGCTCGACGACGCCGTCCAGCTGGTGGCGGAGCTGGACGAGCCGGACGAGCAGAATCACGTCGCCGCCCATACCCGCGCGGACCTGGCAGAACACCACGACCACCGCCGCGCGACCACCCGCATCTTCGGTTCCGCGCCCGGGTCGTACGGTGCGGGGATCCTGCAGACCATCGAGGCCGGCAACTGGCGGGACGACCGCGACCTGGCCGAGGTCTACACCCGCTGGGGCGGCTTCGCCTACGGTCGCGACCTGGAGGGCGTCCCGGCGGCGGATGACATGCGCACTAACTACCGGCGCATCGCGGTGGCCGCCAAGAACATCGACACCCGTGAGCACGACATCGCCGACTCGGACGACTATTTCCAGTACCACGGCGGGATGATCGCGACAGTGCGCGCGCTCACCGGGGCCGAGCCCCGCGCCTACGTCGGGGACTCCACCACCCCGGACGCGATCCGCACCCGGTCGCTGGCCGAGGAGACGGTCCGGGTGTTCCGGGCCCGCGTGGTCAACCCCCGGTGGATCGCGGCCATGCAGCGGCACGGCTACAAGGGGGCCTTCGAGCTGGCTGCGACGGTGGACTACCTCTTCGGCTTCGACGCCACCGCGGGGGTCGTTCATGACTGGATGTACGACACGTTGGCCAGGGAGTACGTCCTGGATCAGACCAACCAGGAGTTCCTGCGCCGCTCCAACCCGTGGGCCCTGCGCGGGATGATCGAACGGCTCTCCGAGGCCGCCGACCGCGGACTGTGGGCCGAACCGGACGCCGAGATCATGGACCGGATGCGGCAGGTGTACCTGGACGTCGAGGGCGACCTCGAGGACACCCACGGTGACTGACCGGACCCCTCTCGACCCGAGCAGCCCAGACGCGCTGCGCCGCCGGGTTCGGGTGGTCGGCATCGGCTCCGGGGGACCGGACCAGATCACGGTGGAGGCGATCGCGGCCCTGCGGGAGTCCGCCTACGCGGTGGCCGCGGTGAAGGGGGCCGAGGACCCGTTGGTGGATCTCCGCCGGCAGCTGCTGGCCCGTCACGCGCCGGGCGTCGAGTTAGTGGGAGTGGCCGATCCGGAACGGGACCGCTCGTCGTCGTCGACCTCCTCCCACGTCGGGTACCGCGGTGTTGTGCTCGACTGGCACGAGGCCCGCTCCCTGGCCTGGGAGCGGGTCCTGGCGGACCGTCCCGGAGACGTGGCGGTGCCGGTGTGGGGCGATCCCGCCTTCTACGACTCCACCCTGAGGATCGTCGACCGGATCCTCGCCCGTGGCCGGCTCGATTTCCATGTCGAGGTGGTTCCCGGCATCTCCGCGCTCCAGGTGCTGGCCGCGCGTCACCGCCTGGTCCTGCACGAGATCGGCGGGACGGTCACCGTGACCACCGGCCGCCGCCTGGCGGAGGTCGTCGCCGGGGGCGCGGACAACGTCGTGGTGATGCTCAACGCGGATCTGCCGCTGGACGGCCTGCTCGACTGGCACATCTGGTGGGGCGGCAACCTCGGTGATGAGGGCGAGTGCCTGGTCTCGGGCAGGGTCCGCGACGTCCTGTCGGACCTGCGAGCCCACCGCGAGCGGCTGCGCGCCGAGCACAGCTGGGTGATGGACGTGTATCTGCTGCGCAGACCGGGGTGATCTCGCTGCCGGTCGCGGACGGAGGGAGCCGTGCCTACACTGGCGCTCCCCCAGAGACATAGAGGTGAATGATGAGTTTTCTACGTGGCGCACTGAGGACCGGTGTCGCGCTCAAGGCCGCCGAGGTGGTCAAGCGTGAGGCGTCGAAGCCGGAGAACCAGCGGAAGGCCCGCGAGTTCGCGGACAAGATCCGCAACCGCAAGCGCTGACCGCTGGCGCTGAACGCAAGCGCTGAAACCTGGCGCTGACCGATGGCGCCAGCCACCGGCACTGACCGTCGCCCGCTGATCGCCCGAGGGGATCAGCGGGCGAGCTACTGCGCGCGCCTTCTCCCCCCGGACACGGTGGCGTACCGCCGGTCGGTCACATCCACTCGATGAGTTCCACGGGGTCGTCGGCCCCGGCACCCTCCGGCACCACGGCGAGCAGTGGGGCGCCGGCGAGATCGGCCAGGTGGGCGGTGCGGACCCGGCCGGAGAGCGTCCATCCACCGGTGCCGTCGGGGCGGGCCGGCAGGACCCGAGCACGGCCCGGGGCGGCGACCCGGTCGAGTCCGGTCACCCGGGCCAGGACAGCTGGTCGCTCGCGGCCGGTCAGCGCGTCGACCAGGGCGCGGCCCGTGGTGGCGGCCGCGCACACCGCCGCCAGCGGATTCCCCGGAAGGCCCAGCAGCACGCGCCCGTCGGGAAGTACCGCCACGAGTTGCGACCCACCGGGCCGGACCCGCGCCCCGTCCAGCACGATCGTCGCGCCCGCGCGTCGCAGTGCCGGGCGGAGGTGGTCGGCCACCCCGCGGCCGGTCGCCCCGATCAGGACGATGACGTCCTCGGCCTGTTCCCCGCCCCCGGCTCTGCCCCCAACCCCAACCCCGGTCCCGCCCTCGGCCCCGGCGCCAGGGGAGCCGCTGATCAGCGCGTCCATGGCATCGGCGGTGTCCGAACAGTGCGAGGTCCGCGCAGCGCCGCCGATCGTCCCGGCGCCCGTCGCGAACCCCGCCCGCGCGAGGACTCCGCCGATCGTCCCGGCGCGCGTCGCGAACCCCGCCCGCGCGAGGACCCCGCCGAGCAGCGGGCCCACGGTGTCGCGGATCCGGCCCGGCGGCAATGGCGACGGACTGTCGGCGGGCAGCACCTCGTCACCCGTCGTCACCACGACCGAGCGCACCGGCCCGCGGACCGACACCGAGGCCAGGCCCGCCGACAGGGCCGCGGAGGCGAGCGCCGGGTCCAGCGTGACCCCGGCGGGCGCGAGTTCGTGGCCGGCGGGCCAGTCCTCGCCGACCGGGCGCAGGTCGTCGACTCCGGCGGCCTCGGGCAGGGCGGTCACGACCGCGGGATCGGAGCCGTCCCGCGCCACCTGGACGAGTTCGTGGCGGAGCACCCGGCCGCTGCCTGGTGGGACGAGTGCGCCGGTGGCGATGGGCGCGGCGGTGCCGGTGGCCATGCTGCCGGGTGAGCCGTCGCCGGCCCGCAGCGCGGTCCCGGTCAGTCGCCACGGTCCCGGTCCGGCCAGGGCGTACCCGTCCATCGCCGACACCGGCTCCCGCGGCATCGGGTCGGCCGCGACCAGCGGTGCGGTGAGGACGGCCCCGACCGCGTCGAGGGGGGCGCGCACGGTCGGCGGCAGCGGCGCGAGCCCCGCGCGCAGGACCGCCCCCACGTGGGCGAGCGCGACGGGCCCGGAGGAGACCACCTCCGCCCAGGTGTCGACGTCCCGCGCGGGTGCGCCCACCGTCACGCGGGTGAGCACCTCGTCGTCGTACAGGGCCCGGACCGGTCGCCCGCCCGCGCCACCGGATCGCTGCACGGCGTCCAGTCGGGTGGCGAGGGCGCGGCGGTCCCACACGGCGAGCAGGTATTGGTCACGGCCGTCGGCGTCCACGGCGAGCGCCGCGGTAGGTCGGCGGTCGCTGCCGAAGGCGGCGGGCAGTCGAAGCGCGGCGACGAGAGAGCGGAGGGTGTCGGCGTCGAGGTCCGGCAGGTCACAGGCGACGACGACGACGAGGTCCGCCGATCCCGGGAGCACCGACAGCCCCGCCGCGATCCCGGCCACCGGCCCGGAGAACGGCGGATCCTCGCGGGTGTCGCCACCGGGGCCGACCGTGACGACAGAGTCGGCGACTGCCGCGGCGGCGCCCACCACGGTGTCGAGCATCGGCCGGCCGGCGACCGCGATCCGCGCCTTGTCGGCTCCTCCGAGTCGGCTCCCGCGGCCACCGGTCAGCACGATCGCGCCGACGGCATCGGTCACGAGTCGGTCCCCTCGCCGGGTCCGGAGGCGTCCTCCGCCAGGCGACTGCGCAGGAAGTCGTCGACGAGCATCTCGATGTCCGCAGCTGTGAACGGGCGCAGTCCGATCATCCGCGCGAGCACCACCGGCCCGGCGAGCTGGGCCACCGCCAGGTCGCGGTCCCCGGGGATCAGGGTGCCGTCGGATTCGGCGGCGGACAGGACCGCGTGCAGGGGCTCGGCGTAGGAGTCCACCACGCCGCGGCGCAGCGCGCCCACCTCGTCGTCGGTCCCGGCGCCCCGGCCCATCGCCAGCCACCCCAACATCGACTGTTGCATGGGCGCGTCCTGGAGCAGGCGCGCCATGGTCGTGCACAGCTCCAGGAGTTGCTCGCGCACCGGGGCGTCGCTCGGCGGTGGCTCCGGCGTCGGCAGCAGACGGCGGAACGCCGCGGCGATCAGGGAGTCGGTGGAGGGGAAGTTGCGGTACAGCGTGGTCCGCGCGACGCCGGACACGCGAGTGACCGCGTCCACCGTCACCGCGGCGGCGCCACCGGAGAGGAGCAGGTCCACCGCGGCGTCCAGGAGTTTGCCCCGCGAGCGTGCCCGGCGCGGATCGGTCGGTGACTGCATGGGTCCATTGTGACGGCCCGTGGTGGGATACGGTGGGTTGACCAAAGCGATACCGACGGTATCGTTTCCTGCAGGGGTCGTCATCCGCCGACCTTCACCACCATCGAACCGCGCCACCATCGAACCGCGCCACTACCGAACCGTGTCACCACCGAACCGAGCCACTGATCAACCCTGGGAGCCCACGTGATGGAACTGACCGCCGGACGGCGCCGCTGGCTCCTGTTCGTCAACATCGTCGCGGTGTCGCTGGTCGTGGCCACGATGTCCGCCCTGTACACCTCGCTGCCGGACATCGCCGTGGCCACCGGCGCCACCCAGGCCGAGCTGACCTGGATCATCGACTCCTACACCCTCGCGCTGGCCGCCCTCGTGCTCACCGCCGGCGCCCTGGGCGATCGCTTCGGCCGACGCGCCACCCTGATCGTGGGACTGGCACTGTTCACCGTGGCCTCGGCCCTGCCGATCTGGCTGGACTCGCCGCTGTGGGTGATCGGCCTCCGCGCCGTGGCCGGCGTCGGCGCGGCGTTCGTCATGCCCTCCACCCTGTCCCTGCTCACCGCCAGCTTCCCGCCGGAACGCCGGGGGACCGCCGTCGGGATGTGGGCCGGGTTCGCGGGCATCGGCGGCATCATCGGACTGCTCGGCTCGGGGGTCATGCTGCAGGTGTGGTCCTGGAAGTCCATCTTCGCGATCTATTCGGTGCTCGGTCTGCTGGTGCTCCTGGCAGCCTTCACCATCGGCGAATCCGTGGCCTCCCGGCACGGTCGACCCGACGTGCTGGGGGCGTTGTTCTCGGCACTGGCGGTGGGAGGTCTGGTCTTCGGGCTGATCGAAGGGGCGCACACGAGTTTCGGAGAGCCCCTCGTCGTCGTCGCACTGGTCGTGGCAGTGGTGAGCCTGCCGGCCTTCGTGGTGGTGGAGCTGCGCGCCGCGGACCCGTTGCTCGACGTGCGCTACTTCCGCCGCCGGGGCTTCACCACCGGGTCCATCTCCGTGGGGATGCAGTTCCTCACGATCTTCGGGTTCTTCCTGCTGATCGTGCAGTACCTGCAGTTGGTCAAGGGCTACGACGCCATCTCCGCCTCCACCGCGCTGGCGCCCATGGTGCTGCCCGTGCTCGTGTTCTCGCTGATCTCCCCCCGCATCACCGCGGCCGTCGGGCTCCGCGTGGTCTCCGTGGTGGGAGTGGGCGCGATAGCGGTCGGCATGCTCCTGCTCTCGCGTCTGGACGCCGACTCCACCTACTGGGCGATCCTGTGGCCGATGCTCGTGGCCAGCGTGGGACTGGGGCTCTCGACCGCCCCTGCGACCTCGGCGATCGTCTCCGACGTACCCGCCGACGAGCAGGGCGTGGCCGCCGCCGTGAACGACGCGATGCGCGAGATCGGTGCCGCCATCGGGATCGCACTGTCGGGCAGCATCCTGGCCGGCTACTACTCCTCGCAGATCGTCGAGGTCCTGCCCGCCGTCCCCGAGGCCGGGCGACAGGCTGTGGAGAGCTCGTTCGCCGGTGCCGTGGAGTTCGGGGCCGTGGCCGGGCCGGCCGCGCAGGGAGTCGTCGACGCCGCCGCCGAGATCTTCGCCGCCGGCATCTCCGACGCCCTGTTCGCGCTGGGGCTGGTCGCTGTGGGGGCCACGATCGTGTTGCTCTTCGTGGCCCCCGGTCGTGGCTACGTCGCGCAGGGCGACCCGCCTGCCGCCGACGCCGAGGAGGCCGGTGAACCCACGGGACTTCCCGCAGAATCCCGTTCCGGATAGGAACAGCGGCGCGAGGGTCGTCAGGTGTAGTCGGGACTGTCAGGGGTCGGGATGTCGATGACGATCGGCGAGTTCGATACCGGGGACGCCGCGCTGCGCTCGCTAGCGCTCTGTGTTTATGCGCGTCCCGCTGCGGTGCTTGCCTCGCTGGCGCTCGGCGAGCTCCTCGGGGCCGACGGGCGCGGCTCGAACCGGACGGTCACCGCCTTGAAGCCCGGCGTATTGGACTCCCGCGCCACATTCTCCCGGTGCACCAGATTGTTGGCCTCGGGGAAGTACGCCGCGCAGCAGCCGCGGGCCGTCGGGTAGGACACCAGCCTGAACTCGTCGGCCCGGCGCTCGGTGGTCGCGCCGTCCGAGCCGGTGAACACACTCACCACGTCGACCAGCTGACGATCCTGAAACCCCAGGTCGACCAGGTCGTCGGGGTTCACCAGGATCACCCTCCGCCCTCCTGAGATCCCCCGGTAGCGGTCGTCCAAGCCGTAGTAGGTGGTGTTGTACTGATCGTGCGACCGCACGGTCTGCAGGATCAGGTGCCCGGCCGGCGCCTCCAACCACTCCAGCGGCGCGACCGTGAAGTGCGCGCGCCCCGACGCGGTGGCGAAGGACCGGGTGTCACGCGGCGGATTGGGCAGCACGAACCCGGACTTCTGCCGCACCCGCCGGTTGTAGTCGGTGAAACCCGGGATCACGCGGGCGATGTGATCGCGGATCACGTCGTAGTCGTCGGCCATCGCCCGCCAGCCCACCTCGTGGTGGTGACCGAGGATGGCCTCGGCCATGCCGGCGACGATCTGCGGCTCGCTGAGCAACTGCTCCGAGACGGGCTCGAGTCGCCCGGTCGAGGACCGGATCACCGACATCGAATCCTCCACCGAGACGAACTGCGCGCCACCCGGATGCCGGTCATCGCGGTCCGTGCGACCGAGCGTCGGCAGGATCAGCGAGGTCTGACCGTGCACCACATGCGAGCGGTTCGGTTTGGTCGACACGTGCACGGTGAGTCCGGTGCGCTGCATACCCTTCTCGAGGACGTCGGTGTCCGAGCAGGCCTTCGCGAAGTTGCCGCCCATGGAGACGAACACGTCCACGTCGCCGCGCTCGAACGCCTCGAGCGTCTCCGTCGAGTCGTACCCGTGCTCCCGCGGCGAGCTGATGCCGAACTCGTCGTCGAGCCCGTCCAACAGAGCCGGTACCGGCTTCTCCCAGATCCCCATCGTGCGGTCGCCCTGCACGTTGGAGTGCCCACGGACCGGGCAGGCACCGGCGCCAGGCTTGCCGAAGTTCCCCTGGACCAGCAGGACATTGACGATCTCGCGCAGGGTGTCCACAGAATGCGGTTGCTGCGTGAGCCCCAGGGCCCAGCAGATGATCGTCCCCTCGGAGTGCACCAGCCGCGTGGCCAGGCGCTCGATCTGGTCGCGGCGCAGGCCCGTGGCGCGTTCCGTGGCCTCCCAGTCCAGGTCAGCCCGGGCGGCGGCGTAGGACTCGAACCCCTCCGTGGACGACTCGACGAACTCGCGGTCCACCACCGTTCCGGGGGCCGCCTCCTCCGCGCGGAGCAGCAGGTGACCCAGGGCCTGGAACAGGGCCAGGTCGCCACCCACCTTGATCTGCAGGAAGTCGTCCGCGACCGTCTCGCCCCCGCCATCGACGAGGCTCTTGGCGATCCCCGTGGGGGACTGGGGATCGGCGAAGTTCAGCAGACCGGCCTCGGGCAACGGGTTGACCGCCACCACGTGGGCCCCGCGTCGTCGGGCGTCGGTGAGGGTGGAGAGCATCCGTGGGTGGTTGGTGCCGGGATTCTGTCCGACGACGAGGATGACGTCCGCGTGCTCGAAGTCCTCGAGCGAGACGGTCCCCTTGCCGATGCCGATCGTGGGCGTCATGGCCGACCCGGAGGACTCGTGGCACATGTTGGAGCAGTCGGGCAGGTTGTTGGTGCCGATCGAGCGCGCGAGCAGCTGGTACATGAAGGCCGTCTCGTTGGCCGTGCGCCCCGAGGTGTAGAACACGCACCGGTCCGGCGAGGTGGCGTTGACGTGCTCGGCCATGAGCGCGAACGCCTCACGCCAGCCGATCGGCGAGTAGTGCTCGTCGCCCGGCCTCAGCACCACCGGCTCGGTGATCCGGCCCTGGTTGCCCAGCCAGTACTCGGTCTTGTCCCGTAGCTCGCGGATCGGGTGCGCGGCCCACCACTCGGGGGTCACCGTCCGGGTGGTGGACTCCTCCGCCACTGCCTTCGCGCCGTTCTCGCAGAACTCCGCCGGCTTGCGCGGCCCGGTGATGGACTCGGGCCAGGCGCAGCCCGGGCAGTCCGTGCCGCCCCGGTGATTGAGGCTGGTCATCGCCCGGACCGTGCGGGTCACGCCGGCCTGCGAGATCCCCCGCTCGAGTGCCACCGAGACCGCCTTGAGGCCCGCCGCGCTGGTCTCGGGTTCGCCGACCCGCAGGTCGTCCTCGTCGATGTCGGCGACGGGCGCGGACCGACGGATGCGGGGGAGCAGGCTCATGTGCCCATTGTGCGCCGGAAGACATCGCGCCGCAGCCGCAGCCCCGGTGTGCACGCGGCCCGGTGTGCACGCGGCGGCCGGTCAGCCGTCGACGCGCTCCGGGTGGGTGTAGACCGTCGCGCGGTCACCCCTACTGAACCCGACCAGCGTCACCCCGGTCTCGTCAGCCAGGTCCACGGCCAGCGACGAGGGTGCGCTGACCGCGGAGATCACCGGGATCCCCGCCATCGACGTCTTCTGCACGAGTTCGAACGAGGCCCGGCCGGAGACCTGCAGGATCGTCTCCCGCAACGGGAGTCGGCCCTCGCGCAGCGCCCAGCCCACCACCTTGTCGACCGCGTTGTGCCTGCCCACGTCCTCGCGCAGGCACAGCATGTCGCCGGCGGGGGAGAACAGGGCCGCCGCGTGGACGCCGCCGGTCCTGCCAAAGACGACCTGACCTTCGCGGAGCCGGTCGGGCAGCGAGAGCAGGACCGTCGCCTCGACCAGGGGTGCGGCCGGCTCGGCGGGGAAGTGGGTGGCCTTGCGGACCTCCGCGATCGAGTCGACGCCGCACACCCCGCAGGCGCTGCTCATGGTGGTGGCGCGCGCGGACCGCGGTTCCGGGACGTCGGGCGAGAGGGTCACGGTGAGGGTGTTGTAGTCCTGCTCGGTGCGGCCGCTCGCGGTGGTGCAGTAGCAGATCTCGGGTAGATGGTCACGGTGCCAGATCGCGCCCTCCGACACCAGGTAGCCGGCGGCCAGGTCCATGTCGTCGCCCGGGGTGCGCATCGTGACGAGGTACGGACGTCCGCCGAGGCGGATCTCCAGCGGTTCCTCCACCGCCAGGGTAGCCACCTCACGTCTGGCGTCACTGCCGGCGATGATCCTCCGCGCGGGGTGACGACTGGTCCGTCGTCCCATGGTGCCGAGGTTAGCTGGTGCCAAGAGCAACCGGAGTTCCGGTCAGCCTGTGGACGAGTCAGTTCGTGGACCGGTGGGCCACGCGGAGAACGCCCGCCCCACGGACGTCGCCCGCGTCCAGGTAGGCCAGGGCGTCGGCGGCCTCGTCGAGCCGGTACTCGTGGGTGGTGGGACGGAGGCCGAGGCGCTCGGCCAGGGCGAGGAACTCCTCGCCGTCGGCCCGGGTGTTGCTCTCCACACTGGTCATGGTCTTCTCGTGGAACAGGTGCCGCTGGTAGTCGAGCCGGGGGATGTCGGAGAGGTGGATGCCGGCCACGGCCAGGGTCGCGCCGGGGGCGAGTGCCGCCAGGGCCGCCGGGACGATCTCGCCGGCCGGGGCGAAGAGGATGGCTGCGTCGAGTGGGACCGGGGGTTGCTCGTCAGCGCCCCCTGCCGAGGTCGCCCCGAGTTCGAGTGCCAACCGGCGGGCGCCCTCACCCCGGGTGAGCACGTGGACCTCCGCGCCCTGCGCCAGGGCGAGCTGCGCGGTGAGGTGGGCCGAACCGCCGAAGCCGTAGAGACCCAGCCGTCCGCCCGGCGGGAGCACCGCGCGCTTCAAGGCGCGGTAGCCGATGATGCCCGCACACAGCAGCGGTGCGGCCGAGAGGTCGTCCAACCCGTCGGGCAGGGCGTAGGCGAAGGCTTCGGGAACCGTCGTGAACTCCGCATAACCGCCGTCGGCGTCCCATCCGGTGTAGCGGGACCGGCCGCACAGGTTCTCCCGTCCGGTCCGGCAGGCGTCGCAGCTCCCGCAGGTACTGCGCAACCAGGGGACGCCCACCCGGTCCCCGGTGGCGAATCGGACGCACCCCGGCCCAGATCCGATGACCTCTCCGACGATCTCGTGACCCGGAACCACCCGTGGTCGACGGACGGGGAGGTCGCCGGTGGCCACGTGCAGATCGGTCCGGCACACCCCGCAGGTGAGGACGCGGAGCAGGATCTCGCCCGGTCCGGGCCGGGGCACTGCCAGCTCGACGAGGTCCAGCGGTGATTCAGCCAGTGGCCCCGGCTCGCGGACCACCCAGGCACGCATCGTCGTCATGGCTCCGGTCACCTCGATTCCGGGTGCGGTGACGGCGATCCTATCCCCGCCCGCCGAGCTCGAGCCACCCCCGGATCGCGCGCGAGCAGGCCACGGGGAGGGCCGACGCCGTGACAGAGGCCGAGACCCACCCCGAACACTCGCAGGGGGTGGGTCTCGGATCGCTCGGGATCAGATGTAGATGGCGGGGTCGATGTAGAACTGCGCGTCGCGCAGCTCCTCCTTCGACTCCTTGGCGGGCTTGGCGACGCCCGGGATGCCCACGACGATCGAGTTCGCGGGCGCGTCCTTGACCACCACGGCGTTGGCGCCGACCGAGGAGTCGGAACCGATCTCGACGGGGCCGAGGATCTTGGCCCCGGCGCCGACGGTCACGCGGTCGCCCAGGGTCGGGTGGCGCTTGACGTGCTTGAGCGAGACGCCGCCCAGGGTGACCCCGTGGTAGAGCATGCAGTCGTCACCGATCTCTGCGGTCTCCCCGATGACCACGCCCATGCCGTGGTCGATGAAGAACCGTCGACCGATGGTGGCACCGGGGTGGATCTCGATTCCCGTGAGGAACCGGGTGAACTGGCTCAGGACGCGGGCCGCGAACCGGCCGGCCCCGCCGGCCACCCACAGCCGGTGGGAGAGCCGGTGGGACCAGATCGCGTGCAGGCCGGAGTAGACGATTGCGTTCTCGACATCTCCCCGGGCCGCCGGGTCGTGGGCACGCGCCGCGGCGAGATCCTCGCGCAGGGTGCGCAGGATGCCCGTCGCGGGCGCGTCCGCGTTCGACGGAGTCGGGTCGGTCATCAGTCGCGGTAGTCCTCGAACAGCATGGTGGACACGTAACGCTCGCCGTAGTCGCACACGATCACCACGATGGTCTTGCCGGCGTTCTCCGGGCGCTTGGCCACCTCGAGCGCGGCCCACACGTTGGCACCGGAGGAGATGCCGGCGAGGATGCCCTCCTCGGTGCCGAGACGCTTGGCGATCCGAAGCGAGTCGTCGAGGGTGACGTCGATGACCTCGTCGTAGATGTCCCGGTTGAGGATCTCGGGGACGAAGTTGGCACCGAGACCCTGGATCTTGTGCGGTCCGGCCTTGCCCTCGGTGAGCAGCGGCGAGTCCTTGGGCTCGACGGCCACGATCTGGATGTCCGACTTCTGCTCGCGCAGGTAGCCGCCGGCGCCGGTGATGGTGCCGCCGGTGCCGATGCCGGCGATGAAGATGTCGACCTCGCCGTCGGTGTCCTCCCAGACCTCGGGGCCGCTGGTCCGGCGGTGGACGTCCGGGTTGGCCGGGTTGGCGAACTGCCGGGCGAGGACCGCGTTCTCGCGGGTGGAGGCGACCTCCTCGGCCTTGGCCACGGCGCCCTTCATGCCCTCGGAGCCCGGGGTGAGGATGAGCTCGGCGCCGTAGGCGCGCATGACGGCGCGGCGCTCGACCGACATGGTGTCGGGCATCACGAGGACGGACTTGAAGCCGCGGGCGGAGGCGACCATGGCCAGCGCGATGCCGGTGTTGCCGGAGGTGCCCTCCACGATGGTGCCACCGGGCTTGAGGGCACCCGAGGCGACCGCGTCGTCGATGATCGCGGCGCCGATACGGTCCTTGACGCTGGCGGCCGGGTTGGCGGACTCCAGCTTGGCGAGCACCGTGGCGTGCAGACCGTCGGTCAGGGAGTTGAGGCGGACCAGCGGCGTGTGGCCGATGGTCTCGGTGATGTCGGAGTAGATCTTCGCCATTTGTGGGTTCCGTTCTGAAGAATGAACAGGTCTGTCTATCCGTGAGTGTACGTGATAGGGCGACATGGCACGAGGGTGCGACCAGGGAATGGTCCCCCGATTGCCGCCGGCCCCCGACGGGTCGACAATGGACCGCGCTCCATTTTCGTCGTCGTCCGAAAGGCCGCATCCGGCATGCGCGAGATCACCGTCCCCGCCCAGCGAACCTTCACCCGTTCCGACCTGATCCCGGTGGTGGCGCGAGGGCGCGCCACCACCGAACCACGGGCGGTCCCGTTCGAACACCACGGCGACGGTCGGTGGCGATCCGTCTCCAACGCCGAACTCGTCGAGCGCGTGGACACGATCGCGGCCGGACTCATCGCGGCCGGCGTCGAGCCCGGGGACCGGGTGGCGCTCATGGCCGGAACCCGCCTCGAATGGGTGCTGGTCGACCTCGCCGTCTGGACCGCCGGAGCCATCACCGTGCCGATCTACCCGTCATCCTCCGCAGGGCAGCTCGAGTGGATCCTCGCCGACTCCGCTGCAAAGGTCCTCGTGGCCGAGAACGACGACCACGTCGTCGTCGTCGGAGACACCGACGTCCCCGACACCTGCACCCGGATCCTCTACCTCGACGACGGCGCCCTCGAGACCCTCGCGGCCGACGGTGAGGCCGTCGAGGCCGAGACCCTCGACGCCGCGGTGGCCACCCTCGAACCCGACACCCCCGCCTCGATCATCTACACCTCCGGCACCACCGGACGGCCCAAGGGCTGCGTGATCACCCACCGCAACCTCCTGTCGGAGTGTCACGCGCTGCTCGACCACCCCATCGGGTCGATGGCGCAGCAGGGCAAGAAGGTCCTGATGTTCCTGCCCCTGGCCCACGTGCTCGCCCGCGCCGTGACCTACACCGTCTACCTGGGTGACGCGACCGTCGGCTTCTGGGACGACACGTCCACCATCCTCCCGCGCTTCGCCGATTTCCGGCCGCACATGATCCTCGGGGTCCCACGCGTCTTCGAGAAGGTACGCGACGGGATAGCCACGAAGGCCGCCGCCAAGGGCGCGGTGCAGAGGGGGATCTTCGAGCGCGCCGAGGCGATCGCCATCGAGGACAGCGTGCGGCGCGGCAATGACGGACTGGACGACGCCCGCCGACCCTCGCTCCTGCACACCGTCCGGTACAAGGCGCTCGACCTGCTCGTCTACAAGGCCATACGCGAGGCGCTCGGCGGCCGGTGCGAGTACGCCATCTCCGGCGGCGGCGCCCTGCCCGACCGCATCTCGCACTTCTTCCGCGGAGTCGGCGTGCCCGTCTACGAGGGCTACGGTCTCACCGAGAGCACCGCCGCCGCCACCGTGAACGGCCCCGGTTGCCAGCGCATCGGTACCGTCGGGCGACCCGTGGCCGGGACGAGCGTCCGGATCGCCGACAGTGGAGAGGTGGAACTGGCCGGCGAGCTGATCTTCGACCGCTACTGGAACAACGAGGAGGCCACCGCCGAGGCCCTCCGCGACGGCTGGTTCGCCACCGGTGACCTCGGTTCGCTCGACGGGGACGGATATCTGACGATCACCGGTCGCGCGAAGGAGATCATCGTCACCGCCGGCGGCAAGAACGTCTCGCCGGGGCAGATCGAGGACGCGATCCGGGCGCATCGACTCGTCGGCCACGCGGTCCTCATCGGTGAGGCCCGTAAGTTCGTCTCCGCGCTGATCACGGTGGACGAGGCCGAGCTCGAGAACTGGGCGGCGGAGAACGATCACAGTGGCCGGCCGGCCGAGGACCTGGTCACCGACCCCGAGCTGCGCGCCGAGATCCAGTTCGCCGTGGACCGTGCCAACCGGCAGGTCTCGCACGCCGAGGGCGTCAAGAAGTTCGTCCTACTGCCCCGCGACTTCACCGAGGACTCGGGCGAGTTGACCGCGACCCTCAAGGTCAAGCGGCACGTGATCGCGGACCACTACGCCGGGCAGATCGAGGGCATGTACGCCTGATCTGGCTCGCCCTCGTCGGCCACGGCCTGCCGGGGCGCGTCCGGACGGGTGACGTCCGGATCGGGCGGACACGAGAGCGCCCGGACCCCGTGGGGCCCGGGCGCTACCGGTCGAGGGCTCAGTTGTCGGTGTAGAGAGACTCGATCTCGCTACCGAAACGGTCGTGCACGACGTTGCGCTTGAGCTTGAGCGTCGGGGTGAGCTCGCCGCTCTCCACCGTGAACTCCGCCGCGAGGATCTTGAACTTGCGGATGGACTCGGCGCGGGAGACCGACTTGTTGGCCTGGTCCACGGCGTCCTGGATGGCGCCCACCAGCTCGCCGTCCTGCAGCAGGTCCTTCACCTCGCCGGTCTTGCCGTGCTTGTCGCGCCACGCCGGGAAGGTCTCCGAGTCGACGGTGATCAGGGCCGCGATGTAGTTGCGGTTGTCGCCCACCACGACCGCCTGGCTGATCAGCGGATCGGCCGAGAGCAGGTCCTCCATCTGGGACGGTGAGACGTTCTTGCCGCCGGCGGTGACGATGAGGTCCTTCTTGCGGCCGGTGATCGACAGGTAGCCGTCGGAGTCGAGCTCGCCGATGTCGCCGGTGTGGTACCACTCGCCGGTCCAGGAGTCCTCGTTGGCCTGCGGGTTCTGCCAGTAGCCCTTGAAAAGGGTCTTGGCCTTGGCGAGGATCTCGCCGTCGTCGGCGATCTGGATTGTGACGCCCGGGATCGGTCGACCGACGGTGCCGATCTTCGCCTGACCGATCGGGTTGACGGTGAGCACGCCCGAGGACTCGGTGAGGCCGTAGCCCTCCAGGAGGTCGAAGCCGGCGCCACGGTAGAAGTGGCCGAGACGGGCGCCCAGGGGGCCACCACCGGAGATGATGCGGTTGCACTCGCCGCCCAGGGCCTCGTGCAACTTCGAGTAGACGAGCTTGGAGAACAGCTTCTGCTTGAGCGCCAGGCCCGCGGACGGCTTTCCGCCACCCTCGATGGCCGTGGAGTAGTCGATCGCGGTCTGCACGGCGGCCTTGAAGATCTTGGCCTTGGCGCCGCCGGCGGCCTCGGCCTTGCCCGCGGCGGAGTTGTAGACCTTCTCCAGCACGCGCGGGACCGACACGAGGAAGGTCGGGTGGATCTCGGACAGTCGCTCGACGACCTTGGTCGTGTCGGGCTCGTGGGCCACGGCGACGCGCTTGTAGAAGCAGGCCACCTCGAGGATGCGGGCCAGCACGTGGGCCAGCGGGAGGAAGATCAGGGTGCGGCTGTTGGGGACGAACGCGTCCTTGAGCTGCTCCTCGACCGCCATCACGACGCCGGCGAACCCGCCGTGCAGGATTTCGCAGCCCTTGGGGTTGCCCGTCGTGCCGGAGGTGTAGATGATGGCGCACCGGTCCTCGTGGCCCGTCGCCAGCGAGGCCTGCTCCACCTGCTCGTCGGTGATGTCGGCGCCCGCGGCGGTGAGCTGGGCGATCAGGTCGTTGTCGATGACCATGATGTCGCCGTTCCATTCGGTGCCGGACGTGAGCACCTCGCGGAGTTCGAGGTCCTCGACCACGGCGAAGGACGCGCCGGAGTCGGTGAGGATCCAGTCGCACTGGCCCGACGAGGAGGTCTCGTAGATCGGCACGGTCACGGCACCGACGGCCCAGGAGGCCCACGCGATGAGCGACCACTCGTAGCGGGTGTGGCTCATGATGGCCAGGCGGTCACCGGGCTTGACGCCCCGGGCGATGAGACCCTTGGCGACCCCCTTGACCTCCTTCAGGTACTGGGCGCAGGTGACCTCTTTCCAGTCGGTCCCGACGAGCCGCAGTACAGCGACGTCGTTCGGGGCCTCCTCCGCGTTCTTGAACACGAGCCGGCCGAGGTTCTCGACAGGGAAGGGCTTGGTTACCGGAGGGGTGGCGAACTCGGTCGTCATTGCGATCCTTAGGTCATGTGTGGCCTGTATCACTGGCAAGTGTAGAGGGTTGTCCGCCGTCCGTGTTCAGCACGGTCTATTTAGATCCGTTTATGAGGGGCGCATCAGGTTCGTGATCCTCGTTACTGTGATACGGGTTACACTGGCGCCATGTTCGGGGGTACGGGACCCGCGGCGAGCCTGCTGGTGGCCGAGTCGTGGGAGCGCAGCAGGCACCGGGGGATCGACCCCACGGTGGTCGCGCCGTCGGTCGAACTGGAGGGTCCGGACCTCTCCCGCCACGTGGCGCAGCACCGGATGGCGTCAGTCCTCCCGGTGGTCGAGTCCGTCCTCGTCCCGGGGGTGGTCTCCAGCGGGCACATCGTCGCCGTCGCGGACGAGCGGGGACGACTGCTGCGGGTGATCGGTGACCGCGGGGTCAGGTCCCGCGCGGAGTCCATGGCGTTCATCCCCGGCGCGGTCTGGACGGACGAGGCGGTCGGGGCCAACGCGCCGGGGCTCGCGCTGAGGCACGACACCGAGGTGCGGGTCCGCGGATCCGAGCACTATCTCGAGATGGCCCACGAATGGAGTTGTGCGGCGGCGCCGGTCCACGACCCCGCGACGGGTGAACTGATCGGGCTCATCGACGTCACCGGCCCGAGCAGCGCCACCTCGGACCAGATGCTCGCGCTGATCCGGGCGACGGTGATGCTCGCCGAGGGCGAGCTGCGCACGGCCGCCGGCCTCGTCGTCCCCCGGCGAGGCGGGGTCGACCGCCCCCTCGGAGGGCGTGTGAGGCTGCGGGTGCTCGGTGCGGGGGCCGGCGTCCTCGACGGGGACGGCCCGGGAGGTGCGGGGCGTGCCCTGACCGGCAGGCATGCCGAGATCTGTGTCCTGCTCGACGCAAATCCGGAGGGGTTGACGGGAGGGGCGCTCGCGGAACTGCTCGCCGACGACAGGCTCGACGAGGTCAGCGTCCGCGCCGAGGTCTCCCGCCTCCGGCGGGTGTTCGGGCCGGATGTGGTGACCTCGAGGCCCTACCGCCTGGCCCCGGGCGCTCTGGTCACCGACGTCCGAGAGGTCACGGACGCACTCGGTTCCGGGGACGTGATGAAGGCGGTGGCCTCCTATCCGGGACCGATCCTGCCGGCCTCGGACGCTCCCGGGGTGGCCGACCTGCGGCTCGAGCTCCACTCGATGGTGCGGGCCGCGGTCCTGTCCGCTGATCGGCTCCCCGTCCTCAGGGCCTGGGTCGCCGGCGCCGGGCGGGAGGACCTCGCCGCGTGGCGGAGCCTGGCCCGGTCCCGGTACGCGGACGCCTCCACCGTCGCAGCGGCCGAGGCGCGGTGTCGCGTCCTCGATCGGCGCTTCGGGGCGTGAGGGGCGCGGGGATCGCGACGGCGACGGTGGCCTGAATGTCGGAGACGAATCGGCCCGGTCCCGTCATGTCGGGGACGAATCGGCCCGGGCCCGTCCGTTCGGGTAGGTGCGGCGGTGCCATCCGGGCTGTCCGTGTGTGCCGGGTGGACAGAACACCGCAGTAGCTGTTCCGGACAGGGCGGCCGCCGGGCAAGAGTGATCGGTGTCACATTCACCGCCCCGCCGAAGGTGGGGGTCGCTCGAGCAGGAGGCGCACGATGGCGATCGAACTGAATCAGATCTGGGACATGCCGATCAAGGAGTTCCACCCTCTCCCCAAGGCTCTGCTGGGTGTCGGAGCACACGACATCCTCGGCGTGGAGGCCAAGAAGCTGGGGATGACCCGGGTTCTCATCATGACCACCGGACTACGCGGGTCGGGGATCATCGAGGAGCTCAAGGGCAAGATCGAGTACCAGGGGCTCGACGTCGTGGTCTTTGACAAGGTCGAGTCCAACCCCAAGGACTACAACGTCATGGACGCCGCGGCCCTCTACAACTCGGAGAAGTGCGACGGCATCATCTCGGTGGGCGGTGGCTCCAGCCACGACGCCGCCAAGGGCGCGCGCGTGGTGATCGCCCACGACGGCCGCGACATCAACGAGTTCCAGGGCTTCTCCAAGTCCACCAACTTCGAGAACCCGCCGCACATCGCGGTGTCCACCACGGCGGGGACCGGTGCGGAGACCTCGTGGGCCTACGTGATCACCGACACCTCGGACATGGACCACCCGCACAAGTGGGTCGCGTTCGACGACGCCAGCCTGGTCTCGCTGGCGATGGACGACCCGCTCCTCTACTACTCCTGCCCCCAGCACTTCACCGCCTACTGCGGCTTCGACGTCCTCGCGCACTGTTCGGAGCCGTACGTCTCGCGGCTCGACTTCGCCCCGTCGCTGGGCAATGCGTTGTACGCGACCAAACTCGTGGCGGAGAACCTCACGACAGCCGTGTACGACCCCCGCAACCTCGAGGCGCGGACCGGGATGATGAACGCGCAGTACATCGCGACGCAGGCGTTCAACTCGGGCGGCCTGGGCATGATCCACTCGATGTCCCACGCGATCAGCGCCTACTACGACACGCACCACGGTCTGAACAACGCGATCGCCCTGCCCCGGGTGTGGGAGTACAACCTGCCGTCCCGCTACCAGCGCTACGCCGAACTCGCGCCGCAGATGGGCGTGGACACCCGCAACATGACGACCGTCCAGGCCGCCGACGCCGCGGTGGAGGCCGCCATCCGGTTGTCCAAGGACGTCGGTATCCCCGACAACTTCAGTCAGATCACGCCCGGGCTGTACGAGAAGAACCAGATGGACACGGGCAAGTACAAGGGCAAGGGCGACAGGATCGACACCTCGGCGGAGAACATCCGCAGGATCGCCGAACACATGATGGGGGACGCGTGCACCCCGGGTAACCCGCGTGAGTCCACGGTCGAGTCACTGATCCCGATGGTCGAACACGCGATGACCGGTTCGTACTGACCGTCTCGCACCGGCAGGTCGCACGAACCCCACCAGGTCCTCCCCGGGGGCGGGCGAGCGGATCCGACCCGCGCGCCCCCCGGGGGGACACCACCATCCAGAACACGGGAAGGGCCCGACCATGGACGTCATCGACGATCGCCCCGACGAGGTGGGTCCCGCGGACGCGGTGATCGACGTGGAGGTCCTGCAGGAGGCGCTCCGCGGGACGGGCTACATCATCGACCGGGAACTCGCGACGGTCGTACACCTGGCGACGGTCCTCGACAGGCCACTGCTGCTAGAGGGGCCGGCCGGTGTGGGCAAGACCGAGCTGGCCAAGTCGCTCGCCTCCGCGTTCGGTCGGCGGCTGGTCCGGCTGCAGTGCTACGAGGGACTCGACGACGCCCGGGCACTGTACGAGTGGGACTACGCCAAGCAGTTGCTCCACGTCCAGATGCTCCGGGATCGGATCACGGTGGAACTGCAGGTGCACGAGGATCTCGCCGCCGCCTCTGCCGCGCTGGCGGAGATGGAGGTGGGGATCCACGGTGAGGACTTCCTGGTCACCCGGCCGCTGCTCGAGGCGATCATGTCCGAGGACCCGGTGGTCCTGCTCATCGACGAGATCGACCGGACGGAGGAGTCGCTCGAGGCGATGCTGCTCGAGGTGCTCGCGGAGAAACAGGTGACGATCCCGGAGCTCGGCACCTACCGCGCACGCACCACCCCCTGGGTGATCCTCACCTCGAACGACACCCGGGAGCTGTCGAGTGCCCTCAAGCGCCGGTGCCTGCACTTCCACGTGGACTTCCCGGACGCCGCACGGGAGACGGAGATCGTCCGATCCCGCGCACCGGAGGTTCCGGAGACCGTGGCGGCCGATGTGGTGGAGAAGGCGCGGCGACTGCGCGAGATGCCGCTGCGCAAGCCTCCGTCGATCTCCGAGGTGGTGGACGCGGCCCGCGCCGCGTCGGTGTGGGGAGGAGACGGTCCGGAGCTCGGCTGGGTCCTGTCCGCCGCCCTTCTGAAGTACCGGTCCGACGACGATGTCGCCCGCGGCGTGCTCGGCGGTGGGGGCGCCCCCGGTGAGGAGCCGGCAGGGAACGGGCGGGACATGAGGGCGGCCGCCGATGCGACCGGGGCGTCGACCTCCGCCGCGTTCGGGGCCGGTCGGGCCCGCAGCGGGGCCGGGCGCGGGACCGGACGGCGATGACGACCGGGACGGCGTCCCGCCTCTCGCCCTCGGACGTCCTCGACATCGCCTCCGTGGCGTTCGGCCGACTCCTCAGGGAGCGCGAGGTGGCGGTCTCCCCGGCCGAGGTGGTGGAGCTGCGGACGGTGCTCGCGCTGATCGGGACGTCCCGGCCCGAGGCCCTGCGGGCGGCGCTCCGTGCGGTGACGGTCAAGTACCAGCGGGAGAACCGGGGATTCGACGCGGTGTTCGACCGCTTCTTCCTGGGCGTGCTGACCACCCGTACCGAGGACGCCGGAGGGGCCCACGGCGGCGCCCCGCAGGTGGGCGGACTGCCCGACGAACTGGAGCTGGACACGGACGAGTCCTCGCCCTCCACCCCGTCGGACCTGAACCCGGCCGAGATCGGGGATCTGGTCGAGGGAGACGAGACGAGCCGGCGGAACGAGGACATGCACTACGACGACTCAGACTTCTCGACCGCGACCGGGGAGGAGGACCTCGCGGTCCAGGAGGGGGCGGAGCGGTGGCAGTCCTCGGTCACCTACGAGATCGAGGTGGACCGCGCGTCATCGGACCATGTCGGCGAGATGGGGTCCTCCGCGATCTCGGTGTCCGGTGAGGAGTCGTTGGAATGGGCGGACGCGCTCGACGTCCTGCGGACCCTCGACGGCTACGACGCCCGTCAGGTGTATGCGGCGCACGGTGACGACGGCGGAGATCTGAGAGGCGAGCAGGCGGGGATGTTCGTCGACGCGGTGGTCGCGTTCCTGAAGAGCCTCCCGGAGGACGCCACCGACGGACGTGACGACGACGACGAGGTCCGGGGTGGCCGGGAGGTGACCGACAGCGCCGACCTCGAACGCGCGTCCCACGAGGTGATGCGCCGCATCCGTGGCGCCCCCCGCCGACGATCGCGACCGTTCGCCGGCGGACTGCTCGATTCTCGCTCCACGTTGCGTCGGGCGTGGGGGACGGACGGCGAGGCGTTCACCATCATGAACCGGACCCGCGTCCCCGGTCCGCTCAAGCTGCTGATCCTGGTCGACGTGTCGCTCTCGGTCCGGCCCGTCACCGGCTTCGTCCTGCGGCTGGCCCAGAGCCTGCACCAGAAGGTCAACCGGTGTTCGGTCGTCGCCTTTGTCGACCGACCCGTCGACGTGACGGACCACCTCCTGTCGTCGTCCGGCGAGAACGCGTTGGCGACCGTCCTGTCCGCACCCGGACTGGATCTCGAGGCGAGCAGCGACTACGGCCGGATGTTCGCCGAGCTGCTCGACCGCCACGGCGACCTGATCGACGCCCGGACCTCGGTCCTCATCGTGGGTGACGGGCGGAGCAACGGGCTCGATCCGCGGGAGGACCTGGTGGGCCGCATCAGCAGGCGGGCCCACCGGATGGCGTGGATCACCCCGGAGGCCCGGAGGTACTGGAACCGGCCCGCGTGCGGACTGAGCGCGTATGCGCGATACCTGGACGGGGTGGTGACCGCGCGCGACCCCGCGGAACTGTCCGAACGGGCAGGTCTGCTGGGAAGCTCGCTCGCCTGAGATGCCCCGGGCCTATCGTGAGGTCATGTCGTCGGAAGGCCGGGTGGCGAAGTTCCACGCGCCGGAGATCCTCTTCGGCTTCGGAGCCCTGCCCGAGGCCGCGACCGCCGCCATGGGGCTGGGCGCACGTCGCCCCCTCGTCGTCACCGATCCGTGGCTCGAACTCACCCCGTGGCCGGGCACGGTCGTCGAGGGACTGAGGGCACAGGGTGCCGAGCCGGTCGTGTGGTCCGACGTCCGCCCCAACCCGCGCGCGTCCCAGATCCTCGAGGGCGCGCAGACCTATCACTCCTCGGGGTGCGACGTGATCGTGGCGGTGGGCGGCGGCTCGGTGATCGACGCCGCCAAGGGGGTCGCGCTCGTCGTCTCCAACGGCGGGCACGTCCTCGAGTACGAGGGGGTCGACCGTGTCCGGCTGCCGCTGCCCCCGGTGGTGGCCGTGCCGACGACAGCGGGCAGTGGGGCCGACGTCTCGCAGTTCTGCGTGGTCAACGACTCGGACCGCCGGACCAAGGTGACCATCGTGAGTCGGTCGCTGGTGCCGGACGTGACGGTCATCGACCCGAGTACCCATGCGACCGTCCCCGAGGACGTGGGGGCGGCGACCGCGATCGACGTGCTCTCGCACGGGGTGGAGGCGTACTTCTCGCGCGCGGCGGGCCCGCTGACGGACTCCCACGCCCTGCGGTCCGTGGAGCTGTGCGCGCGGTCGCTCGACAGGCTCGCGGCCGGCGAGAGGCTCAGTCACGTGCAGCTGGAGGACATGGCGCTGGCGTCGCTCGAGGCGGGGATGGCGTTCAGCAACGCCGTGCTGGGGGCGGTCCACGCGATGAGCCACCCGGTGGGCGGGCGGTACGACTCGTCCCACGGCCAGATCAACGGGGTCCTGCTGTCCCATGTCGTCCGACACAACGGGGTGGTGATGCCTCCGGACCGCATGGCCGGCCTGGCGCGCGCGGCCGGCGTCACCGTCGGTTCCCGGGGCGGCCAGGTGACGGACCGGGTCGCGGACCGCTTCCGGGACCTCTCCGCGTCGGTCGGGATCCCGTCGGGACTCACGCTCCTGGGAGTCCGGGGCGAGGACATCCCCACGTTGGCCGCGCACGCGCTCGACGATCTCTGCATGGCCACGAATCCGCGTCCCGTCACCCTCGAGGACGTCGAACGACTCTATCGGGAGGCGTCATGACCGAGGGGCCCACGGACCTGGACTCCCTCCTCGGCCTGCGGTCGGTCAAGAGGAGTTTCTTCGACCAGTACCGTGCGGCCGAATCGCGGCTGCGACGTTCCATGCACGCACTCGATCGCGTCTCCGGGGCGCTGGTGCGGACCGCCGAGGGGCCCGAGGAGTTGATGCTGTCCGTCCTCAGGGTCGCGTACGACCAGCTCGACGCCCAGTGGGCGCTGGTGGCCCTCCGGGACGGTCAGCTCCCGTCCGTCGAACCACGGCACGTCCTCGTGGACCCCGAGGGGCGCTTCGTGGCGTTCGAGGGGCGGGATCTCGCGCCGGTGCCGGACGGTCTGCCCAAGGGTGTGGTCAACGTCCTGCTCGCGGTGCTCCGGGGCGGCCGCTCCGCCGAGGTGGCCGAGGCCGGCGGCCCCGACGCGGTGACCGTGCCGCTGATCCTGCACGGCGGGGTGATCGGCGGGCTGGCGTCGTGGCGCCACCCCGGGAGACCGGCCGATGACATCGACACCGTGGTCCTGCGGATCCTCGCCGCGCAGGCGGCCGTGGCCCTGCACAACTCCGTCCTGTTCCGGGACAAGGAGACGCTGCTCGCGCGGGCGGAGGAAGCGTACGAGGAGGCCCGGGGGCACGTGGTGGAGCTGTCCCGGCGGAACTCCGAACTCGAGATCGCCCACCGGGAGCTCGACGCCGCGCATCGCCAGCGGATCCTCGACGTGGAACGGTCGCGGATGGCCCGGGAACTCCACGACAGCGTGTCCCAGCTCGTCCTCGGCGCGGGGATGCATCTCCAACTCGGCCTCGACGCGGTGGGACGGGCCGAGCAGCAGCGGCCGCTGCTCGAGAAGGCGGTGCATCTGACCGACCAGGCCGTCGAACAGTTGCGGTCAGTGATCTACGCCCTCCGCACGATCGACGACGGTGACGGGAGCCTGAGTCGGCTGATCGAGGATCTCTGTCGTCTCCACGTCCCGTCGAGCATGTCCACCGAGGTCAGGGTCCTCGGCAGCGAGTTCCCCACGACCCACGAGATCGAGCACGAGTTGCTCCGGATCGCCGGTGAGGCGCTCGCGAACGCCGCGAGACACTCGCGGGGGGACGGCGTGGTGGTGACCCTGGACTTCAGTGACGAGGCCGTGGGCCTGACCGTGGAGGACGACGGCGAGGGCCGGCCGGAGGACCTGCGCTACCTGCTCGAGGCCGCCCGGACCGGGTCCCCCGACGAGCGCCACGGGCTGGTCAACATGAGGGAGAGGGCGGAACTGGTGGGGGGCGTGATGAGCATCGCGGAGTCCGAGCTGGGCGGGGTGGCGATCACGGTGGTGGCGCCCCGCGTCGACGGTGCGGACCGGCGGCCGGTCCGATGACCCCGTCGGCAGCCGGCCCCATGACCCCACCGGCGACGATCCGCACCGTCCTGGTGGACGATCACGCGGTCCTCCGCGAAGGGCTGCGGCTGATGCTGCAGCGGGAACCCGATATCGAGGTGGTCGGGGAGGCGTCAACCGCGGACTCGGCGCTGGAGGTCATCAGCTCGACCCGCCCGGACGTCGCGGTGATCGACCTCAAACTCGGGAGCGGCTCCGAACTCGACGGACTGCGGGTCTGTGCAGCGGTCCGGGACCTGTTCCCCGACGTCGCCCCGCTGGTGCTCACCACCTTCCTCGACAAGGCGATAGTCGTGCGTGCGGTCCGGGCCGGAGCACGTGGGTACGTGGTCAAGAACGTGGATGTCACCGAGCTGGTGACCGCCGTCCGGTCGGTGTCGTCGGGGCAGAGCGCCTTCGACACCCGGACCGCGTCGATGGTGCTCGACGCTCTCAAGGGCGGGGGCTCGGCGTCCGAGGCCCTGTCGGCCCGGGAGATCGAGGTCCTGACGCTGCTGGCGGAGGGGATGTCGAACAAGGAGATCGGTCAGGCCCTGTTCATCTCGGCCACCACCGCCAAGTTCCACATCAGCAACATACTGCGCAAACTCAAGGTCTCCCGGCGTGCCGAGGCGGTGTACGTGGCCAGTCGGCAGGGGTTGCTCTGACCGCCGCCGCCACCGCCACCGACCGTGCGGCCCGACGAGAAGAGCGTTCCGCACACCCTCTTCTCGGCAATCGTGTGCGGAACGCTCTTGGCGATGGGCCGATGGGGCGGGGCCGGCGGGTCATTTGTCCACCACGAGCCACCCTCCGTGGTGCTGGTCGACCCGGGTCCGCACCCCGCGGGGCCAACTGTGACCCAGCATCTCTATCCGCGTGGCGAGTGCCGTCAGTGTGGGGATGTCGAAGGTCCGGACATGCCCGTACTGTGCCACCGCCACCGCCTCGAAGGGGACGGCGATCACCAGGCGGCGTCGCGCCAGACGGAGGGCTTCGCGGACCACGTCCCAGCCGGCGTCCTCGTCGAGGTGCTCGAGGACGTGGACGAGGTAGACGGTGTCCGCGGTGTCCGTCGCCAAGGGGGTCGTCCGCGCGTCGAGACAGACGGGGGTCGGCAGGATGTCACCGGCCGGTGCGCAGGTCCGGAGCAGCCTGAGGACGGTGGGATCCAGATCTGCCGCGATGGTCCCGGCCCCCTCCCGTGAGAGCCGCAGGGACAGGAACCCGAAGCAACACCCGATCTCCAGCGCCGAGTCGCCGACCAACTCCGCCACCGCCCGGTCGTGGACCGGGGAGAACGGACAGTGGCCGTTTGTCAGTGCTGCGATCGAGGACCGGTAGTAGTCGGACCAGCACTCCTGCCAGCTCCCGTCCCGGGAGGTCACGAGCGCGGTCACGGCCCGGTGGAACTCGTCCACGGTGTGGAGGACCCCGGTGTCGAGCAGGTCGCGGGACATGGCCGGGATCACCGCCTCGCTCACCTCGTCGTGGCTGAGGTCGTGCCCGATCCGTACCCGATGGGCGTCGGCCACGACGGTGAACGCCCCGAAGCGTCGGCCCGGTCCGCCCCGGATCGCGGAAATCTCTCGGGTCGCCCCGGGTCTCGCGGTGGTCTCCATGGGGGCTGACGGTAGGGCGGTCGGGACGTCCGCGGCGAGGGGATGCGGTGGATTCCGGCAGGTCGAACGGGTGGGGGCCTGTCCGGTCGGGCAGTGCCCGCACGGAGTCGGACGGAATCGTCCGTCGTGCAACGTTGCTGCAACCCTGCCGCAATTAGTGTCCTACATCACAGCGACGACCACGGGGGTCGCGCGGAGGAGAAGGAGGGGCACGATGCCCGTTTTCGCACAGCCCGGCGCCGATGGTTCGGTGATGTCCTACGAGAGCCGCTACGAGCACTACATCGGCGGCGAGTGGGTGGCACCCGTCAAGGGCGAGTACTTCGAGAACGTCACCCCGATCACCGGTCAGGTCTTCTGCGAGGTCGGCCGCGGCACCTCCGAGGACATCGAGGCGGCCCTGGACGCCGCGTGGGCCGCCGCCCCGGCCTGGAACGCCACCTCCGCCGCCGAGCGCTCGCTGGTCCTGCTCCGGATCGCCGACCGCATGGAGGAGAACCTCGAGGCCATCGCCCTGGCCGAATCGTGGGACAACGGCAAGCCGATCCGCGAGTGTCTGGCGGCCGACATCCCGCTGGCGATCGATCACTTCCGCTACTTCGCCGGGTGTATCCGCGCGCAGGAGGGCGGGATCTCGCAGATCGACGAGGACACGGTGGCGTACCACTTCCACGAGCCCCTCGGCGTGGTCGGCCAGATCATCCCGTGGAACTTCCCGGTCCTCATGGCGGTGTGGAAGCTCGCCCCGGCACTGGCCGCGGGCAACTGCGTGGTGCTCAAGCCGGCCGAGCAGACCCCGGCGTCGATCCTGTTCCTGCTGTCGGTGATCGGTGACCTCATCCCGCCCGGCGTGCTCAACGTGGTCAACGGCTTCGGCACCGAGGCGGGCAAGCCCCTGGCCTCCAACCCGAGGATCCGCAAGGTCGCCTTCACCGGCGAGACCACCACCGGGCGCCTGATCATGCAGTACGCCTCGGAGAACCTCATCCCGGTGACACTCGAGTTGGGCGGCAAGAGCCCCAACATCTTCTTCGAGGACGTCATGGACGCCGACGACGATTTCCGTCAGGCCGCGCTCGAGGGCTTCGCGATGTTCGGCCTCAACCAGGGCGAGGTGTGCACCTGCCCCTCGCGCGCGCTGGTCCAGAGGTCGGTCTTCGACGAGTTCTCCGAGCTCGCGATCGAGCGCACCAACAAGATCACCCAGGGCAACCCCCTGGACACCGACACCATGCTCGGTGCTCAGGCCTCTAACGACCAGCTGGAGAAGATCCTGTCCTACATCGACATCGGCAAGCAGGAGGGCGCGGACGTGCTCACCGGTGGCGGGCGGGCGGAACTCGACGGCGACCTCGCGGGCGGCTTCTACGTGCAGCCCACGGTGTTCCGCGGCCACAACAAGATGCGGCTGTTCCAGGAGGAGATCTTCGGTCCGGTGCTCAGCTTGAGCTCGTTCACCGACTTCGACGACGCCATGATGATCGCCAACGACACGCTCTACGGCCTGGGCGCCGGCGTGTGGTCGCGCAACGGCACCACCGCCTACCGGGCGGGCCGCACCATCCAGGCCGGCCGGGTGTGGACCAACACCTACCACCAGTACCCGGCCCACGCGGCGTTCGGCGGCTACAAGCAGTCCGGCATCGGACGCGAGAACCATCGCATGATGCTCGACCACTACCAGCAGACCAAGTGCCTGTTGGTGAGCTACTCGGGCAAGCCGCAGGGCTTCTTCTGAGCCGGACCGGGCGACGACAGGGTTGACTGGCCGACGAGTCGAATGGCCGCGGAAATGACCGACAGCAGGGAGGGATGACGATGGACGACGTGTGCGGGCTGCCCTCGGGCGGGAACGTGCCCATCGCGGCGCGGGCTGTGCCGCCGGAGGGTGCACCGCCCGGTCTCCCGCCGCGCGTCGTGGTCACCGAACCGGCTGCCGAGTTGATCCGTGAACTCGTCGGCCGACACGGACCGGTGATGTTCCACCAGTCGGGCGGGTGCTGCGACGGTTCGGCGCCCATGTGTTACCCCGACGGGGAGTTCCGGGTCGGTCAGCGCGACATCCTGGTGGGAGAGGTGGATCTCGCTCTGGGCGATCGTGCCGGCGGCGATCGTGCCGACGGCGATCGGGTCGGCGACGGCCCCGGCGCCCCACCGGGCGACGACGACGAGGAGCTCTCGTCCTCCTCGTCGTCGTCGCCCCGGTTTCGCGTGTGGATCTCGGGCTCACAGTTCGAGACCTGGAAGCACACGCAGTTGGTGTTGGACGCGGTCCCGGGCCGGGGCTCGGGGTTCAGTCTCGAGAACCCGACCGGCCGTCGGTTCCTGTCCCGGGCCCGGATGTTCGACGCGCAGGAGCAGGAGGCGTTGGCGGCGTTCCCGCCGCGCACGGGCGCGGACCTGGACGTCTAGGTACGTTCACGCAGTTCACGATTCACGCAGTTGAGACGGGGTCCGGCGGTAGCATCGGAACATGGATACCGACCGTCCGGCAGCCGCTGACCCCCTCGACTCCGAGGTCGAGTTCCTCACGCCCGAGTTGCGATCGGATCTGCTCGAGAGGTGGAACGAACCGCAGCGCCGCTACCACAACGAGACGCATCTGCGCGCGGTGCTCCGTGCGGTGGACGCGCTGGAGGCGGACGGTGAGGCGTTCGACGGGACCGCGGTCCGGCTGGCCGCCTGGTTCCACACCGCGGTGTTCGACCCGACGGAATCGGAGAACAACGACAAGTCGGCGGCGTTCACCGAGAAGGCGCTCGACCCGGCCGCCCCTGTCGACGAGGTGGCGCGACTGGTGCGGCTGATGGGCGGGCACCGGGTCGAGGCCGGGGACCTCAACGGTGCGGTCCTCTCGGACGCCGACCTCGCGGTCCTGGGGTCGGACCCGGAAACCTACGACACCTATACACATGACGTCCGCCACGAGTTCGCGCACGTGCCGGGCGAGCGGTTCGTGGCCGGGCGGATCGCCTCCCTGGAGGGGCTGCTCGAGCGGAAGTCGGTATTCCGGACCAGGGCCGGGCGCGACGCGTGGGAGAAGCAGGCGCACGCCAACCTCAACCGCGAACTGGGGCTGCTCAGGGCCGGCATCGCCGAGGGGGAGGACGCCGGCTGACCGGATACGGCTAGCGGATACCTCTGTCTGCATACCGGCTGGATGGATACCTGTCGGTTGGATACCGGCCGGTCAGGCGACGGGCGATCAGATGCCGGGCGGCGTGTAGGCGGCGGTGTGTTCGGCGGCACCGCTGGCGATCATGATGTCGGTGATCTGGCGGATGTCGGCCCGGCCGGGCAGGCCCCACCCCGACTGATAGCCGTAGATCTCCGCGAGAGTCGTCGACTCCCGGGTGCCGTTGGCCAGTTCCACGTCCTCGGGCCCGATCAGTGACGGGTGGGGAACGCCGACGGCGCCGGAGATCTTGACGAGGTCCCGCCGCAGTGACCGGATGTAGGCCGCGCACCGCACGGCCTTGTCGGTGGGGTCCACGCCGCGGACGAGCCACGGGTTCTGGGTGGCCACGCCGGTGGGGCAGCGGTCGGTGTGGCACTTCTGCGCCTGGATGCAGCCGATCGAGAGCATGGCCTCGCGACCGACGCTGATCATGTCCACACCGAGTGCGAACGCGACCGCCGCGTTCTCGGGGATGCCCAGCTTGCCGGAACCGACAAAGACCACGTCGTCGGTGAGCCCGGCCTCGGCGAAGACCCGATACACGCGGGAGAAGCCCAGCCGGAAGGGCAGGGACACCGCGTCGGTGAAGACCAGTGGGGCGGCACCGGTACCGCCCTCGCCGCCGTCGATGGTGATGAAGTCGACGCCGCGCTCCCGCGTCACCATCGCCGAGGCGAGCTGCTCCCAGAAGCCCAGCTCGCCGACCGCGGACTTGATGCCCACCGGCAGCCCGGTGTGCTCGGCGATCTCCTCGACCAGGTCGAGCATGGAATCGACGTCGTGGAAGGCGGTGTGCCGGGAGGGGCTCGCGCAGTCCCGGTCGGTGGGGATGCCGCGGATGCGCCCGATCTCCGTGGTGACCTTGGCCGCGGGCAGCAGACCACCGAGCCCGGGTTTGGCTCCCTGGCTGAGCTTGATCTCGATCGCCCTGATCGGGTGCTTCTCGGTGAGGGCGACCAGTGAGCCCAGGTCGAAACGGCCTTCTGCGTCGCGTACCCCGAAGTAGGCAGTCCCGATCTGGAAGACCAGGTCACCGCCCTTCTGGTGGTACGGGCTCAGGCCGCCCTCGCCCGTGTTGTGCAGTGCACCCGCGAGCGAGGCGCCGCGGTTGAGGGCCTCAACCGCCGGGGCCGACAGGGCGCCGTAGCTCATCCCGGAGATCGACACCAGGGACTCGGGGCGGAACGCGCGGGCCCGGCCGCGGGCGGCGCCGAGGACCTTGGCCGGGGGCAACTGGAGTTGCTCGGCCGAGTGCGGCTGGGCGGACACCGTCACCCCGGTGAACGTGCGCGGCTTGACGATCGGGTAGCCCTCGAGGAATTCGACGTTGTTGTCCGTGCCGAATCCGAACGTGGTGGCCCGTCCCTCCGCCGATTCGTAGACCCAGGCACGTTGGTCGCGGGTGAACGGCCGCTCCTCGTTGTTGCCCGCCACGATGTACTGGCGCAGTTCGGGGCCGATGGAACTCAGGGCCATGCGTGCGTGCCCGAGAACGGGGAACGTCCGCAGGATCGGGTACCTGGTCTGTCGCATGTCCGCGGCCGCGACGGCGGCCAGTGCGGCGACGGGGGCGCCGAGGAGCCACTTGCGCATGTCGACCTCCGGGGTCTGTCGGTGTCCCCATCATGGCCCACCCGGTGCCTCGCGTGCCCGTGGACCGGCGAGCGCACAGCTGCAGGCCGAGTGGGTTCCGCGGGCCGATCGGACGAGCGTCGGCGTCCACAGGCGGGGCCGCGGGTCTACAGTGGCCCCACGGTTGCGGCTCACGGGGACGTGCGGGTCGCCTCGCCCACTCGCACGACCGGATCGCCGGCCACCGGCACCTGCCCCGGGAGCCACTCGGATCGGACACGCGAGAGGACGCACTCATGAGCGACCCGAAACCTATGAGCGACCCGGCACAGGACCCTGGACTGCACCCACTTCCCCCGCCGCCCTCCAGCGGATCGGTGTTCTCCGCCTCCCGCACGGTGCGCACCGGCGACGTCGATCCCCAGCGACGGCTGCGGCTGGACAGCATCGCCCGGTACCTCCAGGACATGGCGGGCGACGATCTGGAGGCCGCCGGCCACGCAGGGACCGACCCGTACTGGATCGTGCGCCGTACCGTGATCGACGTGATCGAGCCGATCTCCTGGCCGGCCACCGTGCACCTTCAACGCTGGTGTTCGGGACTGTCCACGCGGTGGGCGAACATGCGTGTGCGGCTGACCGCCGAGCACCGGACCAGCCCTCCCGATTCCCTGGAGCGACCTGACGGACTGGTGGAGACCGAGGCGTTCTGGATCAACGTCAGCGCTCTCGGCGTCCCCGCCCGCATCAGCGAGGAGGGTTTCGCCACCCTCGCCTCCACTACGGACACCCACCGTTTGCGGTGGGTCGCCATGACCACGGCCCGGCCGACCGATTCCCCCGACCCGGACATGCCGGAAGACCGGCCCCACATCCTCCGGAGCACCGACTTCGACCCGCTGCAGCACCTCAACAACGCCGCCTATTTCGATGCCGTGGAAGACGAACTCCTGCACCATCCCGATCTGCTCCGACACCCTCACCGCGTGGTGATCGAGTACTCCCACCCCGTGGTGCCGGGCTCGTCGATGACGATCCGGCGGAGGCGGTCCGGAGACCGACTGGAGATGTGGATGATCGTGGACGACCGCGTTGCGGCCGCCGCCACCGTCACGGGCTGGCCGAACGCGTAGGACGAGGTAGGCGACGCGAGGGACGGGGCAGGCGACGGACGCCTGGGGCGCGACGGCTGAGACGCGACGGCTGAGACGAGACGGCTGGTGCACGACGCCGGGGCCGTCAGGCCAGGATGCGCGAGACGACCTCGGCGGTCACTTCCTCCAGCAGCGCGCCCGCGTTGGCCATCGACCTGGCCAGGTCCGGCTCCCGCTCGGTGAGGGCGGCGGCGGCCGCGAACCCCGCCTCCGCCACGCGGTCGGCACCCAGGTCCAGCCGGCCGCACACGGCCACCACCGGCACCGCGTGGGAGCGGCACAGCGCGGCCACGCCCATGGGCGTCTTGCCGTGCATGGTCTGGTCGTCGAGCCGGCCCTCGCCGGTCACCACCAGGTCTGCGGCGGACACCACGTCCTCGAGGCCGGTGAGGGTGCCCAGGACCTCGAAGCCCGGATCGAGCGACGCGTCGAGCAGCTCGCGGGCCGCGAAGCCCACGCCACCGGCCGCGCCGGATCCCGGTGCGTCCGGGTCCACGTCGAGCCCCTGGCCGCGCAGGACCTCGACCAGGCGGGTCAGGCCCGCCTCGAGGTCCTCGATCTGTTCGGCGGAGGCCCCCTTCTGCGGGCCGTAGACGCGGGCCGCGCCCATCGCGCCGAGGAGGGGATTGTCCACGTCGCAGGCGACGAGGATCCGGGAGGCGCGGACGGCGGGATCGATGCCGTCCAGGTCGACGCGGTCGAGGTTCACCAACGCTCCGCCGCCGTCGGGGAGTTCGGTGCCCGAGGAGTCGAGGAAGCGGGCACCCAGCGCGGAGAGCATCCCGGTGCCGCCGTCGGTGGAGGCGCTGCCCCCGATGCCGAGGTGGATGTTCCCGCGACCGGAGCGGAGGGCGGCCAGGAGGACCTCTCCCACCCCGCGGCTCGAGGACTCGAGGGGTCGCATCAGGCCTCCGGGGAGGCGGAGCAGCCCACATGCGTCCGCCATCTCGACGAACGCGGTGTCCGGGTCGATGGCCGCGAAGGAGGTCTCGACGGACTCGCCGGTGGGACCGGAGGCGGTCACGCGCACCTCGCGGGCGCCGCCGGCGACCATCACCTCGAGGCTTCCGCCGCCCCCGTCCGCGACGGGTCTGACCACCACATCGGTGTCCGGGTGGGCCCGGCGAGCACCCTCGGCAGCGTGATGGCATGCCTCGATAGCGGTGAGAGAGCCCTTGAAGGCCCCGCATGCCACGACGATCGTCACCCCTGCATCATTCCCCATCGTGTCCGCGGACACGCGACGGCCCGGGGTCGTGACGGTGAAGACGTCACGACCCCGGGCCGCGGAAGTGCATCCGGAGTACGGGGATGCGGGGCTATCAGCCCAGCGAGCCGGTGGTCAGGCCCGCGTCGACGCCGACCTCCGCTCCGGCCTCGGCGCCGGAGCTCAGTCCGGCGAGCGCGCCGCTGAGCGACCCGGTGTCGGTGTCGGTGCCCTCGTCAGCCGAGCCCGAGACCGAGCCGGTGTCGAGGCCCTCGTCAGCGGAGCCGGTGTCGGTGGCCTCACCGGCGGAGCCGGAGACCGAACCGGTGTCGGTGTCGGTGCCCTCGTCAGCGGAACCCGAGACCGAGCCGGTGTCGGTGCCCCCACCGAGCGAGCCCGTGTCCAGCGAGCCGGTGCCCGCATCGGTGCCCTCGGCTGCGGAGCCACCGTCGACGATGTCGCTGCCGGTGTTGGGCGAGACACCGAGGCTGCCGAGCTCGACCGAGCCCGGGTTGGACGCCTCGGCGCCCAGGTTCAGGTTGAAGGCGAGGCTGCCCAGGTCGACGGCGAGGTCGGTGCCGAGGTCGAGGTCGGCGAGGCTGCCGTCGTCGGCCGTGAGCTCCGTGAGGCTGCCGGTGTCGCCTGTGAGGCCCTCGAGGCTGCCGGCCGGGGCATCCTGGGCGGCGGCGAGGCCGGGGAACGCGATGGCGGCACCGATGCCGAACGCGCCGACGGCGGCGATCTTGGCGGTGGTGCGGGTGGTGGTCTTCCGGTGGGTGTTCGTCATATATGAACAGCTCCCATCTTCGTTGACCACGATGTCTCTCATCGCGGACACCTCGATCGGAGCGAGGTGCGTCGGTGACCCTACAAGCGATCCATGGTCGTGTCAGGGGGGTCAAAACCTGAGTGTTCCTTGATGTAACACTCCGGTCACCGGGCGCGAGGGGGGCGTATCCGGCCAGCCGCGCGGGTCGGCGGCGAACGCCGTCATACCTGCCTAGGCTGGGGTTATGGACACCCCTGCGGATGCCGACCCGGTGACGGACGGAGGGCCGGCCGTCGTCGAGACGCACAGCGCTCTCATCGTGCTCTATGGTGACGAGGCTCACAAAGTGCGCAAACGCATCGACCTCGGGTTCCTCGACAACAGGACGGTCGAGGCCAGGGCCGAGCAGAGTCGGCGGGAGGTCGAGCTCAACAGCCGCCTGGCGCCGGACGTGTACGACGGCGTACTTGAGGTCCGTGGTCCCGACGGCGAGGTGATCGACCACGTGGTCCGGATGCGTCGACTGCCCTCCGGGAGGAGCCTGGAATCCCTGGTGTGGTCGCGTGCCTCGGGCTCGGGCCGCGTCGGCGATCCGGATCTCGGGGCGGGCGTGCGCGAGGTGGCCAGGCAGCTCGACCACCTCCACGCGGCGAGCCCCCACTCGGAGGAGATCGACGCGGTGGGCACCGCCGACGCCGTTGCCGGGCTGTGGCGCGACTCGATCGACCACCTGCGTCGTCTGAGCGTGGGCGAGGACGCACCGGAGATCGTCGACGACGTCGAATGGCTGGCTGGGGAGTACCTCCGGGGGCGGGACCGACTCCTCAGGGCACGTATCGAGGCGGGCCGTGTGGTCGACGGCCACGGTGACCTGCTCGCGGCCGACGTCTACCTCCTGGACGACGGGCCCCGGGTGATCGACTGCCTCGAGTTCGACGACCGGCTGAGGTTCGGTGACGCGATGCTCGACGCCGGCTTCCTGGCCATGGACCTCGACAGGGTGGGAGCGCGGGACCTCGCAGCAGCCTTCCTCGCGGCCTATCGGGATTTCTCGGGGGATGACGCACCGTCGTCGCTCGTCCACCACTACATCGGCTACCGCGCGCTGGTCCGTGCCAAGGTCACCGCGATCCGTGCCGAGCAGTCCGAGAACTTCGGGGCGGACGCGCGACTCGCCCTGTCCCTGGCGGACCGGGCCGTCGACGCCCTCCTGCGTGCCCGGGTCCGGTTGATCCTCGTGGGCGGGGTATCCGGGTCGGGCAAGTCCACGCTGGCGGCGCCGCTGGCCGTGGCACTGGGCGCCGAGCTGCTGCGGTCCGATGAACTCCGCTTCGATGAACTGGGCTCCGACGAACTGGGCTCCGACGTTCCCGCGGGCGGCGGCGCCGAGGGTGCGCGCCCGCGCGACGACGGGACTGGGGACAGGTATTCGGAGGGGGCCGTCTCCGCCGTCTACTCGCGGATGCTCGCCAGGGCCGGGGAGTCGCTCGCGCTGGGTCGGAGCGTGGTCCTGGACGCCACCTGGCTGGACCCGCGTCGCCGTGCCCAGGCGGAGACCGTGGCGGCCGACGCGCACGCCGAGCTCGTGGAGGTCTCGTGCACGGCTCCCCACGCTGAACTCGTCCGCCGGATCGAGGAGCGGGGCCGCACCGGCACGGACCCGTCCGAGGCCACGGTGGCGGTGCTCGAGAGCCAACTCGCTGATCTGGCGCCCTGGCCCGACGCGATCGAGGTGGACACCACCGACCTGGATTCCCGCTCCGCCGACGCCGTGCAGGACTGGGCGGCACGGACCCTCGGCCCACTGCCCTGGGCCTGAGTGGTCGGGACGCACGAACCGGGACCCACATGCCGGGACGCACGAACCGGGACGCACGAGCCGGGACGGAGTGCGGGTGCAGGTGCTGTCGGACGTGCCGACGGGGTTCAGTCCCGGGCCGGGGTCCCCGGCGGACGCGGGATGGAGCCCACGAACTGCATGGACCGGTACGGCCAACCGGGGGGACCCGCGGCCGAGTCGTGGGTGTTCCACTGGCTCACCACGAAGTGCCACTCCTCTGGCGTGGAACCCGGGACCGGGCAACCGCAGTAGAGCTGCGCGACACGTGCCGGGCCGGTTGCCGGGTCGGAACCGTCGGTTTCGTCGCCCCAGGCACACCCGTGCAGGAGCGTGGTGTGGGTGGTCACCGAGCGGTCCAGCAGGTCCGACCCGATGTGCGGGAAGGTGAGGCAGTCGATCCGGTAGTGCTCCGCGTCGAAGTAGGTCAGGGTCCAGAAGTCCTCACACCTGCGCAGGTACATCTCCCCGACACGGCCCGGCAGCACGATGGTCGTGGGGTGGCCCCAGTCCCAGGCGCCCTCGCGGAAACCCCACGTCTGCCAGCCGTTGACGTCGGGATCGGCGAGGTGCTCCTCGCGGACCCGCATGAGGATGACCCCCTTGTCCCGCTGGAAGCCGCTCGACAGGACGTAGACGAATCCGTCCCCGCCGGCCTCCCAGGTCCACAGTTGGCGGTGCCCGCCCTCGAGTAGGGGGGAGAAGGTGACACCGGTCGGCTCCCAGGTGCGACCGTCGTCGACCGAGCGGTGGATCTCCGTCCGGGTGACCGTCCCGAGTCCCTCGTTGACCATGACGTGGAGGTACATCGTGTCGCCGATGGTCAGCACGTCGCTGGGGAGGACCGTGGAGCAGTCCCGGCCGTGGACGTAGTGGATGAGCTGCCCCGCGTAGTCCCGGGGGCCCGGGCCGGCGGCGTCCACCCACGCCAGGCCCCCGCCGGTGGCGTCCTCGTCGGAGAACAGGCCCACGGGGGACCGCCAGTCGGGATTCCCCGGCCCCGGCCGCTCGTCGGTGGTGGGTGCGCACTCGGCGATCCCCGGATGGGGCCGGCCCACGTGGGGCGCGCCCATACCCGCTCCGGCGAAGGTGTCCCCGAACACCGCGAGCAGGCGTCCGGAGGGCGTCCGGGCCGTGATCCCCAGATCGGTGCCCTCCATGCCGAACGCGGTGGTGATCCCCGGTCCCGTGAGGTCGCGGATCTTGCGGGTGCTGGTCGGCGGGGCCGGGGTCGGCGGTCGCGAGTCCGTCATCGCACCGACGCTACCGCCACGGACGACGGGCGGAGCACCGATCGTGGACGCATCACGATTCGGTCAATGCACGGGCGAGCGGGGATCCGGGGCGCGTAGGGTCGTCCGCGTGACACACCCCTTCGCCCGGGCGGGGCGTGAGATCGTCCCCGGCCACTGGTTCGGCCCCGTGGCCGTCGTGGCCGTGGGGTGCGCGCTCGCCTGGACACTCGTGGGGTTCGGGCACGGAGTGGCACCGGCGCTGTTCGTGCTGGCGGTGACCACGGTGGTGGCCCTGTGGAACTCGCCGCTCAGGGTGACCGGTCACGAGCCCCTGCAGTCGGTGCGGAGTACGGCCTGCATGGAACACGCCGTGGTGGTCCTGTGGCGTCCCGGATGCCCGTACTCCTCCGCGCTGCGCCGGCGGGCCGCCCGGGAGGGCCTCGAGGTGCACTGGGTCAATATCTGGCGGGACGAGGACGCCTACGAGCTCTGCCGGAGCATCAACATGGGCTCGGAGGAGACCCCCACGGCGATGCTGCTCGACCCGTCGCTCTCCGGACCGGTCGTGATCCCGGCCTCGGTGCCGGGCATCCGCGAGGCCACCGCCGCGAGGCTGCCCCGGGGTCGGGCGCGACGCGCGATCTAGTCGCGCGTTCTCGTCGACGGCCCCCGGTAGTCGACGGCCCCCGGTACTCACCGGACCACCTCGTCGTCGTCGCCGATCCCGTCCTGCTCCGCGACCCCAGTCCGGCCTCACCCGTAACGCAGTGACCCCCGCACGTCCCCACACTCCGCGCCGAGCGCCATGTCGGCGATCCGGCCCGAGGCGCGCAGCTCGGTCAGCCTCGGGGCGACCCGGTCGCGCAGGGCCCACGGGTCGATCGTATTGACGTAGATCCCGGTGGCGCCCTCGAACCCTGCGGGGTTCGAGATCCGCCACTTGAGCACGATCCGCCAGGGCATCGCCGCGCCGACCCCCGGCGGCCGGCTGTGCCACTCCTCGTTGGACGGCACCAGGGGGCCCGTGGCGGCATGGCAGGCGTGCAGTAGATCGGAGATTCCGCGGAGCTCGTCCGGGGAGTGCTCCCACGGCTCGCTCGCCGGGGATCGCGAGTAGATGACGAGGGCGGGATAGCGGTGCCCCACCCCGACCACCGCCACCGCGTGCTCGTTGGCCGCCAGCACCAACCCCTCCAAGGCCGCGTGGTCCACGCCGAGGGTGTTGTAGAGGTCCGGCTCCCGGGAGAGGGCGGCCACCTCGCGGCCGGTCTTCGCCGGGACCTCATCGATCGCCACGAGCTGCTTGTGCAGGTGCGCGAACGACGCGCCCGCGGGCTGCAGCCAGTTCTGGAACACGGACACGTACCGGGCGTGGGGGTTGTCGCGGTACAGGCTCCGCATGGCGCGGACGGTGAAGGCGATGAACTGTTCGTGTTCATCCGGGTCGAGCGCGCCGGAGGAGGCGTGACGGTCGGTTCTGGTGGCGCCGTCGGTGAGGTGGCGGCGCGCCACCACGACGTCGTGGCAGCCGCCGAAGAAGCTCTCCGAGTGGGCGACCAGGTCCTCGGTCGACATGGAGTCGACGCCCGCGGGATCCCCCTGCGAGGCGGCGATCCGGGTGCGGACCAGCGCTCGGACGTGGTCGACGCCGGCCTCGGAACGGAGGTAGGTGGTCTGGTGCGCGGACGCCCGGGCGGAGATCTCGTAGCCGTGGACCGCCTTCCAGTAGTCCAGCGAGACGATCTCGAAGAGGTTGCCGAAGAGCCGGAACTCGGGAGTCGTGAGGTCGAGCTCTCGCGCGGCCACCTGGTCCAGCGTCGTCCAGGTGTCGCCGTCGCGGACCAGACGCGACTTCTCCGGGGTGGTCTCGCGCAGGCGGGACACGCAGAACGCGCAGTGCGCCTCCGGGCCGGTCGGATCCACCGCTGAGATATGGCCGGGGGAATGGTCGAGGGGGCGGTTGCCGCGGCCGGGCACCGTCCAGACCTCGGTTCCGGTGAAGGGGTTGATCTGCTTGACGGTCCCGTCCGCCATCCGGCGCAGCGGCCGGTGACGGGGAGACGGGTCGTCGGGCGTGGTGGTCACCCGGCGAGCCTAGGTGGCCGGGGGGAAACATCTGACGACGACGAGATGAGTTTTCCGCCGCACCGGTGGAACTGTGATGGAAGTAACACTATCCTGAGTTTTCACGATGTGCATATCAGGCAGGGGGATCGGTGCTAGCGATCCCGTGTGGGCACACCGACCAGATTGAGGATCGACAATGACATCGAAGCGAGCACTTCATATCCGTGCGGCGGCCGTCGCCGGCGCGGCTCTACTCGCCGCGGCCGGCACCCCGGCTGTCGCCAACGCCCAGACAGGCTCTGTCGACGCCGGACTCGGACTGAACCTCGAGCTGCTGCTGGGCTCGGCAGGATCGGGCGACGGCGGGTCCCTCGACAACGGTTCGTTGGAGCCCGGTTCACTGGAGCCCGGTTCCCTCGATCCCGGCTCCCTCGGCCAGGGTTCTCTGGAGGGTTCGCTCGAGCCGGGTTCTCTCGATCCCGGGTCGCTGGAGCCCGGTTCCCTCGAGCCCGGTTCGCTCGCTCCGCTGTCGGCGGGGTCTGACGCCGGGTCCCTCGAGCCCGGTTCTCTCGAGCCCGGTTCGTTGGAGGGTTCGCTGGAGCCCGGTTCCCTCGAGCCCGGTTCCCTCGAGGGTTCGCTGGAGCCCGGTTCACTGGATCCGTTGTCCGCCGGTTCGGACGAGGGGTCGCTGGAGGGTTCGCTGGAGCCCGGATCCGCTGAGGGTGGATCGCTCGTGGCGCTGACCGTGTTGCTGGCGCTCGGTTCCTCGGGTTCCGAGGCGGGCGAGGGCTCGCTCGAGCCCGGTTCGCTCGCTCCGCTGTCGGCGGGGTCTGACGCCGGTTCCGATGAAGGTTCGTTGGAGGGCTCCCTGGAGCCGGGTTCGCTGGATCCGTTGTCGGCGGGGTCTGACGCCGGGTCTGACGAGGGTTCGTTGGAGGGCTCGCTCGAGCCGGGTTCGCTCGCTCCGCTGTCGGCCGGGTCCGATGCCGGTTCTGACGAGGGTTCGTTGGAGGGCTCCCTGGAGCCGGGTTCGCTGGATCCGTTGTCGGCGGGGTCTGATGCAGGGTCCGATATGGGTTCGATCGAACCCGGATCCTTGGCACTGGGTTCACTTCCGCTCGCGTCGGTCGCTGGTTCCCTCGCGCCGCTGTCGGTGGGATCTGACGCCGGTTCGGAGGACGGCTCGTTGGAGGGTTCGCTCGAGCCGGGTTCGCTGGATCCGCTGTCGGCCGGGTCCGATGCCGGGTCTGACGAGGGTTCGCTGGAGGGGTCGCTCCCGATGGGCTCCCTGGAGCCGGGTTCGGCGGAGGGATCTCTCGCGCCCCTCGGATCGCTCACCGCGTCCCTCGCCCCCGCCGGTTCGCTCGGTTCGGCCGTCGGTTCGCTGCCGATCCTGCTCCCGGTGGTCCTCATCGGCGGCTCGATCGCCGCAGCCCCGATGATCCAACAGTCGGTCGCCGACCTCGGCCTGGTCCTACCTCCCCTGCCCGGGATGCCGGTCGCGCCCGTTGCGGTTCCCGAGGCTCCGCCGGCTCCGGGTCCGGTCACGCCCAACGGCCGTGGTGGCGAACCGGGCGCACAGGGCGCGGTTGCGGTCGCGGCCAATGCGGCCGTCGTCACGACGGGTTCGCTCGGCGACTACGAGCTGGGGTTGCCGGACGGCGTCACCCTGCCCCCGTTGCCCTTCATCCGGTGATCTGACACCACAACCGCCCCGCTCCGAGTGACCCACTCGGAGCGGGGCGGTTGCCATTTCGGGGCCGAGAGATCCCGATTCCTGAGAGAAATCTCACAAGGTGGAATCCGTGTCCCACGTCGGCTGGTGTCGATTGACGAAACCCAATTGTGCGGCTACCCCCTTTTCCCCATATTATTTCCGGGCCAGTGCACTTCGGTGTTCTGAGTGCGGGTGCTCCAGCCACCACGGAGTCCGCCCGTCGACAAAGAAGGCGAGCAGATGATGACGACTCCCGGCCCCAGAGGCCTGTACCGCCCTGAATATGAACACGACGCCTGCGGTGTCGCGTTCGTCGTGGACATGTACGGACGTCAGTCCCGGGACATCGTCGAGAAGGCGATCGCCGCGCTCGTGAACCTCGAGCACCGGGGCGCCGTCGGCGCCGAGGCCAACACCGGTGACGGCACGGGTTTGATGATCCAGGTACCGGATCGGTTCTTCCGCGAGGTGATGCGTGAGGAGCAGAACCTGGAACTGCCCGAGGCCGGTGCGTACGCGACCGGCCTTTGTTTTCTCCCCCAGTCACGGATGCTGGCGATGGACGCCAAGCGGATGGTGGAGCGGATCGCCGCCGAGCAGGGCGTCACGGTTGTCGGATGGCGTGAGGTCCCGGTCGACGATTCGACCGTCGGAGCGATCTCCCGCGACGCGCAGCCCACCATCCACCAGATCTTCGTCAAGGCCGCGGGTGTCGACGGCGCTCTGCTCACGGAGCTCGCGCTCGAGCGCAAGTGCTTCGTGGTCCGCAAGCGGTGCGAGCACGAACTGGGATCCAAGGGGCCCGGTAAGGGCGACCTGGGCTCGGAGACCGTGTACTTCCCGTCACTGAGCCCCCGGACGTTCGTCTACAAGGGTATGCTCACGGAGAAGCAGCTCCCCGCGTTCTACCTGGACCTGCAGGACGAGCGTGTCGAGTCCGCCCTGGGCATCGTCCACTCCCGCTTCTCCACCAACACCTTCCCGGCGTGGCCGCTCGCGCATCCGTTCCGCTACGTCGCGCACAACGGTGAGATCAACACCGCCCGCGGCAACGAGAACTGGATGCGGGCCCGCGAGGCGCTCATGTCCAGCGAACACATCGAGGACCTGTCGGCGGCGTTGCCCATCTGCACCCCCGGCGGATCGGACACCGCGCGGTTCGACGAGGCGCTCGAGCTGCTGACCCTGGCGGGCCGGACCCTGCCGCACGCCGTGATGATGATGGTGCCCGAAGCCTGGGAGCGCCACGAGACGATGGACCCCGCCAAGCGGGCGTTCTACGAGTACCACGCCTCGCTGATGGAGGCCTGGGACGGTCCGGCGTCGATCACCTTCACCGACGGCACCGTGATCGGTGCGGTCCTCGACCGCAACGGCCTGCGCCCCTCCCGGATCTGGGTCACCGACGACGGTCTCGTCGTGATGGCCTCCGAGGTCGGCGTCCTGGACATCCCGCAGGACAAGGTCGTCACCAAGACCCGCCTGCGGCCCGGCCGCATGTTCCTCGTCGACACCGCCGCGGGGCGGATCATCGACGACCAGGAGATCAAGGAGCAGCTCGCCGCGGAGCACCCCTACCAGCAGTGGATCGACGAGGGCATCGTCCGTCTCGGGGACCTGCCGCAGATCAGCCATGAGATCATGAGCCACGAGCGTGTGGTGTTGCGCCAGCGCGTCTTCGGCTTCACCGAGGAGGAGCTCCGCATCCTCGTCTCCCCGATGGCCGGGGCCGGGGCCGAGGCGACCGGGTCCATGGGCACAGACACCCCGCTGCCCGTGCTGTCTCAGCGGGCCCGGATGCTGTTCGACTACTTCGCCCAGCGATTCGCGCAGGTCACCAACCCGCCCCTCGACGCCATCCGCGAGGAACTCGTCACCAGCTACGGCGTGACGCTCGGACCCGAGGGCGATCTCATCAACCCCGGCCCGGACTCGTGCCGTCAGATCAAGCTCGACAACCCGATCCTGGGCAACTCCGAACTCGCCACCCTCATGGCGGCGGGCGAGTCCCGCCCGGGACTGCGTGCGGTGACCGTCCGCGGCCTGTACAACGTGGCCCACGGCGGACGAGGCCTGCGCATCGCCCTGGACCGGATCCGCCGCGAGGTCTCCGAGGCGATCGAGGACGGCGCCTCCGTCATCGTGCTCTCGGACCGCGAGTCCGACGAGCGCAACGCACCCATCCCGTCGCTGCTGCTGACCTCCGCCGTGCACCACCACCTGGTCCGCGAGAAGACCCGCACCCGCGTGAGTCTGGTGGTGGAGTCGGGCGACGCCCGCGAGGTGCACCACATGGCGGTGCTGTTCGGCTACGGTGCCAACGCCATCAACCCCTACATGGCGTTCGAATCGATCGACGAGCTCGTCAAGTCGGGCGACCTCACCGGGATCGACACGGTCGAGGCCTGCGCCAACTACCGCAAGGCGGCCGCCAAGGGCGTGCTCAAGGTGATGTCCAAGATGGGCATCTCCACTCTCGCCTCCTACACGGGTGCCCAGCTGTTCGACGTCACCGGTCTGTCGCAGGAGCTGTGCGACGAGTACTTCACCGGCTCCGTCAGCCCGATCGACGGGATCGGGCTCGACGAGATCGCCGAGGACGTGGCGCTGCGGCACCGCTTCGCCTTCCTGCCCCGGCCCGAGGAGGCCGCGCACCGCGAGCTCGAGATCGGTGGCGAGTACCAGTGGCGGCGCGAGGGCGAGTACCACCTGTTCAACCCGGACACGGTGTTCAAGCTCCAGCACTCCACCCGCTCCGGCCGCTACGAGATCTTCAAGGAGTACTCGCGGCTCGTCGACGACCAGTCGGAGCGTCTCGCCACGCTGCGCGGCCTGTTCGAGCTCAAGAGCAACCGCCCGCCGGTGCCGATCGATGAGGTCGAGCCGGTGTCGGAGATCGTCAAGCGGTTCTCCACCGGCGCGATGAGCTACGGCTCCATCTCCGCGGAGGCGCACGAGACCATCGCGATCGCCATGAACCGGCTGCACGCCAGGTCCAACTCGGGGGAGGGCGGCGAGTCGATCGCCAGGTTCACCCCCGACCCCAACGGGGACTGGCGCCGGTCGGCCATCAAGCAGGTCGCCTCCGGCCGGTTCGGCGTGACCAGTAACTACCTGAGCAACTGCACCGACATCCAGATCAAGATGGCCCAGGGCGCCAAGCCGGGCGAGGGCGGCCAGCTGCCGCCGGGCAAGGTGTACCCCTGGGTGGCCGAGGTTCGTGGGTCCACGCCGGGCGTCGGGCTGATCTCGCCCCCGCCGCACCACGACATCTACTCGATCGAGGACCTGGCGCAGCTCATCTACGACCTGAAGAACGCCAACCCCGAGGCGAGGATCCACGTCAAGCTCGTCGCAGAGCAGGGCGTGGGGACCGTCGCGACCGGCGTGTCCAAGACGCACGCCGACGTGGTGCTGATCTCGGGCCACGACGGCGGTACCGGCGCCTCGCCGCTGACCTCGCTCAAGCACGCCGGTGGCCCCTGGGAGCTGGGCCTCGCCGAGACCCAGCAGACCCTGCTGGTCAACGGCCTGCGCGACCGGATCGTCGTACAGGTCGACGGTCAGCTCAAGACGGGCCGCGACGTGATGGTGGCGGCGCTGCTCGGCGGCGAGGAGTTCGGTTTCGCCACCGCCCCCCTCGTCGTGGCCGGCTGCGTCATGATGCGCGTCTGCCACCTCGACACCTGCCCGGTGGGTGTGGCCACACAGAACCCGGTGCTGCGTGAGCGGTTCAACGGCAAGGCCGAGTACGTGGTGAACTTCATGGAGTTCATCGCGGAGGAGGTCCGCGAGTACCTCGCCGAGTTGGGCTTCCGGTCCCTCGACGAGGCGATCGGACACTCCGAGTGCCTGGACAAGTCGCGGGCCTTCGCACACAACAAGCGGGTGGCCAAGCTGGACCTGGAGCCGATCTTCGCCCAGGCGGACTCTCCCTTCATGCACCAGGACCTGCGCTGCACGAAGCAGCAGGACCACAAGTTGGAGGGCGTGCTGGACCGCACGCTCATCGACGACTTCCGGTCGGTGCTCGCCGACCCGTCGTCCGGACCGGGCACGGGGCAGTACCCGATCTGCAACGTCAACCGCTCTGTCGGCACCATGCTCAGCCACGAGATCTCCAAGGCGTACGGAGCTGCCGGACTGCCGGACGGGTCCATCGATCTGACCTTCACCGGTTCGGCCGGGAACTCGTTCGGGGCGTTCCTCGCCTCAGGCGTGACCCAGCGTGTCTTCGGTGACGCCAACGACTACGTGGGCAAGGGACTGTCGGGCGGCCGGATCGTTGTCCGGCCCGCCCTGGACGCGGCTCCGGACTTCGTGGCGGCGAACAACATCATCGCGGGCAACGTGATCTGCTACGGCGCGACCAGCGGCGAGATCTTCCTGCGGGGAATGGTGGGCGAGCGCTTCTGCGTCCGCAACTCCGGGGTCACCGCGGTGGTCGAGGGCGTGGGTGACCACGCCTGCGAATACATGACAGGTGGTCAGGTCGTGGTGCTCGGTTCCACCGGGCGCAACGTGGCCGCCGGAATGTCGGGCGGTGTCGCGTACTTCTACGACCCGCACGGCGAGCTGCCGGTGAACCTCAACGACGAGCTCGTCGAGATCGAGGAACTGCTGACGGAGGACGTCGAGTTCCTGCACCGGATCGTCGAGAGGCACGCCACCGAGACCGACTCGGCGCGGGCCCGGGAGATCCTGTCCGGTTGGGCACAGAACGTGAATCACTTCGCCAAGATCATGCCGCGCGACTACAAGCGCGTGCTGCTCGCCATCGAGCAGGCGGAGAAGGACGGACGCAACGTGGACGAGGCGATCATGGAGGCCGCAAATGGCTGACCCGAAGGGCTTTCTCAAGCACACCGAGCGCGAGCTCCCCGAGCGTCGTCCGGTGGATCTGCGGATCATGGACTGGAAGGAGGTCTACGAGTCGACGACCCTCCCGGAGAACGACCTGAAGACCCAGGCCAGTCGCTGCATGAGCTGCGGCGTCCCGTTCTGCCACCAGGGTTGCCCACTCGGCAACATCATCCCGGAGTGGAACGACCTCGTGCACCGGGGACAGTGGGACTCGGCGGTGGATCGCCTCCACGCGACCAACAACTTCCCCGAGTTCACCGGTCGGCTCTGCCCGGCCCCCTGCGAGGGTTCCTGCGTCCTGGGGATCAACCAGCCGCCGGTGACGATCAAGCAGATCGAGGTGGAGATCGCCGAGAAGGCATGGGAGGACGGTCCCATGGATCCGGTGATCCCCTCGTTCCGCACCGGCCAGTCCGTCGCGATCGTGGGCTCCGGACCGGCCGGGTTGGCTGCCGCGCAGCAGCTCACGCGCGCCGGCCACTCGGTGACGGTCTTCGAGCGAGACGACCGCATCGGTGGTCTGATGCGCTACGGGATCCCCGAGTTCAAGATGGAGAAGGAGATCATCGACCGCCGCCTCGCCCAGATGGAGGCGGAGGGCACGGTGTTCCGCGCGGGCGTCAACGTGGGCAAGGACATCACCGCATCGCAGTTGCGTAGCGAGTTCGACGCGGTCGTCCTCTGCGGCGGGGCCACCCTCCGCCGGGACCTCCCCGTTCCGGGTCGCGAGCTCGACGGGATCCACCAGGCGATGGACTACCTGCCCCTGGCCAACAAGGCCGCGGTGGGCGACCCGGTGGTCGACGCCGACGGACTGCCCGAGATCAACGCGCGCGATAAGCACGTCATCATCATCGGTGGCGGTGACACCGGCGCCGACTGTCTGGGAACGGCCACCCGCCAGGGCGCGAAGTCGATCAAGAGCTTCGAGATCATGCCCAGGCCACCGGCCACCCGTGCCGCCTCGACCCCGTGGCCGGTGTATCCGCTGATGTTCCGGACGGCGTCCGCGCACGAGGAGAACGGCGAACGGGTCTACAGCGTCTCCACCGCCGAGTTCCTCGGCGAGGGCGGCCACGTGACCGCGCTCAAGGGTTCCGAGGTCAAGATGGTCGACGGGCGGTTCGAGGCGGTGCCCGGCACCGATTTCGAGTACCCGGCGGACCTGGTCCTCCTGGCGATGGGGTTCACGGGCGCGCAGAAGACCGGATTGTGCTCCGACCTGGGAGTGGACTTCAGCGACCGGGGGAACGTGGACCGGGACGGCACCTACGCGACCAACGTCGACGGGGTGTTCGTCGCCGGCGACATGGGACGCGGCCAGTCCCTCATCGTGTGGGCGATCGCCGAGGGGCGCGCGGCGGCGGCCTCTGTCGACCGCTTCCTCATGGGGGAGACGGCACTCCCCGCTCCCGTCCGGCCCACGGACGTCGCACAACGCTGACCAGGGGTGCGTGATCGAAGGGCGCGGACCGGGGCACGGCGGGGTATCGTACTGCCTTAATACAACCTAAGATCTGGGGCGATACTCTCCAGGCCGCCCCGGCCGCCGTCACGGAAGGCACTCATGGTCCGCCGTCGCCCCGCCGCCGTGATCGGTGCTGTGATCGTCGCCCTGTGCCTGGCGTTCATGGTGATCGGCGGGTCCGTCGCGTCCGCCCAGGGGCCCGGTCCCGGCGCGAGGGTCGAGGTGACCGACCTGCCTGTGCTCAGCGAACTCCCCCCGCTGCCGGTGGAGGGGGACTCTCCCGAGGCGGAGGACGGCTCGGACTCGAACTCCCTGGGGATCTCCGGGGTGCAGACCGTCGCACTGGGGCTGGCCGCCGCGGCTCTCGTCGCCGGCGGGATGGGGCTGGCTCTGGTCACGCGGCGAGGTCGCGCAGTGCTCGCGGAGGATCAGGCGCGGCCCTCTGGTCCCGCCCCGTGACGGTGCGGTCGATAGGCTCGGCGGTATGAGCCGCCACATCGCAGGACGGGGACGGACCGCGCGGGTGACACCGCCGGTCGGTCCACCAGTAGACGACGTCGAGTGTGACCTGAGCAGCAAGCTCACACTGGGGCAGTTTCTCAAGCTGGCCTCGTTGCTCGATTCCGGGGCGGAGGCCAAGGACGCCGTCGCCGCGGGCGCGGTCAGCGTCAACGGCGAGGTGGACGTGCGTCGCGGCCGCGGACTGGTCGACGGTGACGTGGTGGCGTTCGGGGACCGCGCGGCTCGCGTGGTCGCCGGTGACGGGCAGGGGAGGCCTGAATGAACGAGATGACGTCCGGCGCCGTGCCGGCCCCGGTGGTGCTGCACGACGACGACCCGGGGGCCCGCCGTTATGCCGAGTGGCTGGCGGAGGAGTTCGACACCCGCAGCTCCCACCACGACTCCGTCGATCCCGCCGAGCTCGTGGTGGCCGGGACGGTCGTCCTGGTGACGGGCATGCGTGCGGCTGGTGGTCTCGGTGGTTCCGGGTTCATCAAGGACAACTGGGAGGCGCTCGTGGAGGCCGGACGCCGGGTCGCCGTCGTCATGGTGGGTCCCACCCCGGTGACCGACGACGCCCGCATCGACTTGATGTCCAGCGAGTTCTCCGCCGACCAGCTCCGCGACCTCAAGCTGTTCCAGCTGCGTGGCGTGGTGACGCCTGACCAACTCGGGTTCCGGCAGCGGCTGGGCATCAAGACCGCTCTGGCGGCGCTGCGCCGCAAGCCCGACCTCACCCCGGAGGAGGAGTCGATGCTCGAACTCGGCGGCCTGGACCTCACGGACCGTGTCTCACTCGGCCCGCTCCTGAGGTGGATCAGGCGCGAGGCCTGAACCGTCCGGGGCGCGAGACCACCAGGGTGTGATACCCGTTACAATTCGTGTGGACTGCCCCACGCCTGGGTGGGGTGCCTATCCGGAGGTTCCCTGACATGCGCACCACCATGCTCGCCGCGGCGTCGTCCGCACTGACGGCCGCCGCACTGCTCACCGGGGCCGGGTCGGCGGCAGCGGAACCCACGGAGCCGGCGGAGCCGTACTGCGTGTGGATACAGACGATGAACGGCACTCGTTGCATGTCGGTCGATCCCGCGACGATCGACCTGCTGGGCAGCCTGGGCTACGGCTCGCTCGGCACCGGCTCGCTGATGGACCTGTTGACGTCGATCATCAACACCGGTTCCGTGGTCCTCTCGGTCGACGTCCCCAACTCGACCGGGTCCTATGCGCCGGGGTCGCTGGGGAGCTACGGGCCGGAGGCCTCGATCGGCGAGTTGTCCGTGGGTCCGGTCGCAAGCCTCGCGGGGGCCTCCTGATCCGCTGACCGCGCGGCGGCCGCCCGGGTGTCAGGTGTGCGCCCGGGGTTCAGCGCACCACGATCCCGTCGGAATCCGCGTAGAGCATCTCGCCGGGGACGAAGTCGACCCCGCCGAAACTCACGGTGACATCACGCTCGCCGGTCCCCTTCTTGCTGGACTTGCGTGGGTTCGTCCCCAGGGCTTTGCACCCGAAGTCCATCTTCCCGACCAGAGCCGAGTCGCGGATCGCGCCGTGCACCACCACACCCGCCCAGCCGTTGGACCGACCGAGCTCCGCGATGAGGTCGCCGACCAGCGCCGTGTGCACACTGGCATCACCGTCGATCACCAGGACCCGGCCCTCGCCGGGCTCACCCAGGACGCTCTTGAGCAGGGCGTTGTCCTGGAAGCACCGCACCGTGGAGATCGGACCGAAGAACTCGGTGCGGCCACCGAGGTCGCGGAACTGGGTGTCGCAGCTCCGGACGCCCTCACCGATCTCGTCGACGAGGTCCGCGGTGGGGACGAATGCGGTGGGGGTGTCGGTCATGGCTGGCCCTCCTGGTCTGCGTTCGGTTTCCCTCCACGCTATCCGGCGACCCGGCCCCGGGAGACCGCGGCCGTGGGGGACAATGACGCCAGAGGGTGTCACCGCGCTCTCTCCAGATGTAGGAGGACCGATCGTGGCCAGGTACGAAATCCTGATCCACGCCCGCCGCGCCGTGGTCGACGGCCGTATCCAGCAGGCGGCCGTGACGGTGGACGGTGGCGTGATCTCCTCCGTCCGGACCGGGTCCGAGGCACGGGACATCGGGTTGGCGGGAGACCATACGATCGATCTCGGTGACGACGTCGTGCTGATGCCGGGCCTCGTCGACCCGCACGTCAGTACGGAGGATGTCGCGGTGGGCACCCGATCGGCCGCCCTCGGGGGGATCACCTCGGTGGTGGACTACGGGACCGACGGCGATCCGTCCGCCACCGGACCCGAGCAGGTCGACCGTTGGCACGACGGGGTGACCGGCGAGTCCTTCGTCGACGTGGGCCTGTGGGGCGCCGCCGTACCCGGGAACCTCGGTCAGCTCGGGGCGTTGCTGGACCGTGGGGTGTTCGGAATCTCCGCGGTGGCCGAGGGCAAGGGTGTGTCGGGCGCCCCCACTCTTCCGCGCGCGCAGCTCGTGGCGGCGGCGGAGGAGGTCGCCGGCCGCGGCGGGCTCTTTGCCGCGGACGCCGGTGTCGAGGACCTCCCCGCACTTCTCGACGTCTGTCGTCGGACCGGCGGTCGCCTGCACCTGCGGGCCGTCGCCGACGCCGAGGAGCTGCCCCTGCTGCGCGGGGCCAAGGCGGAGGGCCTGTCCGTGACCGCCTCCACCACCCCGCACCTCCTCGCCCTGGTCTCGGAGGTCACCCACGGGGGCGCGGCCGCCGCCGACCTCGACCCCCCGATCCGGGACGCCGCGACCCGCGAACTCCTCTGGGACGCCCTCCTCGACGGCACGATCGACGCGATCGCCTCGGCGCGACTCGGTCTGTCGGTGGTGTGGACGGAAGCACGCCGCAGGGGCTGTGACCTCTCCGACGTGGCCTGCTGGATGTCCGGGAGGACGGCCGCCCTCGTGGGCCTCGAGGACCGGGGGGAGATCCGCACGGGTCTCCGGGCTGACTTCACCGCTGTCGCCGACGACGAGGCCTTCGTCGTCCTCCCCGGTGCCCGTGAGCTCGGTTCCGCCGACTCGGTGTACGCCCAGCGGGCCCTGGCGGGGGTAGTGCGCTGGACCATGGCCGACGGCCGGTTGGTCGATCCCCGCTCCCTACCCCGGGGCGCCGTCCTGTCCCGATCGGCCACATGAACCCCGCTGTCGACCGACTTGCCTTCCTGCCATTCCCGGACGGCGTGACCTCGGCCCTGCTCATCACCGAGTACGCGATCAAGATCCTCGCCCTGGGCATGGTGCCGGAGAACCGGCAACCCTCCTCCTCCCAGGCCTGGTTGCTGGCGATCCTGTTCATCCCCATCGTCGGTGTGCCGCTCTTCCTCCTGCTCGGCAACCCCTACATCACCGGCCGACGGCACGTCATCCAGGCCGAGGCCAACCGCCTCTACGAGGAGGCGCTGGAGAAGTGGCCCACGGTCCCCGACAGCGTGCGGATCCCGCCCGGGGTGCGGACGGTCCTCGAGATGAACCGGAATCTCACCGCGATCCCGTGCATGTCCGGTGAGTTCGTGGGCCTGCACTCGGACTATGCGGCCTCCCTCGCCACGATGACGGACGCGGTGCGCACGGCTCGAGATCACGTGCACATCGAGTTCTACGCCCAGTCCTGGGACGACGAGACCGACGCGTTCTTCACCGCCGCGGTCGAGGCGGCAGAGCGGGGGGTGACGGTCCGGGTGCTCGTCGACCATCTCGGCTCACTGCGGTACCGGGGCTTCAAGGTATTACGACGACGGTTGCGCCACTCGCCGGTCGAACTGCACCTGATGCTGCCGATCAACCCCTTCGTCGGCCGGTTCCGGAGACCCGACCTGCGCAACCACCGGAAGTTGCTCATCGTCGACGGGCATCACGGATTCATCGGGTCGCAGAACCTCATCGCACGGAACTACGGCAGCCCCCGCAATACCCGGCTCGGCCGGGAGTGGGTGGACCTCATGATGGAGGTACGTGGGGAGATCGTCCAGGCGATGAACGGCGTGTTCGCGGTGGACTGGTACTCCGAGTGCGGTGAGGTCATCGGCACCTTCGAGGAACTCTCCCGCGGCACATCGGTCCCGGCCGGGCGCGCGGGCGGCGACCCCACCGCCGGGGACCCGGTCAGCGCCTTCCAGCTCGTCCCATCGGGACCCGGCTACCGCACACAACCCAACCTGCGCATGTTCACCCAGCTCATCGGCCAGGCGGTGGACCGGATCAGGATCGTCAGCCCGTACTTCGTCCCGGACGAGGCGCTCCTCCACGCGGTCACCTCCGCGTCCTACCGAGGCGTCGACGTGGAGCTGTTCGTGCCCGAGCACGCCGACCAGTTCATGGTCCACCACGCCCAGCGGTCCTACTATCGTGCACTCCTCGAGGCGGGGGTCCGCATCCACAGGTTCCGTTCCCCCGCTGTGCTGCACACCAAGATGTTGCTGATCGACGACTACGGCGGGGTGGTGGGCTCGAGCAACATGGACCAACGGTCGTTCAACCTGAATTTCGAGATCAGCCTGCTGGTCCTCGGTGGGGAGGCGCTGGCCGAGATGAACGACGCGGTGGACGCCTACCTCGAGGACAGCGCGCCGCTCGGTCTGGAGACCTGGCAGAGCAGACCCTGGCCGGGGCGGTACGTCGACAACGTCGCGCGGCTGAGTTCGGCCCTGCAGTAGAGCCCGGCCCCGCAGTAGAGTTCGGCCCGGCAGTAGTACGCTTTGCGTGCGTGGGCCGGCAGGGCCCTGCTCGTGACGAGAGGCCAGCACAGATGCCCCAGAACCGTTTGCCCGGACTCCGGGCACGGCGCATCGGCGCCGTCGTCGCCGCGACCGCGCTGGCGGCGGTCGTGACCCCGGGCGTGACCCATGCGCAGGACACCTCGGGCTCCGACTCCTCGCTGCCCACGGAGACCGGTAACAGCAGCGTCGACGGACTCACCGGCCTCATCCCCGAGGAGATCGTCGTGGGCAACCCCGGCTTCGGTGCGGGATCCGAGGGGTTGCGGGACATCGGCAGTGGCGTGGTGCCGGACGCCGCGCTGTCCGCGGGCCAGGTCCTGGGCTCGGTGGCGCCGCTCGAGGCGCTGGGGTCGGCGGGTGGGTCCGCGGTGGCCTCCGTCGCCTCCTCGGGCAGCCTGCCCGGGTCGGTCTACCTCAACCCGACCGGCTCGATCGGGTCGGGCACCATCGGACTCGGTTCGCTCTCGATCCCCGAGTACATCTTCCCGGTCCTCAGCGTGCAGTTCGCCGGCGGCTTCTTCACGGCCCTGGCCGAGCGCCAGGAGGCCGGTGAGCTCTACCCGCACGAGCTGACGTTCTGGAACGACGTCGTGGTGGGGTCGGCCGAGGCCGGCGCGTTCCTCGAGGACGCCGCGACGGACGCCGGGACCGAGCTCCCCGGTGGACTGGCCGGCAGCATCGACGCGGTTCAGCGTTCCGCGCTGCAGGACCCGTTCGAGGACAACGAGCGGCGCAGGGCCATCGCGGAGGCCGCCGCGGAGGCGGAGGCCGCGGACGGGGTCGAGTCCGAGCCGGGGGTCGTGGCCGCGGACGAGGACGATGCCGATGCAGAGAACTCCACGGCGGGCGCCACCGACGATGCGCACGGAGCTCCGACCGGGGCGGACGACCGCATGCCCACGCTGGCCGCAGCCGCAGGCCCGGCCGCTCCCGCCGCCCAGGTGCAGGTCGCGCAGGAGCGGAACGCAACACCTGCGACACTGGCCGCGACCGGCGTCGAGACGACCGCGATCGCAGGTCTCGCCACGGTGAGCCTGCTGGTCGGAGCCCTGCTCCTGGCCAGCTCCCGCCGCCGCGGCTGAGCCGGGACGGGGCCGCCGCGGCTCAGCCGCGACATGGCCACTGCGGCTGAGCGCGAGCAGGCTCAGCTCGTCGTCACTTCCTCGCGGTCATCTCCTCGCACCGCTCCCACAGCGCCGCGGCGACCGCACGGTCGTGTGAGGCGCGGGTGGACTCCACGATCTTCGGGTGGCCACTGAGCTCGCCGAACCCGTCGGGACCCACGTACGCGCCGCCCGGAACGGAGTCCACGGTGGCGGCGTAGAGCTGCGGCAGGGCGCCGCGCTCGGCGGGCTGGACCAGGAACGGGACCTTCTCGGCCACGCGCATCATCATGTCCTGGACCCGGCTGCCGCTGCGGTACTGCAGGTTGGTGGCCGAGTACCCGGGGTGCGCGGCCACCGCCTTGAGCGGCGACCCCGCCGCCTCGAGGCGACGCTGCTGCTCGTAGGCGAGCATGACGCAGGCCAGCTTGGAGGCGGCGTAGACGGTCATCGGCGAGTACTTGCGGCCGGTCCAGTCGAGATCGTCCGGGTCCACGGTGCCCCTCTTGTGCATCATCGAGCCGAGCCACACCACCCGGTCGGTGAGCACCGGCACGAGCTGCTCGGTGAGTGCGAAATGGCCGAGGACGTTGACCCCGAACTGCATCTCGTGGCCCTGCGCCGTGCGTGACTGCGGGATGTTCATGAGCCCGGCGTTGTTGATCAACACATCCGGTCGGTTGCCGGCCAGCACCTCACCGGCTGAGCGCACCGAGTCCAGGTCGGCGAGATCCAGCTGCACGACCTCGGCTCGCTCCGGGTGGGGCAGACCGGCCCGGGCCGCCTCGGCGCGGGAAGTGTCCCGGCACGCCATGAGGACCCGGGCCCCCGCCTCGGTGAGCGCGAGGGTGGACTGGAGCCCGAGGCCGGCATTGGCGCCGGTGACGACGAAGGTCCGGCCCGTCTGATCGGGGATGTCGGCGGTGGTCCATCTGCTGGTCATGCGTCCAGCGTACGCACGCGCCACGTGGTCTGCGGGTCGACTTGCGTGCCCGGAACGGACCGATCGTGGCGCATATCCGCGCACCGCCCGCCCAGAGCAGCAGCGCAACGCGGGGCGGTGCGCAACGCGGGGCGGGGCACTGGGCGGGGCGGTGCCCGCGAAGGGGGCGGACCGGGTCAGTCCCAGGTGGCGGCGTCGGGGTCTATCCCGTGCGCCCGGGCGTCCGCCTCGACAGCGGCCTCGATCCACTCGGTCAGACCCGGTTCGAGCGAGTCGTACGTCTCGCTGAAGCGCGGGTCCTGCCGGTACATGCGCGCCAGCAGCACCTGCATCGAACGCGTGCAGTCGTAGAACGTCGAGATGGACGCGCGATGCCGCTCGACCAGCTCCGTGGCCTCGGGCGAGGCGGGGTCCACCCCGGCCCGCTTGGCGGCGGCCAGGTCGGAGTTCAGGGAATCCGTGTCGGCCTTGACCCGGCGCCAGTCCTCCTTGGACATCGTGCTCGTGCGCTGTTGGGACTGTTCCCACTGCGGGGTGTCGCCCCACTGCTGCTGCGCCTCGGCCTGCCAGTCCTCGTTCCAGTCGGTGCCGAAGATCTCGGCCCGGTCCGCGGGTGTCAATGGTGTGTTCACTGCGATCGCCTCCTTCAGGCGGTCCACTGCGGAGACCATCTCCTGCAGGTGTGAGATGCGGTCGACGAGCAGGTCGCGCTGCCGGGACAGGTGGGCGCCCTCGTCGACGTCGGGGTCGTCGAGCAGCACACCGATCTGGGCCAGCGGTAGGCCCAGCTCGCGATAGACCAGCACCCGGTGGATGCGCGCGACGTCGTCGTCGTCATAGACCCGGTAGTCCGACCACGTCCGCCCACTCGCCGGCGCCAGCCCGATCCGGTCCCAGTGGTGCAGGGTCCGGACGCTCACGCCGACGAGGTCGGCGACCGCACCCACGGTGAGCCCGTTGTTCCTCGTCATTCCTCCAGCATCTCTCACATCGACCACCCTGGGCCCTGACGCGGTGTCAGGGTCAAGGGCAAGTCGGTACCGCGACGGCTTACTCGTCGGTAACATCGGGGTATGAGCCGACCCACACCCCGTGTCTACGACCGTCTCCGCGACCTCGTCGCGATCCCCGAGTTCCGCGCCGATCCGTCCAGTCGGGAGTCAGCCGTCATCGAGGAGGTCTTCACCGGCGAACCACTCGCGGAGATCCCCGCGGGGACCGCGGAGGACGTGGTGGCGGCCGTGGAGCGGGCCCGCGCCGCCCAGGTGGCGTGGGCCGATCGTGAGCCCGCTGACCGGGTCGCCGTGCTCAAGCGGTTCGCGTCCCTGGTCATGCGCAATCGCGAGCAGCTCATGGACATCGTCCAGGCGGAGACCGGCAAGAGCCGGGCCTCGGCACAGGAAGAGGTCCTGGACTGCCTCATCACCGCGCGCCACTACGCCAAGACCGCTCCGGCGCTACTCGCGCCCAAGCGGGTCCAGGGCATGCTCCCGGGCCTGACCAAGGCCGTGGTCCGGCGTCATCCCAAGGGAGTCGTGGGCGTGATCGCGCCGTGGAACTACCCGCTCAACCTCGCCGCCACGGACGCACTGGCGGCACTGGCCGCGGGCAACGCCGTGGTGATCAAGCCCGCCTCCCTCACGCCGTTCTGCGCCCTCGCCGCAGCCGACATGCTCTACCGCGCGGGTCTGCCCCGCGACCTGTTCCAGGTGGTCCCCGGTTCGGGTCGCACCGTGGGCGGGGCGATCGTGGAGAACGTGGACTATCTCATGTTCACCGGCTCCACCGACACGGGGCGCACGCTCGGCCGCCAGTGCGGCGAGCGGCTGATCGGCTTCTCCGCCGAGCTGGGCGGCAAGAACGCCATGATCGTCGCGGCGGGCGCGGACCTCGACGAGGTCGCCGAGGTGGCCACCCGTGCGTTCTTCTCCAACTCCGGCCAACTCTGCATCTCCGTGGAGCGGGTGTACGTGGAGAGGTCCGTGGCTCCGCAGCTCATCGAGAAGCTCACCGCCCGCGTCCGGTCCATGAGCGTCGGACCGGGCTACGACTTCGAGGCCGAGATGGGCAGCCTCATCTCCCGCGACCAGCTGGACACCGTCTCCGCGCACGTGGACGACGCCGTGGCCAAGGGTGCCCGCGTCCTGGCCGGTGGGCGCCCCCGCCCGGATCTCGGGCCCCTCTTCTACGAGCCGACGCTGCTGGCCGACGTCCCGGAGGACGCCACCTGTTTCGGCGAGGAGACGTTCGGCCCGGTCGTGTCGATCTACTCGGTCGACTCGGTGGACGAGGCGGTGGCCAAGGCCAACGACACCGAGTACGGGCTCAACTCATCGGTGTTCGCGGCATCCGACGCGGAGGGCGAGGAGATCGCCGCGAGGCTGCGGACCGGCACCGTCAACGTCGGTGAGGGCTACGTCGCCGGCTGGGGTTCGATCGCGGGCCCGATGGGTGGCATGGGTGCCTCGGGGGTCGGCCGCAGGCACGGCGACGAGGGGCTCCTCAAGTACACCGAGGCGCAGACCATCGCCACGCAGCGCGTCATGCACCTGGGCGGGCCCTCGTTCCTGCCCCGGAACCGGTGGCAGAAGATGCTCGCCCCCGCTACGGACGCGATGCGGTTCCTGCCCGGCCGGTAACCGGTCGGGCAGGGTCCGATCGCCCAAGGGTGATCGTCTTCGGGAGGGCTCCGTCTCCGCAGGGCCGGGGGAGCCCCGCCCGAAGACGCTCACGCTGGGCCAGGTCGGCCGAGTGCGCGCCTGAGGCCCGGGGTCGCTATTTTCCGCGGCGCAGCAGCACGAACGCGCCGCCGATCAGCAGGACGGCCAGGCCGGCCACGACCCACAGTGCGGGGTCGATGCCGCCGGACTCCTCGCCCGAGGTCTGGTCGGCGGTCTGGTTCCCGGCAGGGTCGGACTGGTCGCCCACCTGGTCTTCGGCCGAATCGCCGGTGGCGCCGATGGCGGTCTCCCCGGACCCGGCCTCCCCGGCCTGCACGGTGAAGACCGAGGTGCCGCTCACGACGTGGCCGTCGGCCGAGGTGACCCGGTAGCCGACGGTGTAGGGGCCGTCCGCCAGGTCGTCGAGCGCCACGGTGACGACCGGACCCTCCACCGTGGGCTCTCCCACGACGAGGTTGGCCCGGTCGCTGCCGGTGGTCACGGCCACCGAGGCGAACATCTGGTTGATCTCCTCGTTGAACGTCAACGTGACCTGATCGGGCGAGGTCTCGAGCGTCGCCCCGTCCTGTGGGTCCACGGAGACCAGGACCGAGTGCGCTGCGGCGACCGGGGCGAGGACGGTGGCCGGAGCGGCGACACCGGCGGCCAGGGTGAGGGCGAGCGCCGTGGAGGCCACCCGCCCCCGCATCGCGGTCACGGGGTGACGCCGAGGCGGGCGAGCACGTCCTTGTTGACCCGGTCGAGTTCACCCGAGATGGCGGAGTGCACCTCGCGGCGCTGGGAGGTCGGGGTGGTCTCGGCCGTCTCGACGGCCGTGCGCAGGTCCTTGAGACGCGTCCGGGTGGAGGAGATGAAGTCCTCGACCTGACGGTCGCCGCGTCGGCCGACCTCGAGCTGGTCGAGGGTCTGCTCCAGCCGGACGATGCGGGCACCGAGGGCCGCGCCGGGACCGGTGGCATCGATACCGGCCGCCTTGAGGTCCACGGCGCCGACGTCGGCGGGTCTGCCGGCGGAACCCTGCGCGTTGGACACGAGCTTGTAGAGCATCGGCAGCAGGACCGGGGTGGCGACCTTGGCCACGCTCAGCCAGCGCTGCACGTCCTCCTTGCCGAGCTTGGTGCCCTCGAGCTTCTTCAGCTCCATCTCGGCGAGCTGGTACTCGTGCTTCCGGCCGGCCGCCTCGATCTTCTCGGCCGCCTTGCGGTCCTTGGCCACGAACTTGGCCTCGCGCTTGATGGTGGCACGCTCCTGCTTGGACATGGCCTTCTCGGCCTTGCGGCCACGCTTGGAGGCCTTCTGGGCGAGTGCGTCCTGCCGCTTGGCCCGCTTGGCCTCACGCTTGGCCTTGCGGTCCGCGTTCTTGCCCTCCAGCTTCGCGCGCTTCCTGGCCTCGGCCAGGTCGACGCGGTGCGCCTCCCTGGCCTTGCGCCTCGTCTCCTTGGCGGCGAGCTTGGCCTCGGTCATGGCGGTGGACTTGAGCGCGGAAGCGTGGGCACGGAGTTCGGCGCGCTTGTCGCGGTAGGTCGTCAGCTTGCCCATGGGCGTCGATCCTTCTCTCGTCGCGAACATCAGGTCCCCAGCCTAGGCGAACAGTCCGCCGGTGAGCACCGGACCGGTATCCGTGCGCGGTGTGCGCAATGATGGACGTCGATGGACGGTGCCCGGAACAGATCGAGTGGGGCCCTCGACGGTGCGGTGGCGGGACCGGCCTCGGGGGCCAGGTGTCTGCACCGCGTGGCCCGGGAGCGGGACGCGGGCCCGTCGTGGTGGCGGACGGCGCCACTGGACGAGGGCGTGCGGCTGCGGGCGATGGCCGCCGCGGATCGCCGCGCCGGGCTCCGTGTGCGTGCGCTTCGGAACGCCCGCGCCGACGCGCGGGTGGTGGACGTGGTGGGAGACCACTGGACGGATCTGCCGGGTGACGTCCCCGGCGACGACGACGAGGCGGTGACCCGGGATGCGCTGACCGAGGGGGCGACTCTGGTGTGGGGCGCCGCCCTGCCCGCCGATCCCGACACGGGGAGAGCTGGTCTGCGCTGCACGCTCGCGGCGGTGCCGGGCGGGGGGTACGCCCCCGTCCTGGTGGTGAACCACAAGGTCGTGGACCCGCGGCGGAGCCGGCGATCGGCGGGGGCGCTGGTGACCCGTCTGCTCGACTGGGATCCCGCCCCCGATCCGACGCTGCGGCTTCGTCGTCATCCGGCGGATCTGGACCGTCTGGTCCACGCGTGGCACCTCCTCGACGTGCTGGGGCACGCTTCCCCCGACCCGGTCGGGGCCGTGCTCGGACTGGGGTCCGCGCGCGCGGTGGTCCACGATCTCGGTCCGGTCCTGGCCGCGGCCGACCGGAACCACGCCACGCGCCTGGCCGTGCTCCGGGGCGAGCTGGCCACTGAGCCCAGCCGGATCGGCGAGTGCCGCACCTGCCCGTGGTGGGAGGGCTGGGACGACCGGGGGACGCCCGTGGCGGGGTGCCGCGACCGGCTGGTCATCTCCGACGACGTGAGCCTCGTCGTGGGCGGTGGGCAGGTGGGACCGGTGCGCGCGGCGGGTATCCGCACGGTGGCGGCACTCGCGGAGGCCGGGCCGGAGCGTCCGCCGGACTGGAACGGTGAACCGTTCTCCGACGCGGTGTTGCGGGCCCGCGCGCACCGGGACGGCGAGGTGGTCGTGCCCAAGGTGGCCCGCCCGACCATCCCACGCGCGGACATCGAGGTGGACGTGGATCTGGAGAGCCACCTGGACGACGGCGCCTACCTGTGGGGGACCCTTCTCACCCTGCGGGACGGGCGTCGCCTCGAAGCGGAGGGCTACCGGTCGTTCGCGACCTGGGCCCGGCTACCGGATCCGGACGAGGGCCGCTCGTTCGCCGAGTTCTGGCGCTGGCTCACCGGCATCCGGGACAGGGCCGCGGGGCAGGGGCGCACCTTCCGCGCCTACTGCTACTCGAGGTCCGCCGAGAACGCCTGGATGCTCTCGACCGCCACCAGGTTCGGGCCGGACGGAACCGCAGCCGTGGTCAAGGGCGTCCCCTCGGTGGCAGAGGTGCGCACGTTCATCTCCTCGCCGCAGTGGGTCGACGTCCACGAGGCGGTGGCGACCCAGTTCGTCTCCACCTCCGGGCTCGGGCTCAAGGTGGTGGCGCCGGTGGCGGGGTTCCACTGGCGCGACCCGGACGCCGGGGGTGAGGCGTCGATCGGTTGGTACCGGGATGCACAGGCCTCGAGAGGGGTGGAGCGGGACTCGGGCAGAGCGCGGATCCTCGCCTACAACGAGGACGACGTCCGCGCGACCCGGGCTGTGCGCGAGTGGATTTCGGGCGGATTCTAACCAAGTTCTCACTGAGAGGGAGCTGTTGCTTTGCTGAGTAGCAGGGATATGGTGGGACGCAAGGGTCAAAGTTTACGACGATACCCGAGCGTCGTCGCCTGACCCCGAAAGCCCATCCCTCACGGGTGTCCTGTCGCGAATCCACGCCGGATGCCGCCCCACACTCGGAGACGAACCCATGACGTTCACGATCCGTAGGGCCGCTGCCGTCGCAGCCGCCACCGCCCTCGCCATCTCCGGAGCCGCCGGCGTCGCCACCGCCCAGGACAACGGCACCGGAAGCCTGTCCGCCGACAGCCTCGGCGCCGACAGCCTCGGCACCCTGAGCAGCGGCAGCGAGGGCAGCGGAGAGTCGGCCGGAGACGGTTCGATCCCGCAGGACCTGGGCTCGCTCATCCTTGATGCCAACGCCACCGGAGAGGGCTCGCTCGACACCTCGGGCTCCGCCATCTTCGGTGAGCCGTCGACGGGTTCCCTGGCGCCTGTCGCGGGGTCGCTCATCGACGCCGCCGGTTCCATCACCCTGAGCGACCCGGCACCCGGCACCGGCTCCGTCGACGCCAGCGGCTCCCTCCTGGACGAGTCCCTCGTGGGCTCGGTCGAGCCGGCGGCGGCGTCGGTCGCGGGTTCGCTCGGGGTCGGCGAGGGCGCCACCCTGGTCCTCGGTTCTGACGCCGGTTCGCTGCCGGCGGCGGGTTCACTCGGGCCGCTGGTCCTGGTGGGCGGTTCCGCCGCGGTCATCGGCGCGGGGATCTACTTCGCACCGCAGATCCACCAGGCGCTCACCGACGCGGGCATCGTCCTCCCGCCGCTGCCGGGGACCCCGGTCGCGCCCCCGCAGGCCGCCCCGGCTCCCGCTCCCCAGGCCCCCGGCCCGGACACCCCGAACGGCCGCGGCTGAGCGTGCAGCGCTGAGCCGGCGAGCTCGACGCCGGCGAGGCCGACCTCCGGCCGCTGAGTCTCTACCGCGTCCGGTCGGTGAGCGATCGCCCGCCACGACATCGAAGGCCCGCCTCCTGACACGGGGGCGGGCCTTCGGCTGTCATCGGTGCGATGGCCATTGGGTGACGTTGCCGGTCCGCCCGGGTCCCGCTCCCGTGACGGCGGAGCCCCCCGGTACAGCGGTACGGCGGGCCCCCGGTACAGGCGGTACGGCGGAGGCCCCCGGTACGGCGGAGGCCCGCGCCCCTCTCGGGGTGCGGGCCTCTGCGCCGATCGCTCGTCTCCGAGGCGGTCCGGTGTCCTAGCGCGGGGCCATCCGGAGGGCGCCGTCCATGCGGAAGCTCTCGCCGTTGAGGTAGTCCTGCTCGACGATCGCGTTGGCCAGCTGTGCGTAGTCCGAGGGGCGCCCGAGGCGCGACGGGAACGGGATCGAGGCCTCGAGGGTCTTCTGGAACTCCTCGGTGAGGCCGCGGAGCATCGGGGTCTCGATGGTGCCGGGGGCGATGGTGTTGACCCGGATACCGAACTGGGCGAGGTCGCGAGCCGCGCAGATGCCCATCGAGTACACGCCGCCCTTGGACGCTGCGTAGGCGATCTGGCCGACCTGGCCCTCATACGCGGCCACGGAGGCGGTGTTGATGATGACGCCGCGCTGGCCGTCCTCGTCCACCGTGTCCTGGGTGGACATGGCCTCGGCGGCCAGACGCAGCACGTTGAAGGTGCCCACCAGGTTCACCGAGATGCAGGTCTGGAACAGGTCCAGCGCGTGCACGCCCTTCTTGGAGACGATGCGGGCGGCCGGGGCGATGCCGGCGCAGTTGACCACGACGCGCAGCGGGGCGGCCTCGGTGGCCTTGGCGATGGCGGCCTTGACGTCGTCCTCGCTGGTCACGTCGGCGGGGATGAGGGTGATCCCCTCGTCGATGCCCTGCTCGACGGCCTTGTCGATGGACTGCTGGAGGTCGAGGCCAAAGACGATCGCGCCCTTCTCGGCGAACGAGCGCGCGGTGGCGTTGCCCAGGCCGGAGGCGGCGCCGGTGACGATGACGGATGCACCCTTGATGTCCACGGGTGATGTCCTTTCTCTTTGGGAGGCGAGCACTAGGAGGTGCAAGCAGTTACCGACCCAGTGTCCCAGAACCGTGTTCAGCGCACGTCGAAGGCCGGACTCTCCCCCCGCACGGGGAACAACCTGCCGTCGATACCGCGACCGGAGGCGGTGTAGACCACACGGTAGACGCCGGCCGGTGTGCCCGGCGGGATGTCCCAGGTGACGAGGGCGTTCGTCACCGTGAGCAGGCCCTCGAACACGATCATGGTGGACCAGTCGCCGTCGTCGTGGACCCGGATCCACCGGCTGCCGTCCCGGCGCTCCACGGCGAGGTAGGTGTCGCCCCGACGCAGGTCGGAGTTGGGGTTGGTGCCGGAGAACCTGACCGCGACCCGCTGCCCCGTCCGGTACCCGGGCAGGGGCGGGTCGAGTACGTCGCCGAAGTTCCGCAGCGGCGCCGGGGTGTCCACGAGCGGGTTACCCAGCGGGGAGACGGGGATCTGTCCGGTGAGGTCGCGCTCGGAGACCCCCGGATCCAGAGGGGTCCCCGACCGCATCGAGCGCGCCAGGTCGGCGGCCACCTGCTGGATGGCGGGCAGCGTCCACGGACCGAACGCGGTGGCCCCGCCCTCGTAGTTCTGGGCCGAGTACTCCTCCGGGGTCGTGACGTAGTGCCCGTAGGCGTTGGAGTACCCCTGCACCGTGACGTGGTCCTCGGGGACGCCGAGTTCGGACGCCAGCGTGCGGCGCAGGCGCAGTCCCGCCACGACGGTCGGCTCGAAGCCCAGACTGAACAGGTAGTGCCCGCCCAGCCGGACCAGGTGGAACGGGTACACGCGCTGGATGGCGTGCGGCACCAGACCGACGGGCAGCAGGACGTCCTTGGCGCCGTGTGCTTCCCGCAGCCAGGCGGGGATCACGACCTCGGAGATGGCCTTGATCTCCGGGTTCCCGCCCCGGTCGCCCTCGTTGAAGGGCAACTCCTCGGCGCCCCCGCCGTCCTCCTGGCTGCCGGCGGCGAACGCCGCGCCGAGCGCGGCCACGGCGGTGCGGTGCGTGCGACCATCGCCGGTGAACTCCGGCCGCACATCGACCGCCGACATGTCGACCCAGCGGTGACGGACGTCGATCCCGCCTCCGAGCGGTCGTACGCCCCGGCCCACCTGGTCGCGGGCGGCGGCGAACTGTCGCTCGCCGTTGATGCGGGTGTTGAGCCACTCGTCGGGCGTCGGACCGCGCCCGGGCTCGAGGTCGAGGTTGGGGCTGACGTCCCCGGGGTTGGTCTGGGCGAAGGCGGTGACCAGGGCCGGTGCGCCTCCGGCCAGGTAGTCCTGACCGGCTACCTCGCGCTCCCAGTGCCAGGCGGCGTATCCCTTGTTGTCCGAGGAGGAGAGCGTGTTGGCGGCGGTCATGGAGGTGGCATGGGAGGCGAACCAGTTGAGCACTCCGACCAGGCGCTCGCCCCGGGTGATCTGCAGGGATTGCGACCGGGGGTCGATGCCGGTGGGGAAGTGGGCGCGTTCACCGGGGGTGTCCCGGTCGAAGGAGCCGCGGGAGCGGTTGACGCCGGCGTCGTGCAGCTGCCCCGTGGTGACCCCGACGCCGGACGGCGCGAGGTCATGGTGAGCCATACGGACGGCGTCCACGATCCCGGCGCAGTTGGCGTCGAAGGTGACGGGTCGGAACCCGAGCATCGAGAGGTCGACCATCGGGTGACCGGACGTGCCGCCGGCGGCGGAGTGAGTGTGCGTGGCCGTGATCACGACGTTGCCCTCGTGGTAGGTGTCGCCGAACTCGGCGGCCAGGCGCCGGAGGACCTCCTGGTGGATGGACTGGAAGATCAACCCGATCTCGGCGGTCACGTGCAGGAACCGGGCAGACGACGGCGAGTCGGCAAAGACGAACGCCCGTGCCCTCTGCCGGAGATGCAGTCCTACGGAGTGCTGCTCGGTGTCGGCGTAGCCGTTCATCCCCGCCCCGAGGGACTCCCCGGTCATGTCACCGATGCCCCGTCCCACGTACATCCGGGTGGTCTGTGCGGACGAGACGGCCGGCAGGAGCGAGTGCAACGCCGCCACCCCGCCGAGGGCGGCGGCCCCGCCCAGAACGGAACGTCGCCTGACTCCGCGGTGACCGGCCCCGTGGCGGTCGGTGGCGTGGTGAGACATCGGCATCAGGCTCCCGGGGTGCGCGGACGGCTGGTGACCTTGGTCACCTCTTGGGGCGTGACGTTACCCAACTGGACGACCGACCGGGAAGCCACCCTCGACTCGACGACGGCGGGCCCCCGCGCAGGATGCGCGGGGGCCCGGGGGTCGATCCGTCGGTGGGGCGGTCAGCCCTTGGCGGCGGCGTAACGCTGCGCGACGTCCGCCCAGTTCACGACGTTCCACCAGGCCTTGACGTAGTCCGGCTTGACGTTCTTGTACTGGAGGTAGAAGGCGTGCTCCCACATGTCCAGCATGAGCAGCGGGGTGATGTTGATCGAGATGTTGCCCTGCTGGTCGGTCAGCTGCTGGATGATCAGGCGCTGCCCGATGTGGTCCCAGCCCAGAACGGCCCAGCCCGAACCCTGAAGGGTGGTGGCGGCGGCGTTGAAGTGGGCCTGGAACTTGTCGAACGAGCCGAACTCGGCGTCGATGGCGGAGGCCAGCTCGCCCTCGGGCTTGTCGCCACCCTCCGGCGACATGTTCTTCCAGAACACCGAGTGGTTGGTGTGGCCACCGAGGTGGAAGGCCAGGTTCTTGCTCAGCAGCGGGGCCTTGGCGGCGATGCTGCCGTCCTCGCGCGCAGCGGCGAGCTGCTCGATCGCGTCGTTGGCACCCTTGACGTAGGTGGCGTGGTGCTTGGAGTGGTGGAGCTCCATGATCTCGGCGGAGATGTGCGGCTCCAGAGCGCCGTAGTCATAGTCGAGATCGGGAAGAATGTACTCGGCCATAGTGGTGAGTCCTCTCAGTTGAGTGACGGGCTGCGCGCGGGTCTCGCCCGTGGCGCCCGTCACGACGTCCGGTTCCCACCATAGTGATCGAGCACGAACGGCGTCGGCCACCGGAACCACCGGCCGGTGGCAGCGGTTACGACCTGCCATGATCGGGGACATGGATCATTCCGATTCGGCCCCCGTCCGCGTCATCTCGGTCTCGGCGGTGGCGCTGACCCGCGCGGACGGAGCGGTGGTGACGGTGCGCAAGACCGGTACGGATCGCTTCATGCTGCCCGGCGGGAAGTGGGAACCGGGGGAGTCGCCCAGGCAGTGCGCGGTCCGGGAGGTCGGGGAGGAGTTGGGGGTGACGATCACCCCGGAGCTACTGACCCCGCTGGGGCGGTTCGACACCGCGACAGCCAACGAACACGGGTTCAGGCTGGTCTCCGAGGTGTTCGCTGCCGAGTCGGACGGACGCATGGAACCCCTGGCGGAGATCGCCGAGGCGCGGTGGCTCACGACGGCCGAGTTGCGAGTCGTCGCCGGGCTCCCGGAGGACGATTGCGCGCCCTGGGCCCCGCTATTGGTCCGGGTGGCTCGCGAGGGGCTGGTGTAACAGGGTCGCAGCAGGTCAGAGTACGAGGAGTGCGATCAGCGCGATCAGCAACAGGGCGGCGATCGCGACGCTGACGGCGAGGTTGCGATGACTGACGTGGTCACTGCACCCCGATCCCTCGAAGGGCTGGGACGAGCCGCGGTCGAGGATGTCGCGCAGTTGCTGTGCGGCGGGCTTTGAAGCGGTCACGTCGAACTCCCCAATGGTCGATCTGCGGCCACCCTAGCGCGAACTATGGCGTTCGTCACATCACGTCCGGATCACAGTCCCGCCGCAGGGTTACTCTGGCGTCATGGGCTGGCTACAGGACGCGATACGACAATCCACGATGCGCACGGCGACCGAGGTGATCGACGCCGAGTCGGCGCTGCCGGGTAGGTCCGAACCGATCGCGGTGGCGCCGACCAACATCGCCACCGGCAACCCGATGGTGCCCCCGTTCCCCGAGGGGCACGAGTCGATCGTGCTGGGGATGGGCTGCTTCTGGGGTGCGGAGAAGATCCTCTGGCAACTCCCGGGGGTGTGGACCACGGCCGCCGGCTACGCCGGCGGGTGGACCCCCAACCCCACCTACGAGGAGACCTGCACGGGTGCCACCGGGCACACGGAGGCCGTCCTGGTGGTGTTCGATCCCGAGGTGTTGCCCGTCGAACGGCTCCTCGCCACGTTCTTCGAGTGGCACGACCCCACCCAGGGGATGCGCCAGGGCAATGACATGGGGACGCAGTACAGGTCGGCTGTGTTCGCCACCACCCCGGAGCAGTTGGAGGCGGCCCGTCGTCTGGGCGCGGCGTATCAGAAGGAGCTGGACGCGGCCGGTCACGGGCCCCTGACCACGGAGTTCGGGTTGCTCGGGGAGGTCCGGTCGGGAGAGTTCGCCTACGCCGAGGATTATCACCAGCAGTACCTGCTTAAGAACCCCGGCGGTTACGACTGTCATGTGCGAAGCGGAGTGGCCTGCCCGATCTGAGGTCTGTCCGAGGCCCGGCCGGGCCCCGCCGGGCCGGGTCGGGCCCCGCCGCGCGGGGAGACTCCGGGCCGATGCCGCCGACGGCGTGGGAACGGGATTTCGCTCCGGACATGCGAAAGGGCCCGGCCGGGATTTCTCCCGGGCCGGGCCCTTTACGTCGATGCGGCGTCAGATTGCTCTGACGTCAGATCACATCGGGGTGATGTTCTCCGCCTGCAGGCCCTTGGCGCCCTGCGCGACGTCGAAGGAGACCTGCTGGTTCTCCTCGAGCGAGCGGTAGCCCGAGCCCTGGATGGCGGAGAAGTGCGCGAAGACGTCGGCGGAGCCGTCGTCCGGAGCGATGAAGCCGAAGCCCTTGTCAGCGTTGAACCACTTAACGGTGCCGGTAGCCATATTGGCGTCCTTTCGAGAGTCGGCACTCCGCTTGTCGGAGTACCAGATGATGCAGCAGAGAGCGTGCTGTGTGTTTCCCTGCGGTGCCGCATCGTTCTCTCGCAAGAACGGTGGATCTACAGAAATACAACGTACGTTTTCAACTACTGAGGAGAACCCTACAGGCTCAGAGCCGGTCCGTCACCCCCACGGGGTGTCCGGCAGGTGAATTCGCTGTTCCGCCTCGGTCCCGGACCGCTCATGCGGCCCGGGAACGACAAGACTGAGCACGTGTACTCCGACCTGACCCGTGAACTCGATTCCATCCTGGGCGACCTCGCCCCAGGCCGCGCCGAGCGGACGTCGGAGATGGACCAGGTGGCCCCGACCCACCGCGACGGCGCCCTGAACCTCGTCGACTACGCGACCCTTCGCAGACACGACCTGCGGGACCTGCAGGATCGACTGCTCGACGTCGGCGTCTCTCCCCTGGTCGGATGTGAGGACGACGTGGAGGCGGCTCTCGGCGCCGCCCGTGCCGCGTTGGCCGCGCTCCAGGGGCAGGACCCGACGCCCTTCGCGGACCGGGAGGCCACGGCCGAGGCGCGTGCTGCCGGGGACGCGGCGCTGGCAGCCCATGCGGACGAGCTGCTCGGAACTCCCCGCCACGGCCGGTCCGGTCGGGTCATGGTGACGTTGCCGTCGTCGGCCGCCGACGACCCCCGGCTGGTCCTGGACCTGGCCGAGCGGGGCATGGGGTTGGCGCGCATCAACTGCGCCCACGACGACCCGGAGCGGTGGGAGTCGATGATCGCCGCGGTCCGAGCGGCGGAACGGACCGTCGGCAGGAGGATCCCGGTCTCGATGGACCTGGCCGGACCCAAACTGCGGACAGGGCCGGTGGCCCTCGGCGCGCCGGTGGGCAGGGCGCGGGTCACCCGGGAGCCGGGAGGCGGGGTGATCGACCCCGCGCGCATCTGGTTCACCCGCCAGGGCCTGGATCCGGCAGACACGCCGGCACCGCCCGCCGCGCGCGGACACCCCGCACTGTGCGTACGGGTGGACCCACGGTGGCTCGCGGGCCGGTCACCGGGAGACGTGATCGAGGTCCCCGACGCGCGGCGGCTCCGACGGCGGTTCACCGTGGTGTCCGCGGGCACCGACGGAGTCCTGGCGGAAGGGGGCCGCAACGCGTGGGTGCGCGACGGGACGCTGATCGACTGCGACTTCGAGCACACCCGGGTCCGTGGCATCCCCGCGGTGCCGCGCCGGATCCGGGTCCACCGCGGGGACTCGATCCTGCTCACCGGCGACATGGAACCGGTGGAGCCGCCGCCGTCCGGGGAGGAGATCCGCCTGGGTTGTGCGTTGCCCGCTGTCGTGGAGGCGCTGTCGGTGGGAGACCGCGTCCTGTTCGACGACGGCGTGATCTCCGCCGACGTCACCTCGACCTCGACACCGGGGCAGGAGGACGGCCCCTGGGCCCGACTGGAGGTGGTGCGGTGCCGCGAGGGCGGGCGCTGGCTGGGGTCGGAGAAGGGCATCAACGTGCCTGGAGTGGAGGTGGAGACCCCCGCGCTCACCGATGAGGACCGCCAGTGCCTGCGGTTCGCGGCCCGGCACGCCGACGTCGTTGCCCTGTCCTTCGTGCGGACGAGGGGAGATGTCGCCGACGCGGTGGAAGCGCTGCGGGCCGCGACCGCGGAATCGGGGCGTGAGCTGGGCCTGTTGCTCAAGATCGAGACCCGGCAGGGCTACCGCGCGCTGCCGGATCTGCTGCTGGAGGCTATGCGTCACCACCGGATCGGGGTCATGATCGCGCGCGGCGACCTCGCCGTCGAGATGGGTTTCGAGTCGCTCTCGGAGATCCCGCGCAACATCACCCTGATGTGCCAGGCGGCCCGCGTTCCGGTCGTGCTGGCGACCCAGGTGCTGGAATCGCTCGCGAAGACCGGGATGCCGTCCCGCGCGGAGATCTCCGACGCCGGCTCGGCGCAGCGGTCCGAGTGCGTGATGCTCAACAAGGGGCCGTACGTGGCCGAGGCGATCGAGACCCTCGACGCGATCCACTCGCGGATGGGCCGGATCCAGCGGAAGGCCCTCCCGCTGATGCGTCACGTCAACAGCTGGGACTGAGCGTCGCCGTCACCGTCGCGCCCCGGGCCCGCTGTGCCAGCATGGTCGCCATGACCTCACCGCGGCGGACCGGCCAGTGGCGCTGGGTCGCGCACCCGCCGTGGCGTCCGCCGGTACCGGGGACCAGACCTCCGACGCCCCGGCACCGCTCGGGACCGGCGTGGGGGGACCGGACCCCGGCCTACCCGGCGACCCCGAGGTGGGGCCTGCCACCGGTCGCGATCCCTCATCGGCTGGAGCAGCCCGAACCCTGCAGGCGCGCGCGAGTGGCCGCGGTGGCGCCCGGGATCGTCGGGGCGGCCGGGACGTGGTTCGCGGTGGCCGCCGTGGTCCACGGTCTGCGGTACGCGGTTCTGGCCTGGTACTCCGATCGTCTGGCCCCGTGGTGGGTGGAGGCCACGACCACCGCGCTCGTGTGGGTGGCGGGAGTGGTGGCGATCGCCGTCGGGGTGGCGGCGGCCGTCGCGGCGACCGCATGGCTCGTCGAGGCCCGTCGTCGCGTGTACTCACCCGTTCCGGATCCGCGGAGGCGGGCGGGTCTGTGGATCGGATGCCTCCTGCCCGTCATCAACTGGTTCCGGATACCGGTCTACCTCGAGGAGCTCCGCCTGGCCTCGACCCGCGCGTCCTCCAGGTCCGAGCTCCGCCGCTGGTGGGTGGCCGTCGCCGTGAACGGTGTGGCTGTCGCGCTCGCGCTGTGGCGCGGCACGGGAGAGGGTTCGCAGGCCGCAGCGGACACGGTGGTGCTCACCGCACTGGCGGCGGCAGCCGCGGTGTGGGCGGCGCGGGAGACCCGGACCGTCATGCGGAGTTTCGACGAGCCTTCCCCGCGGTTCACCCACCGGCTTCTCCCGCGAGGGATCGTGAACACGTCCCCCGCTCGAGAGGAGTAGACGTGACGGTCCCCGCGACCACACATCTGCAGTCCACGGTGTCCACCAGGAGTGGGGTCGTCGCCCACCGAGGGGCCTCGGCCGAGTTCCCCGAACTCACGCTCGTCGCCTACGAGCAGGCGCTCAAACAGGGCGCGGAAGCTCTCGAGGTGGACATACGACTCACCTCCGACGGGGTCCCGGTGCTCCTCCATGACCCGAGAACGGCCAGGGTCGCGGACCGCGACGTGTGGGTCCACTCCAGCACCCTGGACGAGCTCTCGACACTGGACCTCGGCACGTGGCATCCGGTGCACCGCAGGCCCGAACCGCTTCTCACGCTGCGCAGTCTCCTCGTGATGGCCGAGGCGTACCCGAACGTGAAGTTGTTCCTCGAGACCAAGCACCCGGTGCCCTCCGGTGGCCGGGTCGAGGTCGCCCTCCGCGACGAACTCAAGTACTTCGGTCTGGACCGCCCCGCCTCGCATCTCGAATCCCGAGCGGTGATGATGAGCTTCTCCGTCATGGCGGTGCGGCGGTTCAGGCAGCTGGCCCCGCAGGTGCCGGCGGTGCAGCTCCGGGAGCGCGGCAACGTCCTGAAGTCGTGGCCGGCCGAGGGGTTCGGCGCCCAGTTGATGGGCCCGAGCATCGGCGCGCTCCGGGCGCGGCCGTGGTTGGTCGACTACTGGCGGTCGCGGGGGATGGGTACCTACTGCTGGACGGTCGACGATCCGGCCGACATGCTCCTGTGCCGTGACCTGGGCGTGGACTGGGTAGCCACCAACGTCCCGTCACGGGCGCTGACCGTCCTGGACGGGCCCGCACCCCGTGCCTGACCGGCACACCCCACGAGTGATCGACGGACCGGGGCCGTACCTCCTGCGGGCGGGCCGCGCGGGCGCACCGTATCGTGGTGCCCGTGGGTAGACGTCAGCGCCATAATGAGCCCAAGTCCGGCGGCAACCGCCAGGCCAAGATCGCCGCGCGCGCGGCCGAGCGTGAGGAACTGAGCGTCGAGCCCCGGCCGTTCGCCGGGTTCGCCGGGGAATGCGACATGGTCGCGATGCGCGAATTCGTGCCGTCGGCCACCGCGCGACTCACCACGACCGCCGAAAGGCGCGAGATCACGCTGGCGACCGTCCTGCCCGGGGCCATCGCCGGCCTCGTGCGTGACGATGAGCTGGGCGGCGAGGCCATGGTGGGCCTCCAGGTGCAGGTCCACGGACCCGACCCGGCCGTCGATCTGGCCTACGCGGTGGACTGGGCCTCTCGCGCCGGGGGCGGGGAGACCCTGAACGCCTCCCATCCGGACGAGTCCACCCCGGCGTTGGAGGACGTCGTGGTCGCCGATGCCCCGCTGGAGATCGTGGTGCACGGCGACTTCTCCTGGTGGCTCGCCGAGGACGCCCAGGTCAGGCCCGAGATCGCCCAGGCCATCAAGAACGCCAACGAGGTCATGATGCCCTCCGCCCGTGTCGCGGCCGACGGCATCGACGCCGCCTGGTGGGTCGACGCTGGCGAGAAGGCCCACGTCCGCTGGGTACGCCCGGAGAACGAGGACGCGCTGTTCGAGGCACTCGCACGCGTTCACTCCGCAGGCGGCCTCCACCTGGGCGAGGGCTCCCGGTTCGCCGGGTCCTTCCGTACCCACGGGTTGCTCGTGCCGGTGTTCGACCTGGACCCGGAGATGCACCATCAGGAATGGGCGCCGGGCCTTGTGGAGCTCGACGCGCGACTGGGCGAGGCGTTGGCTAAGGACGGTCCGCTCAGCTCGGACGAACGCGCGTCGCGCGACGGCCTCCGGGCGCGACAGGTCACCCTGCGCTGACGCGGCACCGGCCCCCGACCGGGCCCGGGGACCTCTAGTATCCCCTCGGGCGGCAACCGGGTCGCCCGGCCGGACGTGTGGCGGAGGGGGTGCGGCCGACGTGGCCGACCAGCCGAGAACGGGCGACGACGACGAGGCCACCACCTCGGAGGTGACGGTTCCGCCGTGGTTGCGGACCGGGCCGACCCCCGAACCGTCCGGTCCCGAACAGTCCGCCGCCGTGCCGTCTGCGGTTGCGCGGTCGGCCGCCGGGCGAGGTGGTGCGGTCCCCGAGCGGGCCGACGCAGGGCCGCAGGACTCCTCCCGGGAGATCTCCCCCAACCGCATCAGACTGGGTGCTGGAGAGCGGGACGACGAGCCGGTCGGAGAGCCCGGTCAGCCCGGTGGCCGCGGTGAGCCCGGTGCGGGGGAGAGCCGGCGTCGGGAGCGGGACCTGTCCTCGTTGCCCCTCGACGCGGAGCAGCCCGTGTCCGTTCGATCCGGGGTCGCGGGGCTCGGTCCCGACCGTTCCCCGACCCGCGACGGGCGCGCACGGCGGCTCGCGCTGTTCGCGGTCGCCGGGGTGGCGGTACTGGCCGGGTCCGCAGTGCTCGGGTTCGTCATCGCCCGCGGAGCCCTCACCCCGACCGGTGGGGAGGCGACGGACTGCGCCCCGGTCTCGGAGCCCGGCCGCGTGGTGGGCGACGGCCCCGGTTCCCTCGCCACCCCGTTGGAGACGGTGTTGGCGTTCGACTACGCCTACTACGTCGATCGGTCGGCGGAGAAGGCGTTCGAGGCGGTCTCACCGTCGAGCCGGATGACCAGGGAACAGCTACGCGCCGACGGGGTGGACCGGGTGCCCGAGGGGACCACCCACTGCGTGGAGGCGCTGGAGTTGTCGCCCACGCTCCTCGAGGTGAGCCTCACCGAGTCCCCGCCCGACGCGGAACCGGTGGTGATGCGCCAGCGTGTCCGGGTGGCGGAGAACCCCGACGGAACCTGGGGGATCGTCTCGATCACGCCGGCGGGGTGATCCAGCCAGGCCGATAGCCCGGCCCGGCCCGCCCGGCCCGGCCCGCCCGGCCCGCCCGTTGCCGGACGGGGCCGGGGAACGGGTCAGGGACCGGGGTCGAGGTACTCCTGCGGCGGGGTGCGTCCCGAGGCCACCGCGTCGAAGAATCCCGAGGTGCTCGGACCCCACACGAGGTAGGAGCCCACGGCGCCGGAAGCCATGCCGTCGTAGGGGGCGGTCACGGTGAGCGGATCGCCCCTGAGCTTCCACATCACCGAGGCGAGGTTCCAGATGTGGTCCCCGGTGTCCACCGTGACGGCCTCCGAACCCGCGTCGACCAGTGACACCGCGGTGAAGGGGTTGAGCAGGTTCCCCGGGGACATGGTCGCGCTCATGAGCGCGCCGAGGAACTGCCGCTGGTTGCGGACCCGCTGGAGGTCCTGCTCGGCGAAGCCGTAGCGGGTACGGACGAACCCCAGGGCCTGCGGCCCCGCGAGGGTCTGACAGCCGGCGGCCAGGTCGAGCCCGGCCAACGGGTCGTTGATGGGCTCCTCGATGCAGATGTCCACACCACCGACCGCGTCGACGATCCCGGCGAAGCCGCCGAAGCCGATCTCCGCGTAGTGGTCGATCCGCATCCCGGTCTGCTCCTCGAGAGTGCGGGTCAGCAGCGCCGGTCCACCGAAGGTGTAGGCGGCGTTGAGCTTGTTCTGCCCGTAGCCCGGGATGTCGACCAACAGGTCGCGTGGCAGCGAGATGAGCATGGTGCGGCCGCCGTCGCGCGGCGTGTAGACCAGCATCATGGTGTCCGTGCGTTTGCCGCCGGCATCGGATTCGGAACCGGTGGACAGCTGGGCCTGTTGCTCCGGGGTGAGCCCCTCGCGGGAGTCGGTCCCCACGAGGAGGGTGATGCTGCCCGGGGTGTTGCCCCCGCGCCCGGGGTAGTCGGTGAGGGCGTCGATCCTCTGCAATTTGGAGTCCGCCCACAGGACGCTCACCACGCCCAACGTCAGGATCAGGACCAGGACCAGACCCAGGATCCGCACGGGCCCGAGCCGCCGCCTGCCGGGTGCCCGGCGGGAGCGGCGATCTCGTGACGGCCCGTACCCGGCTCGGGACGGCCTTCGGGCGGATCGTGGATCGCGCGGGTCGACGGGCTGACGGCGGGGGTCACGTGCCCCGGCTCTCGACCGCGACGCGCGGGCGGGGTCGCGGTTCGGGTCGCGGTTCGGATCACGACGGGGGTCTCGGCCCGGATCGGCTCGACCCGCGTACCGGGCCCGCTCGTCGCGGGAGAGGGGCTGGGGCTCCTGGCGGGGTTGATACCCGCCCGGACCAGCCGTCCGCTCGCGACCGGGTTCCGGCGAGCGGCGCGGGTCGCGACCGGCCGCACGACGAAGATCCGACGTGCCGCGGGGCTCCTGGCGGGGTTCACGACCCGGATCTCGACCCGGATCTCGACGCGGATCTCGACGCGGCGCGGGTTCGCGCGGCACGCCGGGGTCGGCGTACCCGCGGCGCTCACGCGCGCGGCGCCGGAGCTCGGCGGCCTCCTCAGGGGTGAGGTGCCGGCGCCTGGAGTCGTCGGTCATGGGACCGGACTCTACTTGGCCACCGGTCCGGTCGGCGTCCCGCACCGCGCCGCCGGAGGTGGCGCGCGAGTTGGGGGGAGAGGGGAGACGGTCCGCGTTCGCCGCCCGTCAGAGCCAGGCGACGTGGGGCGCGAGCAGCGCATAACCCACGAACGCGACCACGTCCAGGAGGGTGTGCGCCAGGACGAGCGGCCAGAGTCGTCGGGTCCGCATCCACCAGAGGGCAAAGACGATGCCCATCGCCAGGTTGCCCAGCCCGCCGCCGAAGCCCTGGTAGAGGTGATACGACCCCCTCAAAAGGGCCGTGCCCACCAGCGCGACCGCGGGCGGGACCCCGAGCTGGCGCAGGCGAACGAGGAGGTAGCCCACGACCAGGATCTCCTCGGCGGCGCCGTTGCCCGCGGCGGCCATGACCAGCACGACCGGGCGCCACCACGTCTCCGTGAGCCCGGAGGCCGCCACCTGCAGGTTGAACCCCGCTGCCACCGCACCGAGGTAGAACGCGAGGCCGGGGATCCCGATGACGGCGGCCAGGGCGAATCCCCATGCGATCTGCCGGCCGGCGCGATCGCGGACGAGCCCGACCGCCTTCGGCCCGATGCCGGTGTGTGCGAGCAGGACCAGCGGCAGCAGCGACCACGCCACCAACCGCAGCACGCTGAGCACCTGATAGCCGGCGTCGAGCCAGGCATGGGTGGACCGCGAGGGGTTGAGGGTGGCGGACTGGCCCGCCAGGGGTTCCGGGGCGAGCAGCGCGGAGGTGAGGTCGAGGACCGAGTAGAGGCCGGCGAGACCGAAGGTCACCAGGAGGACGACGACGAGCTCGACCGCCAGCAGCCGGCGGGCGCGGGGGTCGGTGACCGGGTCGAACCTGGCGGCGTAGCACCGGAACGCCTCTCGCGGGGAGAACGCCTTACGCACGCGGCCCGCCTCGGGAACGCGCCGCACCCGGCCGGTCATCCGGGCAACCGGATGTCGCTCACGATCCGGTCCATCCAGCGGGGCCCGGGGGTCGATTGCTGGGAATTGGTCACGTACGCGACCCACCACCGCCGACCCTCTGATCCGAACACGGCGGCGTAGACCAGTCCGCCGGCGGTGGCGTCCTCGGCGTCGTCGGGGACCAGGACATACGAGACGGCGGACCCGTCGCCGGCCTCGTTGCGGACCTCGGTGACGCGCTGTTCGTCGCGGGTCCCCGTGACGCCCATGAGGTAGAGCTGGATGATCTCCGCCAGCGCCGTGGCGGCCCCCTGGTCGTCGGCGATCGCGGCGGCGGCGATCCCGGGTTCGAGAACCCCGGCGATGATCCGGGTGTCGAGGGCCTGCCCGGAGCCCACCGGCGCCATCTGGATCGTGCCGATCTCCGGTTGGCCGATGATCTGCCACCCGATCGGGACCGCGATGTCCAGTCCCGACTCCTCGTCCAGGTGGTGGGCCCCGTGCAGCGTGGAGTCCCTGGGCAGGACCGAGGCGGGATCCGTCGCCACCGCCACGACCAGGAGAAAAACCAGTAACGCCAGCGCCACGCGGAACGTGCGCGGACCGCGCTTCTCCTCGGGGGTCAGGTGAGAGGCGTCGGGGGCGTCGTCCGGGGCGGGGGCGTGATCGGAGGCGGGGGAGTCGTCGGAACCCATCGGGGGAGAGAGTAGCAACGCCGCGGTGTAGACCTGTGGTCATGACGGTCTCACTCGAACTGCTCAGCCGCGGTCCCTCCCGCCCGGACCTCCTCGAGGACCTCGTGGTGGCAGGTTCCGGGCTCGCCGCGACGCTGCTCCGGTGGTCCGCCCCGGAACCGGTCGAGGTGCCGACGGACCCCGTCACCGGTCTCCCCGGACACGACGCCGTCGCCGAGGTACTGGCAGCGGACACCGCGGTGGTGATAGACGTGGCGCCGGGTCTGGGCGGCACGGGTGCCGCGGCCGACCGGCTGGTCGACCTGCTGGCGCTGGCGGCCCACTCCGGGGTCGGTTTCGGGTCGGGCCTGATCCCCCGGTGCACCGATGCCGGTCAGATCTGGGCGCTGCTGGCGGGAGCGGTCGCGGCCATGACCGGTGGGGATGTCCGGGCCGCACTCGTCGCCCCGGACCCGGCCGCCCTCCTCGCGCTGCCGCGGGCCGCGCGCGAGGCGATCCGTGACGTCGTGACGTGTGCCGTGGTGCCGGAAGAGTCCCTGGAGGGGGTCTCGGCGGACCTCGCGTCCGCCGGGCGACCCTGACGCTGGCTAGTCTTGTCGTCGTGGTCACCGTCGCCTACCTGGGCCCGCCCGGAACCTTCACCGATGCCGCCCTGCACCGTCTCCGCACGGACGCGCACACCTCGGCGCTGCTCGCCGGGGCCGAGGCCGTCCCGGCCGGCACGCCGGACGAGGCGTTGGCCATGGTCCGGGACGGTGCGGCCGACTACGCCTGCGTGCCGTTCGAGAACTCGGTCGACGGCACGGTCAACCCCACCAGCGACGCGCTCGCCGCGGGGCAGCGGCTGCAGATCTTCGCCGAGACCGAGCTCGACGTGGTCTTCTCCATCCTCGTCCGACCCGGAACCGCCGCCGCCGACGTCCGGGTCCTGCGGACTCACCCGATCGCCGCCGCGCAGGTACGCCGTTGGGTCGGTGTGAACCTGCCGCGGGCCCACATGGAGACCACGTCGTCGACCGCGGCCGGGGCCGAGCAGGTGGCGGCCGGCAGCGCCGACGCCACCGCTGCACCGGCGCGAGCGGGCGAGATCAACGGCCTCGTCCCGCTCGCGGAGAACGTCGCCGACGTGGGTGGGGCCCGCACCCGGTTCGTTCTCGTGGGCCGCCCGGGGCCTCCGATCGGGCGCACCGGCCACGACCGCACCTGCGTGGTCTTCGGGCTGCCGCACGAGCCCAATTCGCTGGTCCAGGCACTCACCGAACTGTCGATCCGCGACATCGACCTCACCCGGATCGGCTCACGACCCACCCGCGTCGAGCGGTTCACCTACCTCTTCCACGTGGACCTCGTCGGGCACATCGACGACCCGGTGGTGGCCGAGGCGTTGGCGGCACTACACCACCGGACCGCAGACCTGCGTTTCCTCGGATCGTGGCCCGTCGCGGACGGCGTCGGCGCAGGCTCCGCACCGCCGGATCGCTCCGAGGCTCTCGACTGGATCGACGGTCTCCGGCACGGGGTCGACGAGCGATGAGCGCACGACTGCACCTGGTCCGTCACGGGCAGACGCCGTCCAACGTCGCCGGGGCCCTGGACACCGCACTGCCGGGTGCTCCCCTCACCGAACTCGGGCGGGACCAGGCGCGGACGGTCGGCGCGGAGCTCGCGGCCTCGGGAATCTCACCGACGGTGATCCTCAGCTCGGAGGCCGCCCGTGCCCGCGAGACCGCCGGACTGATCGCCGAGGCGACGGGGCTGCCCACCCAGGCCGTGCCGGGCGCATACGAGGTGCAGGCCGGCCACTACGAGATGAGGACCGGCACCGAGGCGCTGCTGGCCTACAACCGGGTCGTGCGCGACTGGTTGGAGGACGGTGACCTCACCTCGTGCCTGCCCGGGGGCGAGAGTGCGCTGGCCGTTCAGGAGCGTGCGATGCCGCTGGTGTCGGAGCTGCGGGAGAGCTACCTCGACAACGGGATCGACGTGGTCCTGGTGGTGCACGGCACGCTCATGCGGATGATCGCGGTGTTCGCCGGCGCCGTCCCCTCACAGTGGGCGCTGGTCAACCGGATCCCCAACTGCGGGGTCATCGAGTTGGCGCCGGATCGCGGTGGGTGGTCCTGCGAGCGGTGGGGCGACCACCTCGGACGCCCGGAGTTCTGACGCCCGACCCCGCCCGACCCCGCCCGACCCAGCCCGGTGAATCCCAGCCCGGTGAACCGCAGCCCGGTCATCCCGTGCCCGGTCAGCCCCACCCCAGGGCGTGCAGGGTGTGTTCCTCGATCCCGAAGTGGTGGGCGATCTCGTGGATGACCGTCACCGCCACCTCGTGGACCAGCTGCTCCTCGGAGGAACAGAAGTCGCACAGCGCTCCGCGGTAGATCGTGATGGTGTCGGGTAGGAAGCCCGAGTAGGTGGTGTCGCGCTCGGTCAACGCCACCCCCTCGTACAGGCCCAGGAGGTCCGGTTCCTCCGGATGGCGGTCGGCGATGAGGACCACCACGTTGTCCATCGCGGTGAACAACGCGTCCGGAACGGAGTCCAGAGCGTCGTCGACCAGCGACTCGAATCGTGCCTCGTCGACGACGATGCTCACGGCGTGCCGCCGGGGATCGGGACGGACACCGTCCCGGGATCAGGATCGGTCGGGGTACCGGGAGTCCCCTGGCCCACTCCGGGTGGCGGGACCTCTGTGGTGGTGGGAGCCACCGGGGTGGAGCCGTCGATCAGCACGCCCTGCCGAGCCGAGCCCCGCAGCACCGCGAACGGCCCGGGGTCGGCGGCCCTCATCAGCCCGCAGTTGACGGTGCGGCTCCCGGTGGCCCACGAGATCTGCGAGATCGGGTTGACCAGGGTGGAGATGAGGGTGGTCTGACGGAGCGCCTCGGCGTCACCGAGGTAGGCGGTCCCGGCGGCGAGGCAGGCATCCGCGGAGAGCTCGGACTGCACCCGCGGCTCCGGCGGGGTGGGCGCCTCCGGGAAGATCCCGGTGACGTCGATGTCGGAGACGACCTCGATCGCGTGGTCCTCCGAACACGGGACCGGCGCCCCGGGCAGACCCTGGTCGGTGAACCCCAGGCAGGTGCCGGGGTCCCACCGTCGATGCTGATCCGACTCCGCGAACACCCCTGTCGAGGTGGTCGACCTGCCGTCGAGTTCGGCCGCGGCGACTCCGCACAACACCGTGTGGTCGCCCTTGTCCCAGCCCTCCTCGGACGGGGGTACGACCAGACCGGTGAACCGGCCCGCCGGGTCGACCTCCCGGCCCCCCGCGTAACGGGTGATCAGCGGCAGGCACCGATCCGTGCCGATCGGCGCCAGCCTCGAGTTGTCCGGGAGCGGGGTGTTCTCGCCGAACCCGGGTATCCCGGTGAGGTCGATCCGGCCGGCGACCTCGAAGCGGTGGGGCTCCGCGCAGTCGACGGTCGTGAACGCGGTGACGCGGTCCGCGGCGTCGACCTGCCAGGTCAGGCACGTTCCCGGGGTGGCGTCGGCATAGGCGGGCCCGGACAGGGTCCGCGGATCGACCTGCGGGACGATCGCCGCGATCCGCTCGGCGGTAGCGGAGTTGGGATCACCCATGGCCGAGGCCATGAGCCCGCCGGTGACGGCCCCGCCGGCCAGTATCGCGACGAGTGAGGCCATGACCGCGCCCCGGGTCCGGAGCAGCGATCGGCCCTGGTGTGGTGATCGCGAGGAATTGATCATCACATCCATGATGCCGCAACTTCGCCGCCCCGATAGGATTCAGGGCATGAGCGGACAGAACCGAGACGAGGCCGGCGGCCCGGACAGCGGCGCCCGCGCGCCGCGTGAGGGCGTCGACCCGGAGGTTCTCGAGTTCGCCCAGATGCTCTTCCAGCTCGCGCGCGACGGCGAGACCGAACGACTTGCCGCCTATGTCGACGCCGGTGTGAGCCCGGACCTCACCAACGAGCGCGGTGACGCACTTCTCATGCTGGCCGCCTACAACGGGCACCCCGACACCGTCCGGGCGCTGCTCGCCCGCGGCGCAGAGGTCGACCGCGCCAACGACCGCGGCCAGACCCCGCTCGCGGGCGCGGTGTTCAAGGGGTACGGCGAGGTGGTCCGGGTGCTGTTCGAGGGGGGTGCGGACCCGAACGGGGGCACACCCACGGCGGTCGACACCGCCCGGATGTTCGAGAAGGACGCCTTCCTCGAACTCTTCGGCGTCTGACCCGGACCGCACCGGATCCGCTGCCCTCACGCCGGATCCGCTACCCGCACGCGGGTAGCGGATGCGCGGTCGCGGTAGCGGATTCGGGTAGGGGAACAGGGCCGCTAGGCTGGTCGCCGTGATCGATCTCAAGCTTCTCCGCGAGAACCCCGACCTCGTCCGCGATTCCCAGCGCACCCGCGGCGAGGACCCCTCGCTGGTCGACAAACTACTGGCGGCCGACGAGGCCCGCCGGTCGTCGATCTCCGCAGCCGACGGGGCGCGCGCCGAGCAGAAGGCGCACGGCAAGAAGGTCGGGCAGGCCTCGCCGGAGGACCGCCCCGCGTTGCTCGAGGACGCCGGCGCGCTCAAGCAGGCGGTCAAGGACGCCGAGGAGGCGGAGAAGTCCGCCGCGGCCGAGGTCGACCGGCTCCAGCGGTTGCTCTCCAACGTCGTCGAGGCGGGGACCCCCGCCGGCGGCGAGGACGACTTCGTGGAGATCGAGCGGATCGGCGAGATCCCGACCTTCGACTTCGAGCCCAAGGACCACCTCGAACTGGGCGAGAGCCTAGGCCTGCTGGACATGGAACGCGGCGCCAAGGTCTCGGGTGCGCGCTTCTACTTCCTCACCGGCTACGGCGCCCTCCTGCAACTGGGGATGCTGCAGCTGGCAGCGCAGAAGGCCACCGCCAACGGGTTCACGCTCATGATCCCGCCGGTCCTGGTGCGCCCGGAGATCATGCAGGGAACCGGCTTCCTCGGTGCCCACGCGGACGAGATCTACCACCTCGAGGACGACGACCTCTACCTGGTGGGCACCTCCGAGGTCGCGCTCGCCGGATACCACCAGGGGGAGATCCTGGACCTCGCCGACGGGCCGAAGCGCTACGTCGGTTGGTCGTCGTGTTTCCGCCGCGAGGCCGGCAGCCACGGCAAAGACACCCGCGGCATCATCCGCGTCCACCAGTTCGACAAGGTCGAGATGTTCTCCTGGTGCACGCCGGAGGAGGCGCACGACGAGCACCTTCGGCTCCTGGGCTTCGAGAAGGAGATGCTGCAGGCCATGGGTCTGCCCTTTCGGGTGATCGACATCGCCGGCGGAGACCTGGGGTCGTCGGCCGCCCGCAAGTACGACTGTGAGGCGTGGGTCCCCACCCAGGGTGCCTACCGCGAGCTCACGTCCACGTCCAACTGCACGACGTTCCAGGCCCGCCGGCTGGGTGTGCGCTATCGGGACGAGAGCGGCAAGCCGCAGACGGCCGCCACCCTCAACGGCACGCTGGCCACCACGCGGTGGCTCGTGGCGATCCTGGAGAACCACCAGCAGGCGGACGGCTCCGTGATCGTGCCCGAGGCGCTGCGCCCGTTCGTCGGCAAGGACGTGCTCGAGCCGCCCCGCTGATCCCGATCCGCCCACAGGGGCGGCGGCGTCGGCACGCCGGTGGCCGTCGCCCGCCGCTCAGGGGCGGAAGAGCATCATCACGCCGCTCGCGCTGGCGCAGGTCCGCCCGTCGGTGTCGAGGACCTTGGCCTGCACGACGCACGTCGACCGGCCCACGTGTTCGACCTCGGCGTGGATCGTCGCCGGGGTCTTCTCCTGCCGGAGCGCGCGGATGTACCGGACGGTCAGGTCGAGCGTGCTGTAGCCCACGCCCTCGTCGACGACCGTCGCGGTGGCGTAACCGAGCGCGGAGTCGACCCAGCCCGAGACGATCCCACCGTGCACTGTCCCGCCGTTGTTCAGGGCCCATTCTCCGGGTGCGGCGGTCATGGTGACCACGCGATCGGCGACCGACGAGAGTTCCAGGCCGAGCGTGTGTGCCCCGGGGGAGAGGTGGCGCTCGCCGTCGACGATCCGCCGCAAGGCGTCCAGGCCCGCGTGCGGGGTTCGCTCGGATGCGGTGGGCAGCGGGGGCCACGAATAGTGGCGACTGCGCGCCGCGGGGTCGACCGAATCGAAGGGCTCGTCGTCATCCACCCCGCCGAACCTACCGGCAGCGGGTCACACCGTCAGGGGTGCGCGGCTACGCTGGTGCCCGTGGAGCTGCTCTATACGGGGATCATCGGGTTCGCCCGCACGTTGTTCAAGGTCCAGGGTCTGGACATCACGATTCGCGGGGAGCGCAACTTTCCCGAGGTCGGCGGTGCCGTGGTGGTGATCAACCACACCGGGTACTTCGACTTCGTCTACGGCGGTATCCCGGCGCGCGTCCACAAGCGGTTCATCCGCTACATGGCCAAGGTCGAGGTGTTCGAGCACCCGGTGACCGGACCGATCATGCGGGAGCTCAAGCACATCCCCGTGGACCGAACGGCCGGCAAGGCGTCGTTCGACGAGGCCGTCACGCGGCTGAAGGCCGGTGAGCTCGTCGGGGTGTTCCCCGAGGCCACCATCAGCCGCAGTTTCGAGATCAAGGGCTTCAAGTCCGGTGCCGTGCGGATGGCGCTCGAGGCCGGTGTCCCGATCATCACCGTCACCTTGTGGGGATCCCAGCGGGTGTGGACCAAGGGTCTGCCCAAGAAACTACTGCGTCCGAAGGTGCCGATCCTTATGGAGGTCGGTGAACCGATGCAGGCCTACGAACCGGTGGACGAGTGCACCGAGGAGCTCCGTTCGCGGATGAAGGCCACGCTCGAGCGGGTCCAGGAGGAGTACGCGCAGCGATACGGCCCGTACCCGCCCGGGGCGAACTGGGTCCCCGCCCGTCTCGGTGGCTCGGCCCCGACCCTCGAGGAGGCCACCGCGCTCGACGAGGCCGAGCACGCCGAGCGAATGCGTCGGCGGGCCGTGACGGAGGGCGACGACGCCCCGAAGGGACCGGCGGGCCCGGACGCTCCGTGACCGGCTCACGGCCACTGCTGGTCGCCACCGACATCGACGGAACGCTGGTCGACCGGAACGATCGCATACCGGCCGCCAACCGGGCCGTGATCGCCGAACTGGTGGCGGATGGCGCGACGTTCGTCTTGGCCACCGGTCGGCCTCCGCGTTGGCTGTCCCAGGTGGTCGATCAGCTGCCCGTGGCGCCCCTGGCGGTGTGTGCCAACGGTGCGGTCGTGATGGACACCGCCAGCGGCGAGTTCCTCAGTACCCGCCTACTGGAGGCGGAGGCGTTGGCCGCGATCGACGAGGTCCTGCGCGACAGGTTGCCGGGTAGCGGGATCGCCGCCGAACGTCTGGGCGTCGACGCAGCCGACAGGGAGTTCGTGGCCAGCCCGGACTACGAACACGCCTGGATCCAGCCCGAACACCTGGAGGTCGGTCACTCCGAGGTGCTCGCCCGCCCCGTCCTCAAGCTCCTGGCCAGGGTCCCCGGGATGCCCAGCGCGGACATGGTGGAGGCCCTACGGGGAGAGGTGCACCATCTGGCGGACGTCACCTACTCCACGACCGACGGGTTGATCGAGTTCGCGGCGCGCGGGGTGACCAAGGCCAGTGGACTGGCCGAACTCGCGGCGGGACTCGGGCGGCAGAGCCGGGCGCGGCCGGGTGCCGGGGAGTCCGGGACGGCGCGGGGAACGCTCGCCTCAAGCACGGCGCAGGGAACGCTCGCCCCCGGGGTGGTGCCGGTGACGGTCGCCTTCGGCGACATGCCCAATGATCTCGAGATGTTGCGCTGGGCCGACCACGGGGTGGCGATGGGCAACGCCATCCCCGTGGTCCACGCCGCCGCCGACGAGATCACACTCACCAACGACGAGGCGGGACTGGCGCACGTGCTGCGCCGCTGGTGGAACTGAACGACCGATCGCGGGAGGCGCGGGCCTCCCCGATGGGGATGCGCGGCCCGCGCCCGAAAGGGGCCCGCGCTTGAGGACGGCCGGGATCTGAAAACGGCCCGAGCGTGAGAACGGCCCGAGCCTGTAAACGGCCCGAGCCTGAAAGGGGTACACGGACCGGTCCCCACCACTTCCCCGGTGTGCCCGCCGCCCCGTTGAGGGGGCGGCGGGCACACCTGGTGGGACCCGGTCCGCGAGTCTGGTCGGCCGACGCACCGGCGTCGGCCGGGGATCAGGGGGCCGGTTCCACCGAGAGCTCCTTGGTGGCCGGGTCGAAGACCAGCGTGCCACCCTCGAATCGCTGGGCGACGGTGCCGTCCTCGCGCTCGGTCTCGCTCGAGACCGGGAGGCCGAGCGGTCCGCGCTCGAAGCCCTGGGAGGCCCAGGCGTCGCCGATCACGCCCCACACCGGGTGGGTACCGGTCTCGGGAGAGGAGTAGAGCGCGCCGTTCTCGTGCTTGACCAGGGACACGTTGCCGAATCTCTGGACTCCGGAGAGGACCTTGCCGAGCGGACCGGCGAACTGCGAGGCGAGCCTGGTGAAGTCGCCGCCGCCGAGGTTCCCGACGGAGCCCATGTCCCCGCCGATGGCGTCCTGCACCGAACCGGCGTCGAACGGGATGTCGGCGAGCGTCTTCCCGCCGGTGAGGATGCGGGTCAGTTCGGCGACGTCCAGTCGGCCGCCGGTCAGGACGGTCCGGAGGGCGGAGGTCACCGCGTCCTGGACGCTTCCCTGGGTGAGGCCCGGGCTGGACGAGCCGCCGGTGCCGGGCCGCGGGGTGGTCCCGGGGTTGGTGACCGGGGGAGTGGGGTTGGACGGGGGATTGGTCGGAGCCGGGGACCCGCCGCCGGTCTTGGCGTAGGCGGCCGCGATGTCGCGGATCTGGCCCATCTTGGCGTAGCCCGCGTTACCCGGGCACGAGGTGTTGCCGACGTCGCGGTGGGCGAAGATGTTGGGTAGCCGGACCGCGGTGCCCATGGGGAACTTGGTGTACGAGGTGCCCTCGGAGTAGTGGGTGTCGGTGCCCTTGGGGTCGACGCCGGCGAGCGACAGGCGCCAGCCGATGACCTCGCCCATCTTGCGCACGGTGGCGTCGGACGGGGCGACGGTGGAGTAGTCGCCCATCATCGAGATGCCGAAGGTGTTGCCGTTGAAGCCGCCGGCGTGTGCGCCCTGGACGTTGCGGTTGAGTCCGCCCCGACGACCCTCGAAGGCCTGCCCGTACTTGTCGACCATCACGTTGTAGCCGACGTCGCACCAGCCCAGGTTGCGTGCGTGGTAGACGTAGATGCCCCGCACGACGCCCGCCGAACCCTCGCGGGTGTAGTTGTTGCTGCCCGCGGTGTGGTGGACCGTGGCGGCGGCCAACGTCGTGTCGTAGGCGGTGCCTCCGCAGCGGATGGACTCGTCGGCACCCCAGCCGCCGCGGGTGATGATCGACGGCTGCTTGGCGGCGATGTCGCCGTTCACGCCGGAGCCACCCTGCGCGGTGATGTCGCCGAACGACTCGGCGTCGGGCGTCGGGGTGTCGTCGGGGGAGAGCAGGACGGCGGTGACGTCGGTGGCGTCGGTGTCGGTTGTCTCGGCCACCGGCTTGATGTCGGCGTAGCGCGTCGGGACCGGCGGTGTGTCGTCGGTGGCGGACCGCGCGGGTGCGGGCTCTGCCGACCGGGTGGACGCCACGTCGCTCTGCGCGGGGGTCTCCGTGGCCGGGGCATCGGCGGTGTCGGACGCCGGGGTCTCGGATGCTGCGGACCGGGGCGCTTCGGACTCGGGAGCGTCAGAATCGGGGGTCTCGGATGCGGTGGCGCCGGACTCGGTGGTTTCCGAATCGCTGACCTCCGGCTCGTCGGCCAGCGACGTGTCCGCGACGTCGACCCCGGAGAGCTTGATCTGGACGGTGGTGGAGTCGACGCCCAGGAAGACCGGCTCGGTGCCGCCGGTGCCGGTGGTGCTCTCGCCCTTGCCGTCGACGGCCTCGGCCTCGTACCACGGGCCCCAGGACCCGTCTGGGTTCTTGGCGCGCAGGGCCGCGACGGCCTCCGGGTTGTGCCCCTTCCACGTGACGCCGACCATCGAGAACGGCGTCTCGGAGGTGACCTCCCTGACGGGGGCCGAGCCCACCGCGATATCGGTGTCCACGCCGGCCGCTGCGGGTGCGTCGGCGAGGGCGACCTCGGTCGTCCCAGTCGGGACGGCGCTGCCCGCGGTGGCGGTGATGTCATCTCCGGACTCGACCAGGTGGTCCGCCCCGTATACGGCGAGGGGCGTGACGACGGACGCCGCGACCGCCACCGCGAGGGCGAGGGTCCGGCGTCGACCGCTGATGTTCAGGGGGCGGCGTCGTGTTCTCAAGGGCTTCTCCAGATCAGGTCTGTGTCTCGCGGATCCAGCTGCGGAACACTTCTTCCCGGCGGCCGCGAGGCAGAGCGACCACTGGGACAAATGTGACGAACGTGATCAATGGTAGCTAAGAAACGCGTGAAACCAAGTGGTACGGATGTGAATTTTGGGGTCACAACTGTGTAGTTTCGAACCGATGTACGACGACGAGGTGGTCCGACGCGCGAGCTGAGCGGCGGCACCGGACGCGGAGGAGCCCTCCTCGTCGTCGTCGCCTGGTGTGGCCCCGGGCCCCTACCCCCGCCCGCCCGATACCCTTGGACCCGGACCCGCGCCGACCGGCGTGTGGTCCCGCGAGAAGCAGTGACGGACTACGGGAAGGCACCAGTGATGGCAGGCGAGCGGCAGTGGGGGACCTACGACCTCATCGTGGTGGGGTCCGGTTTCTTCGGCCTGACGGTCGCCGAGCGGGCGGCGTCGGAACTCGGCAAGCGCGTGCTCGTGCTGGACCGGCGGCACCACATCGGCGGCAACGCCTACTCCGAGCCCGAGCCCGAGACCGGCATCGAGATCCACAAGTACGGCGCCCACCTGTTCCACACCTCCAACGAGAGGGTGTGGGAGTACGTCAACCGCTTCACCGACTTCACCGGGTACCAGCACCGGGTGTTCGCCATGCACAAGGGGACGGCCTACCAGTTCCCCATGGGCCTGGGCCTGATCAACCAGTTCTTCGGCCGCTACTACTCGCCCGACGAGGCGCGGGAGTTGATCGCCGAGCAGGCCGCCGAGTTCTCGGCCGAGGACGCGGCCAACTTCGAGGAGAAGGCGATCTCCCTGATCGGGCGGCCGCTCTACGAGGCGTTCATCAAGGACTACACCGCCAAGCAGTGGCAGACCGACCCCAAGAACCTGCCCGCCGGGAACATCACCCGCCTGCCCGTGCGCTACACCTTCGACAACCGCTACTTCAACGACACCCACGAGGGCCTGCCCGTGGACGGCTACACCGCGTGGCTGGAGAACATGGCGGCGGACGACAAGATCGACGTGGTGCTGGACACCGACTGGTTCGACGTCCGTGAGGCCGTCCGCGCCGCGAGCCCGGACGCGCCCGTGGTCTACACCGGCCCGCTCGACCGGTACTTCGACTACTCCGACGGCGAGCTGGGGTGGCGCACCCTGGACTTCGAGACCGAGGTCCTGCCCACCGGCGACTTCCAGGGCACCCCGGTGATGAACTACAACGACGCCGAGTACGACTACACGCGCATCCACGAGTTCCGGCACTTCCACCCCGAGCGCACGAACTACCCCACGGACAAGACCGTGATCATGCGCGAGTTCAGCCGCTTCGCCGAGCGCGAGGACGAGCCCTACTACCCGATCAACGAGTCCACCGACCGTGAGCGGCTGGCCGTCTACCGCGAGCGCGCCAAGGCCGAGACCGCGGAGAACCGCGTGATCTTCGGCGGCCGCCTGGGCACGTATCAGTATCTGGACATGCACATGGCCATCGCGTCGGCGCTGACGATGTTCGACAACACGCTGGCCCCGCACCTGCGGGACGGGACGCCGCTCGCCGGCTGACGGGAGGGCCGGGGCGGCGGGACCGGCTGTCGGCCGGCTCCGGGTTCACGTCCCCGCGGGGCCGGTGCGACCGTCAGGCGTCGGGCCCTACGGACAGGCGCCGCACGACCTCGTCGCGCTGGGCCGCGTGCACCAGGGTGGGTTTGGCCTCGCCGAGATGCTCGAGCACCGGGGTGACCGAGGACCAGAAGCGACTCAGCGAGCTCAACCCCTCGTTCTCCGCACGGGCCTGCGCGCGCTCTGCCCGGGTGTCGCCCGAGCGGGTCGGGTGGTGGGCGGCGCGCTTGCCCTCGACGCGGCCGTCCTTGCGCTGGGAGATCACGTAGCCGAGCGCGAACGCGACACTCCGCGGCATGCGGCCGGTGAGCAGGACATCGGCCTCGGGGTAGTCGTCGAGCACCTGCTCGACCGCGCCGGAGAGCTCCTCCACGATCCGGGCGAACGCGCGCCGGTCGATCTGCCGACCGCTCGCGCCCGGGTACCACCGGCCGGACGGGAGGGTCCAGGGCAGGAGAGTCTCGACGCCGTCGGTGGGGGCGGTGGGACCCACGACGACGACGAGGTCCGCCGTCGCCCGCAGGGGATGCTGCGCATCGACCTCGGAAACCGCCCCGCCGCCGTCGAGCTGCAGCGAGAGCCACACGCGACCCACGGCGGTCCGGTCCGCGGTCACGGCATCGGAGGGGCCGTCTTGCGGGGGCGCGGCATCTGGCGGCACGGTTGTCGATGGCACGGCAGTCGACGGCACTGCTTTTGACGACACGGCAGTCGACGGCAGGGCAGCCGGGCGTGCCGCGCCGAACGTGACCATCGACAGCTCGGAGTCCAGTCGGCTCCGCCGCGACCGCCACCGGCGCTCGGCCCACATGTCGTCGCCGTCGTCGAAGAACACGGTCCGCACCCCGGTGTCCCCTCCGGGCAGTCGCCGTCGTCGCGCGCTCGTGGGCAGCTCCGCGAGGTGGGTGCGCTCACGCAGGAGGGTGTCGTATCCCACTGCCAGGGCGGCGGGGAACGCCAGGTTGGGGGCTAGGACGTAGCCGGTCGCGTCGTCGTCGTCGTTCATCGCACGTTCGAGCTCGTCCGAGATGTGGTCGACTTCGCGCCGCAGGTCCACGACCTCGTAGTCGGTGCCGAACCACCCGGTCGCGGAACGGAAGTCCAGACTCCGGGCGTTGGCCACGTCCACGGCGGCGCGCATCCGGTCGGCGGTCTCGGCCGGGAGCAGCCGCAGGTAGTACAGGGTGCCGTTGTGGGCGATGAGCCATGCGCGCGCCGCCATCGCCAGGATGAGCACCGCCAGGGTCCCGACGAACCAGGCGAGGCGGGAGGGGGAGGTGCATTCCTGCGACCACAGGTCCGGCACCGAAGAGATGGTGCACGCCGAGTCGCGGGTGATGAGATCCTCCGCGACCAGACCGCCGAATGCGGTGGTCAGGGCGACCGTGATCGCGATGAGGGTTTCCAGGATGAACATCCGGACGAGGTTAGCGGGATGCTCAGCGTGTTCACCACCGGCCTGCCTCGGACCAGCCTCGGACCGGCTTCCGCCCTGCCGTGTCGGCGAGCCCGAGCGGAGCAGGAGTGCCAGCCCGGAGGGTGGACGTTCCCACTGCGGCCTTTCGGTACATCCGCCGCAGCCAGCACGACCATTCCTGCCCTGGTCCGCGAGAGTCCGGGCAGTTCGCCCGTGTTTCTCTGGGCGGTCCTTCCAGCCCCAGGCCGGGGCCGCTCCGGGTGTGCATTCGGGTCTGCCGAAAAGGGCGAGACGACGACGAAGCGCCGCGCCTAGAGTGGACGCATGATCAGCTCGGTATCCCGTCTCCGCCTCCTGCTCGTGGTGCTGTCCGGCGCCGCGGCCCTGCTGCTCTTCCTGCTCCCACTCGCCCCGGCCGGAGCCCAGGCTCCGGCACCCGCCCCAGCCCCCGGGCAGGCCACGGCGGTCGGCGTCGGCATCACCGACGGGGCCGGTGTGCTCTCGCCGGGGGATCAGGATCTGCTCCGCACCGAGACCGAGCGCATCGCGTTCCCGCCGCAGGTGCAGCAGGTCGAGTACCTGGTCTTCGACGACGGGAACGACAACCTCAACGACACCACCGAGCGATTCGCCCAGGCCGAGCGGCCGGATCTCGTGTCGGAGGACAGGGAGAAGTGGGCGCCCGGAACCCTGATCGTGGCCAACGACGTGGAGTCGCGGCAGGTCGGCATCTACTGCGGGGACGACGTCTGCGCGGCGCTCGACATCTTCGAGGGCCGGCACCTCGACGGCTCGCTGGAGGCCATGAAGGACCCGATGCGGCGCGACAACCACGCGGTCGGCCTGCTCGCGGGTGCGCAGGCGGCGGCCGATCCCACGGTCCTGGCACCGGAGTCCGAGGGGATGCCGTCCTGGCTGCCGTGGGCGCTCGGCGGCGCGGGCGTCGTGGGCGCGGGCGCGATCGGTGCGGCCGTCGCGGCGAGTCGCAAGAAGGAGGCGACGACGGCGAGGGAACGCTACGACCGGGTCTCCCGCGAGTACGGGCGGGTCGCGGGGGAGCTCACCGGGCTGGACATCCGCGCCAACTCGCTCACGTCCCCGCTGGCCGACGACGAGCTGAGGTCGCAGTGGGAGGACGTGCGGGACCGCTTCCTCGCGCTGGACACCGTCATGGGCCGGATCGGTGACCTGCGGCCTGAATCGAAGGACTCCGAGTTCCGCGAGAAGGCCGCCGACATCGAGACCGCGCACACCACGGTCGATCAGATGGAGACGGCGGAGAAGAACATCGACCAGCTCTTCCGCATGGAGCAGGGCGATGCCGACGTGCGCCGTCGCCAACTCGGTGAGCTGCACGAGGACATGCTCGCCGCCGCGCTGGGAACAGAGGATGAGCGGCTCGCCGCCGAGGCCAAGGCCCTCGATGCGCGTGCGGACGAGCTCTCGAAGGACACACAGGCGGCCGACTTCATGGACCGCTACGCCCGGCTCGTGGTGGACTACCGGCTCGTGGTCGAGGCGATCCGGGTCCGCGAGATGTCGGATGTGGAGGCGGCTGACGACGCGGGCGACCGACACGCGCCGAGACTGTACGACCGGGACTGGCGCGCGGGCTACGGCTACAACGGCTTCGTGCCGTTCTACGTGGTCTCGAGCTGGCACGCTCACGACGTGCAAGCGGCCGAGGCGGCGTCGAGCGCCACCAACACCAGCTACTCGAACGCCTCGTTCTCCGGGGGCGGCGGGTCGAGCGGCTACTGACCCACGGAGGCCGGCTCAGCCCTCGACGATCTCCACAGACTCGATCGTGTGCACCGTCCGCGGGGCGCCCTGCGGGCTGCCGTCGTCCTCGATCGCCGTGACGGCGTCCATCCCGTCGGTGACGGTGCCGAAGAGGCTGTAGTCCGGCGGCAGTGACACGCCGGAGTCGCCGGTGACGATGAAGAACTGCGAACCGTTGGTGTCCGGGCCCGCGTTGGCCATGGCCATCGAGCCGACCTCGTACTCGCCGTCGGCGGGGAGCTCGTCGGAGAACTGGTAGCCCGGGCCGCCGCTGCCGGTGCCCTGCGGGTCGCCGCCCTGGATCATGAAGCCGGGGATCACCCGGTGGAAGGTGATGCCCTCGTAGTACTTGTGGCGGGCCAGGTACACGAAGTTGTTCACCGTCTCCGGGGCCTTCTCCTCGAGCAGGTCCACGGTGACGACGCCGGCGTCGGTGGTGATGACGGCGGAGTAGTCGACCCCGGGTGTCAGGCACATCGGCGGGGCGGAGTCGAACGAGGTGATGCGTTCGCTCGTGCCCTCGGTGGGCGGGCACTCGACCGCGTCGGACGCGCCGCCGTCGGACGTGTCCGCCTCTGGCTGCGTCTCGGACTGGGTCGCCGCGGTCGTGCCGGTGGCCGTCGCGTCCTCGGAGGCCGAGTCGTCCGCGCCGCAGCCGGCGAGCGCGAGGGGCACCGACAGGGCGAGGATCCCGAGGGTGGATCGGACGGTCGGACGGGGCCGGGCTGTGGCGGTGAGGTGCATGGCTCGAGACTAGAGGCTGCGTCGACACAGGTGGGACCCCGGTTCCGCGTGGTGGGCGGGATCGCCCCGGCCCGCCGGGTACGATCGACCCGGCTTTCGACTAGCGACGGCGCGACGCGGGACGTGCACGAGGGCGGACAGTGTGTGCCGTCGGAAACGGGGACTCATCCATATGCAACACCACGGCCACCACGAACTGGTCGACGAGGTCGAGCGGTCGGTCGCCGGGCTCGCGGACCCGCTCGGCCGGGAGTGCCTCCAGCGGATCATCCTGCCCCGGGCCGGTGAGCCCCTGGACGTGAGGTCGCTCTACCTCGGGGAGGCCCCCACCAACGCCCGCCGCGCGCACTCCGCCGGCCGCACCACGCTGAGCATCGGCGCGGACTCCGAGGTCTCCTTCGCCACCTACTTCAACGCGTTCGCCGCGGCGTACTGGCGGCGCTGGACCATCCTCGGCGACGTGGTCCTGCGGCTGACGATCCGCGGCGCCGGCCGCGTGGACCTCTACCGGTCCAAGATCGACGGGTCGCGGATCGCGATCACCGGGGACGTCGTGGGAGAGCCGGGCGAGGCGGGCGCGGACCGGGTGACGACGGTCGAGTTCGTCTGCGACCTGGGCCCGTTCGAGGACGGCGGCTGGATCTGGTTCGACCTCACCTCCGACACGGACGTCGAGTTGCTCGCCGGTGGCTGGTACTCGGCCGTGGACGCGCCCGCGACCCGCCCGGACGCGGGCCCGGACGGCACCCCCGACCCGTCTGTGCAGGTGCCCAACGACCGCCGGGTGACCATCGGGATCCCCACGTTCAACCGACCCGGGGACGCGGTCGCGGCGCTGCGGGCGCTCACCTCCGACCCCGAGGTGGACGCGGTCCTGGACGCCGTGCTCATGCCGGACCAGGGCAACCGCAAGGTGCGCGACGAGCCCGGGTTCGCTGAGGCCGCCGAGTACCTGGGCGAGCGCCTGCGGATCTTCGACCAGCCCAACCTGGGCGGTTCGGGCGGGTACAGCCGCATCATGTACGAGGCCCGGCGACTCACCGATTCGCCGTACATCCTGTACATGGACGACGACATCGAGATCGAGCCCGACTCGATCCTGCGGGCCCTGGCCTTCGCCCGATTCTCCACGGTCCCGATGCTGGTCGGCGGCCAGATGCTCAACCTGCAGGAGCGCAGCCACCTCCACACCATGGGCGAGGTGGTGGGAGCGCACGACTTCATGTGGACCGCCGCCCCGCACGCGGACTACGACTACGACTTCTCCCGGTACCCCCTGACGGACCGGGAGAACCCCAAGGAACTCCACCGCCGGATCGACGTGGACTACAACGGCTGGTGGATGTGCCTCATCCCGCGCGTGGTGGCGGAGAAGATCGGGCAGCCCCTGCCGCTGTTCATCAAGTGGGACGACGCGGAATACGGGTTGCGGGCCCGCCGGGCCGGTCATCCCACGGTGTCCATGCCGGGCGTGGCGATCTGGCACATGGCGTGGTCGGACAAGGACGATGCGATCGACTGGCAGGCCTACTTCCACCTGCGCAACCGCCTGGTGGTGGCCTCGCTCTACCACGACGGCGACCACAAGGGCATCATGCAGTCCAGCCTGAAAGCGCTGGTCAAGCACCTGGTATGCCTCGAGTATTCGACGGTGGCCATCCAGATCGAGGCCGTCCGCGACTTCCTCCGCGGCCCGGAGGCGCTCTACGAGTTGCTGCCGACGGCGCTGCCCAAGGTGCGGGCGATGCGCGCGGAGTTCCCCGACGCCGTGGTGATCCCCTCGGCCGTGGACCTGCCCGCGCCCTCGGGTGCCCCGGCCGGGATCCACTCGGAGCCCCGGGGCAGGGTCCGCAAGGCCCTGGCCCTGGCCAAGGGGCTCTCGCACACCCTGAGCCGGGACGACAAGGTGCACCACGAGGTGCCGCAGGCGAACTTCCCGCCCGTGGAGGCGCGCTGGTACTCGCTGAGCCGGGTCGACGGCGCCACCGTCACCACCGCCGACGGCCGCGGGGTGGTCTACCGCAAGCGCGACCGTGAGCAGGCCGCGTCCCTGTTCAAGGAGTCCGTGGCCGTACACCGAGAGCTCTATCGCCGGTTCCCGGAGATGCGTCGGCGCTACCGTGACGCGCACACCGATCTCGTGACCAAGGAGGCCTGGGGCCGTGTCTTCGACGCCTGAGACCGCGTCCGGGCCGGCCGGCCCCGACGACACCGGCGGGGCCGGCCCCACGGTCGACATCCCCGTTCCCACCGGCGAGGTCAGGTTGCTGGCCGGGATCCAGCGGCGGCTCCTCGCGGTGCCAGGGTTGCGTGAGGCGGCCGTGACGCTCTCGCACGTCGGTGAGCACGCGCTGGGCTGGATGGCGATCGCCGCGGTCGGCGTGGTGGCCGATCCGGCCCGTCGGAGCCGGTGGGCGATGGTCGGTGTCGGCAGCTTCGGTGCGCACGCCACCTCCGTCGTCATCAAGCGGGTCGTGCGGCGTCGGCGGCCGGACCACCCCACGGTCACCGTGGGGGTGGGTACCCCCTCCTCGCTCAGCTTCCCGTCCTCCCACGCCACCTCGACCACCGCCTTCGCCCTGCTCGCGGGGGCCGTGAGCGGCGTGCCCGTGGCCCCCGCACTCGTTCCCGTCATGCTCGCGTCCAGGCTCGTGTTGGGCGTCCACTACCCTTCGGATGTGTTCGCCGGCGCCGCGGTCGGCGCGGGTTGTGCTGCGCTCACCCGCGCGGTCTGGCCCACGGATCCCGTCCAGCGCGTGCTGCCGGAGGCGCTCCGCGACGGCGCGCCCGGACCGCGCATCACCCCGACCCCCGAGGAGAATCGATGACCGATCAGACCGGAGTCCCGGCCTCCCGGGGCGGGGGCGAGCACCACCTCCTCGGTGCGGAGCCGCACACCGCCAACGAGATCGACCTCGCCGAGGCCGAGGAGGAGGCCCAGGGTTCGCCGCCCAAGAACCTGCTCGACGGCATGATCAAGGCTCTCCGGCCACGTCAGTGGGTCAAGAACGTCCTCGTGGTCGCGGCGCCCGCCGCGGCCGGCTCGCAGACGCTCACCGACACCTCCGTCCTGTTCTCGGTCTTCATCGCGTTCGTGGCGTTCTGCATGGCGGCCTCGAGCGTGTACCTGATCAACGACGCGATGGACGTCGAGGCGGACCGCGCACACCCGACCAAGCGTTTCCGTCCCATCGCGGCCGGTGTGCTCCCGGTCGGGCTCGCCTACGGCATGGCGGTGGTGCTGATCATCGCGTCGATCGGCATCTCGGTGCTGTTCACGCATCCGGCGCTGGCGATCGTCGTGGCCGTGTACATCGTGCTGCAGCTCATGTACTGCTTCGGGCTCAAGCACCAGCCGGTGCTCGACATCGCGTTCGTCTCCTCCGGCTTCCTGCTGCGCGCGGTGGCGGGCGGCGCGGCGGCGGAGGTCGAGATCTCGCAGTGGTTCCTGCTGGTCATGGCGTTCGGTTCCCTGTTCATGGCGGCCGGCAAGCGGTACGCCGAGCTGAACCTGCACCTGAGGACCGGGGCCAAGATCCGCAAGGCCCTGGAGAGCTACACGCCCACCTACCTGCGGTTCGTCTGGACGCTCTCGGCCACGGTCCTGGTCCTCTGCTACGCCCTGTGGGCGTACGACCGGGGTTCCGACCCCACGCAGCCGTCCGGGTCGGCCGTGTGGCTGCAGATCTCGATCGTGCCGTTCACCATCGCGGTGCTGCGGTACGCGGTCGACGTCGATGCCGCCCAGGCCGGCGAGCCCGAGGACATCGCGCTCGGGGACCGCGTCCTGCAGGTCCTGGCCGGGCTGTGGGTCCTGACCGTGGTGATCGGCGTCTACATCGTGCCGTCCATCGCCTGACCGGGGTGGGCTGGTGATGTCGGAGGTGAGAGCGGGGCGTTCGGCAGCGGGAGGTTCGGCGGCGGGGCGTTCGGCGGCGGGGCGTTCGGCACCGGGTGGTTCGGCGGCGAGAGGTGCGGCATCGGACCCGACGCCGACCCCGACCCCGACCCCGACCCTGGCCCGGGCGTCCGGGGCCCCGCGGGACCCGGTGCGGCCCAGGGCCGAGCCGGCGGTGTTCTGGGGCGGACTCGTCGTGGTGGTGGCGGTGTTCCTCGCCGGCGCCTGGCAGCGCCGGTGGATCGCCGACGACGGGCTGATCGTCCTGCGCACGGTCCGCAACCTCATCGCCGGCAACGGCCCCGTCTTCAACGCGGGGGAGCGGGTCGAGTCCAACACCTCCACCGTGTGGACCTATCTCGTCTACCTCACCCACGAGGTGGTCGGCTACAGGCTCGAGTTGATCGCCCTGGCGCTGGCGCTGACGCTGAGCATGGTCGCGGTCGCGTGCGCGATGCTCGGTACCCGCGTGATGTACCAGGGCACCCGGCACGCCCGCGTGGGCGGACCGATGTTGCTGTTGCCCCTGGGTGTGGTGGTGTACATCATGTTGCCGCCCGCACGGGACTTCGCCAGCTCCGGCCTGGAGACGGGGCTGGTGATCTGCTGGATCGGCGTCATGTGGCTGGGCCTGCAGCGGTGGGCGCGGGCCCCGCACCGCGAGGGGCGGTTCGGCCTGCCCTCCGGGGGTACGGCCGCGATAGCGTTCGTCGCCGGGCTCGGTCCGCTCGTCCGCCCCGAGTTGGCGTTGGCCTCCGTGGTGTTCCTGGTACTGCTGGCCGCGTCCCGGCAGTCGTGGCGGCACCTGGGCTGGTTGGTGGTCATCGCGGGAACCGTCCCGGTGGTCTACCAGATCTGGCGGATGTCGTACTACGCCCTGCCCTACCCCTTGACGGCCGTCGCCAAGGATGCTGGCGGGTCCAAGTGGGACAAGGGCGCCGAGTACCTGTGGGACCTGCTGTCGCCGTACGTGCTGCTGTTGCCGCTGGTGGTGGTCCTGATCGCCGGCCTGGTCTCGTGGTGGGCCGTGCGCCGGTCCAACCCCGCCGCGCAGGGAAATCCGCTACTCCGCCTGCCGCTCCGCTACCCGCATCGTGGTAGCGGATCACGCGGGACGGTAGCGGATTCGGGGGATGCGGGTGGGGGCGACGACGACGAGGCGGGCGGCCTGCTCCGCCTGCGGAACCGGGTCCGCTCGACCCCGGTCGTCACGATCGCCTTCCTCGTGGTGGCCGTGATCATGCTGGCCTACGTCACCCGTGTCGGCGGGGACTTCATGCACGGCCGCGTGCTGCTGCCGTCCCTGTTCCTGTTCCTGCTGCCGGTCTCCGTGGTGCCGCTCCCGGTCGGGCCCGCCCGCGGTGCGGATGACGCCCGGGTGCGCCGGGTGGCGGTCCCGGTGGTCGCCGGTGCGTGGCTCGTCGTCGTCGGATGGGCGGTGACCGTCGAGGTGGTCCAGGACCCGTTCCGCGCCGAGCCGGAGTCCATCACGGCGGCGGGGATCGTCGACGAGCGGCAGTTCTACATCCAGCGCACGGGCCATAAGCACCCGCTGCTGGCCGACGACTACCTGGATTTTCCGCGGATGCGGGCCCTGGTGCGGGACGTCTCGTCCAACCGGACGGGGGCGGTGTTCCTGCCGGTTCCCGGCTTCCAGGACCGGTGGGACGTGGTGGCCTACGACCGCCCGATGCCCGGACTGGCGCCGTTCGAGCTCCCCGACGATCCGATGAAGACGGTCGTGTTCCTCAACCTGGGCATGACCAGCATGAACCTCCCTCTCGACGTGGACGTCTACGACACCGTGGGCCTGGCCTCCCCGTTGGCCGCGCACACCGACCGCATGGAGGACGGGCGGATCGGTCACGACAAGTTCCTGCCGTACGACTGGGTGCTGGCGCGCACCGGTGTGGTCGAGGACCCGGTCAATTTCCCGAGATGGATCGACGTCAACTGGGTGAACCAGGCAGAGGTGGCGCTCCAGTGCCCCGCCACGCAGGCGTTGATCGATTCCTACTCGGGCCCGTTGACCCTGGAGAAGCGCTGGTCCAACGTGGTGAATGCATTCTCATTCGCCGAGTACCGGATCAACAGAATCCCTGCGTACGAGGTGCAGCGGTGCGGGTTGCCCATGCCGGAGGAAGTGGAGAAGTACCAGGGCACTCGGTAGGGTGGCGGCTACTGTTGTCTCGAATCGATAACAGTCGGGGATCGATCAGGTCCCCGACCTGTAACACCTGTCCCAGAATGAGCGACAGTAACGATGTCGCAGTTCCGGTCCTCCCCTGGTGGGGCCGGTCCGATGGACGTCACCGATGCCCCGGACACCCTGGGGCACCAGGAACGAACAAAGGAACCCACGAATGTCCCAGACCACCCTCCGGCGCAAGTTCGCCGCCGGGCTCACCGCCCTGGCGACGGCTGCAGGCCTCGTCGTCGGCGCCCCGGCCCTCGTCGGCGCCCAGGCCACCGAGCAGGGCTCGTCGGCCAGCCTCGGTTCCGCCGGATCGGCAGGATCGGCCGGATCAGGCGATGCGCCGAACACCGCCCCCGCGTTCCAGCCGGCCGCCGGCAACGAGAATCCCGTGGGTTTCCGCAACTGGCTGCGCCCCGGGTGTAGCTGGGATCCGGTCGCCTCGTGGGTCCAGCTGTGCGACGTCTGGTCGCCGGCGATGAACCGTCACATCAAGGTCCAGGTCCAGCCGGCCCGCTTCGGCGGCAACGCCGGGCTGTACCTCCTCGACGGCCTTCGCGCGCGGGACGACTGGAATGCGTGGACGCGCGACGCCCAGGCGCAGCGCATCTTCCTCCAGGACAACATCACCCTGGTCATGCCGGTCGGCGGCCAGGTGTCCTTCTACACCGACTGGGATCGGCCCATCAACCTGGGCGGCAACCTGGTCGAGTACAAGTACGAGACCTTCCTGACGGCCGAGCTGCCCGGTTACCTACAGCAGCACTTCGGTGTCCGCACGGACAACAACGCCATCGCCGGCCTGTCCATGGGCGGGTCCGCGGCCGCGACACTCGCCGCCAGGCACCGCGACCAGTTCAAGCAGGTCTCGGTGTTCTCCGGCTACATGAACCCCACCGCCCCGGGCATGTACACCATGATCCCGCTGGCGATGTTCGACCAGTGCAAGTGCGACCCGTTCGCCATGTGGGGCCTGCCGGGCTCCCCGCGCTGGGGCCAGAACGACCCGCTGCTCAACGCGGACAAGCTGCGTGACATCCCGATGTACATCACCGCGGGTTCGGCCATCCCCGGCCGGTACGACCAGCCCTCCAGCCTGCAGGCCGTGTTCAACACCTTCAACGGCATCATCCTCGAGGGCCTGTCCCGCGGTTCGACCATCGCGTTCCAGAACACCCTCAACGCCCGGCCCAACCAGGCCACGTTCGACTACCGCACCACCGGCATCCACGGGTGGGGTTACTGGAACGATGACCTGATCGCGGCCCGCTCGGCGCAGATCCTGCCCGTGATGAACGCCCAGGCGTGGTGATCAGGACCGGTTAGCCGACGAATCGGGCTCCGCTCAGCGAGTCCTCACCCGTCACACCGGGGCCCCGTGCGTAGATTCTCGTGCGGGGCCCCGGTTGCTTGCGTGACCACCGGGTTCGGCCGCGGGAGGGGAGCCCGCGGACGGACGACGGACCAGGGCCCCGGGCAGAAGCTGTCCGGGTCGCGCTCGCGGCCCGTTCACCGAGACGTTCGGCGACGACGCGGCAAGGAAGAGAACCTCACATGGCGACCCCCAGCGCACACGCGAGCCCCCGCACCCGGTGGGCGTCACTCCTGGCGGCCCCACTCGTGGTGGGAATGGTGGGCTCCGGTCTCATCGTCCCTCCGGCTGCGGGCGCTCAGGAGACGCCTGCTCGGGTGACCCCGGCCCAGGAGACCCCAGAACAGGAGGCTCCGGCCCAGGGGACTCCGGCACAGGGTTCCCCGGCCCAGGGGACTCCGGCCCAGACCGGACCCGGCCAGGAGGACCCGGCCCGGTCGACGACCGAGAACCGGGTGGATTCACCGTCCCTGCGTGTGCCGACGACCCTCCCGACGGGAGTCCGTCTGGACAAGGTCGAGTGGAAGGCGGCCAACCGGGTCGCGTTGTGGGTGCAGTCCCCGGCCATGGAGCAGGCCATCCAGGTGCAGCTCATGCTCCCCGCGCAATGGAACGCCGAGCCGGAGCGCACGTATCCGTCGCTGCTCCTGCTGGACGGGCTGCGGGCGCGGAACGACGCCAGCGGGTGGACCCTTGAGACCAAGATCTCCCAGTTCTTCGACGCCAAGAACGCGATCATCGTGCTCCCCGTGGGCGGCGAGTCGAGTTTCTACACGGACTGGGTCGCGGACGCCAACGGTTCTGCGTACCAGTGGGAGACGTTCCTCATGGAGGAGCTGCCGCCGCTGCTGGCGCGCGACTGGCGGGTGAACGACAAGCACGGTGTGGCCGGACTGTCGATGGGCGGGACGGCCGCGATGATGCTCTCGCAGCGATACCCCGAGCACTTCCAGTTCGCGGCCAGCTACTCGGGTTTCCTCGACACCACCAGCTTCGGCATGCCCGAGGCCATCAAGGTGGCCATGCAGGACGCCGGTGGGTACCAGGCGGAACGCATGTGGGGGCCGCTCGGTTCGGCCCGCTGGCAGGAGCAGGACCCCAAGCTCCACGCGGACAAGCTCCGCGACCAGAGCATCTACGTGTCCGCGGGTAGCGGCAACACCGGGCCGTGGGACCAGCCTTCGGGGCTGCCGGACATCCCCACCAACTTCCCGGGCTACGGGCTCGAACTGCTGTCGCGGATGACCACCCAGACCTTCGTCAACAAGGCCCGCGGGGCCGGCGTCGAGGTGACGGCCAACTTCCGGCCCTCCGGAACCCACACGTGGCCGTACTGGCAGTTCGAGATGATGCAGGCCTGGCCCCAGTACGCCGGCGCCGTCGGGATCGAGAACGTCGAGGCCCCGTGCGCGGCGGAAGGGGAGATCGCCCGGGTCGCCGAGCGTCAACCCGGCCTCGGCCCGTGCCTGACCGGCGAGTACGACGTCAAGGGCGGCAAGGCCACCGACTTCCGTTTCGGCCGCGTCTTCTGGTCGCAGCAGACGGGCGCACACTCGGTGCTCGGGGCCATCGGCGCCGCCTACCAGGCCGAGGGCGGACCGGACGGGCCGCTGGGGCTGCCCACCTCCGGCGAGACCACCACTCCCGACGGCAGGGGCCGGTTCACCCAGTTCCAGAACGGCGTCATCTACTGGTCGCCGACCACCGGGGCGCACGCGATCCGCGGGGCGATCCGGTCGATGTGGCAGGAGCGTGGCGCCGAGCGCGGCGACCTCGGCTACCCGACCACCGACGAGATCACCAACCCGAACAAGCCCGGCGTGGTCCAGGGTTTCCAGGGCGGCACCGTCTACTGGTCCTCTGACACTGGCCCGAGGGTCGTCGAGGGCGCCATCCTGAGTACCTACCGGGAGGCCGGCGCGGAGAACTCGGAACTCGGGTACCCCACCACGGACGAGATCTCCCTGACCACCCGCGGCGGCGCGTTCAGTCGCTTCCAGGGCGGGGCGATCTACTGGTCCCTGCGCACCGGCGCGCACGCCGTCCCCCGCGGGCCCGTGTTCGACGCCTGGGGCACGGTCGACTACGAGCGCGGCCGGCTCGGCTACCCCACGAGCGAGCTGCGTAACACCCGGGACGGCCAGGTCATGGAGTTCGAGGGCGGCCGGATCACGGTGACCGGCGGCCGGGCGGAGATCTCGTGACGCGCAGGGCGGCGGCGCTCGGAACGGCACTGGTCGTGGTCGGTGGGATGCTGACCGCCTGCGGCGGCGGCGACTCCACGGTGTCGGGCGTCCCCGACTCCGAGACGTTGGCCCCGCCCCCCGGCGGCGCCGCCACCTCTCAGGCCCGCGTGCCCGCCAGCGAGGACTCGGGGCGCTTCACCGAGGCACCGGCGCCGGTGGACTCGGACTCCCCGGGGTACACGGCCCCGGTCGTGGGCGCGCGGGAGCGCGGCTACCTCGCGGCCCTGGAGGCCCAGGACATCGAGACCACCGAATTGTCGGACTCGCTCGTGGCCGCGGGCAACACGATCTGCCGGATCCGGACCACCGGCGGGGCCGCGGGGGAGACCACCACCATCGCCGACGCCGTGGCGGGCCAGATCTCGGTGGGCGACTACTCGGATCGTGACGTGGACGAGATCTCGCGGATCGTCGTGGACGCCGCCGCCGGGCAGCTCTGTCCGTGAGGCAGCGCTGCTCGTGAGACAGCTCCGCCCCTGAGGCGGCTCTGCTCGTGAAGCGGTTGCTCCCCGGGGCGACCCGGGGTGAGGCGTGACACGCCCTACGGCCCCTCCGGAACCCGGCGGCCCTGTGGCACGTTGGACGTGTCGTCGGCCGCCCGCTGACTCGTGTCGGGCGCCCGGGAAGGAGTTCGTATCGTGGCTCGTGGATCGCGTCGTGGAGGTGGCCGCCGTCTCGGGTGCTCGCTCGGAGCGCTCGTCATGGTGGTCCTGCTGGTGCTGGGGATCGGCTGGTGGATCGGGAACCAGGGACTGCCCACCGGCCCCGGTGACGGGCCGGGCCGCGAATCGGACGAGCCGGAACTGACCCAGCCCGCGGACTGCCCGGACGTCCAGATGCTCGCCGTGCCGGGCACCTGGGAGAGCAGCCCCACCGACGATCCGTACGCGCCGTCGTTCATGCCCAACGCGCTGCTCAAGTCGATCACCGACCCGCTGGGGCAGGAGTACCCGGCCGAGCGTCTCGAGGTCTTCACGGTCCCGTATGTCGCGCAGTTCCGGAACCCGCAGCGACCCGACGAGATCACCTATGACCAGAGTCGGGCCGAGGGCACGGATCGTGCGCGGGCCGAGCTCGTCGCGATGCACGCCCGCTGCCCGTACACCTCCTACATCCTGCTCGGCTTCTCGCAGGGAGCGGTGATCGCCGGCGACCTCACCAGCGAGATCGGTACCGGCAACGGGCCGGTCCCGGCGGACCTGGTGCGGGGTTCGGTCCTCATCGCCGACGGGCGGCGCCTGCCCGGCGAGGGCCAGTCGCCGGGGCTGTCCCCGGGGACGGGTCAGGGGATGGAGATCTCGCTCCAGCCGGTGACGGGCTTCACCCAGCTCATCGCGGGTGCCACCATGACCGGGCCCCGGCCCGGGGGCTTCGGGGAACTCGCCGACCGGACCGCCCAGATCTGCGATTCCCGGGACCTCATCTGCAACGCCCCGCTCAACGTGGTGGACGGAGCGGCCCGGTTCCAGGAATTCGTCGCCAACAACGCCATCCACGCCATGTACGCGACCAACCCGGACGTGATCATGGGGACCACGGTTCCGGAGTGGACCATCGGACACACGCGCGAACTCGTCGACGCGGCACCGGAGATCGCCCACGGCTGACGGCCCGACCGCGTACCGTGCATGGGCGCGACACGCCTGGCCGGGTCGGGGATTCGGAGTTCGGATGTGCGCCGGGGCACGCTGTAAGATCGACCAAGCTTGTCGCCCGGTATGTCCGAGGTCGGCGACGTCGACCATCCAGTCATCGGTTCGGAACGGAGCAACGTGGAGTTCGAGCAGTACCACGACGCCAGCGGGGCGATCGTCATCCCTGATCGCACCACCCTGGTCGACTTCGTCGAATCCAACGTCTCCGCAGCACGCCGGGACCCCGCGGCGGACGGGCTGATCTATCGCTACATCGACTACTCGTCGTCGCGCCAGGGCGAGGTCGCCGAGCTCTCGTGGTCGGACTTCGGTGACCGTCTCTACGCGATCGCCGCACGACTGCAGCAGGTGGCGGAGCGGGGAGACCGCGTGGCCATCCTCGCGCCCCAGGGGCTCGACTACATCGTCTCGTTCTTCGCCGCCATCCACGCCGGACTCACCGCCGTCCCGTTGTTCGACCCGGACGAACCCGGTCACCACGACCGACTCCACGCGGTCCTCGGCGACTGCACGCCGTCCGTCATCCTCACCTCCACCGAGTCGGCGGCGGGGGTCCGCAAGCTCTTCCGCGACCTGCCCGCCCGGGAACGACCGCGCACCGTCGCCGTCGACGCGATCCCGGCCGAGCTGGGCTCGGGGTGGACGCGCCCCGAGCTCGGCGCGGACGACATCGCCTACCTGCAGTACACCTCCGGTTCGACCCGCGTCCCGGCGGGCGTGGAGATCACGCACCGCAACGTCGTCACCAACGTCATGCAGCTCTTCGACGGTCTGGGCCTGACCCGGGCCTCCCGCGGCGTCACCTGGCTGCCGCTGTTCCACGACATGGGTCTGCTCACCGTGATCCTGCCCGCGATGGGCGGCGCCACCATCACCGTGATGAGCCCCCGGGCCTTCGTCCAGCGGCCCGGCCGCTGGGTCACCCAGCTGGGCGCCATGTCGGACGGCGACGGTGTCTTCGCCGCCGCACCCAACTTCGCGTTCGAGCACGCGGCCCGCCGTGGCCTACCCCGGGAGGGCGAGTCGCTCGACCTCTCGGGCGTCACCAGCATCATCAACGGTTCCGAGCCGGTCACCCCCGCCTCGATGCGCGCGTTCAACGAGGCGTTCGCCCCGTACGGACTGGCGCCGACCGCGATCAAGCCCTCCTACGGCATGGCGGAGGCGACGCTCTTCGTCTCCTCCCCCCGCAAGGACGACGAGGCGATCGTCATCCACGTGGACCGGGAGGATCTCAACAAGGGCGTCATGACCGTTCTCGATCCCGACCGGGTGGAGGGCAACGAGGACGCCATCCCACAGGTGGCGTGCGGGTACGTGGCACCCAGCCAGTGGGCCGTCATCGTCGAGCCCGGTGTCGACGAGACGACGGGCGAACACGACGGCAGGGGACGCGAACTCCCCGAGGGGCGGGTCGGGGAGATCTGGCTGTACGGCACCAACGTCGGGCGGGCCTACTGGGGCCGGCCGGACGAGTCCGAGGCCACGTTCGGGAACATGCTCTCGGAGCGACTCCCGGAGCACTCGAGGACGGTGCGCGAGTTCGGCACCGTCCCCGAGGACGCCCGGTGGCTCCGCACCGGTGACTTCGGCGCCTACGTGGACGGGCAGCTCTACATCACCGGGCGGGTCAAGGATCTGGTGATCGTCGCCGGGCGCAACCACTACCCGCAGGATCTCGAGAACACCGCCCAGGACGCCTCCGCCTCGCTGCGTCCGGGATTCGTTGCCGCGTTCTCCGTCCCGGCCAACCAGCTCCCGATCGACGCCCGTAACGGCGCCGTGATCCCCACCGATGACTCCTCGGAGACCCTCGTGGTGGTGGGCGAGCGCGCCCCCGGCGCGGGCAAGGCGGATCCCGGCCCCATCGCGGACGCCGTCCGCTCGGCCATCTCGGCGAGACACGGCGTCACGGCCCAGGACGTGATCCTGGTGCCCGCCGGGTCCATCCCCCGTACCTCCAGCGGCAAGATCGCCCGCCGCGCCTGCAAGACCGCCTACGTCGACGGCACGCTGCGGGGAGGTCACCAACAGACCGCCTTCCCCGACGAGCCGGCGGAGTAGTTTCGGGGCCGGTTCACGGCACCACAAGTGCTCGGCGGCGACGGGCGGGCACTCCGGACGAGACCCGATGGAAAGGCGATCCCCACGATGGCACAGAGCGAGATGACCGTAGTAGAGCTCCGCGACTGGTTGCGGGGTTGGGTCTCCCGGGCCACCGGGCTCGACGTCGCCAAGGTGACCGACGATCGCTCCCTCGAGGAGTTCGGACTGTCCTCCCGCGACGCCGTGACGCTGTCGGCGGATCTCGAGGACCTGCTCGGTCGCCCCCTGGACGCCACGGTCGCCTACCAGCACCCCACCATCGCCTCCCTCGCCGAGTACGTGGTCAACGGACCGGCCGAGCTCGACGAGCCCGCCGACCTGCACACCTTCCGCCACCGTGGGGCCGGCATGGAGTTCGACGTCGCCGTGATCGGGTTCGCCACCCGGTTCCCCGGGGGTGCGGACTCGCCCGAGGCCACGTGGGAGCTGCTGGCCGAGGGTCGGGACGCCACCAGCCCGCGCCCGGCGACCCGCTGGTCCGAGTGGGCGGGTGACGCCTACGTCCAGCAGGTCCTCGCCGAGGCCCCGGACCGGGGCGGGTGGCTCGACGACACGGAGGTGCGGGACTTCGACGCGGAGTTCTTCGGCATGAGTCCGCGCGAGGCCGAGATGGTCGACCCGCAGCAGCGTCTCGCGCTCGAACTCACCTGGGAGGCCCTCGAGCACGCGCACCTGCCCGCGAGCAACCTCAAGGGCCACGAGGTGGGTGTGTTCATCGGCTCGTCCTCCAGCGACTACCAGGTGTTCCTCACCTCCGATTCCGCCGCCGCCTCCCCGTACGCGGTCACCGGTGCCTCCAACTCGATCATCTCCAACCGTGTCTCGTACACGTTCGACTTCCGCGGCCCCTCGATGACCCTGGACACCGCGTGCTCGACGTCGCTGGTCGCGATCCACGAGGCCGTCAACTCTCTGCGGCTGCACGAGTCCGACCTGGCCGTGGCCGGGGGCGTCAACATGATGCTGGCGCCCGCCGCCACCATGGGTTTCGCCAAGACCGGCGCCGCGCTCAGCCCGGACGGCCGCATCAAGGCCTTCTCCTCCGACGCCAACGGGATCTGCCGCGCGGAGGGTGGGGGACTGTTCATCCTGAAGCGCCTGTCCGAGGCCGAACGGGACGGGGACGAGGTCCTCGCCGTCATCAAGGGGTCCGCCGTCAACTCCGACGGTCGTTCCAATGGCATGACCGCCCCCAACCCGGACGCCCAGGTCGCGGTCCTGCGCCAGGCCTACGCCGACGCCGGAGTGGACCCGAGGGACGTGGACTACATCGAGGCCCACGGCACGGGCACGATCCTCGGCGACCCCATCGAGGCCACCGCCATCGGACAGGTGCTCGGCCGCGGCCGTGACGCCGACCGGCCGACCCTGCTGGGGTCGGCCAAGACCAACTTCGGGCACATGGAGTCGGCGGCCGGCGCCGCCGGACTGGCCAAGATCATCCTGGGGATGGGTCACGATTCGCTCCCGCCCACGCTCAACTTCGCCGGCCCCAACCCGTACATCGACTTCGACGCGGCCCGGCTGAGCGTCGTCACCGAGAACCGTCCGTGGCCGCGCTACAGCGGACGGGCGATCGCGGGCGTCTCCGGGTTCGGTTTCGGCGGCACCAACGCGCACGTCGTGGTCTCGGAGTACCAGCCCACCCCGGTCCGGGTCCCGGATGCGCCGGACGCCGAGGTCGACGCGGCCCGGGTCGCCGAGGCCCCGACCGCCGACGCGCAGTCCGCGTCCACGGGAGGCCGGACCGCCGACACCCCGGCCGCCGCGCCGGAGGACGACGTGGCGCGCAGTGTCGCCGAGGCGGTCCGCCGCAATGCCGAGGACCTCGCCACGACCGGCACCTCCGCCCCCGGCCCGTCCGCGACCGTGTTCGTGGTGTCCGGGTCGTTGCCCTCACGCCGCAAGTCCACCGCCGGACAGCTGGCCGACTGGCTCGAGACGCAGGACGACTCCGTGGACCTCGGTGCCGTCGCGCGCACCCTCGCCACGCGCAACCACGGTCGCTCCCGCGGTGCCGTCGTCGGTCACACCCGCACCGAGCTGGTGGCCGGGCTGCGCGCTCTGGCGGCCGGTGACCCCGGCCCCGGTGTCTTCAGCGCGGACGCCCCCGCCGGCACGGGCGACGTCTGGGTGTTCTCGGGCTTCGGCGCCCAGCACCGCAAGATGGCCAAGGAGCTGTACCTGTCCAACCCGCTGTTCGCCTCGTGCCTGGACGCGGTGGACGAGCTCATCGACTTCGAGGCCGGCTACCGGATGGTCGAGATGTTCCTCGACGACTCGGTCACCTACGAGGTGGAGAACGCCCAGGTCGGCATCTTCGCCGTCCAGGTCGCGCTGATCGACACCCTCAAGGCGCTGGGCGCCAAGCCGGAGGCCGTCATCGGCCATTCCATGGGCGAGGTCGCCGCCGCCTACGCGGCCGGCGGTCTGAGCCTGGAGGACGCGGTGCGCGTGATCTGCGTGCGCTCGCGCCTCATGGGCGACGCCGAGCAGCAGGTCTCAGACGAGGACGCCGGCGCCATGGCGCTGGTCGAGTACTCGGCCGAGGAGATCGCGCAGATCATCGCCGACAACCCGCAGTTCGCCTCGATCGAACCGGCCGTCTACGCCGCTCCCACCCACACCACGGTCGGAGGCCGGGCCAAGCCCGTCGCTGAGTTCGTGGCCTGGGTCGAGGAGCAGGGCAAGTTCGCCCGCCAGCTGCAGGTCCGGGGCGCCGGGCACACCTCCGACGTCGACATGCTGCTGGGCGAGTTGGCCGCCGAGATCGCGGGCCTGGAGCCGCGCGAACTCACCTCCGGTCTGTTCTCCTCGGTGGACCGCGAGACCTTCTACCGCGCCGGCCACGAGCCGATCCACGCGGAGGAGTACTGGGTCAAGGGCATGCGGCACTCGGTGTGGTTCACCCACGCCGTGCGCAAGGCGGTCGAGGCCGGGTACGTGACGTTCCTGGAGTTCGCGCCCAACCCGGTCGCCGCGATGTCCGTGGCGGCGACCTGCTTCGACGCCGGCCTGATGGAGCCCAACCTGCTCCACACGCTCAAGCGCAAGGAGTCCGAGGCCGACACCCTGCTCCACGCGATCGCGCAGCTGTACGTCCACGGCCACGAGGTCAACATGGACCAGGTCGTGGAGATGCTGCACGGCTACGTCACCGGCCCCGGGCGCTACGCGGCGGTGCCGGGCACGGCGTGGAAGCGGCGCACGCTGTGGCCGACCGTCACCGCCGGCGGCGGGTCGGGAGAGGGCCGCATGCCCGGCTCCCACGTCGCGCTGCCCGACGGCCGCCACGCGTGGCAGGTCCGCGCCGAGGTCGTGCCGAGTGTCGACGCGTTGATGACGGCCGCGGCCGCGTCCGTCGTCGAGGGCGCCGTCCTCACCGCCGTCCACCGCCCAGGCGTGCTCCCGGTCGCGGGAGCGGTCACCACCACCATGACGCCGCACCCCGGTGGCGCCTCGCTGCAGGTGCACGCGCACACCGGTGACGGAACCGCGCCGTCCTTCGCCCTGGTCGCCGAATGTGCGGTGAGCGGTGGCACGCCGATCGATCCTGAGGACCGACCGGGGCCGCACTACGTGTCTGCCGAGTCCGACGCGCCGGTGGTGGACACCGATGACGACGACGACGAGTCGGACAACCGCTGGAACCCGGACGGTGACGAGTCGATCGGCGACCGCCTGGCCCGGATCGTCGGTTCCTCGATGGGGTACAGCCCCGACGACCTGCCGCGGGAGCTCCCGCTGCTAGATCTGGGACTGGACTCGCTCATGGCGGTGCGGATCAAGAACCGGGTCGAGCACGAATTCTCCATCCCGCCGCTCGAACTGCAGGCGATGCGGGACGCCTCGATGAACGACGTCGTGCAGATGGTGACCTTCGCCGTGGAGAACCCGGACGAGGTCGGCGAGCTCGCGGCCAAGCAGGCCCGGGGGGAGGGCGTGGTCGACGTCGCCGCCCTGAGAGGCGATGCGCCTGCCGCTGGTGACGCTGCTGAAAGTGACTCTGCTGGAAGTGACTCTGCTGGAAGTGGCGCTGCAGAGGGCGTCGAGGCCGGCGGGTCCGCCTCCGCCGAGGTCGCCATCGCGCCCCGTGACGACACCGAGCGGATGGCCTTCGGCGCGTGGGCCGTGGTCACCGGAGCGGCGGCACCCGGGGTGACCGGGACGCTGCCGGCGCTGGACGAGTCCACCCTGACCGCACTGGCCGAGCGGCTGTCGACCCGCTGTGGCGGCGAGATCAACGCCGGGCAACTGGCCGGGGCGGGGACGATCGCGGAGGTCGCCGACCTGCTGCGCCCGTTCACCGAGGTCGCGGTCGAGGGCAACGTCCGAGTCCTGCGCGAGGGCTCCGCCGACAGCACCCCCCTGTTCCTGTTCCACGCCGCCGGCGGTTCGTCGTTCGTGTACGAACCGTTGGTCGATCGCCTGGACGGTGACACCCCGGTCTACGGCGTCGAGCGCACCGAGGGACCGCTGGAGGAGCGGGCCGCCGGTTACCTGGACAGGATCCGGGAGATCGCCTCGGGGCGTCCCGTCGCGCTCGGTGGCTGGTCCTTCGGTGGGGCCCTGGCCGTCGAGGTCGCCCGCCAGCTGCGGGCCGCGGACGACGTGGTCGCACTGGTGGCCCTCCTGGACACCGTGCAGCCGTCCGACCCGATCCCGGACACGCTCGACGAGGCGGAGGCGCGGTGGAAGCGGTACTCCGAGTTCGCCAAGCGGACCTACGGATTGGACGTGGAGGTGCCGAGGGACTTCCTGGCCGAGCACGGTGAGGACGGCGTGCTGGGGATGCTCCTCGAGGGGCTGGGCGCCGAGGCGAACGCCATGGGCGGCGGGGTCATCGAGCACCAGCGGGCCAGCTTCGTCGACAATCGCATCCTCCAGAGCGCGGACCTGTCCGCGTGGTCCGGGGTGGGCGCCGAGGTGTCGTTCGTGCTCTACCGAGCGGAGCGGATGCACGAGGGCGCGATCGAGCTCGAGCCCCGCTACGCGCACGTCGACCCCGACGGGGGCTGGGCCCGGATCGTGTCCGATCTGGAGGTGGTCCAGCTGAAGGGTGACCACCTCGCGGTGGTCGACGAACCGGTGGTCGGTACGGTCGGTAGGCATCTGGCGCGTCGACTCTCGGAGATCGACGCGGGAGTACTGAAGGGATCGGACGCGTGACGGCTAGGACCACCGCGGAGAAGCTCGCGGAACTGCGGGTCAAGACCGAGCAGGCCCGGGACCCGGGCAGCGAGCGGGCCAGGGCCCGGCGTGACGCCGCGGGCCACACGCCGCCGCGGGAGCGCATCGCGGAACTGCTCGATGCGGGCAGCTTCGTGGAGATGGGCCAGCTGGCCAAGGCGCCCGGGAGCCCGGACAACCCGTTCGGCGACGGTGTGGTGACCGGTCGCGGCACCATCGACGGCCGACCCGTGGTCGTGTACGCGCACGACAACACGGTGTTCGGCGGGTCCGTGGGCGAGGGCTTCGGTAAGAAGGTCTGCGCGATCATGGACTTCGCCCTCAAGGTGGGGTGCCCGATCATCGGGATCAACGACTCCGGTGGCGCCCGGGTCCAGGACGCGGTCACCTCGTTGGCCTACTACTCCGAGATCTCCAAGCGCCAGTACCCCGCGTCGGGGTACATCCCGCAGATCTCGATCATGCTGGGCAAGTGCGCCGGCGGCGCCGTCTACGCCCCCGTGACCACGGACTTCGTGGTGGCGGTCAAGGACCAGGCGTATATGTTCGTCACCGGCCCGGACGTGATCAAGCAGGTCACCGGCGAGGACATCTCCATGGAGGACCTCGGCTCCGCCCTGCAGCAGGCCAAGAACGGCAACGTCAACCACGTGGCCGTGAACGAGCACGAGGCCTTCATGTACGTGCGGAACCTGCTCAGCTTCATGCCCTCCTCGGCTGCGGAGAAGGCGCCGCGGATCAACCCCGGCCTCGAACCGGCACCCACCGGGTCCGACCTGGAACTCGACTCGATCATCCCGGATTCCGACAACGCGGCATACGACATGCACGATGTGCTCATCCGGATGTTCGACGACGGCGAGTTCGTCGAGACCTCGGGACAGTTCGCGCCCAACATCATCACCGGGTTCGCCCGGGTCGACGGTGAGTCGGTGGGCGTGGTCGCCAACCAGCCTCTACATCTGTCAGGTTCTTTGGATATCGACGCCTCGGAGAAGGCGACGCGGTTCATGATGCTCTGCGACGCCTACTCGATCCCGATCGTCTACGTGGTCGACACCCCCGGGTACCTTCCGGGCGTGCAACAGGAGAAGCTCGGCATCATCCACCGTGGCGCCAAGATGGGCTACGCGGTCGCCGCGACATCCGTACCCAAGGTGACCTTCGTCGTCCGCAAGGCCTACGGCGGCGCCTACGCCGTGATGGGGTCCAAGAACCTCGGCGGCGACCTCAACTTCGCCTGGCCCACCGCGCGCATCGCGGTGATGGGGGCGGAGGGCGCGGTGGACCTGCTGCAGCGTCGTCAGATCGAGGAGGCCGGCCCGGAAGAGGGTCCCAAGCTCCGCAGGCAGCTGATCGACATGTACAACGAGTTCATCGCGACGCCCTACTCGGCCGCCGAGCGTGGGTACATCGACGCGGTGATCGAGCCGTCGCAGACCCGCCTGGTGCTCCGCGGCGCGTTGGCCCAGCTGCGCGACAAGGTCCGCAACGAGCCCCCTCGCAAGCACCCCATCGCCCCGCTGTAGTCCTCGGCGACGCAGCTGTCGTCCGACCGGCCCGCCCTCGCTGAGGGCGGGCCGGTCCTCGTCTGTGGCCATCCGCAACACGGCGTGTACTGCCGCGTTCTCCTCTGGGTGCTGCCCCTTCGGCTTGCGATGGCCGTATGCGCTTAGTCGGAGGGATCACGCTGGGGGAGTGGTCCATTCCGCCAGCGCACCGCAGCGGGACTGCGGACAGCGGGACTGCGGACAGAGGGACTGCGGACAGAGGGGCAGCGCGCAGAGGGGCAGCGCGCACACGGGCAGCGCAAGACAGCGGGGCAGCGCACCCGGCGTCGGATGCGCTGCCCCTTCGTCCCGGCAGGTCTCGGCTGGTCCCACGGGCCCCCGCCGGTAGCCCGGCCTAGGTCTCCGGGTCGGTCACCAGTATCGGGCCCTCGGGCTGCCACCATCCCCAGCGGGTCTCGGTCCCGGTGGTCACCTCGGCCGGGGCCGGAGGATCGTCCTGGTAGGTCCCCAGTGGCGTGTACGCCTCGATGGAACCCCAGTCGCGGTTCCAGTCGTGACGCAGGTACGAGGGGATCGTGCGGGCGCGCTGGGCGACCTCGATCCACCCGAGCGGCCCTCCCGACTCGTACGACTGCCACGTGCTGGTGGCGCTCACCGCGAGTGGGCGGTCCGGCAGGATCCGGTACTCCGGCAGCTCGGCGACGCCCGCGTAGTGCGAGAACGGCCGCTGACACGGGAACTGCAGGCTCACCGCCCAGTCCAGCATGACGGGCGACTCCGACCCGACCATCTCCTGGATCGTGACGAGTTCGGGCGCGCGCGGCGGGGTGATCGCGGCCCACTGGTCGGGGGTCAGGTCGTCGTCGTCGACAAGGATCCGCATGACGTCGGCCTCGGCCGGCACGTCCTGCATGTCGACCCGGAGGTTCCGCCAGGTGGGGGCGGGGCCGATGTCGTACGGTACGACGGGCGCTCCCACCACGTCCGCGCCGCCCTCGGTGGCGCGACCGAACTCGACGATCACCTCCTGCCCGTACTTGTACAAGCCGTCGGCGTCGTAGCGGCCGATCCGACCGGCGGCGGAGATGACCAGGAGCGGATGGGTCTCGCGGTTCTCCGGCAGCCGGTACCAACCGGTCTCGAGGTTCGCCTGCCGCTGGGGTCCCACCAGGAACGAACCGAGGACCGGTGTGGTGGCGGGATCCAGACCGAACGGCAGGGCCACCGTGGACTCGTTGACACCTTCGGCGCCGCTACCGCCGCCGGTGCCGGCGCTCTCGCCGGTGCTGACGGTGGGGCCGCCGCCGGGCTCCTGGGTGGTGTTGGCGGCACCGGGATCGGCCACCACGGCGTCCGCGGACAGGTCGGGTGCGACTCCGTCCGGGGTGAACCCCGAGTTGGCCCCGGCCTCGATGGCCGCCGCGCGGTCCGCGGGGTCGATCGACCCGTCCGGTCCGGGGGTCGCCGCGAGCGGGGTGAGCATGCCGTCGTTGGCGTCGGGTTCCACCAGGACGCGGTCGGCCAACATGCACGGATTCCCGGCGAGCGCCGAGAAGTTGCCGGCCGCGATCGTGTACGCCGGGTACTGCTTGTGGACCCCCTTGGCGAAGGAGGCGACGGAGAACACGACGAGCAGCCCCGCGACCACCGCGATGGGGGCTGCGGCGATGGTCCGGATCCGTCGCCGGCCCTCGCGGGTCCTGGGCGCCTGCGTCCCGACGTAGTCCTGCCGGAGGTGCTGCCAACCGGCGAAGGCGAAGGTCAGCACCGCCAGACCCAGGAGCACCGTGGCGGCGTCGATGCCGCGGACACTGGGTGCCTTGTCCCACCAGGGGATGCCGTAGCTCGAGACGTACCACCAACCGTTGGGGCCGGCGAAGGCCAGCGCGAGCACCACCAGGATGACCCCGAGGAACACCGTCCGGTTGCGGGTGGTGCGGACCGCGGACGCGGAGATGGCCATCGCGCCGAGCGCCGCGATCGCGGCTCCGATCCCCGCGTAGACGCCGAAGTGGTGGGTCCACTTGGTGGGGGAGAACATCATGAAGAACGCGGTGCCCACCACCACGCCGACCAGGCGCCAGACGGGGCCGGAGGCCGCACCCGGGATCTTGCCGCGGCGCAGCAGGGTGCCGATCACCATGATCAGGCACAGCAGCACCAGCAGGACCGGGAGTCGACGCGACAGCGAGCCGTCGACCGTCGGGATCATCAGGTAGTAGTAGCGGACGAACTCCTCGAACCAGTTCAGGTTGGGGCCGATCTCACCACGCACCCGGATCGCCTCGAGCACCGAGGCCAGGGACTGGATGCCGAAGACGCTGATGAGCACCATGGTCCCGGCGGCGAGCACCGGGGCGACCAGCGCGAGGTGTGAACCGACCTCGCGCCCACGCACCACCACGGTGCGCAGGACCGGTCGGAGCCCCATCACCAGCGCGGCGACGGCCATGAGCCCGGTGGGGCCGGTGGCCAGCGAGAACGAGGCCAGGATCACCGCTATCGCATACGGCAACATGCGTCGGGTCGCGATGGCGCGTTCGACGGAGACCCAGGTGAGCAGCGCTCCCAGGGCGATGACGGGCTCGGGCCGCAGGCCGTTGTTGAAGGCCATCCAGAAGGCGAGGAACACGGCGGCGGCGCTCCACACGACCACCGGGGTGGTGCGCGCGGCGCGGCCGAGCCGCGGCAGGACCTCGCGGCTGATGACGAGCCAGCACAGGATCGCTGCGATGAGCGCGGGAAGCCGCATCCACGGGCTCGCGGTGGACACGTGCGCGAGCATCGTGAGGAGGTCGTAGTAGGGGGAGCCGAACGGCGACTCGGGTACCCCGTACCAGCGGTAGTAGTTGGCCATGTAGCCGGCGGGGTCGGCGGCACGGGCCATCGACAGGATGTACCCGTCGTCGGAGGTGTTGCCACCCACGAAGTGCCACACACCGAGCGTGCCGATCACGGCCACGTCCGGTAGTCGGATCCTGAACCAGCCGCGGGGCAGGAAGCGGCGGGACCGGCGACCGTCGGTCTGGTCGAGTCCGTGCAGGGCCCACAGGGCCACAGCGGTGGAGATCAGCCCGATCACTATCGCGGCCCACTTGAGGGCCGTCGGGTCGGTGGTGAAGCGGGAATCGACCTCTACGGCCACCTCGAGGCCGTCGGGGACCACGGTGTCGGAGGGCAGGTCGGTGTAGATTCCCACGACCATCGGCCGTAGGTCGTCGGCCTCGACGCGTCTGGCGGCGTCAGGGTCGTCGATACCGTCGAACGCCGCCTCGACGTAGGTCGGCGCCGCGACCACCCTGAGCTGCGTGCACTCGCCACCGGCCACCTGGTCGCGCGGTGCGGAGACGATGACCCGGTTGCGGGAGACCACGTCCACCGTGTCCCCGGAGGCGCGGACGAACAACGCCCGGTCACCGGCCTCCTCGCCACCCGCCGGGGCGGTCGACAGCAGGATCCCGCCGTCGGCGGGCAGGTCCGCGACCAGGGAGCAGGGCACGGTGGCGCTGAACTGCTGCGGCGAGTGCGCCATCAGCGGCGCGGTCACCGAGTCGACCGACCCGTTCTGCGGCCACTGCACGGTCGAGGTGGTCTGGGTGACCGGCAGGAACGGCAGGGAGAGGAAGCACAGGGTGCCCAGGAGGCCGCTGACGATGGCGACGAGGCGGAGCCTCGCGACACGGGCGTCGGCGGCGACCGGGCCGGAAGCAGCGGTGGAGTCTGACACGACGCCCGATTCTAGGCGACGGTCAGTTCATGGGACCCGGCGTGGTCCAGCCCCATTGGACGGAACTGCGTCGAACGAGGTCCGCGGGCGTCGCCTCGGGGTCGAGGGGCTCGAAGCGCTGGAGTGAACCCCAGTCCCTCGACCAGTCGTGGTCGAGGTAGGTGGGGACGGTGACGGCCTCCACCGTCTGGCTGGTCCACAACAGTGGTCCGCCGCCGCCAGCGCTCTGCCACCAGTTCGCGGCGGACGAGGACTCGCGGTCGGCGAGGATCCGGTACCGGGGGATCTCGCCGACCCCCCCGTTGTGGACGAACGGGCGCTGGCACGGGAACGCCAGGGCCACGACCCAGTCGATGAGCACCGGGTCGGTGTGGCCGACGACCTCGTCGAGGGTGCGCAACCGTGGGTTCCGGGGCGGGGTCACGGCGAGCCACCAGTCGGGGTCCAGGTTGCCGTCGGTCGCCACCACGCGCACGACCTCGGCGTCGGAGGGGATCGACTCCAGGGGGATCCTGAGGTTGCGCCAGGCGGGGGCCGGACCGATGTCGACGGGGGCCATGGAGCCCATGACCTCGAAGTCGGTGGGACCCGCCGCACCGACCCGGCCCGGCCGACCGTATTCGATCTTCAGGTCACCCGGACCGATGCGGCCCGCGGCGGCCATGACCAGGAGTGGGCTGTTGGGGCGGCGGGCGGGCAGTTCGTACCAGGCCGACGTGAGCTCGGCGGCGACCTGGGGGCCGCGGCGGTAGGAGCCCAGGACCGGTGTGGTGTCGGGGTCGAGGCCGAAGGGAAGTGCCACGGTGGAACCGTTGACGGTCACCTCACCCCTGCCGCCGGTGGTGCCGGCGTCGACGCCGTCCCCCGGCTCGCGCTCGCCGGAATCGGACAGGGCCAGCGAGCCGGAGGACTCCGTGCTGTCGACGGTGATGGTGTCGGGCAGGCCGTTGGGCGCGAATCCGTTGACCACGCCCGCGCCCAGTGAGATCTCGGGCCCGGCGCCCACTGCTCTGAGCAGGCCGTCGTTGGAGTCCTCCTCGACCAGCACCGAGTCGGCGAGAGAACACGGCTCGCCGCTGAGGGCGCGCAGGTTGGCGCGTCCGACCGTGTACGCCGGGGTCTGGACGAACACGGCGGTCACGGCGGAGAAGAGCTCGAAGATCACGACGGAGAACGCCACGATCGTCAGCGGGGCGCCGTCGATGCCGGGGCCCCGTCCGGACCCGACCCGGCGGCGATCCCGGGCCCGTGCGGCGGGGGTGTCGGGACCCGACCGGCGGAAGGGCAGGGCGCGGGAGAACCTGCGGGCGACCGCCCCGTCGGGCGAGTCGGGGAGGATCCCGGCGTGGATGAGCCCGGCCACCAGCAGGCACACCAGGCCGCCGATGAACGCGACGTACTGGATCTGGACCCCCGCCACGTCGGGGAAGGTGTCGGAGAACGGGATGCCGTAGTCGGAGACATACCACCAGGTGTTGTTGGTGGCGGTGGACAGGCCCACGACGAGGCACAATGCCGCCCCGACGAGCCAACGACTCCGGCGCAGCGAGACGGTCGAGGACCGCAGCGCGATCACGGCGAGGACGGCCAGGGCCCCGGCGAGCCCGGCGAACACGCCGAAGTGGTGGGTCCACTTGGTAGGGGTGAACACCAGGAACAACAGGGATCCGGCGATCACGCCGATGAGCCGGCGGGAGGGGCCGGCGGCGGCCCCGGGGATCCGACCGCGGCGCAGCATCACGGCCGTGACGAGCGCGAGGCACATCAGCATGAGCAGGACGGGGAAGCGCCGGGCCACACCGCCGTCGGCGGACACCCCGAACAACGCCTCCCAGCGGTCCTTCTCCCCGTACCAGGGCAGGCTGGGGCCGAGCTCGGTGCGGATGCGGGTGGCCTCGAGGACCGCGGCGAGTGTCTGATCGGCGAACACGGTGTAGAGCAGTGCCAGCCCCACCGCCAGGACCGGGCCGAGGATGGGCGCCCAGCCGACCACCAGGGCGCGCCGACGGACCATGCGGACGAACTCGCGTGCGCCGGCGGCCAGGGCGGCCACGCACATGAGCCCGGTGGGTCCGGCCCCGAGGGAGAACGCGGCCACGCCGATCGCGGCGACGCCCGGGACGAGCCTGCGCGTGGCGATGGACCGCTCCACGAGCGACCAGGTGAGCAGCGCGCCCAGCGCGATCACTGGCTCGGGCCGCAGCCCGTTGTTGAACGCCATCCAGAAGGCCAGGAACAGGGCGGCGCCGGTCCACCGGGGCCGGTGCCAGGTGCGCGCGAGCCTGCCCAGGCGCGGGACCACCTCCCGGCTGATGATCAGCCAGGCCAGGATGCCGCACGCCAGGGTGGGCAGGCGCATCCACGGACTCGCCGTGGACACCTCGGCGAACAGCCGCAGGATCTCGTAGTACCACCCCACGGGAGACTCGGGGGAGCCGAGCCAGCGGTAGTAGTTGGCCATGTAGCCGCTGGGTCCGGCGGACCGGGCCATGGTGAGCAGATAGCCGTCGTCGGAGGTGTTGGCGCCCACGAGGTGCCAGAACCCCAGGACGCTCACCACCACTCCGTCGACGGCCGACAGCCGGGTCCATGAGCGGGGGACGAACCTCCGGTCGGACCGCCCGTCGATCCCGTCGAGGCGGTGCAGGAACACCACCGAGGCGAGGGTGGCCAGGATGCCCAGCACCATCAACGCCAGCTTGAGCACCGTGGGACTGGACGAGTAGCGGGAGTCGACGGTGATCTCCACGGTCGACTCGCCCAGGCCCTCGGGCGCGGTGAGGGGAGTCAGGTCCGTGAACACCCCCGTGACCTGTGGTCGCATGGTGCCCGGGACGGCCGCGCGGACGGGGTCGTCGGCGTCGTCGGCGACGTCCCCGTTCTCGCTGAGGTTTCCGTCCTCGGACAGGCCGGTGAGCTCGGCCACCAGCACCCCGACCTCGGCCCGGACGCTCAGCGATTCACAGGCCGGGTCCCGGAGGGTGGACAGGGGGACCGAGAGCAGGGTGGTGTTGCGGACCGCCACCTCGATCGCCGGGTCCCCCGCGGCGTCGGCGGAGCGCTGCACCACCAGGCCGTCGGAGATCCGCCCCGGCGCGTCCTCGGGCAGGGTCGAGAACACGATCGTGTCGTCGGGAACCTGCGACAGCGGGCCACAGGGTGCGGTGATGGTCAGGTCCAGCGGCCTCCCGGAGACCAGTGGGGCCGTGACGGAGGCGTAGTCGGGCCCGGCGGTCCAGCGCACCTCGGTGGTGTCCTGGTGGACGGGCAGGAACCCGGCCAGGATCGCCAGGAACGCGCCGAGGAAACCGGTGATCACGGCCAGCCGTCGGTCCCGGTCCATCCCCGGGTACGGGTGCAGCCCGAGGGGGCGCCCACCGTTCGTCGTCACAGTGCGGTCACCTCATCGCACCACGATCACGGCGAACGGCCCGACATCGTGGACCTCGAAATGCGGGCCGGTGACGGCCTCGGCGGGGATGGTGGTGCCGAACCGGCGCACGTTGGGGTCGTTGGGGTAGGTGTCCTCGGCCAGGCGCAGCGAGTACCCGGATCCCGAGGGTCGGGCGACGATGGCGTCCGGACGCCGCCACGGCGTGTCGTTCATCATGGCGTACAGCTCGTCGCCACTGGTGGCGTCCTCCCAGCCGATCATCGCCTCGTTGCGTTCGGCGTAGCGACCGAGCGGGTTGGCGTAGTGCGAGGTGACGGCCTGGTAGGCCAGGTACGGGTGGAAGGCCAGGAAGGCGTCCGCGGTACTGGCGACGACGAGGTCGGTCTTCTCGCGGCCGGGGAACGCCTCGAGGATCACTCTGTCGACCTCGGCGTAGTGGGACTCCGGCCCGGGCGGGTAGCGGTCGGCGCGCTCGCCGTCCCCGTCGGTGTCCGTGTAGGCCAGCCGGATCTCCTCGTGCAGGTGATCGGGGATCCCCTGCACGTGGGCCAGCCCGGCGAGGGTGGCCACGACGCCCACTACGGCGGTGGCCCGACGACGCCGGTCGGCGGCCTCGGCCGCGGGTCGGTCGGCGCCGCCCTGGCGTCCGGCGGCTCGCACCGCGTATCCGGCCAGGTCGGCGATTCCGAATACCCCGGCCACCACCAGCAGGAGGATGAGCACCGGCTCGAGGCGGAAGCCCAGCATGGTGGTGCCCAGGACGGTGACCGCCATGGATGCCAGGCTCCACAGGTAGACGGTCACCACGCCCAGGCCGAGTGCCTGCGCACGACGCGAGGTCCACGCCCGCGCGACGATCCACACCAGTCCGGCCAGGCACACCCAGCCGGTAAGGCCACCTGCGGTCATGGGCAGCGGCAGGCGTGCCCCCGCGTCGGGCAGGTAGTGCAGCGCCGTGCCCGAATCGGCCGGCGCGCCGCCCAGCGCGGCGATCAGGTAGGGCGCCCACACCACGAGTGCGATCGCAATGGAGCCGAAGCCGATCGCCGCGAGTCGTGCCGCCGGAAGCCACAGTGGAGTCGAGTGCAGTGGGGCCGGCCGTTCCCGAGCGTCCCCGACGCCCCGGCGCGCGAGGGAGGCCACGGCGGTGGCCACCACGGCCATGAGCACGACGGTCCCCGCCGCGAGGCCCGTGTACAGGGTGTAGGTGCTGGCGGAGGCGCCCAGGTAGAGGGTCGTGGCCAGGGTCGCACCGCGCCCACCCCGAGGGGAGGTGGGTGCCACGGCGTGCCAGGCGAGGATGAGAACAGGCGGGAGGAACAGCGCCACCACGGCGCCGTAGGGTTCCGGGCTGCCGTAGGCCAGCATCACCGCAGTCGAGGCCACTCCGACCACGGCGCCGAGGTCGGTGCGCAGCAGGCGGGTCCAGAGCACGGTGACCAGTGCGGCGGCGACAGCGAGCGACAGGATCGACCACGGCTTGTACGCTGCCCAGCCCTCGAGTCCGGCGAGGTCGGCGAACCGCCCACCCAGCCAGAACCACCCCGACGGGTAGAACGACGGCAGGTCGGCGTAGGCCATGTCGGGCAGCCCGAGCGAGGTGGCCGAGCGGCCGAGGAACTGGGTGCGGAACTCCTGGTCCACGCTCACGCCGTGCAGGTAGAGCCTGGACGCGGCGAGCGGGATGCCGAGGGTCGTGGCCACCAGCAGCGCCGACCCGGTCGGGGCGGCGAGCTTCCCGGCCCGCACCAGCGCGGGCCTCCCGCCCGGGCGCTCGCCGGCGCGCGCACACAGCACCCCCAGCACGACCAGTGCGACGGCGGCGGTCTGACCCACCACGGTCAACGCCCGCAGGACGTTGGAGTTGCCGTAGGCGGGGAAGGAGACGAGGGAGAAGCCGACCAGGACGACGGCGGTGACGGCCGCGGCGAGCAGCGTCGCCGCGGCCGCGAGGCCCGGCCCCCGGAGAGCCACCGGCATGGTCAGAAGGGGAGCTTGCGGAAGATCGGGCGCGGCACGTGGGTCAGCACGGCCATGACGCCGCCGAACGCGGCGGGGGCGAAGACCGCTCCCTTGCCCGCCCCGGAGTTCTTCACCGCGATGCGGGCCACGTCGTCCTTGTTGACGGTCAGCGGCGCCTCCTTGACGTGCGCCGACATGCGCGTCCGGACCTGCCCCGGACGGATCACCAGGACGTCCACCCCGTGCTCGTCGAGCGCGTAGCCCAGGCCGGTGTAGAACGAGTCGAGGCCGGCCTTGGTCGAGCCGTAGACGAAGTTGGAGCGACGGGCGCGGAGTCCGGCGGCCGAACTCATCGCGATGATCCGGCCGTAGCCCTGGGCCTTCATCCGCTCGGCGAGCAGCACGCCCACGGAGACGGCGCCCGTGTAGTTGACCTGGGCGATCTGCACGGCCTTGCGCTGATCGGACCAGAGTTCCTCGTTCTCCCCGAGCAGGCCGAAGGCCACGATCGCCACGTCCACGTCGCCTCCGGCGAAGATCTGCTCGAAGGCGGCCGGATGGGAATCGGTCGCGGCGGCGTCGAAGTCCACCACGTCGACAGCGGTGGCCCCGGCGGCCGTCATCTCGGCCCGCGCGTCCTCGATCCCCGGGTCCCCGGGAAGACAGGCCAGCACCACGCGCATCGGCCCCTGCTGGAGGTACTCCCCGCAGATGGCCAGGCCGATCTCGGAGGTGCCTCCGAGCAGGAGCAGGGTCTGGGGGACGCCGACGGCATTGATCATGCGCAGGAGTCTACCGAGGCGCCCCCGTCAGACCGGGAAAGGTGGCTGGGCCGGCCCGGGCGCGGGCCGCGTGGAGGTGGACGGCCCGCGGGTGACGACGGACCCGGCGCTCGCGGAGACCTTTTCCACACTGTCGAGGGCGGGGAGACGGCGACGAGGACGACTGCGGCGGCGACGGTGCGGAGGATCATGGCGAACTCCCGATTCGGCCTCCGGGCGACCCTCGTCGTCCGGGGTCACCCTATTGTGGGCCCGCCGACGACGGCTTGTACAGCCCCCGTCCGGACTCGCCCGCCGGGGCGCTCCGGGGGCACAGCGGTGGTGACGCGGTCCGGCGGGTCAGAGCAGCTCGAGGCGGCGGCCCATGTCGGAGACGAAGACCCCGTTGGGGTCGATCCCGCGGCGGGTGGCGATCCAGGAGTCGATCTCCGGGTACATCGCGTGGAAGCGCTCGGCCGGGACCCTCGAGTCCTTGGCCGTGTAGAGCCGGCCGCCCATCGACATGACCTTGGCGTCGAGCTCGTTGACGAACGCGTTGAGTCGGTCGTTGATGGGGAAGTCCACACACACGTTCCACCCCTCCATGGGGAAGGAGAGCGGTGCCTGGTTCCCGGGCCCGAAGAGCTTGAACACGTTGAGGAACGAGTAGTGCCCCGAGCGCTGGATGTCGCCGATGATCTCCTTGAACCCGTCGACCGCCCCGGGCGGGACGATGAACTGGTACTGCAGGAAGCCGTCGGACCCGTACGCCCGGTTCCACTCTCCGAAGAGATCGAGCATGTGATAGAAGGCCGGGAGGGTCTTGATCTTGTTCCGCGAGGTGCCGCCGAGGCGGTAGTAGACCTCGCCGATGGGGCCGAAGGTGAACTTGTTGGCCAGACCGTTGGGGAACACGTCCGGGAACGTGACCAGCGGCTTGGCGTTCATGGCCAGCGGGTCCTTGGCGAGCTTGGGCGCGTATTCCTCGAGCTGGGCGAGCGTGGCCAGGGACCCGCGGGAGACCGCGGCGCGGCCGAGCTTCGGCGGCGCGCTGATCGCGTCGAACCACGCTGAGGAGTAGGTGTACTTGGCCTCGGACCCGTCGGTGTGCAGGGCGATGGTCTCGTCGAGCGAGGCGGTCTGGTCCGAGTCCGCGAGGAAGAAGGCGGTCTCGGTGCGGGTCATGGCGATCCACGCCTTGAGGACCACGCCCGTGAGGCCGTTGCCTCCGATCGTGGCCCAGAACAGCGTGCCCCCCGGGTCGTCGGACGTCCCACCGGGCTCGAGCGTGAGGACGCGGCCGTCCGCGACGAGCAGCTCCATTCGCGTCACGTGGTTGCCGAACGACCCCGCCGAGTGATGGTTCTTGCCGTGGATGTCGTGCCCGATGGCGCCACCGACGGTGACCAGACGCGTGCCCGGCAGCACCGGTACCCACAGCCCGAACGGCAGTGCGGCGCGCATGAGTTGGTCCAGGTTGACACCGGCGTCGACCACCGCGAGCGCCTTCTCGGCGTTGAGCTCGTGGATACGGTTGAAGCGGCTCATGTCCAGCACCAGACCGCCGGAGTTCTGCGCGCTGTCCCCGTACGAGCGGCCGAGTCCCCGGGCCACCACCCCGCGTTGCAGGTGAGCGGGGCCGGAGGCGTTGGCGTCGTTGACCGCCGCGACGGCCGCCGAGATCTCCTCCACCGAGCGCGGGGTGAGCACGTGGCTCATGGCCGGCGCGGTGCGTCCCCAGCCGGTGAGGCGCTTGAGTTCGGTGTCCAGGGAGGACTGGGCCGGGGTGGTCTGCTGCGTGGTGCTCACCCGGTCGAGGCTACCGCCCGTGGGGGCGGAGTCGTCGTCACGACGCCCGGGTGTGATGTGCCCGACGACAACGTGCGCACCTCCGGTGGCCGATCCGCCACCCGGGGGCCGGATCAGCGGCACCCCGTGGTGAACGGCACGCCGCGGGCTCGGGCGTCGACCCAGTCGAGCGCGGGGCCGACCGCCGTGTAGGCGCCGGTCACGTGTTCACCGGCCACCGGCGTGTATTCCACGTCCGCACCCGCCGCGCACCACTCGTCGACCAGCCTGTGGGCGGTCCACTCCGGGACGAAGGTGTCCCCGGGGCCCTGTGACGAGCCCGGACCGGGGCCCATCGGGACGGTCGCGTCGGCGTGCCACACCTGCACCGGCCCGGAGGGGACCTCACGTGGATCCGCTCCGCGGGCGGGATCCGCCCGCCCCAACCTGTTCCGGGCCATCACCTCGATCACCGTGGGATCGGTGCGGGGGTCGACGTCGGTGATCGCCGACAGCGGGAAAGGGGCGAGTCCGCCGACCGTGTTGGTGGACGCGCAGGCGTCGCGGAGCTGGTGTGCCACCACGTCGCCGGTGTCGTTGAGCAGCGGGTACAGCTGCGGGTACTCGCGGGCCAGCCCCAGCACGGCGGCGCGGTAGAGGCCGGAGGCGAGCGTCCCGTCCATCGTGTCGAACAGGTCCGCGTAGTCGGCGGGGACCCCGCCCACGGAGGACCCGACCAGCACCCCGGTGAGCTCGGGTGCGTACACCGGCTGCAGCTGGGCGGCCCATCCCGTGGCGATTCCCCCACCGGAGTACCCCACCTGGACCACGCGCGACGCGGAGAAGATCGGACCCGGGTCACCGGCCGGGGTGAAGGCGCGGGCCGCGCGGACCCCGTCCAGGACGGCCCGGCCGTTCGCCCGTCCCGCCGCGTAGGCGGCCCGTGGGCCCTGGAAGTCCGTGAGCACGAGCCCGTAACCACGGTCGGCGAGGATCTGCAGGAAGGGCGGCAGTTCCATGTTGAGCTTGTGGGGCAGGACGTGCGAGGGCATGCACGTCAACCCCAGCGAGTCGATGGTCACGTTGAACGACACCAGCGGCCTGGGACCCGGGCCGGGCCACGGCGTGGCCGGCTCGATGATCGTGGACACGATCTGCTGCGGTCGGTCGTGGGAGTCGGCGCTCTGGACCAGGACCTGCCATCCACGCCCGAAGTTGCGGACGTTGTGCGGCGGGATCGACACCGGGCGGGTGGCCAGGATGGTGCCGGGAGCCGTGTCGGCGGCGACGTCGGGTGGGGAGGAGTACCACGGGTCCGGTGATGGGCTCGGGAGGTACCGCTCCGGCGTGCGCTGCTCGGGTGCGGCCGGCCGGAACGCCGCCAGGGGGTCGGGTAGATCGGCCGCCAGGGGGGCGGGCAGATCGGAGGACAGGGGGCTCGGCAGATGGGTGATCGGCTCGGGCTGGGCTCCGACGGGGGAGCCCGCGACCGTGCACGCCAGGGCGAGGGCGCCCGCCATGACCGCGGTTCCGGGACGGAAGAGGCGTCGCGAGAACATCGGCGTACCGTATCGCGATCAGCCTGGGAGGACCGAGGATACGTGCGCCGGGTGGGCGCCGGGCGGCCCGCGGCGGATATACGCTCGTGCGCGTGGGCCCCACGATGATCGAGCTCGGCCCCGCCCTCGCGGTGGCTGTGGTGCTGTTCGTCGTCATCGGGACGGCGGCCGCCTGGCTGGGGCGGACGGGACTGGAGCGCGAGGTCCCGTGGGCCTCGATCCGCGCCGCCGTGCAGCTCATCGTCCTCGCGCTCGTCATCGGCTACGTGGCCGACCGGGCGTGGCTGGTCGGGGTGTTCGTCGTGGTGATGGCGACGACGGCGTCGTGGGCGGCGGCAGGGAGGCTCGCCCGGCGCAGCAACCCGCAGGCTCGGATGGCACGGGCGTCGGGGACGCAGGCGCCGAAGACGTGGGCGCTGGGGATGCGGGCCAGGGTGCGCGACGCGCTGTGGTGCGCGCTGCCCGTGGCCGTGCCGCCCGTCGTCGTGGTGGCCGGCCTGATCGCCGCGGGGGTGGTGCGCCCGAACGGCCTGTCCATCATCCCCGTCGTGGGGATCTTCCTGGGCAATGCCATGGCGATCACCGGGCTGGCGGGGCGGCGGGCGCACGACGAACTGGAGGTGCGCCACGGAGAGGTCGAGGCCGCGTTGTCACTCGGGTTCACCGACTACCCGGCGCGGATGATGGTCTGCCGCGAGGCGGCCGCGACCGCGCTCTCCCCGTCGCTGGACCAGACGCGGACGATCGGCCTCGTGACCATCCCGGGTGCCTTCGTGGGCATGATCCTCGGCGGCGCCGAGCCGTGGCAGGCCGGCGTGATGCAGTTGTTCGTCTCGACCGGGATCCTCGCCTGCGGGGCGATCGCCCTGGTCGTCACCACCCTGCTCGTGGCCGTCGATCGGCTGTAGCGGACCGGCGCCGGGTCTGATCAGGCGGAGCCGCGCGTGGTCGGCGTCGAGAGGACCACCCGACCGGTGGGGGTGCACGACGGCGCTGCCGGGCGACGGTGGGGCGCGCGCAGCGGCGATGACGGCGGGATCGCGCGGCCGGTCGGCGTGTACGAGAAGGCGGTCGGCGCGCTGTTCAGGGCGGGGTTGCGGTACTGGGACATGGGATTCCTCCTGGTCGTCGAAGAGAAGGAACAACGACGGACCGCCCGGGGCGGCGCCGACGTGTCCTGCTCAGATGCGTTGCGGAGGCGACGACGACTCACCCGGAGGAGTGGCGCGAACCTGGTGGTGTGGACGCCGTGTGGAGATGGGGTGGCCGGAACTGATCGCTCCCGCGGAATCGAACGCACTCGGCGGATACGCCGTTGTCAGTTCGACCAGAAACGCGCTGGTATGCGCGCGATGGAAGAACAATGGCACGTCCGCGGGCGGAGGGCAAGTCTCGTGACGATCTTCACGCTATCCACACGAATCGCCGGCGGATGCTTCACACCCGAACGGTGGAATCGAGGTGTCGGAGAAAGCAGTATGCGAGGCCCCCACGGTGGGGCCGGGACGAGGTGAGAACGATGAGGACGAGCTCGAACAGGACCATCCGTCGGACGATGGCGGCAGTCGCCGCGGCCGGGGCGGTGGCCGCGGCCGCGGCCGGGGGGTACGCGCTGGCCGGGACCGACGGGCCCGCCGGGGACACCCGGGTCGCGATGGTCGCCGCCCAAGAGCAACAGGGTCACGGTGCGCCCGGTGAGGGCGGCCCCGGACAGGGCCGACAGGGCGACGAGCCGGGTCGGCAGGGTCAGCCGGGTCAGCAGGGTCACCGCCAGCAGGGGCAGGGTCACGACCAGCAGGGCCAGGGTCACGACCAGCAGGGCCAGGGCGGGCAGGGCCACCAACTCGAGATCCCGGCGCCCGCCGGCACGCTGTCCGCGAAGGAGGCCGAGACGCTGTCGATGATGCGAGAGGAGGAGCGGCTCGCCCATGATCTGTACGTGGCGCTGGGCGAGGCGTGGCCGGACCGTCGGTTCGAGAACATCTCCGCCGCCGAGACCAGGCACGGCGACGCGACGGCCACGCTGCTCGCCAACCACGACCTGCCCGATCCGTCCGTCGGGTCCACTCCGGGCGAGTACGCCTACCCTGAGCTCCAGGAGCTCTACGACGGCTGGCTGGCCCGGGGACTGACCTCGAAGTCCGAGGCGCTCGCCGTGGGCGCGGAACTGGAGCGGCGCGACATCGCCGACCTCGAGGCCGCGATGGAGGCCACCACCCAACCCGATCTGGACGCCGTCTACGACCACCTCAGGGTTGGTTCGGAGAGGCACCTGCGGGCGTTCGAGCGAGGCTGAAGACGAAGGTTGATCCCTGGCCCGGGCCCCGGGAGGTGACCGTGAGGTCGCCCCCGTGGGCCCGGGCCAGTTGGCGTCCGATGGTGAGCCCGAGACCGGACCCGCCCGAGTGTCCGCCGGGGCCACGGTGGAAGCGCTCGAAGACCTGCTCCGAGGCCTCGGCGTCCAGGCCCAGGCCGGTGTCGGACACGGTGATCTCCGCGCCGCCCGGGGTGCCCCGGACCGAGACCGCGACCCAGCCGTGCTCGGTGGCGGCGAGGGCGTTGACGACGAGGTTCTCGAGGACCTGCGCGACGCGGTCGGGGTCGACGACGAGGACCACCTCCCCGACCGGTGGGTCCATCCGGAGCTCGACGTCCGTCGCGGCGAACCCTGGTCTCAGCCGGTCGACGGTGCCGCGCACCAGCGCGGCGAGATCGGTCTCGGTCGACGCGAGCTCGAGCCTGCCCTCGACGCCCCGGGACAGCGTCGACAGATCCTCGGACAGTCGCCTGAGCCGGGCGCTCTCGGCGCGGACGTGCCGCAGTTCCTCGACGCCGAACACGCCGTCGGCGATGCCCTCCACATACCCGTCCACCACGGTCAGCGGCGTCCGCATCTCGTGCGCGACCTCGGAGATGAGGCGCATCCGGCGTGCCTCGGTCTCGGCGATCGTGCGGGCGAGGGTCGTCACGTCGTCGGCGAGGGCGGCGATCTCACGCTCGGGGGGACGGGTGATCCGACGGGTGTAGTCCCCCGCGGCGATCGCGGTGGTGGCGGCACCCACCTCCGCGAGGGAGCGGAGCAGGCGGCGGCCGACGATCCCGGCCGCGAGGAGGGCGACGGTCACGCCGGCGACCGCGCCCCACACGGTGGCCGTCGTGACGGCGTCGGCGACGGTCGCGCGGAGGCCCGGTCCGGCCCCGCGGACACCGTCTCCGCCGGGTCCGCCGGGCCGGAGGGAGTCGTCGAACAGCATCGGCGCCGTCAGCCGCACCACGAGCAGGACCACGACGACGCCGGTGACCGCCACCGCGAGGTGGGACAGGAACAACCGACCGCGGAGGGTGCGGATCATCGCGCACCCCCGTGGCCCGCGGGCCGGAGGACCTTATACCCCGCGCCCCGGACGGTGGCGACGAACCGGGGCGTCGCCGGATCATCCGCCAGGGCCCGGCGCAGGCCGCGGACGTGGACGTCGACCACCCGTTCGTCCCCGAAGTGCCCGTCCTGCCACACCGCGTCGAGCAGTTGCCGCCGGGTGAACACCTGGCCCGGCGCGGCCGCCATGGTGGCCAGCAGGTCGAACTCGATCGGGGTGAGCGGGACCCCCGCCCCGTCGACGCTCACCTCACGGGCCCCGACGTCCACGGCCAGCCCGCCGACGGTGAGCGGCGCCGCGCCGACCGGCCCGACCTCACGCGCTCGTCGCAGGACAGCGCGTACGCGGGCGGTGACCTCGCGGGGGCTGAAGGGCTTGACCACGTAGTCGTCCGCCCCGGCCTCGAGGCCGATGAGCCGGTCGACCTCCTCCGCGCGGGCGGTCACCAGGATCACGTACACCGGGGATATCGACCGCAGGTCGCGCAGAAGGTCGAGACCGTTGCCGTCGGGCAGCCCGATGTCGAGGAGGACGAGGTCCGCTGTTGCGGCGAGTCGCCTTGCCTGGGCGGCGGTGCCCGCCTCGTCGACGCCGAAGCCGTCCGCCTCCAGATAGCCGCGCAGGACCCGGCGGATGTGCGGTTCGTCGTCTACCACGAGGACGCGGCGGCGGGTGACGTGGTCGGGAGAGGACACCTGCCCAGTGTCCCTCTCGGCGGTGCGCGGCGCGGTCGGGATCGTCCGGGATCTACCCTGGTCGAGTGACTTCATCCAGCGGCGCAGCACCCGACGGGGCCCGAGCGGACATCCCGGACGATTCCGTCCTCGACTCCCTGCGTGGGGCCGTCGACCCGCTCGAGGCCCGACACGAATCCGATCCGGCACGACCGACGGACTTTCGGACCCAGGTCACCCGGTTCTTCCTCACGGGCGTCCTCTCGGCGGTGGTCGACTACGGCCTGCTGCAGCTGTTCATGCTGTTCGGGCTGGGGTACGGCCCGGCCAAGGCGCTGTCCTTCGTGGCCGGGACCCTCACGGCGTACTCGCTCAACCGTCGGTGGACCTTCCAGGCCGAGCCCTCCCGCGCCCGCTTCGTCGCCACGATGGGCCTGTACGCGGTGATGTTCGGCGTGCAGTGGGGCCTGTTCATGCTGCTGGTGCCGTGGTTCCACGACCTGGGCTGGAGCACGTTCTGGGCCACGACGATCGGATTCGTCATCGCGCAGGGCGTGGCCACGGTCACCAACTTCATCGTCCAGCGGACCGTGATCTTCCGGGTCCGCTGACCGCCTCCCGAGATGCTGCCCGGCCGGGGGATAGCCTGGACGGCGCGACCGGGATCCAGCCGCCCGGGCGTGAGACGACCTCCGCACCGACTCCCAGGAGCACCCGCCACATGGACGCCACCACCGTGACAGCCGCAGGTGCCGACGCCGGTTCCGCCCTCGTCGAGCGCGACCTGCTGGTGCAGCGCACCCTGTTCTCGGGCCCGCGCAGGTGGGTCAACGACGACCTGTACTCGCGGATCGTTCGCGGGGTCGTGCGCCGCACGCGAGCCGAGCTGCACCTGGACGCCGGCGCCGTGGTCGACACCAACACCTACTTCGGCCGGTTCGAGGCCTCCTACTGGCAGCGCTGGACCTCGGTCACCAGTCTCACCGTGCGGGTCGCGGTGGAGTCCGAGGGCCGCCTCGACGTGCTGGTCCGCGCCTCCGACATCGGGGCCCACGTCCGCACCGTGGACGTGTTCCACCACCAGGGGGACGGCATGGCGGTGTTGCACGTGCCGGTGGACACGTTCGTCGACGGTGGCGCGATGTGGCTGGAGTTCCACGCCGTGGACGCGGCGGCGACCGTGTCCGAGGTGACGTGGAGTGCGACGACGACGAGCCCGGCGCGCCGCGCGGCGGTGGCCATCTGCACCTTCAACAGGGCGGACGACTGCGCCGCCACCGTCGACTCGCTGGCCTCGGACCCGTTGGTGGCCGAACTGATCGACGATCTCTACGTGACGGATCAGGGCACCGACCTGGTCGAGACGCGCGAGGCGTTCCGGCATGCCGCCGGTGAGTTCGGCGACCGGCTGCACTACCTGCGCCAGCCCAACCTCGGCGGCGCCGGCGGGTTCAGCCGGGGGATGTTCGAGGCCACCGCGCCCGGGTCCCCCGGGCCGGTGGACGTGCTGCTGATGGATGACGACGTGCGGGTCGAGCCCGAGACGGTGTTGCGGCTGTTCGCCTTCGCCGCCGTGACCCGCGAGCCGATGCTGGTGGGCGCGCAGATGCTGTACCTGTTCAACCCCGACTACCTGCTGGTCTCGGCCGAGCGCACCCAACTCGATCAGCTCAAGGGCGGACTGGACGCCGACGAGTTCGCGCTGCGCGACGAGTCCGTGGTGGATCACCGGCAGGAGCGCCGGATCGACGCCGAGTACAACGCCTGGTGGTCCTGCCTGGTGCCGGGGGAGGCCGTGGAGCGCGTCGGGCTGCCCATGCCGTACTTCTTCCAGTGGGACGACATCGAGTACGGGTTGCGGTGCCGCCAGGCCGGGATGCCCACGTGCACCCTGCAGGGTGCCGCGGTGTGGCACGCCGACTTCTACTGGAAGGACGGCGACGACTTCGGCCAGTTCTTCTCCCAGCGCAACTCTCTGGCCAGCGCGGCGATCCGGCAGGGGATCGACCCTCGCGCGATGGCCAAGAACCTCGGCCGCAGTGTGCTGCGCGCCCTCGTGGGCATGCAGTACGGGCTGGCCGCCACGCGGATGCGGGGGATCGAGGCGTTCCTCGACGGCCCCGAGGGGCCCCACGGCGTGGGCGACGGCGGGCAGGCCGCGCTGGCGGCGATCCGCGCCGAGCGCGCGGGATACCCCGAGACGGCCAAGCTCGCGGTTGACGCCCTGCCCGCGGGGATCAAGGTCGAGCGCAAGGTGGGCATCCCGCGCGAGGACCGCGAGGACCAGGTGCTGGCCAAGCGGCTGCTCGTGCAGAAGCTCGGTCGCCAGCGCCGCGGCGTCGTGGCGATCCCGTACGAGGACGCGGCCTGGTGGCACGTCTCGCTCTTCGACGAGGTGTACGTGACCGACGCGTCACAGACAGGTGTGCACCACCGCAAGGTCGACCCGCGGCGCGCCGCCGAGCTGCAGAAGCGACTGGGTTCGCTGATGGCGCGGTTCGTCCGCGAGGCCCCGGAGGCCCAGGAGCGGTGGCGTGCGGCGCAGGCCCGCCTCACCACGCGGGAGAACTGGGCACGGTTGTACGGGGAGTAGACGCGGGATCAGGGTGGCCCCGCGGCACCGCACCTCGTCCGCCATCGGCGGGCGGCCGCACCTCGTCCGCGATCCGCGGACGGCCGCACAGGCGTCAGGCGTGCATGCCGGCGGTGAACCAGCGCGTGGCCTCGTTCACGATGTCCCCGATGTCCGCGCTGGTCTCGGCCTGAAGCCACGCGGTGATGAGTTCGCCCAGGCCCCCGACGAGCAGGCGTGCGCTGATCTCGTCACGCGGAGCGGGCAGTGCCTGATCCCCGAACAGGGTTCGCGCCTGTGACACGACCAGGGCGGCGAAGTCGCGGAACAGTTCGTGCCGGCGCTTCCGCAGGTCGGGGACTGCCGCCGACTCGATGATCGCCACCCGGCCCTTGCGGGGGTCGTCGGTCAGTATCGCGGCGAACGCGGCGATCGCGGCGTGCGCCCGGACGGTGGTGTCGCCATCGGTGTCCGACAGGGCGGACAGGACGGCGGTCCGGACCTGTTCGGCGATCTCATCGACCAGAGCGAGTAGCAGCTGGTCCCGGGCGCTGAAGCTCTCGTAGAAGTAGCGCTCGGTGAGGCCCGCCTGGGCGCAGATGGCGGTCATGGTGGTCCGTTCGACCCCGCGGGTCCCCGCGATCTCCAGAGCCGCGTCGAGGAGTTGGCGACGGCGCGCGGACCGGCGTTCCTCGGCGCTGACGCCGCGGTACGGGCGAGGGGTCGAGGCCATACCCAATCTTGACAGGACGCCCTGTCTAATTCAAACTCTAGCCAACTGACAGGACCACCTGTCAGAAAGCCCCTCGGGCATCGTGCGGTGAGCGCGGGGTCAGGGGAGATCAGGAGCACCGATGACGAGGACGCTGGCGCCCGCGCCCACAGGCAGTGAGTTGACCCCGGTCCCGGGGGATGGCGGACTACCGCTTCTGGGCCACGGCCTGGAGTACCTGCGGGATCCGATGCGGCTGTGGGAGAGCCGCTATCGGCGCTACGGCCCTGTCTCGTGGTTCCGGGCCTTCGGCACGAGGGTCGTGGCACTGCTCGGACCCGAGGCCTCCGAAGTGGTCCTCACCAACCGGGACAAGGCATTCGCCAGCGGTGACGGTTGGCAGTTCCTGATCGGGCCGTTCTTCGAGCGGGGGCTGATGCTGCTGGACTTCGACGAGCACATGTCGCACCGCCGTCTGATGCAGCAGGCGTTCACCTCGGACCGCCTCGCGCGCTACTCGGCGGCGATCGATCCGGCCGTCCGTACGGCGATCGGGCAGTGGCAGCCGGGCGAGCGTGTGGAGGTCTACCCCGATCTGAAGAAGCTGACGTTGAACCTCGCGGTCGAGGTGTTCATGGGCGGCGCGCCGGGGACCAGCCAGCAGCGGCTCGACCAGATCAACTCCTCCTTCATCGACTGCGTCCAGGCGGCGACCGCACTCGTCCGGTATCCCGTCCCGGGCGGACGATGGCACCGCGGCCTCGTCGGCCGACGTCGCCTCGAGGAGTTCCTGCGCGAGTATCTGCCGGCCCGGAGAGCCGGAGGGGGTGACGACCTGTTCTCGGTGTTGTGCAGCGTGGAGGTCGACGGAGAGCGGTTCAGCGACGACGACGTGGTCAACCACATGATCTTCCTGTTGATGGCGGCGCACGACACCTCCACCATCACCCTCTCGACGATGATGCAGTATCTCGGGCAGCATCCGGAATGGCAGGAGCGCTGCAGGGAGGAGTCGCTGGCGATCCCCACGGATTCGATCGACTACGACCAGCTCCCACGACTGCGCTCCCTGGACCTGGTCATGAAGGAGTCGCTGCGGCTGGTCTCGCCCGTGCCGACCATCGTGCGCAAGACGGTCAAGGACACCGAGGTGATGGGGCACTTCATCCCGGCCGAGACCATGGTCGCGATCGCCCCGTACTTCACGCATCACCTCGATGAGTACTGGCCCGATCCGGAGGTGTTCGATCCCGGACGGTTCTCCGAGGAACGCAGGGAGGACAAGACCCATCGCCTGGCGTGGCAGCCGTTCGGCGGCGGCGTGCACAAGTGCATCGGCATGCACTTCGCCGGTGCCGAGGTGAAGATCGTGCTCCACCACCTGCTTCGCACTTTCCGATGGGAGGTCGACCCGGACTACCGCGCGCCGATGGACATGAAATCGTTGCCCTTCCCCAGAGACGGGCACCCCGTCCGCCTCACCAGGCTCTGACACCCCTACTGCCCGGAGACTCCCTTCTGTCCTGGCAGCGCTACCGCCCTGGCACCGGGTCTCAGGTCGTCTTCCACAGCCCTCGTCTGTCCACAGGCGCCTCCGCCCGGGCGCGTCCTGGGTCCGGATCCGAAGGTCTCGTGCCGCACTGTGTTCGGTATGGACACTCCCACTCCGATCCGCACGCAGAGCGCACGCCTCCGGGACCGCGTCGCGATCGCCTCCGCCGCTCACGGTCCCACCCCGGATAACCCCGGCGGGTTACCGGCGGGGCCGTTGACCACCGCCGAACTGGCCGCGGCCGTCGCCGATCCCCGGGACCGTGGTCGCTACGTACGGATCTGGCACGGGTTCTACCGCCGGGACGACCAGGTCGACGACCTCCGATTGCGCAGCGTGGCGCTGGCCAGGGCCTGGCCCGAAGGGGTCCTGCGCGGTCGGAGCGCCGCACTGCTGTGGGGGGACGACTCCACCCCGGCCGATGCGCTGCCGGAGATCTGGCTGCCCTCCACCCGGCGATCCCGCCAGGGGAGGGTGTACCGCTATGGCGCGATGCCTCCGGCCGCCGTCACCGAGTTGGGCGGACTCCGGGTCACCACCCCGCTGCGCACCTGCCGGGACCTCGCCTGCGACCTGGATCTCGAGGACGCGGTGGTGGCGGTGGAGCGGTTGTGCGCGGCGGTCCCGGGGCTCGCGGGGCGACTCGGGGCGGCGGCAGAACACCCGGCGGGCCGAGGTGCCCGCCGGTTCGCGGAGGTCGTCGCCGCGGTCGAGCCGGGATCGGCGTCCGCGGAGTCGACCCGCGCCCGGCTCCGGCTGGCGACGGCGGGGTTCGGCGGGTTCTCCGAGGGGAACCGCATCAGGATCGCCGGTCGCTGCGTGTCGCTCCCGCTGGCCGACCCGGCCGCCCGGTGTGTGGTGATGTTCCCGGGAGGGTCGACGGGCCCGCTGGACGGGGTCGGGTCAGAGCACTACCGGGCGGCGCTCCGCCGTGCGGGCTGGACGGTCATCGTCGTTCGGGGCCCGTCAACATCCGGGAGCACCCCTCGCCCGGCCGGCGACGGCGCGCAGCCGCGCGGGCAGGCCTGCGACCCGGGTGCGGGTGGCGTGCTTCTGGCGCTACGTTCACTCTGGCCGGGCGCGCGGCTGTTCCCGCCGCTGGTCGGAGAACCCGTTGCCGATCCACTCGGGATGTGGGCCGGTCGGCGCCCGTAGTCGCCGATCAGCGGGTGTAGTCGGTGGCGCGTTCGTAGCGGGCATGATCGTCCCAGACCCGGCGCAGCAGCTGTTCGAGCTCCCAGACGTCGCCCTCTGAACCGAAGTACTTCCGGTCGATCGTCTTGAGCTTGTCCTCGTTGTCGAGGATCTTGGCCCACAGCCTGGCGCGCTCGACGGGGTCGTCGGTGAAGTTCTTGTTGAGGTACTCGTGGGAGTGCCGCTTGAGGTTGCCGAGCACGGTGAGCGCCTTCCCCGCCGGGCTCACCAGCGAGCCCACGACGGTCACCACGAGGATGGCCACGATGACCCCGAGCGACAGGTAGGTGGGCACCTCCACCACGGCGACGTGCTCGCCCTGGTTGATGAACGGCAGGTTGTTCTCGTGCAGGGCGTGGAGGATCAGCTTGACGCCGATGAAGCCGAGGATCGCCGCCAGGCCGTACTTGAGGTAGACGAGGCGGTCGAGCAGGCCGTCCAGCAGGAAGTACAGCTGGCGCAGGCCGAGGAGCGAGAACGTGGTCGCGGTGAAGACGATGAAGACGTTCTGGGTGAGGCCGAAGATCGCGGGGATGGAGTCCAACGCGAACATGATGTCGGTGCCGCCGATCGCCACCATGACGATCATCATCGGCGTCATGACCTTCTTGCCGTTCTCGATGGTGAACAGCTTGTCGTGGTCGTAGTGATCGGTTGCCGGGATGAACTTCTTGGCCAGGCGCACCACGACGTTGTCCGCGTCGTCGTCCTCGTCGTCCTCGGCCAGGAGACGGCCCGCGGTGACGATGAGGAACAGCCCGAAGACGTAGAACAGCGCGCTGAACGCGTTGAGCAGAGCGGCTCCGACGAAGATGAAGCCGGTCCGCGCGAAGATCGAGAAGACGATGCCGAACAGCAGGGCCTTCTGTTGCCCCGCCCGCGGCACCTTGAAGCTGGTCAGCAGGAGCAGGAACACGAACAGGTTGTCCACCGAGAGCGCCTTCTCGGTGATGTACCCGGCGAAGTACTCGACGCCCATCTGGGTGCCACCGAAGATCCACACGAGGAAACCGAAGGCGATGGCGATGCCCACGTAGAGGGCGGACCAGATCGCCGACTCCTTCAGCGTCGGGATGTGCTCCTTGCGCACATGGAAGAAGTAGTCGAAGAGCAGCAGCGCGACGATGAGTGAGACCGCGAGGGTCCAGGCGAGCGGGGTGGCTCCCAACTGGGTGTCCTTTCCGAGGACGGCCGAGTGACCGGATAATCCTACGCGCCTCCGGCGATCGTGCCTCCGGTCAGCTCCTCCGCCGGATGAACATCGTGTGCTGCGCCTCCACCACCGTCGTGCCGCGGCTGTCGGCGATCACCGCGGTGTGGACGACGCTGGTGCTCGGTTGTTGGCCGAGTTGCTCCCTGATGGCGTCCGCCTCCGGGGCCGGAACCTCCACCACGCATCGCAGCCGGCCCCGGCCAGGAGCCCGGAAGTCGATCGTCGCGCGCTTGGTCCACACCTGGTAGCCGCCACCGAGTTGCCCGGACAGCAGCGCCCCGTAGAGGACGTCGGTCGCGGCGAACAGTGCTCCGCCGAACGCGGTGCCGTTGGTGTTGGCGGTCCACGGCGCGACGTGCATGCTCAGTTCCCCGCGGCTCCAGTCCGGGGCGATGTGCCGGATGCGGATCCCCGAACCGAGGAGCGGGGGGTACAGCGAGGCCAGGAGGGGGAACGCCCGGGGGCTGGAGGTGTATCGGTGCAGCATCGTCTTGGGCACCGGCCGATCCTAACTTACCCGCGAGTCAGTTCAGTCCCGCGACGGATCCTGGGCGCCCGGAGGTGGGCTGCCGGAAGGCCGCAATGGACAAAGAGCCACCCCGTGTCTAGACAAACCGTCTCCGTTTGTCTAGATTTGAGCCACTAGGTGGCGTGCGACACACGCCGTCAGGCTCGATCAAGGGAGTTTTCGTGATGCACACCGACGTTCAGGCGGGGGAGGCCGCAGCGCAGCCGTACCCCTGGACTGATGGCAAGCGGTACCTGTGGATGCTCGGGCTCATCCCGGCCGGCGCACTGTTCATCTCTCTCGGGTTGTTCTCGTGGTTCTCCCACGCCGGGTGGGATACCGCCGCGGTCGTGGCGTGGTTCGTGGCGCCCTTCGTCGTGTTCGTGTTCATCCCCCTGCTCGACATGGTCGTCGGGGTGGACGGGCGGAACCCACCGGAGGAGGTCATCGAACGTCTCGAGGCCGACCCCTTCTACCGGTGGTGTACGTACCTCTACATCCCGGTGCAGTACGCCGCCCTGGTCGTCGCCTGCTACCTGTGGGCCGCGGACGACCTGTCGTTCTTCGGGCACGAGGGCGGGCTCGGCCTGGTGGCCAAGATCGGCGTCGCCTGGGCCGTGGGGATCGCCGGGGGTATCGGCATCAACACCGCCCACGAGCTCGGCCACAAGATCGAGAACTCCGAGAAGTGGCTGTCCAAGATCGCCCTCGCCACCACCGCCTACGGCCACTTCTACATCGAGCACAACCGCGGTCACCACGCCCGCGTCGCGACCCCGGAGGATCCGGCGAGCTCGCGACTGGGCGAGTCGTTCTGGGCCTTCCTCCCGCGCAGCGTCGTCGGCTCCATGATCTCGGCCTGGGAGCTGGAGAAGAACCGCCTCGAGCGTCTCGGCAAGTCCCCGTGGACCCTGCGCAACGACAATCTCAACGCCTGGCTCATGACGGTGGTCCTGTTCGGTGCCCTCACCGCGGCCTTCGGGCTCGAGGTTCTGCCCTGGCTCATCCTGCAGGCTGTGTACGGGTTCAGCCTGCTGGAGGTCGTCAACTACCTCGAGCACTACGGACTGCGTCGCAAGAAGCTCGACAGCGGCCGCTACCAGCGGTGCCGGCCCGAGCACTCGTGGAACTCCGACCACCTGGTCACCAACATCTTCCTGTACCACCTCCAGCGTCACTCGGACCATCACGCGAATCCGATGCGCCGCTACCAGGTCCTGCGCACCACCGACGACGCCCCGCAGTTGCCCGCCGGGTACGCCGCGCTCATCGTGGTGGCCTACTTCCCGCCGATCTGGCGCAGGATCATGGACCACCGCGTGCTGGATCACTACGACGGCGACGTCACCCGGGCCAACATCCAGCCCTCGAAGCGGGAGCGGATCCTCGCGCGCTACGCCGCCCCGGCGGCCACCGGCACGGGCGCCGCGTCGAGCGCGTCCACCACTCCGGCCGCCACGGCGACCGCAGTCCTCGATCCCGAGCCCGACGTGGACATCGTCCGGGACGCCGTCTCGCCGATCGGCACCTACGCCTGCCCCAACTGTGGTCACCACTACGTGGAGGCGCTCGGCAAGCCGCGGGAGGGCTTCGCACCCGGCACTCCGTGGTCGGAGATCCCGGACGACTGGCAGTGTCCGGACTGTGGTGTGCGGGACAAGGTCGACTACCTTCCGGTGAGCTGACCCCAGATGACCGTGTCGAGCGTGTACCGAACGTTCCTACCAGGAGGTTTCTCGTGAAGATCTCGATCGATCCGGACCGGTGCGAGGGGCAGGCGGTGTGCGTCGGCCTCGCCCCGAAGGTTTTCGCCCTGGGCGACGACGACGAGGTGGTGCGCCTCCTCGTCGAGGAGGTCCCCGAGGATCTCCAGAAGAGGGCGCGCAAGGCCATCGAGAAGTGCCCCATGGCGGCGCTCCGCGAGGCCGGGTAGGCCGGGGCCCCGCGCTGGGTTGACCCGCGCTGGGTGGACCCGCGCTGGGTGGATCGGCGCAGGGTGGATCGGCGCTGAGTGGGCCCGCGGGCCCGCGTTGGTCAGGACGCCGGCCAAGCGGAGGGGTCCCGACCGGTACGCGCGAGAGCAGCGTGCCGGGGCGGGACCCCTCCGCCGTCGAAGCCCGGGACCGGGCCTGCGAACAACTCCGGGGCCGGGTCGTCGGAGAGATCGGCGCGGACGAAGTCGAGCACGGCGCGGTCGAGCTCGTCGCCCCACGAAAGGTCGACTCCCTGCGAGACCGACAGGTCCCAGGCGTGGACCGCCAGGTCGAAGGTCTGTTGCGCGAGGTAGTGGACCACCGGGGCCCGGCCGTAGGACAGGTGGACCTCGTCGTCGGGCGGGGTTCCCCGCCACGCGGCGGCCACCGGCGCGCGGAGGGTGTGCCAGTAGGCCACGAGGTCAGGCCCGGTGGCCTCGGCGAGCCGACGGAGCGCGTCCTCGAGGTCTCCGGCCACCTCGTCGACCGTTCCGCCGGCCAGCAGTCCCGGGACCCACATCTGCTCGTCCACGACGTGGGCCAGCACCTCACGGGCGGTCCACTCGGTGCACGGGGCGGCCGCGTCCCAGTCGGTGATCATCGGCAGGACATGGTCGTACAGGTCGACGGCGCGGGACTGCAGGGTGATCCAGTCGGTCATGGGGTCCATCATGCCCCTCACCCCGAATCCGCTGTTCCCCCGCAGGATTCGCCACCCGGAATCGAGTAGCGAATCGAACGGCCGAGTCGCGGATTCCGGGTGGAACGACTGCTCAGGGCTTGTCGAACCGTTCGCCCGCGCCCAACCGCTGCAGGCGCAGCCATTCGCGCAGGCCGGCCGGGTCTCGTCTGGTGACCAGGAAGTACCAGCCGAAGCGCAGGATCTCCTGCGGGATGAGGCGCCGGTTGCCGGGCTGGGTAAGCACGTAGCCGCGGTTGCGGTAGGTGAAGTGCCGCTTGACCGGGTCGTCGGGGAACTGCGTGTGCATGCGCCCGCCGAGGATCGGCTTGAACTCGTCCGACCCCTGCGGGTGCAGGTACGCGGTCGTCAGGCACGTGCCGAAGGGCAGTCGGGAGCGAACCAGGCGCCGGTGCATCTCCACCTCGTCGCCGCGGATGAACAGCCGCAGGTCCGGAACGCCCACTCGGTCCAGGCAGTCCGCGGTGAACAGTGCGCCGTTGAACAGGGAGGCGATGCCGGGCAGCAGGTCGGAGTCCGTCCGGGAGGGGTCAGCGGCACCATTGTCAGCGGCACCAAGGTCAGCGGCACCAGGGTCACCGGCACCGCGGTCGCCGCCCTCGCCGTCGGCGAACAACTCGCTGCGCCAGCGTCGCCACACCACGCCGCGTCGCAGCGGGAAGGCGAGGCGGTCGGGCTCGGCGAGGTCGCACACCACCGGCGAGACCTCCGCCAGCCCGTGGCGGTCCATGCAGGCCATCAGCGTGGCCAGGACCTCGGGCCCCTCGGGCCTGCCGTCGTCGTCAGCGCACCACACGAGGTCGGCGCCGGTGGCCAGCGCGTGCAGCATCCCCAACGCGAATCCGCCGGCGCCGCCGAGGTTGTGCTTGGAGCCCACGTAGGTGGCCTCCACGGGCTGCGATTCGACCAGTTCGCGCACGGCCCGCTCGTCGGCGTTGTCCACCACCACCAGGTGGTCGATCGGTCGGCTCTGCCCGCACACCATCTCGAGCGAGGCGCGGAGCTGCTCCAGCCGGCGGTGGGTGACGACCACGGCCACGACCCGCCGTGCGTCCCCGCCGCCCGCGCCGACTGCGTCAGCCCTCACGCTTCATCCTCTCCATGTACTCGGAGATCGACCGCCCGGCCTCGGGGCCCTCGTAGGCGGTGACGATCTCCTCGATGCTGCCCCGTTGCCGGATCCGGCCGTGGTCGATCCACATCGCCGAGTCGCACAGTTGCGCCAGGAACTCGTTGGAGTGGGAGGCGAACACCAACATCCCGGACCGGGAGACCAGGTCGGCCAGCTTGACCCGCGCCTTCTTCATGAACTCCGCGTCCACGGCGCCGATGCCCTCGTCGAGCAGCAGGATCTCCGGGTCGATCGAGGTCACCACGCCCATCGCCAACCGGACGCGCATGCCGGTCGAGTAGGTGCGCAGCGGCATGTCCAGGTAGTCGCCGAGCTCGGTGAAGTCCGCGATCTCCTCGATCTTGGCCTTCATCTGCTTGCGGGTCTGGCCCAGGAACAGGCCGCGGATGATGATGTTCTCGTACCCGGTGATCTCCGGGTCCATCCCCACGCCCAGGTCGAACACCGGCGCCACGCGACCCCGGATCCGTGCGGCCCCGCGGGTGGGTTCGTAGATGCCGGACAGCAGTCGGAGCAGCGTCGACTTGCCGGCACCGTTGTGCCCGACCAGGCCGATGCGGTCCCCCTCCCGGAGGGAGAGGGTGATGTCCTTGAGGGCCTCGACGACGACGACGTTGGACGAGTTCCGGCCGATCGCACCTCCGGCGGAGCCGAGGACGGCCTTCTTCAGGGATCGCGATTTGGCGTCGAAGATCGGGAAGTCCACGCACGCGTCCACGCAGTCGATGGACACGCCTCCGGCGGTGGGGGCAGCGGGGCTCATGGAATGTATCTCCTACACCCAGTACGGGACTCGGGAGCGGAACTGGCGCAGCGCGACGAAGGCCAGGGTGAGGCCCACGGCCGTGCAGGCCAGGACGATCCACCAGTGGTATGCGGCGACGGGCTGGCCGAGCATGGGGGCGCGCACGATTTCCAGGTAGTGGTAGAGCGGGTTGAGCTCGGCGATGCGGGCCCGGTCGGCGATCTCCCCGCCCTGCTCGTACAGCGTCTGCGTGGTCCACACGATGGGGGTCATGTAGAACAGCAGCTGCACCATGGAGTCCAGCAGGGGGGCGATGTCGCGGAAGCGGGTGGCCAGGATGCCGAACAGCATGGCCACCCAGACGCCGTTGAGCATGAGCACCGCCAGGCCCAGGACGGCCAGCAGCAGGTCCCACCCCAAGGGCCGCGGGTAGATGAGCATGAGCACCACCCAGATCACCAGGTTGTGGCACAGGAACAGGAACTGCCTCCACACCAGGCGGTAGACGTGCACGCTCAGCGCGCTGGGTAGCTGCTTGATCAGGCCCTCGTTGGAGATGAAGACCTCCGAGCCCTCCTTGATGCAACCGGAGATGAAGCCCCAGAGGATCAATCCCACGGTGACGTGCGGGAGGAACTCGGCCAGCGGGATCTGGAAGAGGATCGAGTACAGCAACCCCAGGGCCGTGGCCATGACGCCGGTGGCGATGGTGATCCACAGCGGGCCCAGTGTGGAGCGTCGGTAGCGCTGCTTGATGTCCTGCCAGCCCAGCGAGAGCCACAGTTCCCGCTGGCTCAGACCCTGGCGGAGGTCGGCCACGGCCCGGCGGAAGGTGTGGGAGTCGTTGACGATCTCGCTGCGGACGCGCTCGTCGGGGAGCATCGCCGAAGCGGGGTCGGGAGTGGGCTGGTCCTGCACGAAGGCGAAGCCTACTAGAGGTGCGGCCGGTGGCAGCCCCGCAGACGGGGCGCGTACACATGAGAGATGACGACAAGCACCCAGATCCAGCTCATCAGCCGTCCCCGCGGCTGGCCGACCCATGACGACTTCCGCTCCGTCGTCGTCGACCTCCCTGACCTCGCCGATGGCGAGGTGCGCGTGGCCAACGAGTACCTCTCCGTGGACCCCTACATGCGTGGCCGGATGAACGAGGGCCGCTCCTACATCCCGCCGTTCGAGCTCAACGAGACGATGACGGGCGGAGCCGTCGGGCGTGTCGTGGAGTCCCGCTCGGACGCCCACCCGGTCGGCTCGGTCGTGATGCACGACCTCGGCTGGCGGGACGTCGCCCAGGGCGACGGCCGGCAGTTCCGGGTGGTGCAGGAGATCGAGGGAGTCCCGGTCTCCGCGTACCTGGGGATCCTCGGGACCACAGGCCTCACGGCCTACGTGGGGCTGTTGCACATCGGGCGCTTCCAGAAGGGCGAGTCCGTCTTCGTCTCGGGTGCCGCCGGTTCGGTCGGTTCGGCCGTCGGGCAGATCGCCAGGTTGATGGGCGCCTCCAAGGTCGTCGGTTCGGCCGGCAGCGCGGAGAAGGTCGAGAAGGCCACCTCGAGCTACGGATTCGACGCGGCCCTCAATTACAAGGACGGCCCGGTCCGCACGCTCCTGCGCGAGTACTTCGGTCGCGAGGACGGCGAGGGCATCGACGTCTACTTCGACAACGTCGGCGGCGACCACCTCGAGGCCGCGCTGGACCTGATGAACGATGACGGTCGCCTGGCCCTGTGCGGCGCGATCAGCTCGTACAACGCCACCGAGCGCGCGCCCGGCCCGGACAACATGTGGCACGCCATCACCCGTGGGCTCACCCTGCAGGGCTTCACCGTGAACAAGTACATGCACCTGTTCAAGGAGTTCGCGGAGAAGGTCGGGCCGTGGGTGGCCTCGGGCGAGATCGTCTTCGACGAGACTGTGGTCGAGGGCATCGACAACTCGGTCGACGCGTTCCTCGACCTCATGCGCGGGGCCAACGTCGGGAAGATGCTGGTCAAGATCTGATCCGCGGGGCCGGCCCGGGTGCGGTCACGCGGTGGGGCAGGGTGGACGCATGACGTCGACTCCTCGAGCCGCGCCCGCCTCCCGCCTGCGTCGACGGGCCCGCCGACGGCTCGACGCCACGAGGGCCGCGGCGGACGCGCGCTGGGGTCGACCCCGTGAGGTCCACCGGCCCGTCTACCTGATCGCCCCGGCCGGCCACCCCAACCACGGCGACGAGCAACTGCTGGCGGGGTGGCTGCGTCACCTCCGTCACAGTCTCCCCGGCACGCCCGTGGTGGTGGACTGCCACACCCCGGGGCAGGCGTCGGTCCTCCACCATGGCGAGCACCCGGACGTGCTGTTCACCGACACGCTGTGGCGCCTGGCGGGGGAGCACTCGGGCGCGGTCGACGCCATCGGGTTCTGCCGCCGCGCGGTGGGCGACCTCGGGGTGCGACCGGCGCTCGCGTCGGGCATCGACCTGCTGCGCAGCGCGTCGGTCGTGCACCTGATCGGCGGCGGGTACGTCAACGACCTGTGGCCGCACCACCTCGGCGTGGTCGCGGCGGCGGGAGAGGCCGGCCGGCTGGCCGGTGCGCGCGTGGTGGCCACGGGGCAGGGGTTCGTGCCGTGCGACGACGCCGAGCGGCTGGCGGGGGCGTTGCGCGACTACCACCTGGTCGCCGTCCGCGACGCCGCCTCGCTCGACCTCCTCGCCGGCACCGGGGTGCCCGTTCGCCACGTGGCCGACGACGGGTGGCTGGCGCTGTCCGGCGCGGGGGGAGTGGAGGCCGGTGACCACCCCGTCTACTCCTCCGATCCCGACGCCTGCCGCGATCTGGTGGTCTGTGCCCAGTCCGATCTGGTCGAACCGGAGGAACTCGCCGACACCGTCGGGCGTGTGCTCGCCGCGTGGGCGGTGCCGGGAGAGCGGATCACCGTGGTCGAGTCGATCCCCGGAGGTGACCGGGTGGTGTGGGACATGCTGTGTGACCGCGCCGAAGCCGCCTCCGGCGCTGGTGGTGACGACGACGAGGTGGGTCGCGCCCTGGCGGCCCTGCACCTGCCCCGCGCGCGCGTCGTGCCGTTCCAGGAACTCTGGTCCACGGGTCTTCCCGCCCGGCCCGGACAGGTCTGGCTGACCAGCCGTTTCCACCCGCATCTCTTCGCGGCGGCCCGCGGCGCCTCGGGTGTGGCCCTGCGGACGGGGTCGGCCTTCTACGACGTCAAGCACGGTTCGTTGCGGGCCGCCGGGTCGCCGTGGAGCTCGGCGAGCACCGGGGAGGGTCTGCCAGCCGAGACCGCGGGGGCCGAGGAGCCAGACGCGGCCGGGTCGACGAGGATCCCCGCGATGCCCGATACGGCCTGGCCAGCAGGGATCCCCGCGGTGCCCGATACGGCCTGGCCAGCAGGGATCCCCGCGATGCCCGTGGCGGGCGGCTTCGCTCCCGCGACGGTCGCCATGCTCGTGTCGGGGGCGGAGCGGTTGGCGGAGGAGATCTATCCGACCGGGTCACGATGAGGTGATCAGGCCCGGCCGCCGATCTTTGTGCAACTAGTTGCATGAAAGCGTGGGTGGCCGTACGGTCGGGGAAAGTCGACCTCATCCCGGTCTCGAAAGGACTGCTCATGGCCCTTCCCTCCGTCCTCGCCGGCCCGCTCACCGTGCCGGTGGTCGCCTCGCCGATGTTCATCTACTCCGGCCCCGAGCTCGTGGCCGCGCAGTGCCAGGCCGGGGTCATCGGGTCGTTCCCGGCGCTCAACGCGCGACCGCAGTCGGTCCTGGGGGAGTGGCTGGACCAGATCACCGAGAGCAACGCGGCCTACGCCGCGGCGAACCCGGACCGGTACGTGGCGCCGTTCGCCGTCAACCAGATCGTCCACCGGTCCAACGACCGGCTCGAGCAGGACCTCGCGACCGTCGTCGAGCACGAGGTGCCGATCGTCATCACCTCTCTCGGTGCCCGTACCGAGGTCAACGACGCCGTCCACTCCTACGGCGGCATCGTGCTGCACGACGTGATCAACGACAAGTTCGCCCGCAAGGCCATCGAGAAGGGTGCGGACGGGCTCGTGGCGGTGGCCGCCGGCGCCGGAGGCCACGCCGGGACGCAGTCGCCGTTCGCCCTGATCCAGGAGATCCGCGAGTGGTTCGACGGCCCGCTGCTGCTGTCCGGGGCGATCGCGCACGGTCGGTCGATCCTCGCCGCGCAGGCCGCCGGCGCCGACCTGGCGTACGTGGGTTCGGCGTTCCTCGCGACCGAGGAGTCCCGCGCGGCCGCGGAGTACAAGCAGATGATCGTCGACAGCTCCGCCTCCGACATCGTCTACAGCAACCTGTTCACCGGGATCCACGGCAACTACCTGCGCGGCAGCATCGAGGCGGCCGGGCTGAACCCCGACGACCTGCCCGTCTCGGATCCCACGGCGATGGACTTCGGCTCCGGTGGGGGCGCGGATTCCAAGGCGTGGCGCGACATCTGGGGCGCGGGCCAGGGAGTCGGCGCGGTCACCTCGACGGGCTCAGTCCGAGACCTGGTCGAGCGGTTCCGCGCGGAGTACGAGCAGGCGGCCTCCGCGCTGGCAGTGCGCTGAGCCCATGTCACTGAAGTTCGCGATCCTCACCTCGCTGACCGAGCGGGCGGGGAGCGGGATCGAGCTGGCGCGACGGTTCGACAAGTCCATCGGCTACTTCTGGCCGGCGACCCACCAGCAGATCTACCGGGAGCTGGATCGACTGGGGGAGTCCGGACTGATCCGGGAGCTCCCCCTCGTCGGCGCCCCCTCGCGGGGCAATCCGCGTCGTTTCGAGGTCACCGAGGACGGCCGGACGCTGCTCACCGAGTGGATCTGCGAACCGGACGAGCCCGATCCGATGCGGTCCACCATGGCGGTGCGGGTGCGAGCCGCAGCCGCGACGGGGGCGGTCCACGAGGTCCGGAAGGCGCTGATGCACCACCGCGACCAGCGGGCCGCCAACCTCGGCCGGTACCGCGAGATCGAGGATCGGGACTTCGCCCGGACCGACCCCGGGGACGCCCGCGACCTGCTCCAACACCGGGTGCTCAGGCTGGGCATCGAGGTGGAACAGGCGTGGGTGAGCTGGTGCGACGAGGTGCTCGAGATGCTGGACCGCCTACCGGCGAGCTGACCGTCGTACCCGTTCATCGCACAGGCTCATCGCACGGGCTCAGTTCACCAACGCCGCCTCGAGAGAGGCCAGCGACGCCTCGAGGAAATCGCGCCCGAACGGCGGCATCCCACCGATCTCGGCGGCGAACTCCTCACGTGTGCGGGACCAGTCGTACCGGAGGGTGACCTCGGTGGACGCGCCCGCGGGGGACAGGTCGTATCGCCAACTCCACCCGCCCGTGGAGAGGTGACCGGTCTCGTCGGTTCGGCCGGGCTCCCATTCGATCGTGCGGTCCGGCTCGAATGCCGTGACCACGTTGTGTATGACGTAGTCACCGCCCCCGGCCTCCCTGTACATGTTGATCGCGAAGACGTCCCCGACCCCGCTGATGGCCTCCGTCGTGACCGCGTCGCGTACCCAGTCCCCGGGTTCGGTGTCTTTGTGGCGGGCGGGGTCCGCCAGCAGCGAGAAGACCTCCGACGCAGACGCCGGGATCGTTCGGCTCGCGGTCATGAAGGTTGCGGACCCGTGCTCGGTACCGGGGTCGTCGGCGTCCTCGAGGGTGGCCATCGTCAGTTCCTCCTCGGTCACTCGACGGTCAGCAGGATCTTGCCGTGGCTCTCGCCCGACTCGAGCAGGGCCAGCGCCTCCGCGGCCCGCTCCAGTGGGATCTCACGCGAGACGCGGGTGGTCACGTCCCCCGCCGCGATCATCGGCCAGACGTGGTCCACCACCTCCCGGCAGATGCCGGTCTTGCCGCCGGGGCCGTCCACGGGGCGGGCCCGGAGGTTGGTGGCCAGCACTCCGGCGCGACGCGGGAGTAGGGCGCCCAGGTTCAGCTCACCCTTCATCCCGCCCTGCATGCCGATCACGATCAGTCGGCCGTCCGGGGCGAGTGAGGCGATATTGGGCTCGAGGTACTTCGCGCCCATCACGTCGAGGATCAGGTCGACGCCACGGCCTCGCTCGTCGTCGTCGGTCCACTCCCTGACCCGGTCGGGGAAGTCCTCGTCGCGGTAGTCGATCACCAGGTCGGCCCCGAGGTCACGACACTTCTGCGTTTTCTCCGGACCGCCGGCGGTGGTGGCCACGCGGGCGCCGAGCGCACGGCAGACCTGGATGGCGTGGGAGCCGATCCCGCCGGCCCCGCCGTGGATCAGCACGCGCGGCGCGCCGAGTTCGGTGTCTCCCCACCGGGCGTGCGCGGTCAGGACGCCGCGGCCGAGTCCGCCCGTCATGACAAGGTTGGACCACACCGTGCACGCCACCTCGGGCAGCGTCGCCGCCTCGTGCAATGACACGCCCGTCGGCACCGGCATCACCTGCCCGGCCGGCACGGCGACCTTCTCGGCGTACCCGCCGCCGGCCAGGAGGGCGCACACCTCGTCGCCTACTGCCAGTCCCTCGACTCCCTTGCCCACGGCCGAGATCCGACCGGAACACTCGAGGCCGAGGATCTCCGACGCGCCGGGCGGCGGCGGGTAGTGACCCTTCGACTGCAGGAGGTCGGCGCGGTTGACGGCCGTGGCCGCGATGTCGACGAGGACCTCGCCGGGACCGGGAATCGGATCGTCGACCTCGGTCAGCCGCAGGGAATCGGGACCGTTGCGGTATTCGATGGCCTTCATGCCCTCGACCGTAGCCGCGATGTCCCTCGTCGGCAGCCGGGCTGGGTGCGAGCGGGAGGGGTCCACTACGATGAGCAACGTCGTCAGCGCGTGTTCCACGTGGAACCACGCGGCCGAGCGTGTCGTGGCGGACGACGAGGAAGTGTGGCAGAGCGGCCGAATGCACTCGCCTTGAAAGCGAGCGTGCCTCAACAGCACCGGGGGTTCAAATCCCTCCACTTCCGCCCCGTGAGGGCTCAGGCGTAGAAGCCCTCCCGCAGGTTGATGCCGTGTTCGACCCACGCCTTGAGCGCGGCGAGCATCCCCGTCCACCCCGCGCAGTTGCCGAACGCGTTCTCCGCACCGCCGGGCGTCAGTCGCCACGACCGCTCGGTGATGGTGACCAGGGTGCGCGCCCCGTCGTCGATCGGCTCGAACTCGAAGACCGTGGTGGTGTCCGGTTCGGAGGAGTCGACTCCCTCCCATCTGATGACCAGGCGTCGGGGCGGGTCCGCCTCGACCACCGTCACGGGGAAGCGTCCGGGGAAGTCGGCGAAGTCCCACGACACCTGGGTGCCCGGTTCGAGCCGGCCACGTGCGCCTCCGGTCGTGAAGTAGCGGGACAACTGCGCGGGATCGGCCACAGCCTCGTAGACGTCGTCGACGGGTCGCCCCACACGTCCCGACACGGTGAAGGACAGGTCTTTCAGCTCCTCGGTCATGTTGTATATTTACAACATGTCTGCCGGTGAGCGCAAGGGTCCGGGCGATGATGACGCCGTGTTCAAGGCGCTCGCCGCTCCGATCCGGCGGCGCATGTTGGACGCACTCAAGGACTCGCCGCGCACCACCGGCGAGCTCTGCGCCCTGTTCCCCGAGAGCGACCGCACCACCGTGCTGCAGCATCTGCGCGTGCTCGAGCGGGCCGACCTGGTGACGGGGCGCAGGATCGGCCGCGAGCGCCACCTGACGCTCGCGCCGCTCCCGATCAAGCGCATCCATGACCGGTGGATCGGCGACTTCGCGCGGGCAGCGGTCGATCTCCTCGACGAGCTCGACCGCTGAGTGCGGGCCCCGGCTCTGGTGACGCCGGTTCCTGCGGCGATCGGAACCACCTGCGACAACCGGGACACTGTGGATAATGAACTGTTTACAAATGGCTTCCCGACTGCGATGATCGGCGACATCATCATGGTGAGCGTGCGGTTCCACCTGCCGCTGTCGATCGGCGCCCTGGCCCCCACCGCACCATCCGTTGAGCGTGACGAGATACCGGGGGGCCGCCATGGCCGGGACCAGTTCCACTGCGAGGGCCCTGCGCCGGGGCGTCGCATCCGCTCTCGCCGCCGTGGTCCTCTTAGGTACGAGCGTTGGCCTGGGGGCGGGATCGGCCGCGGCGCAGTCCGCCGCCCCGCCACCCGTGCCCCTCCCGTCCGCCGACCCGTTCTACACCCCCGACGGGCCGATCACCGATCTCGCGCCGGGGACGGTGATCGACAGCAGATCGATGACCTACGGCTCGCTCGAACGCGCCACCCCGCTCGCCAGCACCCAGGTGCTCTACCGGACGACCGACCAGGCGGGCGCCCCGAGCGCCACGGTCGCGACGATCCTCAGGCCCCTGGTCCCGGGGCCGCCGAGGGTGATCTCGTACCACATGGCCTACGACGCCCTGGGCTCCCAATGCGACCCCTCTTACACCCTGACCGGCAACGGCACGCCCGGCCAGGCGGGGATAGCCGAACAGGGCGTCATCGCCGGGTACCTCGCAGCGGGATTCACCGTCGTGGTCCCCGACTACGAGGGCCCCGACCTGGAGTGGACGATCGGGCGACAGTCCGCCTACGCCGCACTCGACGGCGTCCGCGCGACCATCGACCACCTCGGTCTGCCCGCCTCGACCCCGGTCGGGCTGGCCGGATACTCCGGTGGGTCCGTGCCCACCCAGTGGGGTGCCGAGATGGCGCCGACGTACGCGCCGGAGCTCAACATCGTCGGCGCGGCCGCCGGAGGGCTCCCCGTGAACGTCGCACACAACCTCCCGTATGTGAGCGGGAGCGCCACATGGGCCGGGGTCATCCCCGCACTCGTCGTGTCCTATCAGCGCGCATATGGAATCGACACCGGCAGTTTCCTGTCCGACTACGGCCGACAGCTCGTCGACACCGTCAGCTCGCAGTGCATCAACGCCTTCGCCGCCGACTACCCCGGACTCACCGACGCCCAGATGGTCCGCGCCCCGTACACGTCCCTGCTGGACATCCCGGCGGTGGTGAGCGCGATCGGGGACAACGTGATGGGCACGACGGGCACGCCACGGGTTCCGATGCTGCTCGCCGTGGGCAACGTCGACGGGATCGGCGACTCGGTCATGGTGACCGCGGACGTGGCCGGCCTGGCGTACGAGTACTGCACCCGCGGGGTCGCCGTCACCTACGCGCAGTACGACCGTCTCAGTCACTCCGAGGCCTTCGTGCCCTTCCAGGCGCAGACAGCCCAGTTCCTCGCCGACCGGTTCGCCGGGGTCGCCCCCACCTCCAACTGCCAGGGGACGTGACCATGTCGACCTTCTTCTCGGCGCGGCCACACCGCGCACTGAGCAAGGGTTTCTACAAGGATCCCGACTTCGACTACGAGGTGCGGTGTCTTCTCGGCGCCGTCGCCTACGGCGCCGCCGAGGCCGGCGAGGTACTGGCGACCGTGGACGGCGTCGGCGACGGCGATCACGAACACTGGTTCCGGGCCTGGCACGACCTCGGGAGCAGGGTCCGCGCCGCGGCGGAGCAGGAGGCGGCGGCAGGGCGGACGGTGACCGCCTCGACGGCCTACCTGCGCGCGGCCACCTACCTCGCGGTGGCGGTGAACGCGGCGAGCGGCCTGCAGTCCGAGGACCAGCTGACGTCCACCTTCCGCCTGCAACGATCGAGCTGGGAGGGCTTCGTCGACACCACCGACCAGATCATCGAGCGGGTGTCGATCCCCTGGGAGCAGGGCACGATGCCCGGGTGGTTCCTCCGGCCGTCCACCGATCCGGAGCCCCGTCGGACCCTGGTGATGGTCAACGGCAGTGACGGAGCGACCAGCGGGCTCTGGCACAACGGCGCGGCCGGTGCGCTCGCGCGTGGGTACAACGTGCTGCTGTTCGACGGACCGGGGCAGCAGTCCATGCTGTTCGAGCGCGGGATCGGCTTCCGCCCGGACTGGGAGTCGGTCCTCGCCCCCGTCGTCGACCTCCTCCTGGGCCGCTCCGACGTCGACCCCGCGAGACTGGCCGTCTACGGCCTCAGTCAGGGCGGCTACTGGGTGCCGCGGGCCCTGGCGTACGAACACCGCTTCGCCGCCGCGGTCGCGGACCCCGGGGTCGTGGACGTGGCGGCGTCGTGGAACGCGCACATCCCCTCCAGCCTGATGTCGTTGTTCCGGGCGGGCAAGAAGGAGGCGTTCGACCGCGACATGTCCCTGGGGATGAAGTTCTCGTCCTCGACAGCGCGGACGTGGGCGTTCCGTGCCCGCCCGTACGGCGAGACCGGGTACTTCGACACCCTCGCCGAGGTCCACCGCTACACGCTGACAATCGACGAGATGTCCGGGATCACCACCCCCCTGCTCGTGACCGATCCCGAGGACGAGCAGTTCTGGCCCGGCCAGTCCGAGCAGCTCGCCGCCGGCGCGAGCGGCCCCACCGAACTGGCGCGGTTCACCGCCGCCGACGGCGCCAACTTCCACTGTCAGCCACTGGCGAGGCAACTCACCGACGCGCGGATGTTCGGCTGGCTCGACTCGGTCTTGGCTTGACCGCCTGACCGCCTGACCGCCTGACCGCCTGACTGCCGGGTCCGCCGCTCGCGGGATCGTCGGTCAGGCTGTCGTCTCGTGCAGGTCCGCGGCCGAGACGTGGCGGATGATCTCGAGCACCCGCGGGTAGGCGCGGGAGTCCCCTGACACGAGGGAGACGTGGTCCTCGTCGTTGAACAGGATCATCTTGGCCTTCCCTCCGGCCTGGACGACCGCATCCACGTAGCGCTGGGAGTTCTCTGGTGACACGGTCACGTCGCGGGCACCGTGCATGGCGACCACCGGGGTGTCGGCGTCGATGTTCTGGATGGGATCCACCTTCGCGTAGCGTTCCGGAACCCCCGCCGGGGTGCCGCCCATCGCCGTGACGATCCTGTCGTCGCCGTGGGTGGCCGCGTAGACCATGTCCAGTGGCCCGGCGATCGAGACCACCCGCGTCGGTCGGAACGCCGGCTTCGCGCCGACCTCGTCGTCCTCCAGCAGGTGCCGGGTACCGCCCCAGACGGCGAGCTGTGCCCCCGCGCTGTGCCCCACCACCAACTCGTCGTCGGTGGTGATCTGTGGGAACTTCTTGTCCACCTCGGCCACGTGGTCCAGTGCGTTCGCCACGTCGTGGAAGGTGGTGGGCCATCCGCCGCCCGAACCCACCCGCCGGTACTCGATGTTGTAGACGGCCATGCCGCGGCTGGCGAGCTTCCGGGCGAGTGGATCGAAGGCGTCAGCCCCGATCTGGTCCTGCCACGCCCCGCCGTGGATGAGGACAGCCAGGGGGATCGAGTCGATCCGCTGTTCGCCTGCGGGGAGGTAGAGGTCCGCCCAGTTCTGCTCCGGATCCGGAGTGTCGTGCGTCGGGTACTCGAACCGCTGGACGGTGACCTCGTCGAGTCTGGCGGGGGCGCCGAGATCGGTGACCACGACCGGCGCCGCGCCGGTGGTCACGCATCCGGAGCCGAGCGCCAGGACGGTCGTCAGGCCCAGGCCGATCCGCGCGGCTCTCATGGGCCGTGAAGAGCGTCGTCGCTGTGGCATGACCACCCTTTTCTCAGGTTTGTATCAGGTTGAGCCGTTCGCAGGCTTCTGCTGGACGCCTCGGCCGACTACATCGATCCGGTAAGGGGTTCCGGATCGGGTAATGAAATCGATCTTAGAATGCGCGGCGCGAAAATACGAAGAGGCTCCAGTTAACAGGAGTGGTCAATGTTGGGTGGGGGTGGGCGGCCGTGGCCCTGATTGGCCGGGGCAGGCCCGTGCGGGGGCGCAGTGGCAGCACCCGCAGGCCGTTCGCTCAGTGCCGGCGAGTCGGAACCGTCAGTTGACGACCCGCACCCGCCCGAGGTCCGGGGCACGCAGAGGGCCCTCCTCGGTGACGTACCGGAGCAGCGCGTCGATGTCCGTGAGGCCGGCCTCGCGGCGTTCCCCGCGCTCGGCGAGGGGCGAGCCGTTGAACTCCGGGGAGGAGAGGAACTCGTTCACCACGACGGTGTACTCGCGGCCGGGATCGACCGGTTCGTCGTCGACGAGGAGCTCGGTGACCCGCTCGCCCGCCGGGCGCCGGGTGTCCACGGTGTAGCTCACGTTCGACGAGACCGCCGGGCCGTTGTTTCCGATGTCATCGGCGAAGTAGTCGAACGCGTCCTGCAGCTCCTGGCCCGTCACGGTCACCAGGTAGAGGCGGTCGCCGTAGGGCTGGACGGTGTGCAGGGTCGCGTAGTCCAGGGGGCCCTGAGGCAGGTCAGTGCGCAGCGAATCCGGGTTGGACAGCGCCAGTTGGGCGCCCCGGCCCCGGGTGGCGTGGAGTTGGCAGTCGGCGATGACGTTCGCCAGCGGGGACTCTCCGTTGGCGTCCATCCCCCGGGAGATGCTCTCGGTGGCGGAGCCGAGAGGCTTGCGGGCTTCGGGCGCGGCGGCGGCACCGGCCTGACGCACGAGTTCCTCGGTTCCCGGGTCGGGAGCGATGTCGAGGTTCACGGTCTGGTTGAACGCCGAGGTCTGGGGACGGATGACATCGCCGGTGGAGGGGTCGACGGCGAGGTCGACGACCGTGACCGACCGGCCGTGGGACGCCGGCGCCACCACCACCCGCTCGTCGTTGTCCGCGTCCAGCACCCGGCAGGTGGCGGGCCCGCCGGAGGCGCCGACGATCAACGCGTCGACGGCAGGGTTCAGGCGCTTGACCAGGTCGAGCTGGGTGAGTTCGTCCGGACAGGCGCCGGGGTCGAGGTTGCCGTGCACGGTGGTGGACTGCACCAGGCCCACGATCGCCTCCACGCCGAGGAACTTCAGCGACTCGACGGTCTCGTTGACAGCCCTGACGGGGTCGGCCAACCGGGTCGTGGTCTCGGGGGCGCTGTCGGAGGGGAGCGTGACCGCCACGACCCCCACGCGGACATCGCCGATCCGGTGGATCGCGAACGGGAAGGTGGGCGCGGCGTCGGGGGAGGGGATGACGTTGGAGGCGAGGAACGGGAAGGCCGCGCCGCGGAACGGCGGCAGGGGCGGGTCCACGCGGCAGTCCTGCTCGGTCCGGCATCCCGGCCTGACCAGGGCGCGGGTGTGGTCGGCACCCTTCTCCAGTTCGCGCCTCCCGACGCCGGCACCGTCCACGCCGAGGCGGTTGAAGAATTCGATGGTCGGTCGGTCGCCGAGCAGTGCTGCCTCCGGTGCGGTCCCACCGATGGAGTCGCCGGTGGCCAGTAGGAGCGCGTCTCCGGCCTGGTCGCGCAGCTTGCCCACCGTCGCCGCGAGATGCGCACCTCCACCTGCCGGACGCACGTTCCCCGAGCCGTCACGCAGTTCGCCCTGGAACCCCACCGGCCGCGACAGCGCGCCGGAGAACTCGCCGATGCCCAGGATGCGCACCGACTGCGTCTCGACCGCGGGCGTCCACGGCCGGCTCGACTCGCCGGTGTTGGCACCGGCGTGTGGCGTGGGTGCGAGCGTGAGTGTCAGTGCGCCTATCGCCACGATCACCAGTGTGATGAGCGCGGTCCGGCGGAGCGAGGGTGAGCCCTGGTCGCGGTCGAATCCGGAAGAGTGTGAGCCGGGCCATACGGACGTATCGACCGCCGAAGAGTTCACGTTGTGACATGAACCCTGCTGTGTCATCCGGCTCCTTCGGTCCCGATCCGTCGCGGCGCGCCGGATCACGAGCAGGAGTTCCACTCTGCCCACGCGAACCCCGCCCACTGTGCCGGTGTGAGGTCACGGGAGCCCGCCGGAAGAGTCACGTTCCGGTCACAAAACCGCGGGCGGCGTCCAGGAGACGGTCGTTCTCCACCGTGTCGCCGATCGTCACCCTCACTCCGTAGCCGCCGAAACACCTGGTGACGACGAGGTGGTCGCGGCAGTGTGAGTCGAATGCGGCCGCGGCGTCACCGAGCGGCAGCCACACGAAGTTGGCCTGACTCTCCGGCACGGAATGGCCCAGTTCGATCAGCGCGTCCCGGACCCTCGTGCGTTCGGCGACCACGGCGTCCGTGCGGTCGCGGAGCTCGTCGCCCGCCTCGAGGCAGGCGATGCCGGCGGCCTGGGCCAGCGAGCTCACCGAGAAGGGGACGACCATCTTGCCCACGGGAACCACCAGGTCGACCGGCCCGGTCAGGTAGCCCACGCGGAGGCCCGCCAGGCCGTACGCCTTGGAGAACGTTCGCAGCGCCACGACATTGGGCCTGGTCACGGACTCTGCCACACCGTCGACCGGGTCATCGGAGCGCACGTACTCGTAGTACGCCTCGTCCAGGGCCACCGTGACCCGCTCGGGAACCCGGTCGAGGAACGCGGAGAGCTCGGCGCGGGAGACTGCCGGTCCGGTCGGGTTGTTGGGCGTGCAGACGAAGATCAACCGGGTCCGATCGGTCACGGCCTCGGCGATCGCGTCGAGGTCCAGGGCACCGTCGGCCCGGTTCGGGACCGGGACCGGGACCGCGTGCGCGATGCGCGAGATGATCGGGTAGGCCTCGAACGATCTCCAGCCGAAGAGCACCTCGTCCCCGGGGGAGCACACCGCCTGGACGAGTTGTTGACACAGGGCCACAGAGCCGCAGCCCGCGGTCACGTTCTGCGCCGGGATGCCGAGGAACTCCGACAGTCGCGACACCAGCGCGCCGGCGGTGATGTCCGGGTAGCGGTTCGCTCCGGCCGCAGCGTCCGCGATGGCCGCCGCCACGCTCGGCAACGGCCCCGCGGTGGTCTCGTTGGAGGCGAGTTTGATCGCGCCCGGGACGGTCGCGCCGGGGACGTATGAGGGGATGGCGTCGAGGTCGCTTCGCACGTCGGGGGACATGCGTACAGAGTAGGACCACCGGATGAAGGCGAGGTGTCCGGGCGTTTTGCGTACCGCGCCGACCGGTGTGTACTGTTATCCCTCGTTGGCTCAGCAGAGCCTCCAGGAGGCGTGCCAGAGCGGCCGAATGGGACTCACTGCTAATGAGTTGTCCTCCTTAAAGGGGACCGGAGGTTCAAATCCTCTCGCCTCCGCCATGCTGGAGCACCGGGTAACCGGCTGAACTGGCACGACAGATGAATAATGCGCCCGTAGCTCAATGGATAGAGCACCTGACTACGGATCAGGAGGTTAGGGGTTCGAGTCCCTTCGGGCGCACCATTGCAGTATCGGCAACGCCCTCGTCCACGCGGACGGGGGCGTTCGTCGTTCGTCCCACCGCGGGCGCGGATCGGCACCTCACGGGGTCGCGTCTCACAGGGCCGTGGCCGTGTTCCGCCGGTGCGCCCGCAGTGTCTCGGTCTGGTCCCAGATGACGATCACCCAGATGGTGGCGATGACACTCCAGCGGATCGCCGCGGTGGACAGGTCGTCCTGACCCGCCGAGACGATGTCCGGGTGGATCACCGAGTCCTGGCTCAGCACCAGAACAGTGAGGAAGGCGCCGAACACGACGTCGGTGACCACCTCGATGGCCACCCGCCACCGGGAGCTGGCCGGGCGAGCAAGTCGCCACACCTGCACCAGCGCCAGCGCTCCGATGAGCAGCAGGTAGCCCGCGAGCCAGACGGTGGGGATGTCGGGATTCACCAGTGGCTCGCCGCCGTTGAGGTGGCCGATATAGAGGAACGTCGACGGCACGAATGGCACCGCGGCCAACAGTGCGAGGAGATTCAGCGAGACGATCGCGTCGATGCGGGTATCCGGTCGAACCCGGGGATGGTCGAGTTCGGACGGGTCCCAGATGGTCGACTTCGCGAAGGCGCTGCGTGCGCCCACGGGTGTGGACCGCTCGACGATCGTCACGATCAGGGTCCAGGCCGCGAACACCCACAACAGGGCGGACAGCGTCCCGCTGACGACCTCGCCGATGAGGCCACCCAGCTCGGCCTGTGGGGCGGTCGCGACGTAGATGATTCCGCTGGCGAGTGCGGCGAGGACGCCGACGATCGGGAGGAGCCACCGGAGCACCCGTGCCCAGACCGGGTAGGCCTCGGGCCCGATCAGATAGGGGCGCGCGCCCGAGTAGCGGCGTGCCAGTGCTGCGGGGTCGCCCAGTCGGCCGAGCACTGCGCGTTCGGCCGAGTCGGGATCGGGGGCTGCGGTCCCGTCACCGGGGGAGTGGAGCTCGGCCGCGACCATATCGTCGATGATCGCGGCGATCTCCAAGGAGATGTCGTCGCTCTGGCCGTCCGGCAGTCGCCGGATCACCTCGGCGATGTAGCGCTCGGTGAGTGTGGACATCACGTATCCGCCTTCCGTAGATCCGTGTAGCCGGCGCCCAGGGCCAGCCATTCGGAATGGAGTCGATCGGCGGTCTGGACGCCGAGCTCGGTGGTCTCGTAGTACTTGCGGGGTCGGGGTTCCTCGGTGCGCCAGGTCGAGGTGAGCAGGCCCTGCCCCTCCAGGCGGCGCAGCAGCGGGTAGAGCGTGTTGGCCTCGGTGGTGATGCCGGCCTCGGCGAGCGTGGTGAGCAGGGCGTACCCGTATCGCGGGCGCCTGCAGGCCAGCAGGCTCGCCAAGACCACCGATCCGCGCCGGAGCTCCTGCAGGTGGGTGCCGAGAACCGCGTCGGCGTCGTCGCTCATGTCTCACACGTTAGTGTGCGTCACACAGTATGTCTACTACGCACTGTGAAGTGGGGAGCCTCAGGCCGTGGGGCGTCGACCCGTCGCGATCCACCGGATCCTGATCCCTGCGAGACGTGCCCTGTCCCGGTGGAGTCGGTCCACCTCGTCGTCTAACGTTTGCGGTGTCCGGGGGGACACGGCCGAGGGCGGAAGTTGGTCGGTTCGAATGCGCGCCATCGCTCACACGGGACTCCTGGCAGTCGTAGGAGCGTCGCTCGCTACGGCGCTGACACTCTCCGGCTGCGCTGAGACCGTCGATGATCCGGTGAACACCCCCGGGAACGAGAGCGCACTGCCGGAGCAGACCGCCGAGGACTCCCCGGAACCACCGGCGGTGCTGGACCAGCAGGGCGTGAACGCCGGGCATCCGCTCGCGGCGGAGGCCGGGGTGGAGATGCTCGCCGCCGGCGGAACGGCGGTGGACGCGGCGATCGCCGCCGCGTTCGCTGTCTCGGTGGTGGAGCCCTACGCCTCGGGCGTGGGCGGAGGTGGCTCGGCCCTGGTCGCCACCCTGGACGCGGCTCCGGAGGCATTCGACTACCGCGAGGTCGTCGCCGTGGACGGCGTAATCCCGCCGTCGAACACCGGGATCCCTGGTTTCGTCGCCGGGATGGCGGAACTCCATGACCAGCACGGCACCCTCGAGTGGGCCGAGCTGCTGGAGCCCGCCGCGCGGATGGCCGAGGGCGGTGTTCCGGCCACCGCCACCCTCATCGGGAGGATCGCCGTGGGCGGCGCGGGCGCGATCGCCGGTCTCGAGCAGTTCTCACCGGGCGGGGCGCCGCTCCAGGCGGGCGCACCGCTGGTCCAGGCCGAACTCGGTGCCACGCTCCGGACGCTCCAGACCGAGGGGCCGGAGAGTTTCTACACCGGCGAGGTCGCCGGGCAGCTCACGGCTGTCGAGGGGATCGACCCCGCGTCACTGGAGCGGTACGAGGTCCAGCGCAGCGAACCCCCGCAGGGCCCCGTGGGGGACCACCGCGTGGTCTCGGGTGCTCCGGCGCTTCCGGGTGTCGCGCTCATCCAGATGCTGCAGGTGCTCGAGAGCCAGGGGATCTCCGGGGTGGACCCGGAGTCGACGGAGTATCTCCGCCTCGTCTCCGAGGCCTGGGTCCTGGCCGAGCAGACCGTCCGCACGGAGCTGGGCGACCCGGACTTCACCGACGTACCCGTCGACGAGCTCGTCGACCCGGTGAGGAATGCCGAACTCGTCGGCGGCGCCGCGCCCACGGCGCCGACCGGAGATGCACCGGCCGACCAGGGCGGGGACACTGCGGGCGGGGACACTGCGGGCGGGGACACTGCGGGCGGGGACACTGCGGGCGGGGACACTGCGGGCGGGGACACTGCGGGCGGGGACACTGCGGGAGGGGACACTGCGGGTGGTGACACGGTGGGCGAGAACCTGGAGACCCCGGGGAACACGACGCACCTCACCGTCGTCGACAAGGACGGCACGGTGGTGTCGATGACCAACACGCTCACGCAGTTCTGGGGTTCGGGAACCGAGGTCGGCGGGTTCTTCCTCAACGATCAACTCAGCAGGTTCGACACCGTGGACTCCCCCCGGAACCAGCCCGAACCGGGCAGACGATCGGTGACGTGGTCCAACCCGGCCCTGGTCCTGGACGACGAGGGCCGGCCGGTTCTGGGGATCGGCACCCCGGGTGGGGCGAACATCCTCAGCATCCTCGCCGTCACACTCACCCGGTGGGGACTGATGGGTCAGTCGCTGGAGGAGGCGGTGGACGCTCCGCGGTTCCGATTCGATTCCGCCTCGCAGACGCTCGTCGTCGAACCGGCGTTGGTGGGGTCACCGGCGGCCCAGGGGGTCGGTGCACTGGGGTGGCAGGTCTCGCAGTCCCCGGGAGGGCTCTTCGGCTCGGTACAGGCGCTGGAGATCGACTACGACGATCGGACGGTCTCCGGGCCCACCGATACTCGCCTCGAAGCCGGGACGGTGATCGAGGAGGCGGAGGGGTGATCGTGGACGGTCATCGTGGACGGTGATCGCGGACGCGGAGGAATGACCGTGGGGTGCGCGCCCGCCTGCCCGCCCGCTCGCTCGTTCGCCCGGTGCCGCACCCCGCGGCCGGGACGGGGGTGGGGCGCCCGTTCCGTACGACGACGAGGTCGGCCCCTTCGTAGGCTGTGACGATGACCACTCCCGCCCGAGACGCGATCCGCCGCAACGCCGGCCATCTGGCGTCGGTGGCACTGGTGATCATGTGGAGCTCGGGCTTCGTGGGCGCCGAGCTGGGGATCCGGAGCGGTGGTACCCCGCTGCAGCTGTTGGGCTGGAGGTTCTCGATCCTCGGCGCGCTGCTGGTGGCGGTGTGCCTGGTGCTGGGGGTGCGGTTGGCCGACCGGAGGGCCTGGGCACGGCAGGCGGTGTTGGGGCTGTTCAGCCAGGCAGTGTTCCTCTTCATGATCTTCGAGGGGGTCGCCCGCGGCGTCGACGGGGGGACGGCGGCGCTGATCGCGGCGCTGCAACCCCTGCTCGTGGCGACCGTCGCGGGCAGGTTCCTCGGCGAACGGACCACGCCGGTCATGTGGATCGGCATGCTCCTCGGGATGGCGGGCGTCGTGGTGGTGGTCTCCGGGGGGCTGGGAGCCGGGATCGCCCCGTGGTGGGCGTACCTGTTCCCGGTGGGCGGGATGCTCAGCCTCGCCACGGGCACGGTCCTCACCCAGCGTCTGCGGCCGAAGGAGACTCTGCTGCAGTCGATCACCATGCAGTCCGTCGTGGCGGCGGGGGCCCTGGTGGCGGCGATGCTACTGACGGGGCAGGGCAGGGTGCCGGTGGACACCGAGTTCTGGGTCGCGGTGGCCTGGTTGGTGTTCCTGTCCACGCTCTGTGGGTACGTCCTGTACGTGTTCGTCACCCGCACCCGGGGCGCCACCGTCGCCAGCGTGCTGCTCTATCTGACGCCGCCCACCACCATGATCTGGGTGTGGCTGATGTTCGGTGTGCCGATCACCCTCCTCGCGGTGGTGGGTATGGCCGTCAGCGCGGTCGGAGTGGTCCTGGTGCTGCGGTCCCGGGCCACGGCACAGGCTCAGCGCGGGCGCAGGTAGAACGCGGCGGGCCGACCGCGTAGCGCGGTGGCCAGGTCCGGCTCGCGGGGAGGCTGTGGACGCGGCGGCCCGGGCGGGAGAGTATTCACGGGTGAACCCGGAACAGCCCGACCACATACAGCGGACGCTCGCGGACCTCGATGCCCGGCTCGGGAGAATCGCCGCCGAGATGGCGGAGGTCCGGGCCGGTCTGGCGTCACTCGGTCGGCAACCGCAGCCCGGGCAACCGGCGCATCCGGGGCAACCGGGTCACGCCGCGCAGCCTGCGCCGGGCATGCCCCACCCGGCGACACCTGCCCGGGCGCCGCAGCCGCAGCAGGCGTACCCGCAACCGGCCCACCCGCAACCGGCCCACCCGCACCAGCCCGGGCCCGAGCGGGCCCCGGTGTGGCGCGCGGGAGCCCCACACGCCGGTGCTCCTGGTCACGGCGGATACCGCCCTGCCGGTCCGGTCGACGGGCCCCGCCCGCAGCCGGGCCCCGACCCCGCCCAGCCCGGGTGGCCGCGGCGCTCTGCAGAGCCCCGCCCCCGCCGGATGCCCCGGTTGACCGCCGCCACGGTGATCGCGGCGATCGGCGGCTCCGTGATGCTGGCCGGGATCGCGTTCCTGCTGGTGGTGGCGATCCAGGCCGGGTTGTTCCCGCCGATCGCGCGGGTCGTCGCCGCAGCGGTGCTGGCGCTCGTCCTGGTCGGGCTCGGGCTGTGGTTGCAGTCCCGGCACGAGGCCACGCCCGAGCGCCCCATCAACCCCGGTGCGTTGGCACTGGTCGGCACCGGCCTGGCTGCGGCGATGCTCGATGTGATCGCCTGCACCACCCTCTACCAGTGGATACCCGTTCCGGCGGCGTACATGTTCGTCGGCGGGTTGGCGCTCGCGGGTATGGCCCTGGCGCAACGATGGTCCTCCGGGCTGCTCGCGTGTCTGGTCTCGGCCGGCACGATGGTCCTGGCTCCGTTCATCTCCACGGGCGTGGAGCTGCCGGTCTTCCTGGTGATCCTGGCGATCGCCACCGCCGTGCTCGGAGCCGACCTCGGGGTCGCGGTCAGGGTGGTGTGGTCGGTGTTCCCGGCCCCGGTCCTGGCGGGCTACCTCTCGCAGACGCACCTCCACGACCGGGGCGAACAGATCGCCCTCATCGTGGCCGCCCTCGTCTTTGCCGCGGTGGGCGTCGGGGTCGGCTGGACAGACTCCGTGCGCCGCCGCCCGGCACCCGAGAACGCGGCTCTCGTCGTCGTCCCCACCGCCGTCCCCCTGATCCTCATCTCCGGACTGTCACTCCTGCGGCCGGGTTGGCCGGTCGGGTTGGTCCTGGCCGCCGCCTACCTGACGGTCGCGGTCCTGGCCGGACGGCGTGCCCAGGAACCGGGACCGGTCCTGCTGTCCGCGGTCTCGGGGGTCGTGGGCAGTGTGCTGCTGTTCGCCGCCTGGGTGGAGTTGGGCGGACAGGAGATGACGAGCCTCGCGCTGACCCTCAGCGCCACGGGGTACGTCGTGGCGGCGGGCCTGTGGGGCCGCCGTTGGATGGACTGGGTGGCCGGCATCGGCGCGGCGATCGCGCTGACCGTGTACCTGTTCGTCAACCAGCCGTTCCTCGCCCTCGACGAGGGGGCGGCGGTCCGCGAGCTCTCCTACTGGGACGTGGTGGCCGCGTTCGCGGTCACTGTCCTCGCCATCGCCGCGACGTGGTGGGCCTCCCGTCGGGTGCCGCGCCTGGCCGCCAGAGTGGTGATGGCGGGCGCCGTGGTGGCGCTGTTGGCCTTCTCGGTGATGGTGGTTGCGGCCGGCGTGGTGATCGGTGACCTGGCGGGGGCGTCCCGCAACGGGTTCCTCGTGGCGCATCTGGTGGTCACCGTGCTGTGGATCAGTTGCGCGGCCTGGCTGATCCTCACCCCGAGTCCGCGTCTCTCGGAGGCCCGCAAGATGGGCTTCGTGTTGGGCTCACTCGCGCTGGCCAAGCTGCTGTTCCTCGACCTGGCCACGCTGCCCGGCCTGTTCCGGGTGCTGTCCTTCATCGCGGTGGGCGCGGTGATGCTGGCCGTGGCCGTCCGCTACCGGGGTGGCGCGGACGGTTCCGGCACGGACGTGATGGGCACGGATGTGCGCGGCACCGACGGGACCCGCGGACCGTACTACCGCAGCGACACCGAGCCGTCGGGGAGCGGCTCCCCGAGATAGACGCGGAAGGCGCGCGGCTCCGCGCCGGACATCAGGACCTCGACCTCGGGATGGTCGACCTCGTCCGGGTCGTCCGAGTGCAGGCTCCAGACGACCTCACGGGAGTCGGTGAGGTCCCGCAGTGCGAGGCGCGTGGCGCGCACCCAGGTCACGTGCCGGAGCGCCGGTTCGTCGCGGAGATCGTCCCCGGCCATGCCGTCGCGGTCGCGGAGGTCGACCATGAGGCGTTCCCCGTCGGGGGCCTCGTACGCGGTGCAGACCTGGTCGACGAGGACGGAGAGTGGCCACGACGGGCCGGAGCCGAGCAGATCGACGATGATCATGCGTGCATCGCCGACCTGGCAGGCCGTCGGTGTGGTGAGGACCTGGAGCCTGTCGGCCACGTCCTCCGTGATCTCGATGAACTGAACGGTCATGGTGAACCCCTGTTCCGGCGCTGCGGTCGACGGAAGGGCTCGCGGCGCGGCCCGGGCCGTCCCGACTGTGACGTAGATCATACAATACGGCCGTGGCCGAAGAATCTCGGTCAGATGACGATCACGGAAACAAGGACGCGTGATGACAGTCGGAACCGCAGGTCAGTGGATAGGGTCGGCACGTGACCACACCGCAGACCGGACCCGGCGACACCACCACGACGGTGCAGTCCGACGCCTTCACGCTGTCCTACACCGGGTTCGATCCGGGCGAGGAGGGACTGCGGGAGACCCTCACCTCCACGGGAAACGGTTACCTCTGCACGCGCGGCGCTGCCGAATGGGAGGACGCGGACGGGGTCCACTACCCCGGGACGTATGTCCACGGTCTGTACAACCGCGCGACCACGATGCTCGGCGGGGTCCCGGTGCACAACGAGGACCTGGTCAACCTCCCCAACTGGCTACCGCTCAAGCTCCGCATCGGCGGCGCGGAGGTGCTCCGGCTCGCGGACGTGGAGGTCCTGGACTACCACCACGAGCTCGACTTGAGGTCGGCCATGCTCACCAGGCGGCTGCGATTCCGGGACAAGGAGGGCCGCGAGACCGATCTGGTCAGCCGCCGGTTCGTCTCCATGGCCTCCTTGCACCACGCCTACCTCGAGTGGACGATCACTCCGCTCAACTGGTCGGGAGAGGCCGAGGTGGTCACCGCGCTCGACGCGCGGGTCACCAACGACGGTGTGCCACGCTACCGCCAGCTCGAGAGCGACCACCTGCGACCGGGGAGCACGGTGTTCCCCGAGTCGAAGGTCATCGCCGTCAAGTCCAAGACGCGGCAGTCCGAGGTCGTCGTCAGCCTGGCCGCGCGCACCCTCGTCCGCTCGGCCGGGGAGGAGATCGACGTCCCGCGCGCGGACTTCCGGACCCCGGACTACATCCAACAGACGCTGAGCCTGGACCTCGAGCGCGGGGTCCCGGTCACCGTCGAGAAGTCGGTGTCACTGTTCACCTCGCGCGACCCCGCCACCGGGGACACGACCTTGCGGGCCTATCGGTCGGTGGCCCGCTCCCGGCCCTTCGAGGCCGCCTACGCGCACCATTGTGAGTCGTGGGACCGCCTGTGGCAGGCGTGTGACATGCAGGTGTTCGGCGACGACGAGGCCCAGCACCTGCTGCGGGTCCACATCTGCCACATCCTGCAGACGTGCTCCCACCACACCGCGGACCTGGACGCCGGGGTGCCCGCCCGCGGGATCAACGGGGAGGCCTACCGCGGGCACATCTTCTGGGACGAACTGTTCGTGTTCCCCTTCCTCACCTTCCGCACCCCGGATGTCACCCGGGGCCTGCTGATGTACCGCTACCGCCGGGTGTCGGAGGCGCGGGCGGCGGCCGACGCCGCCGGCTATGAGGGCTTCATGTTCCCGTGGCAGAGCGGGTCGTTGGGCACCGAGGAGACCCAGGAGGTCCACCTCAACCCGCTGTCCGGGAGGTGGGACGAGGACCTCTCCCACAACCAGCGCCACGTGAGCGCGGCCATCTTCTACAACGTCTGGCAATACGTCACCCTCACCGAGGACACCATGTTCCTCGAGTACCGGGGGGCGGAGATGATGCTCGGCATCGCCCGCTTCTGGTCGTCGATCGCCCACTACTCGCCGGAGCGGGACCGCTACGAGATCCACGGCGTGATGGGGCCGGACGAATACCACGAGAAATACCCCGGGTCGTCCGAGGGGGGCTTGCGGAACAACGCCTACACCAACGTCTTCGTCGCCTGGATCTGCGATATCGCGGCCAGCCTCCTCGATCTCCTGCCCGCTCCCCGCGCCGACGCGGTGCGCGCCCGGCTCGAGTTACGCGAGGAGGAGATCGCCCGGTGGAAGGACATGAGCCGCAAGATGTTCGTCCCGTTCCACGACGGGGTGATCAGCCAGTTCGAGGGATACGAAGACCTCGAGGAGCTCGACTGGGACGCCTACCGCGCCGAGTACGGCAACATCCAGCGGCTGGACCGGATCCTCAAGGCAGAGGGTGACACTCCGGACCGGTACAAGCTCGCCAAGCAGGCCGACGCGGTGATGCTGTTCTTCCTCTTCAGCGACTCCGAACTCAAGCGCATCGTCACCAGGCTCGGCTACGACTTCCCGGCCGACGCCGCCCAGCGGACCATCGAGTACTACGACCAGCGGACCTCCCACGGGTCGACCCTGTCCTACATCACACATGCCGGCGTCCTGGCCCGGTTCGATCCGGACGCCTCCTGGGAGCGGTTCAAGGTGGCGTTGGCCAGCGACGTCAACGACATCCAGGGTGGCACCACCCGCGAGGGGATCCACATGGGGGTCATGTCCGGGACGGTCGATCTGGTGCAGCGGTTCTACGCCGGGATGCGGGTCAGTGGCGGGATGCTGCGACTCGACCCCAACCTGCCCGGCGGGATCGACGGGGTCTCGTTCAACATGACCTACCTGCGATCACCGCTCACGGTGACGGTGATGAGGGACCGGGTCACGGTGCAGCACCGCGACGGGGTGATCGACGCGACCCCCGTGAAGGTTCGGGTGGGTGAGGAGGAGCGGATGGTCGCTGTGGGTGGCGCGGAGACCTTCACCCTGGCGTGACGTTCAGCCGGGGTGGCGTTCAGCTGGGGCAGCGCTCAGCTCGAGGTGACACTCAACCCGAGGGGACACTCAGCCCGAGGTGACACCGTGCCTCAACCGGCGCCGCTCCTCCTTCTCGCGGTGGCGGGCCTCGTGGCGCTCCCTCTCACGCTCGGTCTCCACCTCGTGGTCGTACGGGTTCCCCCGGAAGCGCCGGATCGAGTAGACGATTAGGGCCAGGCCGATCAGCCCGGAGGCGATCAGGCTCCCGCCGGTGCCCCAGCCGCCGATGAACCACCAGTCGGGATCGAATGGCCACCACCCTGGCGCCGGGGGATGTTCGCCCCAGTAGATCCCGAGTCCGACGAGCCACGCCACCCCGAGGACCGACCCGGTGATCCTCGGCCAGGTCTGCACCCCGCGGGACGCGCCCTCGAGGGCCACACGCTTGACGGGGTCGACCCGCTTCTCGAACCACTCGTACTGCTGGGAGAGCACCACCATGCCCGCGAAGAGTGTGAGCAGCCCGGGGCCGGGGAGGAACAGCGCGGCGATGCCCAGAACGACGAGTGTCCATCCGAGCGTCTCGAGCGCCAGGCGCTTGGCCGCGACGTAACCGAGTCTTCTCACCAGACCATGGTGGCAGAGATCGGGCGGGCGGGTTCCACGGCGAGATCAGGCCGGGACCGGCGAGCCGAACGCCCGTGCGGCTCGGACGCCCGCCTCGAGGTCGACCTCCGGCCACCCGTCGGGGGAGTGGAGGACAGCCGCCAGATCCCGGGCGGACAGCTGCGCACCGGCGGCGAGGAGCGCGTCGACCGCTCCGGCGGCGGGGGCGTCGAGCAGGGTGTCGTCGGCCAACTCGTCGATGATGTCCCGCACGGCCGCCGTGGTCACCGGGTAGATCTCCGGGTCGAAACCGTCGTCGGTCGGCTGGTCCAACCGCCACCACCCGGCCCCGTCCCAGCCGTACAGGAAGCCCAGGTAGAGGCCCTTGGACCGGGCGTGCTCGACGCCGCGACGCCACCACCCCGGAGCATCCCCGACGAGATCGGTCCCGGCCTCACCGGCGCGCCCGCTGCCCTCGGTGAGCGAGAACTCGTGGTGCCAACCGGCCAGGAGTGCGCGTCCCTCGCCGGGCCGGACCAGCGCCATCCACATGCCCTCCTCCCCGCTCCAGTGCAGGGCGGAGGTGGACGGTGGGCTGTGCTCCAGGCCCACTGCCTGCCGCACCGCGGCGTCCACGGCGAGGAGGGAGACGATGTCGTCGGGCGTCGAGTCCAGGTCCACCGGGAGCAGGGCCATGCGGGTCACACTAGGCCAAGTCGAGGGCTTGGTCGATTGTTCTTCGGTGAACAGTCGGCGAGCCGGGGATGGACGGCCGGACCCGGGTAGCGGGTACTCGGCCGCCCGCACCGGGTCTCCGCCGTGCGTTCACTGGCGCGACACCTCAACGGCGCGTTGCCGTTTCCGCCGGGTCCTAGCGTCGGAGCCCGCGCGTCGGAGCCCGCGCGTCGGAACGGCCGGCTGCGGGAAGAGGATAGCCGAACCATGGAAGAAATCAAGATCGATCGTCGTAAGTTCCTCGTTGGCGCGGCTGCCGCCGGCGCGGGAATGTACGTCGCGGGCAACCTCACCGGCACCTTCACGGGCTCCGGTGCCATCGCGAGCGCCACGGGTGTCGGTACCGAGGGCTACGGGGACCTGGTGCTGGACCCGAACGGCCTGCTCGATCTGCCCGAGGGTTTCACCTACTCGGTGGTCACCCACGCCGGTGAGACCACCATGGAGGGCGGCGCGAAGTCCCCGTCCGACCCCGACGGCGCCGGGTACTTCGAGGCCTCCGGGTTCCTCGGTTCGCTCGGAGTGGGCGCAGGGGGCGGGTTCCTCATCCTGAACCACGAGATCAGTAACAATGAGCCCCATGTCGTGCCGGTGACCGAGGGCGTCACCTTCGACGACCAGGCGGGCGGGGGCTGCACGGTGATCGCCGTCGACTCCAAGGGCGTACGCAAGTCGCAGTACGTGGGCGTGGCCGGCACGGTGAACAACTGCGCGGGCGGCGTCACACCGTGGGGAACGTGGCTCACCTGCGAGGAGACCGAGGTCCGGGCCGGCGGCAGGTCGCTCGCGGGAAAGACCGCGTCGGTGGACCACGGCTGGGTCTTCGAGGTCTCGCCGGACACGGCGCTCAACCAGGCCCAGGCCGCGGTGCCCCTCAAGTTCCTCGGGCGTTTCGCCCACGAGGCCGTCGCGGTGCACCCCACCACCGGCGTCATCTACCTCACCGAGGACGCGGGCAATCCCAATGGCCACGTGTACCGCTGGACCCCGCCGGCGGGCTTCCGCCCCGGCACCGGTGCGCTCGCCGAGCTCGCCCGCTCGGAGGGCGGCGACACGGCCGGGACCTTCGAGATGATGCGGTGCGTCTCCGGGGGTGCGCACGTCCCGGACCTGTCAGTGGCCACCACCGTCGGAACGACCTACCAGATCGAGTGGGTCGAGGTTCCGGGGCGTGACCGCCTCGCCGAGACCACCTCGATCCGTAGGCAGTCCTACGGCGAGCGCGGAACCCGCTCGCGCAAACTCGAGGGCGCGTGGTGGAAGGAGGGCGCGTACATCGTGGCGTCGTTCGCCAGGATGGGGGACGGTTCGGCGGCCGAGCACGACGGCCAGGTCTGGCGCATCGCACCGGACGGCGCGTCCATCACGCTGTATTCGATCTTCGGGAAGAACCCGGACACGTCCGTCGAGCTCGCTGACGGCGGGAGCTTCGACGGCCCGGACAACATCACGGTCTCGCCCCACGGCGGCGTAGTGATCTCCGAGGACGGATCCGGGATCCAGCACGTCGTGGGCGTCAACGACCGAGGTCAGGCATACCCCATCGCCCGCAACCGCGTGAGCAACTCGGAGTTCGCCGGCCCGGTGTTCAACGAGGACGGGTCGGTGATGTTCGTCTCGATCCAGGGCGACGGCATCACCTTCGCGGTCACCGGCCCCTGGGCGCGCCTCGCCGGGAGCGCCGGCGCCGGCACCGGCTCCCTCGGCAGTGCGGGCCTGGGACGCTGACGCTTGTCGCCCGCCGGCCGCGCCGACACCTCCCGCAGCTGGGGAGGTGTCGGCGCGGGGTGGCGCCTCTTCGCCCGACCGGCTGCGGCGGCACCAGTCGACTCCTACGGTGTGACCATGGATAACGGTGTTCCCTCCGGCCCACGTCTGCCCGGTCTGGTGCAGGCTCTGCTCACATTGTCGGCACCCGCGGTCGTCTTCCCGGCCGCGGCCAGGCGTTACGGGGTGCCGTTCACTCTCGAACTCATGCCCAAGGGGCGGACGGTGGTCGCGGTCGCCGACCCCGCGGACATCAAGGACGTGTTCGCCGGCTCGCCGTCGGTATTCCACGCAGGCAAGGGCAACGAGCTGCTCCGACCGCTGCTCGGGGACGACTCCCTGCTCCTCCAGGACGGGGATGCGCACGCCCGGGCCCGCCGCCTCCTGGCGCCCGCGTTCGGTCGGCGCGAGATCGCCGGGTACCGCACGTTGGTCGAGGAGGTCACCGCGGAGCAGCTGAGTCGCTGGCCGCGTTCCGGCCGGGTCCGCGCCCACGTCCTGCTCAACGAGCTCACGCTCGAGGTGATCCTGCGTGTGGTGTTCGGTGTGACCGACTCCGAGCGGCTCGACCGGATGCGTCCCGTGGTGGCCCGGACGGTCGACGCCGGCCCCGTGATGATGATCGGCCTGGCCATTCCCGCACTGCGCCGTCTCTGGCCCTGGACCAAGGAGATCCGCGACCTCGCGAGCATCCACGTCTTCCTGGACGAGCAGATCGACTCGGCGCGCCGGGATCCCGCGCTCGCCGACCGCCGCGACCTGCTGGCGCTGCTGGTCCGCGCCTCCGCGGACGATGCGCAGGGCTTGACGGACGAGGAACTGCGGGACCAGCTGATGACCCTGCTGGCGGCCGGCCACGAGACCACCGCCACGGCGATGGCCTGGTCGATGCTCGAGTTGGCCCGGCACCCACACATCCAGGACCGGTGCGCGGCGGAGATCGCCCGGGGCGAGCAGACGGACTATCTCGACGCCGTGCTCAAGGAGTCACTCAGGCTGCACCCCGTGGTCCCGCTGGTGATGCGGGAGCTGCAGGAGCCCGCCACCGTGGGCGGCCGCACCTACCCGCGGGGCACCACCATCTCGCCGTCGATCATCCTGGCCCACCGGGCGCCCGCCGCCTACCCGGCGCCGAAGGACTTCGACCCGGAGCGCTTCCTCGGTGACGTCCCGACGCCCACCACGTGGTTGCCCTTCGGCGGCGGCGCCCGTCGGTGCATCGGCGCCTCCTTCGCGATGATGGAGGGCGAGGTGATCCTGCGGCAGGTGCTGGAACGCTATCGGCTCGACCGCGTGGGCAGCGGACGCGAGTGGCCAAGGGCGCGGAACGTGACGCTGTACCCCTGGCGGCGCGCGCGGCTGGACCTGCGTCCGAGGTGACCCAGCCTTACCGCAGTCGGCCATTGATGTGCGTTTCGGTGGAGATTTTCCTACCGTAGGGGGCGTGAACGCTTCTCAGTCGCCCTCGCCGCAGGCCGAAGCGCCGCGCGCCTCGGCTCCCCGCATGTACACGTGGATCTCCGAGACCGGCAGGGTGATCGAGCAGGTGAGAATCGTCCGCAAGGGCGAGTCCTCCCGTGCCCGCGGCCGTATCGTCTCCGCCGCACATCCCGACCACCAGGCATTCACGCTGGAATACCAGGTGGAGATCGGCTCGGACCTGGCGCCTCACCGGGTGCAGCTCACCGTCTCCACCGAGGAGTACGAGCGCACCATCGACCTGGTCCGCGACGCCGAGGGGTCCTGGCTGCTCGACGACCCCTCCGACATCCGCTCCCGCGTGGGCGGCGGTGGCGTAATCGACGTGGACGTGACGTACAGCGTGTTCTTCGCCAGCGTCATCAGCCGACGGCTCGGCCTGCACTCGCAGCCGGGTTCGGTCGAGCAGCGGGTGCTCTCGGTGGACTCCCTGACGCTCGACGTCAGCGAGGACTCGGTCACCTTCTCCAGCGACGACGAGATGGTCCACGGGATCACGGCCACCGCGGCCACGAGCGCGACGGTCGACTCCGACGGGTTCATCGTCGACGTCACCGGGCTCAGCCGGAGGGTCTGACCTCCAGCCCCGCTGCCCCCGCCCTGCGGAGTTCCCCGAGCCACCCCGGCGCCCCCGGGGTCACCGACACGGGTGCGCCGCCGCGCTCCGCCCGCGCCTCCTCGTAGGCGCGTCGCGCGCGGTGCCCCTCGTCGACGAGCGCCCCGAGCGTCCCCTCACCGGCCAGCGAGTCCCGGGCGGCCGTCAGATCTGCCAGGCATTCGTCGAGGACGGTGAGCAGTGCGTCCCGGTTGGGCTCGCAGATCGCCCGCACGAGGTCGGGCGCGGTGCCCGCCACGCGGGTGCCATCGCGGAACGACCCGGCGGCCAGGGCCAGGGCGAGATCGCCGCCCCGGCCCCCCGCGGACGCCAGTGCCTCGGCCACCACGTGCCCCAGGTGGGAGATCCTCGCCACGGCAGAGTCGTGGTCGGCGGAGGTGGCCGAGACGACCCGGGCGCCGCAGTCCACCGCCATCCCGGCCACACGGGACCAGGTGGCGGGATCCGCGTCGTCGTCCGCGGCCACGAGCCACGTCGCACCACGGAAGAGTTCCGGGTCGGTGGCCGCCCAGCCGGAGTCCGCGGTACCGGCCATGGGGTGGCCGCCCACGAAGCGCGCGCCCAGCCCCCGCTCCCGCACCGCGGACAGGACCGGCCCCTTGACGCTCACCACGTCGGTCAGGGCCGCCCCGGGTGCGTGCTCGGCCACCGCGTCGAGGATCGCGCCGAGGGCGGGGAGGGGGACGCCGACGACGACGAGGGCGTCCGCCCGCGCGGCCCGGCGGAGCGTGTCGGACAGATCCGTGGAGACGTGGAAACCGTCAGCCGACGCCGCCTCCGCGCCGGTGGCCGAGCGGTTCCATCCGAACGCCCGATCCGGACCCAGCGCCCGCAGCAGCGAACCGCCGATCAGACCCGCCCCCAGCACGCACACGTCCGTCACCGCCGTCACCTGACAAGGTTCTCACAGCCGACTACGGTTGGGCCCATGGCCAGCACCTCCGACCGAAGCACCCGCGACAGCGACAGCAACGACGACACTGTCACCGGTTCCGCGTTCGGGGTGTTGCAGGCGGGCGGCTCATGGCAGATCACCCGCCTGGACGACGCCGCGTTGACCAGTCTCGACGACGCAGCCCGTCAGGTCCGTTCGCTGCGCACCGAGGGGGCCTCGTTCGGACTGATCGACGTCGACCACGAGTTCTTCGTGATCCTGCGTCCCGGTCCGTCCGGGATGCGACTCATGCTCTCCGACGCGACCGCCTCTCTGGACTACGACCTGGCGGCGGACGTGCTCGACGAACTCAACGTGGACCTGCCGGACGATGATCTCGAGGACGCCGACCCGTGGGGCGAGGGGGACATGGCGATCCTCGAGGACGTGGGGCTGCCGCCCGGGGTGCTGGAGATCATCGTGTCGGAGACCGACCTCTACGCCGACGAGCAGCTGCAGTCGGTGGCCGAGCGGATGGGCTTCGGCGAGGAGCTCGAGCGGCACCTGCCCGACTCGTGAGGCGGCCATGTCCGTGCCGCCTGGGTCGACCGTGCCGCTTGGGTCGACACGGCAGACAGGCCCGCCGGTGGTATCCGTGTCCCTGACGTCTCACCGATCCGCGGACGAGCAGCTGGTCCGGCGGGCCCTGGTGGTGGCCGGCGACACGCCTGAGCAGGACGTGCCGGTCGGGGCGATCGTGGTGGGCCCGGACGGTCGGGAGCTGGCCGCCGCCACCAATCGCCGCGAGGCCGACGGGGATCCCTTCGCCCACGCCGAGGTGCTGGCGCTGCGCGAGGCGGCCCGGGTACTGGGCGACGGCTGGCGCCTGGAGGACTGCACCCTCGTCGTGACCCTCGAGCCGTGCACGATGTGCGCGGGCGCCGCGGTCGCGGCGCGGGTGGGCCGCGTGGTCTTCGGCGCGTGGGAGCCCCGCACCGGGGCCTGCGGTTCGCTCTGGGACGTGGTCCGCGACCGTCGACTGGTCCACCGCCCGGAGGTCCGGGGCGGGGTGCTGGAGGCCGAGTGCGCAGCGCTGCTGGAGCAGTTCTTCCGCGCCCGGCGGTGACGGGAACGTGACCGCGGTCCGGTGGAGGCCTGCCGCTCATCTCCGTACGGTGGGTGAGGAGAGGCGCCGGGCACCGGCGCCGCGATCGAGAGGAGCACCACATGGGTGTGGGAGATAAGTTCTCGAACAAGGCCGAGGAGCTCGGCGGCCGCGCCAAGGAGTCCGCCGGCGCCGCGACCGGCGACCGCGACCTCCAGGCCGAGGGCCAGGCGGACCAGGGCAAGGCCGGCATCAAGCAGGGCGCCGAGAAGCTCAAGGACAAGGCCAACGAGGCCGCGAGCAAGCTCACCGGCAACGACAAGGCTTGATACGCCCCGTCGAGCAGGCGATTTCCGCCTGCGGCCGCATGTGAAGTAGCCTGATCGGCGGTGGCGTGTCCGAGCGGCCGAAGGTGCAGCACTCGAAATGCTGTGTTGGGTAACCCCCAACCGTGGGTTCAAATCCCACCGCCACCGCCACGGGAGAGTCCCGGAACTCATCGGAGTTCCGGGACTCTCCTCATTTCTCGGAGTGCGTAGAACTGCTCCGGTGGACCGGGTCGTCGCCCGGGAAGACTTCCGAGACGAAGTCCGGCAGGGCGGCGACTGCATGCAGAGTCGTGATCGCGGACTCGATCACGGTCTCCTGCGGCAGCCCGGACTCCTCGCCCAGCAACGCCAGCTCCTCGACACCGGCCAACCATGCGCGCGTGAGGACCAGCGCCATCGGGCCGGGCCGGGTCACCCCGATGCTGTGGAGGATGCGCAGGCTGATGGTGCGGTGCATGCCGTCGACGACCTGCTCCAGCATCGGGTCCACGGACCTGCCCGACCGCAGCACCGCCACGTAGTTGTCGCGGCGCCGCTGGATGTAGCGCACCAGGGCCGTGATGATCGCGCGGGTCCCGTCCTCCGCGCTCGTCCCCTCGGGCACCTGGGTGAGCGACAGGACGTGCTCGGCGGCCGCGTGGACCACCGCCGTGAGATAGGTCAGCTTGGTGGGGAAGTAGTGGAAGAGCAGGCTGCGGGAGACACCGGCCCGCTCGGCGACGTCATCCATCGAGAGGGCGTGAAAAGGGACCGTCTCGAGGAGCCGGACCCCCAGGACCACGAGTTGGTCTCGGCGTTCGTGCCGGGAGAGCCGTCGGCCGCTCGTACCGGTCATCGCTCACCTCGTCGTCGTCGTTTCCTGCCGCCGTCGTTTCCTGCCGCCGTCGTTTCCTGCCACTGCGTTTCCTGCCGCGGCGTTTCCCGCCGCCGTCGCGGGCTGCCGTCGTCGATTCCCCCCATCGTAGGGCCACGGCCGGCCGCCCGGACCGTCGTGCCACGATGGGACCCATGTCGGATCACACACCCCCCACCCCGCGCGCGACCACCTTCGACGTGGGTTCCCGGATGGTCCTCGACGGCACCGCGGGGGGCCGGACCGGCGTCATCCACACCCCGCACGGAGACATCGCGACCCCGGCGTTCATCCCGGTCGGCACCAAAGCGACGGTCAAGACCCTGACGCCCGAGCAGGTCCGCTCGACCGGTGCACAGGCCGTCCTGGCCAACGCGTACCACCTGTACCTCCAGCCGGGCCACGACGTGGTCGACGCCGCCGGAGGCCTCGGTGAGTTCATGCGCTGGTCCGGGCCCACCTACACGGACTCCGGGGGCTTCCAGGTGATGAGCCTCGGGGTGGGGTTCAAGAAGGTGATCGAGATGTCGGCGGGCGCCGCCACGGCACCGGACGACTCCGCCACCAACAAGGGCCAGGGCCGGCTCGCCAAGGTCGACGAGGACGGTGTCACCTTCACCTCGCACCTCGACGGTTCGCCACACCGCTTCTCCCCGGAGGTGTCGATGCGGATCCAGCACGGCCTGGGCGCCGACATCATGTTCGCCTTCGACGAGCTCACCACCCTGATGAACACGCGGAAGTACCAGGAGAGTTCGGTGGAGCGGACCCGACGCTGGGCGCAGCGGTGCCTCGACGAGCACCAGCTGCTCTCCGAGCAGCGCACCCACCGGCCCGGGCAGTCGCTGTGGGGCGTGGTTCAGGGCGCGCAGTTCGAGGACCTGCGGCGACAGGCCGTGCGAGGGCTCGTGGAGATGAGCGACCGGGCTGAAGGCCAGGGGCGGCGCGGGTTCGGCGGTTACGGGATCGGCGGGGCGCTGGAGAAGGAGAACCTGGGCACGATCGTCGGCTGGTGCACCGAGGAGCTGCCCGAGGATCGGCCGCGCCACCTGCTGGGGATCAGTGAGCCCGACGACATCTTCACCGCCGTCGAGAACGGGGCCGACACCTTCGACTGCGTGGCCCCCACCCGTCTGGCCCGCCACGGCGGCATCTACACGCTGGACGGGCGGGTCAACGTCACCCGCGCCCAGTTCCGGCACGACCACACCCCGCTGGATCCCGAAGGCCCGTCCGAGGTCTCGCGCGATTACAGCCGGGCGTACCTCCACCACCTGTTCAAGGCCAAGGAGTTCCTCGGCTCGACCCTGCTGACGCTGCACAACCTGGCGTTCGTGGTACGTCTGGTCGACGAGGTACGCGCCGCGATGGAGGCCGGGCCGGATGAGTACGCGGCCTACAAGGCCGAGTTCCTGGGGCGGTACTACTCGGCAAAGGTCTGAGTCTGAGCTGGACTGCGCGCGGTGAGAAGTGCGCCCCGGAACCCGACGCGGCTGCCACAGCGGGGATGTCCTGGCAGGGTGGGGGCGTGACGAACGACCGACGCGACCTGCCTGCGGAGCTCGAGGCCGAGATGGCGAGGCGGACCCCGTACGGGCTGCATCCCGAAGCGAAGACCGGGGCGCTCACAGAGCTCAGTGAAGCCGCCGCCGACGCCGCACGGAACCTCCTGGACAAAGCCGCCAGCCGGCTCGCCAGGGGGCAGGACGACCGGGCCGACCGCCTGATCGCCCGCGTCGTGGCGATGCCGTACGACGAGCACTGGGGATGCTGGCACGGGACCGCGATGGCCGGGCAGCTCCTGTTCGACGCGCTGTCCACGATCGCCGAGGAATGGGCGGAGGCCCAGGAATCCCCGGAGGACTACGAGTCGGTCTACTGGCTCCACGAGGACATGAACTGGGCCGTCGACGTCATGGACCCGGACAACCTCGCCGTCCTGCGAGAGACCCTGGAGACCATCGTCGCCGACGCCACCCTCCTCGGCATCAGCCCTCGCGAGTCCCGCGGGCTCGCTGCGGCCGCGGAGAGGATGCCCGCCCCGTCGATGCCGAAATCCGGGTGGACGGTCCCGCCCGACGCCTCCGAGATGCGTCGTGAGGAGATGATTCGCATCTACCTCGATGTCCTCGTCGATGTGATGAGGGTGATCGACACGAGCGGCGGCCCTCAGGACTCAAAGTAGAGCCGGTAGTGCAGCGAGCACCCCGGATTAAATGCGGTTCCGCAGGCCGGGCAGGCGCCGGTGGCCTGGTACTCGCTGATCTTCAGCGTGGTCCGGCACGCGCCACAGAGCAGGGCATCGGTGTCGAACTCGTCCCGCGGCCACACCGACAGCGCATGGTCGGTGGCGTCGGCGTGGCAGCGGAAACAGGGATAGAACTCGCCGCAACAGTGGAAGCGGATCGCGATGACGTCCAACGGGCCGTGGTAGTGGATGCACCTGGTCTGGTCGTCGACCGTCGCGCCGAGAACCGTCACCGCGGCGGGTCGAGCGGCGTCGCGCCCGTCGTCTGCGTCCCGGTCAGCGGAGGTCATACCGCCGATTGTGACAGGGAACCCGACAGTGCGGTCTGATAGCTGGGCTCGCGCTTCTTGATCCACGCGATCACCACGTACGTCACCGGCAGCAGGACCGCCTCGATGAGGGTCTTCCAGACGAACCCGATCACCACGTAGTTCCAGTAGTCGCCCGACCCGAGGACCATGCCCAGGGCGGGGGCGGCGATGGTGCAGAAGACGATGGTGTCCGCGAGCTGGCCCACCACGGTCGAGCCGAGCAGCCTGGCCCACAGGGTCTTCTCCCCGGTACGGCGCTTCATCCACACCAGGACGTAGCTGTTGAGCAGCTCGCCCACCACGTAGCCGGCCAGACCGGCAAGGAAGAACTGCGGGATCACGCCGGCCACAGCCTCGAACGCGTCCTGGTTCTCGTAGAACGGGGCCGGGGGCAGATGGACGGTAAACGTGAAGCTCAGCGCGGCCAACGCCAGGACGGCGAATCCGGAGAGGACGACTCGGCGCATCGCCTTGAAGCCGTACACCTCGCTGATCACGTCGCCCAGCACGTACGCCAGTGGGAAGAGCAGGAAGGCTCCGTCGGTGACGAGCCCGTCGAGTGAGAGGAACCCGAGCTCGAAGCTCAGGTCGGGGAAGAGCAGGACGCCCTTGGTGCCGGTGACGTTGCTGATGAGCATGACGCCCACGAACAGGGCGATCAGGTAGCCGTAGTACGGGCTGGCGATGGTGGCGAAGACTGCGCGGTCGGTCCCGGTGCGGTCGCCGGGGGAGGCGTGGCCGGTGGGGGTCGGGTCGGAGGTGGTCGGGTCGGAGGAGTCCCGGGTGCTGCGCGCCGGCTCGGGAGTGGTCCCGTCCGGCCGCCCAGGCCCGCGGGGGTCAGGGTTCTGCTGCGATGAAGTGGTCACGGGCGTCGATTATCCGCGCCCGTCCGGCAGCCCGCGAATCCCGCGTATCCCGAGTCACCCCGGTTGGCGGACAGCCCCACCTAGTTGGCGGACTCCTCGCCGATTCTCGGGCCGGATCTCGCGCGAGAAGTCCGCCAGGCGCGGGTCGATGTCCGCCAACCGGGATGGGGGATGGGGGACGGCCGGGGGATGGGGGGATGAGGGGATGGCGGGGCGTAGGGCGAGGGTCGGAGTGCGACGGGCAGGTGTGCCAGAGCCCAGGGTCAGGCGACGACCCAGGGGCCGGATCGGAGCGTGTCGGCGGTGACGACCCCGCGCAGGGCGTCGATCGAGTCCGCGCCGGGCGGTCCACCGAGCGAGGCGACGATCCGGGCGACGGCGGCCCTCGTCGTCGTCCCCTCCCGTGCCAGATCGGCCAATGTCACCGCGCCGTCCCGCTTGGCCAGGCGCTCGCCGGCCGCGTTGACCGCGAGCGGAACGTGGACGTATTCCGGCCGGGCCAGGCCGAGGAGCCCGGCCAGGTAGGCCTGGCGGGGGGTGGAGGGGAGGAGATCCTCGCCGCGGACGACCTGGTCCACGCCCTGGTCGGAGTCGTCGACGACGACGGCGAGGTTGTACGCCCACACGCCGTCGCCGCGACGCAGCACCACATCGTCCACAACACCTGTATAGGGACCGTGGACGAGATCGTCGACGGTGAACTCAGGGATGGCGGCGCGCAACCGCAGGGCCGGCACGCGACCGGGACCGAGCGCCTCGCGGCGCAGTGCCCGCTCGGCGTCGGGGAGGTCGCGGCAAGTACCGGGGTAGGCGCCGGGCGGGGAGTGAGGGGCGCGCGGGGCCTCGGCGATCTCGCGGCGGGAGCAGTAGCACTCGTAGACCAGGCCGCGGCGGGCCAGGCGGTCGGCGGCGGCGGCGTAGGCGTCCGAGCGCTCGGACTCCCACATGATCTCGCCGTCCCAGTCGATCCCGATCGCCGCCAGGTCGGCGAGTTGGCGCTCGGCCACGCCGGGGCGGGCGCGGGCGGTGTCGAGGTCGTCGACGCGCATCCGGAACGCGCGGTCCGAGTCGCGGGCCAGCACCCACGCCACCACCGCGGTGCGCAGATTACCGAGGTGCAGGTCGCCCGACGGGCTGGGCGCGTACCGGCCGGCGCCGCGGAGAGGGATGCTGGCGGGGGATTCCACGCCCTCAGGGTAGGCCGCGCGCCTGGCGAGGGCAGACGTGGCGGGAAGTGCCGGGCGCGGCGAGAGGTGCCAGACTGGACGGCATGAGCGCAGACGCCGACAACGCACGCCCCGACGCCGACGAGCGGACCCGCCTGACCGAGGAGCAGATCGCCGAGGGCCTGGCAGACCTGCCCGGCTGGGCGTTCTCCGAGGGGTCGCTGACCTACACCGCGGTGTGCGAGTCGCCGCAGGCAGCGATCAACCTGGTCTCCGCGATCGGCCAGGCCGCCAACTCTCAGGACCACCACCCGGATCTGCTGTGGAGCTACGACGAGGTGACCCTGGACCTGCGCAGCCACGACGTCGACGGGGTGACCAAGCGGGACCTCCGGTTGGCGCGGTCGGTCTCGGCGCTGTCCGGGGAGTTCGACGCCACCCCGCTCGGGATGGACTGACCTACCCCATCGAGAAGAGCGTTCCGCACACTTGCTCTCGGCAGATGCGGGCGGAACGCTCTTCTCGACGAGGACTGAGGCTCACCAGGCGAACGTGGAGGCGGCCTCTGCGAGATCGAGCAGCGGCTGCGGGGCGATTCCCAGTACGACGGTCACGACCGCCGCAACGCCGACCACGGCCAGCGTGACCGGCTGCCGGGCGAACGCGACGGCAGAGCCCCCGGCATCCGCGCCCCCGGAGCCTGAGCCACCGGAGCCCGCGCCCCCGGAGCCTGAGCCACCCACGCCCGACCCACCCACGCTTGAGCCCCCGGCATCCGCGTCCCGGAAGAACATCACCACGATCACACGCACGTAGAACGAGGCCGCGATCGCGCTGGTGAGTACGCCGATCAGCACCAGGGCTACCGCGCCCCCGGCCACGGCCGCCGAGAAGACGGCGAACTTGACGATGAACCCGCTGGTTAGCGGGATTCCCGCGAGGGCGAGAAGGAGCACCGCGAATGCGCCAGCCACCAGCGGCTGGCGCCGACCCAGCCCGGACCAGGCCCTCAGGTCGCTGATCTCGGCGCCGTCCGCGTCCCGGACCAGCCCCGCCACCGCGAACACGCCCACCGTGCTGACGGCGTACGCCGCGAGGTAGAACAGCATCGCCGTGAGCCCTGCGGTCGGGGACCCCATCATGCCGGTCAGCAGGAACCCGGCGTGGGCGACGGACGAGTAGGCCAACATGCGCTTGACGTCGTTCTGCGCGACGCCCACGACCGTGCCGACGATCATCGTCAGCGCCGCGATCACCCACAGCACGGGAACCCATTCCGCCTCGAGGCCGGGAACGGCTGTGTAGAAGAACCGCAGGATCGCGCCGAACGCGGCGACCTTGGTGCCGGCGGCCATGAATGCGGTGATCGAGGTGGGCGCGCCCTGGTAGACGTCGGGCGTCCAGGTGTGGAACGGAACGGCGCCGACCTTGAACAGCAGGCCCACCGACATCATGGCGATGCCGATGAGGATCAACGAACTGCGGCCGTCGGCAGCCACGGCCCGGTCGATCCCGCGGAAGTCCACGGTCCCGGCATAGCCGTACACCAGCGCGATGCCGTAGACGAAGAACGCGGACGAGAACGCGCCCAGGAGGAAGTACTTGACCGCGGCCTCCTGCGAGAGCAGTCGCCGTCGGCGGGCCATCCCGCACAGGACGTACAGCGGCAGGGAGAGCACCTCGAGCGCGATGAACAGCGTGATCAGGTCGTTGGCCGCGGGGAACAGTAGGAGGCCGCCGGTGGCGAACAGCGCGAGTGGGAACACCTCGGTCTGTGTGAATCCGGCGCGCTCGGCGTCGCGTTCGCCCGAACCTCCGGGGGCCACGGCGGCCTGGGGTGCGAAGCCCGCGAGCACCTTTCTCCGGGAGGCGGAGGGGATGACGGTGCGCTCGCCGATCAGCAGCCCGGCGCCGATGGCCACGATCACCGTGACTCCCTGCAGGAACAGCGCCGGCCCGTCGACCGCGACCGACCCCTCGGCCGTGACGATGCGTGTCCCGGCCAGCAGTACCACCGAGACGAGTGCGGCGGCGAGCCCTCCCAGGTAGACGACCATCTGTGTGCCGTAGCGGTACCGGGCGGGCACGAACGCCTCCACCAGCACGCTGATGATCCCCGCGCCGAACACCACGAGCAGTGGCGCGAGCGATCCGTACGCGATGTCCGGGGTCATCGGGCTCCTCCCACCAGTGCGACGGTGTGGGCGACCGCCGGTTCGATCACGTCCAACGCAGGCTGCGGATAGAGGCCCAGCGCGATCAGCGCCACCACCAGCGGGATCACCACCACGAGTTCCCGGGCGCCGAGATCCGGCGTCCCCGCCAACCCGGGCGCCACCGGCCCGCCCATCACCCGCTGGTAGGTCCACAGGATGTAGATCGCCGCCAGGACGAACGTGCTCGTGGCGAGCACAGCGGCCACGGGGTAGGGGCCGAAGGTGCCGACGAACACGAGGAACTCGCTGACGAACGGGGCCAGCCCGGGCAGTGAGAGGGTGGCCAGGCCGGCGATGAGGAACGTTCCGGCCAGCACGGGCGCGACCTGCTGAACGCCGCCGTAGTAGCCGATCTCCCGTATGCGGTGCCGGCGTACGAGAAACCCTGCCACCAGGAACAGCGCGGCCGTGGCGACGCCGTGGTTGACCATGTAGAGCGCCGAGCCGGCGGCGGACTGCTCAGTCCTGGCGAAGATCCCCAGGACGATGAACCCGAAGTGGGAGATGGAGGCGTAGGCGATCAAGCGGAGCAGGTCGGTCTGGGCGATGGCCATGACGCCGCCGTAGACGATGCTGATCACCGCCAGCGTGATGAGCACCGGCGCCGCCGTGGCGGCGGCGTCCGGGAACAGCGGCAGGCTGTAGCGCAGCATCGCGAACGTGCCGACCTTGTCCACCACGGCCATCATCAGGACCGCGGAGGCGGGCGTGGCGGCAACGGCCGCGCCGGGCAGCCAGGTGTGGAACGGCCACAGCGGGGCCTTGATCGCGAAGGCCAGGGTGAAGGCGGCGAACATCAGCAACGCCGCGCCGGGCGGGATCTCGAGCCGGCCGTCGGCCACGGCCGCGGTGATGAGCCGGTAGTCGAACGTCCCCGCCCCGATCGATCCGTCGTCGGGCCCGATTCCCGCGTGGGCGGTGAGCACGTACAACCCGATCACCGCGACGAGCATCACCAGCCCACCGAGCAGGTTGTAGATGAGGAACCGCACCGCAGCGGCGGCCCTGTCGCTGCCGCCGAAGCCGCCGATGAGGAAGTACAGCGGGATGAGCATGGCCTCGAACGCGACGTAGAACAGCAATACGTCCAGGCTGGTGAACGCCACCAGCGCCAACCCCTGCGTGGCCAGCATCAGCGCCGGATAGGTCTGCGCGCGGCGGCTGTGAGGACCGCGGTCGGCGGCGCCCGCCTCCCGTGCGTGAGCATTCGTCGGGCTGTCGGACGCGGGGACGTCGTGCCACCCGGCCAGCAGGAGCAGCGGCATGAGGGCGGCCGTGAGCAGCACCAACACCAGCGCGATCCCGTCGAGCCCGAGCGAGTAGGTGGCGCCGAAGGCGGGGATCCACGGGCGGGACTCGACGAACTGGTGGGTGGCGCCACCGGGGTCGAAGCCGACCGCGAGCGCGATCGCCACACCCAGCACGACCAGCGAGGTGGCCAGGGCGAGGGGCCTCGCCGCGCGGCGCGCGCCGGACGGCAGGACGACGACGACGAGGGCGCCGATCAGGGGCGTGAGCCACAGCGCGGAGAGCAGACCGAGGCCGTTCACAGCACACCTCCGGCCGCCATGGCGGCGATGATCAGGGCCGCGCCGATGAGCATGTACAGCGCGTAGGACCGGGTGAGTCCGGATTGCAGGAGTCGGCCGCGGGCGGACAGGAACCCGATCGTCGCGGCGACCCCGCCCGTCGCGCCGCCCACCACCCTGCGGTCGACCACCGCGGTGCCCGCGACCAGGGCCTGCCCCGGCCGCATCAGTGCGCCCTCGTTGACGGCGTCGGCGTACAGGTCGCGGCGGGCGGCGCGGGTGAGCGCGGAGACCTCCGACGGGGCCTGCTCCGGGATGGCAGCGCGACCGTACTGCCGCACCGCGACCGCGATCCCGGCGGTAACGACGATCAGCGAGGCGGTGGTGACCAGCCACACCGGCACCACGTGCTCGGCACTGTGGTCGCCGACGACCGGGGCCAACCAGTCCTGCAGCCTCCCGCCGATCGCGAGGAATGCTCCGGAGACCACCGACCCCACCGCGACGAGGAACATCGGCGCCGTCATGGACACCGGCGACTCGTGGGGGTGGGCTCCCTCGTGCCACCGCCGCCGCCCGAAGAACGTCAGGATCATCACGCGGGTCATGTAGAAGGCGGTCAGGCCGGTTCCGAGCAGCGCCACCGCGCCGAGCAGGTATCCCGCCGCTCCGCCGCCGCCCACGTCGAACGCTGCGGAGATGATGCCCTCCTTGGAGTAGAAGCCGGAGAACGGTGGGACGCCGATGATCGCGAGGTAGCCGAGTCCGAAGGTGACAAAGGTGACCGGCATGACCGCGCGCAGGGCGCCGTAGCGGCGCATGTCGACCTCGTCGTCCATCCCGTGCATCACCGAACCCGCCCCGAGGAACAGCCCGGCCTTGAAGAAGCCGTGGGTGAGCAGGTGCATGATCGCCAGCGCATACCCGGCGGGGCCGAACCCGGCGGCCATGACCATGTATCCCACCTGGCTCATGGTGGAGGCGGCGAGGACCTTCTTGATGTCGTCCTTCGCGCAGCCGATCACCGCGCCGAACAGCAGCGTCACCGCGCCCACGGCGATCACGGCCGTCCGCGCCGCCGGCGCCGCGTCGAAGATCGGGTTGGCCCGGGTGATGAGGTAGACGCCCGCCGTGACCATGGTGGCCGCGTGGATCAGCGCCGAGACCGGGGTGGGGCCCTCCATGGCGTCGCCGAGCCACGACTGCAGCGGGACCTGGGCGGACTTGGCGCAGGCGCCCAGCAGCAACAGCAGTCCGAGTGCGGTGACCAGGCCGGTGCTGACCCCGGGCGCGGCACCGTCGTCGGCGCCGCTGAGGGCGGCGAAGACCCCGTCGAAGGACAGGGTGCCCAGCTGCGTGACCATCACCATCAGGGCCACGGCGAGCCCGATGTCCCCGACGCGGTTGACCAGGAACGCCTTCTTTGCCGCGGTGGCCGCGGACGGCTTGTGCTGCCAGAACCCGATGAGCAGGTAGGAGACCAGGCCCACGCCCTCCCACCCCAGGTAGAGGACCAGGAAGTCGTCCGCCATCACCAGCAGCAGCATCGCGGCCAGGAACAGGTTGAGGTAGGCGAAGAACTTCCGTCGCGCGGGGTCGGCGGCCATGTACCCGGTCGAGTACACGTGGATGAGCAGGCCGACGCCGGTCACCAGCAGCACGAACACCATGGAGAGCTGGTCCAGTCGCAGGCCCAGGTCCACGTGGAGTTCGCCCACCGAGATCCAGGTGAACAGCGTCTGTTGCAGGGTCCGGTCGGAGGCCTCGCGGCCGGCCATGGCGGCGAACTGCCAGGCGGCCACGCAGAACGCGGCGACGGCGGTGGCGCAGCCAAGCAGGTGTCCCCACGGGTCGCTGCGGCGGCCCAGGATGAGCAGGAGGGCGGCGCCGAGCAGCGGCAGACCGGGGATCAGCCAGAGCGTCACGTCAGGAGTCATCCGCGCGTCCTCAATACCTGAGCAGACTGGCGTCGTCGATCGAGGCCGACCTGCGGGAACGGTAGATGGTCATGATGATCGCGAGACCGATCACGACCTCGGCCGCGGCCACGACCATGACGAAGAACGCGAACACGTGCCCGCCCACGTCGCCGTGCATCCGCGCGAAGGTCACCAGGGCGAGATTGGTGGCGTTGAGCATGAGCTCGATGCACATGAACACCACGATCGCGTTGCGCCGCAGCAGGAACCCGGCCGCACCGATGGTGAACAGCACGGCCGAGAGGTAGAGGTAGTACTCGGGGTTCACGAGCGTCCCCCCTCGCCGGATCCTGCCGAGCCGGCGGTCTTCTCCGCGCCTCCGGATCCCGACGCGTCGCCGGACTCCAGCTGCCCGCCGTTGCCGTGGCGGCGCAGGACCTCGCTCACCGAGTCGGTGGAGTCCGAGCCGTCGGGCAGCCGGGCGGGCATGTCCGCGGAGTTGCGCCGCGCGTAGACACCGGGGCTGGGCAGTGGCGTCACGCGGGCGTCGCCGTCGTGCTGCCAGTCCAGGAAGCGCTGCTCGGACATCTCGCGTTGGGTCCGGCGCCCGGAGAACCGTTCGCGGTGGGCCAGCACCATCGCGCCGAGGGTCGCGATGATGAGCAGCACCCCGGTGAGCTCGAACGCCCACACGTAGCGGGTGAACAGCAGGTCGGCCAGGGCGGGTACCTCGTTGTGGTCGGGGCCGAAGCCCGTGAACGGGGGCAGCTCCGCCCGGGCCAGTCCGGTCGCCAGGAGGACCCCGAAGCCGAGTCCGGCGACGATCGCCGCCACGCGGTGACCACGGATCCGTTCCACCAGGGACTCCGAGGACTCCACGCCGATGAGCATCACCACGAACAGGAACAGCATCATCACCGCGCCGGTGTAGACGACGATCTGCCCGACGCCCAGGAACACCGCACCCTGGGCGATGTACAGCACGGCCAGGCCGACCATCGTCATGGCCAGGCACAGGGCCGAGTAGACCGCCTTCTTCGCGGAGACCACCCCGAGCGCGCCGACGACGACGATGGTGGCGACCACCCAGAACAGGATCGACTCCCCGGTGGACACAAGCTCAGTGGCCATCAGGACTCCTCCCCGTGGTGGGGCGTGACCCGGGTCGGCGGGGCTGCCTCGCCCGGCGCGGCCCCGTGGGATTCACTCTGCGCCGCGCGGAGGACATCGCCGCGGTAGTAGTCGGCGTGCGTCGTCCCCGGGGCCATGGCGTGCGGGGCGGGGACCATCCCGTCGAGCATCGGTCCCAGCAGGTCCTGCTTCTCGTAGATGAGTCCGGCGCGGTCGTCGCCGACCATCTCGTACTCGTTGGTCATGGTGAGCGCGCGGGTCGGGCAGGCCTCCACGCAGAGCCCGCAGCCGATGCAGCGCAGGTAGTTGATCTGGTAGATCCGCCCGTAGCGTTCGCCGGGCGAGTAGCGCTCGTCCTCGGTGTTGTCGTCACCCTCCACGAAGATCGCGTCGGCCGGGCACGCCCACGCGCACAACTCGCACCCGATGCACTTCTCCAGGCCGTCGGCATAGCGGTTGAGCTGGTGGCGGCCGTGGTAGCGGGGAGCGGTGGGGACCTTCTCCTCCGGGTACTGCTCGGTGTGCTTCTTGCGGAACATCGTCGCGAACGTCACCCCGAACCCGGCGATCGGTTCGAGGAATCTCGGCACCCTAGGCATTGCGGGCCTCCTCCGATGCGGAGCGCTGGTGTGATTCCGTGCGCTGGTGGGGCAGCGGTGGGACGGGGAACCCGCCCGCCACCGGGTTGAAGGGCGCGGCGTCGAGGGCTGCAACGGGTGAACCGGGAGCGGCGGCGCTGCCGTGGTGCCGCCGAGCACTGCCGTGGCGAGCGCTGCCGTGGCGAGCGCTGCCGTGGCGAGCGCTGCCGTGGCGAGCGCTGCCGTGGCGGGAGCGGGCACCGATCCGGGTGCGGAGTGCCACCACGATCACGGCCGCGGTGATCACGCCCACGGTCACGAGCGCGATGGTCAGTCCGTCGTACCCGGCGTTCGAGAACGCACGGATGGTCGCGACGGCCATCACCCACGCCAGGGAGACGGGGATGAGCACCTTCCAACCGAAGCCCATGAACTGGTCGTAGCGCAGCCTCGGCAGGGTGGCGCGCAGCCAGATGAACAGGAACATGAAGCCCCACACCTTGATCACGAACCACAGCAGCGCCCACCATCCGGAGTCCGCGCCGTCGAACAGCGAGAACGGGAGCGGGGCCTGCCAGCCGCCGAGGAACAGGGTGGCCGCCAGCGCCGACACGGTGGTCATGTTGACGTACTCGGCCAGCATGAACATGGCGAAGCGCAGCGAGGAGTACTCGGTGTGGAACCCGCCCACCAGCTCGCCCTCGGCCTCGGGCAGGTCGAAGGGGGCGCGGTTGGTCTCGCCGACCATGGAGATCACGTAGATGAGGAACGAGGGCGCCAGCAGGAACACGAACCAGACTTCGGACTGCGCGGCGACGATCCCCGAGGTCGACATGGTGCCGGCGAACAGGAACACGCCCACGAAGGACAGCGCCATCGCGATCTCATAGCTGATCACCTGCGCCGTGGACCGGAGTCCGCCGAGCAGGGGGTAGGTGGAGCCGGACGACCAGCCGGCCAGCACGATCCCGTACACGCCGATCGAGGTGACGGCCAGGATGTAGAGCACTCCCACGTGGAGGTCGGTGAGTTGCAACGGCGTCCAGTGCCCGAAGATCGAGACCTCGGGGCCGAACGGGATCACGGCGAACGCCATGAACGCCGGGATCACCGCGATGACCGGTGCGAGCAGGAAGATGGGCTTGTCCACCCCGGCGGGGATCAGTCCCTCCTTGAGGGCGATCTTGACGCCGTCGGCCAGGCTCTGCAGCATCCCCAGCGGCCCCACCCGGTTGGGTCCCACGCGCATCTGCATCCAGGCGATGACCTTGCGCTCGAGGTAGATCGCGGCAAGCACCGTCACCACCAGGAACACGAAGACCGCGAGCACCTTGATCAGCACCAGCCACCACGGGTCGGTGCCGAAGGCGGACAGATCCGTGTACCCGGCCGCGATCGGGGTCGTGGCAATGGGGGTCGTGGCGACCGGTGCCGCTGCGATCGGCGTCATGACGTGACCTCCCCGGCGCCGATCCCGCCGGTGTCGCCTGCGCCGATCCCGACGATGTCCCCGGCGGCCGCGGCGAGCGTGGCGTTGACGGGCGAGCCGGGTGAGTTCTGCGGAAGCCACACCACACGATCGGGCATCTCGGTGACCGCGCAGGGCAGGGTGATCGACCCGCGCCCCGTGGAGACGGTCAGGGGTTCTCCGTCCTCGGCACCGACCTCCTGCGCGGTGGCCCGGGAGAGCCTGGCGACGGGGGTGCGGGCAGTCCCGGCCAGGTGCGGTTCGCCGTCCTGCATCCGCCCCGAGTCCAGCAACATCCGCCACGTGGCCAGAACGGCCTGCCCGGCGTCGAGCTCGGAGATCCGATTCCGGCCCGTGGGAGCTGACCGCGTCGTCGTCGTGGTCTTGTCCTGTTCCTCGCGCGCCCCCACTTCCTCGCGCGCCCCCACTTCGTCGCGCGCCCCCACTTCGTCGCGCGTCCCCTCGTCCGACCCGAGTGCCTCGGCCACGAGTGCGAGCTCGCGGCGCACGGATTCGACGTCGGTGAGGCCGAACCAAACCCCCATCTCCTCGGCGAGGGCGTTGAGGACACGGTGGTCGGGGAGCGCGTCGCTGCGGGTCAGCGCGGCGGCGAAGGGTCGCTCGCGGCCCTCCCAGGTGAGGAAGGTGCCGGCCTTCTCGGCTGCTGGGGCTATCGGCAGGACCACGTCGGCGCGGTCGGTGATCTCGCTGCGGCGCAGCTCGATGCTCACCACGAACCCGGCGGCATCGATCGCCTCCAGGGCGGCCCGGGGGTCGGGCAGGTCGGCGGCCTCGACACCACCCACCAGCAGCGCGGTCAGTTCTCCCGAGGCGACCGCGCGGAGTTGATCGTCGGTGGACCGGCCGGGAGAATCTGGCAGCGGCTCCGAGCGCCACAGTTCGGCGAGTGCGCGGCGCGCGCCCTCGTCGGTGACGGGTCGACCCCCGGGCAGCAGGCCGGGCAGGCAACCCGCCTCGAGGGCCCCGCGCTCACCGGCGCGACGCGGGATCCACGCCAGGCGCGCCCCGGTGGCATCGGCGAGTGCGGCCGCCGCCGACAGCCCCCCGGGGACCGCGCCCAGTCGCTCGCCGACCAGGATCACGGCCCCGGGAGCGCGCAGGAGTGCGGATAGGTCGGACAGGTCGGGCAGGGGGGACAGGGTCTCGGCCGCCGCGTGGGTTCCGCTCTCCGCTCCACCCTCCACACCGCCCTCGGCACTCCCGCCGGCCTCCCGGGCCAGCGCGGCGAGGACCTCCGGCTCGGCACCCGGCACCGTGGGCACGAGCGTGGCGGCGGTCTTTCGGACGGCGGGCGAGGCGAACGGGGCCACCGAGAAGACCCGCACCCCGCGGTCGCGCGCCGCCCTGCGCAGGCGGAGGAAGACGATCGGCGACTCCTCCTCGGGGTCGAAGCCCACGAGCAGTACGACCGGCGCGGTCTCGAGATCCGCGTAGGTGACCGCCTCGGCGTCACCGGGGCGGCGGTCGACCACGCGCCGCGCGAGGAACCCCGCCTCCTCGGGGGACTGGTGGCGCGCGCGGAAGTCCACGTCGTCGGTCCCCAGGACCGCGCGGGCGAACTTGGCGTAGGCGTATGCGTCCTCGCGGGTCAGGCGCCCGCCGGCCAGGACGCCGGTGCGACCGCGTGCGGCGGACAACCCGGCGGCCGCGGTGGCGAGAGCAGTGCTCCACGGGACCGGTACCAGGCCACCGTCCAGGCCGCGGATCATCGGGGTGGTCAGGCGATCGGGCTGCGTGGCGTAGGCGAACGCCCACCGGCCCTTGTCGCAGTTCCACTCCTCGTTGACGGCCGGGTCGTCCCCGGCCAGCCGACGCAGCACCTTCCCGCGGCGGTGGTCGGTGCGCTGCCCACAGCCACTGGCGCAGTGTTCGCAGACACCGGGGCTCGAGACCAGGTCGAACGGGCGCGCCCGGAAGCGGTACGCCGCACCGGTGAGCGCCCCGACCGGACAGATCTGGACGGTGTTGCCGGAGAAGTACGACTCGAACGGCTCGTTCCCGTAGACGCCCACCTGCTGCTGGGAGCCGCGTTCCATCAGGTCGATGAACGGGTCGCCCGCGACCTGGTCCGAGAACCGGGTGCACCGGGCGCACATCACGCACCGCTCGCGGTCGAGCAGGACCTGCGACGAGATCGCGATCGGCTTGGGGAACGTGCGCTTGACCTCGGTGAACCGGGAGCGGCCGTGGCTGCTGGAGAGCGCCTGGTTCTGGAGAGGGCACTCGCCGCCCTTGTCGCAGACCGGGCAGTCCAGCGGGTGGTTGATCAGCAGGAGCTCCATGACCCCGCGCTGGGCCTTGTCCGCGATCTCGGAGGTGAACTGGGTGCGCACCACCATGTCCTCGGTGACCGGGGTGGTGCAGGAGGTCACCGGCTTGGGCGCGCCCTCGACCTCCACGATGCACTGGCGGCACGCGCCGGCCGGCTCGAGCAGCGGGTGATCGCAGAACCGCGGGATCTGCACCCCGATGCGCTCGGCGGCGCGGATCACCAGCGTGCCCGCGGGAACGGAGACCCGGTGGCCGTCGACGGTCAGGGTGACCAGCTCCTCGGCCTGGCCGGGCGTCAGATCAGCGGCGGTGTCGTCGGCGCGCGGGGTGATCTTGTTGTCCACGGGGTCACCTGTGTCATGGCCCGCTGTGTCGGCGCCCGCTGCGTCGGCTCCCGGTGTGCCGGCGCCCGCTGCGTCGGCTCCCGGTGTGCCGGCGTCGGCTGTGTCGGCTCCCGCGGGGTCGTTCGCGCGGTCGGGTGTGTCGGGTGTGGCGCGTCCGGTGGTCATCGGGCCACCTCCTCGGTCCGGGCGAAGACAGTGGAGCGGCTGTGGTCGAAGGGACAGCCGTCGGGGATGTGGGCCAGGTACTCGTCGCGGAAGAGTGCGATGGAGGAGATGATCGGGGTGCCGGCGGCGTCACCGAGCGCGCAGAACGACTTGCCGACGATGTTGTCCGAGATGTCGAGCAACCGCTCCAGGTCGTCCTCCGTGGCGGTGCCGTCCTCGAGCCGGCGCATGATCTGCACCAGCCAGAAGGTGCCCTCGCGGCACGGGGTGCACTTGCCGCAGGACTCGTGGGCGTAGAACTCCGACCAGCGCAGCACTGCCCGCACCACGCACGTTGTGTCGTCGAAGATCTGCAGCGCCTTGGTCCCGAGCATGCTGCCCGCGGCCGCGGTCCCCTCGTAGTCCAGCGGCATGTCCAGCTGGGCGTCGGTGAGGATCGGGGTGGACGAGCCGCCGGGGGTCCAGAACTTGAGGGTGTGACCCTCCCGGATTCCGCCGGCCTGCTCCAGCAGCTCGCGCAGGGTGATCCCGAGCGGCGCCTCGTACTGTCCGGGCCGGGTGACGTGGCCGGACAGTGAGTACAGCGTGAAGCCGGGGGACTTCTCCGACCCCATCGAGCGGAACCACTCGGGGCCGTGTTGGAGGATCGACGGCACGCTCGCGATGGACTCCACGTTGTTGACCACGGTGGGACAGGCGTAGAGGCCCGCGACGGCGGGGAACGGCGGTCGCAACCGGGGTTGCCCGCGCCGGCCCTCGAGCGAATCGAGGAGCGCGGTCTCCTCGCCGCAGATGTAGGCTCCGGCCCCCGCGTGGACCACGATGTCCAGATCGAACCCGCTGCCCAGGATGTCCCGACCCAGGTATCCGGCCTCGTACGCCTCGGCGACCGCGGTCTGCAGTCGGCGCAGTACCGGGACCACCTCGCCGCGGAGGTAGATGAACGCGTGGGAGGCGCGGATGGCGTACGCCGCGATCACCATGCCCTCGATCAACACGTGGGGCGTGGCCAGCATGAGGGGCATGTCCTTGCAGGTGCCGGGTTCTGACTCGTCGGCGTTGACCACCAGGTAGTGGGGCTTGGCGGCGGGGTCGGAGGCCTCCGGATCCTCCTGGGCGTCGGGGCCGGGGGCCTGTGGGATGAAGCCCCACTTGCGGCCGGTGGGGAAGCCCGCCCCGCCGCGGCCCCGCAGACCCGCGTCGAGCACGGTGGAGATCACCTCGTCCGGGCCGGTGGCCAGGGCGTTCCGCAGGCCCACGTAGCCGTCGTTGGCCAGGTAGGTCTCGAGCGTCCAACTCTCCGGGGCGTCCCAGTAGCGGCTGAGGTACGGCGCGAGCGGCATGTCAGGCCTCCTCGTCAGAGCGTGCGGAGGGCTGGGTCTCGGGCGCGGCGGTCGCGGGCGCTGTGGTTTCGGGCACGGCGGTTTCTGGCGCTGTGGTTTCTGGCGCTGTGGATTCGGGCGCGGTGACCTCGGAGTCGAAGGTCGGGGCCGGGGCGGGCGCCTGCATCCCGCCCTCCCGCGCGGCGCGGAGGCCGGCCAGGGTGGGCCCGCCCGGCGGGCCGTCGTTGGCGCCGGGACGCGTGTCGGGAAAGCCGGCGAGAATGCGGGCGGTCTCACGGAAGGTGCACATCGGGGCGCCGCGGCTGGGGGTGACGGGCCGCCCGGACCGCAGGTCGTCGACCACCCGCCGGGCTGAGGCCGGGGTCTGGTCGTCGAAGAACTCCCAGTTCACCATCACCACCGGGGCGTAGTCGCAGGCGGCGTTGCACTCGATGTGCTCGAGGGTCACCCGGCCGTCGTCCGTCGTGCCGGAGCCGTCGAGGTCAAGGTGCTCGGCGAGGGACGCGAAGATCTCGTCGCCGCCCATCACCGCGCAAAGCGTGTTGGTACACACTCCCACCAGGTAGTCGCCCGTCGGCGTGCGCCGGTACATGGAGTAGAACGTGGCCACTCCCATTACCTCGGCGGCGGTCAGGTCGAGGACCTGCGCACAGAACTCGATGCCCGCCGGGGTGATGTGACCGTCCTCTGCCTGCACGAGGTGCAGTAGCGGCAGCAGCGCCGACCTGTCCTGCGGGTAGCGGGCCACCATCTCGCCGGCATCGGTGGCCAACCGCTCCCGGACCTCATCCGGGTAGGCCTGCCGCGCGCCCGGGCGGACGATCGCCCCCGGTTCGTCGGGCTTCTGACCGAACTCCAGGAAGACCGGTTCGCTGCTCATCGGTCCACACCCCCCATCACCGGGTCGATGCTGGCGACCGCGGCGATCACGTCGGCGAGCATCCCGCCCTCGCACATCGCGGCCACCGCCTGCAGGTTGGTGAACGACGGGTCGCGGTAGTGGACCCGGTACGGGCGGGTGCCGCCGTCCGAGACCATGTGCACCCCCAACTCGCCGCGGGGCGACTCGACCGGCACGTACACCTGTCCCGGGGGCACGGGGAATCCTTCGGTGACCAGCTTGAAGTGATGGATCAGAGCTTCCATCGAGCTGTCCATGATGTGGCGGACGTGCTCGGCGGAGTTGCCCAGACCGTCGGGCCCCACTTTGAGCTGGGCGGGCCACGCGATCTTGGGGTCGTCGACCATCACCGGGCCGGGTTCGAGCCGGTCCAGGCACTGCTCGACGATCTTCAGTGACTCCTTCATCTCGTCCACCCGGACGACGAACCGGTCGTAGCAGTCACTACCCGACCCGGTGACCACGTCGAACTCGTAGGTCTCGTATCCGCAGTACGGATCGGTGCGGCGCACGTCGTGGGGCAGCCCGCTGGCCCTCAGTACCGGGCCGGTCACCCCGAGGGCCATGCAGCCGGTGAGGTCGAGGTATCCGATGCCCTCGAGCCGCATCTTCCAGATGGGATTCTGGCGCAGCAGAAGTTCCATCTCACGGATGCGTCCGGGCATCACCTCGAGCAGCTCGCGAACCTTGGGCACGGCCTCGTCGGGCAGGTCCTGGACCACCCCGCCGGGCCGGACGTAGGCGTGGTTCATCCGCAGGCCGGTGATCATCTCGAAGACGTCCAGGACCAGTTCCCGATCCCGGAATCCGAACAGCATCGGGGTGCTGGCGCCGAGTTCCAGGGCGCCGGTGGCCAGCGCGACCATGTGCGAGGAGATCCGGTTGAGCTCCATGAGCATCACCCGGATCACCGACGCCCGCTCCGGGATCTGATCGGTGATCCCCAGCAGCCGCTCCACCCCGAGGCAGTAGGCGACCTCGTTGAAGAACGGCGAGAGATAGTCCATCCGGGTGACGAACGTGACGCCCTGGGTCCAGTAGCGGAACTCGAGGTTCTTCTCGATGCCGGTGTGCAGGTAGCCGATCCCGCAGCTCGCCCGGGTGACGGTCTCGCCCTCGATCTCGAGGATGAGCCGCAGCACCCCGTGAGTGGACGGGTGCTGGGGGCCCATATTGACGACGATGCGGTCGTCGTCGGCGTTCCGTGCCGCGTCGCTGATCGCGTCCCAGTCCTGACCGGAGGCGGTGAGGACGGTGTCCGAGTCTGTTCGGTCGGAGCGGCCGCGGGACGAGGAGGTGTGGTCGGCCATCAGCTGTAGGCCCTCCGCTGGTCCGGGGGCGGGATGGTGGCGCCCTTGTACTGAACGGGGATCCCGCCGAGCGGGTAGTCCTTGCGCTGCGGGTGGCCCTCCCAGTCGTCCGGCATCTGGATCCGGGTGAGCGAGGGGTGTCCGTCGAAGAGGACGCCGAAGAAGTCGTAGGTCTCGCGCTCGTGCCAGTCGGTGGTCGGGTAGACTCTGGTCAGGGAGGGGATGTGCGGGTCGGAATCGGGCGCCGACACCTCCAGCAGCAGCCGGCGGTTGTGGGTGATCGACTGGAGCGGATAGACCACGTGGAGCTCGTGGCCCGCGGCGTCGGGGTAGTGGACCCCGCTCGCCCCGAGTGACATCTCGAAGCGCAGGGCCGGGTCGTCGCGCAGGGTCAGGGCGACGAGCGGCAGGTGCCGGCGCCGGATGTGCAGGGTCAGCTGCCCTCCGTGGACGACGACCTTCTCCACCGCGTCGTCGAAGGTCGGCCCGCCCCGCGATGCCAGGGCCGCGGTGAGCGAGGTGACCAGCTCGTCGTCGTCACCCCCGTCGGGCGGCCGGGTACCGCCCGGCATGTCGGTGGGGCGGACCAGACCGCCGAAGCCGGAGGTGTCCCCGGAGCCCCGGACCCCGAACATGCCGTGGCGGACCCCTACGGTGTCCGTGTCCACCGTGTCCACCGTGTCCACCGTGTCCACCGTGTCCGCGGTGTCACCTGGGCGCGGTTCGACCGTGTCCGGGGCCGCGGAGTCGTGCGCACCGGGGGTCGCGGGTCGGTCGTCGGCGTCGCGGGGCTCAGGCCGATCAGGGCGGTCCGTCATCGGAACATCCCCTCGACCGGGATGAGCGGGCGCTGGTCCAGGGCAGCCTGCTCCGCCGCGCGGATGGCCTCGGCCCGGTTGGCGCCGAGGGGCATGTGCTGGATCTTGTCGTGCAGGGTGATGATCGCGTGCATGAGCATCTCGGGCCGGGGAGGGCATCCGGGCAGGTAGATGTCCACGGGTACGACGTGGTCGACGCCCTGGACAATCGCGTAGTTGTTGAACATCCCGCCCGAGGACGCGCAGACGCCCATCGCAAGCACCCACTTGGGCTCGGCCATCTGGTCGTACACCTGGCGCAGGACCGGGGCCATCTTCTGACTGACCCGGCCGGCGACGATCATCAGATCAGCCTGGCGGGGGGAGGCCCGGAACACCTCGGTCCCGAACCGGGCCAGGTCGTAACGTCCACCGCTGGTGGCCATCATCTCGATGGCACAGCACGCCAGGCCGAAGGTCGCGGGCCAGAGCGAGCCCTTGCGCATGTATCCCGCGAGTTGCTCGACCGTGGTCAGCAGGAACCCGCTCGGCAGCTTCTCTTCCAGTCCCATGGCTGTCTCCTCCTCTCGATCCCGGTCAGTCCCAGCTCAGTCCGCCCCTACGCCACTCGTAGGCGTAGGCGACGGAGACGTTGAAGACGAACAGGGCCATCGCGGCCAGCCCGAACAGGCCGAGGTTGTCGAAGTGGACCGCCCACGGATAGAGGAAGAGGATCTCGATGCCGAAGATGATGAACAGCATCGCGGTGAGGTAGTACTTCACCGGGAACCGTCCGCCCCCGACCGGCTGCGGGGTGGGCTGGATGCCGCACTCGTAGGCCTCGAGCTTCGCCCTGTTGAACCGGCTAGGGCCGGCGAGTGAGGAGACCAGCGAGGAGAAGACGGCAAAGGCGACGGCGACGGCCCCGAGGGCCAGGATCGGCACGTACTCGTTCATCGCGTCACTCCTCGCGTGTTCCTCGAGAAGGCACCTGTGGGCACACTTCTCCTGCAACCGCATGGGACTCGAGGTGACCGGTGTGGTGGGTTCGCGGTCGCTTCGGATCCCCGGCGGGTCGGACGGTGTCCGTCCCGCAGCTGTGACTCTACTCACATTGCTTTGACGCTTGTCTGGACTTTCGGGAGTCGGTTTTTCCCCTCGTCAGTCGTCCTCGAGGAGTACGGTCACGGCCTCCCGGAGCCGCAGCGGGTCGATCGGGTGGGGGACCGCGGCGTCCGCGCGGGACCAGTCGGCCAGCCACCTGTCGTCCGGTCGGCCGGTGAGGACGAGGATTGGCGGGCAGGTGTCCAACTCGTCACGGAGTTGCTTGGCCAGGCCCAGTCCTCCGGTGGGGGCGGCCTCGCCGTCGAGGATCGCGAGGCCGACGCCCCCGGCGTCCATGTGTTCGATCACGACCGGCGCCGTGGCGACCTCGGTGTAGTGCAGCCGGGGGAGGTCGGGGTGCGGGCGCGTGCCCAGAGCGGACATGACGCGGCTGCGGGTGCCGGCGTCGTGGCTGTAGACGAGCACCCGTAGCTCGACGTCCGGACTGGTGATCTGGCTCACGTTGGAGATGCTACCGAGCGGGAGCGGCCGCGGTGGGGGATGCCGGGGTGGGGTCGAAATGAGAGACGCGGCCCGGGCTCGAGAGCACCGGGCCGCGTCTGCGGCGGAGGATAGGGGATTTGAACCCCTGAGGGGCTATAAACCCCAACCCGCGTTCCAGGCGAGCGCCATAGGCCACTAGGCGAATCCTCCGTGGACGAGAGTACCCAGCGCGGACAACCGGTGGCAAACCACGGTCGAACCACCGGTACGACACCAGCGCCCGGCGGGAGATCGTGGGCTGCGTGCAACAGCGGAGGCGGCACGGCTAGACTCGTACCCGGACCCCGCGCGGCGTCCATCCTGTGAACTCCCCCAGGGCCGGAAGGCAGCAAGGGTCAGCGGGCTCTGGCGGGTGCGCGGGGTCCCTTTACGTCTGGGTACACACACCACCGACGATGTCGACCTCCCGGAGGCCACTATGGCGCTGTCCGATCTCACCGCCGACGACCTCGGCCAACTCGAATCGGAGCTGGCCGCCCAGTACGCCGCGCTCGGCGACCGGGGCCTGTCCCTGGATCTGACGCGCGGAAAGCCGTCGCCAGAGCAATTGGACCTTTCCGAGCGACTCCTGTCGCTGCCGGGGGAGGGCGACCACAAGGCCGGCAAGACTGACGTCCGCAATTACGGCGGCGGCGCGGGGCTGCCCGAGTTGCGGGCGATCATGGCCGAGCTCCTGGGCGTTGACGCCGACCGCGTGATCGCACAGGACAACGCGAGCCTGTCGATCATGTACGACCTGCTGTCGTTCTCGATGCTGTTCGGCACGCCCGACTCCGAGCGGCCATGGAAGGACGAGCCAAAGCTCCGCTGGCTGTGTCCGGTCCCCGGTTACGACCGGCACTTCGGCATCACCGAGGCCCTCGGTATCGAGATGATCCCCGTGTCGCTGGACGAGGGCGGCCCGGACATGGACGAGGTGGAGCACCTCGTGGCCACCGACCCCTCGATCAAGGGCATGTGGTGCGTACCGATCTATTCCAACCCCACCGGCACCGTCTACAGCGACCACACCGTGTCCCGGTTGGCGCGGATGTCCGCCGCCGCCCCGGATTTCCGGGTGATCTGGGACAACGCCTACGTGGTGCACACGCTGACCGAGGACTTCCCCAAGGTGCCCGACGTCGACACGCTCGCCGCGGAGGCCGGGCATCCGAACCGGTTCCTCCAGGTGTGCTCGACCTCCAAGATCACCTTCGCGGGCGCGGGCGTGTCGTTCCTGTCCTCCTCTCGGGAGAACCTGGACTGGTACCTGGGGCACACCGGGATCCGGTCGATCGGTCCGAACAAGGTCAACCAGTTGGCCCACGCGCGCTTCTTCGGCGACGCCGAGGGGGTGCGGAGCCACATGCAGAAGCACCGCCAGATCGTGGCACCGAAGTTCGAGGCCGCAGACGCCGCACTGAGACGCCGGCTCGGTGGGCACGACGTGGTGGCCCGGTGGTCGCGTCCCGAGGGCGGGTACTTCATCGACCTTGAGGTGCCGGACGGTACCGCCACGGAGACCGTCCGTCTGGCCAAAGAGATCGGGGTCGCGCTGACCCCGGCGGGATCGGCCTATCCGTACGGCCAGGACCCCGACGACCGTCACATTCGTCTGGCCCCCACGCTGCCGCCACTGGCGGAGGTCGAGACGGCGATGGACGTGGTGGGTTTGTGTGCGCTGCTGGCGGCGTGCCGTACAGCCCGCGACGGGATGTAACAGCGCCTCTCCCTTCGTTAATCACCTTCACGGGGCTACCTCCTCGCAGGCGCTTCTCGCCCCCGGGGCCCCCGTGGCGCCGCCCTCACCTGCAAGGCCGGGGAAACGTGATCTACAACACGTTCCCATTTGGTGAACTCGCCGGCCTGTGCGGCGGCAGGGCCGCTGACGTGCATGAATGTGAGCAGCGCCGCTGTTGAGCAATAGTCAATAAATGTAGGTTCTTGATCGCCGCAGGTCAGTCTGGTTGTATCTCTACCGTCCGGACCCCACAAGGGATCGGGCACCGGAGTGCGGCTGAGGGGCTGCGAGGGGCCGGTGCCCAGATCCTGGTCCGGAACCGCGCCGCGAGGGTCTGAGGGGGCCCGCACCGCCGCGCGAGGGACGTCGGGAGGGGCTGCGGAGACGCGGCCCCTCCGGTCATTTCCGGAGGTTGTGTTTCCGGACGCGTAGGGCGGACCTCGTCGTCGTACCCCCTGGGTACCCTCTTGCATGTGGCCCTCTATCGGAAGTACCGCCCCGCCTCCTTCGCCGAGGTCGTGGGCCAAGAGCACGTCACCGAACCGCTCTCGGTGGCCCTGTCCTCCGGTCGCATCAACCACGCCTACCTCTTCTCCGGCCCACGCGGCTGTGGCAAGACGTCGTCCGCGCGCATCCTCGCCCGGTCGCTGAACTGCGTACAGGGGCCCACCGCCACACCGTGCGGGGAGTGCGACTCCTGCGTGGCACTGGCGCCCGGGGGCACGGGAACGCTCGACGTCACCGAGCTCGACGCGGCCAGCCACGGCGGCGTGGACGACACGCGCGACCTGCGTGAGCGGGCGTTCTTCGCGCCGGCGTCGTCGCGGTACCGGGTGCTCATCATCGACGAGGCCCACATGGTCACCAACGCGGGCTTCAACGCGTTGCTCAAGATCGTGGAGGAGCCGCCGGAGCACCTCATCTTCATCTTCGCCACCACCGAGCCGGAGAAGGTGCTGCCGACCATCCGCTCGCGGACGCACCACTACCCGTTCCGGCTGCTCACGCCGTCGTCGATGCGTGGGTTGGTCGAGCGGATCAGCGAACAGGAGGGAGTGCGGGTCGACCCGACCGTGTTCCCGCTGGTCATCCGCGCCGGTGGGGGGTCACCGCGCGACACGCTGAGCGTGCTGGACCAGCTCATGGCCGGCGCGGGCGAGGACGGCATCACCTACCCGCGTGCGGTGAGCCTGCTGGGGGCCACGGAGGTCGCGTTGATCGACGACACGGTGGACGCCCTCGCCGCGGGGGACGGTGCCACGCTGTTCCGGACCGTCGACAAGGTCATCGAGTCCGGGCTTGACCCCCGGCGATTCGCCGCGGATCTGCTCCAGCGGCTCCGGGACCTGATCATGGTGCAGTCGGTGCCCCAGGCCATCGAGCGCGGGCTCGTCGACGCCCCGGTCGAGCAGGCCGAGACCATGCGCCGCCAGGCCGAGACCGTCGGGCCGGCCACCCTCGCGCGGTGCGCGGACATGGTGCACGAGGGCATGGGGTCGATGCGCGGGGCCACCTCGCCGCGGCTGCTGCTGGAGATCCTGTGCGCCAAGCTCCTCCTGCCCTCGGCGGATGACTCCATGGTCGCGCTGCTCCAGCGGGTCGAGTCGCTCGAGTCCGGCACCGCGCGTCCTGCTGCGGCGCGGCAGGACGGTGCCGGGGGTGTCCGCGCCCAGGGCGTGAGTCCGGCCGGTGTGAGTGCGGCGGGCGCAGGAGTGCCTGGTGACGACGACGAGGTGCGCCCCGGCCCGGACGGCGCCCCCGCCTCGCAGTCGCAAGCCCAGCAGGAGGGGCGTCCGAAGTTCGTGCGCCGCTCCCAGCGGCCGACACCGGAGCCGGCCGCCCAGCAGGAGCAGCCGGGCCCGGCGCCGCAGACACAGGCGCCCGGGTCGCAGGCACCAGCGCCCGCACCGCAAACACAGGCACCAGCGCCTGCGCCGCAGGACCCCGAGTCGGCGCCCCAGGTGCCCGAGCCCGCGGCCCGACCCGTGCAGGCCGCGGCCGCCGAATCGGCCGTGCCCGCCGAATCCGTCGCGCAGCAGCTGGCCGAGAATCAGCGGTCGTCTCGTGGACCCGCGGCTCCCGCCCCGGAGACCGCGCCGCAGGTAGCCGAACCCGGGCCTGCGTCGACCGGGACGTCCCCCGAGGTGGCCGCCGATGCCGCATCCCAGGCTCAGGTCCCGTCCGCGGAAACCGGACGGCCGGTATCCGCCGCCCCGCGGTCGTCGTCGGTCGAATCCGAACCGGCACCCGAATCGGCATCCGAGCCTGCACCTGCACCAGCATCCGAGCCGGCACCCGAGCCTGTACCCGCCTCCGGACTCGAGCCCGCCCACGAGCCCGGCCCTGAGCCAGTGGCGGACCCATGGCGTGAGCCGCAGGTCGAGCCCGAGACCCCGGCTCAGCCGGAGTCCAGGTCGGAAACGGGAACGGCGCCGGGACGTGAACCCGAGCCCGCCGCGGCCCCCGGGCTGGAGGCGGAGGACATTCGTCGCGCGTGGCCCGCGATCCGGGACGCGGTCCGCAAGAGGACCCGCACGGTCGAGGTGATGCTCGCAGGCGCGACCGTCGCCGGGGTCGACGGCCGGGTCATCCACCTCGTGCACGACTACGCCCCGCTGGCCAAGCGACTGTCCCAGCCGCACAACGCCACCGCGATCACCGACTCGGTTACCGAGGTGGTGGGCGGGGACTGGACGATCCGCTGCACTTCGGGCGGGGCGCCGGCCGCGGCAGACGGGGCCCCGGCTCCCGCCCCGGCCCGTGGAGGCACCCCGGGACCGGCGGACGCGCCCGCGAACACCCAGCAGGCCGAGCCTCAGGGGTGGCAGCGCCGACTGCGCGGGGGCGACGCCGGTCAGGGGGCGGGTTATGGCCGATCCGGCGAGGGGGGTGCGCCCGGCGGCGGGTACGACGACATCCCGCCACCGCCCGAGGAGCCGGAGCCGGAGGCCGGGGAACCCGACGGCCCGCCACCGCCCCCGGTGAGTGAGGAGGACATGGTGAACGAGGCCCGCAGTGGGCCGCAGAACATCGATCACCGGACCGGCGAGGACATCGCGCTGCAGCTGCTCAAGGAGCATCTCGGGGCCCGCCCGCTCGAGCGCTGACCGGCACGGCCCGCCGCGCGGCGGGGCACGCTGTCCGATGGTGCGGTTACCCTGGGTTCCGACCGCCCGGGGCCGCCCCGGCCCAGAACGGCACCAGCCGAAAGGACCCGCCATGCAGCCCGGACCCGATATGAACGCCCTCCTCGAGCAGGCCCAGCAGATGCAGGCACAGCTCGCCCAGGCGCAGCAGGAGATCGCCGCGAGCACGGTCGACGGCCAGGCCGGTGGCGACCTCGTCACTGTCACGATGCGCGGCACCGGTGAGGTCACCGGGGTCACCGTCGACCCCAAGGTCGTGGACCCCGAGGACATCGAGACGCTCCAGGATCTGCTCGTCGGCGCGTTCGGTGACGCACACACCAAGGTCCAGCAGCTCGCGGAGTCGCGGCTCGGTCCGCTGGCCTCCGGCGGCGGCCTCGGCGACATGATGGGCGGCCTGGGCATGTGAGCCCGGCGGGATCCGGGGAGATCCGGAACCCGCCACCCGGCGTCGCATCCGACGCCGGGAACGAAAGAGCACAGGAACGGCGATGTACGAGGGACCAGTCCAGAACCTGATCGACGAGTTCGGCAAACTGCCGGGCGTCGGTCCGAAGTCCGCGCAGCGGCTGGCCTTCCACCTCCTGCAGGCGGAGCCGGAGTCGGTGGAGCGGCTGCGGTCCGCACTACAGGCGGTGGTCGACGGCGTCACCTACTGCGAGGTCTGCGGCACGGTGGCGGCCGGTGAGCGCTGCCGTATCTGCTCCGACCCGCGGCGCGACCCCACGCTCATCTGCGTGGTCGAGGAGCCCAAGGACATCGAGGCCATCGAGCGCACCCGCGAGTTCCGCGGGCTCTACCACGTGCTCGGTGGCGCACTCGATCCCATCAACGGCATCGGCCCCAACGAGCTGCGCATCGCCGGCCTGATGAGGCGGGTCGGGGAGGAGTTCGAGGGTGAGGAGATCGCGGAGATCATCATCGCGACCGACCCCAACACCACCGGCGAGGCCACCTCCACGTACCTGGCCCGGCTGCTGCGGCCGTTCCCCGAACTCGTGGTGAGCCGCCTGGCCTCCGGCCTGCCCATGGGCGCGGACCTGGAATTCGCGGATGAGCTGACCCTGGGAAGCGCCCTGTCCGGCCGCCGCATCCTGTCCGGCGGGGCCGCTCAGCCCGCGCGATCGGGTGGCGTGCTCCGGCCGGAGCAGATCGAGACCCCGGCCCCACAGCCACCCCCCGAATCGGCGCCCCGGCCGTCCCCCGAGTCGGCTGGTGCGGCGGACCGGACCGATCTGTCAGAGACCGAAGAGCCTCGCGGCGTTACCGTGCCACACCGCCCGTAACCAGTCGTCGCCCATCCCCAGTCCCACCAGGGCATCGAGTTGGTGCGCGAACGGGTAGGGGATGTTGGGGAAGTCGGTCCCCAGCAAGATCTTGGGCCCGAGGTCGGCGAGCCGCCCGCGCTCGGAGGAGGGGAACGGGCTGATCTCCACGACGAAGTCGGTGAACGCCATGGTCGTGTCCAGGTAGACGCCGCTGTACCGCTCGGCCAGGTCCAGGAACTCCGAGTACTCGCCCATGCCCATGTGGGCGATGATCAGCGGCAGGTCCGGGAACCTCTCGAGCACGGCCGCGACCGGCTCCGGCCCCGTGAAGGTCCCCGCCACGGGGCCGCTCCCGCAGTGGATCACCGTAGGCACCTGTGCCTCCGCGAGCTGACCCCACACCGGGTCCAGCAGCGGATCGCGCGGGTCGTACTCGCCCACCTGGATGTGGGACTTGAACACCCGGGCCCCGGACTCGATCGCGTCCCGGACGTAGTCGCCCGCGGTCGGTTCGGGGAAGAAGGTCGCGGTGTGTAGGCAGTCGGGGTGCCGTGAGGCGAAGTTCGCCGACCAGGAGTTGAGCCACGCCCCCATGTCGGGCTTGTGCGGGTACAGCATCGACGAGAACGCCAGCACCCCGTAGGACCGCAGTCGCTCGACGCGCTCGTCCTCGGCCTCCCGGTAGGTGATCGGCCACGTCCGCCCGATCTTGGGGCCGGCGGCGTCGAAGTAGTCCCACACCTTGGCCATCACCCGGTCGGGCATGAAATGCGTGTGGACGTCGATGATCCCGGGCAGACCCAGCGGCTCCCACAAGGCGCGCACCTGCGCTGCCTCTGCGGCGGGATCGGGAGGGGTCACGGAGCCGGTGAGGGTTGCGGTGCCGTGGTGGATACACATGGATCCGAGGGTAAGGCCAGGGCGCTCCTCCGGCTGACTGATCGGGCTGCTCCGAGGGAGCCCACCCCCGAGCGAGCCCACCCCCGAGTCGTGACCGCCCCGGGGGCGCGCGGCGCCGACCAAGAAAATGTTCTTGACAAGAAAGATTGTCGGTAGAAGGCTGGGGTCATGCAGGACATCGGAGTGATCGACAGCGCCGAGGTGGCGACCGCCGCCCTTGCCCCGATCCGCACGCGACTACTGGCCGAGCTCTCCGAACCGGGGTCGGCCACCACGCTCGCCGCCCGCCTGGGGATACCGCGGCAGAAGCTCAACTATCACCTGCGGCAGCTCGAGAAGCACGGGCTGGTCGACCTGGTCGAGGAGCGACGGCGGGGGAACGTCCACGAACGGATACTGAGGGCCTCGTCGTCGTCGTATGTCGTCTCCCCAGAGGTGATGGGGCGGGTCCAGCCGGTCGTCGGTGCCGACCGCGACCAGGCCTCGCCACGGTGGCTCCTCGCGCTCTCCTCGCGCATGGTGCGCGAGGTGGGTGAACTGATCGTGGGGGCCCGCCGGACCGGCAAGCGGGTCGGGACGTTCGGTCTCGACGGCGAGGTCCGCTTCGCCACCCCGGCCGACCGCGCCGCGTTCGCCGACGAGCTCACCGACGCCGTCACCACACTCGTGTCCAAGTACCACGACGACTCCTCCGACGGGGGCCGCCGACACCGGATCATCGTGGGGATGCACGCCGTGCCACCCGACAGTGCTGTTCAACCCGAGAGTGCCCACACGCCCGAGAGTGAGGAGAAAGACGATGTCTGACCAGCACAAGCGGATCGAGAAGGCCATCGAGCTCGACGCCACGCCGGAGGAGGTATGGGAGGCCGTCGCCACAGGTGAGGGGATGGCGTGCTGGTTCGTGCCACACCGGTTCGACCCACCGGAGGGAGGAGTCGGCGCCCGCGTCGTGTCCGACTTCGGTTCGGGCAACATCTCCGAGGCCACGGTCCGCGAGTGGGAACCCGGGCGGCGCTATTCGTCCTCTGCGGACGGTCAGACGGAGGTCGTGGAGTTCCTCGTGGAGGGGCGGGACGGTGGCGGAGCGGTACTGCGGCTCATCCACAGCGGCATCACCGGTGAGGACTGGGAGGCCGAATACCACAGCCACGGTTGGGACGGTTTTCTGGCGAACCTGCGCCGCTACTTCGAGCACTTCCGCGGGCTCGCGCCGGTCACCGTGTCGATCATCGCGTTCACCGAGCTCGACAAGGACGGCATCTGGGCGCTGTTCGACGGCGCGCTGGGCATCGACGGACAGCCGGCGGTCGGCGACACCGTGCACCTGACGCCCCACGGGCTCGATCCGATCGACGGCGTGGTGGAGGTGGCCGAACCGGGCAACCTCGGCATCCGCAGCGACCGCGGCGCCCACTTCTTCAGCGGTGACGGTGCGTGGGGGATGGTCACCGTCGTCCACTACTTCTTCGGCGAGGGATTCGACCGCGACGCGCTCACCGCCGACTGGCAGCGCTGGGCCGACGGTCTCTTCCCGCCGCCGGCCGACTCGCCGACCGCCCCGCCGACCGCCCCGCCGACCGCCCCGCCGGCGGGCTAGCAGGCGTCAGCGGCGGGCGGCGGTCAGGCGTTCGCGACGCAACTGCTCGACCGCCGGCACCTCGACGGGCGGCAGCGAGTCCACGCCCAACGCGCGGCACAGCAGCAGGTCCGCCAGCTCGGGGTTCCGCGCGAGCACCGGGCCGTGCATATAGGTCGCGATCATCGAGCCCTGCACCACTCCCTCGACCCGCGTGCCCTCGACCGATCCGCCCGCGCGCGCGGGCTCACCGGCCGGGACGCCGTTGCCCACGCCCGAGGTCACCTGCCCCAGCGGAGCGGCATCGGGGCCCAGCACGGTGGCGCCCATGTGGTTCTCGAAGCCGGTCAGGGTCTGGGTGAGCCCGGCCAGCTCCGGCGCCACCACCAGCTCGCCGATCGAGCGCGTGGCCTGCGGCGAGGTGGTCACGTCCAGCAGGCCCAGCCCGGGCGCGCGGGAGCCGTCGGAGACCATGAACCACTCGCCGAACACCTGCATCCCGGCGCAGATCGCCAGCACCGGCACCCCGCGCGCGACCGCCCGCTGCACGCCGGGCGAGCCCGACAGGTGCCGGGACGCGAGCTTCTGGGCGGTGTCCTCGCCGCCACCCACCGTGTAGACGTCACACGAGTCGGGAACGGCGTCGTCGAGGGTGATGCGGACGATCTCGGCGTCGTACCCGCGCCACCTCAACCGCTGGCGCAGGATCAGGGAGTTGCCGTCGTCGCCGTAGGTGCCCATCACGTCCGGGAGCACCAGACCGATGCGCACGGTCGACTCGGTGGGCCGTGGGGAATCGGGGGAGACGGTGTCGAGCGGTGAGGCGGAGGCCCCAGCGTCGCCGCCCGGGCCCTGGTTGGTGCGGGCGCCCTCGTCGTGTCCGGTCATCGCTACTGCTCCTTCCGGGCGGCGATCGCGCGCCCGAGGTCGCGGAACGCGGTGTAGTTGGCAAGCACCTCGACCCGGCCGGGTGGGCATCGTCTGATCGCGGTCAGCGGGTCGGGCTCGAGCTGGTGCTCGACCCCGGCGTAGGTCAGGCGCACGGACAGGTCGGCGGCGCGCTCACCGGAGGCGTAGACAGACACACCCTCGAAGCTCTCGAACCGCACGTCCCACAGCCAGGACAGGTCCACGCCGTCGGCCACCTGGCCGTTGACCGCGATCACCAGGCCGTCGGCGGAGGTGTCGATCATCCCGAGCGCCTCCTGCCACCCGGCCGGGTTCTTGGCCAGCAGTAGATGCGCGGCGCGGCCGTCGACGTCGACGGTCGAGTAGCGGCCCGCCACGTCGTCGACGCCCTCGACGGCCCGGACCGCGGCCATCGGGTCGGCCCCCATCGCCACGGCTGCGGCCACGGCCTGGGCGGCGTTGCCCCGGTTGGCCCGCCCCGGGATGGCCAGTGTCATGGGAGCGGTGAAGCCGTCGGGCCCGTGGATCGCGTCCTCGGTGACCCACCAGTCCGGCTCGGGCCGCGCGAAATGTCGACCGTCGGGCAGGGTGCCCTTCGCCTGCCAGTGCACGGCGCCGGTCTCGTCGACTGTGCGGGTGATCGGCTCACCGGTGCGCGGGCAGCTCACCGAGTCGCCGGCCCATGCGTTGCCGGCCGCCACCCACACCACCGACGGGTTGTCGAAGGCGACGGAGGTGATCATCACGTCGTCACAGTTGGCCACCACGGTGGCCTGCGGCTGCGCGGCCACACCGGCCCGCAGCCGCCGCTCGATGGAATTGATCTCGCCCACCCGGTCCAGCTGGTCGCGGCTCAGGTTGAGCAACACGATCGCCTCGGGGGTGGTGTTCTCCGCGACCGCCGGCGTGTGCAGCTCGTCCACCTCGATCGCGGCCAGCGGGGCCGCCCGGTCGGCGCCGAGCGCGGACACGATCCCGGCGTCCATGTTGTCGCCGTTGGCGTTGGAGGCCACCGGAGCCACCGTCGACAGCGCGGAGGCGACCATCCTCGTCGTCGTGGACTTGCCGTTGGTCCCGGTGACCAGCACGGTCCGCCGTCCGGCGGCGAGCTGGGACATCAGGCCGGGGTCCAGCTTGAGCGCGACCAGGCCGCCGATCATCCCGCCCGACCCGCGGCCGGACACCCGCGAGGCCCAGGTGGCCAGACGGGAGACGGCCACGGCTGCGCGGCCACGGGGGGTCAGTGCGGAGTGCGCGCGGGAACTCATGCGACGAGTCTAGGCAGGCGCACCGGTTCAGAAACGAACCGCACCGCCGAGCGCCCGGGCCACGTCGCGCCCGAGCCCGGAGATCACTTCGTCCTGGGTGCCGTAGGTGCCCGCGGCGGTGGAGATCACGGCGATCGAGTACCGGCCGGAGGCGGTGTTGATCACGGCGATGTCATGGTCCGTGGTGTCGGTCTCACCGGTCTTGTTGGCGCTCGATCCCTCGGGGAGGTGGGCCGGCAGCTTCCACAGCCGCTCCTGGCCGAGCATCAGGTCGAGCACGGTCCGCGCGACCGCGGGGTAGGTCAGGGCCTCGCTGCTGGGCGCCCGCCCGTCGGCGGCCCGGACCAGCTCGGTGAGGTACCCCACACTGCCGCGCGCGCTGACCCGGCTCCAGTCACCGGTCCACTCCCCGCGGAAGGTCCCGCCGGTGTGGAACTCGTCGGCCAGGTCCACCCGGTCGGCCACGTCGTTGATCGCCTCGATCGGGTCGTCGGTGTCGGGCGCCTCGGGACCCCGCACGGAGAGGTCGTAGAGCAGGTTCGCGGCCTCGTTGTCCGAGACGGAGATCGCCTGCTCCAGCAGCTCGTCGAGGGGCCCGTAGGGGGTCTCGGCGGCGGGGTCGGCGTCCCAGGCCTCGAGCGCGGCCACCGCGTAGGCCACTTTGATCACCGAGGCGGCATAGCGGGGTTCGTCGTCCCCGGCGCACACCACGCGCTCGTCGGGGGCGTCGATCGCCAGGACGCACGCCGCCAACTGGTGGCCCGACAGCCCCGCGTCGGCGACCGCCCCGGACAGCAGCGGACCCACCTCGCGCCAGCCGGACGGCACCGGCCGCACGCCGTGCGCGGGGTCCTCGACCCGGCCGTCCGGTACGGAGGCGGCGGGCTGAGATGATCCGGGCTCAGAAGGTCCGAGCTCAGAAGAGCCGGGGTGGGTGCTGGCCGACGCGGTGTCCGGGCGCACCAGCTCGGTCCCGGGTGCGGTCACCGCCACCCCCAGCAGCGCCGCCATGCACAGCGCGCCGTATCCGCTCGCGGTCAGGTGGAGCAGTCGACGGGTACGACGCCGCGCCCGAACCGGGGCATCCCGCAGGCGCGCCGCGGGAGTGTCCGACCGGTACCGCGCCACGTGCTCTCCTGGATCCGGCCGGACCGCCGACGGCCGGTGCGCTGATCTGACGGCGTCGACATTAGTCCGCCCGCGCGGCGCGGTGGAATCGGGCGGATGGACGGCAGGCGGCGGGAAGTCGGCGGGCAGGTCGGTCGGGAGTCTGCTGCGGGTCGGCGGGGAAGTCGCCCCGCACGTCGGCTGCGGTCCGGGATGTCGGGGCGGTCTGCCACGATAGGCGGCACGGACGGACGTGGTCGGCACGGACGGCGCGGGAGACGGGGTGACATGAGCGGCTGGGTGGTGGTGGACGTCGAGACGTCCGGGATGAGGCCGTCGGTCGACCGGGTGCTGTCGGTGGCGGCGGTGGTGATCGACGACGACGGCGAGGTGGTCGAGGAGTTCGCGACCCTGCTGAACCCGGGAGTCGACCCGGGGCCCGTCCACGTGCACGGCCTCACCCCGGCCCTCCTCGCCGGCAAACCACGCTTCGCCGATGTGGCCGCGGACCTGGCCCGTGTGCTCGACGGCCGCACCGTGGTGGCGCACAACGCCACGTTCGACGCCTCCTTCCTGGCCTCCGAGGCGCGGCGGGCCGGACTCGAGCCGCCGCTGGAGCGGTTCCTGTGCACGCTGGACTTCGCGGGTCGGCTGCACCTGTCCACCGCCGACCTCAAGCTGGTCACGCTCGCCGCGCACTTCGGGGTCGAACAGCGGGCCGCGCACGACGCCCACGACGACGCCCTGGTGCTGGCCGGGGTGTTCGCCGGGATGCTGCGGGTGGCCGCGGCCAAGGACGTCCGGCCCACCGTGCGCGAACTCGCCGGGATGCTGGCGGACCCGGAGACCGGCTTCCTGGTCTCCCGCGTCTGGGCGGAGGCACTGGCCGCACCCCGGCTCTGGCGGCCGGCCGGGAGGCTGAAGCGCGGCGGCGGGCTGGTGCAGGGCATGGAGGTGGTCTTCACGCAGGACGTGGACCGCGACCCGGAGGAGATCGCCGGCCTCGTCGTCGAGTCCGGTCTCTACCTGGCCGACCGCATCTCCTCCCGCACCTCCCTGGCGGTGTGCGACGCCCCGGGCGCGGTCCGGGGCCGCGCGGCGTTCGCCCGCAAGAAGGGGCTCGAACTGGTCCCGTTCGCCCGGTTCGCCGAAATGCTGACCGACGTCACGCCCGGGCGGCCCGTCGCGGGCGCGCAGGCGGTGGACAGCGCGCAGGAGGCGCTCTTCTGACCCAGGCCTTCTGACGGGCGCGTTCCGCATCGTGGGGCGCTGGTCCGAGGGGGCGCCGCGGAACTGACATGATGGGCTGCGGCCCACATCGTCGACCACAGGAGTACCGCCCCGTGCCCGCACCCCAGAACGCCGCCGCCCGCGAGGTCTACGAGAAGGAGCGGGCCCACGTCCTGACCCCGTGGTCCGCCTGGGGCGCCAGCGACCCGATGGTCGTCACCGCCGCAGAGGGCTGCCACCTGACCGACGGCGACGGCAACCGCCTGCTCGACTTCACCTCCCAGCTGGTCAACACCAACATCGGCCACCAGCACCCCGTGGTGGTCAAGGCCATCCAGGACCAGGCCGCCGAGCTGTGCACCATCAATCCCGCGCACGCCAACGCCGCCCGCGCCGAGGCCGCCCGGCTGATCGCCGAGGTCGCGCCCGCCGGCATGAACCGGGTGTTCTTCACCAACGCCGGCACCGAGGCCGTCGAGCACGCGATCCGCATGGCGCGCCGCCACACCGGCCGGCACAAGACCCTCTCGGCGTTCCGCAGCTACCACGGTGCCACCACCACCTCGATGAACCTCACCGGCGACGCCCGCCGCTGGGCCAATGACATGGGCAACACCGGGGCCGTGCACTTCCACGCGCCCTACCTGTACCGGTCGCATTTCTACGCCGAGAACGAGAAGCAGGAATGCGACCGCGCGCTCGAGCACCTGGACTCGCTCATCGCACTCGAGGGCCCGGACCACTTCGCCGCCCTGATCATCGAGTCGGTGCCCGGCACGGTCGGCATCATGGTGCCGCCGGCCGACTACCTGCGCGGCGTGCGCGAGATCTGCGACAAGTACGGGATCGTCATGATCTGCGACGAGGTCATGTCCGGCTTCGGCCGCACCGGCGCCTGGCTGGCCCTGGACAACTTCCGCTCCGGCGACGACGACTGGGCCCCCGACCTCATCACCTTCGCCAAGGGCTCCAACTCCGGCTACGTCCCGCTGGGCGGGGTGATCCTGCACGACCGGATCGCCGCCTCCTTCGAGACCACCCCCTACACCGGTGGCCTGACCTACGCCGGGCACCCGCTGGCCTGCGCCTCCGTGGTGGCCACGATCAACCTGATGCGGGACGAGAAGATTGTCGAGAACGCCCGCTCCATCGGTGAGGACGTGATCGGCCCGCGCCTGCGCGAACTCGCCCGGAAGCACCCGTCGATCGGCGAGGTCCGAGGCCTGGGAGTGTTCTGGGCCGTGGAGATGGTGGCCGACCGCGAGACACGCGAGCCCCTGGCCCCCTACGGTGGGACATCGGAGGCCATGGCCAGGACCTTCGCCGCCGCCAAGTCCGACGGCGTGCTGTTGTTCATGAACTACAACCGGTTCCACATCGTGCCGCCCTGCATCATCACGGCGGACGAGGCCAACGCGGGGCTCGACATCCTCGACCGCGCGCTCGATGTGGCCGATTCCTACGTGGGGAGCTGACCGGACATGGCGCTGATACTGGGGTTGATCGTCAACGCGGTCGCCCTGTGGGTGGCGACGCTGATCGTGCCGGGGATCTCCCTGTACGAACCCGCCGCGGACGCCGGGATGGCCTCTGGCACCGCGGACAACGAGGTGAGCGTGCCGACCATCGCCGCGCTGCTCATCGTGGCCGTGGTGTTCACGCTGGTCAACGCGGTGATCAAGCCGATCGTGCAGCTGCTGTCCCTGCCGTTGACCATCCTCACGCTGGGGCTGTTCCTGCTGGTGGTCAACGCGCTGATGCTCATGCTCACCGGCTGGATCACCACCACGTTCCAACCCTTCGGGGCGCAGTACGTGGTGAGCGGGTTCTGGGCGGCGTTCTTCGGGGCGATCGTGATCGGCCTGGTCAACTGGGTGCTCGGCATGGTGATCCCCACGCGCGCCCGCGACTGAGGCTGGCCCCTCGCGCGCCCGCGGTCCCTCGGGTGGCCCCGGCCGCTCGACGAGAAGAGCGTTCCGAACACGTCGCCCGAGTGGGGGTGTTCGGAACGCTCTTCTCGTGGGCGCGGCGGGCCCCGGGTCAGCTCACCCCTCGGCGGTGTACTGCGGCGGTAGCGCCAAGCCCCGCTCCGACATGAGGTCCCGCAGCCGGTCGGGATAGTCGGTGATGATCCCGTCGACCCCGATGTCCATGAGGTACTCCATGGTCGGAACGTTGTTCACCGTCCACGGGACGATCTTCAGACCGTGAGAGTGAGCGCTCTCGACCATCTCTTCCGTGACGTACGCCCGGCAGTCGCTCTCACCGACCGTGCAGCTCTGGTCGGGGTGGGTCGCGACCGGTGAGTAGGCGACCACACCGTCGATGGAGGCCGCGGCTGCGACGCCGTCACCGTCGAAGTCCCCGATATCGATTCCTCCGAGCCACGGCGAGGGCTCGCCGGAGTCGATGCCGAGGAAGTCGTGGTTCGTCAGGGCCACGAGCGGGAGGGCCGGGGCGAGCTCGTGCATCGCCATCAGCGCGCCCCAGTCGAACGACTGGACCGTGATCTGCTGCTCGAGGCCCGAGTCGGCGATCTCCTCGTGGACCGCCGAGACGAACTTCTCGCGCGGGGCGGTCTGGTCCGGGGCCCCGGCCTCCACCTTCGTCTCGATGTTCATCCACACCCCGCCCGGCCCGTCGGCCCCGTGGGCCTTGACCAGGTCGAATAGCTCGGAGAGGAGCATCATCTTCTCACCCGGATGGGTCTGCTGCTCGGGGTACCCGGGACGACGGAGCGAACCACAGTCGAGCGTCCGGACCTGCTCGAGCGTGAGCTGGTGGATGTAGTTGTCCATGTACGGGAACAGGGGATCGCCCTCCACCCCGGGTGCGGTGTCCTGGCAGACGTCCGTCCGGGGCCGTCGGTCGTGCGTGACCACGACCGCGCCGTCGGCGGTGACCTGGGTGTCGAGTTCAAGGGTGGTCACGCCCAGTTCGAGCGCATGGGAGAACGCCTGCGGGGTGCTCTCGACATGGAGCCCCACGCCCCCGCGGTGCGCCTGGAGATCGAAGGCGCGCTCCCCGGCGCCGAGCGAGCCGAGGGCATCGAGTGAACCCAGCGGTCCGTCGGCGCCGAGCGATCCCGTCGCGGCGGTGGCGACGGTCAGGGATGAGGCGGTGAGGAGGCAACCGAGGGCGGTGCCTCCTACCGTGAAGAGGGCACGTGTGCTGCGCATGGGGAACCTCGCCGGAAGTGGGATCGGCATTCCGGGTGGGCCCCGGTTGCCACTTGCCGACGAGACGTTATGCGGCGTCGCCTACGGGCGGTTCGACCCGGAGTGAACACGGGGTGACGAGTGAGACAGCCTTGGGGGCAAGGGGAGTGACGTGCGCTCTGGTGCGGCCTCGGGAGGGCGGAGTCCGCTACTCCCGTGCCGGGCTCGCCGTTCGGATTCGTCCGGATAGCGGGCCCTGCACGGAAGTAGCGGAGTCGTCAGACGGAAGTCAGGAGCCGAAGGCGGCCGAGGAGACCGCGTTCGGGGCCCAGCCGCGCGCGGCGGCGTCGCGGATGAACTGCATCTGCGGGTAGAACGAGTTGCCCGGGCAGGCGGTCCCGCCCCAGTCGCGGTGTCCCGAGACGGCCGGCATGTTGCGCGTGGCCCCGCCCTGCGGATTGCGGTAGGTGATGCCGCCACGCGGGTTGATGCCGGTGGCCGAACAGAGGGCACGCACGCAGTTGATGGTCGCGCCCACGGCGGCGGCGGTCGGCGGTGCCCCGGTGAAGTCGCCCAGCAGACTGATGCCGATATTGCCGTTGTTGACGCCGCCCGTATGGCCTGCGGTGACCACCGGGGGAGCGATACCGGCGAGCGGCGGCACCTGGAATACCGGGGTCCCGCCGACGGTTCCGCCGCGGCCCTGGTAGATCCGGCCCTCGGGGTCGATGAGCAGGTGGTATCCGACGTCGCCCCAGCCCAGCGTGTTGGCGTGGTAGTTGTAGATCGCGCGCACGCTGGCGGCGCGGTCCAGGCCGACGGGCGAGGCCGTGTGGTGGATGGTGATCGCCTGTGCCGGGTGGAACTGGGAAGCCCAGCGGTTGCCGGACACGTCGCCGGCACCCCACGCCGCGCGCGGGATGATCGGCAGGCCGAGCGTCCCGACGCTGGCCAGGCTGTAGTTGCGCGGTGCGCCCCGGCCGTCGTCGAACGCGGTCGCCCGCGCGCCGGCGGGCGCGTCGACCTCGTAGCCCACGGAACCGTCCGGCGCGGCGACGAGTTCAGAGGCGGGCGTGCTCCCGGAGTCCGGGGCGGAGTCCATCGCCTCGAGCGGCAGCCAGTCGCCCACCGAGCCGTCGGGGAACGCGAACCGGATGCGGCCGGCGATCTCCTCGGCGCTGGGGAAGGTCACCCCGACGTAGCCGAGTGGACCGTTCGGCTGGATCATGCCGCTGCCGGTCGGGACCGACTTGAGCAGATCCTGGGCCATGCCGAGGGAACCGGTGTCGAACGGGTTGGCCCCGGCGAGGGGGCCACGGACGGAGGAGGCGACAGCGACGCCCACCCCGACTGACGCGGCGGTGAGAAACCCACGGCGTGAAACGGGCATAAGGGTGCACTCCAGACTTGTACTGCAGAAAACTGACGCCTGGCATATCGGCGCGATCGACCGTCACATTACGCCCTCGACGTAACCAAATCGAGACCTTCGTTACCGGAGTGATATATGTGGCTAGTGAGGTTCAGGGGGCGCATCTGAAGCTCCTTTCGCCCGGAAACCGCGGGCCCGAGGCCCAGTCACGCACCCGCCCAGTCACGCGCCCGCCCGGCCGCACGCGCACCCGGCCGCACGCACACCCGGTCACACCGCCCGCCGCCCGCCGCCCGCCGCCCGCACGCACACCCGGTCGCACCGCTCGCCCGGTGCCACAGCTGCCCGCCCACCCGCACAAAAAAAGCGTTCCGCACACGGCGATGTGTGCGGAACGCTCTTCTGGTCGGGTCAGCTCAGGGAGCCCAGGTGCGGGCGCCCTCGGTGCTGCCCACGGTGTCGTCGGAGCCCGCGGCCTCGTCCGCGTACGCCCGGTTCACCGCCGAGACCACCGCGCGCAGCGACGCCGTGGTGATGGAACCGGCGCGGCCGACCCCCCAGAAGACCCGGTTGCCGAACTGCACCTCGACATAGGCGGCCGCGGTCGCGTCGTCTCCGGCGGTCATGGCGTGCTCCGAGTAGTCGAGGATGCGCACCTCGTCGTCGAACATCTCGTTGAGCGCGGCGACGAACGCCGCCAGGGGGCCGTTACCGGACCCGGTGAGCTCCCGGGTCTCGCCCTTCCACTTGATGACGGCCTCGATGGAGTCCTCGCCGTCATCGGTCTCGGAGACCTCGAGGTGCTGGGACATGCGCTCCATGGGGGAGATGCGGTCCAGGTACTCCAGCGTGAAGATGTCCCACATCTGCTTGGGTGTGACCTCGCCGCCCTCGGAATCGGTGACGTTCTGCACCAGCGCGGAGAACTCCATCTGCAGGCGCCGCGGCAGCTGCAGGCCGTAGTCGCTCTTCATGATGTAGGCGACGCCACCCTTGCCGGACTGCGAGTTCACGCGGATCACGGCCTCGTACGACCGGCCTTCGTCCTTGGGGTCGACGGGCAGGTACGGGACCTCCCAGGTGATGTCGGTGACGTCCTCGCCGCGTGCGTCGGCCTCGGCCTCCAGGGCGTCGAAGCCCTTGTTGATCGCGTCCTGGTGCGAGCCGGAGAAGGCGGTGAACACCAGGTCGCCGCCGTAGGGGTGGCGCTCGGGTACCCGCAGCTGGTTGGCGTACTCGACGGTGCGGCGGATCTCGTCCATGTCGGAGAAGTTGATCTGCGGGTCGACGCCACGGGTGAGCAGGTTCATGCCCAGAGTCACCAGGCAGACGTTGCCGGTGCGCTCGCCGTTGCCGAACAGGCAGCCCTCGATGCGGTCGGCGCCGGCCTGGAAGGCCAGCTCGGCGGCGGCCACGCCGGTGCCGCGGTCGTTGTGCGGGTGCAGCGACAGGATGGTCGAGTCGCGCCGCGCCAGGTTGCGGTGCATCCACTCGATCTGGTCGGCGTACACGTTGGGCGTGGCCATCTCGACCGTCGCGGGCAGGTTGAGGATGATCGGGTTCTCGGGGGTGGCGCCCACGACCTCGGTGACGGCGTCGCAGACCTCCTTGGAGAACGCCAGCTCGGTGCCGGTGAAGGACTCGGGTGAGTACTCCCAGCGCCAGTTGGTGTCCGGGTAGTCCTTCGCGACGGCCGTGACCAGGGCGGCGGCGTCGGTGGCGATCTTCTTGATGGCGTCGCGGTCCTTACGGAACACCACCTTGCGCTGCAGGATCGAGGTGGAGTTGTAGAAGTGCACGATCACGTTGGACGCGCCCTCGCAGGCCTCGAACGTTCGGCGGATCAGGTCCTCCCGGCACTGGACCAGCACCTGGATGGTGACGTCCTCGGGGATGGCGTCGTCCTCGATGATCTCGCGGACGAAGTCGTAGTCCGTCTGCGACGCCGACGGGAAGCCGACCTCGATCTCCTTGTAGCCCATGCGCACCAGCAGCTCGAACATGCGGCGCTTGCGGGCCGGGCTCATGGGGTCGATCAGCGCCTGGTTGCCGTCGCGCAGATCCACGGCGCACCACTGGGGCGCGTGGGTGATGGTCTTGTCCGGCCAGGTGCGGTCGGGCAGCGAGACGTCCTCGACCTCCTCGGCGAAGGGCCGATACCGATGCGCCGGCATCGAGGAGCCCTTCTGTCGGTTCCACGACGGTTGGTCGGGGCGTCCGGGCTTGGAGGGGGAGGTGATCGTCGACGACGACGAGACGAATGCGTCAGCGGGATTCATTGCGGGGGCTCTACTTCCATGGATTCGATCTGTGGGGGGATCGGACCGGCGCGACGAGATCCCGCGACGGGGAGCCGGTCCGCCTCAGCGGGCCCCGCCGCGGCACCCAAGAAGGAGCACGCGCTGCATGGGGGTCACGATACACCGTGTCGGGGGCGTCATGGAATCGGGATGACGAAGGTCGTGGACCCGGTGGTCGTCTCGGGTGGGGAGAGGGGCGAGTCGGGGCCCAGTTCCTGGTCGTGGTGCATGGAACCCCAGAGTCTGCGGCAACCGGCCTCCTCGGCGATGCCGACGGCCTTGTCCACGAGCTGATGGGCGATCCCGCGGCCCCGCAACGCCTCGCTCACCCGGATTCCGTAGACGAACAGGTCCGGGCTGGCGCCCAGGTACCCGGTCTCCACCGCCACCAGCATCCCCACGGGGACCTCGTCCTGCAGGGCCAGCAGCAGGAGGTTGGACCCGTTGTCGAGGAAGTCCCGGGTCCATTCCGCGGTGGGCGGGTAGGCGAAGAGGTCGCCGGCCGACAGCACGAGATCGAGGTCGGAGCGAGAGGCGCGACGGATCACGAGCTCCGACTGCTCCGGCGAGGTCATCTGTCAAGTGTGACAAAACCTGCGCGGTAAGGCACGGGTCGTCGGGTTCATCGGTTGGCGACCATCCAGTCGATCCACCCGTTCTGGAACGGGATCGACTCGTACCAGGCCGGATTGGTTCCGTTGGGCTGGCGTCGGCCGTGGTCGGAACCGGAATGGATGCCCACCAGCAGGTCGCCGTGGAAAACCGGTCCCCCTGAGTCCCCGTTCCCGTATCCACCCTGGGTGGTGTGGGACCGGCCGATCCGGGATCCGGCGCGCGGCTCCACGCGCTCGAGGCGGGTGAGTCCGGTGCGCAGCTCCGCGGAGCGCTGACCGCGGGGGGTGGTCTCGCCGAAGCCGTGGAAGCGCAGGGTCGCGCCGGGGGCGGGGTCGGCACCTGCCCGCTTGACCGACGGGGACGGCGCCCGGTGGGCCAGCTTGAGCAGCATGACGTCCCCGGCGGGGGCGTGGTAGGCGGCGACGGGGGTGTGGCGTCCGACACTGCCGGTGTCCAGGGAGCCGAACGCCCCGACGATCGACGGACTGGCCAGCGAGGCGGTCTCGGCGAACCCGCCCGGCACGGTGGCCTGGTTGCCGAAGCCCAGGGTGTAGGCGTTCGGATTGGCGGGTCCGCAGTGTTTGGCGGTGGCCACCCAGTACGGGGCCACCACCACCCCGGAGCAGGGCGTGCCCGGAATGCCGCTGAACGTGGTGATCTGCACGGCCCAGGGCGCCGGGCCGGAGGGGGTTCCGTTGACCACGGCTCCGGCCGTGGGGGCGGCGACGGCCAGTGGGGCGACGAGCGCGGCGACGGCGGCGCCGACCGTTGCGCGGCGGGAGAGGCGAGCACGGCCCCCACGCACGACGCGGCCGAAATCAGAGGTGCCGCTGGGGCGTGTGGGGCGCATGAGGTTCAGGGTAGGCGATGGAGTGGAATTGCTCAGCCGCTCGGGGTGGGTCCTCATGGCTCAGGAATCGCGGGAGACGGCGCCCGCGTTACCCGGGACCGTCTCGGCCCCGCGGTCGACCTCCTTGTTTGCTAACCGCACCGTGGCCACCACCATCAGGACGAGCGTCGCGGCCAGGATCGCCAGCTCGGGGCCGTCGACGGTGAACCACTCGCCCAGCACCACCACGCCGAGTCCCAGTGCGACGACCGGCGTGGTGACGGTCGAGGCGGGCACCGCCTGGTGCACGGCCCCCGCCGAGAACGACATCTGCTGCAGCGTCAGCGCGATCACCGCCGCCGCCACCAGTCCGTACACCTCCCCCGTGGTGAACACCTCGAGCACCCCGCCCGTGAACCACCGGTCGGCGACGCCCTTGGTGAGCAGCGCGACGTAGGCGAAGGCGAGGCCTCCGGCGACGCCCAGGAGCAGCGCCCGGTTGCCGTTGCGGCGGCGATTGCGGGACAGGCGGAGCAACACCGCGATCACCGCGAGCCCGCCCGCGCACGCGAGCGCCCACTCGTACCAGGGCGGATGGGCGTCACCCCCCGTCGGCCGACCATAGATCACCAGGACCACCACGCATCCCGCCAGGACGTATCCCCAGAACAGTTCCGTCTTGGTGATCCGCCGACCCGTCACCCACGCGCCCAGCGGGAGCGCGAAGGTCAGTGAGAGGACTGTGATGGTCTGCACCAGGATCAGCGAACCGAACGCCAGCGCCAGTCCCTGAAAGGCGAATCCGGCCAGGCTGATGGCCATGCCGGTCCACCAGAACCTGCTGGCGAGGACGCCGAAACGACCCTCGAGCCGGCCCTCGGCGCGGTCCTTGGTCCGGTGCCGCATCACGGTTCCGAAGGCCTGGCTGAGGGCGGAGGCGAGGGCCAACAACACGGCCGCCAAGGTTTCCGTCATCGGTGATGAGTAAACACCTCCCGTAAAGTAGGGCTGCGTTAAGCCGATCAACACCGGAAGGGTGTGACCGCGTGGCACTCGTAGTGCAGAAGTACGGCGGCTCCTCCGTGGAGTCCGCAGAACGAATCCGTCGGGTCGCCGAGAGGATCGTCGAGACAAAGAAGGCCGGGAACGACGTCGTGGTGGTCGCCTCGGCGATGGGGGACACGACCGACGAGCTCCTGGACCTGGCCGACCAGGTCTGCCCGGCGCCCCCGCAGCGCGAGATGGACATGCTGCTGACCTCGGGCGAGAGGATCTCCAACGCCCTGCTGGCCATGGCCATCAGCTCGTTCGGGATGGAGGCCTACTCGTTCACCGGCTCGCAGGCCGGGATCATCACCACCACCAAGCACGGCGACAGCAGGATCATCGACATCACCCCGGGGCGGGTCCGTGACGCCCTCGACCAGGGCAAGATCGCCCTGGTCGCCGGGTTCCAGGGCGTGTCCCGGGAGACCCTCGACGTCACGACTCTCGGCCGTGGCGGTTCGGACACCACCGCGGTGGCCATGGCGGCCGCGCTGGGAGCCGACGTCTGCGAGATCTACTCGGACGTCGACGGCATCTACACCGCCGACCCCCGGATCGTCCCCGACGCCCGCAAGCTCGACTCCATCTCGTACGAGGAGATGCTGGAGATGGCGGCCGTCGGCTCGAAGATCCTCAACCTGCGGAGCGTCGAGTTCGCCCGCCGGTACCACGTGCCCCTGCGCGTGCGCTCGTCGTATTCGACCAACCCGGGCACGCTCGTGGCCGGAAAAGTGGAGGACATCCCCGTGGAAGACGCAGTCCTGACCGGAGTCGCACACGACGCCTCGGAGGCCAAGATCACGGTCGTCGGTATCCCCGACCAGCCGGGGTACGCCGCCAAGATCTTCCGCGTGGTGGCAGACGCCGAGATCAACATCGACATGGTCCTGCAGAACGTCTCCAAGGCGGAGGGCAAGACCGACATCACCTTCACCTGCCCGCGTGAGGTCGGGGCCAGGGCCGTCGAGGTGCTCTCACAGGCTAAGGACGACCTAGGGATCGACCAGGTGCTCTACGACGACAACGTCGGCAAGGTCTCCCTGGTGGGCGCCGGCATGAAGTCGCACCCGGGCGTCACCGCGACCTTCTGCGAGTCGCTGTCCGAGGCCGGGGTCAATATCGAGCTCATCTCCACCTCGGAGATCCGCATCTCGGCGTTGGTCCGCGAGGACGAGCTCCCCGAGAGCGTCCGCGCCCTGCACGCCGCGTTCGAGCTCGGCGGCGAGGAGGAGGCCCAGGTCTACGCCGGCACCGGTCGCTGACCTGAGCCCCGCACGGCCCGCGCCTGTCCGCGCTCCGGTCCACCGGCCCACCTCACTATCGGCCGGTCCACCGGCCCACCTCACCATCGGGAAGAGGGATTCGCCTGTATCGCCCGAGTGGCTCTGCACGAATTCCTCTTCCCGGCGGACCTGCGGCGGGTCTGCGGCGGAGGAGCGGCGGAGGAGCGGCGGATCTGCGGCGGAGGAGGGGCGGCAGAAGGGCCCGGTGGGTGGGTGATTCAGGCACCGGGGCTCACGTAGCCGCGTCGGCCCAACGCCGCCCGCACGTGCGCCAGGATCTCGTCGGGGCTGCGAACCAGTGAGGTCGCGGTGACTACCTCGATGTACCAGCCGGCCGCTCGCAGTCGGTTCCGTCGGATCTCATCGTCGGCCTGTTGCTTCCGCGTGCGGTGACCCGCGCCGTCGTACTCCACCGCCACCTTCAGGGACGGCCACGCGATGTCGAGGCGGTATCTGAACTCGGGCACCCGGTGCTGGAGGACGAATCCGGTCAACCCGTTCTCGAGTAGGAACAGCCGCGTTCGGGTCTCCCATGGCGATTCGGCGAGGGTGTCGACCTCCCCGAGCCGCGTGAGCACGATCCTGCGGCCGCGCACGCCTCGTAACCCTTCGGCCAGCGGGCGCAGCCGATTGATCGGCAGGAGCCCCATGGTGGTGGAGGTGTCGAGGGCGCAGATGGCCTCGACTCTCGGTTCGTGACGTGCGATGTCGAAGAGAGTCCACTCCGGGCTCGCTATGCGGATGTCCGGGCAGTGCCCCGACGTCAGGATCTGGACGTGCTCGGGCGGGATCCGGTATTGCCATCCAGTAACGCCCGGCCGCTCGATCCGCCGCCCCGGCGCCACCACCTCGTCCGCGAAGTCGAGCGGCGCGAAGGCGTGCCCGTAGATGACTGCCGCGAGCCATCCTGTCACCGCTGCGTCCGGGTAGAGCTCCATGAGTGCCTCCGCCCGCGCCCAGGAGTCGATGGGAACGCCGTCGCGGAACCACAGGCCGTGATGAAGGCGGGCATAGCCGCGACTCGTCAACCGGCTTCCGGTCCGGTGCCGGAGGTCACGGGTACGGATGGGTACGTTCCGGGGGCGCGCGCTCACGGAGTGCGACTATGCCTGGTGCTCGAATCCTCGCGAGCGCTTCGATGGGGTGGTCCGGGTTGGCCTGTGGACGAGCACGGGGTGTGGATACCGCCCAGCGCCTCTTCTGAAATATCACCGCCCCGCCGATCCTGCCCTGCCCGCCCTGCCGATCCCGCCCTGCCCGCCCTGCCGCGCCGAGAAGTGGAACGCGGCGAGAAGAGGAAATCGTGCACGGCTCCTCGCGCGATTCAGGCGATTTCCTCTTGGCGGCGGAGAGGGGCAGAGAGGGCGGAGAGGGCGGCGGGGATGCAACCGGCGGGTCGACGGGCTCGAGGCCGTGGGCGGTGTGATGAGGGCCCGCAGCCCGGATGTGACGAGAGTCGCTGGAGGGCATTTACGAGGCCGGTAGACTGGGCGATCATCGGCCGACCCGAGCGCAGGGTGGAGCTGCCACCCGCGGGCGGCCGTAGCGAGTACACCAGGAGTTGACCTCACCAATGACCACTGTCGCCGTAGTCGGAGCCACGGGCCAGGTGGGGCGCGTGATGCGCGCCCTGCTGGAGGAGCGGAACTTCCCGGCTGACAAGGTGCGGTTCTTCGCCTCCGCCCGGTCGGCGGGCACCACGCTGCCGTTCCGCGGCGAGGAGATCGTCGTGGAGGACACGGCCGACACCACCGACGAGGAGCTCAAGGGCATCGACATCGCCCTGTTCTCGGCCGGCGGCACCATGTCCAAGGAGCAGGCGCCCAGGTTTGCGGCGGCCGGCGCCGTCGTCGTCGACAACTCCAGCGCCTGGCGCAAGGACCCCGACGTCCCGCTGATCGTCTCCGAGGTCAACCCCGAGGCGGCGCAGAACCCGCCCAAGGGCATCATCGCCAACCCCAACTGCACCACCATGGCCGCGATGCCGGTGCTCAAGGTGCTTCATGAGGCGGCCGGTCTCAAGCGGCTGGTGGTGTCGACGTACCAGGCCGTGTCCGGGTCGGGTTTGCAGGGCGTGCGGACCCTCGAGGAGCAGGTGACCGGGAACGTCGGCGTCGGCCACGAGTTGGTGCACGACGGCGCGGCGCTCAAGGTGGACGACACGGGGCCGTACGTGGCGCCGATCGCGTTCAACGTGCTGCCGCTGGCGGGCGCGCTGGTCGACGACGGGTCCGAGGAGACCGACGAGGAGCAGAAGCTTCGCAACGAGTCGCGCAAGATCCTCGGGCTGCCCGAGCTCCGCGTGGCCGGCACCTGCGTGCGCGTGCCGGTGTTCACCGGTCACACGCTGAGCATCAACGCCGAGTTCGAGCGGGACATCACCCCGGAGCAGGCGCGCGAGGTGCTGTCGAAGGCCGCGGGCGTGAAGGTCGTGGAGGTGCCGACCCCGCTGGACGCGGCGGGCATCGACGAGTCGCTGGTGGGCCGCATCCGCCAGGACCAGTCGATCGAGGGCAACAGGGGCCTGAACCTCATGGTGGCGGGCGACAACCTGCGCAAGGGTGCCGCGCTCAACACCATCCAGATCGCAGAGTTGCTGGTCAAGTAGCGCGCTCGCTGCGGGGAGCGCAGCCGTTGGTCGGACATGCAGCCGCGAACCGGGCTGTGGGAAGACCCCGACGACGACGAACTCCGCAGCAGCACACCACGAGAGCCGCCGCTCGGTTGAGCAGACCGGGCGGCGGCTCTCGGGGCGCTAGAGTGTGTCCAGCGATCGGAGGACTGTGTGGGCGTGAACGACGACGCCGTGCGCGGCGACGCCCGGTCGGAGGTGCGCGGCGATCCACGGACGGACGCGCGCGGCGATGACCCGATGATCGAGGTCCGCGATCTGCGCAAACAGTACGGTCGCCGTGGTCCGGTCGCGCTCAAGGGCATCGACTTCACGGTGGATCGTGGCGAACTGTTCGGACTGCTCGGGCCCAACGGCGCCGGTAAGACGACGACGCTGGGCATTCTGACCACGCGGGTGAGACCGACCTCGGGCACTGCGCGGATCGACGGGATCGACGTGGTGGCCGGACCGCAGGCGGTCAAACGGCGGATCGCGGTGATGCCGCAGCAGAGCAACCTGGACCGATCGTTGACGGCCCTGGAGAATCTGACGTTCCACGGCGCCTATTACGGAATGCGCTTGAAGGACAGGCGACGGCGCTCACGCGAGCTGTTGGAACAGTTCGGGTTGGCCGACCGCGCCGATGAACAGGTGGAGAACTTCTCCGGCGGTATGGCGCAGCGACTACTCATCGCGCGGGCACTCATGCACCGTCCGCCGCTTCTCTTCCTCGACGAACCGACCACTGGGTTGGATCCGCAGTCACGGTTGTTCCTCTGGGACAGGGTGACCGAACTCCACCGCTCCGGCACCACGATCATGCTGACCACGCATGATATGGCGGAGGCGGATCGACTGTGTGAGCGGATCGCGATCGTCGACCACGGTGAGCGCATCGCGCTGGACACGCCGGCAGGTCTGCGGGATCTGCTGCCGGGTGGTCGCGGCATCGAACTCGTGGTGGACGCCCCGGACGATCCCGCTCCGCTGCTGGGAGAGCTCGGGGAGACGGAGTCCGCCGAGATCGACCAGGGGCGGTGGCGCGTGCGGTGCTATGGCGACAGTCGCCTGGGCGAGGCGGTCGCGGTCGCCGAACAACGAGGAGCCGTGGTGCGGGATGTGCGCCGGCTCGAGGGCAGCCTGGAAGACGTGTTCGTGCACCTGACCGGGCGGGAGCTGCGATGAGTGACGTGACGAGGAACCCCGGCACGACCGCTGGTGCGCCGGCGGGGGCGTCGTCCAGACCGGACGGGGGCCGGACGACACCGGACCCGATGCTGGCGCGCGCGACCGGTTTCCGTGCGTTCCTGGGCCTGCTGCAGCGAGATATCTGGAACACCCTCCGTCACGAGCTCGGGGGTTTCCTGGCGCAGTCGCTCATGCAACCGTTGGCGTTTCTCTTCGTGTTCGGCCTCGTCCTGCCGGAGATCGGCGCGGTGGACGAGGGCTATGCGACGCAACTGTTGCCGGGCATCATCGCGCTGACGCTCGTGTTGACGGCGCTGCAGAACGTGGCGCTGCCACTGGTGATCGAGTTCTCCTACACCAAGGAGATCGAGGACCGGCTGCTGGCGCCGATCTCCCCGTTGATGGTGGGAGTGGAGAAGTTGGTGTTCGCGACCGGGCGGTCCCTGATCGCGGCGCTGCTTATCCTGCCGCTCGGAGCAGTGATCCTGCCGGACGGGTTGCAGACCGGAGGTGCGAACTGGGGGGTGTTCGCGCTGCTCCTGGTCGTCGGCGGCCTCGCCGGGGCCTCCATCGGCCTGGTGCTGGGCACGTCGGTGCCGGCGAAACGCATCAACATGGTCTTCGCATTGGCCCTGACGCCGCTGATCTTCACCGGTGCCACGTTCTACCCGTGGCAGTTGCTCGATTCCCTGCGGTGGTTCCAGGTGCTGACGTTGGTCAACCCGCTCACCTACGTCTCGGAGGGGATGCGCGCCGCCCTGACCTCGTCGCCGCACCTGGGGGCGGAGTGGATCGCGCTCGGGCTCGGGGTCTCGACGGTGGCCTTTGCGACCGTCGGCCTGCGCGGGTTCGTCCGCCGTGCGGTGGATTGACGGCTCCCGTGTAGTGCGCGCGACGGGTTCAGCCCTCGGGTCGCGGGTGGTGAGCGTCAGTAGCCGCGGCCGTACTCGACCACGGACAGCAGGTCCTCGCCGTCGACGAACCTGCGCAGGTTCTCCGCGAGGGGCCCCGCCATCTCCTCGGTGAGCCGTCCGGCCGGGTTGGCGACGTGCGGGGTGATCACCACGGTGTCGAGGCCGAACAGCGGGTCGTCCGGCGCGGGCGGTTCCGGATCGGTCACGTCGAGGGCAGCTCCCCCGATCAGTCCCGCGGTGAGGGCGCGGTACAGGGCCGCCTGGTCGATCAGCGGCCCGCGGGCCACGTTGACTATCCAGGAGTGCGGGCGGAGCAGCGCCAGGGTGCGGTCGTTGATCAGGTGTCGGGTCTCCGGGGTGTCGGGCGCGGCCAGCACCACGTGGTCGGCCTGAGCGAGCACCTCCTCGGTCCGCTCGGCCGGAACGGTGAGGGCGGCTCCCTCGACCGGGCGGCCGGACCTGGTGACGGCGAGGGTCCGCGCTCCACACGCGGTGAGCAGTGGCACGAGCTCACGCCCGATGCCGCCGGCGCCGATGATCGCGACCGAGGCGCCCCGGAGAGTGCGGACAGTCGGATCCACGGCATCCTTGGCCCAGCGGGTGTGGGCCGACCGGACCACCTGCCGGGTGCCCGCGAGCAGCAGGGCGAGCGCGTGTTCGGCGACGCCCCGGGCGTAGAAGCCGGAGGCGTTGGTCCAGGTCCGGCGGTCGTCGAGCACTCCCTCGGCGACGAAGTGCTCGATTCCCGCGGTGCTCAGCGCCACCCACTCGACCTGTTGAGGCAGGGCCGGGAAACCGTCCGGGCCCCCGATCCACACCAGCACCCGGGCCTCCTCGAGCGGAACCACCGAACCCCCCGCGCCCTCCACCGCGGCGACGAGGTGGGGGTCGCGGGTCGGTTCGACGGCCACGCGCAGCGCGGTGGCGTCACCCGTCCCGGGCCGGTTGGCGCGGTCCGCAGAGGGTGGCGAGGGGATCATGTCGGCAGGGCCTTCTTTCCCGTCTCGGCGATGGTGGACACGGTGAGGAGCCCGATCACGCAGACCCCGATCACCCAGTATGCGGGTGCCATGCCGCTGCCGGTCCAGGCGACGAGCTGCGCGGCGAAGTACGGCGCGGTCCCTCGATGACGACGACAACGCCCGCAGCAGAGCTGGTGGGAGCCGCCGCCCACTCAAAGGTCAACTACTCTTGACATGAAAAGTCAAGCCTGATTAACATCGGGCCATGGCAGTCCGAGAGTCCGACGCGACCGGATCGAACCCGGTCCGGGAGTGCCGCAAGGTCAAGCGGGTCACCCAGGCCGAGCTCGCCGAGGCGGTGGGTGTCAGCAGGCAGACGATCATCGCGGTCGAGCGGGGCGACTATTCGCCGTCGGTGTACCTGGCGATTCGAATCGCGCGGACCCTGGAGCGGTCGGTTGAAGAGCTTTTCACTCTGGAAGAGGAGTCCTGATGAATCAGCGCAACAGCGTGTTCGACAGGTGGTCGGACCGGGTCATGGATCTCGACAGCCCTGCGTACGGTGACGAGCGGGAACGCACCGTGTTCATGGAGGCGAGTTCGTTCGGTCTCACTATCGGTCTGTACGCGGGACTGGCGGGGTCCGTCGTGTCAGCAGCGTTTGGCCTTTTCCTCGTTCCGACGGTGCTCCTCGCGCTCACGATCCTGCCCGCGGCGGCGACCCAGTGGTACGCGCGGCGGCGGGGAGTCCACCTCAACACCCTTGCCGAGGAGGGCGGGGCCAAGTCGACGCTGGTCAACATGGTCGCGGTGTGCACGGTCATCGCCCTGACGTTCGCCGCGATGACCTACACCGTCTTCGCGGGGCAGCCGCTCCTGCCCTTCCCCTCGGTCACGGTGACACCGGGGGAGGGTCTTCTCGGGGGCATGGCACAGGGAGCCGTGGTCGGCGGGATGGTCGGGGCGGTCGCCGGGATCATCGGTTCCGTCGTGAGTTACCGCAAGGCGAACCGCGGGAGGTAGCAGCGGCGACCGTGCGGGCGGCCACCCTGATCGCGTCCGCCCGGCAGCCCGTGCGAGGGTGACCGGCGCGGGGGAGAGCACGTCAACCATCGCGACGACGACAACGCCCGCAGCCTCCCGGGGCCGAGCCGTCGCCCAGTCGAGCAGGTCACGCCGCGTCGTCGAGTCGTCCGGTCGCTGACCGGCCCCCCTGTCTCCCCGGCACAACAGCTGACGCTTTCTTTGGCGTCCTGGGACGTTCTCAGGCACTGGCCCGCTCCATAGTGTTGCGGATCACACCGATCCCCATCACTACGAAGGTTGCCGGATGCCAATGCGCACTGACCTGCTCGGATACTCTGTCTGGAATCGCACCGAGGGCCTCGACGCCCCCTTCGCGCAGGACGAGAGCACCGCGCTGACCTACCGCGAGTTCTCGCAGCTCGTGGCCGCGTACGCCCGGATTCTCGCGGGCCACGGAGTCGGCGAGCGGGACGTCGTGGCGGTACAACTGTCCAACAGGGTCGAGTTCCTCGTCGCCGTGATGGCGGCCTGGAGCCTGCGAGCCGTCGCGACGCCGGTCAACCCGGTCCTGGCCCCGGCGGAGCTCGAGCACCAGCTCGGGGACTCCACCACCCTCGTCGTGGTGACCGAGTCGCCGGACGCCATCCGCGCGCTCACCGTCTCGCCGACAGTGCTCGATGTCGCTGAGTGCCCCACCACCGGCGACTCGGTGCCCACCGCCACGTTCACGCCTCAGGACACGGCGCTGCTGGTCTACACCTCCGGGTCCACCGGACGCCCCAAAGGGGTCGAGCTGACCCACGCGAATCTCGAGCACATGACCCGCGCGCTGGCCGAGCATGTCGACGCCCGCCCCGACGAGCACTGCCTACTGGTCCTGCCGCTGTTCCACGTCAACGCCATCTGCGTGAGCTTCCTCCTGCCCGCCTCGGTGGGCGGTCGCCTCACCCTGCTCCGACGCTTCAGGCCGGAGACCTTTCTCGACGCGATCGAGGAGCACCGGCCGACCTACTTCTCCGCCGTCCCGGCCATCTTCGCGACCCTCGCCGACACGCCGGGCGCTGAGAACCGGGATTTCAGCTGCCTACGGCGCGCGATCTGCGGAGCGGCACCGGTGTCGAGGGAGCTCCTCGACCGGGTGACCGGCGTGCTCGGTATCCCGGTGGTCGAGGGGTACGGCCTCACCGAGGGGACATGCGCCTCCACGTGCAACCCACCGGGTGGCCCGATCAAGGCCGGCACCGTCGGGGTCCCCCTGCCGGGGATCAGCGTCAAGGTCGTCGATCAGGACGGCGGTGAGCTGCCCGTCGGCCACGCCGGAGAGGTGATGATCTCGGGCCCCACGGTGATGAAGGGCTACCTGGGGATGCCGGAGGCCACCGCCGACACCATCGAGGACGGATGGCTGCACACCGGTGACGTCGGGAAGTTCGACGCCGACGGCTACCTCACGCTGGTCGACCGCATCAAGGACATGATCATCCGGGGCGGGGAGAACCTGTACCCCAAGGAGATCGAGAACGCCCTGGCCACGCATCCCGCGGTGCTCGAGTGCGCGGTCGTCGGAGCACCACACCAGACCTACGGGGAGATCCCCGTCGCCTACGTCGTGACCTACGCGAACACCGAGGTCACCGAGGACGAACTCCTCGAGGCCGCCCGCGAGCGCATCACCAAGATCAAGCTGCCCGCGGCGATCCACTTCGTCGACGAACTGCCCCGTAACCCGGTCGGCAAGATCGACAAACCCTCACTGCGTCGCGTCGCGGCCGTCTCGTAGCCTGCCGCGTCACCCGCCCCATCACAGCTGGACGTCAAAGGAGTACATCATGGGATTCACGCAGGGCGTTCCGCCCGACATCGACCCGAAGAAGTTCAACGGCCTGCCGCTCATGGAGCGGGTACGGATCGCACACACGCACTGGGCGGACCACGGGTTCGGCACCCCCAAGATGATCAACGTCATCTACCTGTTCAAGGTGCTGATCCTGCAAATCGGCATCGGGATCACGCTGGCCACACTGACCTCCGGATTCAACCCGCTGGACGTGGGTAGCTGGTGGAACGAGCTGATCGTCTACCAGAAGGCCATCCTGTGGACCATGCTGCTGGAGATCATGGGCCTGGGCGGCACCTGGGGTCCCCTGTGTGGACGCTTCAAGCCCATGACCGGCGGAGTCCTCTACTGGACCAGGGTGGGCGGCATCCGGCTCCCACCCTGGCCGGACAAGGTGCCGGGCACCCGCGGTGACACCAGATCGCTGTTCGACGTCCTGCTCTACTGCGTGATCCTGGCCAACCTGCTGCTCGCCGTGGTCCTCCCCGGCGTCGCCGCCCGGGGGATGGCCGACCAGTCGGTGGTCAACCCGTCCGTGGTGATGCCGCTGGTCGTGCTGATGGTGGTTATGGGCCTGCGGGACAAGGTCATCTTTATCGCCTCCCGCGGTGAGCAGTACTACCCCGCGATCGTGTTCTTCTCGTTCCTGCCGTTCGTGGACATCGTGGTGGCCCTCAAGCTGCTCATCGTGACGGTGTGGATCGGTGCGGGCATCTCCAAGCTGGGCAAGCACTTCTCCCACGTGATCCCGCCGATGATCAGCAACACCCCGTGGATCGTGTCCAAGTCGGTCAAGCGGGCGCACTACCGCAAGTATCCGGAGGATCTGCGCCCCTCCCGGATGGCCTCGGGCGTGGCGCATGTGCTGGGCACGCTGGTGGAGGTGGTGGCGCCCCTGGTGCTGCTGTTCTCGACCAACATCTACGTCTCGATCGCCGCCGCCGTCCTCATGGTGTGCTTCCACCTGTTCATCTTCTCCACGTTCCCGCTGGCGGTGCCGCTGGAGTGGAACATCCTGTTCGCCTTCGCCACGATCGTGCTGTTCCTCGGATTCCCCAACCAGGACGGCTTCGGCGTGACGGACTTCTCCAACCCGTTCCTGCTGGCCCTCATCGTGGCCGGCCTGGTGTTCTTCCCGATCCTGGGCAACCTGCGGCCCGACCTGGTGTCGTTCCTGCCGTCCATGCGCCAGTACGCCGGCAACTGGGCCACCGCGCTGTGGGCGTTCGCGCCGGGCGCCGAGGCCAAGCTGGACGAGTTCATCGACCGCCCGGCCAAGACGACGCCCGTGCAGCTCGAGTCTATGTACGACCCCGACGTGGCGCGGATGACGCTCGACCTGACCCTGGGGTGGCGGTCCCTGCACAGCAACGGGCGCGGCCTGTTCTCCCTGCTCATGCACCATCTGGGGGAGGACCTGGAGAAATACGACGTCCGCGAGGCCGAGTTCGCCTCCAATACGATCATCGGGTTCAACTTCGGCGACGGGCATCTCCACGACCACCGTCTGATCGCGGCCATCCAGAAGCGGGTCGGGTATGCCCCCGGCGAGTTTGTGGTGGTGTGGATGGAGTCGCAACCCATCCACAAGGGCACCCAGCAGTACAAGATCATCGACGCGGCGCTCGGGATCATCGAGGAGGGATACGTCAACGTGGCCGACGAGGTCGAGGCACGGCCGCACCTGCCCAACGGACCCATCCCGCGCTACACCACGTGGCGGGCCGAGACGGGTGGGCAGCCCACGGGCGGCCGACGCACGGCTGAGCACAAGGCCAACCACCACGCGGCCGATCACCACGCGGCCGACCACAAGAGGATGAGCGAGCCCACGGCCGACGAGGCGGTCAGCTCATGAGGTAGCCGCGCGGCGACCACCGAGGGGAGCCGGAGAGCTCTCCACCCACCACTACGCCGGAGGAGAACAATGAGTACCGCCACCATCGTGGGCAGCGGCCCCAACGGGCTGGCCGCCGCCGTCCACCTCGCACGCCAGGGGGTCGACGTGACGGTCCTGGAGGCCGCGGACACGATCGGTGGCGGTACCCGTTCCGGCGAACTGACCGTTCCGGGACTGATCCACGACCACTGCTCGGCCATCCATCCGATGGGGGCGGCGTCCCCCTTCCTGCAGACGCTCGGCCTGGAGCGTCACGGTCTGCGGTGGCTTCACCCCGAGATCGATTGCGCCCATCCGCTCGACAGCGGCGACGCCGGGCTCCTCTACACCTCGGTGGCCCGCACGGTCGAGGGGTTGGGGGAGGACGGCCGGGTCTGGCATGCGCTGTTCAACGATCTGGCCCGGGACTTCGACATCCTGGCCGGCGAATTGATGGGCCCGTTCTTCCATGTGCCCAGGCGGCCCGACAAGCTGGCGCTCTTCGGCCCCCGTGCCCTGGCACCCGCGACGGTCCTGGCCAGGCTGTTCCGCACCGAGCGGGGGCGGGCCCTGTTTGGCGGGCTCGCCGCCCACGTGTTCTCGAGACTCGACCGGCCCGCGAGTTCGGCGGTCGGGCTGATGATCGGGGCGTCGGGGCACAAGTACGGGTGGGTGGTCGCCGAGGGCGGCTCGCAGGCGATCGCCGACTCGCTGGCTGCCGTCCTCGCCGAGCACGGCGGGCGCATCCACACGGGAGTGCGCGTCTCGTCGTCGTCGGATATTCCCCCGTCGGACCTGGTCCTCCTCGACACCTCCCCGGACACCGCCCTGCGGGTCTTCGGCTCGCGCCTCCCCAACCGGATCGCGTCGTCGTTCCGACGCTTCTCCGCCGGCCCGGCCGCCTACAAGGTGGACTACGCCGTCACCGGCGGGGTTCCGTGGCGCAACGCCGACTGCGGGAGGGCAGGGACCGTGCACCTCGGCGGGGGCTTCGACGAGATCCACCAGGCGGAGAAGGCATGTGCGCTGGGCCGGATGCCGGAGCGACCGTTCGTGCTGGTGGGCCAGCAGTACGTGGCCGACCCGGGCCGGGCCGCCGGGGACACCGTCCCTCTGTACGCCTACGCGCACGTTCCCGCCGACTACCCGGGCCGCGCGGAGGAGGCGGTCACAGCGCAGATCGAGCGATTCGCCCCGGGGTTCCGCGACCGGATCGTCGCCACCCACGTGACGCCCCCGTGGCGGCTGGAGGCGCAGAACGAGAACCAGCGGGGAGGCGACATCGTCGGTGGATCCAACGCCGGACTGCAGGTGGTCTTCCGCCCCAGGATCTCCGCCGACCCCTATAGCCTCGGGATCCCGGGCGCCTACCTGTGCTCGGCCTCGACGCCGCCGGGCGCCGGAGCGCACGGGATGCCCGGGTACAACGCCGCCCGCGCGGCGCTGAAGTATCTCGGGACGGAGACGGGAGCGCCGAGCGTGATGAGTGTCGAACGTGATGAGAACCGAGCGTGAAGAGAACAGAGCGTGAAGAGAACACAGCGCGATGAGTGACGCCCCCCGGGTCGAGTCCTTCGACAACGACGACGACGAGGGGATGGCCTCGCGCGTGTTGGCCGATCTCGCGCGTGAGCTCTCGGAGGACATCGACGCGGTGGTCGCGACGGTGACCAAGTACATCGCGGACACCATCGACGACCTGTCCGCCGAGACCGGTCTGATGGACCTGCTCACCGCAAGCGTGCACGGAAACGTGAGCACGATCCTGCACGTCATGGGCAACAAGATCCCGCTCGACCATCTGCAGCCCACCACCGCCGCGGTCGAGTACGCCTTCCGGTTGGCCCAGCGGAACGTCTCCGCCAACGCCCTGGTCCGCGCCTATCACCTGGGGGCCCACGAGATGCAGCGCGTGGTCCTGCAGCGGATGGAGACCAGAGATCTCGCTCCGCAGCGCACCATCGACGTGATCTCCGAGTTCGCCACGATGGAGCACCAGTACATCGACTGGATCATCCGCTACGTCCTCAACGCCTACGAATCCGAGCGGCAGCGCTGGAGCGACATGCCGGGCAGCGTGCTGGTCTCGGCGATCGAGGACCTCATGAACGATCCGGGAAGCGGTGCGACGCGGTTCGAGACCAAGACCGGATACGCGCTCAAGCGGACGCATCTGGCCGTGATCGCGTGGGATCCCGATCCGGAGAGTTCTGCCCGCCGGTTGCACAGCAGGATCCTCGCCGCGGCCGGGGTGATCAATGCACCCTCGCCCCCGCTGCAGGTCACGATCGACGAGACGACCGTGTGGAACTGGATCCCCGTCGACGCCGCCGCGGTGCGGACGCTCGACCTGACCAGGCTGCGGGAGTCCATGGGCGGCGCTCACCTGGCGATGGGTGAGCCGATGTGGGGGCCAGAGGGGTTCAAACGCAGCCACGAGCAGGCCCGGATCGCGTTCGGCTGCGCCACCGCCCCGGGGCGCCGGTCGCGGCCCGTGTCCAGCTACGCCGAACCGGGTCTGGCCGCGACGTCACTGATCGCCAAGGACACCCCGGAAGCGAGGATCTGGGTCCGGGAAACGCTGGGCCCACTGGCCGCGGACACCCCGCAGGCGGCGGAGTCCCGGGAGACCCTGGCCACCTATCTGGCCGAGAACCGCAGCCTGATCCGCACGGCGGAGTTGCTCCACGTGCACAAGAACACCGTGCGGTACCGCATCTCCAGGATCTTCACCGACCTCGACGCGGAGCGACGGGTGGGGGACACCCTCGACCTCGCCCTGGCGTTGCGCGTTCACGAGTATCTCGGCCACGGGCCCTGATCGCCGGTCTGTCGACCGGTCGTGCCCCGTGTTGATCCGGTGGCATAGTGGGGGAACGGCAAGCCCCATCGTGTCCGGGCCAGTCCGGGTACGTGGCGACACCGCATGAATCCGTGCAGGTCAACGCCTGCACCGACGAGAGGATCGCACATGGCTATCAGTGACGACGACATGACGACCACCGGTAACTCAGGCGAGGGAGTCGCCGACGGTGGCTCCAACCCGGAGGGCCACGACGGCGGGGCCGACGGTTCGGCCAACAAGGGCGAGGGCGCCGCTGACGGCGGTTCGAACCCGGGCGGCCACGACGGTGGTGCTGACGGCGCGGCCGGCTCGGGCGAGGGTGTCGCCGACGGCGGCTCGAACCCGGACGGGGCCGATGGCGGCGCCGACGGCACGGCCTGAGTAGTAGTGCTGGAGCGGTGCGTCGCTTGCGGGCGGGATGATTTCGCGGCGGAGGTGTGGGGACAGCGGCCCCTGCTGAGCCCGGCGGCCCAGTTGCCACGCGACTTCTCCGACCTGCTGTCTCCGCAGATGGTCGACGAGATCATCGCCGAACGAGGGGTACGCACACCCTTCGTCCGGATGGCGCGGGAGGGCACGCTCGTCGACCGGGCGTGCTTCACCCGCGCCGGCGGGTTCGGCGCGCAGATGCCCGACCAGATCGACCCCGACGGCGTGCTCACGCAGTTCGCCGCCGGGGCGACGATCGTCCTGCAGGGCCTGCACCGATTCTGGCCCCCGATCATCGACTTCGTCCGGGGCATGACCTCGGATGTCGGCCACCCGGTGCAGACCAACGCGTACATCACCCCGCCCGCGAACCGCGGGTTCGATCCGCACTACGACGTCCACGACGTCTTTGTGCTCCAGGTGTCCGGCTCCAAGCGGTGGCGGGTTCACGAGCCCGTCCACCGTCACCCGCTTCCCGATCAGCCCTGGACCGATCACCGCAAAGCGATCGCGGCGCGGGCTTCCGATGAACCGGTCATCGACGCCGTGCTCCAGCCGGGAGATTGCCTCTACCTGCCGCGCGGCTGGGTCCACTCCGCCGAGGCGCAGGGCGACACCTCCATCCACCTCACCGTGGGCGTGGCCCCCTTCACCGGCCACGATGTCGCCACGGCGATGATCGAGGCGCTGGCCTCGGAGGAGGAGCTGCGAGCGTCGTTGCCGCTCGGGCTCGCCCCGGTCGACGCCGCCGCCACGCAGGACTACACCCGCGAGGTCCTCGACGTGCTGGCCCGGCTGATCGCCGAGAAGCAGGAGCACCTCAGCGATCTCGCCGGCGACGCGCTCGCCACGCAGTACCTGGACCTCACGCGACCCGCCCCGGTCCGCCCGCTGGCCACGCTCGACGCGGTCGCCTCGCTCGACGCCGACACCCCGCTGCGGTGGCGCGACGGGCTTCACGGGCGGGTGGATTACGACGGCTCCGACGGCAGCAACCCGGACACTGTCGTGCTGAAGTTGCCCACCAAGTCGATCTCGTTCCCGGCGGTGTGCGAACCCGCCCTACACGCAGTCCTCGAGGGCGCTCCCGTGAGCGCCGGTTCGCTGCCCGGCCTTGATGCGGACGACGGCCTGGTGGTTCTCCGGCGGTTGCTGCGGGAGGCAGTACTGGTGGCACTGTGAGGGTGGTGATCCTGTGACCAGGCCTGCGGACTGGGAGCCGTGCAGCGTGTCGGCGCTGCGCCGGGGCGATCGACTAGAAGGCTCGGGCTCAAGGGGGATGCGGTGGCTCATGCTCGAGCTCTGCGGACCCTGGGGGCATTCGGCGTTGCTCGAGTCCCCGGCGCTGTTGCCGCCTGAGCTGGGACGGCAGATCGCCCAGCGTGCTCAGGCGGCCGATATCCGGGTCGCGGCGATCCGCCGGCCCGGTAAGCGTTCCGAGCAGCGACGGTGGCGGTGGGCTCTGGCCGACGCCAGACCCGGGCAGGAGTCCCTGCGATGGGGCGAGGTCGACGGCCCCGAGGGGTACGCCGACATCCCCCTCGACGGCTCCGCAGGGACGCCGACCGATGAGCCGCTGGTCGCCATCTGCGCCCATGGCAAGCACGACCAGTGCTGCGCTGTGCGTGGGCGCAAGGCCACCACCCACATTTCCGAGCGGTACCCGGAGGCGACGTGGGAATGCTCGCACCTGGGCGGGGACCGATTCGCCGCTACGATGATCGTCCTGCCGCACGGGCTCTTCTACGGCCGCGTCGATCTGGCGGAGGACCCGGCCGACATCGTCACCCGCTACACCGAGGGCCGGGTTGAGCCGCGCCACCTCCGCGGGCGAAGTAGCTACCCGGCAGAAGTGCAGGTCGCGCAGCACCACGCTCGCGCAGCGTTCGGCGACGACCGCATCGACGCCCTCGCTCCGCTGGACGTCGTCGAATCGGACGGCCACGTCGACGTCACTCTTGAGGGCCCGCGCGGACCGGTCCAGGTGCGACTGCGTGAGACCTTCTCCGAGCCGATCTTCACGATGTGTCAGGCACGAACGGCTGGCCCGGCAAAGCAGTGGGAGCTGGTGGAGATCTCCGGGGGAGGGTAGCGCGAGCGTGGTGCCCCACGTGTCCCCAGACCGCTTGCTAATACTTGGGTAGATGAGCGCGATTGATGTGTCGGGCCTGGCGTCATTGCAAGGAAGACGGTTGCCAACAGCGTGGCTGCCCTTCCCGGCCGCGGTGCTCTTAGTGGCCGGGTCGCTCCACATGTGGCTCCCGCTCATCGGAGTGACCGGTGGCTGGACGGTACATGCCGCTGGCGGATAGGCGCGATGGCGTCCATATCCTGGGCAACGAGCAGTTCTAGCAACTGCAGGCGTCCTTAGGCGGCAAGTGGATACTGCCGATAACAGCACTGGTCGCAATAGGACTCTCGGTATGGGCCTGGAGATGCGGCCGCGTCTGAGGGGCGACCTTGGATTGTGTGGGGAGCGGGTCGGGCCGCGGATTGATCTCGCCGGAGGCAAGCGAGGAGATCGCGCGGAACGAAGAACTCGAAATCGAGCACGGCGCGAGCGCGACCCCCGTGCTCAGCCTGGGCGGGTAGCCGAGGGTCGTCCTCCCCTTGGCCGGCCCCGGGACGGCACGGGGCCGGGCGTCGACACGGACGCCCAGCGGTTTCGGTGACGGACGTCACTCGTTTTACCGTTGGCGTTTCGCCTGCGTATCGACTTGTTTCGTCAGTGTAAAGGGTCGCCGGGGAGTGCAACGGAACACCGTCCGCGGGGAACGAACCGGGTGACACTCCACTGCATGACCGGCTGACGCGGTCGCTGCGTGGAGGAGCCCCGGACGGCCGACCGGCCGCCGGCCCCACCGAAGAAGGACCCCATCGTGACCGAGACCATTCGCACCCTCGTCGACATCGACCTCGACGGCCTGGCCGACCTCTCCGCCACCTCCAAGGAGAACCCCTCCACCGGTCACCGCACTCTCAAGGCGACCACCGTTTGTGAGACCGGCTTCCGCAACCTCACATCAGTGCGGGACACCGCGCCGGTCCTCGTCTCCGAGCCGTGCGCGCTGCTCGGCGACAACGCCGCCCCCAATCCGTCCGAGGTCGCCCTCGCCGCGCTCGGGTCCTGCATCAACGTGGGCCTGGTGGCGAACGCCGGGCACCGCGGCGTCGCGCTGACCACCGCCGAGATCGCCATGGAGGGCGACATCGACATCTCCGCCGTCTGGGGGATCGGCGACACCGATCCGGCCAAGATCATGGGGTTTACCGCGATCCGCTGCACCATCACGCTCGCCGGTGACACCGACGAGACCACCCTCACCGAGATCGCCGAATCCGCCATGCGCTGGTCACCGGTCGTCAACACCATGACCAACCCGGTCGAGGTCTCCCACACCACCGTCGTCGCCTGATCGCCCGTCACTAGACCCGAGGAGAGCACCGATGAACACCACCGACCCCCGCACGGTCCTGGACAAGATCGAAGCCGGCCGCATCGTCGACGCGGCGCGCGTCCGCGCCGGCAAATCCTGGGAGGAACTGGCCAAAGCGGCCGGTAGCACCCCCGTCTGGACGACCGCGGCGCTGCTCGGGATGCACCCGATGGGCGCCGAGCAGGCTGCGGCCTTAGCCGACCTCCTGGACCTGGGCGGCGACGTCGTCGAGGCCCTCGTCGCCCAGCCCACCCGAGGCGACGTCGTCGGTCCGCCTCCGGCCGACCCCACGCTGTATCGATTCCACGAGGCGCTCATGGTCTACGGACCGGCACTCAAAGCTCTGATCCACGAAGAGTTCGGTGACGGGATCATGAGCGCCATCAACTTCCAGGTCGACATCGCCCGCCGGTCGGACCCGGGTGGCGACCGAGTCGTCGTGACCTTTGACGGGAAATTTCTCGATTACAACTGGTGAGCCCCGCCACCACCACCCATCTCACGCCAATTCGGAGGAACACCATGACCGCCACAGCGATCCCCGTATCCACCTCTACTCCCGTCGACCTGGACAGTGTGTTAGAGACAGTCGCCGCCCGGGCGGACGACCTCGACCGTGGGGAGGGCGCCGCCAGAGACGTCCTGCCCCTGCTCGCCTCGACCGGCGCGCTCGACGCGGGCCTGTCGCGCAACCGTGACGGTGGACTGTCCGGGATGGTCGAGACCCTGGCCCAGGTGTCCGCCTGCTGCCTCTCCTCGGCGTTCACCGCCTGGGCGCACCGCATGACCATGGAGTACCTGGCGCAGGCCGACACCCCCTACTCCCGCGACCTGCTCACGACGATGGTCACCGGTGAACGCCCAGGAGTCACCGGAATGGCCTCGGCGTTCCGCGAGCTGGCCGGCTGTGGCAGCCTCGACGTGACCGCCACGGTCGAGGGTGAAGAACTGGTGCTCGACGGCACCCTGCGATGGGCCTCCAACCTGTACGAGGACGCCGTCCTCGTCACGGCTGCGCGCACCACCACCGGCGACCGCATTCTGGTCGCCCTGCCCGTGGACACCCCCGGCGTCACCGTGGGCCCACCCTTCTCACTCATGGCGCTCGGCTCCACCGCGTCGTCGTTCTTGAAGATCGAGAATGTCCGGATCGGTGCACACCAGGTGCTGACCAGCGATTTCGAGGCCTTCCTCACCGCCGTTCGGCCTACTTTCGTGATGTTGCAGACCGCGCTGTGCGTGGGCCTGGCTACCACTGCCCTGGAGGAGGCCCGCTCGTCGCTCATCGGCGTCAACGCGGTGTTCGCCGGCGAGGTCGACCGGCTCGTGGGCAAGCTCGCGCTGGTCCGCTCTGCCATGACCGCCCACGCCCGCGCCGAGGCGACCGCCCACGCCGCCGGGCGCGCCGAACTCCTCGCTATGCGGCTGCAGGCCGCGGAGGTCGCGTTCGAGGCCGCGATCCTGGAGACCAAATCCGCTGGGGGCAAGGGCTATGCAAGCTCGTCCGGCACGTCCCGGCGCATGCGCGAGGCCGTCTTCTTCCCGGTCCAGTCGCCGTCCGAGGCCCAGCTGCGGTGGGAGCTGGCCACCTGCGCCTGAGCGGCGTCAGCGAGGCACCCGAGACGAGCCACCTGAAAGGAGTGCACCATGACCGTCGATGAACTGGGGCCCGCCGCCGTCCTGGCCCGAGGCGAACGCCACGAGGTCGCCGGCTTGGTGGCCGAGTACTACCCGGGCATGCTCCGCTTCGCCCAGACGCTCGTGCCGTCCAGCGCGGCAGCCGAAGACGTGGTCCAGGAGACCTGGATCGCCGTGCTCGGCGGCCTGGAGGGCTTCGAGGGACGCTCCGGCTTCCGCACCTGGCTCTACGCCGTGCTGCGGAACAAGGCCTATCGGGCCACCGGGCAGGAGATCCGCCTTCGGCGTTACGAAATCGTGCCAGCTCCGGGAGACGACGGGCAGGACGACCCCCACGGCATCGCCGGCCGGATGCACCCGGCCGGACACCCGGACGCCGGTCACTGGTCGACGCCGCCCGAGGCCAGGTTCCTGCCCGAGACGGCGGCCGTCAACGCGGAACTCGGCCGGGTACTCGCTGCCGAACTCGGCCGATTACCGGACCGGCAGCGCCAGGTGGTGTTGCTGCGCGAGGTCGACGGACTGACCGCCACCGAGGTGGAGGAGCTCGCCGGCATCCCGGCGACCACCCAGCGTTCCCTGCTCCACAGAGCGCGAGCGCGGCTGCGCAGCGCGCTCGAGTGCTACACGACCGGCCAGTGCGCCGACCCCACCCATCTCCACGCGGAGGTCCGATGACCACCACTTACCGCCCCAGCCCGGTCGAACCCGATTGTGTCGAATTCGTGAACCTGGCCCACCGACTCCTCGATGCCGACGAGTCGACCTGGGATCGCGAGATACACGCCCACCTGGCCTCCTGCTCGCCTTGCGCGGTCTACCTCCGTCAACTCGAGGACCTCCGAACTCTGCTCCGCTCCCTCGGCCCCGCCCTGCCCGCAGACGACCCCCGGCTCCTCACCGCGCTGAAGGCACTCGAGAACCGCCCGAACCCGACCACCGCCCACAGGAGCACCACATGACAGTCACCGCCGATCAGACCGACTTCTCAGATCACGCCCACCTCGGGGACGACGACCTCTCGGGGGTGTGGCGCCGAGGTGACCAGGTCGACGCGGCCGCTCTCAAGCAGACAGCGGGCGCCTTCCCCAGCGGGGTCACCGTCATCACCACCGTGCAGGGAATCCAGCCGGTGGGCATGACGGTGAGCTCCTTCACGACCGTCTCCATCGATCCGCCGCTGGTGCTGGTGTGCGTAGACCGCCGCGCCAGCTGCCTACACGCATTCCGCATCGGAGCCCCGATGGGCGTCAACGTCCTCGGCTGTGAACAGGGACCACTCGCCCGGACCTTCGCCGGCCGGGGTGAGGACCGGTTCGACGGCGTCGAGTACCGCGCGGGTCCGCACGGGGTGCCGCTCCTGGAGGGCACATCCGCCTGGCTCTCGACCCATATCGACCGCATCTACGACGGCGGCGACCACCAGATCCTCGTGGCGCGGGTCCACGCCGTGCACCGCGATGACACCCCGCCGTTGCTCTACCACTCCGGGCGCATGCACGACTGGGCCGTGGCGGCCGTCGCCTCACGCGCGGAACAGCACTGATGCGCACGCCACCCGGTGCACCAGATCACCTGCATATGGGGCGCAGGGGGTTCCTCACCCTCGCAGGTACCACCGCAGGATCCGGGCTGCTCGCCGCCTGCGGGACCGGCGGCACGGCTCCGCCCGCCGCCCCAGCGGTCGAACCCGGCACCCACGGCGAGGACGTGCACGCCCTGCCGGGTATCGAGAATCCCGAGCTCACGATCGGTTTCATCCCCATCACGTGCGCCTCCCCGCTGGTCAACGCGGCCCCGTTGGGCATCTACGCCAAGCACGGGCTGAGGGTGACGCTCAAGAAGTACGCGGGCTGGGCCGACCTGTGGGGGGCGTACGTGGCAGGCGAGGTTCAGGCCACGCACATGCTGGCCCCGATGCCGCTGGCCCTGCACCACGGCTTCGCGTCCGGCCGCAAGGCCACGCGGATGCCGCTCATCACCAACGTCAACGGGCAGGCCATCACGTTGGCGAACCGCCATCGCGACACCGTGCGTGGCCCGGAGGACATGCGCGGTTTCGTGCTGGGGATCCCCTTCGACTTCTCCTTGCACAACCTGTTGTTACGCCACTACCTGTCCACCGGGGGACTCGACCCGGACCTCGATGTGGACCTCCGGATCCTGCGGCCGGCCGACATGGTCGCCAACCTGCTCACCGGCAATATCGACGGCTTCCTCGGACCGGATCCGTTCAACCAGCTCGCCGTGGCGAGGGGCGCCGGATACCTGTTCACTCTGACCCGCGACCTGTGGGACGGTCACCCCTGCTGTTGCCTCGGCGTGTCCGACGAGTGGGCACTCGAGAACCCGGTGACCTACCGAGCGCTCACCAGGGCCGTCGCCGACGCCGCGGTGTGGTCGGACGACCCCGCTCACCGGCCTCAGGCCGCGGCCTCGATGGCCACCGAGCAGTTCCTCAACCAGGAACCCGCACTGCTCACGTCGATTCTCGCGGGCACGTACCCCGACGGCACCGGGCGCACGATGCAGGAGCCCGACCGGATCGGCTTCCGCCCGTTCCCTAGAGAGGACTTCGGCATGTGGATCCTGACCCAGTTACAGCGGTGGGGACTCACAGATGACCGGGACCTCGGCAACTCAGCCGCGCTGTACGCCGCGACGACCGAGGTGTTCGACACCCCGGCCGCCGCCCGCGCTCTCAACGACCTCGGGATCGACATCCCGTCGGCCCGTACCGAGACCATCACGGGCATCCCGTTCGATCCCGCCCGAACCGATATCTGGACCCGCCGAGAGGTGACCTCATGACCACCACCCCCAGCCCACCCAGGTCCCCTGGCAAAATCGCACCCGACGACCGAGGATCCACAGGCGCCGACGCCGAGGACCGAGCCCCCACCACAGGTGGGTCGCGGGACGAACGTCCCTCCGCGTGGAATTCGCTCGTGGCCCGGTTGAGCCGACGCGGATCCGGCACGCTGGCGTCGGACCGCGCCATCTCCCGCGACCGCGCTCTCGCGGCCCTGATCCTGTTCGTCACCACCGCCGTGTTCATCGGCCTCTGGAACATGGCCACCTCGGGCAACGACGGCGGGCTCGCCCCCACCCCGGCGGCCACGCTCCGTTCGGCAATCGAGATCCTCTCCGATCCCTTCTACCGGGAGGGCATCAACAGTGTGGGCGTGTTCTGGCACCTCCTCGCCAGCCTGCAGCGGGTGCTCACGGGCTTCCTCGTGGCGGCGGTGATCGCAATACCGCTGGGCTTCCTGCTCGGGTCGGTGCGATCCGCCCGCTGGGGACTCGACCCGATCATCCAGATCCTCCGGCCGGTCTCGCCCCTGGCGTGGCTGCCCCTGGGTTTGGCTCTACTCCGCGACGCCGAGCGAACCGCACTCTTCGTAATCATCATGAGCGCACTGTGGCCGCTACTTCTCAACACGATCGAGGGAGTGCGGTCCGTCAACCCTCTCCACCTACAACTCGCCCGCACCGTCGAGGCCGGACGATGGAGGGTGATCCGCTCGATACTGCTGCCATCAGCGCTACCGCAGATGATCACCGGCCTCCGGTTGTCGCTCTCCACGTCGTGGCTCGTCATCATCGCCGCCGAGATGCTCGTCGGCGGACGTGGGATGGGCTACTTCGTCTGGAACATGTGGAACAAGCTCGACATCCCCGCGATCTGCGTGGCGATCCTCATCATCGGCCTCGTCGGCCTCGCGCTCGACCGCGCCGTGTCGGCCCTGCACAAGGTGGTCCCCCATGCCTGAGACTGCTCTCTCCACCCACGACGACCCATCGGCCAGCTCGCGCCACGACGCGTCGTTCCTGCATCTGGAAGGAATCTCGAAGTCCTTCGGAAGTGGGGCGGACGCGGTGCAGATCGTCGCCCCCACAGACGTCCGGATCGGCCGCGGTCAGTTCGTCTCCCTCCTCGGCCCTTCCGGTTGCGGGAAGTCCACGATCCTCTCGATCATCGCCGGCCTGGTCGAACCCTCTGACGGTCTCCTGTGGTTGGATCGCCGGCCGATCGACGGGCCCGGCGCCGACCGCGGGGTGGTGTTCCAACAGCACGTCCTGTTGCCGTGGATGAGCGCGCGGGAGAACGTGGAGTTCGCGCTCTCGTGCGCCCGCCCAGAGCTCGGCGCATCAGCTCGCGCCGAGGTGACGGACCACTACCTCGATCTCGTCCACCTGGGCCACGCCAAGGACCGCCTACCCGGACAGCTCTCGGGTGGCATGCAGCAACGCGTCGGCATCGCCCGCGCGTTCTCACTGGAGCCCAAGGTGTTGCTCCTGGACGAGCCGTTCGGGGCTCTGGACGCGTTGACCCGTCACTCGCTTCAGCGCGAGCTGCTACGTCTGTGGGAGGCCGACCGACGCACGGTGGTCATGGTGACCCACGACGTCGACGAGGCGATCGCGCTCAGCGACCGCATCCTGGTGATGAACCATGGTCCGGACGCCACCGTGACGCGCGATATCAGCGTGCCCTTCGACCGACCCCGCGACCCCGACACCCTGCCGGACGAGGCCGCCTACCGGAGATTGCGCACCTCTCTGCTGGACTCGCTCACCCGCGATGAGACCACGGGAGACGCAGCGTGAGCGAGCCCGGCGTCGTCACCGCGTCGTTCACCGAACTCCCCCGCGGTGCGGACGGCGGTCCGGCCGCAGGCATCGTCCTGCTCGACGTCCGAGACGACGACGAGTACGCACGCGATCACCTGGACCGAGCGCTACACGTGCCGGTCGCCCGTCTGGCTGACCGACTCGACGAGATCCCGCCGGGCACCGTCTGGGTGCACTGCGAGCGCGGCTCCCGAGCGGAACGTGCCAGCGCCGTACTCGCCGCGGCCGGTCGTGAAGTCATGGTCGTGCGCCAGAACATCCGCGCGGGTCGCGCCTCGGGCCTGGCCTGAAGCCGATGTACCGGTCGTCCTCGCCGGCGCCCCGCGGCACCAGCCCAATCACGATCGACAAGGAGATCTCGATGCTTCTCAAACGCACCTACGACGAGGACCTCGCCCAGGCCGGTTACTTCATCGGCTGCCAGGCCAAGGGCGAGGCCGTGGTCGTCGACGCCCGCCGCGACATCCGCGAGTACCTGGACCTGGCCGACCGCCACAACATGACGATCACCGCGGTCACCGAGACCCACATCCACGCCGACTACCTGTCCGGCACCCGCGAGCTCGCCGCGGCCACCGGGGCGAGGATCTACGTCTCCGGCGAGGGCGGCGACGACTGGCAGTACCGATTCGCCGCCGAGCGCCTGCACCACGGCGATCAGCTCACGCTGGGCAACATCACCGTCGAGGCCGTCCACACACCCGGACACACCCCGGAGCACCTGTCCTTCCTGGTCACCGACGGCGCGTTCGCCGATACCCCCGGGTACATGCTCACCGGCGACTTCGTCTTCTCCGGCGACCTCGGCCGGCCGGACCTGCTGGATGAGGCCGCGGGCGGGGTCGACACCCGCTACGAGGGGGCCAAGCAGATCTTCCGCAGTCTCAAGAACTCGTTCCTCACGCTGCCGGACCACGTCCAGGTCTTCCCCGGCCACGGCTCGGGCAGCGCCTGCGGCAAGGCGCTCGGCGCGCTCCCGTCGACCAGCGTCGGCTACGAGCGTCGCTACGCCTGGTGGGCGGGGTACGTGAACGACGACGACGAGGAGGGCTTCGTCTCCGAACTGCTCGACGGCCAGCCGGACGCGCACGCCTACTTCGCGCGGATGAAGCGGCAGAACAAGGAAGGCCCGGCGGTCCTCGGCCCGCTGGCGCCGCTGCGCGAGTACACCCCGGCCGAGCTCTCAGCCGCGCTCGAGTCAGGTCAGGTCGTCGTCGTCGACACCCGTGGCCAGGACGAGGTCCACGCGGGCACCGTCCCCGGGGCGCTCAACATCCCCGGCGCCGGAAAGGCTGCCTCCTACGGCGCCTGGGTCTACGACCCCGAACGCGAGGACACGCCCCTGGTGGTCCTGGCCGAGGACACCGAGATGGCCGAAGAGCTGCGCGATCACCTGCTTCGGGTCGGCATCGACACCGTTACCGGCTACACGACCAGCCTTGAGGGTCTGCACCTGACGACCCCCGAGATGATCGGCGTCGACGAGCTGGCCTCGTTCGACTCCGCCCTGGTCCTGGACGTGCGCAACAAATCTGAGCACTCAGACGGCCACATCCCGGGCTCCGAGCAGCTCAGCGGCGGCCGGGCGCTGTGGAACCTCGACCAGCTCCCGGCCGGGCCGATCGTGACCTACTGCCAGAGCGGCGTCCGCAACTCGGTCACCGCCAGCGCACTGCGCCGCGCCGGCTACCGCGTGGTCGAGCTCGAGGGCAGCTACGCCGCCTGGTCCGAACGCAACCTCGTCTCCGCCTGAGCGGACACACCCCCGCCCCGTCTGGCCCCCGGTTCGGCGGATTCCCGCCGCCACCTGACCCTGCATTTCTCACACACGAAGGATCTCGGTTCACGTGCCGCTGCCCCTGCTGGCCGAGCACGGCGAGGAGTTCGCCTCCCGCCTGCCCGGACAGGTCGTCCTGATCTGCCAGTCGGGCAACCGCGCCCGCCAGGCGAACGAGCGGCTCGAGGCCGTGGGCGCGGACCCCGACTCGGTGACCGTGCTCGACGGCGGCATCGCGGCCTTCGAGTCCGCCGGCGGCGAGGTGATCCGCGGCAAGGGCGTGTGGGCGATGGACCGGCAGGTCCGGATGGCCGCCGGGTCGCTCGTCCTGGCCGGCGTCACCGCCTCGAAGGTGTTCTCCCCGAAGTTCGCCTACCTCGCCGGCGCCATCGGCGCGGGCCTGACCTACTCGGCCGCGAGCAACTCCTGCGCCATGGCCGCGGGCCTGGCCAAGATGCCGTGGAACCGCTCGGCCGACGAGCCCGGGCTCGGCGCCGTCCTGGACTCGCTGCCCGCCCGTCCCTGACCCACCCCCGCCCGCAGCACCGGCGCACCCGCCGGAGAAAGGCACCTGCAATGGAGATCACCACGTTCATCGTCGTGTCCCTGGCCGTCCTGGTCGGCCTGTCCCTGGGCCTGCTCGGCGGGGGCGGATCCATCCTCGTCGTACCGCTACTGACCTACATCGGCGGGCTCGACCCCAAGGAGGCCATCGCGACCTCGCTGTTCGTCGTGGGCGCCACATCCCTGGTCAGCCTCGTCGGCCACGCCCGCAAGGGCAACGTCCAGTGGCGCACGGGCCTGATCTTCGGCGCCGCCGGCATGGTGGGCGCGTTCGGCGGCGGACTGGCCGGCGGGTACATCCCCGGCACCGCGCTCATGACCGGCTTCGCGATCATGATGATCGCCACCGCCGGCGCCATGATCCGCGGACGAAAAGACCGCGACGGGCAGGCCCAGGCACACCACCATCCGCTGTGGCGGATCCTGCTCGACGGCCTCGTCGTGGGCGCCGCCACCGGCCTGGTCGGTGCCGGCGGCGGCTTCCTCGTGGTCCCGGCCCTGGTCCTCCTGGCGGGCCTGCCGATGACCGCAGCGGTGGGCACCTCCCTGCTGGTGATCGCCATGAAGTCCTTCGCCGGGCTCGGCGGATACCTCACCTCGGTGTCGTTGGACTGGCCGCTCGTCGCCGCGGTCACCGCCGCCGCGATCCTCGGTTCGCTGGTGGGCGTCCGGCTCACCTCCGTGGTGCCGGAAAAGGCGCTGCGGAAGGGTTTCGGATACTTCGTCCTGCTCATGGGCGCCTTCGTCCTGTCCCAGGAACTGCCCTTCCCGGCCGCACCGATCATTCTCGGCGTCGTCGGAGTCATCGCCGCCGTGGTGGCCGTGTGCCTACTCATCGGCGGCCGGTGCCCACTGCGTTCGCCGCAGGACCGTGCCGAGCCGGCGCTGCGCACTCTATAGGGACCGGCGCGCAGTAAAGGCGAAGCCGCCCTGACGCGGTCGATCGCGAGGAGGAAAGCATGACCAGTGAACGCACTCTCGAGCTCGGACTGAAGGCCAACGCCGCCCAGTTCACGCTTCTCGTCGCCATCAATGCGCTGGTAGGCGGCAAGGTCGGACAGCAACAGACCTACACCTACTTAGCCATATCGCCCCACCCGTCGAACCCCGACGGGTCGTGGCGGCCCATGTTGGCGTGCTCGAACAAGCCCCAGCCCACGTCGCCGTTGCAGGTGGCTCGCGCCACGTGGTCCACGACGTTGAACGGCAGCATGTTCACCACGTCGGGTGAGGTCATGTCGTAGGTGACGGACTCGCTCCAGTCGCGGCCCATCCAGCGACCGTGTGACCACGCCGGGTCGCCCACGTAGCCCGCGCCCATGCTCAGCGGCACCCCGCCCAGGGTCTCGACCTCCAGCGACAACGGCTCACCGCGAGGGGTTGTCAGGTGCAGTTGGGCGCGGTCGGGATGCCGGGTGCCACTGCGATACTCGACCTCGATCCGGGGCCAGCCCAGCTGCTCGATTCGCCCGTCCGCGAACACCCGGCTCGCATGGTTCAGCGTGCGGTGCCCGTCGGGGCTCTCCTGCAGGATCATGACCATCGCGTAATCATCGAAGCGCAACGGGATGTAGGTCCACCAGAACCCCTCGCGCGGTTCGGCTGCCCACCGGCCCGGGGGATCGGACTCGCCGCTCGGGCGGATCCCCCACGAGCGGTCGCGGGTGCCCAGCCACACGTCCGGATCGACGCGGAAGTCGCGGCCGTCGACCGAGAGCGTCCCCGACCAGCTGCCCACCTGCGCGAACCGGCTCGCGTCCAACATCGGGCGCGTGCCCTCCAGTAGGACGTGCCGGTCCTCGAGCACTGCGTCGAACGTGCCCTCCCACGTCATGTCCATCGAGAGATCCGGGTGCTCGCAGATCAGACGCAACGACCGCAGCGGGTCAATGACCTCGATCCGGTACCCGCCCACGGTCGTCTCCAGCCACCGCGACTCAAGCGCATCGGAGAACCGCACCGACCGCTGCGTGTCGCCGTGGCGCACCGTCGCGAACGCGTCCACCACGCCGAGGTTGGGATACACCCCGAACCCGGTCACCAGGAACACCTCGCCGGTGCGGTCGTGCGCGTTGAAGTAGTAGCGGTCGTAGAAGTTCCGATCGCTCGTGCCCGCCTGCGCCATCGGCAGCGGCGTCTGGTGAACGGGGAACTCGTCGAGCGGGGTGGGCTTCATTTGCGGGCCTCGTCGTGTGGGAAGAATGGAAGATCTACGCCAGATTGTCTGACGCTGGGGTTTCTGGCCCGACTTCGTCCAGAGCGGAAGTTGGCGGTCTCGATCTTCCGGTCGCAACAAAGGGGCCGGACTCCCAGGCGGTGAGTCCGGCCCCTGGCTGGACTGGTCAGAAGTTATTGACCCAGGCCAGTCTGTTCGAACTGAACGAGATGAACCCGTCGTTCAAGACGACGTACTGGCCCGGCTGTGCCGCGGGGTCTCCTTCGAAACAGACATCGCCAGAGACCTGGCCGCCGGGAGCGAGGTCGCCAAACGAAAGCTCAGCGCGGTCGCCGCCGTACGTGGTCATCCTGGCTGCGCCGTTGGGGTCCTGCATTTTCCAGTCGATGGAGTTGAAGTTGACTGGCTTGTCACTATCGTTGTTGATGGTGATGGTGGTGCACATGATCTGGCTGCCGAACGTCGTGGATTCGGCTGTCAGCGGCGAGCTGGTGGTGGAGACTTCGTCCTTGGTGATCGCGTCGCCGGCATTCGCCGCAGTGTCCCCATCGGCCTTGCCCTGAAAATCCACACCCGAAGACTCGTCCTGAGCGGCGCCCTGGGAGCTGTTGTCCCCCGGAGTTACGGACGGGGAGTCGTCCTCCCCTGAACTCACCGCCGCGATGATTATCCCAATCAGCACTAGTACACCGAGAACTATAAGCCCAATTTTCATGCAGCCGGCCTTCTTCTTCGGCGGAGGCTGCTGCGGGTAGCCCTGCTGCTGGTAGCCCTGCTGTGGGTATCCAAACTGCTGTTGAGGCGGTCCTTGCTGCCAATTCGGGTCCGGATTGCCCTGGGGGTGCTGCGGTGGCTGGGTCATATGACCTCCAAGTGTGAGGGGCGCTTACTGAGAACTTCCTCAGAGGGTATCGGAAAGTTTGTAGTTCGGCTCGGGAAGCTGTCCCTTATGTCAGGGATCCAATTCGCATACGGACTCAGAAGCTCACCGGGCGAGAGTTCGATGCGGGATTCAGCACTTCGGTACCAGGTGAGGATGCTGGGGAACGGTGCTGGCATCAGTCGGCGATCAGCCGGGCGAGCATGGCGTGGTGCAGGACGTACTCGTCCGGGTGGGCGGGTGGTTCCTGTTCGCCGAAGTGAATACGACGACGAGTGATCCGCGACAGGATCACGGCCTGCCGCAGCCCGGCGTACACGTAGTAGAACGGCAGATCCCGGACGGTGGATCCGGTGAGCTGCTCGTACTGCTCGACGACCTCGCGGTGATCGAACAGCTCCGGGGTGCCGGGGAAGTCAAAGGCCACGGCGAGCTCCTGGAACAGGTCGTGGAAGTACAGGAACCACCCCAGGTCCACCTCTGCGGGCGCGATGGCCGCCATTTCCCAGTCCAGCACGGCCGAGGGGCGCGTCCCCTCGTAGAGAATGTTGCCGATCCGGGCATCGCCCCAGCTCAGCACATCCGGGCCGGTCTCGGCGGGCCAGTGGGCCTCGATCCAGTCGAAGGCGCGCTCGATCACCGGGATCTGCAGCCCGTCCTCGCGGGTGGTCCACTGGTAGTAGGCGCGCTGCTCGTCCACATGGGCGCGCAGCGCGCTTATGCCGGGGGCCGGAGCGAGCGACGAGACCAGGTCGGCGGGCGCCGGGATCTGGTGGATTGCCGCCAACACCCCGACGGACTCGCGCTGCAGCTCCCGCCGCTGCTCGGGGTCCATCTCCAGCAGCCAACCGACAAAGACGTACGGGGGATTGTCGACCGGAGCCCGCCCTGTAGCGCGGTCCATCACCAGGAACGGCGTGCCGAGGACGGCCGGGTCCTGCTCCACCCAGCGGACGCGGGGGACCGGCAGTTCGGTGTTCTCGCGGACCACCCTCATCACGTCGAACTGCTTCTGCAGGTCGTAGACGGGGAACACCGGGAACGCGTCGTCCTCGGGGCACATCCGCGCTACCAGTTGAACTGTCTGCGGCTCGACTGTCTTCGGCTCGACCAAGCCCGCTGGAGAGGCCGCGCCGACGGGGGTCGCATCTGCGGGAGACGAACCGGCGGGGGTCCACGTGGCGTCGAACAGCACCGAGATGTTGGACATCCCCGAGCTCTCCGGCCTGCTCACCGCCGAGACCTCGACCCCGGCGTCGGAGTCGACCTCGTCGCGGCCGGCCAACCAGAGGGTCAGGCGCGCGCGGAAGTCGTCGAGGTCGGCCTCACCGGAGGTCACTCGTTGATGGAGAGGTTCGTCGGAGCGCGCCGGTGTGGGAGTCGCCGGTGTGGGAGCCGGCTGTGTCGTGTGGTCGGTCATACGGTCGGGACCCTTCGTGCGGACCTGCCGCGCGGGCGATACCCGCACTCGGCCCAGTGTGACCCACCACACATAAAGAAGTGCTCGAAATGCGCAACCCCGGGGTTGTTCCCGCCGGAGGGGAGGCTCGCCTCGTCGTCGTCGTATACAGGTGTATAGACGGACTGCACTACGTTGCCACCACGGGGGTGAGGCGGGGCGGACAGGAAGGTCGGTGATCCGTCACCGAACGGCCCGCGTCGGTAGCCTCGGGGCGCGGGTCGTGACGGCTCGAACCAACAGAAGTGAACACAAGAAAAAGGTGTGCAGTTGTCGATCCCATTGAGCATCCTCGACCTGGTCTCCATCCCGGAGGGTTCCACCGCCCGTGAGGGCATCGCCGCCTCGATGGAGTCCGCGCGCCTGGCCGACCGGCTGGGCTACAAGCGTCTCTGGTTCGCCGAGCACCACAACACCCCCAACCTCGCGTCCAGCGCCACGGCGCTGTTGATCTCGCAGGCGGCCTCGGTGACGGAGAAGATCCGCGTGGGCTCCGGCGGAGTGATGCTGCCCAACCACGCGCCGCTGATGGTGGCCGAGCAGTACGGCACGCTCGCCAACCTCCACGGCGACCGGATCGACCTGGGCCTGGGCCGCGCTCCCGGTACCGACGGCATGACCGCGCAGGCGCTGAGCCGGTCGTCGGCCGAGCCGCAGGCCTTCGCCCAGCACATCTACGACCTGCAGGCGTGGTTCGGCGAGACCGGCACCGCGCACAGCACCCCGATCCTGTCGTCGGTCTCGCAGGGCATGGAGGTGCCGATCTGGGTGCTCGGCTCCACCGTGAACGGCGCCTCGATCGCCGGGCAGTTGGGGCTGCCGTTCTCGCTGGCCTCGCACTTCGCCCCCGACCAGATCGACGACGCCATCCGCGTCTATCGGGAGTCCTTCAGCACCGAGGCGCCCACCGCGCGACTGGAGAAGCCGCAGGTAATGGCCGGGATCAACGTGATCGTCGCCGACACCGACGCCGAAGCCCGCCATCAGTTCACGACCCTCCAGCAGATGTTCCTCGACCTGCGGGCCGGGCGCAGCCGCAAGATCCAGCCGCCCGTGGACCCGGAGCAGTTCGCCGGCAGCTCGCCCGGGATGCTCGAGATCAGCGCGGTGGGATCGCCGGAGACCGTCAAGGCGCAATTGGACGAGTTCGTCGAGCGCACCGACGCCGACGAGTTGATCACCGTGACCTACGCGTTCGACCCGGCGGTGCGGAACCGGTCCCTGGAGTTGCTGGCCGACCTCTGGTACTGAATACAGCGGACACCGAATCAGTCGGTAGCGAGGTGGAGGCCGGCATGGATGCCTGGGAGGCGATACTCCGGGCCCGTCGAGAGCTGGCGCAGGACCTGGCGGGGTTCGATGAGGAGCAATGGCGTCACCCGACCCTGTGCGGCCAGTGGGACGTCGAGCACGTCGTCGCGCACCTCACCGCCGCGGCGTCGGTCGGGCAGTGGGCATGGATGCGCAGCATCGTCCTGGCCGGGTTCCGGCCGGCCGTGCACAACGAACGAAGACTGCGCGACCACCTGGGCACCACGCCGAAGGACACACTCGACCGTTTCCGGGCCGTGATCGACTCGACCGTCGCACCAACCAAGGACCTGCCCGCCTACCTGGGGGAGGTCATCGTGCACGGCGAGGACATCCGCCATCCGCTGGGACTACCGAGTTCGAGCGACACGGAGGCGGTGACGGAGGTGGCGGAGTTCTACGTGAGCCGCAACTTCACGGTGAACAGCAAGACGACCGCCGCCGGACTGGCCATGCGCGCCACCGACGGACCGTTCCGAGCCGGGGCGGGCCCGGAGGTGGCCGGCCCGACGCTCGCGCTCGTCATGGCGATGGCCGGCCGGCGCAGCCACCTCGACCAGCTCACCGGCGACGGCGTGCCCCGACTCGCGGAGCGGTTGACCTAGCCGCAGGTGACGGCCGGGATCACCGCCACCTGCGCGCACGATCCGGCCGTGCGGAACCGGTCGATCGAGCTGCTGGCCGAGCTGTGGTTCTAGTTGCCAGGGATTCTCGGGCGGGAGCGATTGCGCGCGTGGAACGTGTCGGTTACGTCTGTCCAACGTCGGTTGAGTGCAATGCTGGCCCGGACAATGTCAGTCAAGGGGGCCTAGAGTGACATTGTGGACCTCGAAATGTTCGTCAACGACGCGACCGGCGCGCTCGTAGATATTGCCGGCACTGACCCGCGCGTCGGCGACTGGCGCCACAGAGCATTCGTTCCCGCGCAGCTTCCCGAGGAGATGCCAGAACTCACCATGCCTACCGTCCTCGCGGTGGGAAACGCCCGGGCGGCGTTGGCCTCGTTGGACAGCACGGCGCGTCGCCTACCAGATCCGACCCTTCTCCGCGTCCCTACCCTTCGCCGTGAGGCGCACTCGACCTCCGCCCTGGAGGGCACGTACGCACCCTTGGCCGAAGTGCTGGGGGCTGACGCGGAGGAACCAGGGTCGCCGGACCTTCGTGAGATCCTCAACTTCGAAGTCATGGCGAGCCTCGGGTTCGCATGGGCGGCGGACGGCCGCCCGCTGTCGACGACGATGCTGTACGACCTTCAGGGCGTGCTCATGAGGGGCGGGCCCCTTGAGGAGGTCTCGGGTCGGCTACGCGACACCCAGGTCGTCGTCGGACTCAGGTCGGACGTGGACCCAGGCGGGCCGGCGATCAAGCGAGCCCGCTTCGTCCCGGCGCCTCCCGGCCCGCTCCTCGAGGCAGGACTGTCCGATCTCGTCGACTGGATGCGCACTGACCACAGTTCGACGCTCGACCCCGTCGTCGCCGCGGCAATGTCGCACTACCAGTTCGAGACATTGCACCCGTTCCGCGACGGAAACGGTCGCCTAGGGAGGTTCCTCATCGTCCTACACCTCCTCTCGATGGACGTCCTGGGGGAGCCCACTCTCACCGTGTCTCCGTGGTTCGAGGCTCGACGGGCCGAGTACTACGACGCACTACTCGGCGTGAGTACGCGGGGAGACTGGGACAACTACGTGGCGTTTTTCGCGCGGGGCCTCGAAGCCGCCGCGCGCACTACGCACACTCAGATGATCGAACTCGTCGGCGTGCAAGCCGAACTCAAGGACATCGTTCGTGGGTCCCACTTGCGGTCCGAGACGCCGATTTCCCTAGTCGACCTGGCCATTGCCCATCCGACGTTCACGGTCCGTCAGGTGGAGCAGGTGCTGGGCGTCTCCTATGGCAGGGCCAACACTGTCGTCGGACAGTTGGTGGAGCTCGGGGTTCTCGCCTTTATAAACCCTGAGGCCTACAAGCGCCGGGTGTACGCCCCCCGCGTACACGACGTGATTCTCGGGAGGGGATAGAGACAGGACCCGACGACGCTCAGTTTGCCTGCGTCAACTGCGAAGGGTCGCTCGCTCTAGCATTCCGGCGGCGCAGTGCGAACCGGTCGATCGAGCTGCTGGCCGAGCTGTGGTTCTGAGACTGGGCTGGTTTTCAGACTGAGCTGGTTCTGAGTCCGGTGGGGCCTGCGCCGCGGCGCTGATAGAACGGGGTATGGCCATCGACGCATTCGAACCCCACCCCCTCGTCCGCCTGCTCGGCACGCCCTCGGCCGAGTTCACCGCCGCAGCCCTCGTGAGGGCGGTCGAAGAGCTGGGACTGGAGCAGGTGAACCTGCGCTACGTCGGCGGCGACGGCCGTCTGAAGACCCTGGCCTTCCCCATCAATTCGCGCGAGCACCTCCATGAGGTCTTGACGCGAGGCGAGCGCGTGGACGGCTCGAGCGTCTTCCCCGGGACCGACACCGACGCCAGCGACGTCTACATCGTCCCGCGCCACCGCACCGCCTTCCTCAACCCCTTCGGCGAGCGGACCTCGCTCGACGTGCTGTGCTCCTTCTATACCGAGGGCGGGACGCCGCTGCCCTACGCGCGTGAGCAGGTCGTGCGCCGCGCCGCCGAGGTGCTGACGCAGGAGACCGGCATGACGCTCGAGGCCTTCGGCGAGCTGGAGTACTACCTCGTCGACAAGCCCGATCCGCTCTTCCCCGTGGAGGAGGAGCGCGGCTACCAGGAGTCGGGGCCCTTCTCTAAGCACGAGCGGGTGCGCGAGCAGGTGCTGGGTCATCTCTGCACCATGGGGGTGCCGCTGAAGTACGCCCACGGCGAGGTCGGCAACATACTCGAAGAAGACCGTCAGCTGGTCCAGCACGAGATCGAGCTCCAGCCCGGCCCCCTGGAGCAGGCTGCCGACAACCTCGTCCTGGCCAAGTGGGTGGTGCGCGAGGTCGCCTACGCCCACGGCCTCGAGGCGACCTTCGCGCCACTGGTGAGCGGCGAGGGTGCGGGGAACGGCCTGCACATCCACAGCCGGCTGGTGCGAAACGGCACCAACACCGTCGTCACCAAGCAGGGGATCAACGACACCGGGCGCCGGTTGATCGCCGGTTACCTCTCGGCGGCCAGGGCGCTGTCCGCGTTCGGCAACACGGTCCCCACGTCCTACCTGCGGTTCACCGCCGGCGACGAGTCGCCCGAGGACATCTGCTGGGGGGAGAAGGACCGCACCGGTCTGGTCCGGGTCCCACTGGCCTGGGGCGGCGACGTGCTGGCCGGCATGGTGGCCCACGCCAATCCCGGCAGCACCGAGCCCGTCCCCGAACCGGCCACCCACCCCCAGACCATCGAGTTGCGACTCGGCGACGGCTCGGCCGACGTGCACCTGCTGCTGGCCGGCATGGCCGTCGCGGCGACGCGCGGGCTGGGTGAAAACGGGAGCTTGGAACTGGCCGAGCGGCTGAAGGCGGACCACAACGACGACTTCGAGCAGCTGCCCTCCTCGTGCGATGAGGCGGCCGACGTACTGGAGGCCGAGCGCGAGATGTTCGAAGCCGACGGCGTCTTCCCCGGTCAGCTCATCGACGCCCTGCTCGCGGGCTTGCGCGACGCCGACGACGACGAGCCGGACGGGAAGAGCGCCGACGACGAGGCAGCACGGGAGGAGCTCATCCGCCGTCACTGGCACGTCGGCTGACGGCGGAATAGCGCCCGGTAGAGCGGGGTTGGACGGGGCATGACAGCTCAACCGATCATCGCCGTCACGGGAGCCACCGGAGCCCTGGGAGGCTCGGTCGCTCGACGTCTGGCCGAGCGGGGACTCTCCCAGCGCCTGATCGTCAGAAACGCAGAGCGGGCGCCGTCGTTGCCGGGCGCGGACGTCGCCGAGGCGTCGTATGAGGACGGCGAGGCCCTGGTTGATGCCCTGCGCGGCATCGAGACCGTGTTCTTCGTCTCCGGCCACGAGGCCGCCGATCGCGAGTCGGTGCACCGGTCCGCCGTCGACGCCTTCCGGGCGGCCGGCGTGCGGCGGGTCGTGTACACCTCGTTCCTGGGCGCCTCGCCGGAGGCGAGTTTCACCTACGCGCGGACCCACCACGCGACCGAGGAGATGATCAGGGGCGCGGGTTTCCAGTTCGTATTTCTCCGCCCGAGCTTCTACCTGGACTATGTGGCCGACTGGGCCGATGCCGAGGGGGTCATCCGCGGGCCCGCCGGGGACGGGCGCATCGCGTGGGTCGCCCGGGAGGACCTCGCCGAGGCGGCCGCCGTGGTCCTGTCGAGCGGGGGACACGACGGCCGGACCTACGACCTGACCGGCGACGAGCTGCTGACCATGGAGGGGACCGCCGCGCGGCTGACCGAGGCCACGGGCACGGCCTACCGGTTCCAGAACGAGTCGATCGACCAGGCCTATGCCTCCCGCCGGCAGGACTTTCCCGGGACGCCGGAGTGGGAGCTCGACGGGTGGGTCGGGACCTACCTGGCGATCGCCCGCGGGGAGATGGCGGTGGCCACCCGATCGGTGGAGGAACTCACCGGCCACGCGCCCCAGAGCATCGCGGACTTCTACGGCAGGTGAGCTGCGCGAGGTCGGACCACGGCGTCCAGAGCGCCCGGGGCGAACCACTGCGCCGCGTGACGCGTGAACTCGGCGGGATCCAGTTGTCCGGCGCCAGCGGGAACCCGGCCGAGCACCGGCACCCCGGTCAGGCGGGGCAGGTCCTCTACATTGCAGCGCTCGGCGAGGTCCGGGTCGTACGGCCATGAGCCGATCACGATCCCGGCGCACCGGAGCCCCGCGGCCTCGATCGCGCGGATCGTGAGCTCGGTGTCGGACAGCGTGCCCAGTCCCGCGCGGGCGACCACGATCACCGGGGCGTCGAGCGACCGGGCGAGGTCGAGCACAGTGAGGTCGGTACCCAGGCGCACGAGCACGCCGCCGGCGCCCTCGATCAGGTCCAGCCGACCGGCCTCGGTGGCGGCTGCGGCTCCAGCTGAGTGGGCTTTCTCTGCAGGTGCGGCGGCCTGGTAGGCGGTGTCCACTGAGGCGGGGTCCCGGTTGGCGTCGAGCCACCGGCGGATCGGCCCGAGCAGGTCGTCGAGCGTCGACTGCGGCACCCCCGCCACTCGCGAGGCGGTCTCGGGGGCCAGCGGGTCGGGCAGGCGCCGCACCTCCAGGACGCGCTGGACCCTCGACAGTCGCGCGGCCTCATCCGCGTCACCGGGCTCACCAGGCGCCAGGCCCGTCTGCATCGGTTTGCAGATGCCCACGTCCAGGCCCACCGATCGCGCGAGCGCGGCCAGCGCGGCGGTGGCGATGGTCTTGCCGACGTCGGTGCCGGTGCCGGTGACGAGAACAGGGGCGGGCGCGGCGGTCATGCGCGGGCCCCGGCGGCGGAGGTGGCTGCGGCGGGGGAGCGCGAGGCCCCGGTAGTGGCGGGGGAGGTCGAGGAGTCGGGAAGGCGGTACCCGTGTTCCTCGAGAACCCGGGCGAGCACCTCGCTCGCGCGGGCGAGGTCAGCGTCGGAGATGTCCGCGCGGGCGGTAAGCCTGAGTCGCGCTGTGCCCTCGGGGACCGACGGCGGGCGGAAGCACCCCACGCGCAGGCCCAGCTCAGCGCAGCGGGCGGCCGCGGACGCGGCGCGAGACGGATCCCCGAGGATCACCGACACCACCGCCGAGTGCGGTCGATCCGCGCCGGTCACCGCGGCCAGGTGCTCGGCGACGTCCAGGACCCGGCGGGCCCGCTCGGGCTCCCGCCGCAGCACTGTCAGTGCCGAGCGCGCCGCGCCCACACTCGATGGCGCCAGGCCGGTGTCGAAGATGAAGGTGCGGGCGGTGTCGATGAGGTGCTCACGTACCCGCTCCGAGGCCAGGACCACCCCGCCCTGCGAGCCGAGCGCCTTGGACAGCGTCGCCGTGATCACCACGTCCTCGAACCGCGTCAGCCCCACCTCGTCGACGAGCCCCCGCCCGCCGTCACCGCGCACACCCAGCCCGTGGGCCTCGTCCACCAGCAGCACCGCGCCGTGCGCCCGGGACGCCCCGTGGAGGGCGAGCAGCGGAGCGAGGTGGCCGTCGGCGCTGTACACCGAGTCGGTGACGACCAGCGCGCGCTTCTCGGTGCGCCCGGCCAGGGCCCGGGCCACCGCCTCGACGTCGCCCCGGTCGACGACGACAACGCGCGCCCGCGACAAGCGGCACGCATCCACGAGCGACGCGTGAGAGCCCCCGTCGGAGACGATGAGCGATCCCCGCCCGGAGAGCGCGACCACCGCGCCGAGGTTGGCGGTGTAACCGGAGGAGAACACCAGCGCGGCGGGCTTGCCCGTGAACTCGGCGAGCTCGTGCTCGAGCGCTGCGTGATCGCTCGTCGTGCCGGTGACCAGCCGCGACCCGGTCGAGCCCGCGCCCCAGCGACGAGTGCCCTCGATCGCGCCCGCGACCACCTCGGGGTGCCGGCCCAGACCCAGGTAGTCGTTGGAGGCCAGGTCGATCACGCGGTCGTCGGCGGGACGCGGCCGCAGCACGCGGTGCACGTGCCGGGCCGCCCGGTCCTCGGCGGCGGCGTCGAGCCAGTCCAGGGCAGGGGAGCGGTCCGGCGCGGTTCCGCCATCCGTAGCGGAGCCAGAGGGAAACAGCTGGTCAGTCATCGGCCCGCTCCCGCCGCTTCGACCCCTTCCGCGGCAGCCCCCGCCGCTGCCCGTGCTCCCGACACGGCCGCCGCACAGATCAGGTCGATCTCCTCATCCGTAGAGACCAACGGGGGCATCGTGTAGATGAGATCCCGGAAGGGGCGTAGCCACACGCCGTGTGAGGTGATCGCGGTTGTCGTCGTCGTCATCTCCACCGGCTCCTCCAGTTGAACCACACCGATCGCGCCCAGCACCCTCACGTCCACCACACCGGGCACGTCGAGCGCGGGCGCAAGCCCGCGGCGCAGGCGCGCCTCGATCTGCGGCACGCGCTCGCGCCACTCGCCGGCCTCGACCAGATCCAGCGACGCACACGCGACAGCGCATGCCAGCGGGTTACCCATGAACGTCGGCCCGTGCGCCAGGCCACCCGCCTCGCCGGCGCTGATCACCTCGGCCACGCGGTCTGTGGTGAGCGTGGCGGCCAGGGTCAGGTATCCGCCGGTCAGCGCCTTGCCCAGACACATGATGTCGGCCGCGACACCGGCGTGGTCGGCGGCGAACAGTTGGCCGGTGCGGCCGAGGCCGGTGGCGATCTCGTCAAAGATCAGCAGCGCGCCGGCCTCGTCGGCCAGCCGGCGCAGGTCGTGCAGGTAATCGGGGTGGTGGAAGCGCATGCCGCCGGCGCCCTGGACCACCGGCTCCACGATGATCCCCGCCAGCTCGTCGGCGTGGCCGCGGATCACCCGCTCCAGCGCGGCGACGTACTCGGGGTCGTAGTGCTGTGGCGGCTGCGGCGCGAACACCTGCTCGGCCACCACGCCCCGCCACATCGAGTGCATGCCGCCGTCGGGGTCGCAGACACTCATGGGGGAGAGGGTGTCGCCGTGGTAGCCGCCGCGCCAGGTGGCCAACCGGGTGCGCTCGGGGCGGCCGAGCGAGCGCTGGTATTGGATGGCCATCTTGGCGGCCACCTCCACAGACACCGACCCCGAGTCCGCCAGGAACACCTTGTTCAGGTCGCCCGGCGCCATCTTTGCCAGCCGGGTCGACAGCTCCACTGCCGGAGCGTGCGTGAGCCCGCCGAACATCACGTGGCTCATCGTGTCGATCTGGCCGTGCGCGGCGGCGTCGAGGTGTGGGTGGCGATAGCCGTGGATCGCCGCCCACCACGAGCTCATGCCGTCGATGAGCTCGCGGCCGTCCGCCAACCGCAGCCGCACGCCCTCCGCGGAGAGGACCGGCAGCGGCTGGGTGCTCGCCGGGAACCCGCCGTACGGATGCCAGACGTGCTCGGCGTCCGCGGCCAGGAGCGCGGCGGTGGCGGCCTCCTGCGCGGCGCGGCCCAGTTCCTCGCCGGCGGGGTTCGAGCCCGTGGCGGGGTTCGAGCCCGCGCCGGGATTCGACACCGCGGCATGGCTCGGACGAGCGGCTGGGGCGGCGGTGGGGTGAAGCGAGGCGGACATGTCAGGCGTTCGCGGGCTCGCTGGTGCCGGCCCCGCGCGTACGGATGGCGACCTTCTTCTCCTGCGCGGCGGGTGCCGTCACGGGTGCAGCGCCGGGCCCCGCCCCGGGAGCCGCCGCGGGAGTCGCGGAGTGGTCCGCCGCCTGGTCGGCCCCGTCCATCCGCAGGACCTCGAGGCCGGCGTCGGCGATCATCTGCAGGTCCTCGCCGCCGGGCTGGCCCTCGCTGGTGAGGTAGTCGCCCAGGAACAGCGAGTTGGCCACGTAGAGGCCCATGCCCTGGAGGTAGCCGAGGTGGCGCTCGCGGCCGGCGGCCATCCGGATCTCGGTGTCGGGGGCGACGAACCGGACCATCGCCAGGATGCGCAGGCAGTCGCGCGGGTTGAGCGTGTCCACGCCCTCGAGCGGGGTGCCGTCGAAGGGCAGCAGGAAGTTCACGGGGATGGAGTCGACGCCCTTGGAGCGCAGGTCGAAGGCCAGCTCGACCAGCTGCTCGCGGGTCTCACCCATGCCGGCGATGAAACCCGAGCACGCCGACAGGCCCGCACCGTGCGCCTGGCTGACGGTGTGCTCTCGGTCGGCGTAGGTGTGCGTGGTGCAGATCTCCTCGTAGTGGCTCTCCGCCGTGTTGAGGTTGTGGTTGTAGGCGTCGGCGCCGCTGGAGCAGAGCTTCTCGGCCTGACCGTCCTTCAGCGCACCCAGGCAGGCGCAGACCTCGACGCCCGGGGTGTCGGACTTGATGGCCTCGATGATGTCGGAGACCTTGCCGACCTCGCGGTTGCTCGGGCCGGTGCCGCTGGCGACCAGGCACACGCGCGAGGCGCCGGCCGCGATGCCCGCCTTGGCGGCGGTGACGGCCTCGTCGGTGTTCAGCCACGTGTAGCGCAGGATGCCGGCGGTCGAGTTGAGCCGCTGCGAACAGTAGAAGCAGTCCTCCGGGCACAGGCCGCTCTTGAGGTTGACCAGGTAGTTGACCTTGACCTTGTTGTCGAAGTGCCGGAACCGCAGTCGGGACGCGGCCGCGACCACCTCCATGAGCTCGGCATCGGACGAGTCCAGGACGGCGACTGCCTCCCTGGCGTCGATCGCCCCGCCGTCGAGAATGCGGTCCGCGAGCTCGTGCCAACGGGTGGTCGTGGTGGCCATGGTTCCTCCTGAACGCCGTTCACTGAACGCCGTTAAGGTAGCGGGTATTCGCCGACTTGTACAGTGTTCAGTTTTCTGGCGCGTCGAAGGTGCACGCGCGGGGCGATAGGGTTACCGGTCGTGGCACTCAACAAGTCGGCCGTCGTCGACACTGCGCTCGACCTCCTACATGAGGCGGGGTTGCCGGGCATGTCGATGCGCACGCTGGCGACGCGGCTGAACGTCCAGCCGAGTGCTCTGTACTGGCACTTCCCGTCGAAGCAGGCGCTGCTCGCCGCCGTCGCCGAGCGGGTCCTGGCGGACGTGGCCCCGGTGGAGGCCGGCCCCTCCGCGCCCGACGAACTGCGCGGGGTGGCCCGGGCGATGCGGATCGCTGTGGCGGGGGTGCCCGACGGGGCCGAGATCGTGGCGCTCGGACTGGCCGCCGGTGCGACCAACCCGGTGGCCGGCGCGGTCGCACGGACGTGTGCGCGGCACGGGGGCGGCGATCGGGCGGCGGGCCTGACCACGGCGCTCACCGCCTACGTGCTGGGCCTGACGATCGAGGAGCAGACACACCACAACCTCGCCGCCGTGGACCCCTCGATGCCGCGGGTCCACTACGACTCGCGCTTCGACGAGGGTCTCGAGGCCATGCTGGCGGGCGTCACCGACTGACCGCGCCCCGGCCCAAAGAGAAGGACGTTCCGCACACGATTCGCGAGTAGCGGGTGTGCGGAACGTCCCTATCGATGATCGCCGTCGCCGGGAGCCGGCGGCGGCGCTCTAGCCGCGACTCAGCTGCGGGTGAACACCTGGGTGGCGTAGAGCTTGTTGCTGCCGGCCACGGCGACGCCCATGCCCATGGCGGTGTGGTCCGTGCGCAGCAGGTTGATCCGGTGGCCGTAGGACGCCATCCACTGGTCCACCAGCTCCTGCGGGGTGGCGTTGCGCCAGTTCTGCAGCACGTTCTCCGACCAGCGCGTGGTGCCACTGGGGACCTGATCGCGCAGGACGGGGTTGTGGTACATGTCGTCCACCGACGCCTGCACCTGGCTCCAGGCGGTGGCGATGTCGTTCAGGTCGTCGTTGACCGCCAGCGGCGCCCGGCCATTGGCCACCCGGGCGGCGTTGGTGGCCGCGATCAGCTGGTCGCGGTACTCGTCACTGGTGGGATCGAGATCCGGGACGGTGCCGCCGCCGCCCACGTTGAACCCGAAGGACGAGCCCGGGACGAGGACCTGCTGCGCGGAGGCCGCGGGCACGCCGAGGCCGGCGACCGCCATGGAGGCGGCCGCGCAGACGGCGAGGGACTTGGCGAAACGAGGGGAGGTGCGACGCACGAGGGGTCTCCAATTCTGCACTCACCGAGGGGGAGTGAGTGCAGATGACACTGTAAGGATCAGATGTGCGCCGGGCTAGCGGAGCCCCCATTCTGGTGGGATTTTAATCTTTCCGGTGAGGGGACGCGGGGTGTCCGATCAGCGCTCGAAGTCCAGCACCACGTGGATCTGCCCGTCCTCGTCGGTGGCCGTTCCCACTCCCACGGTGGCGAACTCGCCGTCGAGCATCCGCTCGCGCATGCCGGTGTCGGTGAGCATGGCGGTGAGCACGTTCTGCGGCGTGGCCTCCGCTGGTAGCTGGAGCACCGTGCGGTCCCGCGCCTCGGCGCTCTCGGGGACCGGGAGGTCGCCCGTCGTGGGATCGCCCGCCGCCAGCTGGTCCGCGCGGACACTGGCCTCGACGGACAGGATCGCGTCGGTGACCAGGCGTTCCGCGCCCACCGCGGTGCGCGCCTCGTTGACTCCGGCCACCACGCTGCCCTCGAACGCCTTCCGGGCCACCTCGGGTGGGACGACGACGAGGGGGGCGTCCTGCGCGGCCACCGCGGTGGCTCCCGGTGCGGCCGCGCCCGACATGAGTGAGGCCAGGCCGGGGATGTCCAGCGGGAACGGCAGGGCGAGCTCGAGTGACCCCTGGGCGGAGGCCGTGCCGGCGCCCGTGGCGAGCAGGAGGGCGGAGGCCCCGGCGACGACGGCGGAACGGATGGGATGACGCACGTGGGTGTCCTTTCCTGGGGCAGCGGCGGGAGCCGGACCCGGCGGGGATCGTTGACTCACACAGTAGTGCTGCGAGTTCACTCACGCATCTTTCGTCACACAAGTCACATCTGTTACATCGTCTGTAGTGGAATGCGTCGAGAATCGGCTGGCTTTGCCGTGTGATGGTCGCGGCCTTGCAACGATCGGGTCGAGAACCCGCATCCGACTGTGATCGGCGTTACGGTCGGGCCATGACGTCGATCCAACGAACCCGGAACATCGATCCGATCACCGTCGCGGACCTGGAGTCGCTGGGAACCGCCTCCGGCCCGGCGGTGTCGGTGTTCATGCCCACACACCGCGGCGGACCGGTGACGCGGGAGGGCCCGCTGAGGTTGCGCTCGCTTCTCGACCGCGCCCAGGCCGAGCTGGTCGCCCAGGGCGTCCCGACCGGGGACGCCGTCGAGCTGGTGGCGCCGCTGAGGGAGCTGGGCAACCGGGACCCCTTCTGGCAGCACACGGCCGACGGGCTGGCCCTCTATGCCGCCCCCGGGATCGCGCGGGCCTTCCGGCTGGGCACCGAGGTGCCCGAACAGTTCCACGTGTCGGATTCGTTCGCCGTGCGACCGCTCGTGCCGGCCGCGATCGGCGACGGCGAGTTCCTCATCCTGGCCCTGAGCCAGAACTCGGTGCGTCTGTTCGAGGCCACGCGGGGGTCGGTCCACGAGCGGGATATCGGGCGCGCGCCGGGATCGCTGGACGACGCCGAAGGCCGCACCGAGCGCGAGCCCCAGCTGCAGCACCAGGCCGCGGCCGGTGGCACCGCCGCCTTCCACGGGCACGGGGCCGGCGGTGAGGTGGATCGGGTGATGCTGCAGAAGTTCTTCCGCCAGGTGGCCGCGGGGATCGACGAGCTGCTCGCGGGTCCGGGTCGGCGGCCGCTCGTGTTGGCCTCCGTGGCCGAGCATCACCCGATGCTCAGGGACGAGCTGACCTATCCCCATCTCCTCGACGAGGTGGTGGCCGGGAACCCCGACCATGCCAGCGGAGCGGAGCTGCAGGACAAGGCGTGGCCGATCGTCCAGCCCGTCCTCAGCGCCGACGCCGCCGCGGCCACCGAGCGGTTCGGGGAGGCCCTCGGGACCGGGTTGGGGCTGAGCGATCCCGCGCAGATCGTCACCGCTGCTTCCGAGGGCAGGGTGGACACGCTGCTGCTCACCGCCACTGTGTGTCGGCCGGAGGACCAGCCGGGGGGCCTCGACGGCGCCGTGGGACACACGTGCGCCACGTCCGGACGGCTCGTGGTGCTGGAGGCGCTCCCGCACGGCAACGCCGTCGGCGCGATCCTGCGCTACTGACCGTGATCCTGCGCGACTGGCAAGGGGGCCGAGCTACTGGCCGGGGCCTGGAGGTCCTGGCGGTGTCCCTGCGTTCCGGTTCCCGCGCGACACGACCTTACCTGTGGGTAAGATCGCGGTCGGGCAGGGCACAATGGGTCCTATGAGCGCCAGCCATCCGCACCTGACCAGCCCCCTCGTCGTCGGGCCTCTCACCCTGCGCAACCGCGTGGTCATGGGGTCGATGCACACCGGGCTCGAGGACCGCAGCAAGCACCTCCCCGAGCTCACGGCCTACTTCGCCGAGCGGGCGCGCGGGGGCACCGCCATGATGATCACCGGCGGGTTCTCGCCCGACGTCGAGGGCTGGCTGCTGCCCGCCGGGTCGATGATGGCCAGCCGGCGGATGGCGGACAAGCACCGCGGTCTCACCGACGCCGTCCACGCGGAGGGCTCGAACATCCTGCTCCAGCTGCTGCACGCCGGCCGGTACGGGTATCAGCCGTTCGTCCGCTCGGCCTCGTCCACCAAGTCCCCGATCAGCATGTTCAAGGCCCGCGCCCTGAGTTCGCGGGGCGTCGAGCGCACCATCGACCACTGGGTCCGGGCCGCCCGACTGGCGAAGCGTGCGGGGTACGACGGCGTCGAGGTCATGGGTTCCGAGGGGTACCTGATCAACCAGTTCCTCGCGGCCCGCACCAACCAGCGCACCGATGACTGGGGTGGCACCGCGAGCAAGCGCATGCGGTTCCCCGAGGAGATCGTCCGCCGGATCCGCGCCGAGGTGGGCCCGGACTTCCTCATCCAGTACCGCATCAGCGTGCTCGACCTGGTGCCAGGAGGACAGACCTGGGACGAGACCGCCGAACTCGCGCAGCGGCTCGAGGCGGCGGGCGTCGACGTGTTCAACACCGGCATCGGCTGGCACGAGGCCCGGATCCCCACCATCGTCACCTCGGTGCCGCGGGCGGCGTTCGTCGACCTGGCGGGCCGGCTCAAGCAGACCGTCGACGTACCGGTGATCGCCTCCAACCGCATCAACACCCCGGACGTGGCCGAGCAGATCCTCGCCAGCGGGCAGGCCGATCTGGTGTCGATGGCGCGGCCGCTGCTCGCGGACCCGGCGTTCGCCGCCAAGGTCGCCGAGGGGCGGGCCGACGAGATCAACATCTGCATCGCCTGCAACCAGGCGTGCCTCGATCACACCTTCGCCAACAAGCGGGCGTCCTGCCTGGTCAATCCCCGCGCCGGTCGGGAGACGGAGCTGCTGCTCACGGTGGCCCCCGCGCGTCGTCGGGTGGCCGTGGTCGGCGCGGGCCCGGCGGGCCTGGCGTGCGCGGAGGCGGCCGCGTCGCGAGGGCTGGCGGTGGAGGTCTTCGAGGCGGAGGAGGAGATCGGCGGGCAGTTCCGCTACGCCATGCGCGTGCCGGGCAAGGAGGAGTTCGCCGCGTCGCTGGCCTACTTCAGTCGCCGACTCGACGTGCTCGGAGTGCCCGTTCACCTGGGTCGACGGGCCGTGGCCGCGGATCTGGCGGGCTTTGACCACGTGGTGGTGGCCACCGGCGTCCGCCCGCGCGAGCTGGATGTTCCGGGCGCGGACCACCCGATGGTCATGACCTACCCCGAGCTGCTCACCGGCGCCCGCAGGCCCGGCCGTCGCGTCGCCGTGATCGGGGCCGGCGGGATCGGCGTGGACGTCTCGGAGTTCCTTCTCGCCGGCGGGCCGGGACTGGACCTCGACGGCCGCCGCGCCCACGGGCACTCCACCGACGTAGAGGCCTGGAAGCGACACTGGGGCGTGGCCGATCCGGCCGTCGAACGCGCGGGGCTCGGCACGGCCGTGGTCGACGAGCCCGCGCACGAGGTGCACCTGCTCCAACGCAAGACCACCTCGATCGGCAAGGGCCTCGCCAAGACCACCGGATGGGTCCACCGCGCCGAGCTCAAGATGGGCGGAGTGCAGCAGTACACCGGGGTGGCCTACGAGAAGGTCGACGACGACGGGCTGCACATCCTCACCGCCGAGGGCGAGCGCCGGGTCGTTCCGGTGGACTCGGTCGTGGTGTGCGCGGGCCAGGAGTCGGTGCGCGTGCTCGCCGATGAGCTGGCCAGTCCGGGAGCCGGAACGGCGAGCCGGGTCCACGTGATCGGTGGTGCCGATGTGGCCGCCGAGCTGGACGCGAAGCGCGCCATCAAGCAGGGCGTGGAGCTCGCGGCGAGACTCTGAGCAACCGCCCCCTCCTCCCCTCCTCCCCTCCTCGCCCACTCCCTCCCTCACCTGGCGGACCCTTCCCACCAGTTGGCGGACCCGGTCCCTCACCTGGCGGACAGAATTCGTGTCCGGCGGGCCGTCCTTCGCATCAGATGTCCGCCGACCGGGGTGGTGTGTCCGCCAACCACTGCGGGGTCGCGGTGGGGTGTCCGCCAACCGGGGGAGGGGTGAGCAGGGGGTTGCGACGAGGGGTTGCGCGGTTCAGGCGCAGCGCTTCTCGCGGCGGCGGTCGACAACACTGAACGCGAGCGCGCCGGCCGCCAACGCCGCGATCAACCCGAGCGCGGCCCGGAACGCGAGCAGCCAGTCGTCCTGGGACTCGACTATCCAGAACAGCACGCCGGGGACCACAGCCGTGCCGATCGCGGTGCCCATGCGCTGGCCCAGGGAGATGATGCTGCCTGCCACCCCTCCGTACGCGGGGTCGACCGCCCGCAGCGTGAGCGTCTGGTTGGGGGAGATGGTCATGCCCTGGGCGGTGCCCATCAGTGCGGCGGGGGCCATGAAGATCAGGTAGCCCACCGCCCCGGACTCCACCACGCCCGCGAGCAGGATGAACGCCAGCAGCGCGGTGATGGTGAGGCAAAAGCCCACGATGACCAGCCGCCTCCCGAGCCGCAGTACGAACCGACCCGCGACCTGGGCGGAGACCGCGGCGCAGATCGAGGCGGGCAGGCTCACCAGCGCGGAGTCGATCGGCGCGTACCCCAGGTGGAACTGCAGGTACATGGGCATCACGATCCACAGGCTCGTGCCGCCCATGAAGTAGATCGAGACGATGATCATGCCGTTGCGGAACGCCGGGTCGCGGAAGATCTCGGGATTGACCAACGGCGGGCGACCGACCCGCTCGTAGCGGCGCTCCCACCACGCAAAGCCACCGAGCAGGGCCACCCCGAGCGGCACCAGAGCCCACAACGCGGGGTGGGCTCCGCGGTTGAGGAAGGGCAGCATCACCGAGAGCACGGCCGCCCCCAGCAGCACGATGCCGACCGGGTCCAGGTCGAGGCGACGGCGCGGTGCCTTCTGCGGCGGCGCCACCGGCGCGGAGGCGTTGGTCGCGGCCGCGGCCCGGGAGGTGGTGACCTCGTCGTCGTCGTCCTCCAGGTAGGCCAACGCGCCGGCGCGCGCCCTGGATCCGCCGATGTCGCGGCCGTCGTGGTCGGTCCGGGGCAGCGCGCGGTCGTCGGGCAACCACCGCTGACCCAGCACCAGGGCGAGCACGCCGAGCGGCACGTTGACCAGGAACATCGCGCGCCAGCCCAGGTCGTTGCCGAGCGCCTGGATGAGCAGTCCACCCACCAGCGGGCCCGAGGCGGTGGCCACCGACACGGTGGTGGCCATGGTGGCGAACGCGCGGGCTCGGGCACCCCCGCGGAAGTACTTCTGGATGAGACCGAAGGTCTGCGGGTTGAGCATCCCGGACCCGATGCCCTGGACCACCCGCGCGGCGTTGAGCATCTCGATGTTCTGCGCGAACCCCGCGATCACCGCACCCACGGTGAAGACGGCGACCCCCGCCAGGAAGAGCCGCTTGCGGCCGGTCGCGTCGCCGAGGCGCCCGGAGGGCACCAACAGCAGACCGAATGACAGCGCGTATCCCGAGACCACCCACTGCAGTCCACTGGAATCGGCCTCGAGGGCCGGGCCGATCACGGGCAGGGCCACGTTGATCACCGACAACGCGAGGAGCGCCATGAACAGCGGGACCATCAGGGTGGTGAGGACCCGCGCAGTACTCACCGGCCGCTCCGCCGAGCCCTCCGCCGTACCCGTCTCTGCGCTCTCCACTGCGCTCTGTGCTGCCCCATCGCTCACCTGGGCGATGGTATCCGTGGCCGATCAGGCGGCGGCCGGTCGTCGCGCGGCGGGCGCCCCCGCGCGCGTGCACAGGTCCCGCCTAACTCCGATGTGTAGCCTCGGCGGACTGATGCACCCATCAACGTCAGGAGATCGAGTGCTGAAGAACAAATGGCGGCTGGTCGCGGCCGCGGCGGGGGCCGTGCTCATCGCGGCGGGCTGCAGTGCCCCGGGCGACGACGACGGAGCAGCGGAGGGCGAACCGACCGCCGCGACCGAGCAGGCCGACCAGCAGACCGACCCCGAGCAGGACGCCGCCGGTCCGAACACCGACGACATCCCGGACCCGGTGGCCGAGGTCAACGGCACCGAGATCACCAAGGACGAGTTCGTCACCGTCTTCCAGGGCCAGTACCAGCAGATGACCATGCAGGCGCAGATGACCGGGCAGCCCGTGGACGAGGACCAGCTCAAGGAGCAGACCCTCGAGGGGCTGGTCGGGAGCGAGCTGCTGCGGCAGGAGGCCGTGGAGCGCGGACTCGAGGTCTCGGACGCCGAGATCGACACCGCGCTCGCCGGGTTCGCCGAGGCCAACCAGGCCAGCGAGGACGAGTTCATCTCCGCCATGGGCGAGCAGGGGATGGACCGCGACGACGTGGTGGAGCAGATCGAGAAGCAGCTCCTCGTGGAGAAGCTGGTCGTCGAGGAGTACGGCGAGTTCTCCGCGACCGATCAGGAGATCGAGGCCGCCTACCAGCAGTTGGTGGAGCAGCAGGCGATGTCCGGCGGACAGGCGGGCGGCGGACTGCCCCCGCTCGAGCAGGTCCGCGGGGAGGTCGAGGAGCAGCTGGTCGCCGAGCAGCAGGCGCAGGCCATGCAGACACTCTCCGAGGAGTTGCGCGAGGGCGCGGACGTGACCGAGCACCTCTAGCGGAACCAGGAGTAGGGCGGCGGCGTCCGTGGTGGAATCGGTTCCATGGGCGCACCGGGCGGGATCCTCGCGACTGTCACTGCCGCACTCACCGTGGCACTCACCACGGCGGTGACGAGCGTGGTGGTCCTGAGCTCGTCGACGGCCGCCGCGCAACCGGCGGCTGGGCAGCCCGCGCAACCAGCGGCTGGGCAGCCCGCGCCCCCGCCGGCCTCCCCGCCCGGACTCGGCCCCGCCGGCACCTCCACGGTCCACGGGGACGCGGCCTCCACCGACACGCTGCCCGGTCGCGGGCCGGGCGCGAACCCCGCGATCGTCGGCGCCCTGACCGGGGCCACCTGCTCCACCGTGTTCGTGGGCACCACCGGCATGCCCGTCGCCCTGTGCACCTCCTACGTGGGACTCCACCCGCCCACCCCGCTCGCGCCGACGGTCAAGCTCTTCCACCCCGACACCGCTGCGGTGCTGGCGGAGGTGCAGCTGGCCAAGGGTGCGCTCCTGGGTGGGGTGTACGGATACCTCGACGAGCGTGACCGGGTGGTGGTGGCCGACGGCAACCGCAGGCTCCTCGCCGTGGGGCACCACCGCGACCCGGACGGCTCCTGGCGGATGACGGTCGATGTCCTGGCCGACCTGTCCGCGGGCGTCCCCGACGGCGACGCCGTGACCGGCCTGATCCCGGCTTTCGACGGGCGGGTCTGGTTCGCGACCTCCGGTGGGGTGGTGGGGACCGTGCTACCGGGCGACGACGACACTCTGCGCACCCTCGCCCTGCCCGCAGGGGAGCGGATCTCCAACGGGCTGACGGTCCGCCCCGGTGGTGCATCGGTGATCACCACCCGGGCCCTCTACGAGGTGGACGTGGCGCCGGACGGGACCCCGGAGGTGCGCTGGCGGCACGCCTACGAGGTGGGCCCGGCGCGCAAACCCGGTCTGTTGGCGCACGGCTCGGGAACCACGCCCACCTACTTCGGCCCGGACGACTCGTTGGTGGCGATCACCGACGACGCCGAGCAGCCTGATCTGATCGTCCTGCGCCGTATCGACGGCTCGCAGGTGTGCCGGATGCCGGCGTTCGCGACCTCGCTCGCACCGGCCTCCGCCGCGCCGGACGGGGTCCTGATCGAGGGTCCCGCGGCCACGGAGAACTCGATCATCGCGTTCGGGGACGCGCTGGTGCTGGTCAACACCTACGGGTACGAGTATCCGCCGTTCGCAGTCGACGGCCCGGCCGTGCCCGCCTCCGCCCCGTACACCGGAGGGATGACCCGAATCGACGTGAGCCCGGACGGCACGGCGCGCGTGGACGGCACGGTGAACCCGGATGGCACCGCGAACCCGGATGGCACGGCGAACCCGGGCAGCGCATGCTCGCGAGTGTGGACCTCGCTCGCCCGTACCGCGTCGTTGCCCAAGCTCACGACCGGAGACGGCCTGATCCATGCCCTGGCGTACGGCCCGTCGGGGGTGCAGCGAGGGCTTGGCCCGGAGCTCGGACCTCTGCTCGATCAGGGGCTGGCGCAGAAGTTCGGCCCGGTGGACGTGACCTCGACGGATGTCGAGACCGGCCGCGAGGTCGTCCGCGACTTCGTGGGCGTGGCGCCGCTGGACGAGCCCATGGAACTCACCGGGACCATCGTCTCCCGCGGCGACGGCCCGGGTGTGATGTGGCAACCCACGCTCACGCGCATGCTCCGGGTAGGGCCCGCGTAGCGACGGCGCCTGCGGCGCCCAACCCTTCCCAGCCTCGCCCCTCCGAGCCCGGTTGGCGGACGCCCCGCCCCAGTTGGCGGCCGCCCCACCCCGGTTGGCGGACGCCCCGCCTCGGTTGGCGGACAGAATTCGCGAGGAATCGGGCCCGAAGTCAAGTGGTCGAAGCAATCGTGGGTTAGGTGGCTGCGGTGAGTAGCAGCTCGTTGAGTTTGTCCGCGGGGGTGGCCAGATTGAGGGTCGGCCTGGGTCGTGAGTTTAGGGTGCCCGCGACTTTGGCGAGGTCCTCAGCGGAGTGGGTAGATAGGTCACTTCCCTTCTTGAACCAGTGCCGCAACAACCTGTTGGTGTTCTCGTTAGTGCCCCGTTGCCAAGGCGAGTGTGGGTCGCAGAAGTACAGGTCCGCGTCCAGGGCGAGCTGAATCTCGGCGTACTTGGCCAGTTCGCGGCCGCGGTCCCAGGTGATCGACCTGCGCAAATGCTCTGGCAACTTACGCATTTCGCGGATCATCGCCTCCGCTACTGCCGCAGAATTGTGACCGTCAGGTAAGTGAAGCAAAATCGTGAACCGACTGGTGCGCTCAACGAGTGTGCCGATCGCCGAGTTCGAGGCCGTGCCTCCCATGATGAGGTCTCCTTCCCAGTGCCCCGGGACGGCGCGGTCATCAACCTCAGCTGGTCGCTCACTGATCTTGAACGCCTCCTTGTAGGGCGAGGGGTCCCGGCGACCGCGGGCGCGAGTCTGACGCCGACTTCGCCCCAAGCTCAGGCATCGATGCAGGTCAGCACGCAGAGAGCCTCGGGTTTGCACGTACAGGTTCTGGTAGATCGTCTCGTGGCTCACCGTGACAGTGTCGCTGTCCCGGGCAAGGACATCACTGATCAGCTTCGGCGACCAGCCATCGTCCATCCATGCCTCGATCTGACGACACAGGCCAGGGTGCAATGACAGTTTCATCGGCTTGGGCCGGGACCGCCGTCTGGCTGCGGCCCGATGAGCGATAGCCGCCCGATAAGCACCGTCAGGGCTGATGTTCCGCCTGACCTCCCGCCAGACGGTCGTCTTGTCTCGTCCGATGTCCTCACCGATCTCCTGCGCAGACGCCCCCTGCTTAACCCCGGCAGCGATCCCCACCCGGTCATCGATGGACAGCGGGCGACGGGTGCGCCCCTCCTCGGGAAGATCGGCCGGCCATGGGCCAATGCCACGAGTGCCAACACGCAGGGTGAGCTCCATGTGTCCACACTCGCCCCACCACTGCCACGCACCGCTCTTCGACACGCCAGCTCTCGCCGCGGCGGACCGAATCGTCTCTCCCTCGCACATGTATCGAACGAATACCTCACGCAGTTCCCGTGGCAACAACTTCGGCATAGCAACGCTCCTTCAGCGTTGCTTCGACTGTATGACTTCACCGGGCTCGGAGCGCGTCAGATGTCCGCCGAGTCGATCACGATGTCCGCCAACCGGAGGGGGGGAGGTGGAGCGGTCGTCGGGTGGCCGGGCTCTAGTCGGTTGGGCGGACCACGGCGACAGCGCACGGCGCAGTCTGGAGCAGACGCCGACTGACCGACCCGAGCAACAGACCGGCGAACCCGCCTTGCCCGCGCGATCCGGTCACCAGGAGTGCGGCCCCCGATGCTTCGGTGGCGATCGTGGTGGCGGGTTCGCCCACCACGAGGACCAGGTCGACGATCACGCCGGGGTGGCGGGCCTCGTGAGGGGCGAGGGCGTCGATGACCGCCTTCTCGTCCTCGGCGAGCACGCTCTCAGCGAGCTGGTCCAGGTCGAACAGCGAGGCGCCCGGCAGTCTGGGGACCTCGACGGTGTGGATCACCCGCAGGGTGGCGCCACGTCGCTCGGCCTCGGCAAAGGCGAACGCGGCGGCGGGATCGCCGGCCGCGGATCCGTCGGCGGCCAGCACCACCGGGCCGCTGCTGGGGCCTTCGGGCGTGAGCGGGGTGATCACGATGACGGGGCAGGTCGCGTGTTCGACCACGCCGGCGGAGGTCGATCCCATGGCGAAGTCCTCGCGGGCGGTGAGCCCGCGGCTGCCCACGATGATCGCCGAGGCGTACCGGGTGGCGGCGACGAGCGCGCCGACGGGACTGTCGGCGACCACGCGGTAGGTCGCCGGGACATCACCGGCCAGGTCGGTGAGCTGGTCACGCATGGCCCCCTCGACGTTGGCCCGCGCGGTCTCGTCAAAGGCCACCACGCGGCCGACGGCGCGGTCGGCGGAGATCACCTCGAGGCTCGTGTGGTGGTCGCGCGCCCAGGTGGCGGCCCAGGCCACGGCCCGGCGGGCGTCCCGCGAGCCGTCATAACCACACACGACCGGTCCGATGGCGGTCTCCGTCATGGCGTCCTCCTGCGGGTTCGGGGTCGCGGGTCAGCCTAGTCGGCGGGTTCGGAGGCGGTAGGGGGAGCGGTCACGGAGGTGCCGTCATCGTTACCAAACCGGAACCAGTCCTTTTCTGGACCAGTTCCAGAAAGTGCGCTACGGTAGTGCTCATGACGACGGACATGCAGGACCCCGGAGCGCTGCTCCGGTCGGCCGGGCTGAGGGTGACCTCTCCCCGACTGGCGGTCCTCGCCGTCGTCGACAGCCGTCCCCACATCGCGGCGGAGGACGTCGCGACCCGGGTCCGGGAGCGGCTGGGAGCGGTGTCCACGCAGGCCGTCTACGACGCCCTGCGGGTATGCACCGACGTCGGCCTCATGCGCCGCATCGAACCGGCGGGCTCGCCCGCACGGTACGAGCGCCGCACGGGGGACAACCACCACCACCTCGTGTGCCGGCAGTGCGGCCGGATCGAGGACGTCGAATGCGCGGTGGGGCATGCGCCCTGCCTGCAGGCGGACCATGATCACGGCTTCCTGATCGACGAGGCCGAGGTCAACTACTGGGGCACATGTCCCGAATGTCAGGCGGACCGTGCCCGGCTCGGTTAAGACTGAGACCCAGACCACATCGCCCATCACCCCACCACAACGAGGAGCACCAGACGTGACCACGCATCCCGCCGACCGAGGCGTACGCGACTTCCAGCCCAAGTCCGCCACCACCACCGACAGTGGCCAGCCGGTACCGAGCGACGAGTTCAGCGCCCGGTTGGGCGAGCTGGGCCCGCAGCCGATCCACGACTTCTACCTCATCGAGAAGCTCGCGCACTTCAACCGCGAGAACGTCCCGGAGCGGCTGCCCCACGCCAAGGGATCGGGCGCCTTCGGCGAGTTCGAGACCACCGAGGACGTCTCCGACATCACGTGCGCGGGCCTGTTCCAGAAGGGCGTCAAGACCCCGATGCTCGCCCGCTTCTCCACCGTCGCCGGTGAGAAGGGCAGCCCGGACACCTGGCGCGACCCGCGCGGCTTCGCGCTGAAGTTCTACACCGACGAGGGCAACTACGACATGGTCGGCAACAACACGCCGGTCTTCTTCGTCCGCGACGCCCTCAAGTTCCCGGACTTCATCCACTCGCAGCGCCGTAAGAACGCCTCCGGCCTGCGCAACCACGCCATGCAGTGGGACTTCTGGACCCTGAGCCCCGAGTCGACCCACCAGGTCACCTGGCTCATGGGCGACCGCGGTATCCCCGCCACCTGGCGTCACATGGACGGCTTCGGCTCGCACACCTACCAGTTCATCAACGCCGCGGGCGTGCGCCACTGGGTCAAGTTCCACTTCAAGACCAACCAGGGCATCGACTTCCTCACCCAGGACGAGGCCGACAAGCTCGCCGGTGAGAACGCCGACTACCACCGGCAGGACCTCTACGAGTCCATCGGCAAGGGCGAGTTCCCCTCCTGGGACCTGCACGTCCAGGTGATGCCGGTCGACGAGGCGCAGGGCTACCGCTTCAATCCGTTCGACCTCACCAAGGTCTGGTCGCAGAAGGACTACCCGCTGCGCAAGGTCGGCACCATGACGCTGAACCGTAACCCGCAGAACCACCACGCCCAGATCGAGCAGGCCGCGTTCGCGCCGACCAACATCGTCAAGGGCATCGGCTTCTCGCCGGACAAGATGCTCCTCGGCCGCGTCTTCGCCTACCCGGACATCCAGCGCTACCGCATCGGTGCCAACTACCAGCAGGTGCCGGTCAACCGCCCGCTCTCGCCGGTGAACTCCTACTCCAAGGAGGGCGCCATGCAGTACGAGTTCCCGCACCCGGCGCAGGCGGAGTACGCCCCCAACACCATCGACGGCCCGGCCGCCGACCCGGCCCAGGCGTTCGACTTCGGCGACTGGGACACCAAGGGCTCGGAGATCTACCGCGGGGACGTGTCGCCGCATGCCGACGACACGGACCAGGCCCAGGCCACGACGCTGTACCGCGAGGTCCTCGACGACGCCGCCCGCGGGCGTCTGGCGGGCAACATCGCCGGTCACGTGAGCAAGATCGACCCGTCGGAGACCGAGCTGCTCGAGCGCGTGTACGCCTACTGGGCAGCCGTCGACCAGGGTCTGTGCGAGGCAGTGAAGGCGGGCGTCGAGTCCGGTCCGCGCGGCAACCACCGTCGCCAGGAGTGACCACTCCGTAGACGAGCACGGCTCTGACGAGCACGGCCAGAGACAGGGCCCGATCCCGCGACGAGCGGGATCGGGCCCTTCTCGTGCGCCGGCCTCCCGCCCGGGCCCGGCTCGCGGAGCCCCGGCGGAGGGCGTGCCGAGGCCCCGTCAGCCGGCGCGGACCACGGCGAGGGCGTCGAGGTCGGCGATCGCCCGGCAGGCCCGCCGCATGAGCAGGGCGAACATCTCGTCCCCGCGCGGGGTCCGGGTGCCGTACATCCAGCCGAAGATCCCGAGCACCGGGGTCTGGAGCAGCCCGTAGACGTAGTCGTCCCAGCAGGTCTCGAGGGAGTAGTCGGTCACCCCGTGCCCGAGGAGCGCGCGGTGGTAGTCGGCCACGATGCCGCGTTCGGAGGCGCGGCGGTCGGCGACATCGAGGCTGGAGCCGAGGAAACCGCCGAGGTCGCGGCCGGGGAGCCCCACCGTGAGGGTCTGCCAGTCGCAGGCCAGGGACGGCCGGTCCCCGGAGGGGTCGATCAGCATGTTGTCGGCGCGGTAGTCGGCGTGCAGCAGGGCGAATCGATCGGTTCGCCCGTTGGCCCAGTCCGCGATCAGCGGCGCGATCTCGGACAGGATCCGTTGCTCGTCGTCGTCGAGTCGGTCTCCCAACTCGGAGAGGAAGGCCTCCAGCGCGGGCCCGCCGAGCTCCTGCAGGGTGACGTTGTCCTCCGCCGAGGGGCACGAGAGCCCGTCGATGCCGCGCAACGTGGGATCGCACCAGCGCGGACCGTGCAGACCGGCGAGGTTGACGGCGCAGTCGCGGGCGTCCTCGACGGTCAGGCCGGTGAGCTGGTCGCCCTGGACCAGCGGCGCCACGTCGTCGAGCACGAGCGTGAACTCGCCCTCCCGCTCCCCGAGCGCGGCGAACCGCGCCCGCGGAACCCGCACGGCCACGGTCGGCGCCAGGTCGCGGTAGAACAGCACCTCGCTGCGGTAGACGCCGTGCAGCAGCGGTCGCATGCCCTCGTCGGGGTTCGGGAGTTTGACGAACAGCGTGGGAGGCACCCCGTCGCCGTCCACGTGCGCGACCACACAGCAGCCGATCTGGCCGGTGCCCACCGCCTCGGTCCGCGCCGACCGGATCTCGGTGCCGAGCGCCTGGGAGAGCCATCCCGCGGTCACCTCCTCCGGAGTGCAGACCACTGGGGCGCTCGAATCGACGCTGGTCATGACTGTGGGTCCTTCCGCAGGTGGAGCCGTCCGGGGTTGGGTGGGAGATGGTCGAACCGGCGGGGGTCCCGCCGCGAGCGCCAGGCGGCCAGAACCGGGGCCAGCTCGTCGGGGGTCGCGCCGTGCAGGACCACCGAGTCGGCGCCGAGCGCGAGCTGACCCTCGATGCGGTCCGCGCAGTGCTCGGCGCTGCCGACCGCCGCGCAGGCCAGCCATTCGTCGGGCAGCACGTCGCGGGCGTGGCGCAGGAGGTCGAGGTCGTCGGTCGCGTCGAGCGCACCGGAGTGGGCGGACAGGCGCTCGTCGGCGCGGAACCGCTCCAAGCCCGCCGGGTCCCAGCCGTTCACCCGGACCAGCACGTCGCCGTAGCCGGTGAGGTAGGTGGCCAGGCGGCCGACGAGCTTGCGCAGCCGTGCGGTCTCGTCGAGCGAGTCCTCGATGGTGGCCATCACCGACCAGATCCGCACCTGCGCCGGATCGCGCCCGGCCCGCTCGGCGGCGTCGCGGACCAGCCGGACCGATCTGGCGACGGCGGTGTCGGACATGAAGGTGTGCAGCACCACGCCGTCGGCGATCCGTCCGGCGAGCCGGAGCGAGTTGTCCCCCATGGCCATGAGCAGCACCGGGATGTCCTCGTCGAACGAGGAGTCCTGCACGAGGTAGGGGTAGCTGCCCGCCGGGCCGTCGTGGCCGACCACCGAGCCGCCGTGCCAGAGCGTCCGGTAGATGCCGACCGCGTCCTCCAGTTGCGCTGAGGTGACGTGCGGCAGACCCATGATGTCGAACAGCAACGGGATGCCGCGGCCGAGCCCGAACGCGTATCGGCCGCCGGACATCCGGTGCAGCGTGGTGGCCATGGTGGCCGTGACCAGGGGGTGCCGGGTGTTGTGGTTGGTCGCGGCGGTGCCGACGCCGATCCGGCTGGTCGCCGCGACCGCGGCCCCCGCCATGACCGCCGCGTCCTTGAGGGCGAACCGCTCGGACAGCAGGATCGACCCGAGCCCCAGTTCCTCCGCACGGGCGGCTTCGACGACGAGATCGGCCGGCGACGCGCTGTGCCCGGCCAGGCCGTAGCAGGCGAGCTCGGGCATGAGGGGATCGACGGGATCGTCGTGGGTCATGCGTGCCCTTCGACAGGGTTGGACCACAAGGCGGAACACCAGGGTGGAAAGTGACACATGTCACGTTACCCCGGTCGTCGCTGCGGTCCGGCCTGTTCGGCGTCGGCTGAGCCCGACGACGTCGACCGTTACGAGCCCAGCACCGTCACGAACCCAGCACCGTCACGAACCCAGCACCCTCACAAGCCCGGCACCCTCACAACCCCAGCACCCAGCGTGCGATGAGGAAGTACACGATCAGCCCGATCGCGTCGACGAACGTCGTGATGAACGGGTTGGAGAACACCGCCGGGTCCGCCCTGACGGCCTGCGCGAGCAGCGGCATCAGCCCGCCCACCGTGGCGGCGATGGTGCACAGCGCCAACAGTGTGAGACCGATGACCAGGCCGAAGTCGAATCCGAAGATCAATCCCGCGGCGATGTACCCCGCCCCGCCGAGGGCCAACCCGAGGATAAACCCGGTCCGCACCTCCTGCACCAGCACCCGGTGGGCGTCGCGGGGGCGGACGTCGCCGAGCGCCAGGGCTCGGGTGACGGTCGTGGCGGCCTGGTTACCGGTGTTGCCGCCGGTGCCGATGATGAGCGGGACGAACAGCGAGAGCGCCACCACCTGCTCGAGCGTTGCCTCGAACACCGCCAACACCTGCACGGTGAGCGCGGCGCCCAGTCCCAGCACGAGCAGCCACACCACGCGGGAGCGGACGATCGACCGGACGGGCGTGGACAGGTACGGCCGGCGCAGCGGCTCGGCACCACCCTGGCGGGCCGCGTCCTCGGACTCGGCGTCCTCGAGGATCCGCAGCGCGTCGTCGACGGTGAGGATGCCCACGAGGCGGTCCTCCTTGTCCGTGATCGGCAGGACGATCACGCGCTCCTCCGCGCTGAGGCGGGCGGCCTCCTCCTCGGTGGCGCGGGCGTGGATCGAGATCGCGTCGTTCATCAGGTCCCCGACGAGGGTGTCGGGATCCGCCCCCATCAGCGACCGGAGACCGACGACCCCGACGAGTCTGCGCCCCTGGTCCACGACGGGGATGGTGTAGATGGTCTCGACGTCGACGAGCCGGGCGCGGACCCTCTCGAGAGCCTGCTCCGCCGTCATCTCCGGGCGGGCGGAGACGAACTCCGGCGTCATCCTGCGGCCGATGGACCCGGCCGGATAGCCGAGGATCTCGTTGGTGAGGGCGCGCTCCTCCGGCGGTAGTCCTCGCAAGAGACGCGTGGCGACGAAGGCCGGGAGCTCGTCGATGAGCGCGACGCGGTCGTCGGGGTCGAGTTCCTCGAAGAGGTGGGCTACCTGCTCCTCACGCAGACCCCTGAGCAGCTCGGACTGCACCGGCGCATCGAGGGCCTCGAACAGCACGAGCGCGCGCCCCTTGGGCAGTAGCCGGAACGCGACGGCCCGGTCCCTGTCGGCGGTGCGCTCGAACATGTCCACCACGACCTGGTCGGGCAGTGAGGCCATGAGGCGCGAGGCGGCCCGGAGGTCGCCGCGGGAGCGGAGTCTCGCCAACCGTCGGGTCGCCTCGTCGAGGCTCAGTTCGCCGTAGGTCCCGGACTCGTCGGCAGGGTCGTCGATCAGGGCGAAACCCGTGTCGTCGGTCGGGGGTCCGTCATGGTCCTCCCGGGTCTCCCGCGGCTCACTCATCGCGGGTGCCGTCCGGATCGGCGCCCCGGGCGTCGCCCCGCGCGTCTGCGACCCGGGCGTCGGCGGGCGAGGCATCGGAGAGCCGGCTGTCCCCGTCCGGGGTGTCGCCGATGAACTCGACCTGCGAGTACCGGGTCGCGGTGGTGGGAGCGGCACCCGAGAGGAACCCCGCGCGCGCGATGGACATCGCACCGATGGCGGAGGAGGCGAACTGCAGCACCGCGGCCACTGCCACCTTCGGCGCCGCGTCCCACGTGGGGTGCAAGAGGAAGGCGCCGACGATCACGAAGACCAGTCCCAGGCCGGCGGCCGCGCCGATCGCCGACGACCGTACGTAGAGGTCCGGGAAACGCAGGAGGCCGATCGCACCTCCGAGGAACACCACGGAACCCGCGAGGACGGAGATCGATCCCAGGACTGTCGCGATCAGTTCCCAGTTCATCGCCGACCTCCGGTCATGAGCCGGGCCAGCGAGAGCGCGGAGACCAGTCCCACCAGGGTCGCGACCAGCACGAGGTCGTAGACGAAGGGACTGTCCACCCTGACGCCGACCAGGGCGAGGAGCGCGATGAACGCGAAGAAGAGCAGGTCCGCCGCGATCGCCCGGTCCCCGGCGTGGGGTCCGCGGATCATGCGGTACGAGGACAGGACGGCCGCGATGGCGACCAGGACGATGGCGATGTCGACGACGATCACCGGACCAGCCCCTTTCTCCGAATCGCCCGCAGCATGTGGTTCTCCATATCGTGTAGCGAGGCGATCAGGTCGTCGGGATCCGGGAAGTACATCCCGTGGACCACGATCTCCCACTCCCCACCGTCCCCGGGATGGTCCGCCCCCAGGGTCAGGGTCCCCGGGGTCAGGGTGATGAGTGAGGACAGCACCGTCACCTCGAGTTCGGTGCGGCACCTCGTGGGGAACCGCACGAAGCCCGGGGTGATCGAGGCGTGGGGGAGGAACGCGTCCCGGACGACCTTCGCGCTGGTGGTGGTCTGCTGCCAGAAGAACCAGAGCAGGAACCACACGATCCGCAGCGGCCAGGTCAACGTGGAGGTCATCCGAGCACCGCCTGGACGTATCCGGTCGGGTCGTACAGGTTGGCGGCCGCGGTCCCGGACAGCTCCAGGAGCATCTGACCACCCAGCCCCAGTGCCAACGTCACCACGGCCAGCGCCAGTGCGGGCGCAGCGAGTCCCAGGCCGATCCGGCGACCCGGGGGCACCATGACGGGGTCGGGGGACCCGGCCTCCGCGGTGGTGGCGGCCCTGGTGGCGGTGCCGGCCGTGGCGGTGAAAGCTGTGGTGCCAGCGCCGGTCGTGGCGGGACCTGCGGCGGTACCCGTGGCGGAGACGCCGGTCGCGATCCCGTCGGCTCCGGTCGTGATCCCGTCGGCTCCGGCCCGATCCCGCCCGTCGGGGATCCCCGGGGCGTCGGAGTAGGCCGGATCCATCCCCGCGGGCAGCGTGCGGGAGTCGGTGGCGGTGGGTTCGCCGAGGAAGATCCCCGTCCAGATCTTGAGCATCGACAGCAGGGTGAGGATGCTGACCGCCACGGCGACGGCCGCGGCGGCGATCTGGCCGGCGTCGAGGGCGGCGATGATCAGGCTGAGCTTGGCCACGAACCCGGAGAAGGGCGGGATCCCTGCCAGCGACATGGCGGAGGCGAAGAAGGCGATCGCGATGAGGGGTTCGGTCTTGGCCAGTCCCGAGAGCTGCCCGAGTCGCCTGGGACCGTAGCGCACCTCGATCGCGCCGATCGCCAGGAACAGCCCGGCCTTGACGATCATGTGGTGCAGCAGATAGAAGATGCCGGCGGTCAGACCGAGGGGCCCGAACAGGGCCACCCCGAGCAGGATGTACCCGATCTGGCTGACCATGTGGAACGCGAGGATTGAGCGCGGGGCGGCCTCGCCCACCGCGCCCAGTACGCCGATCAGCATGGTGGCCGAGAACACGACCACGCCCACCCAGAGGTAGCGCGAGTCGCCGTCGAAGATCACCGCGTAGACGCGGTAGATCGCGTAGATCGCGATCTTGGTGTGCAGGCCGGAGAACATCGCGGTCACGGCGGGGGACATCTTGGGGTACGCCCGCGCCAGCCACCCGTGTACGGGGACCACGGCGGCCTTGATCGCGAGCGCGAACAGCACCAGTGCGGTGGCCACGGCCACGCCGGTGTCCTCCGAGGCGGCCCCGTGGAGTTCGGCGATGTTGACGGTCCCCGTCAACCCGTAGATCAGGGCCACGCCGATCAGCAGGATGGTGGAGGCGAGCAGGTTGACCGAGATGTAGAGGCGCGAGGCCGCGACGCCGGCCGCACTGGCCCGCCCGGACCGGGTGATCATCATGAGCCCGTAGGAGGGCAGGAGCATGACCTCGACAAAGACGAAGAAGTTGAACAGGTCCCCCGTGAGCAGGGCGCCGTTGACGCCGGCGGTCACGAGCAGCACCAGCGCCGGGTAGAACCTCTTGAACGCCTCCCCGGCCGCCACGGCGAAGGCCGCGCACGTGAGCGTCAACAGACTCGTCACGGTGAGCATGAGCGCGGAGAACATGTCCAGCACGAACGGGATGGCCACCCCGGGGGCCCACAGCGCGACCTGGTGCACCACGACCGAACCGTCCGACACCCACGGCACGGTGGCGATCGCCGCGGCCAACTGTGCCACGAGGACGGTGAACAGGACGGTCAGGACGAGCCGCGTCCTCGAGGCGACCGCGACGAGCAGGCCCGCCGTCAGCAACGGCACGGCGACGAACAGGGTGAGGGCGGACTCCAGCATCACCGGTGGACCCCTTCCGCGTCGTGGTTCGTCGGCTCGTCGGGCTCCGGGTCCTCCGGGTGCGCCCCGCCCGGGATCTCCGGGAGGAGGTCCAGGTGGTCGAGGTCGCCCACGTCGGTGTCGTCGTCGTCCCCGCCGATCACCGCCAGCACGAGCAGGTAGATGGTGATGGCGAAGGCGATGACGATGGCGGTGAGCACGAACGCCTGCGGCAGACCGTCGGCTGTCAGTGCCGGGTCGGGGTCGGCCACCAGCGGTTCCTCGCGTCGTGAGGCCCCGCCGGCGGCCATGATCGTCAGGTGCGCGGCGTGACTGAGCAGGATGAACCCCAGGATCACCCGGACCATCCCGCGTTGCAGGACGAGGAAGACGAAGCCGGCCATCAGGACGCCGACGGAGATCGCGAGGGTCATGCCTGTACCTCCCTGTTGTCGGCGGTGTCCACGGTCGGCTGGTCGTCCCCGGTCGGTTCCGAATCCCCGGTGGTCTCGTCGCTCCGGTCATCTCCGCCGAGCTTGTCGATCGCCGCCATGATCACACCGAGGACGGCCAGGTAGACGCCCACGTCGAAGACGAGCGCGGTGGTGAGGTGCACGTCGCCGAGGTAGGCGTGCAGCGGCAGCAGGAACGAGCCGTCCACGAAGCCCGCCAGGCCCGTGACCACGCCGATGATCACACCCGCCGCGATGACCGCGACGTACGGCACCCGGATCCGCGCCGCCTCGTCGCTCGGTGCGCGCAGGTAGTAGATCGCGATCCCGGCCCCGCCGATGAGCGCGGAGTTGAAGCCTCCGCCGGGGGCATTGTGGCCGCGGACGAGGAAGTAGAGCGAGAGCAGCACGATCAGGGGGCCGAGGATCCGGGCGAACGTGCGCAGGAAGACCCCGTTGTCCCCGGCGGACAGGAGCGGGGAGTCCGCGGGGACGGCGAGCGGAACCTCGCGTCGGGGTAGGGCGCGCCTGGCGTGCAGTGCCAGGATCACCGCGAGTCCGGCCACCCCGAGCACGGTGAGCTCGCCGAGGGTGTCCAGCGCCCGGTAGTCCACCAGGACGGTGTTGACCACGTTGATGCCGCCGGTGTCCTCCTCCGCGTTGTCGAGGAAGTACCGCCCGACGTCGGAGAGTTCGCGGCGACCCGTCATGGCCCACACCGCCGCGCCCGAGGCCAGGCCGACCACGATCGCGATGGCGGCGCTGAGGAGCGTGCGCGAGCGGGAGACCGTGTGGAAGGCACGGGGGAGACGTTGGAGGACCAGGACGATGACGACGACGGTGAGGACCTCGACGAGCAACTGCGTCAACGCCACGTCGACCGCGCCGAGCGTGAAGAACCACAGCGCCATGGCGAACCCGACGATCCCGACGTTCGCGACGGCACCGAGACGGGAGCGGGAGACGACCATGGCCGCGGTCCCCACCACGAGGAGTACCACCACGATCCAGTCCTCCACCCGGACGGGCGACCCCACCTCGGGGTCGGGCCGGACGGTCGCGACACCCACGGCAGCCAGGGCGACCAGCACCAGCAGGACGGCCCAGACGTGCCGGGAGATCCGGTCCGTCCGGGTCACGTCACCCACGCGCGCCCCGCCCGCGATGACCCAGCGGCGCAGCGCGTCGACCGTGGCCACGCCGGTGATGGGCGCGAGCTCACGGTCGAGGAAGCGGTCCACCGGATGGCGCACCAGGACCAGCACGATCCCGAACGTGATCACGACCATCGACATGAACAGTTCCGGCGCGAAGCCGTGCCAGAGCCCGAGGTCCGTCTCGTAGCCCTCGCCGATGGATGCGCGAGCGGCGGCCGCGACCGCGGGCTCGAGGAGGAAACCGGTGAGACCGAGCACCAACCCCAGCACCGCGGGCAGCGCGGCGGGGAGGAAGAACGACGCGTGGGGCGCCTCGATGGTCTCCGGGGTGCTGTGCACCGGCTCGGGCCCCGGCCTGGCCGGCGGACCGTGGGTGACGAACCCACCGAGCAGGAAGCGCGCGGAGTAGGCGAACGTGAAGGTGGCCGCGAACACGGCCAGGGCGCCGAGCGCGGGTCCGGTCCACGCGGCTCCCGGCGCGTCGAGCATGCTCTTGAACATCCACTCCTTGGACACGAAGCCCAGTAGTGGGGGCAGTCCGGCCATCGACGCCGCGGCCAGGCCCACGCCGATCGCCGTGCCGGGCATGATGCGGTAGAGCCGCGGGAGACCGCTCATGGCGCGGGTGCCGGTCTGTTGGTCGACGACGCCCACGAACATGAACAGCGAGGACTTGAACAGCGCGTGGGCGATGGTGTGCACGATCGCGGCGACCATCGCGGCCGGGGTGCCCACACCGATCGTCGCCACCAGGAATCCCAGCTGGCTGATCGTCGAGTAGGCCAGCAGCTCCTTGAGGTCGTCCCGCTGCATCGCGAACACGGCGCCGAGCACCGCGGTGGTCATGCCACAGGTGATGAGCAGCAGGTTCCACACCGGAACGTCGTGCAGCGCCTCGGAGAACCGCAGCAGCAGGTAGATGCCGGCCTTGACCATGGCCGCGGCGTGCAGGTACGCACTGACCGGGGTCGCCGCGACCATCGCGTCCGGCAACCACGCCTGGAACGGGAACTGCGCGGACTTGGTGAAGGCGGCCATGGCGATCAGCACGGCGATCACGGCCGCGAAACCGGGGTCGGCCGACCACACCGGATCGGTCAGGATGTCCGACAGGACGGTGGTGCCGGTGCGGACGACCATGAGCGCGGCGGCGGTGAGCAGGCAGAGACCGCCCGCGACGGTGACGAGCAGAGTCCGTACCGCGGGCTGCGTCCCCTTGGGTCCCGCGAGGGTGATGAGGAAGAACGAGCAGAGGGTCGTGAATTCCCAGGCGACGAACAGCAGGACCACGTCGTCCGCCAGGACGAGCCCGAGCATGGACGCCGCGAACAGGGTCATCAGGCCGTAGTAGCCACCGTGGCCGCCGCCGCGGCCGAGGTACCGGGACGAGTAGGCCATCACGATGGCACCGATCCCGAGGACGATCATGGTGAACACGCGGGCCAGCGGGTCGAGCGACAGTCGGAGCTCGACGCCCAGCGCGGGCATCCACGGGGTCGTGGACACGGTGTCGACCGGGACGGCGAACCAGATGTACAGGGCGAGGCCCCCGAGCATCGCCGCGAGCGGCCAACCGGCGTCCCGCCCCATGACGCGGGCCAGCAACGGTGAGATAGCCGCGATGCCGAAGGCCACTACGAGGGCGAGGGTCAAGGTCACGTGCCGTTGGCTCCGCTGCTGGTCGAGGTGGGCGTCGGAACAGACCCGTGGGTACCGAGCCCGCCGGGCCAGGCTAACACTGTCCTCCCCGGCGGATTCGGGCAGGATTCCGGGGCATGCCGAATGACCTGCGGGAACGAGTGCTCTATGTCACTAACATCCACGGCATGCCCCCCACCCCCGATGCAGCCGACCGCGTGGAGGACGCCGACGACGGACCTCGCACCACCGAGTTCGGCCGTGTGGACGCCCCGGTGACCACGCCGGCGGACGGCCACGTGGTCGACCCGGTGACCACGCCGGTGGATGACCCGGCTCCCGCACCCCCCGCCGCCCCGGGACCCGGTCGGCGGGTCCTCGCACTGGTGGTGCTGGTCCTGCCGCTGATCCTGGCGGCGTTGTGGGCGGCCGTCGGCCCCGCCCCGACCGAGGACGCCGACCGCGCCGGTGCGGGCGGACCACTCCAATCCGCGCTCGCCGACGCCTCGGCCCAGTCGACCTTCACCAGAGCCGGGGCGGAGCAGCTCCGGAGCGGGTCGGCCGAATTGGCGGACGGTGCCGAGCAGATGCGCGCGGGTGGCGCGGAACTCGCGAACGGGATGGACCAGCTCCAGTCGGCGATCGGACAGGCGGGCACCGGTGCGACCGAGGTCGCCGGGGGAGTGCGGGAGGTCGTCGGTGCGGTCCGCGGCGTGGCGGTGATCCAGGGCCAGGTCTCGACCGCGATCGACGACGCGCTGGGGCGCCTGGAGGGCGACGCGCCCGAGGTGGTCCGGGCCAGGGAGGCCCTCACCGGTCTGCAACAACAGCTCGCCACCCAGGGGATGGGGCAGGGGACACTCGACGGACTCGACGCGCTGGAGGGCGGGGCCGACGAGCTCGCACGCCAGCTCTCGGCGCCGGGAGCCCCCCTGCGGGACGGCGTCTTCCAGGTGACGCGCGGGTCGCACGAACTGCGGGACGGGGCCGCGGAGCTCGCCGCCGGGACCGGGGAACTGCGCGACGGTGCCGCCGATGTCGCCGGGTCCGCGGAACGGACCGACGACGCGATCGGCCGGGCCGGGCGGGCCCTGGCCGCCGAGCGCGGCGACGCCGGGGCCGCCGCCGCGGAGGCCGCCGACGACTCACAGCGCCGCACCTCGGCGGGGATCCTCGCCCTGGCCGCGGCGGCGGTGCTGGGAGCCCTGCTCGTCAACCTGGTCCGCCGGCCCGGCTCCGGCATCACCGAGCCGGTCCTCGCACTGGCCGTGTTGTCCGCGGGCCTGTCCGCGTGGGCCCTCGCCACGGCGGACGCGCCGACTGTCGCCACCGCGGCGGCCGTGGTGGGACTGATCCTCCTCGTCGTCGTCGCCTCGTCGGTCCTGTGGCACGCACTGACCGTCGTGCTCGGCACCTGGCCGGGCCGTGTGGTGGGACTATTCGTGGCGGCCGCCTCGATCGGCGTCGCCTGGTGGGTGTGGGTGTCCGGAGGCGCACCGACCGCCGCGCTGACGGCGGTGTCGGGCACCCCGACCGGTCAGGCCACCGCGGCGCTGGACGCTGTCTTGCTGGGCGGCTCGCCCACGGTGGCGTGGACGGGTGCCGCGGTGCTCGCCGCGGTGGCCCTGTGTGCCGGTCTGGCGGCCGGGATCTGCGGGCAGCGGCCCGTCAGCCGCGCTCGCCGGCTGCCGACGTGGTCTCGAGAGGGGCGTCCACGCCGCCGTCGGTGAGCATCGGGACGTCAAAGACGAACTCGGGGATCGCGAAGGCGTCCACCAGCGTGCGCGCCTTGCCGGCGAGCTTGGTGCACAGGCGGTTGTGGGCGGCGGTCGCGGCCTTGGTGCGCTCGGTCGTCAGACGGTTGTGCTCGAGGAACCACCCCTTGTCGCGGTCCACGATGTCCAGGACGTAGAGGTCGCACAGCGTCCCCAGGACCTTCTTGGCCTCCGGGTCCTCGCACGCGTCCACCGCCTCGGCGAAGCGGGCGAACACCCAGCTGTCCATGTGCGCGCGCCCGGCCTGCAGCATGTGGTCCTGGGCCGAGTTGAACACCTTGAACGCCGCCGAACCGTCCTCGCCCTGCGCCTTGCGCAGACGCCGCGCGACCGTCTCCAGCAGGTGCTCCTCGCGGTCGACCAGCAGCTCGAGCTGGTTGCCGCGGTCGAGCAGGTCGGTGTGCTCGCGGTCGGTCACCGTGTCGATGAGCTTCTGCCACAGCGTGGACGCGCGGGCCTTCTCCTGCACCACGTCGACCGCGGTGGTGAGGGCGAACGCCACGGTCTCGCGCTGGTCCATATCGCCGAACTCCGCGGCGTAGGCGCCGAGCAGCTCCTTGGCCACCAGCTGCGTGAGCACCACGTTGTCGCCCTCGAACGTCGAGAAGACGTCGCAGTCCTTCCGCATCTCGGTGAGCAGGTTCTCGGACATGTACCCGGCGCCGCCACAGGCCAGGCGGGCCTCGATGATGGTGTCGTTGGCGAACCCCGTCACGGTGGCCTTGATGCCCGCGGCGTGGGATTCCATCTCCCGCCGCCGCTCGGCGTCGAAGGCGTCCGGGTTCTTCTCGAACTCGTGGAGCTCGGCGACGATCGCGTTCTGGGCGCACGCGTAGGCGTAGGCGCGGGCCACCCGCGGCATGAGCCGACGCTGGTGCTCGCGGTACTCCAGCAGCGGGATGCCCTTGCCGGTCTCCGGGTGGTCGAACTGGCGGCGGACCAGCGAGTACCGCACCGCCAGTGCCAGCGAGGTCCGGGCCGCGGCTCCCGCGGCCGCACCCACCGACACCCGACCGCGGATCAAGGTGCCGAGCATGGTGAAGAAGCGGCCACCGACCGAGTCGATGGGCGACGAGTACTCGCCGCTGGCGTCGACGGCACCGAACCGGTCGAGCAGCGCCTCCCGGGGCACACGGACGTGGTCGAACATGATCTTGCCGTTGTCCACGCCGAGCAGCCCGCCCTTGTGTCCGTGGTCGGTCGTCGTGACACCCGGCAGGTCGTTCCCGTCCTCGTCCCGGATCGGCACCAACAGGCAGTGGACGCCGTGGCGGAGCTCCTCACCGTTCTCGGCGTGGGTGATGAGCTGCGCGAACACCGCGGCCATGGAGCCGTCGCGGGCCGCGTTGCCGATGTACCACTTCTCGGAACTCGGAGTGGGGGAGTGGACGACGAACTCGCCGGTCTCCGTGTCGAAGGTCGCGGTGGTCTCGAGGTTCTGCACGTCCGAACCCCCGCCGAGTTCGGTCATGGCGAAGCAGCCCATGAGGTCGAGGGACATGACGCCCGGCAGGTACTTCTTACGCGTCTCGTCATCACCGAGATTGGCGATCGCCCCGCCGAACAGACCCCACTGGACACCGGCCTTGACCATCAGTGACAGATCCAGGTGGCCGAGCATCTCGAAGGAGGTCAGCGCCCCACCGGTGTCCCCGGTGCCGCCGTCCTCGGTGCGGAACCCCAGTCCGGGCATACCCGAGTCGGCCAGGCGCCTCATCTGGTCGAGCACATGACTGCGGTGCTCCTCCATGCTCACCCCGATCGGGTTGAGCATGTCCGGGGTCATCGCCTCCCGCGTCATCCGGCGCGCGTCCGCCCAGCGGCCGTCGAGGACCTTCTGGAGCCCGGCGGCGAGGGCGGGGTCCCCCTGGCCGGTGGTGGTGATCCGGCCGTAGTGGGGATGGCCAGCGGAAGTCGTCTGGGGGGCCGCCGCACCGGGCGCGGCGGCGTTCTGGACGTCGGTCTGGGAGGTCATGACACGACTCTACGGATCGTTCACGCCGATTTGCACCGGTAGCGCGGCCCCGTAGCGGCCGGGCCGGGCAGCAAGTGACCCGCAAATGACCGAGGTCCCGGACCGTGAACGGTCCGGGACCTCGCATTGTCGGGGTGGCGGGATTCGAACCCACGACCTCTTCGTCCCGAACGAAGCGCGCTACCAAGCTGCGCCACACCCCGGTGACAACGAGGGATACTCTAGCGTCCCGCCGGCTGATTCGCGAAACCGGGGTGGTTCGCGAAACCGGGTCAGGCCGGCAGCGGCACCCGCTCGCGCAACGGTGTCACCGGGACCGGCGCGTCGTCTCCGCCGCCCCCGGGTCCGGCGACCAGTTCGAGCAGCGTTGCCTCGGGCCTGCAGAACGTCCGGACCGGCACGTACGGCGAGGTGCCGAGCCCCGCGGACACGTGCAGGACCAGGTTGCGACCCCATGCGGAGAGCCCCTGCGCCCGCGAGCGGTCGATCCCGCAGTTGGTGACGATCGCCCCCGTGGGCAGACAGAGCTGCCCACCGTGGGTGTGGCCCGCCACCGCGAGGTCGTACCCGTCGGCGTCGAAACGGTCCAGCACCCGGGGCTCCGGCGAGTGGACCAGACCGATCCGCAGGTCGAACGCCGGCCCGGCGGGACCCTCGATCTCGCTGTAGCGGTCGCGACCGATGTGCGGGTCGTCGACGCCCGCCACCAGGACCCGACGGCCGTCCACGACGATCTCCGCGCGACGGTGGGTGGCATCCACCCAGCCGCGCTCGGAGAACGCCGCCTTGAGGTCGCGCCACGGCAGCGGGACGGACGAGTGCTTCTTCCGGCCGATCCCGAGGTAGGACAGGGGGTTCTTGGGCATCGGCGCGTAGTAGTCGTTGGAACCGAACACGAACGCCCCGGGCAGGCCGAGCAGCGGGCCGAGGGCCTGCACGACGGACGGCACCGCGCGGTCGTCGGAGAGGTTGTCGCCGGTGTTGAGCACCAGATCCGGCTGCAGCTGCGCCAGGGCCGAGAGGAATTCCTGCTTGCGTTTCTGGCCGGGCATCATGTGCAGATCGGAGATGTGCAGGATCTTGAGGGGCGACGACCCCGGCGCGAGCAGCGGGAGGGAGTGGCGACGCACGGTGAACGCGTTGCGCTCCCACCCCGATGCGTAGACGGTCCCGGCCACGACCGCCCCCGCGAGGACGGCCGCCGCGCGGGCGGAGGGGGTCGACGGGGTGCTCTGGGGCCGGCGAGAGGGGCGCTGCATCAGACCACCCTACCGGCGGCCGCGGGTACCCTCCCCCCGCCGCGGCGGCTACCTCGGTGGCGAGATGGTGATGGGTGCGAGCCCGGGGACGTTGAGGACGACGGGCTCGTCGCCGATCGCTGCCCCCGGTCCGGAGGCGCCCTGGCCGCCGGCTCCCCGCGTTCCGGCACCGCCACCGCCCGACCCGTCGGACACGCGGAGGGTGATCTGGGATCCGGGGATCCCGGTCCCGCCGTCGAGTCCCACGACAGTCCCGTACGGGCGGCCGGTGCCGGACACGAACTGGGTGTTGACGACGAATCCGGCGCCCGTGAGCAGCGAGGTGGCCGCCGACTGGCTCATCCCCTCGACATCCGGTGTCCCCGTGCCGCTGGTGCCCGCCTGGTACGCGGGATCCGGGGCGGGCAGCTGGACCGGGCCGTAGATCTCGGCGATCGGGGCGAGCGCGGAGAACCAGGTGTTGGCCGGCTCCAGACCTCCGAAGAGGTTGCCGAACGAGCACTGCCGCAGCGGGCTGGTGCACAGCTCGCTGGTGGTGGTGCCGTCGTTGAAGGCGTAGACGGCGGCGGAGTAGTTGTTGGTGAAGCCGAGGAACGCCGAGGAGCGGTTGGCCTCGGTGGTTCCCGTCTTGCCCGACATGGGCAGGCTCCACCCGGCGGCGCCCGCGGCGCCCGCGGCGGTGCCGGCCCCCACGTGGTCCTTGGACAGGGCCACGGAGAGGGTGTTCGCCAGCCCCGGCTCGACCACCTGCTCGCACCCCGGCTCGGTCAACTCGACCGGCTTGCCCGTGCGGTCGGTGATCGACTCGACGGGACTCGGCGGGCACCACATCCCGCCGGAGGCGAGGGTCGCCCCGACGTTGGACAATTCGAGCGCGTTGACCGCCGTGGGGCCGAGGGTGAACGATCCCAGGTTGTTCTTCTTGATGAAACCGGCGATCGAGTCGCCGTCCGCCGCGGTCCCCTTGCGGTCGTAGGACCGCATGCCGAGCCTCACCGCCATGTCCACGGTGGGGGACACCCCGACGTCCTTGATGAGGTTGACGAAGGTGGTGTTGGGGGACTGCGCGAGCGCGTCCGAGACGGACAACGAACTCGGGTACGACCCCGCGTTCTCCACGCAGTACTCGGCGGGCGGGCAGCCTCGCGCACCGCCGGCACCCAGGCCGGAGACCTGGACGCGGCGCGGGACCGCCAGGTTGGTGTTGGTGCCCATGCCCTTCTCCATGGCCGCGGCCACCGTGAAGACCTTGAACACCGAGCCGCCACCATCACCGACCAGTGAGAACGGCTGCGGCTGGACGGTCTGGCTGTCGCCCAGTTCCAGGCCGTACTGGCGACTCGAGGCGATCGCCACGACCTTGTGCGACTCCCGGCCGGGGCGCACGACGCTCATGACCTCGGCCACGCCCTGACCCGTCGGGTTGCCGTACGTGTTCAGGGACCGCTGCACCGAGTCGTGGACGGTCGGGTCGAGGGTGGTGCGGATGGTGTAGCCGCCCTGTTGGACCATCTCGCGGCTCAGGCCGTTCTGGTCCAGGTAGTCGAGCACGTAGTCGCAGAAGAACCCGCGGTCACCTGCCGTGATGCACCCGCGGGGCAGCGAGTTGGGGCGCTCCAGCACACCGAGTGGCTCGGCCGCGTAGGCCGCGCCGTCGCCCGGCGTGATCGCGCCGGTCTGGACCATGGTGTCGATGACGGTGTCGCGGCGGTTCTTGGTGTCCTCGGGGTTGGTGTACGGGTCGAACCTGCTGGTGGACTGGATCATCCCGGCGAGCATGGCGGACTGCGGCACGGAGAGATCCGCGGCGTCGACGCCGAAGTAGGTCTGTGCGGCGGTCTGGACTCCGAAGGAACCGTTGCCGAACGAGATCAGGTTGAGGTACTTGCTGAGGATGTCGTCCTTGCTCATCTCGCTGTCGAGCGTGAGGGCCATCCGGATCTCTTTGATCTTGCGCGCCGGGGTGGTCTCGACGGCGGCGCGTCGTTCCGCGTCGTTCTCGGCGGAGACGAGGAACTGGTAGTTCTTGACCAGCTGCTGGTCGATGGTCGAGGCGCCCTGCTGCACGTCCCCGGACGTGGCGTTGGTGAGCGCCGCGCGGATCGTGCCACGCCAGTCCACACCGTTGTGGTCGGCGAACCGGCGGTCCTCGATCGCGATGATCGCCAGCTTCATGTTCTGCGAGATCTCCTCGCTCGGGACCACCACCCGTTGCTGGTCGTACAACCAGGCGATGGGCGTCCCGTCGGTATCGGTGACCGTGGAGATCGACGGCAGGTCACCCTTGATCAGGTCCGCCGAGGTCCCGGAGAGCGAGTCCGCCATCTTGTTTGAGGCCAACCCCGCCGCCCCGGCGATCGGGAACAACGACCCGGCCGCCACCACCCCGGCGGCGACACAGGTCGCGACCAGCTTTCCCAGCGAACTCATAGCCGACACGGGGCCAGGGTACGTGAACACCCCTGTCGCGCCACCCCGTGAGGTCTGGGCAGCACACGACTCTTTACTTCTGTTGTGTGACTACGGTAACAATATGAGGGAACGCGGGACGTTTCGAACCCGGATGAGGTCGTAGTCCGACGGCATTCTCGGCGGAGAGGCTCCCGCGGACACCGTGGGCCTGCCGCGCCGGGTGGGCCCAGAAGGCCGGAGGCGTGTGCGGGAGACCCGTCCGCGACTCCACACAGACAGGGGTACATCGATGACGGCCACCCTTCCCGGGACCTCCCGCACAGACGACGCCGGGGTCCGCCCCGGTTCCAGCAATCCTCTCGGGTCCGAGGAGACGATCATCGGGGAGGGCCGCCAGGAATGGGTGGCCCAGGCCCGGTGTAAGGACATCGACCCGGACGAGCTCTTCGTCCGTGGCGCCGCCCAGCGCAAGGCGGCCTCCATCTGTCGCCACTGCCCGGTTCTCCTGCAGTGCCGCGCCGACGCGCTGGACAACCGCGTCGAGTTCGGGGTCTGGGGCGGTATGACCGAGCGTCAGCGCAGGGCCCTGCTCAAGCAGCACCCCGAGGTCCGTTCCTGGGCCGACTTCTTCGCCCAACAGATCGAGCGACACACCGTCATCTACTGATCGGCGTCATCTGCTGGTCGGCCCCGTACCCCGACACCGACGCGACCCGCGGCACCCGCCGCGGGTCGCGTCGTCTGATCAGCCGGTCACCGGGTCAGCCGGACGTCTGTTCAACCGGGCCTCACCTCACCAGGTGTCCTGGTCAGCCACAGCGCTGGTCAGCCACAGTGCTGGTCAGCGGCAGACCTGGTCAGCCACAGTGCTGGTCAGCGGCAGACCTGGTCAGCCGCAGAGCTGGTCGCCGACCGAGCGCAGCGCCTGCAGGTTGGAGATCTCGAACGGGAGCGAGGGCACGCCCACGATCCGTACGTCCGGATGGGTGTCGGTGAACGACTCCAGCAGGCGGACCTCCTGCTTGGCCGTCCCGGCCCGGTCGGCGTGGATGCGCAGGACCGCCTCGGCCTCGGGGTTCCCCGCCAGCCGATCGGCGGCCGCACACGCCTGCTCGGCCGTCAGGTCCGTGAGTCGCGGGTGGGTGCGGTTGATCACGACCCCCGCGAGCGGCATCTCCTCCTCCGAGAGCCGTTCGGCGAAGAACGCGGCCTCGCGCAGGGCGGGCCGTTCCGCGGACGAGACCACCAGGAACTCGGTGCCCTTGCGGCGCAGGACCGCCTGGGTGCGGGAGGCGCGGGTGGCGAACCCGCCGAACGTGGAGTCCAGGGCCACCACCATCTCCGATGCGTCCTTGAGCATCGACGAGCCGACGACGGCCGACACCCCCCGCATCGCAGTACTCATGGCGCCCGTCATCAACCGGCCCACCCCGCGGCCGGGCGCGGCGAACACCCGCATGAGGCGGCTGTCCATGAAGGCGCCCAGGCGGCGCGGGGCGTCGAGGAAGTCGAGGGCGTTGCGCGAGGGAGGGGTGTCCACCACGACGAGGTCCCACGTCGAGTCCTCGAGCAGCTGCCCCAGCTTCTCCATGGCCATGTACTCCTGCGTCCCGGCGAAGGACGTGACCATGGTCTTGTAGAAGCGGTTGTCCAGGATGGACTGCGCCTTCTCGGGCGTCGTGTTGGCGGTGACCAGCTCGTCGAACGTGCGACGCATGTCGAGCATCATCGCGTGTAGCGACCCGTCCGAGTCCGCGTGCTCCGGCCCGAGGTCCACCCGGGACGGCTCGTTGGAGAGGCTGTCGATGCCCAGCGCCTGCGCGAGGCGCCGGGCGGGGTCGATCGTGAGGACCACGGTGTCGCGGCCGAGCTCGGCGGCGCGCAGGGCGACCGCCGCGGCGGTGGTGGTCTTGCCCACGCCGCCGGCTCCGGTGCAGACCACGACGCGGGTCGCGGGGTCGGTGAGCATGGCCGTGATGTCGAGACGACGGGTCATATCAGTGCACTCCCTGATCGACGAGGGCGGAGGCGAGGTCGTACAGATCGGCGACCTCGACGCCGTTGGGCAGGGCGGGCAGCACGAGGGTCGGGCAGCCGGAGGAGGTCAGCGTCTCGCCGGCCTTGAGCTGACCGCGTGCGACGCGCGCGTGTTCGATGGCCTCCACCAACAGTCCCTGCAGGCCCTCGTCGTCGAGCTCCACACCGGTCTCCTCGAGCCCGGCGAGCACCGCCTCGGCATCGATGTCCTCCTCGGCGATCCGCTCGAGCGCGGCGTCGTCGAGGTGCCTGGTCTCGGCCCGGTTGATGATCACCTGGCCGACCCGCAGTTCGTGGGAGCGCAACTCCTCGATCGCCTCGATGGTCTCCTGGACGGGCAGGGACTCGAGGAGGGTGACCAGGTGGACGACCGTCTGCGGGGAGTGGACCAGCTCGGAGACGGCATCGGCCTGACGACGAATGGGGCCGCCGGCGGCCAGGTCCGCCATCGCGGTGGTCACGTCGAGGAACTTGCCGATGCGGCCCGTCGGCGGGGCGTCCACCACCACGGCGTCGTACACCACCTCCTTCTTGGCGTGTTGGCGCGTGACGACCTCGTAGATCTTCCCGGTCAGGAGCACGTCCTTGAGTCCGGGGGCGATGGTGGTGGCGAACTCGATCGCACCCACCGACTTCATGACCTTGCCCACCACACCGAGGTGATAGAAGGTGTCGAGGTAGTCGAGCATCGCGGCCTCGATGTCGATGGCCAGCGCGAAGACCTTGCCGCCGCCGTCGACCCGGGCCACCAGCTCCTCGCGATAGGGCAGCGGGGCGCGGTCGAAGATCCGCGAGATGCCCTGGCGTTCCTCCACCTCCACCAGCAGCACGCGCTTACCGGTCGAGGCCAGTGCCAGCGCGAGCGAGGTGGCGACCGTGGTCTTGCCCGTTCCCCCCTTGCCGGACACGTAGTGGAGATCGGCACGGGCGGAGGAGTCGGACCAGCCGGTGGACAGCTCGTCGGCGATGCTCGACCGCGTCGACTGTGCCTCCTGCGTACGTGTCGCCTGCGTTCCTGGAATGTCGGTGGACGGCATGCGTTCCAGACTAAGCGCATCCACCATCGCGCGCGGGCTGCTCTCGACTTCCCTAGAGTGGGGGTCATGAGCGAATCCACCTCCGCAGCCCGGTTCGAGTACGCGACCGTCCCGCTGCTCACCCACGCCACCAAGCAGATCCTTGACCAGTGGGGCAGTGACGGCTGGGAGCTCGTCTCCGTGCTGCCCGGGCCCACCGGCGAACAGCACGTCGCCTACCTCAAGCGCCAGCTCTGATGTCGGAGGGCGAGGGCGGGGGTTACTGGAGTCGCAAGCTGGAGCAGCTGGGGATCGAGCTGCCGACCGTTGTCCCTCCGCTGGCCAACTATGTCCCCGCCGTACGGACGGGGGCGTACGTCTACACCTCCGGTCAGCTCCCGATGGTCGACGGCGGCCTCGCCGCGACCGGCAAGGTCGGCGCCGAGGTCAGCCCGGAAGCGGCCGCCGATCTCGCCCGGACCTGCGCACTCAACGCGCTCGCAGCCATCGACGGCCTGGTGGGCATCGACTCGGTGGTGAGGATCGTCAAGGTTGTCGGGTTCGTCGCCTCCGCCCCCGGTTTCAACGCCCAGCCCGCCGTGGTCAACGGCGCCTCGGACGTGTTGGGTGAGGTCTTCGGCGACGCCGGGGTCCACGCCCGCTCGGCCGTCGGCGTGTCCGAGCTGCCGCTCGACGCGCCCGTGGAGGTCGAGCTCATCGTCGAGGTCGAGGGCTAGGGCCGGAACCATGGCGACGACCGGCGGTCTGGCCCCGATCACCTTCCCCGCGTACGAGACGCTTCGCCCCGTCACCGACCTGTCCGGGGTGATCCTCTGCGACAACCCCTCGGAGATGACCTTCGAGGGGACCAACACGGTCGTGCTGCGGGCCCCGGGATCGCCCACCGCAGTCGTGGTGGATCCCGGGCCGGACGATCGCGCGCACGCCGAGCGGATCGCCGCCATCGTGGGGGAGATCGAGCTCGTCGTCGTCACCCATCGCCACGGCGACCACACCGACGGGATCGACCACCTCCGGGCGCTGACCGGCGCGCCGGTCCGTGCGGTGCAGGAGCGGTTCTGCCGCGATGCCGAGCCGCTGGTCGACGGCGAGGAGATCCACTCCGCCGGGCTCGACATCATCGTGCTTGCCACGCCCGGGCACACCGCGGACTCGGTCAGCCTCGAGGTGCGTCCCGCGGGTACCGGGTTCACCGCGCCGGCGGACTGCGTGGTGCTGGGCGACACGATCCTGGGCCGCGATTCGACAGTCCTGGACTCCACCGACGGCGATCTGGGCGACTACCTGGGCAGTATGGATCTGCTGGCCGCGCGGGCCGACGGCGTGACGGGCATCCCCGGGCACGGGCCGGATGTGGAGAACACCGGCCGCGCTGCGCAGGTGCTCGGCCGCCACCGTCGCGACCGGCTCGAGCAGATCGTGGCGGCCCGAGACGAGCTGGGCCGCGACGCCTCAGCTGAAGCGATCACCCGGCACATCTACCGGGACGTGACGCCGTTCCTGCTGATCGTCGCCGAGCAGTCGACCGTCGTGGCCCTGCGCTACCTGGACCGCCTCGACGCCTGATCCGCCCCGGCCCGCCCAACCGCTCCGGCCCGCCCAACGAAAAGAGCGTTCCGCGCACCCCTCTCTCGGGGGATGTGCGCGGAACGCTCTTCTCGATGAGGCCGGTCTCGATGAGGCTCGATGAGGCCGGCGGCGCTCAGCGGGCGCGGCGGGCCAGGCGCTCGGTGTCGGAGATGATGACGCTCTTGCCCTCGAGGCGCAGCCAGCCGCGGTGTGCGAACTCGGCCAGGGCCTTGTTGACCGTCTCGCGGGACGCGCCGACCAGCTGGGCGATCTCCTCCTGCGTGAGGTCGTGCGTCACGCGGATGTTGCCGCCCTCCTGGGTGCCGAAGCGCTGGGCCAGCTGCAGCAACGCCTTGGCCACGCGACCGGGGACGTCGGTGAAGATGAGGTCCGCGAGGTTGTTGTTGGTGCGGCGCAGGCGGCGGGCCAACACGCGCAGCAGCTGATCGGAGATCTCGGGACGCTCAGAGATCCACCGCTTGAGCGCGGAGCGGTCCATGGACTGCACGGAGACGTCGGTGACGCAGACCGCCGAGGAGGTCCGCGGACCCGGGTCGAAGATCGACAGCTCACCGAACATGTCCGACGGGCCGAGGATCGACAGCAGGTTCTCGCGACCGTCGGGCGCCTTGCGGGAGAGCTTCACCTTGCCGGAGGTGACGATGTACAGGCTGTCGCCCTGCTCGCCCTCCCGGATGATCACGTCACCCTTCGAGTACTCCTCGCGGGTCAGGTCAGCACGCAGCGCCGAGACGGCCGCGGGCTCGACACCCTGGAAGATGCCGGCCCGGGTGAGTACGTCGTCGGCAGACTGGTCCGTGCGGCGATCTATCGTCACAGTCTGTGACCCTCCCGTTCGGGCGTGGACGAGCGAGGTCCGCGCCATGGCGTGCGTGTGGCGAAAGCCACTGTAGCCGTTCCGGTGCCCGAGGTGTGACCAACGCGCGGCTACCCGGGTGGGTCAGGGGTCGATCTTCTCCGGCTCGGCCAGGATGGCGGCCTCGAACTTGTCCATCAGTAGGGCGAAACCGGCGAGGAGGACCGGGACCAGGACGACGAGGATTCCCTGCATGCCCCCGAGTAAACACCCCCGGGGACCGGCACGCACGTGCGACCCGGCGCACCCGAGGGTGGTCCGGGCCGTAATGTGGACTCATGCCCGACCCCGCTCCAGCTTCCGTGAAGCGCCGCAGACGAGGGGTGGCCGCGAGGGGGGTGGAAACCGACCTCGGGCGCACCCGCCGCGCCAGGCGCATGCTCCGCACCCTCGAGGACGCCTTTCCGCACGTCTACTGCGAACTCGACTTCACCGACCCGCTCGAGCTGAGCGTCGCGACGATCCTGTCCGCCCAGTGCACCGACAAGCGGGTCAACGAGGTCACGCCGGCGCTGTTCGCCCGGTACCGAACGGCGGCGGACTACGCGGGCGCGGACCGCGACGAGCTCGAGGCGCTGATCCGGCCGACCGGTTTCTACCGCAACAAGGCACGGAGCATCCAGGGCCTGGGCGCGGCTCTGGTGGAGAAGTACGACGGCGAGGTGCCGGGGCGGCTCGAGGACCTGGTCACCCTCCCCGGATTCGGACGGAAGACGGCCAACGTGGTGCTCGGGAACGCGTTCGGCGTGCCCGGTCTGACCGTGGACACCCACTTCATGCGACTGGTGGCGCGCTGGAAGTGGACCGAGGCCACCGACCCGGTCCGCATCGAGCGGGAGGTGGCGAGGCTGCTCCCGCGCGCGGGATGGACCGACGCCAGTCACCGGATCATCTTCCACGGCCGCCGGGTGTGTCACGCACGGACCGCGGCCTGTGGTGCGTGTGTCCTGGCCGACGACTGCCCGTCCGCGGGTGAGGTCGGCCCGCTCGATCCCGTCGCTGCCGCCCGCCTCGTGGCGGGACCGGAACGCGAACACCTGTTGCAGCTGGTCGGACTGGGGGATCAGGTGTGAGCGCCTCACTGAGATGGTCGTTGGTGGCGCTCGTGGCGCTGATCGGCGTCGTCGTCGCGCTGGTCTCCACACTGGGTGACGACCAGGAGTCCGGGGGAGCCGCGTCGGCACCGACCGCGCCCCCGGTGGGCGCACCTCCGCTCGACGAGCCGCAGACCGTCGTGGACCCCGACACCCGCGCGACGGCCGGGCTCCCGGAGTGCCGCGACAGCGCAATGGCGGCCACCACCGCGGGCCCCGTCGCCGGGTTCATGGTGCGGTGCATGGACGACGGCAGCACCACCACACTCGGCAAGATCCAGGCGGGCCGTCCGATGGTGGTCAACCTGTGGGCCTACTGGTGCGAGCCGTGCCGCAGGGAGCTCCCTGCCATCCGGGACGCGCAGGCCACGCTGGGCGACCAGGTCCGGGTGGTGCTGTCCCACACCGATCCCTCCGAGACCAAGGGGTTCGACACCCTGGCCGCGCTCGGGATCGAGGAACTGATCTCCGTCTCCGACCAGGACGAGGAGCTGCCGAGCCTGCTGGGGGCGCCGCCCGTCCTGCCGCTGACCGTGTTCGTCCGCGCCGACGGCACGGTGGCGCACGTGCTCATCGAGCCGATGGACACCGAGCAGGACGTGCTCGACGCCGTCTCCGAGCATCTGGGGGTCACCGCATGACCGGTTCCACGCGGGACGCCCCCGTGCCCCGTCCCGGCGACGTGACCGGCGTACCGCATCCCGGGTGGATGGATCCGCTCATGGCGGCGTGTACCGACGGCAGCTTCGACGGGCTGCTGCCCAGGCGGCGCCCGCCCGAGGACCGCGGCCCCAACGAGGTCGGTCGTCCCCATCGGGACGCCGCCGTGCTGGTGCTGTTCTCGGGTTCGGCGGACGCGCCCGGCCCGCACCCCCCGGAGGACGCCCGCGTGCTGCTCACCCACCGCGCACCCACGCTGCGCAACCATTCGGGTCAGATCTCGTTCCCCGGTGGCGGGGTCGACGACACGGACAGCGGACCGGTCGAGGCGGCCCTGCGCGAGGCGTGGGAGGAGACGGGGCTGGAGAGCCACGGCGTGGACGTCCTCGCCGTGTTGCCCGAGCTGTACATCCCGGTGTCCAACTACTCCGTCGCCCCGGTGTTGGCCTACTGGCGTGAGCCGATGGAGGTCTCGTCGGTGGATCCGGGCGAGACCGCGCGGGTGATGACGGTGCCGGTGAGTGAGATGCTCGACCCGGCCAACCGCTTCCTGCTCCGGCACACCACGGGGTGGACCGGACCGGCGTTCCAGCACGACGACCTGGTGGTGTGGGGTTTCACCGCCGGGATCCTGGCCGCGATGTTCCACTCCGCCGGCTGGGACCTGGACTGGGACACCGACGACGTGCGGGATCTGGAGCAGACCCTGGCGGCCTCCGGCAACGGCGAGCAGCACCGGATGTCGGCGGAGGAGGCGCGACGCGAGTCCGACGACCCGCTGGCCGACAGGACGGTGGCCGGGGTGCCCGGCGCACGATCCGGCCTCGCCGCCGCCGTGCCTGAAGCCGCCGTGCCCGCCGACGCCGCCTCCAACGCCGCCCCCGACGCCGTGCCTGATGCCGCCGTGCCCGACACGGCCGACACTGTCGACGGCCCGGTTTCCGCCTCCAGGACACTGTCCGACGCCGCGCGGGGCGGTGTACCCGTGGACGACGACGAGGAACCGCTCGACCTGCCCGCAGACGATCCCCGGAGGGGGTACCGGTGACGGGCTCTCAGTGGCTCGACCTCGCCCTGTACGCGCTCGCCGCGGCGGCGGCCATCTCGGGCTGGATCAACGGCGCCGCGGCGTCGGGTTTCGCACTGCTCGGCGTGGCGATCGGTGCCACCTCCGGACTGCTCGTGGCACCCCACCTGGTGAGGGAACTCGACTCACCGGTGGGCCGGCTCGCGGCGGGACTGGCCGTGATCGCGGTGATGGTGATCATCGGCCAGATCGCCGGGGTGACGATCGGCCGCGCAGCCAGGCGCTACATCTCCGGGGCCGGGGCCAAGATCCTCGACAGCACCGTCGGGGCCGTCTTCCAGGCCGCTGCGATGCTGCTGGTGGCGTGGCTGGTGGCCATCCCCGTGGCGGCCCAGGAGGGCCCGGGGCTGGGCAAGGCCGTGCGCGGGTCGTCGGTGCTGGCCAAGATCGACGACGTGGCGCCGGAGCAGATGCAGCGGATCCCGGCGGCGTTCACCTCGGTCCTCGGCACCACCGGGTTCCCGGACATCCTCGGCCCGTTCGGCACCACGCCCATGCAGGAGGTGCCCCCGCCCGACCCGGTGCTCGCCGGGTCGGAGGTCGTGGCGTCGGTGCAGCCGTCCGTGCTCAAGATCCTGGGCCGCGCCGAGTCGTGCAGCCGTGCGCTCGAGGGCTCGGGGTTCGTCGCCGCCCCCGGGCTGGTCATGACCAACGCGCACGTGGTGGCGGGCACCGGCTCGGTCAGCGTCGTCGCCGGCGATCAGGAACTCGAGGCGGACGTGGTGGTCTACGACCCGGGCGTCGACGTTGCCGTCCTGCGCGTGCCGGGCCTGCAGGCGCCGGTCCTGCCCTTCGCCGACGATCGGGCCCGGAGCGGTGACGACGCCATCGTCGTGGGTTATCCCGGCAACGGCCCCTATCGGCCGGACGCCGCCCGGATCCGCGAGCGGGTGACGTTGCGCGGCCCGGACATCTATCGCGAGGCGACGGTCGAGCGCGAGGTGTACATCCTTCGTGGGGCGGTGCGCGAGGGCAACTCCGGTGGACCGCTGATCACGCCTCAAGGGCAGGTCGTGGGAGTGGTGTTCGGAGCCGCGATGGACGCCGCCGACACCGGGTACGCGCTCACCGTCGAGCAGGTCCTCCCGCAGCTCCAGCTGGCGGTCGACTCGCTGGAGCCCGTCTCCACGGGAAGCTGCGTCGGGGCCCGCTGAGCGGAAGCTCCTAACCCCTAGCCCTCGCCCCGCTCTCGCCCCCTAACCCTCGCCCTCTCGCTCACCCCGCTCTCGCGGCTCGCGCTGCGCGAATGGTCCGCCTTGGCAGCGCACTCCGACGATCAACGTGCAGAGGGGGCGCGTAAGTCGAAGGGGGGTGGCGAAGTCCCGCGTGGGTGGATCTGGCTCCAGGGGATCGTGCCGAGCGGTCAGAGCCCGTTCACGTGGCGCGCGAAGTCCACGATCAAGCGGGACGTGGCCCGGGGTTGTTCCATCGCCGGGTAGTGCCCCGCGTCCGGGACCAGTTCGGTGCGCAGATCGCGGGCCCACGACGCCGACGAGCGGACCGTCTCCGGGCGGATGAACCGGTCCTCGGCGCCGCTGATCCCCAGCACCGGCTGATCGAGCACTCCGGACACCGTGCGGCGGAAGTCGCGGCCGTCCGGACGGAACTGACTGCGGACCATCCAGCGGCGGGACTCCAGGGACAGGTGCGCGACCTTGGGGATGAGCATGGCCCGCCTCAGCAGCGCGGCGGTCTCCCGGAAGTCGTCGGTGTCGGGCCACGCCGGGCCGGAGCGGGCCCTGAGCATCGACTCCACCGACGCAGCGCCGTCTGCCGTGAGGTGCCGCTCGGGTAGTCGGGGTGCCTGGTCCGCCAGGAGGCGGGGGACCAGGGCGCGACGTTGCGCGCGATCGCGGAGCGCGGCGCGGCGGGTGGCCAGGGGGTGGGGGGATCCGATGACGACGAGGCCCCGCACCGCGCGCGGCCGCCGGTACGCGGCGGTCCAGGCCACGAATCCGCCCTCGCCCTGCCCCACGATCACCGCGGAGGAGTGCCCGAGCGCCCGGATGAGGTGGGTGATGTCGGAGGACAGCGTCCACCCGTCGTAGCCGCGAGGTGGCTTGTCGGAGTCGCCGTGGCCCCGCAGGTCCACCGCGACGGCGTGGAAACCGGCCTCGGCCAGCGCGACCACGGGTGCACGCATGGTCCACCAGATGCCGCCCAGACCGTGGATCATCAGCACCAGCGGTGGGAGTTCCCCCGGGGTGGTGTCGGTCGGGAGGGCCTCGGCCACGTGCAGGCGGATGCCGTTGGCCGAGACGTCACGATGCCGCCACGACCCGTCGATCCTGACGATCGACGGGTCGGGCGGCCGGTGTGCTGGAGTCTTCAGCTGCGCGAGGCGGGCTGGGGCGTCTCGGAGACCCGCACCGTCCCGGGCCGCGGCTCGGCGCCCGTGGGCATGGCCAGCTTGAGGTCGGACACCGAGTCGATGGTGCGCTGGGGCTTACGGATCTTCTTGATCTTGCGGTACCCGAGAAGCCCGCACACCGCCGCCAACAGCACCAGCACGACGAACACGATGAGGAACCCGATCCAGTCCCACGTCTTGGTGCCGAACCACAGCGAGATGAGCTTCGCCCACATGAAGACGAACGGGAAGAAGGACATGAGCAGCAACACGAGCGCCGCGACGAAGAAACCGGACCCGGTGGCCGCCTTCTTGACCTGCTCGGTGACCTCGGTCTTCGCCAGTTCGATCTCCGCGCGGACGAGCGTGGACATCTGTGTCGTGGCGTTCTTGACCAGGGTTCCGATGCTGGCGTCGCCCCGACCGATCGAATCCGCGTCGTGCAGAGGGATCGATGCCTCGGTCGGCGAGTGGGTTCCCTGGGCGTGGCTCACGGTTGTTCCTCCATTGTCAGGCGACGGATGCACCGCCGTCCATCGTGCCACGACACGTGGCTGCCTTCACCCGCTACCCGGTCAGCCGCGGGTGCCCTTCTCCCTGATCTGTTCCATGATGGTCGGATCGGACAGCGTCGAGGTGTCCCCGCCGTCGCGGCCCTCGGCCATGTCCTTGAGCAGGCGCCGCATGATCTTCCCGGACCGCGTCTTGGGCAGCTCGGGCACGATCGTGATGTCGCGCGGCTTGGCGATCGGGGAGATCTCCCGCGAGACCTCGGCGCGCAACTCGTCGATGAGCTTCTGGCGGTCCTCCTCGGCGTCGACGCTGCCGCGCAGGATCACGTACGCGACGATCGCCTGGCCGGTGGTCTCGTCGTTGGCTCCGACGACCGCCGCCTCGGCGACCGCACGGTGGCCCACGAGGGCGGACTCGACCTCCGAGGTGGAGATCCGGTGGCCGGAGATGTTCATGACGTCGTCGACGCGGCCGAGCACCCACAGTGCGCCGTCGGAGTCCCACTTGGCGCCGTCGCCGGCGAAGTAGTAACCCTCCTCCGCGAACCGTGACCAGTAGGTGTCGCGGTAGCGCTCCATGTCGCCCCAGATGCCGCGGAGCATGGCCGGCCACGGCTCGGTGATCACCAGGAAGCCCTGCTCCTCCGGCGCGACCTCCTTGGCGTCGCTGTCCACGATCGCCACGTTGATGCCGGGGAGCGGCCGCATGGCCGAACCGGGCTTGGTCTCGGTCACGCCCGGCAGTGGGGAGATCATGATCGCGCCGGTCTCGGTCTGCCACCACGTGTCCACGATGGGGGCCTTCCCCCCACCGAGGTTGTCGCGGTACCAGCGCCACGCCTCCGGGTTGATCGGCTCACCGACGGAGCCGAGCAGGCGGATCGAGGACAGGTCGTGCTCGGCCGGGATCTCGGCGCCCCACTTCATGAAGGTCCGGACGAGTGTCGGCGCGGAGTAGTAGATGGTCACGCCGTACTTCTCGATGATCTGGAAGTGGCGGTGCTCGTCCGGCGAGTTGGGGGTGCCCTCGTAGACGATGCACTCGGCGCCGTTCGAGAGCGGGGCGTACACGCCGTACGTGTGGCCGGTGACCCACCCGACGTCCGCGGTGCACCAGTAGACGTCCTGGCCGGCCTTGTGGTCGAAGACGTTGTGGTGGGTGTACGAGGCCTGGGTGAGGTAGCCGCCGGAGGTGTGGACGATCCCCTTGGGCTTGCCGGTGGTGCCGGAGGTGTAGAGCAGGAACAGCGGGTGCTCGGAGTCGAAGGCCTCCGGCGTGTGCTCGGGGGACTGCTGGGGGACCACCTCGTCCCACCAGACGTCGCGGCCCTCCGTCCACTCGACGTCCAGGCCGGTGCGGCGAACGACGAGGACGTTCTGCACGGACTTCGCGTGCCCGTCGACACCCTCGAGGTTCCCGGCCAGCGCGTCGTCGACTCCGGCCTTGAGCGGGGCGGGCTTACCGCGACGGAACTGTCCGTCGGCGGTGATCACGAGCTTGGCCTCGGCGTCGTCGATGCGGGAGCGCAGGGCGGCGGGGGAGAAGCCGGCGAAGACGACGGAGTGGGTCAGTCCGAGGCGGGCGCACGCGAGCATCGCGATGTAGACCTCGGGGAGCAGCGGCATGTAAATGGCCACCCGGTCGCCGGCGACCAGCCCGAGGGAATGAAGGTAGTTGGCCGCGCGGCTGACCTCGTCCTTGAGTTCGGCGTAGGTGATGTCGCGGGCGTCGTCCTCGGGCTCGCCGATCCAGTGGATCGCCACCCGGTCGCCGTTGCCGGCCTCGACGTGGCGGTCCACGCAGTTGTAGGCGACGTTGAGCGTGCCGCCCACGAACCACTTGGCGACCGGGGCGTCGGACCAGTCGAGGACCTCGGACCACTCGGTCGACCAGTCCAGACGCCGTGCCTGCTCGTCCCAGAACGCGAGTCGGTCGGAGGCTGCCACGTCGTAGAGATCGGCCTGCGCGTTGGCCTGTGCGGTGAAGTCGGGCTCGGGGGCGTAGGTCTGGGTGTGGTCGTGATCGGTCATCAGCGGCTCTCTCTCGGGATATGTGTTCACGGCGGCCGGAATCGACACGGCGGAAACGACCGGACCGGTTTCTGTGAGCGTAGTCACATACCTTTCGCCGTGTTTCGCAACACACCCGATGGGGGGACGCGGGGGGAGAAGGGGTCAGGACCTCGGCTCGCGCCCTGGGGAATCGTCCGTCTCACTGCCGTCGTCAGGGGTGCCGCCGGCACCCTCCGGGGCCTCTGTCTTCCCGGTTCTCCGGCCTTCGCCCACCGTGGTCTCCGGCGACCTCGTCGTCGTCACCCCGGACTTCCCCCCGGCCTTCGCCGCGCCCTCCGGTGACTTCTCCCCGGCGGTCACCGCGTCTCCCCGGGACTCCCGCCCGGGCCGCTTCGTCCCGGGCTCGTCCTCTGCCTGCGTCGCCTCTGCCTGTGTCGCCTCTGCCGGAGTCGACTTCGTCGGCGTCCTCGTGTCCGGCCTCGCCTTGTCCTGCCTCGCTTTGTCCTGGGTCGCGTCGCCCGGCGTGTCCGCCTCGCGGGCCTTCTTCACCGCGGGCGCCTTGTCAGGTTTCTTCCCAGGCTTCGTCTCGGGAGGCGTGTCCGCAGGCTTCTCTGTGGGCTTCTTCCCGGGCGTCGATTCCGCCTTCCTCCCGGGCGCGGACGGCGAGGCCTCGCGGCCGCGCACCGGGGCCTCGATGCCGTAGTACTCCAAGAGCCGGTGCTCCTGGTCAGGGGTCAACGCGTCCTCGGTGTGGTCGGGGCGTGGCGAGTCCCGGATGATGGCGCGGGTGTGGTCCACGTGCAGCTCGTCGTCGATGAGCCGTGCGCCGTGGAGGGGGACGATGGCATCCGAGGAGAAGATGCCGGTCGAGACGGTGGCAAAGGTGATCTTGCCGCTGGCGTCGTCCACGTAGACCTGGCGGACGGCGCCGATCTTGGTCCCTGTCGAGTCGAATGCGGTCGCGTCGAGTAATGCGTCGAGCTGGTCTTTGAGGGTCACGGGATCTCCGGGGGGTCGAGGTGGGCACCGGGGCCGGGCGAGCCCTTGAAGTACTGGTGATTACACCAGCTCGACAGCGGTTGAGCCGGGTGTTGGCAGCCTGTGTCGGCGGATTGCGACGCGCGGGGCGGTGGTGACCCGCGGGTCGGTAACCTCGTCGGGGTGAACCCTCGAGCCCAGGACCCCCTCGCCCCGCTGCTCGCGCTCCCCGGCGTCGCGGAGGCATCGGAGGCCGCCAGGAGCGCGCTCGCCACCGTCCACCGGCATCCCGCCAACCGTCGGGGCTGGCCCACGACAGCGGCGGAGTCGGTCCTGCGCGGGGCCCGGGCCTCGGCCGGCGTGGAGGGCGCGTCGGTGCGACTGGACGCCGACGGCGACCACGACGAGGTGCTCGCCGGCGCCCTGCGGGTCGCCGTAGAGCTGACCGGGGAGTCGCTCGACCGGGCCGTGGCGGTGTGGACCCGTTCTCCGCTGCAGGAGCTCGCCCACCTGCACCTGCTGGCCGCGTCCGGCCCCGACGTGGACGAGGCCGCCCTGGGCCGGCCCCGATCAGACCAGGGCGTGGCCGAGCGGCTCCTGGGGTTGGCGGAGCTGGTGACCGGTGGGACGAAGGTGCCCGCACCCGTCCTGGCGGCGGTGGTCCTGGGCGAGCTGTCCGGACTGCGGCCGTTCGGGTCCGCGGACGGCGTGGTGGCCCGGGCGGCGTTCCGGCTGGTGACCGTGTCCACCGGTCTCGACCCGCACTGTCTGGGCGTGCCGGAGGTGACCTTCTACCGAGATCCCGCGGCGCACCGGTCGGCCCTGGAGGGTTTCGTCTCCGGCACCGAGCAGGGCGTCGGTTCGTGGATCCTTCACTGCTGTAGAGCGCTGGAGGCCGGTGCGCGAGAGGCGACCTCGATCGCCGATGCCGCCGGGGGCTGAGCGTCCTACTCCTGACACGCGAATGGCGGGTCGGCACGCGTGCCGACCCGCCAACTCACTGCGGTTCCATCGAGAGATCCGGGTACCAGGCGTCCTGTGGTCCGCCGTGTGGCCGGTCCGGGACAACCGTCGGTGACGGCTGGCGCGGACCCACGGCTGGGTTGCCTCTCGGGCGTTATCCGTCGCGTGGGTTCCGGAGTATCGATGACGGTGTCTCGGACGGGGGACCATGACTTCTCTTCCGTCACCGTCCTGGCGTCTTCGTCACCGTGCCCTGAGCATGCCGCGCGGACAGGCACCCCGGCGATGGGGGGATCCCACAACGAACCCGGGGACTTGCGGGTGATTCCCGCCATCGCCTCCCGCCGGCCCGGCGACGGATGATGAGGTGTTGCGCCCGAGGGGCGGGTGGAGGGACCAGGCTCAGTGGTCTCGCCGCGCGGCGCGCGCGAAGGAGAACGTCGCGGCCCCCACGGCGAGCGCGATGGCCCCGACGCCGACGATCGGTCCGGTCGCACGTTCCAGCGTGGGCAGCAACGGGGTGGGGTTGGAGAAGGTGAGGATGGGCCACCCGCGCTCCAGGGCCTCGCGGCGCAGGGCCCTGTCCGGGTTGATCACGGTGGGGTGGCCCACCTCCTCGAGCATCGGGAGGTCGGTGGACGAGTCCGAGTAGGCGTACGAGCCCTCCAGGTCGTAGCCGTAGCGCTCGGCGAAAGCCCGGATCGCCTCGGCCTTGCCCGGCCCCTGGCAGTAGAACTCGATCGCCCCGCCGTACCGCCCGTCGGCGTCGCGGTTCATCCGGGTGCCGGCGTAGTGGTCCACGCCGAGCATCCGGGCGATCGGCGCCACGAGCTCCTCTCCGGAAGCGGACACGATCACCAGGTCGTGCCCGAGGGCGCGGTGTTCGGCGAGCAGTTCCTGTGCCTCGGAGTAGACGGTCGGCGAGACGGTCTCCGTGAGCGCCTCGGTGACGATCCGCTCGACCTTCGCGGGCTCCCAGCCCTTGGTGGCGGTGGCCATGGCCTGGCGCACCTTCTGCATCTGCTCGTCGTCGGCGTCGGAGAGACTGAACGCGAGCTGCGTGTAGGCCAGGTCGATCACGGAACGACGCGATAGCAGCCCCTCGTCGAGGAACGATTTGTTGAACGCGAACACCGACGAGGTGGCGATGATCGTCTTGTCGAGGTCGAAGAACGCGGCGATCCGGCGAGGTCGGTGCGATGACCGAGGGCCCTGGCGGCGTGGGGCGGACACGTCTCCACGATACGGTTCTTGTGCTCATGGCGTGGATAAGTGATACTGATCACGCTCGAGAGAGCATCCCCCTATAGGTGCTCGGTTCGTCCCCCCACGGATCGAGACTTCGAGAAACCGCGGCGTCCCCCTGCCGCGGTTTCTCTCATTTCGGGCGGCGGGGGCAACCGTTGTCCACACCCCCGCTCTCTCCACAGTCGGTCCGCGAACGGTGCTCCGGGACGCGTCTGCCGACCGGTGGGTACGCGACGCTGAGCCCGTGACCCAGAGCCCTCGATCAGCGCACATCGCAGACCTCGACCGTGTCTCGGGCCGGGCTGTCTCCACCAGGAATGTCTCCGGCAGGACTGTGTCCGACGGGCGCACCGTCGGCACCGCCGTCGCCGTCGATGTGACCGACCCGGATCTCGACGCCGACGTCCGGGCCGTGCTCGCCGCATTGGCTCTGGACCCCGGCCCCCGCGACGGCGCCTCGGCGGACGTGGTGGTGACCGATCGTCCGGACCCCGGCGTGGGATCCGGCGGGGCGCGCGTGGTGCGGGTGGGTGCGGAGGGAGCCGGTGGCGACGACGACGAGGTGATCCGACTGCCGTCCGGCACCGCGGATCTCGTGGGGGCGCTCATGGCGCCGGTCGCCACTGGTCGAGGATCCCTGGTGGCCGTCGTGGGCGCGGTGGGCGGCTGCGGTGCCAGCACCCTGGCCGCCGCGATCGCGGTCCGCGCGGCCGATTCCGGTCGGGCCCTTCTCGTGGAGGCGGACCCTCTGGGGACCGGGATCGACCTCGTCCTGGGCATCGAGTCCGAGCCGGGCTTGAGGGTCGAGGACGTGCGCGCCGAGCTCGGCGGCCCCGACCCCGACGCCCTGTGGGGCGCGGCCCCCGCGGCGGATCCGGGGTGCAAGGTGCTGGCACGCGCCAGAGACCGCGAGGTGGGTGAGCCCGCCTCTGATGGCGCGTTGGGCGCCGCACTGGCCCATCGGTCGGCGGGTGGACTCGTGGTCTGCGATGCGGGCCGGTTCGCGGACGGCGACCCGGTCCTCGCCCGTGCGGACCTCGTCGTCGTGGTCACCAGGGCCGATCTCCAGGGCGCCGTCGCGGCCGGACGGCCGGGCGGCGACCTCCGCGGCGCGACGCTGGTGATCCGGACGCAGCGCGGCGACCCGCTCGACGCGGCGGACGTGGCCGACTCGGCGGGCATCCCCCGGTGGCATGTGCTCCCGGAGGTCCGGGCCGTGCGGCACCTGGCCGGGACCGGCGACCTCGGCCGTGCGCTCGGCCTCGGACGGGGTGGTCGGGGCGGTCGGGGAGGTCGGGTGCGACGACTCGGCGCCGTGGCCGACGCGCTCCTGGGCGAGGTGAGCACCGGTGAGTGGTGAGGGTGCCGGGCCGGCTGCGCTCCCCGCGGACCTCGTGGACCGGGTCCGAGCCCGGTTGGCCGGACTGGGGGTGGACCCGGAGCCGGACGAGGTGGTCCGCGCGGTCCGGGCCGAGTCCGACGTCCTGCACGGACACCTGGACCTGCTGCGGACCGCGCGCCTGGTGCGGGAGCACCTCGCCGGCGCGGGGCCGCTCGAGGCGCTGCTGGCGAGCCCGGGGGTCACCGACGTGGTGGTGGACGGGCCGGGGCCGGCGATGGTGGACCGCGGTCACGGTCTCGAGCAAACCGACGTGGTGGTGCACTCGGAGGGTGAGTTGCGGGCCCTCGCGGTGCGCCTGGCGGGGCGTGCCGGGCAACGGCTGGACGACGCCCGGCCCTGGGCGGACGGAGTGGTCCGGTCGCGGGACGGCATGGCGTGGCGGCTGCACGCGGTGCTGCCCCCGGTGGCGGTGGACGGGACCTGCCTGTCGCTGCGGGTCTCGCGGCCCGCGCAGGCCACCTTCGACAGGCTCGTGGAGTCCGGGACCGTACCTCCGCAGGCCGAACCGCTGCTCCGGGCGCTGGTCGCCGCCCGGATCGGATACCTGGTGGTCGGCGGGACCGGGTCCGGCAAGACCACTCTCCTCGCGGCGTTGCTCGGTCTGGTCCCGGCGGGCGAGCGGCTGCTGTGCGTCGAGGACTCCCCCGAGCTGCGGCCCGCCCACCCGCACGTCGTCCGCCTGGTGGTGCGGCACGGCAACGTCGAGGGCGCGGGCGGGGTGGCCATGTCCGACCTGGTCCGCCAGGCGTTGCGGATGCGACCGGACCGGATCGCGGTGGGCGAGGTCCGCGGCGGCGAGGTCGCGGACCTGCTCGCCGCTCTCAACACCGGACACGACGGCAGCGCCGGGACCGTCCACGCCAATTCCCCCACCGAACTCCCCGCCCGGTTGGAGGCGCTCGGGGCACTGGGCGGGCTCGATCGTGCGGCCCTGTCCGCGCAGGTCGCGGCGTCGCTGCGGGTGGTGGTGGGGATGCGTCGCCTCCCCGACGGGCGGCGGGGGGTCGATTCCATGGGCGTGGTCCGGCGAGAGGCGCAGGGGATCGTCGTGGACCCCGCCTGGCGCGCCGACGGGGGAGCGGTGCCCGGCAGACCGGCGTTCGACGTGCTGGTCGCGGGGGGTGGCGGGTGATGCTCGCGGCGGCGCTCCTGGCCGGGGCCCTGCTCGTCTGGCCGGACGGGGTGGCCCGGATGCGGCTCCGTCACCTGGGCCCCGTGCCGGACGCGGGCCTGCAGGGCCTGCGCGCGGTGGTGGGTCGGGCGCCGACGACTGTGCTGGTTCCCGCTGTCGCTGGGCTCGCCGGGCTGATGGTGGCCGGGCCCCTCCACGCCTGCGCCGCCGCCCTGCTCGGGGCCGTGGCGTCAGACCTGCGCAGGCGGGCGGGCGTGCGTGGGCGGAGGCTGGAGCGGCTCGGTTCCTGGGAGCGCGCTCTCGACGACACCTCCTCGGCGCTGCGTGCCGGAGCGGGACCGGAGGAGGCCCTGAGCCGGGCTGCGGAGGGCGCACGGTCCGGCGACCCCGAGGTCGCGGCGATCCTGACTGCAGCCGGTTCCCATGCCCGGTTGGGCGGGGACGTCGCAGCTGCGCTGTACGCGGTCGGCGCCCGGCAGACAGGTGGGAGTGCGGCGGGTGGGGGAGCGGCGGGAGCGGGCAGTGGAGGAGCGGAAGGTGGCCGGGGGGTCGATCGCGTGGCGGGCGAGCTCGCTGGCGCGTGGCTTCTGGCGACCCGTCACGGGGTGGTGCTGGCCGAGGTCGTGGACGGGCTCCGGGCGGACGTGGCCTCGCGCCGCGAGCGGGCGGTCCGCGTGGACGCCGCACTCGCCGGTCCCCGCGCCACCGCGGTGATCCTCACTGCACTGCCCGGGTTCGGCGTGCTGCTGGGTTCGGGTTTCGGCGCCGACCCTCTCGGGGTGCTGGTCGGTGGCCCGATTGGCGGCGTGTTGTGCCTGATCGGAGCCGGTTTCCTGGCGGCGGGTCTGTTGTGGACGGACCGGATCGTGGACCGGGCATCCAGATGAGTGCGGCTCTGCTGCTGGTCGCCGCCGCGGTGTGCGTGGCCCCGTGGCGGGGCGCCGCCACGGAGCGGTTGCGGGGACTCGCCCTCGCGTCCGCTTCCATCCCCTCTCCCTCTGCCTCTGCCTCTGCCCGGCGCACGGCCGGGCTGTCGCGGTCGCACCTGCTGTTACCGGTCCTCGAGTGGGTCCGGCGGCGGCGCGCGGGGCCCGCGGATACCGGGTCCCTGGCGCGGATGCTCGATCTGCTCGCGGTGGCGCTGCTCGCCGGGCTGCCCACCCATCTGGCGTTGGCCGCGGTCGGCGACGCGGTGGCTCCCACCGAGCCGGATCTGGCTGGGCCCCTCCACGCCGCGGCGGCCCGGGTCCGGCTCGGTGCGACTCCGGCGCAGGCGTGGCGTGAGGTGCCCGGGGCGGACCGGCTGGCCCCGGTCTCCTCGGTGCTCGCCCGTGCCACGGACGGGGGCGGATCCGTCCGCTCGGCGCTCGACCACGCGGCCCACCGCATGCGCTCGGACGCCGACGCCGCCGCGACCGCCCGCGCCGAGCGTGCCGCCGTGCTCGTGGCCGGCCCGCTGGGCCTGTGCTTCCTCCCGGCGTTCGTCTGCCTGGGAGTGCTCCCCGTCGTCGTGGGTCTGGCCGACGGGATGTTGCCGGGGGTCCTGCCGTGAGCCGGCGCCCCGCCCACCGATTCCGGGGCGGAGACGCCGCCCCGGTCACCATGAAGGAGAAGCACGATGAACATGCACCACAACTCCCGGATCGCCTCCACTACCCACAGTTCCCTTATCCACCGCGCCCGCGCCGCCCTGACTCGCCGATTCGCCACCATCGCCGGCCGCGACGCCGGGATGTCCACTGTGGAGTACGCGGTGGGGACAATCGCGGCCGCCGCCTTTGGGGCGGTGCTCTACACGGTCGTGAGCGGCGACTCGATACCTGACGCTCTCGGCGGGATCATCGAGCAGGCGCTCAACACCTCGGTGTGATGCCGACGCGTCGGTTCCGCGGGGCGGCCACCGGGGACGGCGGGTCGGTGACCGTCGAGGCGGCGCTGGGGATCGCCTCTCTCGTCGTGGTCCTGGCCGTGGCCGCCTCCGGAGCCGCCGCGGCGCTCACCCAGATCCGGGTCGTCGACGCCGCGCGGGAAGCCGCCAGGGTGGCGGCCATGTCCGGTGCGGGGGAGGGCGTCGCGGCCGGGCGGGCGGCGGCGCCGGGTGCCGACGTGTCGGTCGACAGTGGCGGCGGGAGCGTGACGGCGCAGGTCAGCGTGCCGGCCCGCGGCTTGCCCGGGGTTGTGCTGACGGGCCGTGCGGTGGCGCGGGCCGAACCGGGGGTGACCGGGTGAGGGGGCCGGGCCCGGGCCGCCGTGCCGGTGTGGGTCGACGCGGTGTGGGGCGGTTCGACGACGACGAGGGGTACATGAGCGTCGTGACCGCGTTCGCGGCGGCCGCCGTCCTTGCCCTCACCGTGGCGGTGCTGCTGGTGGGGCGGGCGGCGGTGGCCGCGCACTCCGCACGATCGGCGGCGGACCTGGCCGCCCTCGCCGGGGCGCACGCGCTGCGCACCGCCGAGAACCCGTGCTCTGTAGCGGCCGGGGTGGCCACCGCCAACCGGGCAGTCGTGGCCGGGTGCACGGTCGACGGCCACGACGTGGTGATCCGGGCCGAGGTCCGGATCGAGCTCGGGATCCTGGGAGCGCGGGCGGCGTCGGCGGTGGCCCGCGCTGGGCCGCTATGAGTCGACGGCCTCCGAGAGCTGCCCCACGACCTCGGTCAACAGCGCGATCGCGCCCGGCTTGGAGAGCGGGTCGTTGCCGTTCCCGCACTTGGGGGACTGGATGCACGAGGGACACCCGGTCTCGCACTCGCACGAGCGGATGGCGTCGAGCGTCGCCCGGAGCCACGAAGTCGCGCGCCGGTACCCGCGTTCGGCGAAGCCCGCGCCGCCCGCGTAGCCGTCGTAGACGAACACCGTGGGCAGTCCGGTGTCGGGGTGGAGGGCGGTCGACACGCCGCCGATGTCCCAGCGGTCGCAGGTCGCGACCAGCGGCAGCAGGCCGATGGCCGCGTGCTCGGCGGCGTGCAGCGCGCCCGGCCAGTCGGCCTCCTCCAGGCCGGCGACGCGCAGCAGCTGCGGGGTCAGGGTGTACACGACCGCCCGGGTGGCGAGGATGGTTTCGGGCAGGTCCAGCGGCGTCACGTCGAGGATCTCCCCGCCGCGCAGGCGCCGCTGGTACCCGGTCACGCGGGCGGTCACCTCGACGTCGGCCAGGGACAGGGTCACCGGCCCGGCGGAGACGGACTCCAGGGTCTCGATCAGGTCGATCGACACCTGCTCCCGGGCCGAGGTGGTCCATTCCGGTTCCTCCGGGCGACACAGGGCGAGCCCGTCGTCCAGGTCCAGCTCGTCCACCACGAAGGACTCCCCTTGATGCAGGTAGAGCGCCCCCGGGTGGACCTGCGACCGGGCCCGGACCGAGTCGATGGTGCCGAGCATCCGGCCGTCGACGGCGTCGACGATCACCACCTCGGCCCCGCCGGTCCCGCGGATGTCGACCTCCGTGTGCGGGGTGTGGTCGTCCGCCGCCGGGTACCACCCCACGGGCCGGCGCCGGACCAGGCCCCGCGCGGCCATCTCCTCCAGGACCTCGGTGGCGCCCCACGCCCGGGCCTCCTCGTGCGACATGGGCCGTTCGCTGACCGCGCACCGCAGCTGCCCGGCCAGCAGGACCGGGTTGCGGGGGTCGGTCACCGTGGCCTCGACCGGTTTGCCCAGCAGCGCCTCGGGATGGTGGACGAGATAGGTGTCGAGGGGGTCGTCGCGCGCCACCAGGACCACCAGCGCGCCCTGTCCCCGTCGACCGGCCCGCCCCGCCTGCTGCCAGAACGAGGCGATGGTCCCCGGGAATCCCGCACTGACTACGGCGTCCAGTCCGGAGATGTCCACACCCAGTTCGAGCGCGGAGGTCGAGGCCACACCCACCAGGTCCCCCTCGGCCAACCCGCGCTCGAGTCGTCGTCGGTCCTCGGCCAGATACCCGGCGCGGTACGCGGCGATCCGCCCGGCCAACTCCCGGCCCCGCTCACCGTGGTCGGAGATCAGCCGCTCGCGCGCCCGCAGCGCGGTGGACTCGGCGCCCGCACGCGAGCGCACGAAGGTCAGCGTCCGGGCGCCCTCGGCCACCAACCCGGCCATCAGGGTGGACGCCTCGACGGGCGCCGGCCGCCGCACGGGGGCCCCGTTCTCCCCGGAGAGCCCCTCCATGAGCGGCGGTTCCCACAGCGCGACGGTCCGGCCCCCCTGGGGCGAGGCGTCGTCGGTGACCTCCACGCACTGGCGGCCGACGAGGGTGCTGGCGGCCATACCGGCGTCCGAGGTGGTGGCGGAGGCCAGGACGAACGTCGGTTCGGCGCCCAGGGCCCGGGCGAGCCGGTCGAGCCGACGCAGAATCAGGGCGACGTTGGAGCCGAACACGCCGCGGTAGGAGTGACACTCGTCGACGACGACGTAGCGGAGCCCCCGCAGGATGCGGGTCCACTGGCGGGACCGGCCGAGCACCGACAAATGGAGCATGTCCGGGTTGGTGACGATCCATCGCGAGTTCTCCCGGATCCACGGCCGGGCGTCGGTGGGGGTGTCGCCGTCATAGGACGCGGGGGCCACATGCGCCAACCCGGGCACGGAGTCCACCAGCGACACCACCGACGACAACTGGTCCTGGCCCAGCGCCTTGGTGGGGGACAGGTACAACACGCAGGCCCCCCGGTCCGCGGCGAGGGTGCTGAGCGCGGGCAGTTGGTAGCCGAGGGACTTGCCGGACGCCGTGCCGGTGGCCACCACCACGTTCCGTCCCGCGTGCGCGTGCTCGGCCGTGGCCACCTGGTGGGCCCAGGGCCTGGCGACACCTCGTCCGCGCAGTTCGTCGACCAATCCCGGGTGTGCCCAGGTCGGCCAGTCGGCGTACCGGGCCTCGCGGGCGGGCAACTCCGCTGTGTGGGTGACGGGGGACGGCCCGGCCGGGAGCTGCTCGAGCAGGTGGCCCAGGAGTTCGCGTCCGTACGTCGTCACCCCTCGACCGTAGAGGGCAACCCGCCCGGACGATCACCCGAGCACGGTGTGGAGTCACCGTGGGGGAGGATCGGAACACCGGCAACAACCTCCGGGCTCGCGTCCGGGCGGGAGAGGGATCCCCGGCGGGACGGACAGCCCTGCGGAGATCGGTTCACCTGGCGCGGGTCTCGTGGTCTACTTGACGCGGTCGTCGACGCCGCCCGCGGGCTCCCCGCGGACGGAAGGGCGACCCGATTCGCGTGGCCATCCCGTGGGTCGCACCAGGCAGTACGGAAAAGGAACACAACAACATGGCACAGGGCACCGTCAAGTGGTTCAACGCGGAGAAGGGCTACGGGTTCATCGCCCCCGAGGACGGCTCCGCCGATCTCTTCGTCCACTACTCCTCCATCGAGGGCAGCGGTTTCAAGTCGCTCGAGGAGAACCAGCGCGTCGAGTTCGAGCTCGGCGAGGGGCAGAAGGGCCCGCAGGCCCAGGAGGTCCGCGCCATCTGAGGCGCGACGGTCAGTGATCGACGAGGCCCCCGCCGCGCGAGCGTCGGGGGCCTCGTCGTGTGTCCGAGGGCGGCCGTAGGCTCGGCCCCGTGACGCAGCTGTCGTTCTTCGCCGCCGACGAGCACGTCCCCGAGCCGACCGACCTCGAGGGCGCCCTCGCCGCCCGCGGCCAGTCCACCCTCACGGGGGCCCTCGCGCAGGTGTCCGTGGTGCTCGATGCCGCCTGGCGCGCGGACGCCCTCGTCACGCTGCTCTCCGAGGCCGGACTCGACCCCGTCCGCTCCGCGGCCGGCCCGGACGGCCGGTGCACGGTGTCCACCGCGCGGACCTCGGTTCTCGTCCCCGTGGTGCGGCGCTGGCGGCGCGGCGCCGTGACCGCCGTGCCGGACGGGTGGACCCCGTCGGCGGGGGCGCTGCGGGTCTGGTTTGTCACCGCCGGCCGGATCTCGGCGAGCGGGGCGGTCGATCTGGGGATCGACGCCGGCGTCGAGCAGCACGCGCCACGACGGGTGGCACTCGGTGAGGCGCTGGGCAGGGCCGGGATCCGTACCACCTATGTCGGCCCGCGGGGTGACGGGCCACTGCTGCGGCTGGGTACTGCTCGCGCCCGCTCACGGTTGGCGCAGACCCTCGGCGCGGCGCCCCCCGGGGTGCCGTCGGCACTCTGGCCTGGCTGAGCGGCCGGGCTGAGCGGCCGGGCTGAGCGGCCGGGCTGAGCGGCCGGGCTGAGCGGCCGGGCTGAGCGGACGCACCGGGTGCCGGGCTGAGCGCCTGGGTCGAGTGCCCGGGTCGAGTGCAAGGGCCGAGTCGGGGGCCGCGAGTCCCCACCCACGAGGCCCTGTGTTGCGCCTGGTCATCCGGTGCGGAAGTGTTCGATCCCATGTGCATGCTCGTCGTCGCCCGCCGGGTCCACCCCCGTTACCCGCTGGTGCTGGTGGCCAACCGGGACGAGGTCCACGCCCGCCCCACCGAACCGCTGCACGAATGGACGATCGACAGCGAGGGAGTCGGGGGCATCGTCGCAGGCCGCGACGTCACGGCCGGCGGGACGTGGCTCTCGCTTGCCTCCGGAGCACGCCTGGCCGCGGTCACCAACGTCCGCGAGGGCGGCCCGGTGCTCCCGGCGACCGCGTCCCGCGGGGAGTTGCCGATCGATGCACTCACCGGACCTGTCCCCGTGACGGGGTTCGCAGGTCACGTCGTCGACGATCTCGACCGGTACGGGCCGGTCAACCTCCTGGCCGGCGACCTCGACGAGATGTGGTGGGCGTCCAATCGCTCCAGTCGGGGGCCGATACGGCTGGGCGCCGGGGTCCACGGTCTGTCCAACGCGGCGCTGGACACCCCGTGGCCCAAGGTCGTCGGCGCGGTCGGGCAGGTGCGAGCCCTGATGGGCACCGAGGCGATCTCCGGTCCGGGCTGGTCGGGCCCTCTACTCGACCTGCTCGCCGACCGTCGTAAGGCTCCGCTGCGGCACCTGCCGCGTACGGGGGTCCCGCTCTGGCACGAGTGGCGCCTGTCGTCGCGTTTCGTCCGGATCGGCCGGTGGTACGGGACCCGGTCGACGACGGCGGTGCGGATCGACGAGCACGGTACGGCCGACGTGGTGGAGCGCACCTGGGACGCCCGTGGACGCATCGCGGGGACGGCCACCGCACGGATCTGAGTAACTCGCAGATCCGAGCGGCGACCGCCCCCGGGGACGGCCTCGCGTGTGTGGCCCTCTAGCCGACGGTCCAGGTGTTGCTGCCGTTGAGCAGCGACTGCAGATCCGACGGTGCGGTCTCCTTGGCGGCGGCGACCTGGGCGCGAGCCTGGTCGTCGTAGGTTTCCCGCCGGACCTGCCGGATGATGCCGGTGACGGTGTACTCGAGGTCCTGGCTGGACAGGTTGGCCAGCGCGTGCGCGTAGGAGGGGTCCTCGGCATGGGCGTCGTGGACGATGATGTCGGCCTCGTCGACCTCGGCGGTCGCGGCGACCCTGAGCGAGAATCCGGAGCGGATCACGCAGTGCTGGCCGTCGTCGCCGAAGATGATCTTCTCGCCGTGGCGCACCGGGATGAGGTGGTCGCCGGCGTCCTCCTTGCGCAGCAGGTCGAACGAGCCGTCGTTGAAGATCGGGCAGTCCTGGAGGATCTCCACGAAGCTGGTGCCGCGGTGGCGGGCGGCGGCCTCGAGGACCTCGGTCAGTCCCTTGCGGTCCGAATCCAGGGCGCGGGCGACGAAGCTCGCCTGGGCGCCGAGCACCAGCGACAGCGGGTTGAACGGGTGGTCCAACGAACCCATGGGGCTGGACTTGGTGACCTTGCCCGGCTCCGAGGTGGGCGAGTACTGGCCCTTGGTCAACCCGTAGATCCGGTTGTTGAACATCAGGATGTTCAGGTTGACGTTGCGGCGCAGGGTGTGGATGAGGTGGTTGCCGCCGATCGACATGGCGTCGCCGTCACCGGTGACCACCCACACCGACTGGTCGGGGCGGGCGGTCGCCAGACCGGTGGCGATGGCCGGGGCTCGGCCGTGGATCGAGTGCATCCCGTAGGTCTCGAGGTAGTACGGGAAGCGGCTCGAGCAGCCGATCCCGGAGATGAAGGTGATGTTCTCCCGCTTGAGACCGAGCTTGGGCAGTAGGGCGCGGATGGTGGCCAGGATGACGTAGTCACCGCAACCGGGGCACCAGCGCACCTCCTGGTCGGAGGTGTAGTCCTTGGGCTTCTGTGGCGCATCGCTCTTGGGTACGGAGGCCAACGCGTCCAGCGGCAGCGGGCTGCCGACGAGTCCGGGTTCGGTGGTGGTCATGGGAATCCTCTCCTCGCTCGTGGTCAGCGGGTTCGGTTGGCGGTGGTGGTACCGGTGGCGGTGTGGCCGATCCGCCGGTTGCGCGCAGCGGGCTCGCCGGTGGTGGTGATGACCCCGTCGAGCGCCAGGCGGTACTTGTCGTGCTCGGTATGCGTGAGTCGGCCGGCGAACTCGGCCTCGATGGCGGTCTGCAGCTCCTCCGCCGAGAACGCCATGCCGTGAACCTTGGTGATGGGCTGGATCTGTGCCGGGAAGCGGGCCTTGAGCAGCATGGCGAGCTGCCCCAGGTTCATCTCCGGAACGAGTACCCGGTTGTACTTGGCGAGCACCTCACCGATGTTGTCCGGGAGCGGGTTGAGGTGACGGACGTGGGCGCGGGCCACGCGGTGGCCGTTGGCGCGGGCGCGGCGGACGGCCTCACCGATGGGGCCGTAGGAGGATCCCCAGCCCACCACCAGGACGTCGGCTTCGCCGGACGGGTCGTCGACCTCGAGGTCGGGCACGTCGATGAGCGCGATCCGCAGGGCCCTGGTCCGGGTCATGAGGTCGTGGTTCTCCGCCGTGTACGAGATGTTGCCCGTGCCGTTGGCCTTCTCGAGGCCGCCGATACGGTGTTCGAGTCCGGGCTCGCCCGGGACTGCCCAGTCGCGCGCGAGTGTCTCCGGGTCGCGGGCGTAGGGCAGGTACTCCCCGGCTGCCTCGGTCTCGCCGTCGGCGCCGGCGGCGGGCGCCGTGGCGAGGTTCTTCTCGATCGGCGGCAGATCGGCGACGTCGGGCAGCAGCCACGGCTCGGAACCGTTCGCGATCGCGCCGTCGGACAGCACGATGACCGGGGTGCGGTAGGTGACCGCGATCCGGGCCGCCTCGCGGGCGATCTCGAAGCAGTCCGAGGGTGACTGAGGAGCGATCACCGCGACGGGAGACTCACCGTTGCGGCCGAACAGCGCCTGCAGCAGGTCCGACTGCTCGGTCTTGGTGGGCAGGCCGGTCGAGGGGCCGCCCCGCTGGACATCGATGATCACCAGCGGCAGCTCGGTCATCACGGCCAGGCCGATGGCCTCGGACTTCAGTGCGAGACCGGGTCCGGACGTCGAGGTGACGCCCAGCGCCCCGCCGTAGGAGGCACCGAGGGCGGCGCCGATGCCGGCGATCTCGTCCTCCGCCTGGAAGGTGGTCACGTCGAACTGCTTGAGCTTGCTCAGCTCGTGCAGGATGTCCGAGGCGGGCGTGATGGGGTAGGTGCCCAGGAAGACGGGCATGTCAGCCGACTTGCCGGCGGTGACCAGGCCGTAGGCCATCGCCGTGTTGCCGGTGATCTGGCGGTAGCGCCCCTGCGGCAGCTGGGCCGGCATGATCTCGTACTCGGAGGCGAAGGCCTCGGTGGTCTCGCCGTAGTTCCAGCCCGCGTGCAGGGCCAGGACGTTGGCCGCGAGGATGGCGGGCTTCTTGCCGAACTTGCTGCCCAGGAACTTCTCGATCGAGTCGACCGTGCGGCCGTACATCCAGGTGAGCAGTCCCAGCGCGAACATGTTCTTGCAGCGCTCGGCGTCCTTCTTGCCGATGTCCACGGACTCGACCGCGCCTATGGTCAGAGTGCCCATGGCCACCTCGTGCACCTGGAACGCCTCGAACGCCGGGGAGCCGAGAGGGTTGGACTCGTAGCCCACCTTGGTGAGATTGCGTTTGGTGAACTCGTCCGAGTTGACGATGAGGATGCCGCCGGAGGGCAGGTCGTCGATGTTGGCCTTGAGCGCGGCCGGGTTCATCGCCACCAGCACGTCGGGGCGGTCCCCGGCGGTGAGGATGTCGTAGTCCGCGATCTGGATCTGGAAGCTCGACACCCCGTGGATCGTGCCCTGTGGGGCCCGGATCTCCGCGGGGTAGTTGGGCTGGGTCGCCAGGTCGTTACCGAAGGCCGCGGCCTCCGAGGTGAACTGGTCACCGGCGAGCTGCATGCCGTCGCCGGAGTCGCCCGCGATGCGGATGACCACCTTGTCCAGCTTGGTCTTGGACACATTGCCCACCGCTGCTGACCTCCGTTGCGTCTTAGATGATCGGGGCTTGTCGTGACTCCCGTACGGCCACCGACGGTACGCCGGTTCCGGCGCAGCCCCGTGGCCACGACCGAGTTGAAAAACGGTAACACGTTCCAGTTCGGCGTAGTGGCCTCTCGTCTCTACGGTAGACCGATCTGTCTAACTGTGCCAATCCGCTGCGCCGGTTGCGCATTTTTCGGCGGATGACCGGCCAAGATGAGAAAGTCATGATCGTGACGGATTCTCCTGGGCTGTTCCCCTGGACAGCGACGGCCGTCGCTCCGGCGCCCCTCGTACCGACCTCGGGCGTGACGTCCCCCCGGAGCGGGGCGGCCGGCGGCACCCCCATCCCGAGCATCCCCTCCATCCGCCGCGAAGAATCCGCAGGAAGAAGAAATCCGTGATCAAGGCTCGCCTCTGTCGCCCGCCAGCAGTGCTGGTCGTGGCTGCCGCGCTCGTCCTGGGCCTGACGCCCACAGCGGCCACGGCCCCTCTGGGTACAGCGATCGCCGGTGTCGACACGGTCGCCTGGACCCCCTGTCCCGCTGACTCGGCGGTCGACGAGATGTTTGGTCTGCCCCGTGCGGACGTGCTCTGCTCATCGGTCTCGGTACCGGTCGATCACGACGTCGCGGACGGCCGCCGCGTCGACGTGGAGGTGCGCAGGATCACCGCCACAGGGGACCGTGCGGGAGCGGTGTTCGGGAATCCCGGTGGTCCGGGCGCCGACGCACGGCAACTCTGGTACAGCGCGCTCAACGGGGAGTACGACGACGCGATCGATGAGGTCCGACGCGATCACGACCTGGTGATCGTCCAACCCCGCGGGTTGGAGGGTGCGGGAGCGCTCGAGTGCTCCGGTGGCGGCGAGACCGTGGGGACCGACCACCTCGCACGGGCGAAGAGGTGCATGGACAGCGATCCGGAATTCGTCTCGTCGTTCACCACCGAGAACATCGTCCGCGATCACGAGGTGGTCCGCGAGGCGATGGGACTCGAGCGGATCTCGTTCCTGGGGTACTCCTACGGCACCGCGCTCGGGATGATGTACCAGACACTGTTCCCGGACAGGATCGAGCGGATGGTCCTGGACTCGGCGGTCGGGCCCACCGACTACTGGTGGTACGAGATCGACCGCCAGCAGGCGGTGACCCGCCACCAGGCCCGTGACTACGTCATGCAGTGGATCGCCGATCACGACTCCACCTATGAACTGGGCGACACCCCGCTGAAGGTCTACAACAACATCCGCGCACTGGACCGCCAGGACGGCAGTGGGGCGTCACGGTTCCTGCCGCCGCCCGCGCAACCGGGGGACGGCGTCCCGGGCTCCCTGGCCACCGGATCCCTCGGCACGGGTTCGGTGGACGGGCTCGCCACCGGGTCGGTCCGACTGGACAACGCCGCCCTCGCCTCGACCGGAGAACTCGACCGCGAGATAGAGGACTCGGTCCGGTTCTTCGCCCTGCTGGACGCGGTCGTGGGGTCACCCAGGCGCTGGTCGGACGTCGCCTGGCTGATTTCGGCCGGGGCGAACGGATGGCTCGAGGGAGAAGTCGACGGGGACGACCTGGAGGAGAAGGTCGAGGAGCAGCTGGCGATGCAGTCCGAGGTCCCGGAGCTGACCTCGGACATGGAGACGTACCTGACGATCCTCCAGTGCAACGAGACCGCTCCGCCGGTGCGTAATCCGCTGGCCCCGGCGCTGCTGGGCAGCAGCGACGCCGTCGGCAGCACGGTCGAGGACGTGAAGAACCTGGAGCATCAGACGGCGTTCTGTCCCTTCCCGCCGTCGACGGTCCCGCCGCGCATCGTGGCCAACCCCATGGTCGCCGCCCCGCTGGTCCTCCAGGCGGACCACGACACCCAGACGCCCGGGATGTTCGGGCCGGCGACCGCCGCGGCGACCGGCGGGACCCTGGTCCGGATCCGCGGGACGGTGCACTGCCACTTCGACACCGGCAACCCGGCGGTCGACGAGGTGGTCCTGAACTACCTGCGCACGGGTGAGGTGGCCCAGGGGCAGTACCTGGACACCCCCCGGCCGGCGCCCGGCCCGGTGCCGAGTGACGACGAGGACGGAGCCGGAGACGGCCGATGACGCCACACGATCAGTCCGGCGCGATGTCCGGCAACCCCGGCGGGCCGGGCGACCGTGTCCGTAGCCCCGTGGGAGGGTGCGGAGGGAGGGTCGGTGCCCGACACGACGGGCAGTGTCCGCGCGGAGAGGCCTCCGAGGGGCGGCACTGGCCAGCCGGTTCGGGGGCCCCTCCCCGGTAGAGCGCGACTCTCGGGGAGCGCCCGTGGCCTGGTATGAATTCTCATAGACAGGCCCCGGCACGCGTACCGTATCCGGGACCGGAGGTCGGTGACACACGTCGTCGACGGATCAGCGCAGGTTGGGAGCAGTTCAGTGGCGAGCAAGCAGACAGCATCGGGCGGAAAGCGGAGCCTGGTGATCGTCGAGTCCGCCACCAAGGCCCGCAAGATCCAGCCCTACCTGGGCTCCGACTACGTGGTCGAGGCGTCGGTCGGCCACATCCGTGACCTGCCCAAGGGCGCCGCGGACATCCCTGCGAAGTACAAGAAGGAACCGTGGGCACGGCTCGGCGTGAACCCGGAGGACAACTTCGAGCCGATCTACGTGGTGAGCGCGGACAAGAAGAAGAAGGTCGCCGAGCTCAAGAAGGAACTGGCGGGCGTGGACCAGCTCCTGCTGGCCACCGACCCCGACCGCGAGGGCGAGGCGATCGCCTGGCACCTGCTCGAGGTGCTCAAGCCCAAGGTCCCCGTCAAGCGCATGGTGTTCCACGAGATCACCAAACCGGCGATCCTCGCCGCGGCCGAGAACACCCGCGAGCTGGACACCGACCTCGTCGACGCCCAGGAGACCCGACGGATCCTGGACCGTCTCTACGGCTACGAGGTCTCACCGGTCCTGTGGAAGAAGGTCATGCCGCGGCTCTCCGCCGGGCGTGTGCAGTCCGTGGCCACCCGCGTGATCGTCGAGCGCGAGCGCGAGCGCATGGCGTTCGTCGCCGCCGACTACTGGGACATCACCGCGACCCTGACCACGCAGCAGGCGACCGGCGGGGATGCGGGCGAACCGCGCAGCTTCACGGCCCGCCTCGCGGCGGTGGACGGGGCCCGGGTGGCGCAGGGTCGCGACTTCGGCCAGAACGGCCAGCTCAAGACCACCGGCGCCGCCAAGGACTCGGTGGTGCTCGGCGAGACGGCGGCCCGCGCGTTGTCGGACGCACTCGACGGCGCCGACTTCGTCGTCGACTCGGTGGAGTCCAAGCCGTACACCCGTCGCCCCTACCCGCCGTTCATGACCTCGACGCTGCAGCAGGAGGCAGGCCGCAAGCTGCGCTACACCTCCGAACGCACCATGCGCATCGCGCAGCGGTTGTACGAGAACGGCTACATCACCTACATGCGTACCGACTCCACGACGCTGTCCGAGGGGGGAATGTCGGCCGCCCGCGCGCAGGCCACGGAGTTGTACGGGAGCGAGTACGTCTCGCCCACCCCGCGCCAGTACACCCGCAAGGTCAAGAACTCGCAGGAGGCACACGAGGCCATCCGCCCGGCCGGAGAGACCTTCGCCACCCCGGGTCAGCTGCATAGCGCACTGGACGCCGAGGAGTTCCGCCTGTACGAGCTCATCTGGCAGCGCACCGTCGCCTCCCAGATGGCCGACGCCAAGGGCACCTCGGTGAGCATCCGGATCTCGGGGGCCGCGGGCCAGAACCCGTCCGGGTACAGCCGTGCGACGTTCGCCGCCTCGGGACGCACCATCACGTTCCCCGGATTCCTCAAGGCGTACGTCGAGGCGGCGGAGGAGTCCACCGAGTCGTCCGACAAGCCCATGGCGGACGACGCCGAGCGACGGCTACCCCGGCTCAACGAGGGCCAGCAGCTCACGGGGTCGGACCTGTCCGCCGACGGCCACACCACCAGCCCGCCGGCCCGCTACAACGAGGCCAGCTTGGTCAAGATCATGGAGGAGATGGGCATCGGCCGCCCCTCCACCTATGCCAGCATCATCCGCACCATCCAGGACCGCGGATACGTCTACTCCCGCGGTAACGCACTCGTGCCCAGCTGGGTGGCCTTCGCCGTGATCGGTCTGCTCGAGCAGAACTTCGGCCGACTGGTGGACTACGACTTCACCTCACTCATGGAGGACGAGCTCGACGAGATCGCCGAGGGGCGCGAGAACCGCGACGACTGGCTGCGTCGCTTCTACTTCGGCGACCCCGAGGGCGGCGGGTCGAGCGGGGGAGCGGACCGCGCGGTCGGGCTCAAGAACCTCATCGACGTGAATCTCGAGGCAATCGACGCCCGCAGTATCAACTCCATCCGGGTCTTCGACGACACCGAGGGGCGACCGGTCCACGTCCGCGTCGGCCGCTACGGCCCGTACCTCGAGCGCATGGTCCAAGGGGAGGACGGTGAGCAGGAGTCGCAGCGCGCCAACCTGCCCGAGGGGATGAGCCCCGACGAGCTCACCCTCGAGGTGGCGGAGAAGCTCTTCTCGACTCCGCAGGACGGCCGCCCGCTGGGCGTGGACCCGGAGACCGGTCACGAGATCGTGGTCAAGGACGGCCGGTTCGGCCCCTACGTCACCGAGAAGCTGCCCGAGCCCACGGACGCCGAGAAGGCCGAGTGGGCCAAGAAGGTGCTCGCCGACGCCGAGGCGGAGAAGAAGAAGATCGACGCCGAGCGCGACGCCGCCATGGCGGCCGCGAAGGACGACGAGGCCAAGGCGGAGGCCAAGAAGGCCGCGACCAAGGCCAAGTCCGCCGTCACCCGCAAGGCCAAGAAGGAATCCGACAACCCGACCGGCCCCAAGCCGCGGACCGGGTCGCTGATGCAGTCCATGGAACCGGCCACGGTCACGCTGGAGGAGGCGCTCAAGCTGCTGTCGCTGCCGCGGGTGCTGGGGGTCGACCCCACGAGCGGTGAGGAGATCACGGCGCAGCTCGGCCGCTACGGGCCCTACCTGAGGAAGGGCACCGATTCGCGGACCCTGGACACAGAGGACGCCGTCTTCACCATCACGCTCGAGGAGGCTCTGAAGATCTATTCCGAGCCCAAGCGTCGCGGGCGGCAGGCCGCTGCTCCCAAGGCGCTGCGCGAGATGGGGGTCGACGAGGTCTCCGGTAAGCAGATGCTGGTCAAGGACGGGCGCTTCGGCCCCTATGTGACCGACGGGGAGTCGAACGCGTCACTGCGCAAGGGCGACACGGTCGAGACGCTCACTGACGCGCGCGCCTCGGAGTTGCTCTCGGAGCGACGCGCCAAGTCGCCACCGAAGAAGGCCGCCGCGAAGAAGGCGCCGGCCCGGAAGTCACCGGCCAAGAAGGCCGCCGCGGGCCGCTGATCCGGCCGCGGACACCCTCCCCGCGGTTGGCGGACACCTCCTCCGCGCTGGCGGACAGGATCGGTGCTCACGGGCCGGTGAAGTCATACAGTCGAAGCAACGCTGAAGGAGCGTTGCTATGCCGAAGTTGTTGCCACGGGAACTGCGTGAGGTATTCGTTCGATACATGTGCGAGGGAGAGACGATTCGGTCCGCCGCGGCGAGAGCTGGCGTGTCGAAGAGCGGTGCGTGGCAGTGGTGGGGCGAGTGTGGACACATGGAGCTCACCCTGCGTGTTGGCACTCGTGGCATTGGCCCATGGCCGGCCGATCTTCCCGAGGAGGGGCGCACCCGTCGCCCGCTGTCCATCGATGACCGGGTGGGGATCGCTGCCGGGGTTAAGCAGGGGGCGTCTGCGCAGGAGATCGGTGAGGACATCGGACGAGACAAGACGACCGTCTGGCGGGAGGTCAGGCGGAACATCAGCCCTGACGGTGCTTATCGGGCGGCTATCGCTCATCGGGCCGCAGCCAGACGACGTTCCGGCCCAAGCCGATGAAACTGTCATTGCACCCTGGCCTGTGTCGTCAGATCGAGGCATGGATGGACGATGGCTGGTCGCCGAAGCTGATCAGTGATGTCCTTGCCCGGGACAGCGACACTGTCACGGTGAGCCACGAGACGATCTACCAGAACCTGTACGTGCAAACACGAGGCTCTCTGCGTGCTGACCTGCATCGATGCCTGAGCTTGGGGCGAAGTCGGCGTCAGACTCGCGCCCGCGGTCGCCGGGACCCCTCGCCCTACAAGGAGGCGTTCAAGATCAGTGAGCGACCAGCTGAGGTTGATGACCGCGCCGTCCCGGGGCACTGGGAAGGAGACCTCATCATGGGAGGCACGGCCTCGAACTCGGCGATCGGCACACTCGTTGAGCGCACCAGTCGGTTCACGATTTTGCTTCACTTACCTGACGGTCACAATTCTGCGGCAGTAGCGGAGGCGATGATCCGCGAAATGCGTAAGTTGCCAGAGCATTTGCGTAGGTCGATCACCTGGGACCGCGGCCGCGAACTGGCCAAGTACGCCGAGATTCAGCTCGCCCTGGACGCGGACCTGTACTTCTGCGACCCACACTCGCCTTGGCAACGGGGCACTAACGAGAACACCAACAGGTTGTTGCGGCACTGGTTCAAGAAGGGAAGTGACCTATCTACCCACTCCGCTGAGGACCTCGCCAAAGTCGCGGGCACCCTAAACTCACGACCCAGGCCGACCCTCAATCTGGCCACCCCCGCGGACAAACTCAACGAGCTGCTACTCACCGCAGCCACCTAACCCACGATTGCTTCGACCACTTGACTTCGGGGCCCTCAGGACGCGGAATTCGTCCGCCAACGGCGCGGAGGCGTCCGCCAACTGCGTGGGGATGGCCGCCAACGGCGCAGTGGGGTCCGCCAACTGTGGGGGTGGCGGGCGCGGATCAGGTGTCGGCGGTGTCGACGCCCTCGACGGTGGGGCGCAGTGCCACGTTCCCGGCCTGCCACCGGTCCGCCAGGGTGGGCCGGAGCGGCCGGGCCAGCTGCGTCATGATGCCGCGCCCACGCAGTTCGACGCTGCGTCCCAGCACCCACCTCGCAGCCTCGGGAGCGTCGGCGTTGCGGATCGCGGCGGCCGACGCCAGGACGTGGCCCTGTTCGGACTTGGCCAGGGTGGTCAGCCGTGCGGCCTCGTTGACCGGGTCACCGATCACGGTGTACTCGAAGCGCTTGGCGTGACCGATGTGACCCGCGATCACGGTGCCGTAGGAGACCCCGATGCCTGCCGACAGCGGGGAGAGTCCGGCGAGCTGACTCTGGAGGGCGCGGGCGGCCCGTAGCGCCCGCCCGGCCTCGTTCTCCACCTCCAGGGGCGCCCCGAACACCGCGAGCAGTGCGTCACCCTGGAACTTATTGATGTAGCCGCCGTTGGTGTCGACGGCCTCCACCGCGATGCGGAAGAACTCGTTGAGCACCGCGACGACCTCGGCCGGTTCGTGCGCGGCGGCGAACTCCGTCGAGCCGGTCAGGTCGACGAACAGCACCGCGACCTGACGCTCCTGGCCCCCCAGTTCCGTTCCCCGCTCGAGGGCGTTCCGCGCCACGTCCTCGCCGACGTAGCGACCGAAGAGGTCCTGGATGGCCTCGCGCTCCTGCAGTCCGGTCACCATCTCGTTGAAGCCCTGGCCGAGGCGGCCGATCTCGGAACTGTCGTAGATGGTGACGCGGGCTTCCAGGTCGCCCTTCTTGACCCGTCCGACCCCCGCCTGCATCTCGCGGACGGGGTCGGCGATGGAGTCCGAGACCAGGCCCATGCCGATGGCACCCGCGATCACGGCGACACTGGCCATCACCGCCAGTGCCACGAGGATGTGCCCCGGGTCGTCGCCGAACAGCCCGACCCACTGCCCGGTGAGGATCAGCAGGATCCCGGCGACGGGGATGACGGTGGTCAGTGCCCAGCCGAGGAAGATCCGCCGCCTCACTCCCGGGACGTGCCGGTTGGCCGGCACCCCGTGGGCGAGGGCGCGGACGGTGATCGGCCGCATGATCCGCTCGGCCTGGAGGTAGGAGATCAGGCAGGTGGTCGTCCCGCCGAGGATGCTCGTCACGCCCACGACGAGGGCGAGGCGGGGGGAGTGACCCACGTTGGCGACGACAAAGACGAAGGTGCCGATCAGCCACATGGCGCCGGAGATGAGCGCCTGGTGGAACGGCAGCCCCAGGGCGCGGTTGCGGATCGCTCCCCCGAACTCCTCACCCGAGCGGTCGACCCGGAGGACGGGGAGCAGCAACAGGGTCGATGCGATGACCCCGCCGATGAACGCCAGGACCAGATAGCCGATGAACAGGTATTGGTTGAGGAACCGAAACTGGTCCAGGTCGAGGAAGCGGTCCATCGGGAGGACGAAACGCAGGAACGCGAAGACGAATACCGCGCCGATGATGTTGGCCTGGACCATCGTCAGGGCATAGACGGGCCAGGGGGTGGCCCACAGCCACCGGAACAGCCTGACCCAACGCTCCATTGGGTCAAGGGTAGTTCCCGGCCCTCGTCACGGGAACGCAGGTGTGACGGACTGCGGCGATATGGTGGAGTCATGCCAGGGGTGTTCGATCGGTTGGCCGGTCAGGCCGACGTCGTGGCGGAGCTGACCGCTGCGGCGTTGGCCGCGCGTGCGCGCGTCCCCGGCCAGGGGTGGGAGGCGTCGGACGCCCGGATGGTCCACGCATGGCTGTTCACCGGCCCGCCGGGTAGCGGCCGGAGCGTCGCCGCCACGTGTTTCGCCGCCGCGTTGCAGTGCGAACACCCGGAGATCGTGGGCTGTGGCGAGTGCCGGTCCTGCCACACCGTGCTGGCGGGGACCCACGCGGATGTCCACCTCCTGGCTCCGCAGGGCGTCAACATCCTTCTCAAGGACGTCAAGGAGACCATCCACCGCGCCGCCAGTCGCCCGAGCACCGGCCGCTGGCAGATCGTGGTGGTCGAGGAGGCGGACCGGCTCACGGAGCAGTCCGGCAACGCGCTGCTCAAGGTGGTGGAGGAGCCGCCGAGTCGTACGGTGTTCCTGTTGTGCTCTCCCACGACCGACCCGATGGACATCATGGTGACCCTGCGGTCCCGGTCCCGGAACGTCGCACTGCGCCAACCGGACGCCACCGCGGTCGAGAGCGCGCTCCTCGCCGGCGGGGGGATCGACCCCGAGCGGGCGCGGTGGGCTGCGGCGGTCTCCTCCGGACACATCGGCCGCGCCCGGTGGTTGGCCACCGACGAGGCCACCCGGGATCGCCGGGACGTGGTGTTGGAGCTGCCCATGGTCATGCACAACCCCGGCCGGGCGTTCCCGCTGGCGGACCGTCTGGTCAGCGCCGCAGAGCAGGAGGCGCTCGCCCGAAATTCCCAGAACGACGAGCGTGAGGTGGAGGAACTGCGCACCGCGATGGGTGTGGGCGGCACCGGAAAAGGTGCGGTGGCGGCGGGTCGCGGCGCCGCGGGCGCGGTGAAGGAGCTGGAGAAGGCGCAGAAGTCGCGGCGGACCCGCTCCACCCGTGACTCGCTCGACCTGGCGTTGGTCGACCTGGCGGGCTTCTACCGGGACGCGCTCATGGCCGGCCTCGGAGTGGCGGACGTCGCCCCGGTTCACCCGGACAAGGCGGAGGAGTCGGCGCGCCTCGGGGGGCACTATCCGCCGGCGTCGGTGCTGAGGGCCATCGAGGCTATCCAGGAGTGTCGCGCCGCCATCGAGGTCAACGTGAAGCCGAAGTTCGCCGTGTCCGCGATGGTGGGGGCGATCCGCGAGGCGCTGGGTTGACGGAGCAGAGTTGATGGAGCAGGGGTGATGTACCAGGGTGGAGGCCACCCGCACCCGGGGTACCGGTCGTTTTCCGGCGGCGAGAGCCGGTCGTATATAGTTGCGTCGCCCCACAAGGGCTCGCCGCGTTAGCTCAGTCGGTAGAGCATTTCACTCGTAATGAAAAGGTCGTCGGTTCGATTCCGACACGCGGCTCAGATGGAAGAACGCCCCTGATCTCGGGAAACCGAGGGCGGGGGCGTTCTGCGTCGGAGCCCCAGTCATGTCGCGGTAGGGAGTTCCCGACTGTCCGGTCTGGGTAGACCAGGTCTCCTCAGGGCTTTCGCGCCAGAAAGTTCAGCAGCGCAGTTCCACGCGAGCGTGGCGAATGAACCAACTCTCCCACTGCTCTGGTGTCCATCCTCGTTCACGCGTCAGCCTCAACCACACTGACCTGGCCGTGAGCATCCACATCGCGTCGACGACGACGTCGGGGGGAGGAGAGCCGAGGATGAGCCCGGAGGCCCACCGCACCTCGTCCCAACGGGTGCGTTCCCGTTCTGCGAGTCGCCCCGCGGCGACGTCGTCGACGACGGCGGCCTCATCGAGAACGTACTGGATGGCGGCCGATCGTTCGTGCGCCCCGCGCAGCCATCTCGCGCCGGCGGCCAGGCGGTCCTCGACAGCTCCCTCGCCCATCTTGACGTAGTCCGGCAACTCGCGGACGGGGGAGTTCGCGCCATCAGACAACGACAGATCAATGCAGGTGTCGAGAAGGGTGAGCTTCCCGTCGAACTGCTGGTAGACGGTCTGCCGGGTGAGGCCTGCGGCGGAGGCGACGTCGGACATCGTCGTGGCCACCCATCCCCGTTCGATGAACATCTCCCGCGCGACGTCCACCACTGCCGCCCGGTTGAGGCGAGCCCGCTCCGCACGGAGCTCCGACGAGTAGGTCCTGGCCATGATCCGAGTCTAGACAGAATTGAGTTTACGATGTGTAATGTCAATTATGGATTCAGGATTCGTCGATACGCGGCTCGGCCGGCTCCACGTCGATGTGGTCGGCGAAGGCCCGCCACTCGTGCTGTGGCACAGCATGTTCGTCGACTCGACGAGCTGGAACCGACTGGTGCCGCTGCTGAAGGGCGCCCATCGTCTCCACCTGATCGACGCACCGTCCTGCGGGAGAAGTGACCCGTTGCGCGAGGCGACGGACATCTCCGCATGTGCGGACGCCGCGATCGAGGTGCTGGAGCATGTCCGGGGGTCGTCCGGGCAGGACGGGGTCGACTGGCTCGGCAATGCGTGGGGTGGTCACGTTGGCATCGAGGTGGCCGCTCGCAGGCCCGACCTGATCCGCAGTCTCGTCGCCGTCAGCGCGCCGACTCACCCGATTGATCGACCCCTCCGCCGCAAGGTCCGGATGCTGGTCCCGCTCTACCGGCTGATCGGGCCCCGCGGTCCGGTGAGGTCCGCGATCGAGGAGACCATCTTCACCGACCGCACCCGCGCGCACGATCCCGAGGCCGTCGAGGTGTTGCGTGGTGCGCTCGACCGGGCGGGGCGCACGGCGACGATTCGGGCCATCGAGACCGCGATCCTCAATCGTGTCGACCTGCTCTCGGCGGCACTGGAGGTGACGTGCCCGGCCCTGTTCGTCACCACCGACGACCGCGGCGAGTGGACGCCGGAGCAGGCCCGCGCGGTCGCCGCCGAGATGATCGACGCACGCGAGTCGACGGTGTCCGGGGCGCGGGTGATACCCGCGCTCGAACAGCCCGAGTCGACCTTCCTCGCCCTGGGCGAGTTCTGGGCGGGGCTGGATCGCCGCTGATGCGCGAGGTGTTCGGCCATCCTGGGGTTTCCCCGGTGGGGGACCGCCGAACCCATCGGGGCACGGCTCTGCCGATATGGCGAACACTGGCGGTGACGACGACCGCTCGCTACAGTCGAGTAACGGATTACGTAGTTAGATAGCGCGAATTGGCGTCCCCTCGACCGAAGGATCCCTGATGACTACCTCCCCTCTGCTCGTCGAGCGAGCCGACCACATCGAGACGTGGACACTCAACCTGCCGGATTCCCGGAACGCGATCTCCGATCCTGCGATCGTCGACGCCCTGTGTGACCGGGTCGCAGCGGTCAATGCCGACCATGACGTCCGGGCCGTCGTGCTCACCGGCGCCGGCTCGGCGTTCTCCGCCGGCGGCAACGTCAAGGACATGGTCGACAAGGCGGGGATGTTCGGGGGGAGCCCGTACGAGCTCCGTAACGGCTACCGGGGAGGGATCCAGCGGATCCCCCGCGCGCTGTATCACTGCGAGGTGCCGGTGGTCGCGGCCGTCAACGGCCCCGCGGTGGGCGCGGGTTGTGACCTGGCGGTGATGTGCGACCTGCGGGTGGCCTCGACCAAGGCGTGGTTCGCCGAGAGTTTCGTCCAGCTGGGGATCATCCCGGGCGACGGTGGCGCATGGCTGCTGACCAAGGCCATCGGCCCGGCCCGGGCGGCCGAGATGGCGCTCACCGGAGATCGCGTCAAGGCCGAGCAGGCCGCCGCGTGGGGGCTGGTCAACGAGGTCGTGGAGCCCGAGAACCTGCTGGAGGCGGCCCACGCCCTCGCCGCACGGGTGGCCAAGAACCCGCCGCACGCGGTGCGGATGGCCAAGAAGCTGCTCCGCGAGTCGCAGCACCAGTCGCTCGAGTCGCTGCTCGAGCTCTCGGCGGCGATGCAGGCGCTCGCGCACCACACCGCCGATCACCGTGAGGCGCTCGCGGCGTTCGCGGAGAAGCGCGCAGGGGAGTACACGGGGCGCTGACCCGCCCCCGGGACTTCTCGGGGCGCTTATCCGCGCCCCCCGGGGCCACGCAGGGCGCTGATCCGCCCCCCGGGACTTCACGGGGCGCGGATCTGTCGCCGAGTCCATGGTCGGCCGGGGCCTCGCGTCAGCGCGGGCCCCGGTTCAGCGCAGACCCCAGGCGGTGGCGTGCCGGAGGCAGGTCTGGGCCAGCTCCTCGCTGCGCTGGACGATGAGGTCCCGCGCGGCGATGACGCCGACGGTCGCGATCGTCCGTCCCCCCTCGCGCAGTGCGACCGAGACACCGTCGCCACCGTCCACGGCCACGCCGGGGGCCGTACACACACCGGTCTCGCGGAGCTCTTCGAGCGAGGCCAGGAACCTGTCGACGAACTCGGATTCCGCAGCCGGCCGGGCGTTCAGGTAGGCCCACACGTCACGCTTCTCCCGGTCGGCCAGGAGCAGCCAGCCCGAGGAGGTCCGCAGCAGCGAGCGTCGCAACCGGTTCTCCGCGATGTACGCGTAGTGCGCATCGGCGGCGACGTGGTCCACATAGAAGAGGTCGTCACCGACGTCGGTCGACAGCGCGGTGGTCAGACCGGTTTCGGCGTGGAGTGCGGTGAGCTGCTCCCGCGACACGGAGGTGACGGGCGGCCGACCGGCGATCACGTTGAGGAGATACGGCGCGGTCCCCAGCGTGTAGACGCGATTGCGCTCGTCGAGGTAGCCGACGGCGACCAGGCCGTTGAGCAGGCCCTGCGTGGAGCTGATCGGGGCGTCGAGGGCCTTGGCGACCGCGGTGAGGGTCAGCCCGGTTCCCGACCTGGCGACCAGTTCCATGATCGCTGCGACCCGGTCGACCATGCGGTGGCGAGGACGCTCGGGGACCTTGTCCATGCTGGGCTGCTCGGTGCGCCCGCTGTCTCCCGCATCCGGTTGCGTCATGGGGTAAGACTATCCGCCCTTGCGGGACGCACGCCGCGCATACGAGAGAGCGTATCCCGATCCGCTATTGCGTAAAATCGCCATTCGTGCGATTCTCGAGCACGTGGTCCGGGTCACCATCCGGGCCCCGATCAGGCACACATGACACCAACCCCTTTCGAGGAGGCCCGATGCGGTCCGCACTCGCTCCACCGACCACCCTGGCGTCGGCGGACATGGACGCCCTGCGAGTGGAGGTCCGTGACTTCCTCTCCGAAGAGATCGCCGCCGGTCGGCTCACGCCGTGGATCGACACCTGGCTCACGCGATGGGACGAGGACTTCACCCGTCGCCTCGCCGAGCGCGGCTGGGTCGGCATGGCGATCCCCACCGAGTACGGCGGCCGGGGACGCACGCACCTCGAGCGTTTCGTCGTCACCGAGGAGTTGCTGTCCGTCGGGGCGCCCGTGGCCGCTCAGTGGGTCGCCGACCGTCAGATCGCCCCCTCTCTCCTGCGGTATGGAACGGAGGAGCAGAAGCGCGAGTACCTGCCCCGGATCGCCGCGGGGGAGTGCTGCTTCGGCATCGGGATGAGCGAGCCGGACTCCGGCTCCGACCTCGCTAGCGTGCGGACGAAGGGCGTCCGCGTCGACGGCGGCTGGACCGTCACCGGGACCAAGGTGTGGACCTCCGGTGCGCAGCACGCGGAGGCGTTCATCGCCCTGGCCCGCACCGAGCCGCTGGACACCTCCCACCGCCATGCGGGGCTGAGCCAGTTCATCGTGGACCTGCGCGGAGAGGGCGTCACCATCCGCCCGATCGTCTCCCTGTCCGGAGACCGTCACTTCAACGAGGTCGTGCTCGACGAGGTGTTCGTCCCGGACTCCCGCGTGTTCGGCACGATCGGGCAGGGATGGGAACAGGTCAACTCCGAGCTCGCCTTCGAGCGCAGCGGTCCCGAGCGGTTCCTCTCGTCCTTCCGCCTGTTCGCCGCCGAGATCGGCGCGATCGCCGAAGGGCGGTTGCCCGCGCGCACTGATCTGGGCCGCTCGGTCGCGCGGATGGCGGGGCTGCACGCCCTGAGCCAGAACATCGCCGGGGCACTGCAACGCGGGGAGCCCGCGGACAACGCCGCTGCACTGATCAAACTCCTGGGCACCACCACCGAGGGTGACATCGTCGATGTGGTCTCCACCCGGCTCGGCGACGAGTTCTCGCCGGGCGAGGCGGACACCGCCTCGTCCGAACTCGCCGACCTGCTCCGTGCGGGACTGCACCAGCGGCCCGGCTTCACGCTGCGGGGCGGGACCAACGAGATTCTGCGCGGCGTGATCGCGCGAGGAATGGGGATGCGATGAACGCGAACACCTCCACCAGTGAGACCGCCGGGAACGCCGAGACCGTCGGACTCGAGGTCGACGAGGACCTCGAGTCGATGATGGCGGGCGTCCTGGCACAGTTCTCCGGGCCCACCGTCGATCCCGATGCCGGTGCGGTGTGGCAGGCCCTGACCGAGGTGGGGATCAGCCGACTCACCGCTCCCGAGGAGACCGGGGGCAGTGGCGCGGGGTGGGCCGAGGCCGCCACCCTGCTCCGGCTGGCCGCCGCCGCCGGCGTCGCGGTCCCGTTTGCGGAGACCGACCTCGTCGTCGGGCCACTCCGCCGCTCCGCCGGCCTCGATGACTCCTCGCCCGGGACGGCGACCCTCGCCGTCCTCGGCCCCGACGGCCGCGCCCGGCGCGTGTCCTGGGCACGGGAGACCGACACCGTGCTGTTCGTACGCAGGTCAGCGGCCACCGGTGACGACGCGCCGCGGTACGAGATCGTGGACATCGCGACCGACCGTGCGGAGATCACGCCCGCTGACGGCACCTCGGCCGTACCTCGCGGTGACGTCACCCCGCCGCCCGACGCGGACTGGACCACGGTCGACGCCACGGCCGTGGAGGCGGCGGTGATGCGCGGCGCGCTCGCCCGGGCCGTCCAGTGCATGGGCGCCGCCGAGGGGATGCTCGATGCCGCGATCGCCCATACGACCGAGCGCAACCAGTTCGGTCGGGCACTCGCCAAGTTCCAGTCCGTGCAGAACCTCGTCGTCGACATCGCGGCCGAGACCGTCCTGGCCCGCGCGGCGGTCGACCAGGCCGTCGCCGACGCCCACGCGACGGACCTCGGTGGACCGCTCTCGGGCTTCCGGGTCGCCGTCGCCCGCAGCGTGGCCTCCCAGGCCGTCGCCGTCGCCGTGCGCAACACACATCAGGTGCACGGCGCCATCGGCACCACACACGAACACACCCTCCACCGACTGACCCTGCCGGCGCTGCAGTGGCGCGGGGAGTTCGGATCCGCGGAGTTCTGGGAGACCCGGCTCACCGACGCCGCGGTCACCGGCGGGATGGACGGCGCCTGGCCCATGGTCGTCGACGGAGTCAGCGTCGACGGCGCCGCGGCCGCGTGGCTCGACCGGGTCACCGGAGCCTGAACCCGTGCCCGAGACGCCCCAGACTGCGACGCCGAGGCCCGAGACGCTACGGCTCGAGACGCCGCGGCCCGAGACGCTACGGCCCGGGGCACCGCGGCCCGGGACACCGCTGACCGACATGCCCCGGACCGGTGCCCTCACAGACATCCGGGTCGTGGATCTGTCCCGGGTCCTCGCCGGGCCGTTGTGCGGCCAGATGCTGGCCGACCACGGCGCCGACGTGATCAAGGTCGAGCCGCCGGGCGGTGACGAGACCCGCGGCTGGGGGCCGCCCTTCGTGCGGGACGACCACAGCGCGTACTTCGACGGGCTCAACCGCAACAAGCGGAACATCTGCATCGATCTGCGCGACGAGGAGGGGCAGGCACTGCTCGGCAGGATGCTCGAGGGCGCGGACGTGGTGATCGAGAACTTCAGGGCCGGAACCCTCGAGAAGTGGGGATTCGGCGACGACGAGCTCGCCGAGCGCTTCCCGCGCCTGATCCACTGCCGCATCACCGGGTACGGCGTCGACGGGCCCCTCGGTGGCGCGCCCGGGTACGACGCCGTCCTGCAGGGACTCTCGGGCCTGATGAGCATCAACGGCGAGCCCGACGGGGCAGCGATGCGGATCGGGATCCCACTGGTGGATATCGTCACCAGTCTCAACGCGATGAACGGCATCCTGATGGCCCTGCACGTGCGGGCCACCACAGGCCGCGGACAGCTGGTGGACCTCGCGTTGCTCGACACCGCGGTGTCGATCCTGCACCCCCACGCGGGCACGTGGTTCGCCACCGGCGAACCGCCCGTCCGGACCGGAGTCGCGCACCCGACCATCTGCCCGTACGAGACCTTCACCTGCTCCGACGGGCCCTTCTTCATCGGCGCCGGCAACGACCGGCAGTTCCGCGCCCTCGCCCTCGCGCTGGACGCGCCCGAGCTGGTCGACGATCCCCGGTTCCTCACCAACCCGGACCGCCTGGAGAACTCGCCGGCGCTGCGGGCGATCCTCGGCGGACTCGTCCGCGATATCCGTCGCGACGAGCTGGCGGAACGCTTGCGTGAGGCGGGAGTGCCCTCGGGGGCGGTGAACGACGTCGGGGAGGCGCTGGCCATGCCCCAGGTGCTCCATCGCGAGATGGTGGTCGAGCGCGAGGGGTACCGCGGCGTCGGGATCCCGGTCAAGCTCTCCGAGACCCCGGGATCCGTGCGATTCGGTCCCCGTCCCCGGGGAGCGGACACCGGGGCGGTGCTGGCGGAATTCGGTGCGGAGTGCGCGACGGCACCCGGCCCGGAGGACCGCTGACCGGCCGGCGGCAATCTCGGTAGGCTCGATCAGTAGTACCGAGAAAGGTCGACCCGTGGAATTCCTCCTCATCGCCGCAGTGATCGCGGTGGCCGTCGCGGTGGTCTCCCGCAGCCAGAACAAGGGCCAGACGCAGCTGCAGGCGCACGACAACCGCCATCTCGAAGACCATCGAGCCGAGGCCGCGCGCTGGGTCGAACGACTCGGCGGTCAGGTGTTCAATATCGACGGCACCGACGAGGCCTCCAAGCAGGCCATGGCCGATGCCTCCGAGCGCTACACCGCCGCCGTGACGGAGCTGGAGAACGCGCGCACCCCGGTCCAGGCGCAGTTGGCCAAGGACACCGCGCTGGAGGGGCTCTACTACGTGCGGGCCGCCCGCTCGGCGATGGGCTTGGACCCCGGCCCGGAGCTGCCCAGCACCCCCGGCCAGGACCGGGCGGGTCGGGTCACCGAGGACCGCACCGTCGACGTCGAGGGTCGGACCATGAAGGCCGCCACCGATCCGAGCGACGAGACGCCGCACTACTACCCGGGCGGCGTGGTGGCCGGACGGCCCGTGCCCGCGGGCTGGTACTCGGAGCCGTGGTGGGCCTCCGCCCTGACCACGGGCGTGTGGATGATGGGCTCGATGATGATGTTCAACATGATGTTCGCCGGTATGTCGGGCATCGGCTACTCCGGTGACGACTTCGCGGCCGGGGTCGGCGAGGGCGGCGCGGACGTCAGCGACATGGGTGGCGGCGACGGCGGCGAGGGGTTCTTCGACGGCGGACTCATGGGCGGTGACGGCGGCGGTGGCGACGGCGGCGACGGTGGCGACGGTGGCGGGTTCTTCGACGGCGGCCTGTTCGGCGGCGACGGCGGGGGTGACGGCGGCGGGGGATTCTTCGACGGCGGCCTGTTCGGTGGCGACGGCGGAGGGTTTTTCGACTTCTGACCCGAGGTGCGGCCGCCTCAGCCGCAGCCGGTCAGGATCCGCTCCATGGCCTCGTGCTCGGCCGCGGTCACCCAGAGTCCGTAGCGCTCCTTGACCAGGATCTGCCGCGAGACCATGGAGCAGCGGAACTCCCGGCGCGGGGGGAGCCAGGTGGCCGCGTCCCCGTCGCTCTTGCTCTGGTTGGCGTGACCCGCCACCGCCAGCAGGTTGAGCGGGTCGTTGGCCAGGTCGCGACGCTGGTCGGCGGTGAGTTGTTGAGCGCCCTTCTGCCACGCGTCCGACAGTGCCACCACGTGGTCGATCTGCACTGCCGTCGAGGTGTCCTGACCGCGCTCGAACTCGATCCGTTCCCCGGTGTAGGGCCCGTACAGGACCCCGGTGAGCACCACGCAGTCCCGGGTTCCCGGGCGCACCGTGATGTCGTGCAGATCGCGCCGCAGGATGTCGTTGCGCGTGTCGCAGCCGTTGCGTCCGAACTCCACGGAGACGTCGTCGGACCACGCCTGACCGAACAGGTCTCGGTCGTATCCGGTCTTGGGTGCGCGACCCTTGACCTCGAGTTGGGGCAGGGCCAGCCGCGCTGAGGCGACAAGTGGATCGCCCGGCGGGATGGCCTCGGGCGGCGCCGGCTCGGGGACGGGCGGGGCCGCCGGGTCCGACATCGGTGGTGGGGGCGGTGGGGCGAGGGACGACGACGAGACGGGCATCCCGATATCGCCGCCCATGCCCGGTTCGACATCGGCGCACCGACCCAGTCCGGCCAGGACGAGGATCGCCAACACCGAGACCACTGTGACGCGAGTGGTACGGGTGGCTCGAGGGGTTCGTGATGCCATGCAGGCACCCTAGCGACACCCTCCGACACCGAGGCCCTCCGTACGGTTACGCTGACGCCGATGCCGTCCCTGACCGACCCCCAGCTGACAGCCCACGACCCCGCGAGTGCCGGGTCGCGACGGCGGGACCCGGGTGAGGTGGCCCGCCCGGCGCCCCGCGTGGTGGCGGCGTGCGCGCTGATCGTCGTGGTGTTCACCGCGATCCGCACCTGGGTGGCGGCCGCGGGCTGGTTCTACTGGGACGACCTGATCCTGCACGGGAAGGCCGCCGCGCACCGCTTCCCGGACCCGGGATTCCTGCTCGCGGACCACGACGGCCACCTGATGCCCGGAGGGATGGCCCTGGCATGGGTCGCGGCGCATGTGGCCCCGCTCGACTTCCGTCTGCCGCTGGTGCAGATCGCGGTGCTCCAGCTGATCGCGGGTGCCGCGCTCGCCCGGATGCTGTGGGTGCTGCTGCGGGGTCGGCCGGTCCTGCTTGTCCCCCTGGTCCTGGCGCTGGCGATCCCGCTGGGGTTGCCCGCGGCCACCTGGTGGGCGTCGGCCGTCAACTCGTTGCCGATGGCCGCGGCCATGGCCTGGGCGGTGGCCTCGACGATCCGGCTGGCCGAGACGGGGCGCCGCCGGAACGCGGTGGGCGCGGTCCTGGCCACCGCGGTCGGCCTGCTGTTCGTGGAGAAGGCGGTCCTCGTTCCGGTGGTGGCGGCCGCGGTGCTGTGGTGCTGGTGGTGGACCGGACGGTCCGAGCGGGGCCATGACCGGGGCCAGCACAGCGACCACCACGACGACGAGGTGGGCTCCCGCGAACCTCTCGGCGCCGCCGCGCCGACCTGGACTGCGGTGTGGCGCTCCACCCGGTGGATGTGGGCGGGCCAGGCGGTGCTGCTGGTGGGATGGGCGGCAGTCTTCGCGTCGACGGTGGGGAGGGCCGGCGGGGGGGAGGTCGACAGTGACTCCGACGGGCCGGGTCCGGGTCTCTGGGCGTTGATCGACAAGACCTACCGACTGGCGGTGGGGCCGACGCTGGCGGGCGGCCCGTGGCGGTGGGAGCGCTGGCACCCGGGGCCGCCGATTGCCGAGCCGCCCGCTCTCGCGGTGGTGGCCGGGGCCCTGCTGTGTGCGTCGGTGCTCGCGTGGTCACTGCTGACCCGCGAGCGTACGGGTCCGGCGTGGGCGTTCGCGGCGGTGTACCCGCTGGCGTCCGTCCTCATGGTGGCGGTGGGCCGCTTCGGGCCGGACACCGCTGCCGAGATCGTGCAGACGCTCCGCTATCACGCCGACTCGGCGATCGTCTTGGCCGCCGTGCTGGCGATGGCGCTGGCCGCACCCCGGCGCGACGGACCGCTCCCGCGCGCCGCCGCCCGGTGGGAGGGGTGGGCACTGGCGGGGCTGGTCGTGGTGGTGGTCTCGTCGTCGTCGATCTCCACGGCGACCTACCGCGAGGTCTGGGCCGAACAACCCTCCCGCGACTACGTCCTGCCCCTGGTGGACGCGCTCCGCGCGCGCGACGCGCCGATGCTGCAGGCGGACGTACCGCCTGAGGTCCTGTTGCCCGTCACAGCGCCGGCACACCGGCTGGCCTCCGTCCTCGCCGGGGTGCCCGGGTTGCCACCGATCGGATCGTGGACGACAGAACCGGTGGTGGTGGACGCGGCCGGTCGGCTGCACCCGGCCGACGTGGTCCCCGGTCGGACCCTCGGCCAGGGGCCGGAGCCAGGGTGCGGACACCGGATCGACGCCGGAGGGACGCGGATCGGGCTGGACGGGCCACTGCTGGGTCGCGACTGGGTGCTGCGTGTGAACTACCTGGCCGCCCGCGATGGCACCGTCGAGGTGCGGCTGGACGAGGGCGACCGGGTCGAGGTGCCCGTGACGGCGGGGCTGGCGACGGTGTTCGTGCGCGTCGAGGGCTCCGGTACCGGGGTCACCTTCACTCCCGGAGAGGGTCTCGGGGAGCTGTGCATCGGTAGCGGACCGGTCGGTGTGCTCGTGCCGCGCTGAGGTCCGCGGGGCGGGTGGACCATAATGGGCTGATCGGATGAGGACGACAGGGACGGAGGCAGGTCATCGACATCGCGATGGTCATGCTGACCCTCACCGCACTCCTCGTGGTCCCCGGGCTGATCGTGGGACTGGCCGCACAGCTACCCCTCCGGCTGGCGGTGGGCACGTCGATCCCGGTGTCCGCGGGAATCGTCACGATCGCCACCTATGCGTACGGCCGGTCGGGTGTGCCCTGGTCCCTGGGCGGGTATGCGGTCGCCACGGCGATCACCACGGTGGTGGTGGGTCTGGTCGGTCTGTTCATCTCGGGTTCGGTCTGGATGTGGCGACGACGGAGACGTCGGACGGGCCGGACTGTCCATCCGGCCGCGCCCCCGGGCCGTCGACACTCCCGGTGGTGGCTGCTGCCGGCCGCGTCGGTCCTGGTGAGCGCGTGGCTGATCGGGCAGATGATCATCACCGAGCTCTCGGCCACCCCGGACGGCACGGCGAACATCTTCCAGGGTTGGGACGCCCACTGGCACGCCAACTACATCCAGTTCATTCACCAGACGGGCCTGGCATCGCCCGACCAGGCGGGTGAGCTGCGGTACCCCGAGAACGGGGCCACCCTCTACTACCCGAGCACCTGGCACGCCATCGCCGCCCTGGTCATGGGGCTGCGGGGGATAGGGGCGGTCGAGACCTACAACCTCGTGCAGATCGGCACCATGGCGGTGGCGTTCCCGCTCGGTGTGGCCGCACTGACCTGGCTCATCACGCACCGCCGGTTCTCGCGGCCGGCCGTCGCCACCTCGGCGGCCGTGGCCGCGATGGCCACCCCGCTGTTCCCCGGACTGCCCTTCGTCGAGGTCATGGTGGCCGCGACCCCGTCCGGGGTGGCCAACGGACTGGCGGGCCTGGTGGCCGCGGTGGTGGTGGCCGCGCTGGCCGACCGCCGCCTCGTGCCCGCCGCCGCGCTCGGACTGGTCGGCATCAGCGGTGTGCACCCGTCGGCGATGGTCACCGCCGGGGTCATCGTGCTGTTCTGGTGGTTGTTCGAGGGGCTGTGGCGGCCTGTCAGGGGGCGCCTGCGTGACTTCCTCGTCCTGGCCGGGATCGGCCTCGCGGGGGTGCTCACACTGCTGCCGCAGATCCTCACCGTCTCCGAGGACGCTGACGAGATCTCGGCCTTCGAGTTCGAGATCGACGCCGACCGGGCAGCCGTCTGGGGAAGGGCCCTCACCCTCCAGGTGCGGCACGTGCAGGACTGGGGCGTGCGCTGGGTACTGCTGGCCCTCGCGGTCCTGGGCGTGATCATCCTGCTCCGCCGACTGGTGCTGTGGCCGATCCTGCTGTGGGGCGGACTGCTGGTGGTGTGCGTCAACTCGATGAGCACGTTCGGTAACTGGACCGGCGGCGTGCTCCGCGGGATCGGGAGCATCTACTACAACGACCCGCGCCGGATCGGGGTGATCCTGGCGATCGTCGTGGCGGCCGCGGTCGGTGTGGGCGTGGGGGTGACGGTCCAGGCACTGGCGGGCTGGTTGGCGCGGCTGATCGACCCGATCACCGACCCGCGCGGGACCGGAGCGGCGGGCCTTCGGGTCGCGGTCGCACTGGCCGCGCTGGTGGCCACCGGGTCGTGGGTCGTCCAGGCCTCGCCCGAGTACGCCGTGGCGGCGGGCGCGAACCAGCGCGCGGGTCGGATGGTCGACAGTCACGATCTGCGGGCCTTCGAGTGGCTCTCCGAGCAACCGCAGGCGTACTCGGGCCTGATCTACACCAACCCCGACGAGGGGTCGGGATGGATGTACGCCACCCATGGACTGCCCTCTACCGCGCGCCACTACCTGCAATCGGGTTCGACCGCTCCGCTCACGACCACCCTGTTCTTCAGCATGGACCGGGCCGGGACCGACCCGCGTGTCGACGCCGCGCTCGACCAGCTCGGCGTGACCTACGTGTACGTCAGCCCGCCCAACTACTGGGGCTTCCAGAAACCCAACGAGCACCTGCTCCGGCTCGACCAGGCCCCTGGCCTGGTCAAGGTCTACTCGGACTCGCAGGTGCGGATCTTCGCCGTCCGGGCCGCCTTCACCGAGGGGGAGATCGCACAGATACTCGCCGACTCGCCCTTCCCACCGGACAGGCGTACGCCGCTGACACGCGCCTCCGCGCTGTACGGCGGGGAGTGACCGACTCCCGCCGGGCCGGGTCGTATCCTTGGGGCTGTCGTCCGACAGGGCGCCGCGGTGGAGTCGCCGCACACCGGGAGGGGATCTGAATGAGGGCACTCGTGACGGGTGGGGCCGGGTTCATCGGGTCGACCCTGGTGGACCGCTTGCTGTCCGAGGGGCACGAGGTGACGGTCGTCGACGATCTGTCACGGGGCCGGCTGGAGAACCTCTCCCGTGCCCGAGAGTCCGGTTCGCGGTTCGCGTTCCGCGAGCTGAACCTGACCGACCCGGCGATCGAGGACCTGGTGGCGGAGGTCGCGCCCGAGGTCGTGTTCCATCTGGCCGCGCAGATCGACGTGCGCCTGTCGGTGGAGGACCCGGTGCACGACGCCGAGGTCAACGTGGTGGGCACCGTCCGGCTGGCCGAGGCCGCCCGACGGGCCGGGGTGCGGAGGATCGTCTTCACCTCCTCGGGAGGGTCGATCTACGGCCCCGTCACCGACCTGCCGGTGGCCGAGTCACGGCCGGTGGACCCGATGAGCCCGTACGCGGCGGGCAAGGTGGCCGGTGAGGTCTACCTGGAGATGTTCGCCAAGTTGTACGGGATCGAGTGGGCGGGCGTGGCGCCGGCCAACGTGTACGGACCGCGCCAGGACCCGCACGGCGAGGCCGGGGTGGTGGCGATCTTCTCCCAGCGACTTCTTGCCGGTCAGCCGACCCGGGTGTTCGGGGACGGGGGCAACACTCGCGACTACGTGTTCGTCGACGACGTCGTCGACGCCTTCGTACGCGCCGCGACCGTTCCGTCCGCCGCGGGACTGCGCTTCAACGTGGGCACCGGCGTCGAGACCAGCGACCGCGAGCTGCACACCCTGGTGGCCGCGGCGGCGGGATCGGGGGACGACCCCGAGTACGCCCCCGCCCGCCTCGGTGACGTCGCACGCTCGGCGCTGGAGGCCGGCCGCGCCGCCGAGGTGCTGGGCTGGACGCCGCAGGTCTCGATCAACGAGGGCGTCGCCCGCACCGTGGACTACTTCCGGGGTTGAGTCGCGGCACGTGGGCCCAGCGCTCCGGCCCACACACGGGTGTAGGTGTCAGCCCGCGTCGTCCGCGTTCGCCTGACCCTCGTCCGCTACTCCGGTCCCGGCTCCGGTTCTGACGTCCGCTGCGGGTGCCTGCTGCGCCACGTTCGGCTGCGGCAGGAACGGGCGCACCAGGTCGATGAGTCCCGGGAGGACACCCCCCGGCGCGGGGCGGGGCTCGACCGGCTGGGTGATCTCCTGTTCCGAGGGCTCCCCGGTGGCATCCCCGGTGGGTTCGGCGGCGGCGCCGTCGCCGGTTGTGGCCGGCGTCGCCGGGGTCGACACCCGGGGCTGCGCCGGTGACTGGACGGACGGCTGCGGGGCGGTGGCCGCGAGGGTCGCCGCCGGTGGGGGAACTGCCTGACGGGGCACGGCGACCTCGGTCGGCACGATCGCGGCGGGGGCCGCGGCCTCCACCTCGGCCGGCTCCGGAGGCTCGGGGCTCTCGGTGGGGTTCCCGGTCGATTCGGGTGTGCTGCTGCCGGTGGACCGCTCGGAGCTGGACGCGGCGACGGGCTCCGGCGCGGCGTGGGCGGTCTGAGCGGTGTTGACCTGCTGACGCGCCCGCTCGACCGCCTGTTCGCTGCGGTGCGAGTCGTACCAGAGGCCGGTTGAGATCAGGCCGACGGACACCACGCCCACAGCGCCCATCCCCAGAGCGGTGATCGAGGGGCGGGTGAAACGGGTGTCACGTGGAGCCATGGGCCCCAGTATCAGTCACCCCCGGTGCCCGGGACAACCCCGTGCCCCGCCGCGCGTGTCGACACCGGAACCGGGACAAGGCGTTCCGGGGACTCCCACAGGACCTCCGCGTCGCCGTACGGGTCGTCCGCCCGGTGGAGCCATAGTCCTCTGACATGACGCCACACGGTGGGCAGGACCCGCCCGTCGTCCCCCCGCCGGACGCGCGTGTGCCGGGCACGGATCTCGCGGTCGCGCCAGAGCGGCACCCGGCCACCGAGCATCACGGCGAGCATCGCGTCGAACGCGCCGCATCCGCGATAGAACACCCCGCCATGGCCGCGCGTGCCGTAGACGGGGGTGCCGTCGGCGAAGTACCCGGTGTCCAGGCGGACGGCACCGTCGCCGAGGTCGGAGGTGGACCAGCTCCGCCGCAGGCCTGACCTGACCTGCAACAGCTCCACCGGGTCCCCGGGGGCGGTGAACGAGAACCGTCGCACCGGGCCCGGGGAACGCCAGTCGGCCGGCCCGGACACGCCCACCCCGAGATCCGGGGACTCGGCGTAGATCACCCGGTCGGCGCGCAGTCCCCGCCGCTCCGCGGTCCCGACGATCCGCCCGCCGTAGGAGTGGCCCACCACGGTCAGTGCGGCGCCCGGGCACTCGATCCCGATCACGCGGTCCACCTCGCGGCAGAACCGGACCAGCCGCGGAGCCATCGCCTCGGCGTAGCGCGGGTTACCGGCGTCGGCCATGATGTCCTGCGGGAACTCTCCGTCCAGGAAGGCCACCACGGCCACCCGGCCCCCGCCGGCCTCGACCAGGTCCACCGCGACGTCGGTGTTGACGTGGGACATGTCGAGGTTGGTGCCCGTGCCGGGGACGTAGACGGCGACCGCCTCGGTGCGAGGGCCCAGGTCGCCCACCACCTCGATCATCCGCCCTCCGCGGAGCGGGGAGAACGCCACGAACGACCGACGACGACGACCAGGGCCCCGCCGCGCCATGGTCTCCAGTCGCCCGATCCTGGGACTCCACGGTGTCCCGGCCAGTTGCTCACGGTGCAGCGCCCGGCGAACGGCGACGGCGTTCGCACGCGCCCGCACCGCCCACGGCACGCCGTAGGTCCCGCCGACGACCTCCGGCTCGGCCAGCGCGAGCAGGCGCCGGTCGGCGGTGCTCATGTGCTCGACGCCCGAGTACACCTCCTCGGGCGTGGCCCCGGCCCAGGCCGCGACGGTGGCCCGGGTGTCCAGGGTGGCCCGTGTATCGGGGGTGTCCCGTGTGCCGGGGGTGTCCCGGGTGTCTCGGGTGTCCAGGGCGCCGGCGCCCGAGCGCCCGGGCGGGCCCGTCCCGGCCATCCGGGCCATGTCGGTGAGCGTGTTGTCGACGGCCCGGTCCAATGACGCGCGCAGGCGGTCGCGGTCCGCGACGGGCGCCGGCTCCGGGCCGTCGAGGTCGGCCCAGATGTCCTCGGCGAGCTCGACGAGCCGGTACACGCCCGCCAGGAGTTCATCCACCCCCCTGGCCTCGCCGTCGATCGCGTCGGCAAGGGCGACCAGTGCGGGCGAGCGGGTCGGTGACGACGCGAGTGCGTCGCGCGCCGTGGTGAGCGCGTCCCGCGCCGCCACCAGCCGGGCCGCCAGCTCGAGCAGTCTCCGCACCTGCCCCGGTGGTGGGTTCTCCGGCAGAGCACCGGTCATCTGGGTCGCCGGTTCGGCTGGGTGTCGGCCAGTGCGCGCACCGCCTGCGCGGCCGACTCCTCCGACGCCGAGCCGTCCGCCAGTGACCGGGCGATCTCGTGCAGTCGGGCGACCCTGGCCACCGCGGGGGCCAGGAGGGTGCGCACCTCGTCGTCGTCGAGTCCGGGGCCGGTCGCGACGCCCCCGGCCGGGGCGCGCGGCGGTGGCGGGGGACTACCAGGGGCGGGGGTCGGGTCACGCGGGTCGAGGGCGGCGTCGAGACGCGTCCGCGCCAGTTCGAGCCGGTGCACGAGCCGGGCGGCCTCGCCGCGGACCTCCGCGTCGTGGTCCGGCCTCCCGGTCACCGTCGCAGGCGGTCGTCGTCGTCCGCGGCGGGCGTCACCGCGGTCGCATCGGGTTGGTCCTCGGGCCGCACCGCGTTCTGCAGCGCGATCGACCGTGCCAGCCGGGCGTAGCGCATCTCCTGCTCGCGGAACCGCACATAAGTGGAGACGGTGACAAAGGCGAAGCCCATGACCAGCGCGTACAGCACCAGGTCGGTGCCGCGCTGAACGCCCAGCGCGTTGGCCACCACGGTGAGGTCGTCCGGGCGCATCACGGCGTAGACCATGAACACCACGAACAGCACGAAGCCGATCTTGACGCCGGCCTTGGCCCGCGCCTTGCGGCGGTTGGCCAGGAAGAACGCCACCAGTGCGGCGCCGGCGAGCAGCAGGAGTGCCTTGATCATCGGGGCAGCCTCTTTCCCACGAGACCGTCGGAGAGGATGTTGATCCCGTTGAGCAGCGACTGCCCCTTCGACATGGAGTACTCGGTGTAGAGGATGTCGACGGGCTGCTCGGCCACGCGCCATCCGCGGCTGTCCATCAGCTCCACGAACTCGCTGGCGTGACTCATGCCGTTCATGCGCAGGTTGAGATCGTCCGCCACCCGCCGGTTGAACACCCGCAGTCCGTTGTGGGCGTCGGTCAGGCCGAGTCTCCGTGTGCGTGGACTGAGCATGACGACGGTCTTCAGGACGACACGCTTGATCAGCGGGACCTGGTCGCCCTCGCGGCGTGGGCGACCGAAGCGGGTGCCCACCACGATGTCCACCGGCTCGGCGCGCAGTCGCTCGACCATCGCGAGCACGTCCTTGACCTGGTGCTGGCCGTCGGCGTCGAAGGTGACGAAGTAGCGGGCGCCGGGTTGCACGCGCGCGTACTCGACGCCGGTCTGGATCGCGGCCCCCTGACCGAGGTTGACCGGGTGTCGGACCAGGTGTGCGCCCGCGCTGTGGATCGCCGCTGCCGATTCGTCGGCCGACCCGTCGTCCACCGCCACGATGTTCGGGAACGTCTCACGCGCGCTGCTGAGTACATCCTCGATCACGGTGCCCTCGTTGAAGCAGGGGACGACCAGCCAGACGTCACGGTTGCGCACCGGGTCGCCCGGGCCCGTGTCGCCCCCGGCCGTCGCGCCGTGCCCTGGGAGTCGCTCACTGTTACTGCTCATCGCCGGTCGATACTATGCGATCGAACGGAAAACCCGGTGACGAGAAGGACGGCGGTTCCCCGATGGCCATCGATGTGATGCTCCCCTACTACGGGGACGTCGGCCACTTCAAGAAGGCCGTGGACAGTGTCCTCGCCCAGAGCTACCGGGACTTCCGTCTCGTCGTGGTGGACGACGGGTACCCGGACCCGGAGCCGGCCCGCTACATGGGGGAGATCACGGCGCGCGACGAGCGGGTGACCTACGAGAAGAACGAGACCAATCTCGGCGCCAACGGCAACTACCGCAGGTGCCTGGGGATGGTCACCGCGCCGATCGTGGTGGTGATGGGTGCCGACGACGTCATGCTGCCCAACTACCTGCAAGTGGTGGCCGACGGGTTCGCGGCCGTTCCCGACGCCGCCGTGATGGAGGTGGGCGTCAACGTCATCGACGAGCACGGCGCCCCCGTGCGCCCCCTGTCGGACACGGTCAAGGCGTTCACCTCGCCCAAGGCCGACGGTCGCACCGTGCTGCACGGCGAGAAGCTCATGACCTCGCTCATGCACGGCAACTGGACCTACTTCCCGTCGCTGGCGTGGAATTCCGAGTGGATCCGCCGTATCGGGTTCCGCGAGGGGCTCGACGTGGTGCAGGACCTGGCGCTGCTGGTCGATGTGATCACCGCCGGTGGCCACATGGTCTACGACCCGACGCTCGCCTTCCTCTACCGCAGGCACTCCGCGTCCGATTCCTCGGTCCGGGCGCTCGACGGCCGCCGCTTCGACGAGGAGGCCCGGTTCTTCGCCGGCGAGGCCGACGCGTTCGCGGCCCGCGGGTGGAAGAACGCCGAACGGGCTACGCGCCTGCACCTGACGTCGCGGTTCAACGCGCTGTCGCTGCTGCCCTCCGCGGCCAGGGCGGGCAAGTTCGCCGAAGGCGGCAAGCGGTTGCTCGGCCACAGCTTCCGAAAGTTCTGACCCCGGCGGCTTCCGGCGGCCGCGTCGATCGCGGTCACCGCAACGTGGTCGTCGCTGCTGCGCCGGATCGGGCCCGGCGCAGCAGTGGGCACGACCAGAATTCGCGGAGAGCAGCTGGATAGCACCCGATGGGAGGAGGACCCACATGATTCCCGAGTCGTGGATCGCGCACCGGCGCGGCGACGGCGAGACGATCGGCTGGATCGACATGACCGTCGCCGAGCCACGGTTCGTGCCGATCGACCGCCTCGGCCGTGCACTCGACCCGGTCGACGACTGGCACGAGGCGGAGGACGTGCTCGACGGGATCGGCCTGCGGTTCCTCATGGATCGCTACGTCGTGGAGGAGGACGATCGCGACACCGTGGTCCGGATATCTCACGTCTACGAGGACCGGATCGTGCTCTCCACGGCGCTCACGGACGCGATCGAAGAGGTCGGCCGCGAGATCGTGGCACCGTTCCCGGCGCCGACGACCCTGCGGCCCGCCTGACGGCGCCGACGACCCTACGCCCGCTGTACCTGCGAACCGCCTGACCGCGCCGACGACCCTGCGGCCCGCCCCGGTCACCGCCGCACGATCACCATCCGCGAGCCCACCTCGCGGACGTCGAACAGTTCCGGGTCCGCGAAGAGTTCCGGGTGGAACCGGATCTTCTCCCGACTGTTGTTCCGGGCCAGGGGCATCCGGTTGACCATCACCGGCAGCACCCAGTTCCGCGAACCCTCCCGTTCGAGCACCATCACGTCCGGACCACGGAAGGGGCCGGAGCTCACCGCGTCTGCCAGGTCGCCGGGGGAGGTGGTGGTGGCCCACCGACGGATCTCGTCCGTCCGTTCGGTGTAGCGACCGGCCGGGGTGGCATAGGCCTGCGTGGGCGCCTGGAAGGTGAAGAACGGGCGGTAGGCGTAGACCGTCGGGACCGAGGTGAGGACCACCAGGTCGGAGGGCTCCCGACCGGGGGTCATCTCGTCGATCGCGGCCAGCACCTCCGTCGGGGGCGCCGGGGCCTCGCGGGCTGCGGCGGCGAAATCCGAGTCCTCCTGGGAGACGTGCTGCATCATCTGGATGGCGGCGAGTGCGGCCACCACCACGGCGGCCGCGGCGACCCGGCCGCGGGAGCGGGCGGGCGACGTGGCCACCGCCCACCGGGCCAGGGCGAGCGAGCCGACCACCCCGGCGAGTGCGAGAGCGAGCGTGATCACCGGGATCATCCGGAACGGCAGCAGCGTGGACCCGGTGACGGCTCGCAGTCCCGAGAGCGCGTACCAGCCGAACACCGTCAGGGTCATCAACCCCAGCGCCTGCGCCAGGACGAGCGCGCGGGCGGGTGACGGGAGCGGCCAGCCCGGGCGGGAGAGGGTGGCCTCCTCGTCGTCGTCTCCGTGGTTGTGGTCGTGGTCGTCCTCGACGGAGTCGATCCGCGCGCTCAGCGACGCTGCACCGCGGTCGGCGAGCCGACCGGCACCGCCCGGCCACACCGTCACCACCAGCCACACCACGCCGATCAGGCACAACAGGCCCGCGGCGGACACCTCGAACATCGGCAGCGGCCAGTGTGAGCCGATCTCCGGGGCGAAGTCATTGGCCACGGACGGCTCGGTCTCGGCGCCACCCAGTACAGCCAGGAGGAAGCGGTGCCAGAACACCGATGCGAGCAGTGCGGAGATCCCGGCCGCCGCTACCAGGCGGACGAGCAGCGCGGCGACCAGGCCGCGCTCGGCGCGGTACCGCCAGGTGTGGACGACGACGACGAGGGCCACCAGCAACGCCGCGAAACCCGCGATGAGCGTGTACCCCAGAGCGGCCCAGCCCAGGTAGACGCCGATCGTCACGACCAGCGGCCACGTGGGTCGCCCGGCCCCTGCGCCCCGCGACCGCGCGGCGGCGCGGGCGCAGAGCAGGAAGGTCGCCACCACGACCTGCGGGAGCAGGCAGATGAGGATCCACGAGTAGGGCTCGTAGGCGTTGGTGTGCCCGCCGACTACCGCGGTGACCAGGCCGAACAGCACGGCCAGCCGGGTCGGCACCAGCCAGCGCCAGGCGACGAACGCGATCGCGCCCGCGATCGCCATGGTGATGATCGCGTAGGGCTTGTAGAACTCCCAGCCCTCGACCCCTGCCAGAGCAGCCAGCCGCCCGCCCACCCAGAACCACTGCGGCGGGTAGAAGGGAGCGGCATCGGCGTAGAAGGGGTCGTTCAGGGCGGGCGAGTCGGCGAAGCGGGTCACGTAGGCGACGCGGTTGAGCTGGTCGCCGCCGAGTCCGAACAGGTAGTGCGGGGTGCCGTTCAGCAGCAGGCCGAGGTGGGAGGAGGCGAGGAACGCGGGTCCGGCGGTCCCGAGGATCCACAGTCCGCGCTCGCCGGTCCCTGGGCCAGTTCCGGGGCCGGCCACGCGCCCGCCGTGCCCCCCGGCACCCCGACGGCCCCGGCGCAGCAGGTGCCAGCCGGTCACCACCACCAGACCCGCGGCGACGGTGGCGCCCAGAGCCTCGGGCAGCCAGCTGGGGTCCGGAAGGGACAGGGCGTCGATCGCCGTGAGGGTCGACGCGCCGACGAGTGCGGCCACGACGAGCCCCGCCAGCAGTTCGCCCGCGCGCCACGCGAGCAGCCTGGCCGCGCTCATCAGGCGGGCCCCGGCTCGGGGCGGGCGCTCGCCGCGAGGCCCACGATGTGCACCACCACCCCGATGCCGGGTCCGGCGAGGAGGGCGATGGCCGAACGCACGTCGAGCGGGCCGGGGACCGACACCAGGAGGATCAGGGCGGCCAGCACCGCCACCCACCAGCCGACGTTGTAGAGCAGATGCCTGTCGAAGGCCAGTGCGGCGTTACCCGTCACCATCAGCGCGGCGGTACCCACGGAGGCCGCGGTGAGGGCGGCCAGGACCGCCCCGGGGAGCTCGAACTCGGCGCCGAACAGCACGCGGATGAGCCACGGGCCCACGAGCCAGGCCGCGCCGGCGCCCACCATGCCGACCGCGGTGACCAGGCCGAGGGGCCCGGCCAGGGCGCGTGGGCCGAGGTCGCGACGCTGGACGAAGTAGACGATGATCGCGCTCTGGAAGCTGGTCAGCGGCACCAGCAGCGGGGCCCTGGTGAGGGTGATGGCCAGGATGACCGCGCCCACCAGGGGCGCGGGGTCCGACTCGCGGACGGTGGCGGTGACGAACACGGGGAAGCCCACCACGAGCACGGCCGTCCCCGCCGAGGCCAGCATCGCGGAGGCGGTGTTGCGCCAGAACCGTCGGCGCCCCACGTCGAGTGCACGGGCCAGGGCCTCGCGGGTGACCGGGGAGAGCGCGATCATCAGTGCCCAGGTGAACGCCCCGGCGACGGTGGCCAGCGCGAACCCGAGTCCGGCGTCGCCGAACCACCACGCCACCCCCGCCACCACCAGCCGCAGTGCGGCATCCACGGTGAGCAGCACCGCGTACAGGCCCCAGCGCTCGGTGCCCGAGAGCGCGCCCGCGGTGGCGGCCTGCATGGAGAAGCCGAGGATCCCGAACGCCATCACCGCCACACCGATCCCGGAGAAGGTGGGCAGACCCAGGGCGGGCCAGACGGGGGCGCTCACCATCACGACGGCGGCCAACACCAGGCCCAGCACCAGCCCGGCGGGCAGGAGTCTGACCCGGCTGCCCGGGCCCGGTGCCGGGACGGGGGTCACGCGCCCGGCGGCGGTCATGCCCGCGGCGTCCGGCGTGGAACTCAGGCGCGCCGAGCGCACCGCCCGGGTGGCCTCCTGCATGAGCCCGTTGGCCACTCCGCCCAGCGCGAAGAACGCGCCCCAGTAGGTGGCGAAGAGCGGATAGTCCGCCGGGCCCAGCGCACGGCCGGCGACAAGCATCACCAGGTAGCCGGAGGCGGCGGCGAACACCGTCGCCAGGGTCAGCGCCCGCATCCCACCCGCGGCGCGGTGGCCGGTCGTGGGCGTCGGATCAGCGGCGGCCGGCGTGGTCATCGGGCATGCCGAGGGTGGACGGCAGCGGTTCCGAGAACAGCCACGCGGCCCACAGGGGCCGCAGGTCCACGGGGGAGTGGTCGGCAGCCATGTGCAGGAAGTCGTCGGTGGTCGCGGTGCTGCCCGAGTACTTGGCCACCCAGTCACGCAGCAACTGGAAGAACTTCTCGTCGCCGATCGTCAGGCGCAGCGCGTGCAGGGTGAGCGCGCCGCGCTTGTAGACGCGGTCGTCGAACATGTCCTTGGGTCCGGGGTCGGCCAGGAGGAGGTTCTGCGGTGAGTTCTGCAGCTTGGAGTAGTAGCGCAGCGCGTGGCTGCCCGCGTCCGCGCCGCCGGAGAACTCGGTCCACAGCCACTCGGCGTAGCAGGCGAAGCCCTCGTGGAGCCAGATGTGCTTCCATTCGGCGGCGGTGACGGCGTTGCCGAACCACTGGTGGGCGAGCTCGTGGGCGATCAGGCGTTCGTCGCCGGTCCCCGCCTCGGCGGTATTGCGACCGAACGTGGACATCCCCATCGCCTCGAGGGGGATCTCCAGCTCGTCGTCGGTCACCACGACCTTGTAGTCCGGGAACGGGTACGGGCCGAACAGGTCGGTGAAGACGTCGATCATCTCGACCTGGCGGGCGAACGCGACGCGGAAGTCGCGCTTGAGGTCGGCGGGCAGGTAGGCCCGGAACGGCACCTTCCCGCCGGTCACCTCCAGGTGCTCGTACAGCCCCAGGTTGATGGTGACGAGGTAGGTGGAGGTGGGCTGCGGGAGGTCGAACTCCCACGTGGTCATGCTGCCGCTGCGCTTCTTGCCCACCAGTGAGCCCGTCACGACGGCGCGGTAGGGCGAGTCCGTGGTGAGCCGGATCCGGAACGGCGCCTTGGACGACGGGTGGTCGTCGCACGGGAACCAACTGGCGGCACCATTGGGCTGGTTGGCCACGAGGACGCCGTCGGTGAGCTCCTCCCACCCGACCTCGCCCCAGGCGCCGCGGATGGGCCGCGGGTTACCCGAGTACCGGATGGTGAGCGTGAACGCGGCGCCCACGGGGATCGGCTCGGCCGGGGTGACGGTGAGCTTGCCCCGCGGACGGGTGTACTTGGCCACCCGGCCGCGGTCCAGCGACACCTTGGCCACCTCGAGGTGGGGGGACATGTCGAGCTGGACGGACTCGAGCGGCTCGGTGGCGGTGGCGGTGATCACGGCCCCGCCACGCAGGTTGTTGGAGCTCATCTTGTAGGTGAGGTCCAGTTCGTACCGGGTGACCCGGTAGCCGTGGTTACCGGCGCTGGGCAGGTAGGGGTCGACCGGATCGGCGCGCGACGAATCACGGGGAGCAGCGATCTTGGCGACGAGGTCCTTCTTGACTGCCTTCAAATCCATGACCTGCGCGAGTGTAGTGGACCCGGGGGGATCGGCTGCGTCACCGGCCCGCCATCCGGGCACCGGCACCCCACCCAGGCACCGGCCCGGCCCGGGCACGGTAGCGGCAACGGCCCCGGCTCCGACCTGAGGCGAGAAGGCCACAATCGAGAAAGTACTTGCCAAACTGGAAAGTAGTTGCCTATGGTCTAGTCATCGCTCGGGTGGAAACCCGCCGGAGTCGCCACGAGAAAGGTGTCGCCATGACCACGGAGAACCCCACCACCGGCCCGCTCGATCGCACCGAGGCCGCCCGGCTCCTCGCCGAGGTCGAGGGGCGCCCGCCCGTCAGTTCCACCCGCGACGCCCGCGTCTTCGCCTGGTTCGCCGCGGTCATCGCGGTGGTGATGGGTGTCGGGACCATCGCGATCATGTTCACCAACTGGGCGATGGTGCCGTACCTGGTGCTGCTGTTCGCCGTGATCTTCTGGCAGCGGCGATCGATCGGCGCCAGCCCCCGCGGATCGAGTCGGACGTACCTCTGGGGGGTCGCGGGATCCGGCGCGATGGTCCTCGTCGTCGTCACCGGGTTGCACGTCATCCGCACCACGATCGGCCTCACCCCCTGGTGGTATCTCCTCGGCGCGGTGCTGGTGGCGGTGCCCGGACTGGTGGCCGCCGCGCGCATCGCGCGACGGGGCACGGCCCGATGAGCGACGCGGTGGGCGGCGCCAAGGGAGACGATCCGACGACGACGAGCGCACCGGCCGAATCGGGGGGATCCTCCCCGGGCGTATCCGGAGGCTCCGACCCGGGCGAGCCGGGGGGTTCCGCTCCGCGCTCCGACAGTCAGCCGGAGGGGCACGCCCGGCACCGGCTCGACGAGGTGATCCACGCCCCGGTGCGCTTCTCCATAGTCGCGGCGCTGGCAGGGGTGGACGACGCGGAGTTCGCCACGATCCGTGATGCGGTCGAGGTGTCCGACTCCGCGCTGTCCAAGCAGGTCGCGGTGCTCGAGAAGGCCGGGTACGTCAAGGTGCGCAAGGGCTATGTGGGCAAGCGGCCCCGGACGTGGCTCTCCCTCAGCCGCGAGGGTCGCAGGGCCTACGGGTCGCACCTGGAGGCGCTGCGCGCGATCGCCGGCGGCTGACCCCGCCGCCCCACCCCCACCCCGGCCCCGCCGCAACCCACCCCGGCCCCGATGCCGCCGCAACCCAGGGTGGTGGGTGGCGGTCTGCAGCCTGCTCAGCCGCGCCAGGGGGCGATCGGGTTGCCCTGCCAGCGGGTGCCCGGGGGGATGCGGTCGCCGCGCATGACCAGCGAGGCCGGGCCCACGGTGGAGCCGTCGCCGATCGAGGACGCCGGGAGGGTCACGCAGTGGCAGCCCAGGGTGGCGCCGTCGGCCAGGTCCACCCGGTCGATCTGCATGATGCGGTCGTGGAACAGGTGGGTCTGGACCACGCAGCCGCGGTTGACGGTGACGCCGTCGCCCAGCGAGATCAGGTCGGCCTCGGGCAGCCAGTACGACTCACACCACACTCCGCGGCCGATGCGCGACCCGAGCAGCCGCAACATCACGTTGAGGATCGGGGTGCCCGTGGCGGGGCGGGCCACCCAGGGCGCGGCGAGGAGTTCGACGAACGAGTCGGCGACCTCGTTCCTCCACACGAAGGAGGACCACAGCGGTTGCTCTCCCACCCGGATCCTGCCCACGAACAGCCACTTGGCCAGCACGGAGACGAAAAGTGCCACGAGGCCCGCGTAGGCGAGGGTGATCCCTGAGGTCAGCGCCGCGACGCCGAAGCCCCACTCCTGATGGATCTCCTGCATCACCACCAGCACGCTGACCAGCAGCAGGAACGAGAGCCACACGGGGACCAGGCGCAGCGTCTCCCACGCGCCCCGGGCGATCTTGAGGCGCCGGGGCGGCTGGTAGGTACGCGCGTCGCTGTCGCCGTCGGTCACGGCCCGGGGCAGCTTCTGCGGCGGTGAACCGAGCCACGAGGTGCCCTTCTTGGCCTTCTGCGGTGCGGAGGACAACACTGCGACCAGCCCACGCGCGGGGACCTTGCGACCGGCGGACGCGATGCCTGAGTTACCCAGGAACGCGCGTTTTCCGATCTGCGCCTGTTCCAACCGCATCCATCCCGATCCCAGCTCGTACGGCGCCACCATCGTGTCGTCGGCGAGGAACGCCCCGTCACGGACGGTGGTGAGCGAGGGGATCAGCAGGACGGTCGAGGCCTCCACGTCCTTACCGATCCTCGCGCCCAGCGCCCGCAGCCACATCGGGGTCAGCATCGAGGCGTAGAGGGGGTACAGCCAGTTCCGGGAGGCGTCCATGATGCGCTCGCTGCACCAGGCCTGCCATGCGATGCGGGAGTGGACCGGGTGGAACCCTTCCCGGAGGCCGACCGAGAGCAACCGGACCGACACCAGGGTGAGCGCGGCGAACAGTGCGAGTGCGACCAACGTCCCGGGGACGGACCACAGGGCGGCGCGGAGCAACAGCTGGCCGGGGGTCGCGGCGTCCCGCGCACCCCAGACCACCAACGCGAGTCCGGCGGCCACGGCGAGTAGCGGCATCGCGCCGAGCGCCACCGCGGAGAGCTGGTAGACCAGGCTCCACACGCGGTTGTGGGGTGCGGGCTCGGCCGGCCAACTGGACCCGCGTTTGCCCCGCTTGAGAGCCGGTGAGCCGGCATACCGTTTCCCGGCCTTGACGGTGCCCACCACGGCGGATCCGATCTCCACGTGCGCGCCCCGGCCCACCACCGCGCCGGGCAGCAGCGTGGACCGGGCTCCCACCACGGCGTTCTCGCCGATCTCCACGGCCCCGATGTGCAGGACGTCGCCGTCGAGCCAGTGGCCTGCCAGGTCCACCTCCGGTTCGATCGAGGCGCCGTCGCCCACGGTCAGCAGTCCGGTGACGGGTGGCATGGTGTGCATGTCCACGCCGTGGCCGATCTGCGCGCCGAGCATGCGGGCGAACGGGGTGAGCCAGCCGGCGCCCTCCAGGTTGGCGACGCCGGAGACCTCGACCAGCCGTTCGGCCGCCCAGAGGCGGAGGTGGACCGAACCCGCCCTCGGATAGGCACCCGGCGTGACCCCGGCCATGAGGGCCCGGCACAGCAGACCCGTCACCACCATGCGGCCCGCGGGCAACAGCAGCAGCACCGCGAGGACCCCGAGCACCCACCACGAGACCGGGCGCGCCCAGGGGATGCCCACGGCGGCGGCGACGTTGTTGGCGATCCCGAGCCAGGTCAGCCATTGCAGTCCGGTGATCGTGAGCAGCGGGAGGGTGGCCAGGACCTGCACGACCTGGGCGCCGCGGCCGACGGGTCGCACGTGTCGCGGTTCCACGGCGGCCACCGGTTCCAACTCGTCGAGGTACCCGGCGAAGTCGCCCAGGCGCGGGCGGTCGTAGATGTCTCCCACCGTGACGCCGGGAAAACGCTCCCGGACCGCCACCACCACGTGGGCCGCGGCGAGCGAACCGCCGCCGAGGGCGAAGAAGTCCTCGTCCACCCCGGAGACGTCGGCCCCGAGGGCCGAGGACCACAGTTCGGCCACCCACGCATCGGTGCCGTCCAGTTCGGTCTCCGCGGCCGAGGTCTGCGCCAGGGGCCACGGCAGGGCGGCGCGGTCGACCTTCCCCGACGTGCGGGTGGGCAGCTCGTCGACCAGGGTCAGCCGGGGGACCACCCCTGCCGGCAGGCGGTCCCGCAGGATCCCGGCGGCGTCGGCGAGGTCGAAGTGCTCGGGGTCGTCGGCCACGAGGTAGGCGACGAGTACGGACTGACCGGCATCGGTCTTCTTGACCGCGGCGGCTCCGGCGCTCACGCCCGGCAGGGCGGACACGGCGGTGTCGACCTCGCCCAGCTCGAGCCGGCGACCACCGATCTTGACCTGGTCGTCCACGCGCCCGGTGAAGTACAGGCCGTCGGCCTCGAGGCGCACGACGTCACCGGACCGGTAGGCACGCTCCCACCCGAGGCTGTCCATGGGCGCGTACTTCTCGGCGTCCTTGTCCGGGTCGAGGTATCGGGCCAGTCCCACGCCGCCGATCACCAGCTCGCCGGACTCGCCGTAGCCGACCGGCAGGCCGGTGGCGTCGACCACGGCCAGGTCCCACCCGTCCAGCGGCAGGCCGATCGAGACCTCACCGCTGCCGTCCAGCTGCGCGGCGCACGCCACCACGGTGGCCTCGGTGGGACCGTAGGTGTTCCAGACCTCCCGGCCGTCACCGGCGAGTCGCGCGGCGAGCTCGGGCGGGCAGGCCTCGCCGCCGAGGATCACCAGGCGGATGTCGGCGAGCATCTCCTCCGGCCATATCGAGGCCAGGGTCGGCACGGTGGAGATCACCGTGATCCCGCGCTCGCGCAGCCACGGACCCAGGTCGAGCCCGGATTTGACGATCGACCGGGGTGCGGGCACCAGGCACGCCCCGTGCGCCCAGGCCAGCCACATCTCCTCGCAGGAGGCGTCGAACGCCACGGACAACCCGGCCAGCACCCGGTCGCCCGGGCCGAGTGGGGCGTCGGACAGGAAGATCCGCGACTCGGCGTCCACGAACGCGGCCGCGCTGCGATGGGTCACCGCCACTCCCTTGGGCAGGCCGGTGGTGCCGGAGGTGAAGATGATCCAGCAGTCGTCGTCGACGGTGGGGCCCCGGTGTCGCGACGGGTCGACCGGACGCCCGGGGTCGGTGACCCGCATCCCCTGGGCGGTGTAGACGGCCGCCACCTTTGCCTGCCCGAACACCAACTCGGCGCGTTCGGCCGGATCGTCGACGTCCACGGGGACGTACGCGGCACCGGCGGCCAGGGTCGACAGGATCGCCAGGTACAGCTCGACCCCACCCGAGGGCATGTGGATGCCCACGCGGTCTCCCGCCCCGACCCCCTGGCTCTGCATCCAGCGCGCGGAGGTGTGGATCTCCTCCCACACCTCGCGGTAGCTCAGGACGCGCGAACCGTCGTCCAGGCAGGGAGCGTCAGGGTGACCCTGGGCGGCGGAGCCCAGAATGTCCAGCAGCGACCGGGGGTCCGGGGCCTGTGAGCTGCGAAGATACTGCTCAGGGATGGTGTGCACGTGCGGATGCTATCCCGGTCGGGTGAACTTCCCCCCACAGCGTGGGTGGAACTGGTTCTATTAACTCATGTCAGAATCGCTCGAGGACAAGACCGTCGTGATCGTGGGAGCGGGGCCCGGTTTCGGGCGGACCCTCGCACTGCGGGCCGCCGAGAGGGGCGCGACCGTCGTGGTCGCCGCCCGGACCGCCTCCAGGCTCGACGGGATCGTCGACGAGGTCCGCGCGGCAGGTGGCAGGGCGATCGCCGCTGCGGTGGACGCCACGGAGCCGGAGTCGGTGCGGGCGTTGCGCGAGACCGTCGCCCAGCACACCGACGCCGTCCACGGCCTGGTCTACAGCGCGTTCGCGGTGCCCAGCATGAAGCCGCTGGCCCAGACCGACCACGAGCAGATCTCGCGGGGGATCGACCTGTCCGTGCTCGGCGCGTTGCGCGCCACCCAGGAGTTCACACCGCTGCTCGAGGCGGGCGGGGCCCAGGGTGACGAGACACAAGGCGACGGGGCGCACCGCAGCCCGAGCTCGGTCGTGATGATGGCCTCGGCGGTCATCCACCACTCCCGCGAGCGGTACGCCGGCTACAAGATCGCCAAGACCGCACTCGTCGCGCTGGGGCATTCCCTGGCCACCGAGCTCGGACCGCGTGGGATCCGCGTCAACACCGTGGCGCCCGGTTACATCTACGGCGACACCCTCAGGGCGTACTTCGAGCACCTCGCCACCAAGTACGGCGGGACCGTGGAGGACGTCTACGAGCACACCGCCGCCAAGATGGACCTGCGTCGTCTGCCCAGCGAGCGCGAGATCGTCGACCCGGTGCTGTTCCTGCTCTCGGACGCCGCCTCCGCGGTCACCGGTCAGACCCTGACCGTGGACTGCGGTGAGTTCCACACCTGACCGCGTGATCCTGACCGCGTGATCCCGACCGCGTGATCCTGACCGAGTGATCCCGAGCGGGAGATCAGGGTCGCGACCGGGGCTTTCCCCGATGTGCCCGGGGACGAGAAGGAGGACAGTGGAGGTCACGGGGGAGACGATCCCCGACCATCCGGGAACCACGACGAGGAGATCATCATGGACTACAACGCAGGCTCAGGTGCGAAGCGACTGACCCGTTCCGAGGACCGCTGGGTCGGAGGGGTGTGTGGCGGCCTGGCGGACTACTTCGGGCTGGACCCGGTGTTGGTCCGCGTGCTGTTCGTGGCATCGATGCTGCTGCCGGGCCCGCAGGTGCTGCTGTACGTGATCTTGTGGTTCGTCATGCCCGACGTCCGCGCCTGATCCGGTTCTGGCAGGCTGAGCGTATGAGCGAAACCACCTCAGCCACGCCTGGTCAGTACTCGTCCGTCCGCATCGAGAAGGGGGTCCGGGACCCGTACGTCGCCCAGGTGACGCTCATCGGACCCGGCCCCCACAACGGCATGGGCCCCGACTTCTGGGCGGAGATGCCCCGAGTGATGGCCGAGCTCGACGCCGATCCGGAGGTCCGCGCGGCCGTCATCGCCGGAGAGGGCCGCAACTTCTCCTACGGGCTGGATCTGATGGCGATGATGCCGCAGTTCATGGAGTTCCTGCCCCAGGACAAGACCCCCGACGCCTCCAGGAACGAGCGGATCCTGGACTTCGTGGAGAACATGCGGCGGGCCATCGACTCGGTCGCGGCGGCCCGTACGCCCACCGTGGCCGCCGTTCAGGGCCGCTGCATCGGTGGCGCGGTGGACCTGATCTCGGCGTGCGATGTCCGCCACGGCGCGGCCGACTCCACCTATTCGATCCGTGAGGTCAAGGTGGGCATCGTCGCAGACATGGGCTCGCTCGCTCGGCTGCCCCACATCATCGGCCAGGGTCTGACCAGGGAGCTCGCCCTGACGGGACGGGACATCGACGCCGAGGCCGCCCTGCGTTACGGGCTGGTCACCCACGTTGCCGACGACGCCGCCGGCGTGCTGGACTCGGCCCACGCCACCGCCGCCGAGATCGCGGGCAACCCGCCGCTCGTCGTGCGCGGAACCCGAGAGGTGCTGAACCGCGGCATCGAGGGGCAGATCTACGAGAACAACCGCTACGTGGCCACGTGGAACGCGGGTTTCCTCGCCTCCGCCGACATGATGGAGGCCATCTCGGCGACGTTCGAGAAGCGCGAGGCCAGGTTCACCGGCCGCTGAGTCGACCGGCTCCGCCCGGCCTCCTGCATCGAAAAGAGCGTTCCGCACACCCGCCTCTCGGGCGATGTGTGCGGAACTCTCTTCTCGTGCTCGTCGGACGGGATTCGCGTGTCTGTCGGACGGGCGCCGTCCGGGCCGGGGTCAGCCGCGGAAGGGCTCGGCCTTCTCCTCGGGGTGCTCGCGGAAGTTCTCGATGCCCTCGGCCACGAGCTTCTCGCCGTGGGCCTTGTCCCTCCACTCACCGGGCGTGACGTGCTTGCCCGGCTCGAGGTCCTTGTAGTGGAGGAAGAAGTGCTCGATCGCCTTGAGCTCGAACTCCGGGACGTCGTTGACGTCCTGGATGTGCTCCCAGCGCGGGTCCAGGGCCGGGACGCACAGCAGCTTGTCGTCGCCGCCGGCCTCGTCGGACATCGTGTAGACGCCCACGACGCGGGAGTTGACGATCACGCCGGGGTACACCGACTCGTCGAGCAGGACCAATGCGTCGCACGGGTCGCCGTCGTCGGCCAGCGTGTGGTCGATGTAGCCGTAGTCGGCCGGGTAGCCCATCGAGGTGAACAGGAACCGGTCGAGGTAGATCTTCCCGGTCTCGTGGTGGATCTCGTACTTGTTGCGCGAACCCTTGGGGATCTCGATGGTCACTTCGACGGACACTGGCGTACCTCGCTGATCGTCATTCTCGGGACCCGGGACGCGCGCCCGGGAATTCGCAACGATTCTAGTAGGCAGGCGCGGCACCGGGGGCGGTCGCCGTCACGTCGCCCGCTAGCGTGGGTGACTGGTGGCCGCTGCCCGGTCGGGCGCGGGGTGGAGCGAGTCCAGGAGGGTGGGGGTCCGTGACCGAGCGGCGCGTGTGGCGCGAGCGGGGCCCGGCGTGGCGGATCGGGGTCGTCCTGGTGGTGGTCGCGCTGCTGGTGGCGGGCCTCGTGGTGGCGGCACTTCTCACCGATGTCGAGGGAGAACTGCGTGGCGGCCGGGACGCGTCGGCGTCCGGGGCGCCACCGCCGTCCCCCGGTCTTATCGCGGCAGGCGACGACGCGCCGGTCCCCGACCCGGCCGCCCTCGACCGGATCATGGGGCCGCTGGCCTCGTCACCGGCCGTCGGAGATCTGACCGCGAGCGTGGTGGACGACGCCACCGGGCAGGTCCTGTGGGAGCGCCGTCCCCGCGACGCCAAGGTCCCGGCCTCCACGGTCAAGCTGCTCACGGCCGTCGCCGCGCTCAGTCGCCTGCCCGCCGACGCGCGCGTCGACACCGTCCTGGCACGCGGCACCCAGCCCGACACTCTCGTGGTGGTCCCGGGCGGCGACCCCACCATGTCGGGTGCCGCCGATCCCGGCCCGCTCTTCCCGGGCGCGGCGACGATCGCGCAGGCCGCGGGGGTCGTGCGCACGGCCGGCCAGACCCCCGCACGCATCGTCGTGGCCCCGGGCCCGTACACCGGCTCGCGACTCGGACCCGGCTGGTCCCCGGTCGACATCGCGGCGGGGAACATCGCCCCCGTCCAGGCGTGGATGCTCGACGCCGGTCGCCTCGATCCGGCGGACGAGTACTCGCCCCGCACCTCCGAGCCCACGCTGGCGGCCGGCCGGGCACTGGCCCGTGAGCTGGGTATCGACCCCGCGGAGGTCCGTGTCTCGGAGGAGCCGGTGGAGACGACGGAGGAGTTCGGCCGCGTGTCCTCCGCGCCGCTCACCGAACGGGTGAGGTCGATGCTCGTCCACTCGGACAACGTGCTGGCGGAGACGATCTGCCGTGAGGTGGCGCTCGACCGGGATCCCGACCAGAAGGCAGGTTTCGGGGAGGGCAGCGCCGCCGTGGTGGAGACGCTCTCCGAGCGGGGGCTCGACATGTCCGGGGTCCGCCTCGACGATTGTTCGGGGATGAGCGCCGGCAACCGGCTCTCGTCGGCCGCCCTCACCGACGTCCTGCGCACCGCCGCCGCTCCCGATGCGACGAGGGAGTTGCGCGACCTGCTCGACGCCCTGCCCGTCGCCGCGGGTTCGGGAACCCTCGCCGACCGCTTCGACGGCCCGTCGGCGGCGGGCGCGGGGTGGGTGCGGGCCAAGACCGGCACCCTCAGGGAGACGAGCGCGCTGGCCGGGACCGTCACCAGCGCCGATGGCCGCACGATGAGTTTCGCGCTGCTGGCCTCCGGCACCGACCCGGCTGTCGCACGACCGGTCCTCGACCGGATCGCCGCCGAGCTGCGCAGCTGTGGCTGCAGGTAGCGGGCCCATGCGGTCCGGCGCCGAATCGGACCGCTCCGCCTCGTCCGGCCCCGAATCGGACCGCTCCGCCTCGACCGGCTCCGCATGGACCGGCCGGGCCTGGCTGGTCCGCGCGGCCGTGCGGGCCTTCCGCCGCGCCCACCCCGAGGTGGGCGACGAGGTGTGCGTGGCGCTGTCCGGGGGAGCGGACTCGCTCGCGCTCACCGCCGCCGCGGTCACCGAGTTCTCCGCCGTGACCGCCCTGGTGGTGGACCACGGACTGCAGGCCGGATCCGACGAGGTCGCCCGGGACGCGTGCCGGGCGGCCGAACGACTGGGTGCGCTGTCGCGGGGCCTCGTCGTCGTCGTCGACCCCGACGGTTCGGGCCCCGAGGCCGCCGCCCGCACCGCGCGGTACGCCGCGCTCGACGCCGCGCGCGAGGGCCGCCCGGTCCTGCTCGCCCACACCCTCGACGACCAGGCCGAGACCGTCCTGCTGGGTCTCGGCCGCGGTTCGGGCGCGCGGTCCCTGCGCGGGATGGCCGCCTGGGACGCGCCGTGGGGCCGTCCGTTGCTCGGGGTGCGGGCGACCGACACCCGCGCCGTCTGCCGCGCCCTCGACCTGGACTGGTGGGAGGACCCGCACAACGTCGACCCGGCGTTCACCCGCGTGCGACTGCGCCGCGAGGTGCTCCCCCTGCTCGAGGACGTCCTGGGGGGCGGGGTGGCGGAGGGGTTGGCGCGGACCGCGGAGCTGCTCCGGGTCGACGACGACGAGCTGGACAGCCTCGCCACGTCCGTGCCCGTCTCCGGCGACGGCGGGCTGGACGTCTCCGTCCTCGAGCCGTTGCCGACGGCTGTGCTGACCCGGGTCCTGCGTCGATGGCTGCTGGCGCACGGGTGCCCGTCGCCCACGTACGCGCACCTCACGGCGATCGCCGCGCTCGTCACGGACTGGCACGGCCAGGGGGGCGTGGCGGTCGGCGGGACCGGTCCCGCGGAGCCGGGTGTGGCGGGGGACCGGGGCAGGTTGGTCGCGCGGCGGCGGCATGGAAGGGTGGTCCTGGAGATCGACCGGGCGAGCGGAGCGGGGACGTAGATGAGCACGGACAAGTACGCCGACGAGATCGAGTCGGTGCTCATCGACGCCGACGTGATCCGGGACCGGATCGCCGAGATGGGCGCGATGATCGGGGAGCGCTACCGGGACTCCGAGCAGGAGGTCGTGCTGGTCGCCGTCCTCAAGGGTGCCGCGATCTTCGTCTCCGACTTCGCCCGCGCGCTGTCCATACCGTCCGAGCTGGAGTTCATGGCGGTCAGCTCCTATGGCTCCTCGACCAGCTCCTCGGGCGTGGTGCGGATCCTCAAGGACCTCGACCGGGACATCGCCGACCGCGACGTGATCATCGTGGAGGACATCATCGACTCGGGTCTGACCCTGTCGTGGCTGATGCGCAACCTCCGGACCCGCAACCCGCGCTCGCTGGAGATCGTGACCCTGCTGCGCAAGCCCGACGCGGTCAAGGCCGACCTGGACATCCTGGAGATCGGGTTCGACATCCCCAACGAGTTCGTCGTGGGCTACGGGCTGGACTTCTCCGAGCGGTACCGCGACCTGCCGTACATCGGCCGGCTGCACCCGCGCATGTATTCCTGACGGGTTCGCGGCGCCGGGTTCGGCGGCACCCGCGCGCCTGCGTCATACGTTCCCGCTGACGCGGGTTCTCCGGCGAGTTGGACGCTTGTCTGCCAATTGCGTGATCCAGGTCACGTCCGGCGGTTAGCCTGACGACATGTTCCCAGGTTCCTTCGCCGCCACCACTCCCGACAAGCCCGCCGTCATCCGCCCCGCGACGGGCGAACAGATCACCTACGCCGAGCTCGAGGCCAGATCGGCCCAGCTCGCCCGCGTGCTCACCGAGGACTGGGGTCTGCGACCGGGGGACACCATCGCCGTGGTGTCGGACAACGCCCTGGAGATGGTCGAGATCTACTGGGGCGCGCTGCGCGTGGGCCTGTACATCGCGGCGATCAACCATCACCTGACGGCAGACGAGTCGTCGTACATCATCAGTGACTGCGGGGCGCGGGCCCTGTTCGTCTCCGCATCGGTGGCCGACCACGTCGACGTGGCCCCGGGTGCGCACCCCGGCGTGGAGCACCGCGTGGCCTTCGGCGGGGCGCTCGAGGGATTCGAGGACTACCGGTCCCTGCTCGACGGGAAACCGACCGACCCGCCCGCCGACCAGCCCCGCGGCCACGACTTCCTCTACTCCTCAGGAACCACCGGCCGGCCCAAGGGCGTGCGCGTGGACCCGCCCGAGGGGCAGATCGACGAGGTCCCCGACCCGTACACGCCGGTGTTCAGCTTCCTCTACGCCTTCGACGCCGACAGCGTCTACCTGTGCCCCGCTCCGCTCTACCACGCCGCGCCGCTGCGCTTCTGCGGCGTGGTCAACTCGGTGGGCGGGACGGTGATCCTCATGGACCGCTTCGACGCCGAGGAGTCGCTGCGGCTCATCGAGCAGTACCGGGTGACGCACTCGCAGTGGGTGCCGACGATGTTCGTGCGCATGCTCAAGCTTCCGGACGAGGTCCGCGAGCGCTACGACGTGTCCAGCATGACCCACGCGATCCACGCCGCCGCACCGTGTCCGCCCGAGGTCAAGCGCCGGATGATCGAGTGGTGGGGCCCGGTGATCCACGAGTACTACTCGGCCACCGAAGGCATGGGCATCACGTTCATCAATTCGCAGGAGGCGCTCGAGCGCCCCGGATCGGTGGGCCGCGACGGGCTCAAGGGCATCGCGCACATCTGCGACGAGGAGGGCCGCGAGCTCCCCATCGGCGAGATCGGCACCATCTACTGGCAGCAGGACGAGGGCACCTTCACCTACCACGGCGATCCGGACAAAACCGCGTCCGTCTTCCACCCCGAGCACCCCAACTGGTCCACCTTCGGTGACGTGGGGTACCTCGACGAGGACCGCTTTCTCTACCTCACCGACCGCAAGGCGTTCACCATCATCTCCGGCGGCGTGAACATCTACCCACAGGAGATCGAGAACGCGCTCGCTCTGCACCCGGCGGTCGAGGACGTGGCGGTGATCGGGATCCCGGACGAGGAGATGGGGGAGAAGGTCCACGCCGTGGTGGTGCCCGCCCCCGACCGGGTCGGTGACCCCGACCTGGGCGAGAAGATCCTCGGATCGCTCCGTGGCCATGTCTCCGACTTCAAGATTCCGCGCGCGGTGGACTTCGTCGACGAGCTGCCCCGCACCCCTACCGGAAAGCTGGTCAAGCGGCGGATCCTGGACAGCTACACCAGTGGAAGCGTCTCCTGATCCGTCACGCCCCGCGGGTACCCGCCGGTACTCCTAGGGCGTGGCCGGAGACGGGACCCGCCGATAGCATTGCCCGCATGAGCGCCAGCATCTCCGGTCTCGCCGGCACCTGGACCCTGTCCGCCTACGGCGAGCTCACCCTCGACGACGCCCCCACCGGCTGGCTCACCGAGCCGCCCACGCCGATGCCGGACGCCACGCCCAACTCGGGGGTCACGCTCACCATCGGTGACCAGGGGCGGTTCACCGAGTCCGGCCGGCCCACGGAGTACGCCCTGTTCCACTCCTACGACGGCGTGCTCGGCGACGCGAACGACCTCTTCGACGGCTACCTCGCCGCGGTGGACGGTCAGGACGGCCGGGTCTTCGTGTTCAGCGACGAGGTGGCTCCGGTCGGGTGCCTGCGCGTCGACGACGGCGACACCGCCATCACCGACGAGGTCCGTCTCGACGGACCGTCCCTCCTGCGGGTGGTCTCGGTGGTCACCGACGGGGTGTACGCCTCCCGCTACCTCTACCGGTACGGACGGGGCTGAGCGGCGCGCGGGTCCGTCCGGGCGGCTCGGAACGGGGATGATGCGTGGATGGACCTGACCGGCGAGTTCGAGCACGAGCGGCCCAGACTCACGCGGATCGCGGCGCGGGTCCTCGGTGACCCGGCCGAGGCCGAGGACGCGGTCCAACAGGCGTGGCTGCGATTGGCGAGGACGGACGTCACCGCCGTCGACAATCTGCCGGGGTGGCTGACCACCGTGGTCACCAGGGTGTGTCTGGATCGTCTCAAGGCGGCGGTGCCGGCGCCCCACGAACCGCCCGACCGTGCGGGTGTCGATCCCGGCCCGGCCGAGGAGGTGGCCCTCGCCGACTCGGTGGGTTCGGCTCTGCACCTGGTGCTCGACCGGCTGACCCCGGCCGAGCGGGTGGCGTTGGTCCTGCACGACTCCTTCGCGGTCGACTTCGCCACCATCGCCGGGATTCTGGACTGCACCCCGGTCGCCGCCCGCAAGCACGCGTCGAGGGCACGGTCGAAGGTCGCGGCGCCGCCGGACGGACACGGATCGGTGGACTGGCAGGTGGTCGACGCCTTCCTCTCCGCGGCCAGGGACGGCGAGTTCTCCCGTCTACTGGAACTCCTCGCACCGGGGGTGGTGGTGGCCGGCGACCCGGTCGCGGTGGGCCTCGGCACCCCCGCGCGCATCGAGGGCCGCGACGCGGTGGCGGAGTTCTTCGACGGCGCGGCGGCCGCCGCGTTGCCGGTGTTCGTCCTCGGCCGGCCGGGCGCGGCGTGGTTCGACCGCGGAGTCGCTCGGGTGGCGTTCGACTTCCGCGTCTCGGCCGGATTGGTGACGCGCATCGACTTCCGAGCCGAACCGGAGGCGCTGGAGACCATCGACCGACGGCGGGACGGCGACCGGCGCTGACCCCCCCACCCGGGAGAGGTCACATCTCGGTCCCGCCGCTCGTCATCATGGTGAGGAGCGCACACCGCGCTACCCGGACACGGGAGGAACGATCACATGAAGACCATGACCTGCAGAGACCTCGGCGGACCCTGCGACCTCGCGCATCGCGGCGAGACCGCGGACGACGTGATCAACGCCCAGGACGCCCACCTGAAGGAGCTCGTCAAGGGAGGCGACGAGGCGCACGGGCCCGCACGGAAGGAGATGAAGGGGCGGTGGATGCGGCCCCGGCAGGCGCTCGGGTGGTACAACGACGTCAAGACGCGCTTCGCCGAACTACCGGAGGACTGACCGCGTCTCTCGAACGTCCCGCGCCTCTCGAAAGTCCCTGGTCTCTCGACCGTCGCGCGTCTCTCGGACGTCGCCGTGTCGCCTCAGGTCCCGGCCTGGTCGATCGCCCCGGCCTGGTCGATCGCGCCAGCCTGTTCGATCGCGCTGGCCAGTGCGAGCAGGGTCGTCTCCGAACCGGGACGACCGATGAGTTGCACCGAGGTGGGGAGGTCCCTGCCTGCGGGGGTCACGGTGCGACCGCACGGAACGGACATCGCGGGCCAGCCGAGCACGTTGGCCAGTGGGGTGAACGGGGAGAACCGCATCGACGCCCAGAGTGAGCGGCCCCATGAACGCCGGTGCCATTCGGTGGCCTCGGGCGGCACGTCGGCCAGCGCCGGGGTGAGCCACACGTCCACTCCGGCGGCGTCCATCGCGCGTTCGACCTCGGTTCGCAACGCCTCGGTCGCCCGGTTCCACCTGGTGTCCCCGTCGTCGGCCCCGCCGTGTCGGAACACGGTGCGGCCCAGCAGTGCGTGGTGTCGGGTGCGGCGCTCCATCGCCGAGAGCGGGAGGTTCTCGTCCTCGGCGGCGCGGGCCACCGCGGAGGTCCACCGCGCCAGATAGAGCACCGGGTCGCGAGGGGACGGCAGGGGGGTCTCGACGACGACGAGGTCGCGCGCCCGCAGCAGGGCCGCAGCCTCCCGGGCCGCCCGCGTCCACGGCTCCCGGACACGCACGAGATCCCGGCCGAGCCGGATGGGGCTGATCGTGGACAGGCCCACACGCGTCCCGCCGGGCACGGGCCCGACGGAGGCGAGCTCAGGTCTCCCCGCCATCACGGACAGCGCCAGGGCCACGTCCCCGACGGTCCGGGCCAGGGGCCCAGACTCCGCCAGCCGCCCCCAGTTGTCGCCGGCCAACCGGGTGGGGACGACTCCGGGCCCGGGCTTGATGGTGACGATCCCGCAGGCGGCGGCGGGGATCCGAAGGGAACCCATCCCGTCGTCACCCACCGCGAGCGGGACCATCCCGGACGCGACCGCCGCGGCCGATCCGCCGGAGGACCCGCCCGCGGACAGTGCCTCGTCGTGGGGGTTGCGGGTGATCCCGTGCTCCTCCGAGTCCGTCATCCCCCAGGTGCACAGCTGGGGCGCCGCGGTGATCCCCACCGGCACCGCGCCGGCCGCCAGCAGGGGCGCGATCACCGGATTGTCGAGGGACACGGTGCTCTTCACGGCCAGGGGGACCCCGGCCAGGGACAGTCCCGACCGTTCGGTCGCGTCCCGTGCGTCCACGGCGGCCGCGGCCGCACGGCCGTCCGCCCCCAGGAGCGTGGTGAAGGCACGGAGAGCCGGATCCAGGTGGGCGATCCGGCCCAGGGCCGCGTCGAGCGACTCCGTCGCCGTCGCGGCACCGGATCGCACCGCCTCTGCGATCCGGCTCGCGGGGGGAGTGGGGGTGGTCACGACCTCGATGGTACGGGGCGGATACGACACCGCTGCCTGTCCGCCCTCGGCGATCAGCGCGGTCGGCCGTCGGGCCCCGCAGGTAGCCTGGGTCGATAAGCGACGACGTCGGTCGCATCACGAGGTCCGCCGACCGGCGGGGCCGTCCTTCGCACACGAGGACCGAATGGAACGCAAGAGCAACACCGTTTTCCGCAACGTGGCGATCGCGGGCGTCATCATCCTGGCGATCGTCGGTTTCTCGTTCTTCGCGAACGACGAGCGGGGGTACACCGAGGTCGACACCTCGGTGGCGCTCGCGCAGATCGACGCCGGGAACGTCACGGAGGCGACGATCGAGGACCGCGAGCAGCAGCTGCGGCTCACCCTCGAGGCGCCGATCACCCCGGAAGAGGGTGCGGACGAGACCGACCAGCTCATCGCCAAGTACCCGGACCGGGCGGCGGACCAGATCTTCGACCGGATCGCCGCGGCGGAGCCGGAGAAGTACGACACCACCGTCACCCAGCAGGGCTTCTTCGCGCAGATGCTCTCGTTCCTGCTGCCCATGCTCATCCTCTTCGGGCTCCTGTTCTATTTCATGTCGCGCATGCAGGGCGGCAAGGGCGGGTTGTTCGGCGTCGGCAAGTCGCGTGCCGTGGAGTTCACCAAGGACATGCCCCAGACCACGTTCGCCGATGTCGCGGGCGAGGACGAGGCGGTCGAGGAGCTCAACGAGATCAAGGACTTCCTCCAGAACCCGGCGCGCTACGAGCGTCTCGGTGCCAAGATCCCCCGCGGCGTGCTGCTCTACGGCCCGCCCGGAACGGGCAAGACCCTGCTGGCGCGGGCGGTCGCGGGTGAGGCCGGTGTGCCGTTCTACTCCATCTCGGGTTCGGACTTCGTCGAGATGTTCGTCGGTGTCGGCGCCTCGCGGGTGCGCGACCTGTTCGAGAAGGCCAAGCAGAACGCTCCCTGCATCGTGTTCGTCGACGAGATCGACGCGGTGGGCCGGCACCGTGGTTCGGGGACCGGCGGCGGCCACGACGAGCGGGAGCAGACGCTCAACCAGCTGCTGGTCGAGATGGACGGGTTCAGTGACCGCGAGACCGTCATCATGATCGCCGCGACCAACCGCCCGGACGTCCTCGACCCGGCGCTACTGCGGCCGGGCCGGTTCGACCGCCAGGTCCCGGTCACCAATCCCGACCTCAAGGGCCGCGAGGCGATCCTCGCCGTCCACTCCGCTGGTAAGCCGCTGGCCGAGGACGTCAACATGACCTCGCTGGCCAGGCGCACGATCGGCATGTCGGGCGCGGACCTGGCCAACGTGCTCAACGAGGGCGCCCTGCTCGCGGCCCGGCTGGGTCGCGACGAGATCGACATCGACATCCTCGAGGAGGCCACCGACCGGGTCGTGGGCGGCCCACGTCGCAAGCACCGGGTGATCAGCGAGCACGAGAAGAAGGTCACCGCCTACCACGAGTCCGGGCACGCCCTGGCGGCGTGGGCGATGGAGGATCTCGAGCCCGTCCACAAGGTCACCATCCTCGCGCGCGGCCGCACCGGTGGTCACGCGTTGGTGGTCCCCGAGGACGACAAGTCCTTGATGACCCGGGCGGACATGATCGCCCGGGTGGTCATGGCGATGGGTGGCCGCGCCGCCGAGGAGTACGTCTTCGGCGAGCCCACGTCGGGTGCCAGTTCGGATATCGAACAGGCCACCCGGATCGCGCGCACGATGGTCGCCGAGTACGGCATGAGCGCGAAGCTCGGTGCGGTGAAGTACGGCGGTGAGGGCGGGGACCCGTTCCTCGGCCGCGGCGGATCCGCGGCAGGGGAGTACTCGCCCGAGGTCGCCAAGATCATCGACGACGAGGTGCGCCGGATCATCGACGCCGCGCACACCGAAGCGTGGCTCGTCCTCGAATCCAACCGGGAGATCCTCGACTCGGTCGCGGGAGAGCTGCTCGAGAAGGAGACGCTCCGCCAGGAGGATCTCCAACGGCTGTTCGCGGACGTGGTCAAGCGGCCGAGGATCACCGAGTTCGACGACTTCTCCGGTCGCGTCCCGTCGACCCGGCCGCCCATCAAGACACCGGGTGAGCTGGCCAAGGAACGCGGCGAGCCGTGGCCGCCACCGGTGAGCGACCCGTTCTCGATGCCCGTCCTCCCGGCGAGCCGCGAGTCCGGGGGCACCGGTCAGGACGGAGTCGCCGGGCAGGACGGAAGCACCGGTCAGGACGGACACATCGGGCAGGCCGGGGGCCGGGGCCCAGTGGGCCGGACGGGCCCCGGGCGGGAGTCGGTACCAGCGGGTTCGTCGTCGGGCATCCCGGCCTACGGCACCCCGCCGCCCCCCGGGTGGTCGGCCCCCGGGTGGCCCCCGCGGGGAACGACGCCGGGCACGGTCCGGACACCGGACCCGGGTCAGCGCGGTGGGCAGGGCCCCGACGGGAACCGGCCCCAGAACGGGACGTATGGTCCGAGCGGGTCCGAGACCACCCGGCTCCCTGCCGCTCCCGCAGCCCCGGAGACGACCCGCGAGGAGCCCGGTCACACGGGGGACGAGGACACGTCCCCGACCGTCTCCGACCAGTCGACGCGGGCGTGGTCGGCGGTGGACGGTGACGGACGCCGGAGCGGGTCCCGTCGTCGTGAGGACAAGGAACCCGGTTGGCGTGCCCCGTGGGAACGTGACGACTGACCCTCCGGTCGGTGACATGCGAGAAGAGGACTGATGACGAATCCAGACCACATCCCCGCGGCCGACGCCCGGTCGGAGTCCACCGGCCGAGTGTTCGATGCCGAGCGCGCCGAGTCCGCGGTCCGCGAGCTACTGATCGCCGTGGGCGAGGACCCGGAACGTGAGGGCCTCCGGGACACCCCTGCGCGCGTGGCCCGCGCCTACCGCGAGGTGTTCGCGGGGATGTACACCGACCCGGCCGACGTGTTGTCCAAGACCTTTGACGAGGACCACCGCGAACTGGTGTTGGTGCGGGACATCCCCATCTACTCGACCTGTGAGCACCACCTGGTTCCGTTCCACGGCGTGGCGCACATCGGGTACATCCCGGGGCGCTCTGGTGCGGTGACCGGGTTGAGCAAGCTCGCCCGACTCGTGGACCTCTATGCCAAACGGCCGCAGGTCCAGGAGCGACTGACCAGCCAGGTAGCGGACGCGCTGGTGAACAAGCTCGCCCCGTCCGGCGTCCTCGTGGTGATCGAATGCGAGCACCTGTGCATGAGCATGCGTGGCATCCGTAAACCGGGCTCCGTCACCACCACCTCCGCGGTCAGGGGCAGCATGCGCACCAATGCGTCCACCAGGGCGGAGGCCCTCGGCCTCCTGCGCGGTACGTGAGCCGTCCGTCTGACCCTCCGCGTCCCGCCGGTCTGCCGCGCCCCGACCGCTGCGCGGTGATGGGCATCGTCAACGTCACGGAGGACTCCTTCTCCGACGGCGGGCGTCACCTCGCCCCGGAGGCCGCCCTCGCCCATGCGCGCCTCCTGGTCTCCCAGGGAGCCGACCTCCTCGATGTCGGCGGCGAGTCCACGAGACCGGGTGCGATCCGGGTCGACAGCACCGACGAGGCGGCCCGGGTGATCCCGCTGGTCCGTGCGCTCGTCGAGGACGGGGTCACCGTCTCGGTCGACACCATGCGCGCCTCGGTCGCCGCCGAGGCCCTCGAGTCGGGAGCGGGGATCATCAACGACGTCTCCGGAGGCCTCGCCGACCCCGGGATGCTGCAGGTCGTCGCCGACCACGGTTGCCCCGTGATCCTCATGCACTGGGTGTCGCCGGACCAGTACCGGGCGGGCGCCGGCGGCCGGGCCGACTTCGCCGGGGACGTCGTGACCTCGGTCCGTGACCACCTCGCGCGCCGAGCCGACGCGGCAGTGGCCGCAGGCGTCGACGCCGATTCGATCGTGCTGGACCCCGGCCTCGGGTTCGCCAAGGACGCCGCAGACAACTGGGCGCTGCTCCACGGACTCGACGCCCTCACCGACCTCGGTTTCCCGGTGCTGGTGGCCGCCTCGCGCAAGCGTTTCCTGGGTTCACTCCTGGCGGATACCGGCGGCGTGCCACGAGCAGTGTCCGACCGCGACCCGGCCACGGCGGCCATCACCGCACTGGCGGCCGCGGCCGGCGCATGGGCGGTGCGCGTCCACGACGTCCCGCCCAGCGCCGATGCGGTACGAGTGGCGGGCGCGTGGGCGGCCGGAGGGGCGGAGCGGGACTGATGGCGGACCGGATCGAACTCAGGGGGCTGCGAGTCCGCGGCAACCACGGCGTCTTCGAACACGAGAAGCGCGACGGCCAGGACTTCCTCGTCGACGTGGTCCTGTGGACCGACTTCACCGCTGCGGCGGCGTCCGACGACCTCGCGGACACGGTCGACTACGGTGCGCTGGCACTGTTCGCCCGGGACGTGGTGTCCGGGACACCACGCGACCTGATCGAGACCGTGGCCTCGCAGATCGCCGACGGGATCATGGACCTCGCCCCCCACGCGCACGCGGTCGAGGTGACACTGCACAAGCCGCAGGCTCCCATCCCGGCGGAGTTCGCAGATGTCGCGGTCGTGGCCCGGCGCTCGCGCATGGACGGGCGCGGCCAGACGGGTGAGGACCAGTGACCTGTCGGGCCGTCCTGTCGATCGGCGGAAACCAGGGAGATTCCCTCGAGCTCCTCCGTGGTGTGGTGGCCGCCGCCGCCGGGGACGGGACCCTCCGTCGCGTCTCGTCGGTCTATGCGACCCCTCCGTGGGGAGGGGTGGAGCAGGACGACTTCCTCAACGCGGTCCTCGTCGTCGAACACCCCGGTTCCCCGCGCGACGTGCTCGAATGGGGATTCGCGCGGGAGCGTGCCGCCGGCCGCACCCGCGAGGTCCGGTGGGGGCCGAGGTCCCTCGACGTGGACGTGGTGTCCGCGGAGATGGACGGGACGCCGGTGAGCTCCCGGGACGAGTCCCTGACCCTGCCCCACCCGCGCGCAGCCGAGCGGGCGTTCGTCCTCGTCCCGTGGTCGGAGGTCGAGCCCGGGGCCCGGCTGGGCGGGCTCGCCCTCTCCACACACCTCGACGCCCTCGACCCCGCCGAGGTGGCCGCGGTCCGCCGAACGGCCGACCAGCTGGCCCCCGAAGGGTGGGTCTGCTGACATGGCTCGCATCGCGGTGTCCACCCTCGTCCTGGTCGCGCTCGTCGCCGGGGTGGCCGCCTACTTCCTGACAGGTTCGCTGCTCGGGTCGTTGCCTCCCATCGGGTGGGGATGGGTCACACTGCTGGTGGTAGCGCTGATCGACCTGCTGCTGGCACTCCGGGTCCGATCCGCGATCTCGGACGGCGGGGTCGGGCAGGACCGCAGCCAGATGCATCCGCTGACGATCGCGCGGTGCGCGGCCCTCGGGCAGGCGTCGGCGGTCCTCGGGGCCGCGGCCGGAGGCCTGGGAACCGGGCTCGCCCTCTACTTCCTGCCGAGGTTGGGCGAGCTGGCTGCGGCCGGCGAGGAGCTGCCGGCGTCCTTGGCGGTACTGGTCTCCGGGGCCCTACTCGTGGGGGCCGGACTGTTCCTCGAGTCGGCGTGCGCGACCCCGCCCTCCGACGACGACGTCGGAGGACTTGCCCAGTCGACCTGAGCGGATCGAGAAGTGGGCAGCCTGCGGCCTTCTCGAGGAACACGCGCTGGTTACCCGTGTGACTAGTGGTTCTCCGAGTATCATGCGGGGCATGAGTTCCGACGGCGCGATCGACAAGCCCCGATCCGTTCGCCCTGTTCGCGGCGACGACCGCGGCCTGGCGGGGATCGCCCTCGGGGTGCTCCTGGCGCTGTCGCTCGTCGCAACCGTGGTGATGGTCTTCTCCGACAACCCGGTGTGGATGCGCATCGGCACCCTCTCGGCGCTGTGGGCGGCGTTCATCGGCGCGTTCCTCGTGGCCCGTTACCGGCGGCAGGCGGCGGCCGAGGCCGCTCGGGTACGCGACCTGCACACCGTGTACGAGCTGCAACTGGAGCGCGAGATCTCCGCTCGTCGCGAGCACGAGCTCGTGGTGGAGAAGGATCTGCGCGACTCCGTTCGCGCTGAGACCTCGGACTCCATCTACGCACTGCGTCACGAGATCGCGGCGTTGCGGGAGCAGCTCGGCCAGATGGGCGTCACCCTGACCGATGACCGTCTCGCCGTGGGCGGGGACACCGCCGCCGGGGAGCTCGGCGCCGGTTCGTCCCTGCCGTCCGTGCGGTCCGAACGGGTCGAACCCCGTCGTCGAGCCCCGGAATCGACCGTCACCACCCCGTCCGTCACCACCCAGTCCGCCACCACCCCGGCCGGCAGCTACCCGTCGGGTCGCCCGTCCAGCGCCTCCTCATCAAGCGCCCCCCCGTCGAGTGTCCCGGATTCGTCGACCACCTCCGGTCCGATCCGGTCCCGGTCGACCACGTCCGAGCCGACGGTCACTGGCGTCGGACGTGATGTCACACCGAGTACCGAGCGCACCGAGAAGCTCTCGCCGGTCGACGCGGAGAAGGCACGTTCCACCGATTCCCGGGACGACAAGCCCCGCGGCCCGGCGGTCCGCCCCGTCGGCCGCTCGAGGTCGGAGCCGCAGACGCGGCCCGAGCCGCAGCAGTCCGCGACCGCGTCGGAGTCCGAACCGCCGAAGCAGCCAGCGACCGCGTCGGAGCCCGAGCCGAAGAAGCAGCCCGCGACCGCGCCCGAGCGCGCGCCGAAGCGTGCACCGAAGCCCGAGCCCGCTCCCGCCGACTCGGCGCCGCACAGCCGTCACGGTGAGGGAGGCGGCCTGTCCGTCGCCGAGCTCATGGCGCGTCTGGGTGGAGACGAGACATCTGGTGGTGGCCGTCGCCACCGCCACTCCGCGGACTGAGGCGTCCCCTCACCTCCCGACGCGGTCGAGCACGGATGGCCGCGCCGACACGGGAATGTGAAGTACGCCACTCAGCCGTGCTGTCGCCGGAGAGTGCGACTACTCTCGCCCCCGAGATGTCCGGGACCCACCACGTGAGCGGGCCTGGAACGGATCGAGCACTGGAGCACCTCATGATGGCCGAGTTCGGCGTCACCGGAACACCCCCTGCCCGCCTGTCCGTCGGCCTCGTGTCCGCAGGGCGCGTGGGCACGGCGATCGGCGCTGCGCTGGAACGGCGTGGACACGTCGTCTCCGCGGTCGTCGCCCGGTCCGAGCGTTCCCGCGACCTGGCCTCCCGTCGGCTGCCGGAAGCGCGGTTCGGCGATGCGGTCGCGGTGGCCGAGGCCGGGGAATTGTTGATCCTCGCGGTACCCGACAAGGCGCTACCCGGGGTGGTCGCGGAACTGGCCGCTGCCGATGCCTTCCGCCCCGGCCACATCGTGGTCCACGTCGCCGGTGCAGTGGGCGCTGCCGTTCTCCGTCCCGCGGCGGACGCCGGTGCGGTCGTCGTGGCAGCACACCCCGCGATGACCTTCACGGGTGGCGACTCGGACATCGACCGCATGGAGGGGTGCTCGTGGGCGCTGACCTCCCCGGACGAGGTCGGTCTGGTCGTCGGGCAGATGCTGGTGATGGAGACCGGCGGCCTGCCCGTCACCGTCGCAGAATCCCACCGGGCGCTCTATCACGCGGCGCTCGCGCACGGTGCAAACCACCTCGTCACCCTGGTCAACGACGCCGCCGAGGCGCTCGCGGCGTCGTTCTCTGTCCTGCCCGGTGGCGGGGTCGAGGGTGACCCGGACGGCATGCTCGGTTCGGACGCCGGGGCGCTCGCCCGCCGCACCCTCGAGCCGCTGCTGCGGGCCGCGCTCGACAACGTCCTGGCCTCCGGGGACTCGGCGCTGACCGGTCCCGTGATGCGCGGTGACGCGGTGACGGTGTCGCGCCACCTCGACGCGCTCGAGGACGTGGACAGCGGAATCGCCGCCGGCTACCGCGCGTTGGCGCTGCGGACGGCCGACCGCTGCGGTGCCGGCCGCGACGTCACCGACCTCCTGGCCCCCGACCTGACGGAGCAACTGCGATGACCACCTCGATCTACCCGGTACGCACGGCGGTCCCGGGACGGCCGGGCACCGGCTACACCCGCGGTGAGCTGACCGTCCACCACGAGCCCTCGGCGCTGCACGCGGTCACCGAGTCCCTGCGCAAGGTCGGCAAGCAGATCACCTTCGTCCCCACGATGGGCGCCCTTCACGAGGGGCACCTGGCGCTGGTCGAGGCCGCCCGCCGCACGCCCGGCTCCGTGGTGGTCGCGTCGATCTTCGTCAACCCACTCCAATTCGGACCCGGTGAGGACCTGGACGCGTACCCGCGCACCCTCGACGAGGACGTGGCCCGGCTCGCCGCGGCCGGGGTCGAGCTGGTCCTGGCCCCCAGCGCCGCCGCGATGTATCCCGACGGGCCGCGGACCACCGTCCAGCCCGGGCCGACGGGAGACATCCTCGACGGCGCCGCCCGTCCAGGTCACTTCGCCGGGATGCTCACCGTGGTGGCCAAGTTGCTCAACATCGTCGCTCCCCACCAGGCGTTCTTCGGGGAGAAGGACTACCAGCAGCTCGTGCTGATCCGTCAGATGGTGGCCGATCTGGACATGGACGTCCGGGTGGTGGGGGTTCCCACCGTCCGCGAGTCCGACGGTCTGGCCATGAGCTCACGGAACCGCTATCTCTCCGAGGACGAGCGGGAGCTGGCCACCACCCTCAATGCCGCTCTCGTCGCCGGGACGTTCGCGGCCAAGGGTGGTCAGCAGGCCGTACTCGACGCCGCCCGGGCGGTCCTGGCGGAGCGACCGCAGATCTCGATCGACTACCTCGAACTCCGGGCCAGCGACCTCGGCGAGCCGCCGGTGGAGGGGCCGGGACGGCTCCTCGTGGCCGCCCGGATCGGCTCCGCCCGACTCATCGACAACGTCGGCGTGGCCATCGGCACCGGCTTCCTCGCCGCAGCCGAGGCGACCGTCGCCTCCCAGCAGGCCGAGCTGGCCGCAGACCTCCAGGAAGGCCTCTAGATGCAGCGCACCATGCTCCACTCCAAGATCCACCGGGCGACCGTGACCCAGGCCGACCTGCACTACGTCGGTTCCTGCACCATCGACGCGGACCTGATGGACGCCGCCGACCTGCTCGAGGGGCAGCAGATCGACATCGTCGACATCGACAACGGTTCCCGTCTGACCACCTACGCCATCACGGGCGAGCGGAGTTCGGGGGTCATCAGCATCAACGGCGCGGCGGCGCATCTGGTCCATCCCGGCGATCTGGTGATCATCATCGCCTACGGGGTGATGGAGGATGCCGAGGCGCGCACCTACAAGCCACGCGTGGTGTTCGTGGACGAGCACAATCGGACGCTGACCGAGGGTACGGATCCCGCGAACGTCCCCGAGGGGTCGGGACTGAAGAACCCGCGCGTCCCCGAGCCGGTCACCGTCTAGGTACCGGGGTAGGGCCGTGCTTCTCACCGTCGACGTCGGCAACACCCATATCCGGCTCGGCGTCTTCCCGGTGGACGGTGGTCCACTGGAGCGCACCTGGAGCATGCGGACGTCGCCGGCGGTGACCTCCGACGAGTTGGCGTTGACCATCCGGGGGTTGCTCGGGGAGTGCGCCGGGCGGCTCTCCGGTATCTCGGCGATGTCGGTCGTGCCGTCGGTGACCGGCGAACTGCGGCGGATGGCCGCCGACTACTGGCCCGACTTGCGCGCGGTGGTGGTGGCGCCCGGCGTGAAGACCGGCGTTCCGTTGCTGGTGGACAATCCGCGGGAGGTCGGTTCCGACCGGGTGGTCAACGCCCTGGCCGCCCACACCCTGTTCGAGGGCGCCGTCATCGTCGTCGACGTGGACACGGCGACCACGGTCGACGCCGTCTCCGAGCGTGGCGAGTTGCTCGGCGGTGCGATCGCGCCGGGAATCGACATCTCCGTGGACGCCCTCGCGGAGCGCGCGGCGGCGTTGCGCAAGATCGAGGTGGTGCGGCCCCGGGGCGCCCTGGGCAAGAACACCGTGGCCGCGCTGCAGGCCGGGATCGTGATCGGGTTCGCCGGGCAGATCGACGCGCTGGTGGACCGTCTGCGGTCCGACGTTGCGGAGCTGGCCGACGCGGCGGTGGTGCTGACCGGGCTGCGCGCCGACGTCGTGGCGGAGGAGTCGCGGACGATCACCGACGTCGAACCCGAGCTGGCGCTCGAGGGTCTGCGGCTGGTGTTCGAGAAGAACACCTGAGTCCCGCCCCGGGCTCCGCGCCGGTGGCATGCTGTCCGCCATGGACGGGGTCGGGAGGGAAGAGATCGACGACGACGAGGTGATCCGCAGGGACACCTCCGAGTTCGACCGCGGGCTGTCCTTCTTCGACGCCATCTACGGCTTCGCTGTCACGCTCCTCATCGTGAACGTCGACCTGCCGGAGCCGGAGGCGTGGCGGGACCTCGGCTCGTTGTCGAATTCCGGGCTGGGCCATCAGTTGTCCGGGGTCGTGTTGAGCTTCGTGGTGATCAGTGCGCTCTGGCGGGTCAACGTCAGGATGACCAAGGGACTCACCGGTCTCGACGGCCCGATGGTGTTCACGAATCTGGTGGCGACCGGTCTGGTGGTCCTCGTGCCCTTCACCACGGACGCGATCAGCAACCCGGCCACTGCTGATCTCGCGTTGCCGACCGCGTTCTACGCCCTCAACATCGCCGGGGTCGCTCTGGCCCAGGCGGCCGTGTACCAGCGTGGTCGCGCGGTCGGACTGGAACGTCGTGCCACGTCCGCGAGGGAGAACGGCATGCTGCTCCTCGCGGCGGCGGCCACGCCGGTGGTGTTCCTGTCGTCGGTCCCCGTGGCGGTGACGGTCGGCGCGGGGACCGCCCAGCTGATGTGGGTGTCGTTGGTCGTGCTGCTGCCGTTGACGGGTGGCCTCGCGAAACGGGCCAGGGGGACCTGACGGCGCAGCGGGGTCGGGCTGCGCGTGGGGTCAGGCCGTGCGTGGGGTCAGGCTGCGCGTGCGGGTCAGGCCGTGCGTGGGGTCGGGCTGCGCGTGCGGGTCAGGCCGCGGAGCGGTAGCTCGTCATGGAGACCGACCCCCACGCGTACCCCTTGCTGAAGGCGTCCAGCGTCTCGCCGGATCCAGCTGCCATCCCCGCCGTGTAGAGCAGGGGCAGGAAGTGGTCGGCGCTGGGTACGGCCAGTCGGGCGTCGGGGTGTTCGAGCAGCGAGAGGGCGTCCTCCGGCCGCTCGGTGAGCAGTTCCTGGGCGTGGTCGTCGAATCGGTGGGCCCAGTCGGTCCCCGAGTCGCCGCGGGAGGGGTCCACGGCGGCCAGGTTGTGCACCACGTTCCCGCTTGCCAGTACCAGGACACCGGAGTCCCGCAGCGCCGACAGCTTGGTTCCCAGGTCGAAGTGGTAGCCGGCGGGCTTGGACGCGTCCACGGACAACTGGGCGACCGGGACGTCGGCGTCGGGGAAGACGTGGGTGAGGACGGACCAGGTGCCGTGGTCGAGGCCCCACGAGTCCCGGTCCTCGCCGACCCAGGTGGGCTTGACCACCTCGGCCACCTCGGAGGCGAGTTCGGGCGCGCCGGAGGCCGGATAGTCGAACTCGTTGAGTTCCCGCGGGAACCCGTAGAAGTCGTGGATCGTCCGGGGGTTCGCCATGGCGGTCACCGCGGTGGCGTTGATGTACCAGTGTGCCGAGACGGCCAGCACGGCCCGGGGGCGCTCGGGGAGGGAGTCTCCGAGCGCGGCCCATTCCCGGGTCCACTGGTTGACCTCGAGCGCGTTGAGGGGGACGCCGTGGCCGATGAAGACGGCGGGCTGGCGCGTGCGTGTAGTGGTCATGATGCTCCTTAGCTCTGACTATATGATGCATCAACTAACTGTGGAGCGCCAGTGGGGGCGGGGTCGGGTGTGGGGCCGGTCGTGTGGCGGGGTGTGCGACAGGGTGCGCGACGGGGTGTGTGGCGGGTGCCCGATGGGAAGTTCGCCCTTGCAGTAGATAGACCGGTCTGTCTACTATTGGTGTCATGAACGCACGACGAATGCCCTCGGCCGGTCCGGTGGCTTCCGCGCGTGCGCAGCACTGGTGTCCCCGACCGGCAGTAGCCCCCGCGAGAGCAGCCCTCTCCAACCGACCAGCCGGGACCCACCTCGCCAGGAGCACCAGATGACCACTGTCGCCGTCACCATCCCCGACACCACCACCACCGTCACGATCACGGACACCGCCACCGTCACGCTGGATGTCTCGGACTACCGCAGCACCGTCGAGTCAGGTGCCCTCGTCGTGGACATCCGCTCCCGGGCCCAGCGCGAGCGGCAGGGCGTGTTGGCCGGCGCGGTCGCCGTCGAGGCCCGCCCCGTCGTCGACCTGCTCGATCCCCGTTCCGCCGCGCCCCTCGCCGTCGTGGACGAGGGCCGCGAGGTCGTGTTGGTCAGCGACGACGGCCTCGATGCCGAACTGTTCGCGCTGGAACTGCACTCGCGCGGCGTGCGGGGAGTGCGTGCGGTGGACGGTGGGCACGATGCGCTCCGGGCGGCAGGGTCACTCGGCCTGCTCTCGAACGCCGAGCACCTGCTGCGCGAGCGGTCCGCGATCTCGGCGCACTGAGCGCAGCACCACGCCCGACCGGGGGCGCGCCCGCGCCGACGCCGGTACGGTCGCGTCCATGACGGACGACATCACGGCAGACCTGCTTCTAGGCATCCTCGACGAGGTCCGTGACGATTCCTCGGGCGACCTGGTCCCGCACCTCGGCGACTACGAACACCCGAACCCCGACGCCCTGGCGATGGCGGTGTGCGACCTCGACGGCACCGTGACCTCCGCGGGGGACGACGGCATCCGCTTCGATCTCCAATCGGCCTCCAAGCCGTTCGTGTACGCCCTGGCACTGGACCAGAAGGGCGTCGACGAGGTGGCCAAGCGGATCGGCGTCGAACCCTCCGGGGACGCGTTCAACGAGATCTCCCTGGAGGCCGGCACCGGCCGGGCCCCCAACGGTCTGGTGAACGCCGGGGCGTTGGCCGCCCACGCTCTCGTCGGGGACACCGACGACGACGAGGTCTCGCGCTTCGAACACATCCGCGCGCTGTTCTCCCGCCTCGTCGGCCGCGAGGTGGAGGTGGACGAGGAGATCGCGGACATCGAGGCCAAGAGCGCGCACCGCAACCAGGCGCTCGCCCACCTGCTGGCCGAGGAGGGCAATCTCGCGGACGACCCGCACGAGGTGGTGGCGGGGTACGGGCGCCAGTGCGCGGTCCGCGTGGACGTCCGCGAACTCGCCCACATGGCCGCCATGTTCGCGAACGGCGGTCTGAAACCCGGGAGTGACGAACGGATCCTCGGGCGCAAGGCGGTGCGCTACGCCAACAGCGTGATGTTCACCTGCGGCATGTACGACGCGGCCGGCGACTGGGTCTACCAGGTGGGACTGCCCGCGAAGAGCGGGGTGTCGGGGTGTCTGTTCGCGGTGGTTCCCGGCAAGTTCGGGATCGCGGCCTACTCGCCCCGACTGGACGAGCACGGCAACAGCGTGCGGGCGGCGGCTGCGATCGAAGAGCTGTCGGACAGGTTTGACCTCCACGTCCTGGACCACGTGCACGACGACGGGTTCGGCCCCGCCGCATAGGGGCGACTATCCTCGGGAGCCGTGACCGACTCGACTCCCGCCGCGCCCGGGGCCGCCTCGAACGAGCCCGCCGACGACACCCCCGAGCAGCTGCGTATCCGCCGCGACAAGCGGCAGCGCATCCTCGATTCCGGCGTCGACGCCTACCCGGTCGACGTCCCGCGGACGCACGGCCTGGTCGAGATCGCCTCGGACCCGCGCTTCGTCGCCCTCGAGCCAGGGGAGGAGACCGACGTCGAGGTCTCCGTGGCGGGCCGGGTGCTGTTCGTCCGCAACACCGGCAAACTCTGCTTCGTCCGCCTCCAGGACGGCGTGGACCCGGCGGCGACGCTGTCCGCCCCGGCAGCCGAGGGCGGACCGGACGCGTTCGCCCCTCAACTGCAGGTGATGCTCTCGCTGGCCAACGTCGGTGAGGAGCGGCTCGAGGCGTGGAAGCAGGACGCGGACCTCGGTGACCACGTCTCGGTGACCGGCCGGGTGGTGCGGTCCAAGCGCGGCGAGCTGTCCGTCATGGCCGACTCCTGGGTGATGGCGGCCAAGTCTCTTCGCCCGCTGCCGGTCGCACACAAGGAGCTGAGCGAGGACACGCGCGTCCGTCAGCGCTACACCGACCTCATCATGCGCGACACCGCCCGGCGCAACGCGATCACCCGCATCAAGGTCGTCCGGGCACTGCGGGACGCCCTCGACAGGCGCGGGTTCCTCGAGGTGGAGACGCCCATGTTGCAGACGCTTCACGGCGGCGCGGCCGCCCGGCCGTTCGTCACGCACTCCAACGCCCTGGACCTCGACCTCTACCTGCGCATCGCCCCGGAGTTGTACCTCAAGCGCTGCGTGGTGGGCGGGATCGAGCGGGTCTTCGAGATCAACCGCAACTTCCGGAACGAGGGCGTGGACTCCTCGCACAGTCCCGAGTTCGCGATGCTCGAGACCTACCAGGCCTACGGGGACTACGACACGTCCGCCACGATGATCCGTGAGGTCATCCAGGAGGTCGCGCTGGAGGTCTTCGGTTCCACCACGGTGACGCTGGCCGACGGCACCGAGTACGACCTGGGTGGGCAGTGGCGTGAGATGCGCATGTACCCCTCGCTCAACGAGGCCCTCCGCGCGCGGCACCCTGAACTCGACGCGGAGGTGACGGTGGACTCCACGGTCTCCGAACTCACCGACCTGGCGGGGAAGGTCGGGCTCGAGGTGCCGTCGGGCAGGGGTTGGCTGCACGGCAAACTGGTCGAGGAACTCTGGGAGCACCTGTGCGGTGACCAGCTCGAGGGGCCGGTTTTCGTCCGCGATTTCCCTGTGGAGACCTCCCCGCTGACCCGCGATCACCGCACTGATCGGGGGGTCACCGAGAAGTGGGACCTCTACGTCCGTGGGTTCGAGTTGGCGACCGGGTACTCGGAGCTCGTCGACCCGGTGATCCAGCGTCGGCGGTTCGAGGACCAGGCGAGGCTCGCCGCGGCCGGCGACGACGAGGCGATGGTGCTGGACGAGGACTTCCTGGCCGCGATGGAGCAGGGGATGCCGCCCACCACCGGGTTGGGCATGGGGATCGACCGTCTGCTCATGGCGCTCACCGGGCTGGGAATCAGGGAGACCATCCTGTTCCCGATGGTCAAGCCGCTGCCGCGGGACTGACGCCGCGACCACCAGGGAACGCGCAAGCTAGCCCGCGCGCGACCAGGCGGCTGCCACGAGATCCCGGAGCACCTGTTCGTCGATCCGGGCCAGGGTCGTCACGTACAGGCACCCCTTGCCGGTCTTGTGCGGTCCCAGAGTCGCGAGCAGCGCATCGGCCCCCGGGGCCTCGAGCAGGCCGTAGAGGGTGAGAGCGGAGGAGCGGGGACTGAAGCCCACCCGGAGGGTGTCACCCTCGCGGCCGCTGTCGTACACGTAGTGGTGAGTGCCGTAGCCCACGATCGAGGGGCCCCACATGGCGGGCTGTTCGCCGGTGACGTCCAGTAGTCGCAGGCCGTCCTGCACACGTCGGGCGGTGGGCAGCCCCTCGATCCACTCCCGGGGAGAACCCGGTGCCGCGAGAAACGCCGTGTTGTCGTTGCGGCCGGTGGCCCGGGGTCGGGCGACCGGCTCACTGAAGGACAGGCCCGCCGCGGTCAGCGCGTCCCGTAGCACCCCGAGCTGGGCGGGGCCGATGCCGTGCAGTGCCAACACGTCCTTCTCGGCCATGCCGTCGAACTGGCGGAGGTCGGTGATCCCGGCGTCGTCCAGGGCGCGGGTCGCAGGGGCGGAGAGCCGGGGGAGGGGAAGCGGTGAGTCGCTCATGATGCAGACGCTAGCCCCCGCGCGCGGTACCGGGCCCGGTCGAGATCCGAACGTGACTCCGAGTCGCCCGTCCAGGTGACCTGCCCCGGACATAATCACTGCATGAGGAGAAACCCATCACGTGTGTTGGTCGGTCTGGTGGCCGCTCTGCTGGTCGCGGGGACCTCGACCTCCGGTGCCTCGGCCCAGGTCCCGCTGCCACTGCCGCCGGAGTTCCAGCAGGCACTCGATCAGGCCCAGGCCGGATCGGCGCAGGCGGACGCGGACCTGCGCACCGCGGCCGGCGGCTGGCTGGAGTCGGCGGGGATCGCTCCTCCGCCCGGGTTCGTGCCTCCTCCGCCTGCACCGCCGCCGCCCCCACCGCCGCCGGACCTGACCCCGGAGAGCCCGTGTCCACGTACCGCCGCGGCGTGCGTGGACCTCGACGGGAACCGGACCTGGCTGCAGTCGGGAGAGCGGTTGAGCTACGGGCCGGTGCGGATGTCCCACGGCAAGGCCGGGTGGGAGACCCCTCGCGGGACCTACCAGGTCACACGGAAGGTGCGACACGAGGTCAGCCGTCTGTTCAACGACGCCCCGATGCCGTACTCGGTGTATTTCGTGGGCGGGATCGCGTTCCACGAGGGCGATCCCGCCTACGAGTCCCACGGCTGTATCCGGATGGATCAGCCCGCTGCGGCCACCTACTTCGAGAGGCTGCAGGTCGGGGACACGGTGGTGGTGTTCTGACGACTCACGAGTCCTTGAACATGCGGGCTTCGGCACGGTCCGGCAGGAGGTACTCGGCGGACTTGGCCGCCAACGCGGATCCGGCGATCACGAGTACGAATCCGATCGCGGCGACGAACGGCCCGTAGGTTACCGAGGTGCCGTCGGGCAGTCCCGCCAGCATCGGATCGGCGGTGTCGGTCGAGTTGAACAGGACCCAGACAAAGATGAGGTGGGCGATCAGGACGAGGGAGGCGAGTACCGCGTTGGCGGCCGCGAAGAATCCCAGGCGGGTGAACAGCGTGACCGCCACCAGGACCGACAGCACGAGCAGGCCGAGGAAGTTCAGGGGCGCCATGGTGCGCAGGTCCAGTATCTCAGTGAGGTCGAGCGCGCTGATCCCACCTCCGGTCTCCGTGGACAGCCAGGGGAGGTACAGGCTGAGCAGGGCGAGCGCCAGTCCGACGAAGGCGATCAGTCCGCCGATGCGGTTACGCAGGTGGGGGATGATCTTGCCGCCGGCCGGGGTGCGGGTCGGCGAGGGCGAGTCGTGGGTGACAGGCGTGGTCTGTGCGGCCATGGTGGGTGCCCCTTAGTCGGACCGGAGTCATCGATGTGAATTAAGTCACATGATAGGCGCGGTTTTCCGGATGTGCCACAACGGTGTGTTCACTCCGGATCGCGCACCGACTTCACGTACCGCGCCGACCGGGCGGCCCACGCCGACCCCGCCGCCACCATCACGAACCCGAGTGCGGCCACATAGGGCCCGAAGGTCACCGTTGCATCGGCCGGCAGTCCCGACAATGCCGGTTCCGTGGTCCCCGTCGACAGGATGAGGGTCCAGACAAAGGCGAGGTGTCCCGCCAGGACCCCGACCGCCACCACTGTCGCCGCGACTGCGAATGCGCCCAGGCGGGTGAGCGCGGTGACCGACACCAGGAGGGACAGGACCAGCAGTCCGAGGAACAGCACCGGTGCGACGCTGCGGACGTCGATGATCTCGGTGATCCCCAGGGCGGAGATCCGTTCGCTCTCGCCGGTGGAGAGCCACGGCAGGTAGAGGCTGAGCAGCGCCAGGGCCAGGCCGGTGAGGGCCATGAGGGCCCCGATCCGGTTCCGGGCGTGCGGGATCGTCTTGGTCCGTGCCGGCGTCCTCGTCGGGAGGGGGACACGGTGGGGTGCGGGCGGTGTGTACGCGGTCATGGCGATCACCCTCTGGCAGGAGTCGACGGGCGCAGGTGCGCCTGATCACATGATATGAGCCGAGTCCCTCCGGGGCATTGCAGAAACCCGGTTCGTTATGGTAATGGGATCCTCATCGCCGTCTGTTGGTCCGGCGCGTGGGCTCCGCGTCCATCGGGTCCTCCGGCCACGGGTGCCTGGGGTAGCGGCCCCGCATCTCGGCCCGCACGCCGGGATAGGCCTCGCGCCAGAAGAACTCCAGGTCGCGGGTCACGGCGAGTGGTCGGCCGGCGGGGGAGAGCAGGTGGACCGTCACGGGAACCCGTCCGTCGCAGATCCGGGGCGAGGCGGTCCAGCCGAAGCACTCCTGCAGTTTGACCGCCAGCACGGGGGCGGCGTCGGACCCCGGTTCCGGGTAGTCGACGCGGTATGACGACGAGCTGGGCACCTGTAGCCGGTCGGGCAGCAGTTCGTCGAACCTGGAGGCCTCCGGCCACGGGAGCAGGCGTCGCAGCGCGGAGCCGACGTCGCGACCCGTCATCTTCCCGCCGCCCGCGAGAGCGTCGACCTCCGGCCCGAGCCACTCCGTGAGCCGATCCGCGAGCGCGTCGGCGGACACCTCCGGCCAGGGGGCCCCGAGCTCGCGATGGGCCAGGGCCAACCGGTGCCAGAGGCGTGACGCGTCGTCGTCGGGCCCGAGTGCGGGCAGTCCGCCCGTCCGGACGGCGGCCGCCACGGCCGACACGGCGGCGGCGGGCCCCGGACGCACGGGAGTGGCGGAGAGCTCGATCGCCCCGAGCCGTCGGATCCGGCGGCCTGTCAGTGCGCCGCCCGAGAAGGTGGCCGTCTCGTCGTCGTCGAGCAGTCCCGACGCCGCTCGCTCGGCTCCCTCCCGGTCCAGGGGCGCGGCGGCCCGGATTACCGCCCCCGCCTCCCCGGCGGCCCGCCCGGACGCACGGGCGACCTCGGCCACCGCCAGCCACTCGTGCCCGGTGAGGGCGGACCCGGGCGGGAGGACCGCCCCGGTCCCCGACGCGAACGTGTACTGCCCGCCCCGGCGGCGCGCGACGCGGTCGGGATGGGCGAGCGCGACGACCAGACCGACGGCCTCCGCCGGCGGGATCCCGCCCCGGCCGTCACCGGTGTGGACCAGCCGCTCCAGACGGCGGGCCTCGCGCTCCCAGGTCCCGGAGTCGGCGGCTCGGCCCTCGCGCAGTGCCCGCAGGTCCGCCACCAGGTCGCCCGCGGGGGAGCGACGGCCCGAGGCCAGCAACGCCACCACCTCGGCGGCCATCCCGCGGCCGACGACGGGGGCGCCGTCGAGCAACGCGCGGGCGTGCCGCGGATCCACGGGGACCCGCGCCAGGTCGCGTCCGCGGTCGGTGGCCCGGCCCCGTGCGTCGAGCGCGCCCAACCCCTGCAGTACCGACTGCGCGCGGTGGATCTCCCCGGCCGGCGGGGCGTCGGGCAGGGCCAGCCCCTCGCCGCGCGGCGCGCCCCAGCAGGCCACGTCCAGCGCGAAGGTCGTCAGGTCCGAGGTGGCGATCGCCGGGGTGCGGTGCGGTGGCAGTCGCGAGAACTCGTCCTCGGACAGGCAGCGCACCGCGATCCCCGGGCCGAGACGGGCGGCGCGGCCCGAGCGCTGCACGCAGGAGTCGCGGGAGGCCGACACCGTGACGAGCCCGGTCATGTCGCGCGCGGCGTCCCTGCGGGGTTCGCGGCTCAGGCACGCGTCCACCACCACCCGAACCCCCGGCACCGTGAGGGAGGACTCCGCCAGGTCCGTCGAGACCACCACCCGTGGCCGCGGTCCGGCCCCGCTCCGGTCCGGGGCGGGGTCCCCGCGTCCGGATCCCGAGACCGCCCGGTCCTGCGCGGCCGCGTCGAGCCCGCCGTGCAGGGGCAGGACCTCGGCGCGCTCACCCAGCCGGGCCGAGAGTGCGCGCACCACGCGGTCGATCTCGCGGACCCCGGGGAGGAAGACCAGGGTGTCGGTACCGCTCGCGGACACCTCGGCGGCGGTCACCGCGGCCACGTGGTCCAGGAAACCGTCGGTCACCCCGCGGGGGTCCAGGCGGGGCACCGGTGGAAGGGAGTAGCGGATCTCCAGGGGGTGCAGGACGGCCGGGATGTCGATCACCGGTGCCGTTCCCGGGTCACCCAGCAGTCGGGCGAAACGCTCGGCCTCGACGGTCGCGGACATGGCCACCACCGGCAGGTCGTCGCGGAGTTGGCGTAGCTCGCAGAGCAGGGCCAGGGCGAGGTCTGACTCGACGTCCCGTTCGTGGACCTCGTCGAGCACCACCGCGCCGATCCCGGGCAGGTCGGGGTCGGCGATCAACCGCCGCACCAGCACCCCCGGTGTCACGAACTCCACGAGGGTGTCCCGGCCGAGGCGGGTGTCCCCGCGCACGGAGTAGCCCACCACGGTTCCGACGTCCGTCCCCGTCAGCGTGGCCAGTCGTCGCGCCGCCGAGCGGGCGGCCACCCGTCGGGGCTGGGTGACGACGACCCGCCCCGCGATCCCGTCCGCCGAGGCGACCGCCGGTGGCGCGAGAGTGGTCTTACCGGTGCCGGGCGGAGCCTGGACCACCGCGGTGCCCGTCGTGGCGAGGGCGTCGAGCAGTGCGGGCAGGGCGGCCGCGAAGGGCAGGCCGTGGCCGATGCGATCCAGATCGAACGGACTCATCCCCCGGTCCCGTCCACCTGTGCCATGTCCACGACCCTAGATGTCCGTGTCGTACGGCACGGATTCACGGCGTTCGCTGTCGGCGTACACGGATCTGCAATGGTTCCCCGACCTGCCGCGTTGAACCCTGGTGACGGACCCGCTCCCGCTCCTGCGGTGCAGCGCGTCAGACACGGCCACTAGAGTGGACGAAACCCGAGGAATGTGAGGTAGCACGATGTTCGAACGGTTTACCGACCGCGCGCGTCGCGTCGTCGTCCTGGCCCAGGAAGAGGCCCGGATGCTCAACCACAATTACATCGGCACCGAGCACATCCTGCTGGGTCTCATCCACGAGGGCGAGGGAGTGGCCGCCAAGGCACTCGAGTCCCTGGGGATCTCGCTGGAAGCGGTGCGGAGTCAGGTCGAGGAGATCATCGGCCAGGGCCAGCAGGCGCCCAGCGGGCACATCCCGTTCACGCCGCGGGCCAAGAAGGTGCTGGAGCTGAGCCTGCGCGAGGCACTGCAGCTCGGCCACAACTACATCGGCACCGAGCACATCCTGCTCGGCCTCATCCGTGAGGGCGAGGGCGTGGCCGCCCAGGTGCTGGTCAAGCTCGGAGCGGACCTCACGCGGGTCCGCCAGCAGGTCATCCAGCTGCTCTCGGGTTACCAGGGCAAGGAGGCCGAGGCCACGGGCGCTCCCGCCGGCACCGGTGGTCGCGAGTCCGGTACGCCGTCGTCCTCGACGGTGCTGGACCAGTTCGGCCGAAACCTCACGCAGGCCGCGATGGAGGGCAAGCTCGACCCGGTCGTCGGCCGCGCCAAGGAGGTCGAGCGCATCATGCAGGTGCTCTCCCGGCGCACCAAGAACAACCCGGTGCTCATCGGCGAGCCCGGCGTGGGCAAGACCGCGGTCGTCGAGGGTCTGGCACAGGCCATCGTCAACAACGAGGTCCCCGAGACCCTCAAGGACAAGCAGGTCTACTCGCTCGACCTGGGGTCGCTCGTGGCCGGTTCCCGCTACCGCGGTGACTTCGAGGAGCGCCTGAAGAAGGTGCTCAAGGAGATCAACCAGCGCGGCGACATCATCCTGTTCATCGACGAGATCCACACGCTCGTCGGCGCGGGTGCCGCGGAGGGTGCGATCGACGCGGCGTCGATCCTCAAGCCCAAGCTGGCCCGCGGTGAGCTGCAGACCATCGGCGCCACCACGCTCGAGGAGTACCGCAAGCACATCGAGAAGGACGCGGCGCTCGAGCGTCGTTTCCAGCCGGTGCAGGTCCCGGAGCCCAACGTGGAGCTGTCCATCGAGATCCTCAAGGGTCTGCGGGACCGTTACGAGGCGCACCACCGCGTCACCATCACGGACGCAGCCCTGGCCGCGGCCGCGCAACTCGCGGACCGGTACATCAACGACCGGTTCCTCCCGGACAAGGCCATCGACCTCATCGACGAGGCCGGCGCCCGGATGCGCATCAAGCGGATGACGGCCCCGCCGGATCTGCGGGAGTTCGACGAGAAGATCGCGGAGGCCCGTCGCGAGAAGGAGTCCGCGATCGACGCGCAGGACTTCGAGAAGGCCGCCGGACTGCGGGACACCGAGAAGAAGCTCATCGCCGAGCGCTCGGAGCGCGAGAAGCAGTGGCGTGCCGGCGACATGGATGTGGCCGCGGTGGTCGACGAGGAGCAGATCGCCGAGGTGCTGGGGAACTGGACCGGCATCCCCGTGTTCAAGCTCACCGAGGAGGAGACGACGCGTCTGCTCCGCATGGAGGAGGAGCTGCACAAGCGGATCATCGGGCAGGAGGACGCCATCAAGGCGGTCTCGCGGGCCATCCGCCGTACGCGGGCTGGTCTCAAGGACCCCAAGCGCCCGTCGGGTTCGTTCATCTTCGCCGGCCCGTCCGGTGTGGGTAAGACCGAGCTCTCCAAGGCGCTGGCCAACTTCCTGTTCGGCGAGGACGACGCGCTCATCCAGATCGACATGGGCGAGTTCCACGACCGCTTCACCGCCTCGCGTCTGTTCGGTGCACCCCCCGGGTACGTCGGATACGAGGAGGGTGGCCAGCTCACGGAGAAGGTGCGGCGCAAGCCGTTCTCGGTGGTCCTGTTCGACGAGATCGAGAAGGCCCACTCCGAGATCTACAACACGCTGCTCCAGGTGCTCGAGGACGGCCGTCTCACCGACGGACAGGGCCGCATGGTGGACTTCAAGAACACCGTGTTGATCTTCACCTCCAACCTCGGCACGAGGGATATCTCCAAGGCGGTCGGCATGGGCTTCCAGTCCTCCGACAACACCGAGGACGCCTACGAGCGGATGAAGCAGAAGGTCAACGACGAGCTCAAGAAGCACTTCCGGCCGGAGTTCCTCAACCGCATCGACGAGATCGTGGTGTTCCACCAGCTCACCAAGGCTCAGATCGTCCAGATGGTCGATCTCATGGTCAGCCGCGTCGGCGTGGCGCTCAAGGCCAAGGACATGACCATCGAGGTCACGGATCGGGCCAAGGAACTCCTGGCCAAGAGGGGTTTCGACCCGGTCCTGGGTGCCCGTCCGCTGCGTCGCACGATCCAGCGCGAGATCGAGGACACGCTCTCGGAGAAGATCCTCTTCGGAGAGGTCGCGGCCGGCGAGCTGATCACCGTCGACGTCGAGGGCTGGGACGGCGAGTCGGACAAGACGGAGGACGCCAAGTTCACGTTCTCCGGCGTCCAGCGACCTGACGCCGGGTCCCGCGAGGGCGAGGAGATCACCGCAAGCGTCGCGCCCACCGGCGAGGCCGGACCGGGCGATTCGCTCCCGCCGAGCTCGGGAGGCTTCGGGGGCGGCGCCCCCGGTGGCCCGTCGGGTAGCGGTGGGGCGGCTCCCGCCACCACCTGATCGGGTCTCGCCAGTGCTCCGGCACAGCGACTGACTGGAAGAACGGCGCCTGGCACGAATAGCAGCGCCTGACACGAAGAACGGCCCCCGCTCCGGCGGGGGCCGTTCTTCTGCTGTGTCCGTCGCACGCTCTGCCCGAGAGGCGGGAACTCAGCGGGCATCCGGACTGGCCTGGTCAGTCAGCGGCCGATGGGATCGTCCGGAGCCCGCCATCCACGATGACGAGCGGATCGATCGGCTCGTCGTCGAACCAGGCGTCGAGCAGCCGGGCGATCACCAGGACGTGGTCGCCCGCCGGTACGAGGCGGTCCAGGGCTACTCGCAGTCGTGCCCGACCACCGTGGAGGAGTGGCTCTCCGGTCTCGGACCGGGTCCACAGTGAGTTGTCGGCGAATCGCAGGTGAGAAGGGCCCGCGAACCGGAGGGCGAGGGGCCGGTCGGCCTCGCCGAGCAGGTGGATCACCGCGGTCCGGGCATCGAGTACCGCTGCCAGGCTGGACGACGAGATCCCGACGTTGAAGCTCACCAGCGCGGGCTCCGACGACAGGCTGGACGGCGACGAGGCGGTGAAGCCCACCGGCCCGTCGGCGCCGTCGAGGGTGATGATCGTGACGCCGGCCGGATGCATACGCATCGCCCGACGGTGGGTCTCCGCCGAGACGGAGTGGTGCGCGGTGGAGGGGCTGCGTTCGGTCATACGAGAAGTCTGTGGCCGGGCGCTACGGATGTCGAACTTTCCGCTCGCGGTGACCGGAACGGGTCAGGACGCCGTCAGCAGCCCCGCCCGCAGAGCACCCGTGGGGTCGGCGGAGATGGTGTCGAGCGCTACCGCCATGGCCGCGAACTGCTGGATCCGCCCACCCGCCGTCGACACCCTGAGTTCGGGCTCCCCACCCGTCAGTGGAGTCTCCCGCGACGCTCGCAGAAGGGGGCCCAGGTATCGCGGATGGTCGGTGAAGGCCTGGCCGCAGAGCACGACCGAGTCGGGGCGTGTGATGGCCGAGACCAGTCCCACCAGGCGGCCGAGGATCGTCGCCCGCTCGACGAGGATCGCGTCGGCCATCGGGTCGCGGTGTGCCCGGGCTGCGAGCTCTGGCACCGACTCGACGGTGATGCCGCGGGTGGCCGCGGCGCGGACGAGCCCGGAGTCGCCCACCACATCCAGTAGGCCGCGGCCGCGGTCGTCGAGGTAGGTGGTGGGACCCACGGGGAGGTGGGCGAGTTCGGACGACCCGGCGCGGGGCAGGTGGACGGCGCCGTCGATCACGAGGGCGGAGCCGAGATGCTCGCGCGCGTAGACGACCAGGGTCGTCCCCCGATGGGACTCGTGCCCCACGAGGAGCTCGGCGGCGGCCATCGCCTCGACGTGGGGCGCCAAGGAGAAGGGCACCCCGATCCGGTCGGTGAACAGGTCCGCCACGGGAACGTCGCGCCATCCCAGCAGGTCGTGGTCGATCCTTCCCGGCGCGGTGATCCGCGCGGCCGTGGCCACACCGCCCCAGACCAGCCGGCGCCCTCGGTGGCCGTCGAGGAGCCGGAACGCGATCGCGGTCAATTCGTCGGCGATCAGCTCCGGATCCCTGCCGGGGGTGGGGATCGCGTAGTCGGACAGGATCCGGCATCCGAGGTCACTGATGGCCACGACGCAGCGGCTGAGGCCGATGTGGACGGCCACGACCACCGGCCCGGAGGGATCGATCTCCACCGGGATGCTCGGCCGACCGACCGAACCGTCGTGCATGAGCTCCGGCCGCTCGCGGATGACCCCGGCGGACAGTAGTGCTGCCGTGGCACGGCCGACCGTCGCCACCGACAAGCCGGTGGATGTCGCGACCTCCGGACGGGTCACCGGCCCGCGGAACCGGATCGTGCGCATGACCCGCGCCGAGCTCACGTCGGACAAGCGCAGGTCAGGTGCCGGTGATCGGGTCGTCATGCCGAGGAGACTAACACAGGCAATAGACCGATCAGTCTACTATTGTTAAGTGTTTCTCTCGGCCTGACGCCAATGGTGGCCACCCGCCGCCGTCCGGCCCCACGATGTGTCGGTCCGCACTCCGATCCGAGACACCGAGGAGCCATCCGTGGCCACCGACCCGACACATCCGTCCGCCGACCACGCGGGGTTGCACTTCCACTGGTTTCTGCCCACCTACGGGGATTCGCGCAACCTCGTGGCCGGAGGGCACGGCACGCTGATGTCGGGGGACCGCCCCGCGACCCTGGCCTACCTGCGGCAGGTGGTGGCGGCGGCGGAACACAACGGGTTCGAGTCCCTCCTCACACCCACCGGTGCCTGGTGCGAGGACGCGCTGATCACCGCCGCGTTGCTCGCCGACTCGAGCGAACGAATCAAGTTCCTCGTCGCCCTGCGCCCGGGGCTCATGAGCCCGGCCCTCGCCGCGCAGATGGCGACCACTTTCCAGTGGCAGACCGATGGCCGGTTGCTGCTCAACGTGGTGACCGGCGGGGAGTCACGCGAGCAGCGCGCGTACGGGGACTTCCTGGACAAGGAGGGGCGCTATGTCAGGGCCGACGAGTTCCTCGACATCGTGCGAGGACTGTGGAGTTCGCAGGATGCGCTGTCCTACAGCGGCGAGCACCTCGCCGTCGAGGGTTCCGTTCTCGCCCGTCGACCCGACCCGGTGCCGCCGATCTTCTTCGGCGGCTCGTCGGCGGCCGGGATCCGCGTCGCCGCCCGCCACGCCGACACGTACCTGACCTGGGGTGAACCGCCGGCCGCGGTCGCCGAGAAGCTCGACCGGGTCCGCGGCGCGGCGGCCGTCCACGGCCGCACCCCGTCGTTCGGGATCCGACTCCACGTGATCTCGAGAGACACCTCGGAGCAGGCGTGGGCGGAAGCCGAGCGTCTCCTGGCGGGGATCGACCCCGAGGACGTGGCCCGCGTCCAGGCCTCGCTGGCGGCGAGCGAATCGGAGGGACAACGCCGCATGCTCGACCTGCACGGCGGCCGGACCGATTCGCTGGAGGTCTCGCCGAACCTGTGGGCCGGGGTCGGCCTGGTCCGCGGGGGAGCGGGAACCGCGCTCGTCGGATCCCACGAGGAGGTGGCCGACCGGATCGCCGAGTACGCGGGGCTGGGGCTCAGCCACTTCGTCCTCTCCGGGTACCCGCACCTGGAGGAGACGTACAGCTTCGGCGAGGGTGTACTGCCCATCCTGGCCCGTCGCGGGTTGTGGTCGTCGGGCGAGCGCCGTGAGGACACCGTGTCCGTCCCGTTCACCACCGTTGCCACCGTCGCCGACATCCGGTCCGGGGAGCCCGCCTCCGTCGGCGGGTGACGTGACGAGGAGACATCACCATGACCACTGTTCTCGCCTCTACGCCGCCGGAGACTCCTCCCGTGGCGACCGGCCCCGCCACGGATGCCCTGCCATCCGGGCGCGGTGATCCGAAGCGCCGTCGACCCCGTCGCCGGACCACCTGGCTGCGATGGCTCAGCCCCGTCCTGTTGATCCTGATCTGGCAGGTCGCCGGCGCCACCGGCGTCCTGCCGGAGCGGATCCTGCCAGCCCCGCAGCTCATCGCCGAGTCCGCTCTGGAGCTCATCGCCTCCGGCGAACTCGCGGACGCGCTGGCCGTATCGAGCGTGCGCGTGGTCCAGGGGTTCGTCCTGGGTGCCGTGGCCGGGCTCGTCCTGGGGGTGGTCGTGGGGACCTCGCGGATCGCGGACGCCCTCGTCGACCCCCCGCTCCAGATGCTCCGCGCGTTGCCCCACCTGGGGTTGATCCCGTTGTTCATCCTCTGGTTCGGCATCGGTGAGACCCCCAAGGTGCTGCTCATCGCGCTCGGAGTGGTCTTCCCGATCTACCTCAACACGGCCTCCGGACTGCGTCAGGTGGATCCCCGGCTGCAGGACATGGCGACGGTGTTCGGGTTCAGCCGACGGCAGCGACTGACCGAGGTGATCCTGCCGTCGATCGCGCCCCAGGTGCTGGTCGGGGTCCGGCAGTCGCTCGCGATCGCCTGGCTCACGCTCATCGTGGCCGAGCAGCTCAACGCGACCAACGGCATCGGCTACCTCATCATGAACGCCCGCGACTACTTCCGGATCGACGTGATCATCGTCGGACTGGTCGTCTACGCGCTGCTCGGCATCCTCACCGACGCGGTCGTCCGCGTCGCCGAGGCCCGCGCCCTGCGCCACTACCGCTGACACCCGCTCACAGCTCAGGAGACACAGGTATGACCACCACCCTCGCCCCCGCGGGCGCTCTGCGCGGCGTCACCCGCAGCTTCGGCGACACCATCGTCCTCCGGGACCTCGACCTGACCGTCCCCCGCGGAGACATCGTCGCGCTGCTCGGGCGGAGCGGGAGTGGCAAGTCCACCGCGCTGCGGATCCTCGCCGGACTGGATCGGGATCTCGACGGCGGGAGTGTCCACATCGACGGCGCCCCGGCGGTCGTGTTCCAGGACTCCCGACTGCTGCCCTGGCGGACCGTCGCCGAGAACGTGCGGCACGGCCTCAACCGGGTCGGGGTCGGGCGTGGGGAGAAGTCCGCCCGGGTCACCGGGATCCTCGCCGAGGTGGGGCTCGAGGGCCGTGAGGGCGCCTACCCGGGGGAGCTCTCCGGTGGGCAGGCGCAGCGGACCTCGCTCGCCCGGGCGCTCGTCGCGGAGCCCGCGTTATTGCTCCTCGACGAGCCGTTCGGCGCGCTCGACGCCCTCACCAGGCGGACCATGCACCGTCTCCTGCTGCGGTTGTGGGCCCACCACGGCTTCGGCGTCCTCCTGGTGACGCACGACGTCGACGAGGCGGTTGCCCTGGCCGATCGTGTGCTCGTCCTGGACGACGGCGTAGTCGGCCACACCGAGACCATCGACCGACCCCGGGGCGGGGGCGAGACGAGCCACCACCGCCGCCGCCTACTCGACGCGCTGGGCGTCGACCACACAGACGAGGACTACTCGATATGACCACGACCCTCCCCCCGATCGATCGACGATCCGCGATCCCCGCCGCCCTTCTCGCCCTGGCGTTGATCGTGGTGCTCGTCGGCGCCGGATGCGCCACCCGCGACTCCGAGGCCGCGGCCCCGGTCCCCGAGCGCGTCGACCTGGCGGGCCTGTCCGACCTCGTCCTGCGGGTGGGGGACCAGAAGGGCGGCACCCAGGCCCTGCTCACCGCGGCGGGGCAGCTCGACGACCTGCCGTACGAGGTCGAGTTCTCCACCTTCACCTCCGGGCCGCCGCAGGTCGAGGCGCTCAACGCCGGGCAGATCGACGTTGCCGTCACCGGCAACACCCCACCGGTGTTCGGGGCGGCCGCCGGGGCGCGGGCGTCGATCGTCTCCGCGTACGCCAACGGAGGTGAGGGTGACAGGATCCTCGTCCCCGGCGACTCGCCCGTGCAGTCGGTGGCCGACCTGGCGGGCCGGACGGTATTGGTGGCCAAGGGGACCTCCGCCCACGGGCATCTCCTGCTCCAGCTCCGCAAGGCCGGGGTCGCGCCGGAGTCCGTCGAGTTGGTCTTTCTCCAGCCGGCCGAGGCGGGTTCCGCGTTCTCCCGCGGCGACGCCGATGCCTGGGCGATCTGGGACCCGTACACGGCCATCACACAGACCACCACCGACGCCCGGACCATCGCGACCGCGGCCGGGGCGTCCAACGGGTTCTGGTTCGGGCTCGCCTCCCACGACGCCCTCGCGGACGCGCGGCGCCAGACCGCGATCGCGGACTTCCTGGTCCGGCTGGCGGAGGCGGGGACCTGGAGCGCGGAGAACCCGGCGCAGTGGGCCGCGTTCTACGGCGAGGCGGTGGGGTTGACCCCCGAGGCCGCCGAGCTCTCGCAGAGCCGGAGCACTCGACAGCCGGTGGCGCTGACGGACACGGTGGCCAGCGAGCAGGAGCTCGCCGACGTCTTCACCGAGGACGGGCAGATCGACCCGGTGGACATCGACCACCTGGTCGACGACAGGTTTCAGGACGTGCTCGGGCCGGTGGTCGGGCCCTTGCCCGAGAAGTAGCGGACCGTGAGCGGTCGGTCTGCGCGGTCTGTCCACACGGTCGGTTCACGAGGTCGGTCTACGAGGTGATCCCCGACCAGAGGGTGGCGATCGCCGCCCAGCCGACCATTCCGACGGTGGAGTAGAGCAACGCCCACATGAGCCCACCCACGGTCACCGCGGGCAGGTACCGGGTCAGCGGCATGCGGGTGAACCCGGCGCTGAAGTTGATCGCCGTCTGCACGCCCACGGTGAGGAAGGACAGCGGCACCGCGATCACCCCGTAGCGGGCCGACAGCCGCTGTGCCCGCTGCATGTGCCGCCCGTCCAGGTGGCGGGCCGCTCTACGGCTCAGTCTGCCGCCGCTCAGTGCCCCCCGGCCGAGCCAGTAGGTGGCATTGGCGCGCAGCATCACTATGACGAAGAGCGCGCCGAAGGCGATGGGATACGGCTGTTCCGAGATCCGGTCCACGTGAGGTGTCTGGGTGCGCCGGTGGAGGTGCCGGGGGTCAGGCGGAGGGCTTGACGTCCAACACGACGTCGAACTCGAGGAGGTTGGCCCCCTCGGCGACGGGCTTGCCGTGCTGGCCGGCGTGGGCGGTCCGGGCGTCGCCGTCGCGCCATGCGGCGAAGGACGCCTCGTCCTCCCAGGTGGTCACCACGAAGTAGCGGTCCTCGCCGGCGGTGGGACGCAGCAGCTGGAAGCCTAGGAACCCGGGGGAGTTCTCCACGGTGTGCGCGCGCTCGGCGAACCGGCGCTCGAGCTCGGCACCGGCCTGGGTCGGTACGGACAGGGCATTGATCTTCACGACGGCCATGTAGGTGAGCCTACGCTTTGGTGTCGCGGCCCCGGCCGGTCAACCCGGCAGCGAGTACCGGTCCCCGGCCCGCACCATCAACCCGTCGGCGACCAGCGAATCGAGCGCGCGCTCGCGCTGGACCGCGTCCGGCCAGACCGCGTCCAGACGGTCCCGGTCGGCTGCTCCGTCGCCGTCGCGCAGGACGTCGAGGAGCAGGCCGCGGACCTGACGGTCGGTGCCGGCGAAGGTCTGGGTCCGGCGCCGGGGCCCGTCCCACTCGGGTCTGCCGGCGGCCAGCCACGCGCAGGAGGGGGCGAGGGGGCAGTCGTCGCACCGCGGCACCCGGGCGGTGCAGACCAGCGCGCCGAGCTCCATCAGGGCCACGGAGAAGGCGACCGCCCGTTCGCGGCCCGCCGGCAGCAGGGCGTCGACCGCCGAGAGGTCGCGTCGGGTGGACGGCGGCCCGGCCTCGGCGGCCCCGCCCACCGCCCGTGCGACCACCCGCCGCACGTTGGTGTCGACCACGGGGACGCGCTGACCGTGGGCGAAGCACGCCACCGCGCGGGCGGTGTAGTCGCCGACGCCCGGTAGTGCGAGCAGGGCCTCGACGTCGGTGGGGACCTCGCCGCCGTGGTGATCGACGACGACGAGGGCGCACTCCTGCAGCCGGAGGGCGCGACGGGGATAGCCGAGTTTGCCCCACATCCGGATCACCTCGGCGGGGGATGCCGCGGCCAGTTCGGCCGGACCGGGCCACCGCTCGAGCCACGCCCGCCAGACCGGTTCCACCCGCGCGACGGGGGTCTGCTGGCTCATGACCTCGCAGAGCAGGATCTCCCACGCGCTGACGTCCGGCCCGCGCCAGGGCAGGGGTCGGCCCGCACGGTCGAACCAGGAGAGGAGAGCGGGTGTGTCGACGGAGGTCACCGTGGCTCCACGGTGGCGGAGTGTGCACAATATGAGTCATGCCTCATACCGATCCCATCAAGGCCTGGGCCTCGCTCCGCGACGGCAACCATCGATTCGTCGAAGGGCAGATGCGTCATCCCAGCCAGAATACCGAGCGGCGGGAGAAGCTCGTCGCGGCGCAGCACCCCAAGGCCGTGCTGTTCGGCTGCTCGGACTCCCGGGTGGCGGCCGAGATCATCTTCGATCAGGGCCTCGGCGACCTCTTCGTGATCCGCACCGCCGGCCACATCAGCGACTCGGCGGTGCTCGGGTCGATCGAGTACGCGGTCCACGTGCTCGACACCCCGCTCATCGTGGTGCTCGGCCACGACAGCTGTGGCGCCGTCAAGGCCACCGTCGATGCGCTGAACACCGGGGAGATCCCGCCCGGGTTCCTGCGCGACGTGGTGGAGAAGGTCTCGCCCTCGATCCTCAACGGGCGCCGTGAGGGGCTCAGCACCATCGACGACTTCGAGGCGCGCCACGTCCTGGAGACCGGTGAACTGCTCAAGCAGCGCTCCAAGATCATCAGCGACCGCATCGAGGAGGGTCGCCTCGCCATCGTCGGTGTGACCTACAAGCTCTCCGACGGGCGCGCATACCTGCGCAGCGCGTTGGGGGAGGTCGAGGACACCCCCCACGGTCCGGGCGAGGAGATGATCGCGGTCTGATGAACGCGGTCTAGGGACACGCCGCGAGGGGGATCCGGCGCGGCGCGCCCTCGGCCCTAGAGTTGGGCCCGTGCACGAACCCCAGGGCTCCCTACCGCGCGAAGTCTATGTGCGTCGCCGCGTCGCCGCCGTCGCCATCGCGGTCGTCGCCGTCCTGGCGGTGGTGCTGGCGCTGTTCCTGGCCTCCCGGGACAGCGGCACGGACACCCAGGACTCGGCGGCGGGCGGCGAGATCGACTCGGCCGAGGCGGCCACCACCTCGGAGACGACGACGTCCGAGACCACCGCCCGGGACGACGGCGGGGCCTCGCGGGGACGGTGCGCGGACGAGGACCTGAGCCTGGAGGTCTGGTCCGCCGAGCCCAACGTGCCCGTCGGGGAGGACGTCCGGTTCTTCGTCAACATCCTCAACACCTCGGACACCACGTGCGATCGCGACCTCGCCGAGGCGCCGCTGTCCTTCGAGGTCTACCGCCTGGACACGAACGTCAAGGTCTGGTCGAGCATCGACTGCACCACCCCCCGGGACGAGGACGAGGTCGACCTGCGGCCCGGTGAGCCCGAGCCCCGTCAGATCGACTGGACCGGCCGCAGCTCCGCGGAGGGCGCCTGCTCGGAGGCCGATCGGACGCCCGTCGAGGTCGGCGCCTACCAGGTCTACGCGCTGGTCGGGAACGTCTTCAGCCCGGCCGCCACCTTCAACGTGGTCGAGGGAGACTGACGTCCGGTGTGACCAACGCTCGGGGTGACCTGCGACGGCGTCCGGCCCCCGGGCATCACGCCTAGGTCGACCCCAGGCCGGTGAGCCACTGGCGGACGTGTCGGGCCCACAGGGCGCCCACCCCCTCCACGTCCGCGAAGTCGGTCTGTTCGGCGGCCAACAGTGCCGGAACCGATCCGAACCGTTCGACCAGAGCGGAGATCTGGACGGGCCGGAGTCTGGGGATGTGGGCGAGCATCCGGTGTCCACGCGCGGTGACGTGCTCGTCGAGGTCCTCCGGCTCCGCGGGCAGGCCCAGGCAGCGGGCGACGGGGCCGGGGAGGAGGAGGTCGGCGTCGGTGAGGGCGGCCAGGCGCTCGAGGCCGTTCGTCACCTGCTCGGCCGTGGGGACCGGGTTTCCGCCGGTGGGGTCCACGGCGAGGTGGTCGGCGACGAGGCCCCACAGCTCGTCCGGGGTGTCGGCCAGCAGCTCCTCGAGCTGGAGCGTGGTCTGACGCCCGTACTCGCCCATCTCCACGGTGAGTTCGGCCAGTTCGGCCCCGAGACGATCCAACCGGATCAGGCGCTGCGCCATCGTCACGACGTCGCGGACGGAGGCGTACCCGCCGATCTCCGCGCGGTCGAGTCGGGCGCGGGCTCGGGCGGTGCGGGCACCGTGGCGTTCCATGGTGGCCACGGTCTGGTCCGCGCGGGCCAACAGGACCACGGGGTCGGCCAGGACCCGGGCCTGCCCTTCCGCGTAGACGGTCACGGTGGTCATCGAGGCGGACACCGCCACCGACGGGACCCCGGTGTGCAGCGCGGTGCGCTCGGCCGCTCGGTGACGGGTCCCGGTCTCCACCGCCGGCAGGGTGGGGTCGGGGACCAGGTGGACGTTGGCGTGGGTGATGCGCGTGCCGTCCGTGGACAGCACCACGGCGCCGTCCATCTTGCTCAGCTCACGCAGCCGCGCCGGGGTGAACTCGACGTCCAGGGCCACGCCGCCGTCGCAGATCTCCTGGACGGCGGGGTCGTCGCCCAGGACGACGAGACCGCCGGTACCGCTGCGTCGGATGCGGTCCAGGGCGTCACGTAGTGGAGTGCCCGGGGCGAGACGCCGGAGGACGGCGCGCACGGCCGCGTCGACGGGTGATCCGTCGGCCGCGCGGGCGGACAGGGCGGACGTCTCAGTGCCCCTCGGCGTGGGTCTCGACCGGACGGGTGTACTCGTCGCTGGCCGGGACCTCGGCGATGACGGCCGCGTCCATCTCGATCTGGTCGCCGTTGGAGAAGGAGACGGTGGCCGGCACCGAGGTGCCGATGTCGAGGTCGTCGGCTCCGGGGAGGGTGGCGGTGGTCCGCTCGACGCAGAGGTCGTCACCGGCGGGGACGGGCTCGGCGTCGGCGGCCGCCGAGACGATCAGTGAACACCCGCGACCGAGGGGCTGCGTCTCGCCGATCTGGGCCTCCATACCGTCGATCTCGACCCGGTCGAGGGAGACGGACTCACCGATACCGGAACCGGTGTAGGAGGCGGCGAACCCGAGCCGGGCCTCACCCGTCTCGGGGAGGACCACCACGAGGTCGTTGACGTAGAGATCGCCCGCGGAACCCTGTCCACCGTCCACCGCGGCGACCTGGCTGGCCGTCTGGGAGACCTGGCCGGCGCCACACGCGGACATGCCGACGGCGGTACCCACGGCCAGGACTACGAGCGCGGTGCGGCGCAGGCCGGTGTTCGGTGAAGTCACGTCAGGCTCCTCGGGGGATGGTCGTTCTCAGGCCGGTCTCATCGTAGTCCACGGCTGGTCATGACCGGCGTCAGAGTGCGCCCCTCACACCCCCCGGATTCACCAGCCGGGCCATTCGGGTTTCTGACCTGCATAAACGGATAACCCCAGCGCTGAGGGCGTGCTAAGATGGCTCAGTCGAAAGGGGAAAGCCACTCATGGAGTTCAAGGTCGGCGACACTGTCGTCTACCCGCATCACGGCGCCGCAAGTATCCAGGCGATCGAGATGCGGACGGTCAAGGGCACCGAGAAGGAATACCTCGTCCTCAAGGTTTCACAGGGCGATCTCACGGTCCGGGTACCGGCCGAGAACGCCGAGTACGTGGGCGTACGCGATGTGGTCGACGAGGCGGGGCTCGACAAGGTCTTCGATGTCCTGCGCACCGAGCACGCGGAGGAGCCGACCAACTGGTCGCGCCGCTACAAGGCGAACGGGGAGAAGCTGGCCTCGGGGGACGTGAACAAGGTCGCCGAGGTCGTCCGCGACCTGTGGCGTCGCGATCTGGACCGCGGTCTGTCCGCGGGCGAGAAGCGCATGCTCGCCAAGGCGCGGCAGGTCCTGGTGGGTGAGCTCGCGCTGGCCGACCGTGCCGACGAGCACCGTGCGGACGAGCTCCTCGAGCAGGTCCTGGCGTCCGCGGCCGCACCGGCCTGACGCGACCTGCGCGAGTGACCCGGTACTAGGTGACGCAGCACGAGTCGAGTGGCCACCCCGCCCCCACGGGCAGGGTGGCCGCCGTCGTTCCCGCGGCAGGGTCCGGTGTCAGGCTGGGAGCCGGTGTGCCCAAGGCGTTCGTCGAGGTGTCCGGCCGGACGATGCTCGAGCGGGCCGTCGCCGGGCTGCTGGCGAGCGGGGCCGTCGACGACGTCGTGGCAGTGGTCCCGGGGGACCGCGTGGCCGAGGCGGAGGAGCTGCTCGCACCGCTCCGCTCCGGGGACCACCTCGTCGTCGTCACCACGGGTGGGGCGCAGCGCACCGACTCGGTGCGGAACGGGCTCGCGGTCCTCACCGCCTCCCTCGCGCGATCCGGGACCTCGGTCCACGACGTGGTCCTGGTCCATGACGCGGCGCGCTGCCTCACCCCCGCGGCACCGATCCTGCGCGTCGTCGAGGCCGTCAGGTCGGGGGAGGGCGCGGTGGTGCCCGTTCTCCCCGTCATCGACACCGTCAAGCAGGTCGACGCCGGCGGGTACGTGGTGGGGACGCCTGACCGCGCCGCCCTGCGGGCCGTCCAGACACCACAGGGGTTCGCGCCCGACGTGCTCCTCGCCGCCTACGACGCGGCCGGGGACGTGGCCACCGATGACGCCGGGCTGGTCGAGCGACTGGGCAGGCGGGTCGCGACGGTCGCCGGAGACGTGCTGTCGTTCAAGATCACCACGGCGTCCGACCACGCCCGTGCGCTGGAAGAAGTCCGTGCGCTGGAAGAATCCGTGCACCGGAAGAACTCGAAGGAGGATCCGTGACCGGACCCGTGATCCCGCGCGTGGGCATCGGCACCGACGCCCACCAGGTGCAGCCGGGCAAGCCCTGCATGATGGCCTGCCTGCACTTCCCGGACGACGCCGGCTGCGAGGGGCACTCCGACGGCGACGTCGTGGCACACGCTCTGGTCGACGCCCTCCTGTCCGCGGCGGGCCTGGGCGACCTCGGCACCCTGGTCGGCACCGGCCGCGCCGAGTACGACGACGTCTCCGGAGAGCGACTGCTCCGCGAGGCGGTGGCGGAACTCGCCGGACACGGGTGGGCGATAGGCAACGCGGCCGTACAGATGGTGGGCAACCGGCCCAAGATGGGTCCGCGACGGCTCGAGGCGCAGGACACACTCTCCGCGATCATCGGCGCCCCGGTCTCCGTGTCGGCCACCACGACCGACGGAATGGGCTTCACCGGTCGCGGCGAAGGGGTCTCCGCCGTGGCGACCGCTCTGGTGTTCCGGAGCTGACGAAGCGGGCGGGAGGGTTCCTCACCGGTAGACTCGCTACCCGTGACGCTCCATCTGTACGACACCGCCTCCCGCTCCCTCCGGGAGTTCACCCCTGTCCGGGAGGGGCACGCGTCCGTCTACCTCTGTGGGGCCACCCCTCAGTCCGTCCCGCACATCGGCCACGTCCGGTCCGGCGTCGCCTTCGACGTGCTGCGCCGCTGGCTGCTGGCGACGGGTTACGACGTGGCGTTCGTCCGCAACGTCACCGACATCGACGACAAGATCCTGACCAAGGCCGCCGAGAACGGTCGACCGTGGTGGGAGTGGGTCGCCACCCACGAACGGGAGTTCACCAGAGCCTATGACGCCCTCGGGGTCCTGCCGCCGTCCACCGAGCCGCGGGCGACCGGGCACGTCACGCAGATGGTCGACTACATGGAGCGGCTCATCGAGCGCGGTTTCGCCTACCCGGCCGAGGGGAGCGTCTACTTCGACGTGGCCGCCTGGTCGACCGCCCCGGAGGGCGACTACGGGCACCTGTCGGGTCACCGCCTGGACGAGGTCGACCAGGGTGAGGCGGCGGACCTGCGCGGGAAGCGCGACAGCCGCGACTTCGCCCTGTGGAAGGCGGCCAAGCCGGGCGAGCCCAGCTGGCCCACCCCGTGGGGCGAGGGCCGGCCGGGCTGGCACCTCGAGTGCTCGGCCATGGCGACCTGGTACCTCGGTGGGACCTTTGACATCCACGGCGGTGGCCTCGACCTGCAGTTCCCGCACCACGAGAACGAGGCGGCCCAGTCGCACGCGGCCGGCGACGGGTTCGCCCGGTACTGGCTGCACAACGGGTGGGTGACCATGGCCGGGGAGAAGATGAGCAAGTCCCTGGGCAATGTGCTCAGCGTGCCCAACATCCTCACCGCGGTGCGCCCCGTCGAACTGCGCTACTACCTGGGCAGCGCCCACTACCGGTCGATGCTCGAGTACTCGCCGGAGGCGCTGCAGGAGGCGGCCGCCGGCTACCGGAGGATCGAGGCGTTCGTGCGGCGTGTGGCCGAGGCCGGTGGCGAGGTGCCCGTGGGACGGTGGACCGACGGCTTCGCCGCGGCGATGGACGACGACCTCGGGGTCCCCGCCGCACTGGCGGAGATCCACGGCCGGGTGCGTGCGGGGAACTCCGCCCTGGCGTCCGGCGACCACGACGCGGCGCTGGCCGCCGCATCGGCGGTCCGGGCCATGACGGCCGTGCTGGGCGTCGACCCCCTCGACCCCCACTGGGTCGCCGACGGTGGCGCGGACGACGCGGTCACCACAGCGCTCGACTCGCTCGTGCGCGCAGAACTCGAGGCGCGCGACGAGGCGCGCTCGAACAAGGACTTCGCCACCTCCGATGCCATCCGGGACCGCCTGGTCACCGCCGGCATCGAGGTGGCCGATACCGCGGACGGCCAGAAATGGTCGCTCGCCAACCGGAAGGACTGACATGGCTGGCAATTCGAGCCGACGCGGCGCGATCCGCAAATCCGGCACCAAGAAGGGCCAGGTCGTGGGCTCCGGCGGGCAGCGACGACGGGGACTCGAGCCCCGCGGCGCCACCCCCAAGGCCGAGGACCGGACCTATCACTCGGCGCACCGCAAGGCCAACGCCGCCTCGCGCAAGGCGGACACCACGCAGCAGCGCCGCCGGTATGCGCAGAAGCAGGCCGATGGGCCGGAGTACGTGGTGGGCCGCAACCCGGTGGTGGAGTGCCTCCGCGCCGGCGTGCCCGCGACCGCGCTGTACGTGGCGATCGGCTCGGAGGCCGACGAGCGGCTGACCGAGGCCGTCCACCTCTGTGCGGACAAGGGGATCTCGATCCTCGAGGTGCCGCGCACCGACCTCGACCGCATGGTCTCGAACGGCATGCACCAGGGGATCGGTCTGCAGGTGCCGCCGTACCAGTACACGGACCCCAAGGACCTGCTCGACATCGCGATGGGGTCGTCCCAGCCCGCTCTGCTCGTGGCGCTGGACAACATCACCGACACCCGCAACCTCGGGGCCGTCATCCGTTCGACCGCCGCGTTCGGTGGGCACGGCGTCCTCATCCCCGAGCGGCGCAGCGCGTCCATCACGGCCGTGGCGTGGCGCGCCTCCGCCGGTGCCGCCGCCCGGCTGCCGGTGGCCAGGGCCACCAACCTCAACCGCACTCTGCTCGACTGGGCCAAGGCCGGGGTACAGCTCGTGGGGCTGGACGCCGACGGCGACACCACCCTGGACAGCTACGACGGCACCGGTCCCACGGTCGTGGTGGTGGGATCCGAGGGCAAGGGCCTCTCGCGGCTCGTGCGCGAGAACTGTGACTCGATCCTGTCCATCCCGATCACCGGGGGAGTGGAGAGCCTCAACGCGTCCGTCGCGGCCGGCGTCGTGCTCTCGGAGTTCTCGCGTCAGCGGCGCGTCAAGGGATAGCGGCCACCTCGGAGCCCGCTCACGCCCGCGGGCGGCGGGGAGACCGGCACCGGTCGAACGTCGCCCGCGCGTACTCCCACGTCTCCTCGCCGTAGTAGAGGTGGCCGACGACCATGTAGAGCCCGGCGAATCGTTGATAGGTCCACGCCCGGTCGAGGAAGGTGTGGTCGATCCCGCCGACGTAGTGCGCCACCACCTCGTCGACGAATCGCGGCCCGTACTCGTACAGTTCGGCGAAGTCGACCGCCGGGTCGCCGAGGCACATGTCGGTGAAGTCGATGAGCCCCAGCCGACCCGGCGACGTCTCCCGATCCCAGTACAGGTGGCGTGTGTAGACGTCGTTGTGCAGGAAGACCCGCGGTAGCAGGGTGGACTGCAACGCGGCGACCTCGTCGCAGATCTCCTGCGCGGTCCGCAGCTCGTCGCCGGTGAACACCGCTGGGAGGTCGTTGGCCACTATCCCTCGTACGAAGTCGAGGTTCTCGGGCTGATAGGAGTCCGGGACCCGGTCAAGCGGGGGCGTGGAGGTGTCGGCCACGTGCAGTGCCGCCAGCAGCGCACCGAGTTGCCCGGCGACCGATGTCCTGTCCGTCGTGGGCAGGCTGCGGAGCAGTGCCGGGGTGAGCCTCTCCCCACGCACCAGCGGGTACCCGGCGAATCCGCCGTCCGCCGGAACGTGGGTGTACCGGGGCATCGCGGCCTCGACCCTGGGGGCCAGGTGGTCGAGGACGGCGACCTCCTGCGGTAGCTGCGCGAGCGCCTGCTCGTCCGTCGGGAACCGGAACACCAGGTCCCGGTGCCCGAGGGAGTCGACCCCGCCGCACCCGCGACAGATCACCACGACGTGGTCCCAGCCCTCGTCGATCCGCTGCGCCGAATCCCAGGTGAGTGTCGGGAACGCGGCGCGGATCGCGTCGAGCTCAGCCGGGCTGTCGGCGGGGCGGTCGAGGTCGCGGTCGGTAGGCACCCATCAGACGGTAGTCATGCGTCCCCGTCCGTGCTGATCCCGCGGCCGTGAGGTGCCCCGCCACGGAGCGGATTGCCGGGGCGGATTGCCGGGGCGGGTTCCTGGGCAGGGTCTGGGTCCGGCGCGGGGTCAGCGCCGTACCGCGGCGACCGCCCGGCATGCCAGGTAGATGACGAACGAGATGGTGGTGACGAACACCGAGACCGGCACCCCGGGCGCGAGCGAGAGCAGCATCCCGCCGACCGCCGCGATCTGGGCGAACAGGATCGTCAGTGCGATCGCCCGCCCCGGGCTGGAGGTGACCGCGGCGGCGGCCGCGGCCGGCGTGATGAGCAGCGAGAGCACGAGTAGCGCACCCACCACCTGGACCGCCTGGGCGGCCGCGAGCCCCACCAGCACCGCGAAGATCAGGTTGATGGCGCGCACCGGCACGCCCCGCGCCTCGGCGACCTCGGGGTCCGCGGAGGAGAAGACCAGCGGCCGGTAGAGCGCGATCAGCGTGACGCAGATGATCGCCGCGACCACCGCCATCTGGATCATGCCGTTCTCGGACACACCCACGATCTGCCCGGTGAGCAGCGAGAAGCTGGTTCCCGACCGGCCCGGGTAGAGGTGGATGAACAGCACGGCCATGCCCAGGCCGAACGCCATGACCACGCCTATAGAGCTGTCGCGTTGGGAGGCGCGGGAGCCCATGAGCCCGAAGATCAGCGCGGCCACCACGGAACCGAGGATCGCACCCAGGCCCAGGTTCAGACCGAAAAGCAGGGCGGCGGCGGCTCCGGTCAGGGCGAGTTCGCTGGCCCCGTGGACGGAGAACGACATCTGTCTCATCACGATGAACGGACCGATCGCACCCGCCAACAGACCGAGCAGCGCGATCGCGACCAGACCGTAGAGCACGAAGTCCTGCCTGAGCAGGTGCGCGGTGACCTCGGTGTCGGCGATAGATCCGGCGATCTCGAGCAGGCGGTCCATCGTTAGGCTCCGTGTCCGGGGTGGGTGTCATCGTGATGGTGGTGGCCGGTCGACCAGGGTTCGGCGCACAGGTGTTGGGTGTCGCCCACCACGATGATCTGGCCGCGCACCCGCAGTACCTCGACGGGGGAGGAATAGAGGTCGGACATGACCTCGGTGGTGAACACCTCCTCCGGGGTGCCGATGCGGTGGCGCCCGTCCACCAGGTAGACGATCCGGTCGACCATCGGCAGGACCGGGTTGATCTCGTGGGTGACGAAGAGGACGGCGGTCCCGTGTTGCCGGCGACGGTGGTCGAGCACGGCGGCGACGGTGCGCTGGCCGGTGAGATCCAGGCTGAGCAGTGGCTCGTCGCAGAGCATGACGCACGGGTCGCAGGCGATGGACTGGGCCACTCTGACGCGTTGCTGCTCGCCTCCGGACATTCGCCCGAGCGGCTTGTCCGCCAGCGCACCGGCCCCGAGGCGGTCCAGCGCGTCCTCGACCACCCGACGCTTCTCGCCACGTCCGGACGGCCATCCCGGGCCCCAGCGGGTGCCGTCGATCCCGAGCCCCACCAGGTCGCGCCCACGCAGGGTGATGCCGGGATCGAACGCCCGCTGCTGCGGGACGTATCCCAGGTGGGTTCCCCGGTCGCCCGGGGCGCGGCCGTCGACGAGGACGGTCCCGGAATCGGGCGACAGTTCACCGAGCAGCACCTTGAGCAGGGTGGTCTTGCCGGCCCCGTTGGGGCCGAGCACCGCGACGAACTCGCCGGCGGCCACCTCGAGGTCGAGGTCGCGGATGAGGGTGCGCCCCCCGCGTGAGACCGTCACCGACTCCAGTGAGACGACGGGCCCGGGGCCGGGGGTGCCGCGGAAGTGGGGTGACACCGGGTCAGTGCCCACCGTCGGCGACCGGGGTCGCCCCGGCGAGGGCCGAGGACAGCGAGTCGACGATGCCGGTCATCCAGGTGGTGTAGTCCACGCCTTCGGGGAGGGTCTCGGTGAGGTCGACGACGGCGACGTCCGCTGACTCGGCAGCGTCACGGACCCGGGCGGTGACGGGGGTCTCGGTCTGGTTGTTGAACGCGAGGAACGCGACCTCTCGCTCGGCGATCAGGTCGAGCATGGCGGAGAGGTCGGCCGCGGACGGGTCGGTGTCGTCCTCGATCGAGGACAGGAAACCGCGCGGGGTCCGGTCGACCATGTGGGCGGCGTCGAACAGGTGGGCGCCGACCCGCTCGGTCTGCGCGTAGGGGAAGTGACCGCGGTCGTGGATCACGTCGAGTTGCTCCTCGAGCGGGGTGAGGGTCTCGGCGAAGCGGCGGGCGTTGTCCCGGTACTCCTCCGCGTTCTCCTCGTCGATCGTCGCCAGCTCCTCCGCCACCCGTTCGGCCACCGCCGCTGCGGTGGGCAGGCTGAACCAGACGTGCTCGTTGGTGTCGGAGGTGTGGTCGTGGCCCTCGTGGTCATCCTCGGTGCCGTGGTCGTCCGCGGCTCCGTGCTCGTCGTCCCCGCCGTGGTCGTCGTGATCGCCGTCGTGATCGTCCGCGGCCCCGTGCTCGTCGTCGTGTGAGTGCTCGGCGACCGTCTCGCCGGTCACGCGCGCGTACTCGTCGACCGCCCGCACCACCGGGACGTCCGCGGCGTTCTCCAGGGCCCGGTCCACGAAGGCGTCGTAGCCGGCTCCGTTGTAGACCACGAGGTCCGCGTCGGCGACCGCCGCGGCATCGGCCGGGCTCGCCTCGTAGGAGTGCGGGTCGGCGGCCGGGTCGTAGATCACGGACTCGACGGTCGCGTTGTCGCCGGCGACCTGCTCGGCGATGTCGGCGTAGACGGTGGTGGAGGCCACGAGGTTCAGGCCGCCGGCGGCGGTCCCGTCGTCCGTGCCGTCCTCGGACCCGCAGGCGGTGAGGACGGCCCCTCCGACGAGTGCGGCCATGGTGAGGGCGGCCGCCCTCGTCAGGCGGGGACGGCGGGGGAAGGGGGATGACGACATCACGAGTACCGCTCTCGTAGTAATGGGAACCGTTGTCGTTAAGTGTACGGCGACGACCGCTCCCGGGTGCAATCCGGGCGTCAGGCCCGCAGTTCGGCGAGCTGGGAGAGCAACCCGACCACCGCCGGGATGTCGGCCACGCGGTAGGCCGCGAGCGTCTGGCCGTCTCCGACCTTGATGCCGACATCCCCGTCCCGGAGGCGCGCGAAACCGCGCTCGTCGGTCACGTCGTCGCCGATGAAGATCGCGATCTCCGCCCCGGTCTGCTCGACCAGCTTCTCGATCGCCGCGCCCTTGCTGGCCTCGCGGACCGCGATCTCCACGACGTTCTTGCCCTCGGTCACGAAGACGCCGTCGAGGGCAGCGGGTCCGGCCATGGCCTCGGCCATCGCCTTCTGACGCAGGGCCGGGTCCTCGACCGGGCGGACGTGCAGGACGGCGGCCGTGGGCTTGGGTTCGACGTGCGCCCCGGGGGTGCGCGAGACGATCTCCTCGAGCTCGGAACCCACACGGGCGAGCCGCGCGAGCTCGTCGTCGTCCAGGGGCGTGTCGAACCCGCCCTCCCACTCCGACCCGTGGCTGCCCACCAGGGCCACCGGAGCGACGGCGCCGCTCACCTGGGCCAGTGCGGCGCGGTTGCGGCCGGACAGCAGGGCGACGGTGGTCCGCGGGAGCCCGGCGAGGCGTTCGATGGCGTCGATGGCGCCGGGCGCCGGGACGGCGAGAGTCGGGTCGTCGACGAACGGCGCCAGGGTGCCGTCGTAGTCGCACGCGATCACGAGGGTGGGCGTCTCCGCAGCTCTGCGCAGGGCCTCGGCGAGCTCGGGGGGGAGGTCGACGGCGGGAGGGGTTCCGGTGGGGTGGGCGGACGTGCCGTCGGGGGTGCTGTCGTCAGCTGGGGTCATGGCTCCCAGATTAGGAGGCGAACCCGCCCGGGGTTGTGATGTCCGGATCAGCGCCCGCGGATTCGGGGTGACCGGAGTGTTGACGACGAGGGGGCCGACTGTAGGATTGTCGACAATCTGACGGAAGGTACACGGATGACTTCTTCCCTGACGGCCCTGGAGCTCTCCGAGCGCTTCCGGAGCGGCTCGCTCTCACCGGTCGACGCCGCGGAGCACGCGCTGGAGGCGATCGAGCGGGTCAACGGCGAGATCAACGCCTTCTGCCACCTCGATCGAGAGGCGACCCTCGCGTCCGCCCGCCGATCGGAGGACCGGTACCGGCGGGGTGAACCCCTCGGCCCGATCGACGGCGTCCCCACCTCGATCAAGGACATCTTCTACACCCGCGGGGTCCCGACACTGCGTGGATCGCGCCTGCTGGCCGACAAGGCCGGGGCCGCCGACCCCGACTCGTGGCCCGACGACGCCCCGGTGACCTCCGCGGTGCACGAGGCCGGCTGCGTGGTGATCGGCAAGACCACGACCCCGGAGTTCGCCTGGAAGGGGGTCACCGACAACACGCTCACCGGCATCACCCGCAACCCGCACGACACGGCGCTCACCCCGGGCGGCTCGAGCGGAGGGGCGTCGGCCGCGGTCGCCGCCGGGCTCGGGCCCCTCGCCCTGGGCACCGACGGTGGCGGCTCGGTCCGGATCCCCGCGGCGTTCTGCGGGATCGTCGCGCTCAAACCCACGTACGGCGTGATCCCCATGTTCCCGTCGAGCCCGTTCGGCACACTCGCCCACGCCGGCCCGATGACGCGCACCGTGGCCGACACCGCCGCGTTCATGGACGCGCTGCTCCGTCCGGATCCCCGGGACTGGTCGGCGGTGCCGGCCCGCGCCACGACCCCCGGCCCGGGCGGGTACCTCGCGGCGGCCACCGAGGGCGCCGGCGGGGATCGTCCGCTCGAGGGTCTGCGTGTCGCGTACAGCCCCGACCTGGGCTTCGGCACCAACGACCCCGAGGTGGAGCGCGAGGTGGCGCGCGCGGTCGACGTCCTGGCGTCGCTGGGCGCGCGCGTCGAGTCGGTGGACCCCGGGGTCACCGATCCCGTCGACGCCTTCCACGTGCTGTGGTTCGCCGGCCTCGCGGCGGTCCTGGCGCCGCACGGCCCTGACGCGATCGACCACGTCGACCCGTCGATGCGTGAGGCGCTGGGCCGGTATCACGACCACTCCGCCGCCGACTACCTCGACGCGGTGGCGGTCCGGATGGCGCTGGGCGCACGGATGGCCGACTTCCACCAGAGTCACGACATCCTGATCACACCCACCACCCCGATCCCCGCGTTCGCCGCCGGATCGGACGTGCCACCGGGCTGGCACAGCCCCGACTGGACCTCGTGGACCCCGTACACCTATCCGTTCAACATGACCCAGCAGCCGGCACTGAGCATTCCCTGTGGGACCACCGACGCGGGGCTGCCGGTGGGGATCCAGATCGTGGGGGCCAGGTTCGACGACCGGCTCGTCGTGCGGGTCGGTGCGGCTCTCGAGGCGGCGCTGGGCCGGGTGGTCCCCGCCCCACGGGTCCACGCGGGCGCCGCCGGAGGTGCCGGGGGATGACCGCGCTCGGACCGGACCCTGGTCCGGAGGCCGCCGCCGGGCTGGAGCCCGTCGTCCGGGAATCGACCCCCGCGCTCATCGCGCGCACCCTCCGCCGGGCGATCTCGGACGGCACGTTCCCCCCGGGTACGCAGCTCGGGGAGGCCGCGCTGGCGAGGTCGCTCGGCGTGAGCCGCGGGCCGTTGCGGGAGGCCATGCAACGGTTGACGCAGGAGGGGCTGCTCGTCTCACACCGCAACCGGGGACTGTTCGTCGCCGACCTCTCCGCCGAGGCGGTCGAGGACATGTACCTGCTGCGCACGACCGTCGAGACCGCCGCGCTGGACCGGGTGCTCGACCTCGGGCTGGGCGTCGTCACCGCCGACGCGCTCGACGCCGCCGTCGACGCGATGGCCTCCCTCGCCGACGAACCGCGGTCGGAGGCCATGGTCGCCGCGGATCTGGACTTCCACCACGTCCTGGTCGAGGCGGCCCGGAGCCCACGCCTGTCGAGGGTCCACGAGACCGTGCTGGTCGAGACGAGCATGTGCCTGCACGCCATGCGCGGCACCTACTCGGACGCGGCGTCAAGGCTCATCGAACACCGTGCGATCGCCGACGCCGTGCGTGCCGGGGACCCGGATCGGGCCAGGGCGTTGCTGGTCGACCACATGAGGGACGGGCTCGTCCGGGTCCGCGAGGGTGGCGAGGCCCGTTGAGGTTCATTGTTACGGCGAGGTCACGCTTGTCGCGTTAGGTGATGGACCCGGACCGCCCGGCCATACGGTCGATGAACCGTTAACTTCAACCCGACGGAGGCACCGATGAACACCACCATCTCGCGAAGGCAACTGTTCCGGGGAGCACTGGCACTGGGCGGGGTGGTCGCGGTCGGTGGATCCCTCGCCGCCTGCACCACCACGGAGACCGGCGGCCCCGAGGCCGGCGGAGGCGGCGGCCTCCTCGAGCGGGCCCGACAGCAGGGCCTGCGGATCGCCATCGGCAACGAGCCGCCCTACACCGAGCTCGCTCCGGACGGCACCGTCACCGGCGCGGAGCCGGACGTCGTCAGGGCCGTCGCCGCGCGGATGGGGATCGACAGGGTCGAGGGCATCGTCTCCGGCTACGACGCGATGATCCCGGGGCTCAAGGCCAACAGGTGGGACACCATCGCCGCGGGGTTGTTCATGAAGCAGTCACGCTGCCGCGAGGTCGCCTACGCCTCACCCGTGATCGTCTCCACCGAGTCGTTCGGTGTGCGGCCCGGCAACCCGGAGAACATCCTCACCATCGCCGACGTCCTGGAGCGGCCGGACCTGCGCGTGGGTGTGGTCCCCGGCGGGTTCGAACAGGGCATCCTCGAGACGGCGGGAGTCGGGGCCGGCCAGATCATCAACGTCACCGACGCCCGCGGCGGCGCCGACGCGCTCAACGCGGATCGTATCGACGCCTTCCTCCTGCCCACGCTGTCCCTGCGCGAGCTCGAGGGCGTCGAGGTCACCGAGCCGATCGAGGACGCCCCCAGCACGGGTTCGTCCGCCGCGTTCCGGACCGAGGACCAGGACTTCCTCGACGCCTACAACGAGGAGCTCGAGTCGTTCAAGACCGAGCCCGAGTTTGCCGAGATACTCGAGAAGTGGGGATTCGACCCCACCGTCGTCGAGGGCGTGACGACCGAGGAACTCTGCGCCGTCGACGGCTGACCGGCGATCGATGGACGCTATCGCCGAATACCTCCCTCTCATCCGGCAGGGCTTCATCACCACCGTCCAGGTGACGGTCCTCGGCGCGGCGCTCGCGCTGGTCGTGGCCTTCGCCCTGGGCCTGGCGCGCCTGTCCACCCACCGCTGGGTGCGCTGGCCGGCGGCGTGCACCGTGGAGTTCCTCCGCGGCACGTCGCTGGTGGTGCAGCTCTTCTGGCTGTTCTTCGCCCTCCCGTTCTTCGGGGTCCAGCTCACCGCCATCTTCGCCGGTGTCCTCGCGCTGGGCCTCAACGAGGGCGCGTACGCCTCGGAGGTGGTCCGCGGGTCCATCGCGTCCCGGCCGAAGGGCCAGACGGAGGCCGCGATCGCGCTCAACATGACGCCCGCCCAGCGGATGCGCCGCATCCTGCTGCCGCAGTCGATCCCGGCGATGCTGCCGCCCATGGGCAACGTCATGGTGGACCTGCTCAAGAACAGCTCACTGGTCTCCCTGGTGACGGTGGCGGACCTGACCTTCAACGCGGGGCTCATCCGGTCCGCCACCGGTGAGACCGCCCTGATCTACGGGATCATCCTGCTCCTGTACTTCGTCCTGAGTCTGGTCATCTCGGTGATCATCGCGCTCCTGGAGCGGCGGTTCTCACCGACCCGTGAGCGCCGGTCGCTGCTCACCGCCCTCACCGGCCGGACGCAGGGGGTGAGCTGATGATCTGGGACAACGCCTTCGCGATCAGCATCATCCCGGACCTGCTCCGGGGGCTGGTCACCACGGTGCAGATCACCTTCGCCGGCATGGCCATCGCGGCTGTCCTCGGGTTGCTCGTGGCCGTGTTCAGATACCTGCGGATCCCGGTGGTCTCGCAGATCCTGGGATTTCTCGTGTACTTCATCCGTGGGACTCCGTTGCTCGTCCAGGCGTTCTTCGTGTTCTACGTCCTGCCGGAGTACGGCGTCACCATGAGCGCGCTGGTCACCGGCATCATCGTGATCGGCGTCAACTACAGCGCCTATACGGCCGAGGTCTACCGGTCCGGTATCGAGGGGATCCCGGTGGGTCAGTGGGAGGCCGCCACGGCCCTCAATCTGCCGGGCGGACGCACCTGGACACGGATCGTCCTGCCCCAGGCGGTGCGACGGGTGGTCCCCCTGTTGGGCAACTACCTCATCCAGATGTTCAAGGACTCGGCCATCCTGTCCGCCATCACCGTCTACGAACTCATGTCCGTGGCCAAGGCGATCGGGCAGTCGGAGTTCCGCTACATCGAACCCTTCACCATCGCGGCGCTGCTCTACCTCGTCGTGAGCGTCCCGTGCACACTCGTCCTACGTCGATTGGAGACCCGCTATGGCACCGTCCACTGAGCTCGGCGAGCCAGGGGAACCGATGGTCCGCTTCGAGAAGGTCAGCAAGAACTGGGGGGAGAACAAGGTCCTGCGGGAGCTCGACTTCACTGTTGCCAAGGGCGAGAAGATCTCGATCATCGGTCCGTCCGGTTCCGGCAAGACCACGATCCTGCGAGTGCTCATGACCCTCGAGTACCCGACCTCGGGACGCGTCCTGGTCGAGGGCGACGAGTTGTGGAACACCGACGTCGCGAGGAAGAGGCCCCGCGAGACCAAGCGGATGAGGCAGATCCGCAGCCGGATCGGCATGGTGTTCCAGCAGTTCAACCTGTTCCCACACATGACCGCGCTGGAGAACGTCATGGAGGCGCCGGTGCACGTGCTGGGCAAGGACAAGGCGACGGCGCGGCAGGAGGCGGAGGAGCTGCTCGCGCTCGTCGGCCTGGCCGACCATTCAGCCAAGAAGCCGCCGCAGCTGTCCGGTGGCCAGCAACAGCGCGTGGCGATCGCCCGGGCCATGGCCACGAAGCCGGACATCATGCTCTTCGACGAACCCACCTCGGCCCTGGATCCCGAGCTCGTGGGGGAGGTGCTCAAGGTGATCCGGGACCTCGCCAACGACTCGACCATGACGATGCTCATGGTCACCCACGAGATGAACTTCGCCCGGGAGATCTCCGACCGGGTGGTGATGTTCGACGAGGGCGTCGCGGTCGAGTCGGCGCCGCCCGCGCAGTTCTTCGACTCGCCCGGCCACGAGCGCACCCGGAGATTCCTCGGCGCTGTACTGGGGTACTGAACGCTCAGCGGGTGACCGCGAGCCCGCTCCGCATCGCCCAGGCCACCGCCTGCGGTCTGGTCGTCACGCCGATCTTGCGGTACGCGTCCCGGATGTAGGTCTTGACCGTGTTGATCGACAGGTAGCACGCAGAGGCGATCTCCTCGTTGGACCTGCCCTGGGCGATCAGCGCGAGCATCTCCGATTCGCGGGGGCTCAGACCCGCCTCGCCGGTCGGCCACAATCCGGCGGAGGCGTACTCGCCGTCGTGGCCGAGTAGCCGGACCTGCTCGCCCGCCGCGACACGTTCGACGGCCCCGACCAGATCCTCACCGGACAGTGACTTGGACAGATACCCCGTGACCCCCGAGGCGAAGGCCTCCTCGACGGCCCGCGGGTCGGTGACGAACGAGTACACGGCCACGGCGCCGATCGTCGGATCGAGGACCATGGACGAGCACCGGGCCCGCCAGTTCACCGGGGAGGCGAAGGTGTCGAACAGCAGGACGTCCACGGGTACACCGTCGCGGGAACCGGGCCCGTTGACCACCACCTCGACCCGGTCGGGGTAGGGGGCGAGCAGCGCGTGCACGCCGGCGATGACCACCGTGTAGTCGTTTACCACCGAAACCCTGACGGCCATCCGCGAATTTTATCAGTTGTGACCCATCCCACCCCTGGGGGTGTGCCGAACAACCTGGCGCGTGCAAGAAGCTGGATCCGACGGGGGGAGAAGCATGACGACCGCTACCAGCAGGATCGACGAACGATGGGCATGGGCCGAGTACGGGATGTGCCAGGACGTGCCGGACCTGTTCTACAACACCGAGGACGAGTCGAAGAGCCTGCGTCGACGCAAGGAGACGGCGGCGAAGAAGCTGTGCGCGCAGTGTCCGGTGATCGACAGGTGCCGCGCGCACGCGGTGGCACACCGCGAGCTCTACGGCGTCTGGGGCGGGATGTCGGAGTCCGAGCGGCACCGTCTCGCCGGCCGCGTCCGCACCGGCTGACAGCCCACCCGGTGCCCGCCTGACCGGCGCCCGGCCCCGTGGGCGCCGGTCAGCGGACCGGGATCGCCACGAGCTTGGTCTCCACGAACTCCTCGATGCCCGTCAGCCCGCCCTCGCGGCCCAGGCCGGACTGCTTGATGCCTCCGAACGGGGCGGCCGGATTGGAGACGATCCCGGTGTTGATGCCCACCATCCCGGCCTGCAGGCGCTCGGACATGGTCATCGCGCGGTCGAGATTCTCGGTCATCACGTAGGAGACCAGGCCGAACTCGGTGTCGTTGGCCATGGCCACGGCCTCGTCGTCGGAGTCGAACGGGATCAGGGCGGCCACGGGGCCGAAGATCTCGGTGGACATCAGGTCGGAGTCGGCGGCCACCCCGCTCAGGACGGTGGGTGGGTAGAAGTATCCGGGGCCCTCGACGCGCGAACCGCCGCACAGCACCTCGGCGCCGCGCTCCACGGCGTCGTCGACCAGCTCGACCACCTTCGTCACGGCCTTCTCCTCGACGAGCGGGCCCACGTCGGTGCCCTCTCGCGTGCCGTCGCCGACGGTCAGGGCGGACATCTTCTCGGTGAGGCGTCGTCCGAACTCGTCCAGTACCGACCGGTGCACGAGGATCCTGTTGGCCGAGGTGCAGGCCTCGCCCATGTTCCGCATCTTGGCTGCCATCGCGGCGCCCACGGCGGTGTCCATGTCCGCGTCCTCGCACACCACGAACGGCGCGTTCCCGCCGAGCTCCATCGATGTGCGCAGCACGCCGCGCGCGCACTGCTCGAGAAGCATGCGGCCGACGGGTGTGGATCCGGTGAAGGACAGCTTGCGGGCGATGCCGGAGTCGATCCACGGCTCCACCACACCGCCCGGGTCGGTGGTGCACACCACGTTGAGCACGCCGTCGGGAAGTCCGGCCTCGCGCAGGACGTCCACCACGTACAACGAGGTCAGGGGGGTGAGGTTGGCCGGTTTGAACACCATGGTGCAGCCGGCGGCGATGGCCGGGCCGATCTTGCGGGTGGCCATGGCCAGGGGGAAGTTCCACGGGGTGATGAGGATGCAGGGGCCGACGGGCTCGTGGGTCACCATGAGCCTGGTCTTGCCGTCAGGCGAGCGGCGGGCGTCGCCCCGGACGCGGCAGGTCTCCTCGGAGAACCAGCGGAAGAACTCGGCGCCGTACGCCACCTCCCCCTTCGCCTCGGCCAGTGGTTTTCCCATCTCCGTGGTCATGAGCAGCGCCAACTCGTCGGCGCGGTCGACTATCAGCTCATACGCCCGGCGCAGGATCTCGGCCCGCTCACGCGCCGGCACCGCGGCCCACGAGGCCTGGGTGCGGCCCGCGCACCCGATCGCGGCGGCGGCGTCATCGGCTCCTCCGTCGGCCACGGTCGCGATTACCTCGCCGGTGGCGGGGTTGACCACCTCGAAGGTGGCGCCGGAGGCGGCATCGCTCCACTGCCCGTCGACGTGGACGCCGGTGCCGAGCGCGGCGATGATGTCGGTGACGGAGCGGGTCATGTGGGCCTCCTGGTGGGCACGGGGTTAAGGGGCACGGGGTTAAGGGGCACGGGGTTAAGGGACACGGGGTTAAACGGCACGGGGTCGGGGCTGTGATCGGGATCAGGGTCGAGGAGTTCGAACAGGTGGAGGCCGGCGCGGCCGGATCCGGTGGTGGGGTCGGTGGCACCGAGGTGGCCGACCTGGGTGGCGCAGGAGAAGCCGTCGGTGAGCACGGGCGCGTCCCGGTCGGCCCGCAGGGCGGGGGCCAGCGCCTGCTCGGCGACGGCGGCGGTCACGGCCTCGTGTCCGGCGGTGAACCCGAAGTCGCCGGCGACACCGCAGCACCCGGTGGCCTCCCGGACCGAGCCCACCCCGAGCGCGGTGAGGGTCGCCCTCTGCACGCGGTTGCCGAAGGTCGCGTACTCGTGGCAGTGGGTCTGCACCGTGACCCGGTCCGGGGCCGTACCGCCGGGCCAGGCGGGGGCACGCCCTTCGCCGGCGAGTCGGCCCAGGTGATCGGCCGCCGACCGGATGCGGGCCGCGACGCGGCGGGCGGTGTCGGCGTCCGGGGTGTCGGCGAGCAGGCGGGGGAGGTCCTCGCGGAGGGTGGCCGCGCAGCTGGGTTCGACGACGACGACGGGGACCTCGCCCCCGTCCGGACCGCGGATCGCGTCGAGGTGCCGGGCGGTCGCACCCATGGTGCGGCGTGCGGCGGAGAGCCTGCCGGTGGTGACGTGGGTCAACCCGCAGCAGTGGCTGGCGCTGCACGCGACGGAGGTGTGCACGCCGCCCAGGACGCGGGCGGCGGCGCCGGCGACCGTGGGGCGCAGTCCGCGGGTGAAGGAGTCGAGGAACAGCACGATCTCGGCCGAGGTCCGCCCTTCCGGATGACCCTGTCCGCGTATCGTCCACACGCTGTCCGGGACGCGGGAGAGTTCGCGCCGCAGCTCGGAGGCGGAGGTGAAGCGCGGCAGGGTGCGGTCCGTCGCGAGGCCGCCCAGTCGTGCGGCGGCCCGGCCGGCGCGGGTGCCGAGCACGGCGTTGAGTGGTCGGGCGGCCCGCGCCGTGCCGCGCAGCCACAGTGGGAGCAGTCCGAGGGAGTAGTGGGCCACGGGCCGGACTCTGCGCCTGTAGCGCCGGTGTAGCGCCTCGGACTTGAAGGCGGCCATGTCCACGCCGGTGGGGCAGTCCGAGGAGCAGGCCTTGCACGCGAGGCACAGCTCCAGCGAGTCCTCGACCGCCGGGTCGTCGATGGGGAGTGTCCCGCGGACCACCTCCTGCAGTACGCGGGCCCGGCCGCGGGTGGAGTCCTTCTCGTCGCCCGTGGCGCGGAAGGACGGGCACATCACGCCGCCGGTGGACGTGCGGCAGCGGCCCACCCCGATGCAGGCCTGGACGGGGTGTGCACCGTCGGCGGAGGTCAGCAGGCCCAGGTCGCGCCTGCCCACCCCGGCGAGGGCGAGGTCGGCGTCGAGTGGCCGTGTGGCGGTCAGCCCGCCCGGGGCGAGGATTCCCGAGGGGTCCCAGATGCGGGCGAATCGGGCGAAGGTGTCCAGCATCTCGGGCGAATACATGACCGGCAGCAGTTCCGAGCGTGCCCGGCCGTCGCCGTGCTCCCCGGAGAGCGACCCGCCGTGGCTCACCGCGAGGTGGGCGGCGTCGGTGCAGAAGGCGCGCATGACGCCCCGGCCCTCCTCGGACCGCAGGTCGAAGCTGATGCGGATGTGCATGCATCCGGCGCCGAAGTGCCCGTACATGACTCCGGTGAGGCCGTGCCGCCCGAGCAGTCCCCGGAAGTCGTCGAGGTAGTCCGCCAGGCGCTCGGGGGCGACGGCCGAGTCCTCCCAGCCGGGCCAGGATTCGATGGTCGCGCCGGTCGCGGGGTCGGTGAGCCGCGAGCTCAGCCCGGCGCCGTCCTCGCGCACCCGCCACAGGTCCGCGCGGGCCACCGGATCCGTCACGACGAGAGCCTCGACCGCGTGGCCGTCGCCGGTGAGGTCCGCGGCGAGTCCGGCCACCCGGTCGTCGAGCGTTCCGGCCCGCGAGCCCGACCCGTCGTCGGCGTCGGCGTTGGCGTTGCCGTCGCCGTCGTCGTCGAGTTCCACGAACAGCCACGCCCTGCCCGCGGGGAGGGCGGCCACGGCGTCGGCGCCGCGCCGCTCGCGCATGGTCTCGACGATCACCTCGTCGATCCCCTCGACAGCGGTGGGGTGGTGCCGCAGGATCGCGGGCACGTCCCGGGCGGCGTCCACGACGTCCGCGTAGCCCACGACCAGCAGTCCGGTCCGGGCGGAGCGGGGTACGGCGCGCATGGTCGCGGCGGTGACCACCGCGCAGGTGCCCTCGGAGCCGACGAGGGACCGCGCCACGTCGAATCCCTCCTCGGGCAGCAGGTGCCGTAGGTGGTAGCCGGACACCTGGCGGGGCAGCCGTCCGAGTTCGGTGCGGATGGCGGCCAGGTGGTCGGCGGCCAGGTCGCGCAGCTGCGCGGTCAGGTGCTCGGCACGTGCGGTCGCCGCCGCGTCCGACGGGTCGGTGGCCTCGATGCCGCTGCGGGTGGCGGTCAGGCGCAGGCCGTCGGCGGTGACGATCCGCAGCGACTCCACGTGGTCCGCGGTCCGGCCGTGGCGCACCGAGTGGTTGCCGCAGGCGTCGTTGCCGATCGCTCCGCCCAGGCAGGCGCGGGACTGGCTGGAGGGGTCGGGGGCGAAGGTCAGCCGGGAATCGGTGGCGGTGTGGACGGCCGCGCGCAGGGCGGTCAGGACGCACCCGGCCTCGGCGGTGACGGTCCGGGCGCCCTCGTCCACCCCGAGGACCCGGTTCATGTGCCGCGACAGGTCCAGCACCAGGCCGGTGCCGATCGCGTTGCCGGCCATGGACGTCCCGCCGCCGCGCGCGGTGGCCGGCACGCCCAGCCGGTGGCACACGGCCAACGCGGTGGCGACCTCGGCCTCCGTCCGCGGGAACAGGACGGCCGCCGGCACGACCCGGTAGTTGGAGGCGTCATAGGAGTACTCGGCGATCCGGCGGGGGTCGGCCTCGGGCGCCAGACCCGCATCCACGAGCGCCGCCACCAGCGCCTCGACGGGCGCCTGTCCGGCGTCAACCGACGCGGCGACGCGGGAGGTCATGCGGCCCCGTCGCACACCCGGTGGACCGCACGGGTGAACCTCTCGACGCCGGCGTCCACCTCGTCCGCTGTCACCACCAGGGCCGGGATGAGGCGAACCACCGAACCCGTGGGACCGCAGGTGAGGGTGAGCAGGTCCTCGTCGACGCACGCCTGCTGCACGGCGCCGGCCAGGCGCGCGGCCTCCACCGCTCCTACACTGCCGGCGGGCGCGGTGGGGTCGCCGAACTCGACGCCCAGCATGAGCCCGGTCCCGCGGATGTCGCAGATCTCGCCCACGTCGCCGAGGCTACGCCGCAGTCCCTCGAGGAGCTGGGTTCCGCGCTCGGCCGAGTTGGCCACCAGGCCTTCCCTCTCCACCACTCCCAGGGTCGCCACGCCGGCCGCGGCCGCCACGGCGTTGCCGCCGTAGGTGCCGCCCTGGGATCCGGGCCAGGCCTTGGCCATGATCGCCTCGGGCGCGGCGATCGCGGAGATGGGGAAGCCCGAGGCGATTCCCTTGGCGGTGATGATGATGTCCGGGACCAGGCCGTCGGTGTGCTGGTGGCCCCAGAAACGGCCCGTGCGCCCGATGCCGGCCTGGACCTCGTCGAGCACGAGCAGCGCACCGGTCCGGTCGGCGCGGTCGCGCAGTCCCTGCAGGTAGCGCGGCGGGGTGGCCATGTAGCCACCGTCGCCGAGCACCGGCTCGATGAGGAACGCCGCGATCTCGCGGGCGTCCACGCGGGAGGCCATGAGGTAGTCCAGCTCGGCGAGCGCGAAGTCGATCGCCTCGTCCTCGCTCCACCCGTGGCGCAGGGCGTGCGGGAACGGGGTCATCACCACGCCGCCCATGAGGGGGGAGAAGCCGGCGGAGAAGCGCGTGCCGGCGGTGGTGAGGCTCGCCGCGGCCACGGTCCTGCCGTGGAAGCCGCCCTGGACGGTGACGATGTTGGGCCGGCCGGTGGCCATACGGGCCAGTCGGACCGCGGCCTCGACCGCTTCGGATCCCGAGTTGGCGTAGAAGACCGAGTCGATCCCCTCCGGCAGGTGCTCGCCCAGTTTCTCCGTGAGTTGCAGCAGCGGCTGGTGCATGACGGTCGTGTACTGCGCGTGGATGATCTTCCCGCACTGCTCCCGCGCGGCCTCGACCACGTCGGGGTGGCAGTGCCCGGTGCTGGTCACGCCGATTCCGGTCGTGAAGTCGAGGTAGGCGCGGCCGTCCGTGCCGTGGATCCACGAACCGAGTGCGTGGTCCACCACGACGGGTGTGGCCTGCTTGAGGTGGGGCGACAGGTGCGCGGTCATGAGGCCAGTCTGTGACCGATCCCGGCAGATTGTCAACAATCAGACGATGTGTGGGGGTTCCGGACCGGTCGCGCTACGGTGTGTCCATGACGCAGCCCCACCGGGACCCGGGCGCCCGACCGACAGTCGTCCTCCTCACCGCCGACGGCGTCGTCCCGCCCACCCACCTCGAGGAACTCCGTGGACTCGCCGACGTGCGCGAGTGCACCGCCGACACCCTGGCCGAGGCGCTACCGGGCGCCGAGGTCCTGTTCGTGTGGGACATCTTCTCCGGCGCGCTGGCCTCCGCCTGGCACGCCGCCGACGCGCTGCGGTGGGTCCACGTGGCCGCCGCCGGGGTCGACGCGCTGCTGTTCGACGGGCTCCGGGACTCCGACGTCGTGGTCACCAACGCCCGCGGCGTGTTCGACGGCCCCATCGCCGAATACGTCCTGGCCTGCGTTCTCGCCCACGACAAGCAGCTGCACCACACCGAGAGGCTGCAACGCGCCGGCGTGTGGCGCCACCGCGAGACCACCCGGGTGGCGGGACGCCGCGTACTCGTCGTGGGAACCGGGGGGATCGGACGGGCCACCGCGCGGCTGCTGAGGGCGGTGGGGACGGACGTCCGTGGGGCGGGGCGCCGACCATCCGACGACGACGAGGACTTCGGCGTCGTCCTGGACTCGGCCCGACTGGTCGAGCACCTGGGCGACGTCGACCACCTGGTCATGGTGGCCCCGCTGACCGAGGCGACGCGCGGGATGCTGGGGGAGGCCGAGTTGGCCGCGCTCCCGGACGGCGCCCACGTGATCAACGTGGGCAGGGGCCAGCTCGTGGATCAGGACGCGCTCACGCGCGAGATCGCCGCGGGCAGGCTCTCGGCGCACCTGGACGTCCTCGTCGTCGAACCGCTCCCCGACGGCGACCCACTGTGGACCCTCGACGGCGCGCACGTCAGCCCCCACATGTCGGGCGACGTGGTGGGCTGGCGGGACACCCTGTCCGAACAGTTCCGGGACCACCTGAGCACGTGGGCGCGCGGCGGAGTGCCCGGCCCGGTGGTCGACAAGAGTCGGGGGTACGTGAGCGGCTGATCGAGTGCGTCTACAGGATTCGTCGACAGGGTGCGTCTACGGGGCACCCAGCCCCAGCCCGAGGGCGGCCTCGGTGAACGCTTCGACGAAGGCGTGCAGCGGCCGGCGGCGGTCGTCCCGCTCGCGGTAGGCGATCGAGACGGTCCTGGTGAGGGCGTCGCTCAGCGGAAGCACGTCGACGTCCGCGGGGGAGGTGCTCAACCCGAGGTCGGAGGCCAGTGTCACGCCGAGGCCGGCGGCGACGAGTGCGAGTGCCGTCGACTGCTCACCGGCCTCGTGACGGATGTGCGGCTCGAACCCGGCCTCCCGGCACGCGATCCGCACCGCCCTGCCGAAGTGTGAGCGCGGGTGGGCCAGCACCCAGGGCTTGCCCTCGAGGTCGCGTAACGACACCTCGCCGGCGTCGATCGACCCGCGGGGGGCCACGAGGTGCAGCGATTCCACGGCGATGGGCGTCCGGGTGAGTTCGGGGACCCGAGCCATCGGATAGCTGGAGTAGTCCAGGACGAAGGCCAGGTCGAGTGAGCCGTCCCGGACCGCGCCCGTGGTGTCCTCCGGGGCGAGCTCGCGGCTCCGCACCTCGATCCCCGGGTGGTCCCGCGCGAGCACGTGGATCCCGGCCGGCAGGAGTGTCGAGGCCACCGACGCCCACACCCCCGCCGTGAGAGTGGTCCCGACCCCGGCCCGCGCCGATTCCATCGCGTGACCGGCGTCCTCCACCGCGGCCAGGATGGTCTCCGCGTGCCCGGCCAGGACCAGCCCGGCATCGGTGAGTCCGATCCGCCGGCCGCGCCGCTCGAACAGCGGGGTCCCCGCCTCCCGTTCGAGCAACGCGAGCTGCTGTGACACGGCGGAGACCGTGTAGTCCAGCGCCCCCGCGACCGCGGTCACGGTCCCGCGCCGCTCCAGTTCGCGGAGCAGTCTGAGTCGGTGTAGTGACGGCTCCATGGACCCGAGCGTAGGGCCTGACCGGGGACAGTGCAGAAAAAGTGAACGGTCGGGTCCATCGATTCTCGCTGGACCGGCGGCCGTGCGCTGTCCCATGCTTGGGGGACCCCGCAGGAGAGTCGGGGAGAGGCGCTGAGGAGGCGAGCACCATGACATCCATCGAGATTCCGGGTTTCACTGCGACAACCGGGTCGGCGCCGGTGGCCGTGCCGGCTCCACCCGCGGCGGGGTCCGCCACCCGCGAGCCGTACCTGAGGCTGCACTGGAAAGACGACATCACGGGAGCCCGCGGCTTTCTCGTCGTGGACACCCTCACCGGTGGCCTCGCCACCGGCGGGACCAGGATGCGGGCCGGGTGCACCCTGGGGGAGGTGGAGGACCTGGCTCGCGGCATGACCCGCAAGACCGCCGCGTTCGATCTCCCCGTCGGTGGGGCCAAGGGCGGAATCGACTTCGATCCCAAGGACCCCCGCGCCGTCGAGGTGCTCTCCCGTTTCTGCGAGGCGATGCGCCCGTTCCTGGACCGCCACTGGGTGACTGCCGAGGACCTGGGCGTACCGCAGCACCTGATCGACGAGGTCTTCGCCGGTCTGGGGATGCGGCAGTCCTACCACGCCGCCATCGAGCGGTCCGACGATCCCGCCGCGACTGCCGGACGCATCTTCCGCGGGCTCACCGCCGAGGTCCCGGGCGGGCTGCTCGGCGACGTGATCGGCGGGTACGGGGTGGCGCAGGCCTGCCTGGCCGCCGCGTACGTGCGCGGCTGGGACGTGGGACGCACCACCGTCGCGGTCCAGGGCGTGGGCACGATGGGTGGCGCCGCGGCCTGGTATCTGCACGAGGCCGGGATGACGGTGGTGGCGGTCGCCGACGCCGCCGGGACGCTCTACGACCCGGCGGGCCTCGACATCCCCGCGCTGCTGGCCACCCGCGACCGCTTCGGCGAGATCGACCGCGATGCCGTCCCCGCACGGGTGCAGCGACTGGCGCGTGACGAGGTGATCGGGATGGACGTCGACGTCCTGGTCCCCGCCGCGGTCTCGTACGCGATCACCGCGGACAACTGCGCCTCCGTCACCGCACCGATCGTGGTGGAGGCCGCCAACGCCGCCACCACCATCGACGCCGAACTCGACCTGACGGCACGCGGGATCGCGGTGTTGCCGGACTTCGTGGCCAATGCCGGCGCGGTGGCCTGGGCCTGGTGGTTGATCCTCGGAGAGGTCGACGACCAGCCCGAGACCTCGTTCCTGAGGCTCAGCCGGGAGATGACGGCCAAGGTGGCGGACCTGCTCACCGACTGGAGCCCTGCGGACGGCCCGGTGCGCTGGACGGCCGACGTCTCGCACCTGGTGCGTGAGGTCCCGACGGTCATGGTGCCCTGACCCGGTTCGGCCGGAGCTGCGCCCGGTCAGACCCTCGGCCGTCTCGACGAACGGCACCGGTCGAAGGTCTCGCGGGCGCGGGCCCAGGACTGCTTCCCCAGTTCGACGTGGTCGGTGAGCATGTACACGGCGACGAGTCGCTGGTGGTCCCATGCCCGGTCGAGTAGCCCGTCGAGCAGTCGCTCGTCCCGGGGTCCGCGGTACCGCGCGAACACCTCGTCGACGAACCGCGGCCCGTACTCGAACAGTTCCGCGAAGTCGATCGCGGGATCGCCGAGACACATGTCGGCGAAGTCGATCACTCCGAGTCGGCCGGGCGTCACCGGGGACATTCCGGGAGCGCGGGAGCGGCCCGGCTCCCAGAACAGGTGGGCGGAGTAGACGTCACCGTGCAGGAACACCGGGGTCACAGGCGCATCGAGCAGCTCGTCCAGCCCGTCGAGGATCAGGTGTACCTCCCTCATCTCGTCGGCGGTGAGCCGCGACGGCAACTCCTTGGTGGCGATCTCGCGGAGGTGGTGGCGGTCCTCGTGCGGCCACGCCGGAGGCAGTCGATCCAGCGGTGGCCTCGAGGTGTCCTGCCGGTGCAACTCGGTGAGCAGTCCGCCGAGCCGATCGGTGATCGTCGTGACATCGGCGCGGGGGAGAGCCCCGAGCACCCCGGGTGTCAGTCGGTCGCCCCGGATGGTGGGGTAGCCCCCGAACACCGGGACGCCGCGGGCGGCGGAGATGTGCTCCCTGTGCGAGTAACGCGGAACCGTGACCTCGACGAGCGGGGCCACCAGATCCAGGGCGGCGACCTCCGTCTCGAGCAGGGGCGCGTACTCACCGTCGGGGAAGCGGAACACCAGGTCGGTGTGGCCCCGCGCGTCAGGGCCGGAGCAGCCACCCAGCAGGAGCACGACGTGGTCCCAGCCCTCCGTGACGCGCCGGGCGGTGCGCCAGCTCAGCTCCGGGTAGTGGAGTCGGAGCAGGTCGAGTTCGGACTGGTCCGTAGGTCCGGGCACGGTCGCGTCGTCCCGCATGGCCCCATGGTCGCACGGGATGCGGGCACCGATCCTGCTATCTCCGGACGCCGCCCGCGCCCACTCCGGACGCCGGCCGCGCTGTCGCAGCTCAGGCCTCGGGCTCGGCTGCCGCCGCCGCGTTCCCCTCGGTATCCCCGTTGCTCTTGCCGATGGCGGTGTGCAGGCGCGCCCGGCGGGGGGAGTCGTCGGTGCCCAGCAGGAGGTCGATGGTCAGACCCAGCCGACTGTTGACGTCGGCGGCCGACGACCGCCTGGTGAGCCAGGCGACGAGGTTCGACATCCACACGTCCGAGACGACGCGGGCGATCGAGAGCTGGACCTCGTCCGGCTCCCCCTCAGCCATGGCGCGCGCGATGATCCGGTCCATGTGGAAGCCCACCTCCTCGACCTCGTTGGCCACGGAGGCGTCGGCGAACATGAACGCGCGGGTCATGGCCTCGGTGAGGTTGGGGTCGCGCTGCATCGACTTGGTGATCATGTCCACCACGACCTTCATGCGCTCCTGTGCGGTGTCCCCGGGCGGGGCCGAGCGCTCGGTCCGCTGGTCCAGGCGGCGGAACTCGCGGGCCAGAGCCGAGACCAACAGGTGGACCTTGGAGGGGAAGTAGCGGTAGAGCGTGCCCACCGCGACCTCGGCCTTCTCGGCCACGGCACGCATCTGTACCGCCTCGTACCCGCCCTTGGCGGCCAGGGCCAGCGTGGCGTCGAGGATGCGGCGACGGCGCTCCCGCTGCGACGAGGTACTGGGTTCGTCACCGCGGGTCGCTGAGTCGGACGCGGCAGGACCGGAACCGGTCTCGGTCGACTTTGTCATGAGGCGAGCCTCCTGGGCTGGCGAGCGGCCGACGGGGGCCGGGTTCGGTGTTCACGTCCTGCTGGTGCATTCTAGAACACGGTTGTTAGAACACGTTCTACTATGGGGGAGTGCGCCGGTCCGCGAATCCGCGCCGGTTCGAACCCCGTCTCGACGAGGAGCCACCGTGAGCATCGCCACCACCCCGGATCAGACCGAGATCCAGAACTCGATCAAGTCCTGGGCGAAGTCAGTCGATCCCGTGGACACAGTACGCGCCCAGGAGACTGACCCGGACGCCTGGAAGGCGCTTTGGCCCCAGTTGGCCGAGCTGGGGCTCTTCGGCGTCGCCGTCGCCGAGGAGCACGGCGGGGCCGGAGCCGAGATCGTCGACCTGGCCTGCATGCTCGAGGAGGCCACCGCCCGGATGGCCCCGGGCCCGGTCCTGTCGACCGCGCTCGCCGGTGTCCTGGTCTCGCGTGCCGGGGGTGCCGTGGCCTCCGCGCTGGGCGAGACCATCGCCGAGGGCGGGCTGCCCGTGGGCGTCTGCCTGGGATACGGGGTCGCCACCCTGGACGGCTCGGGCGGTGCGGGGTCGATCACGGTGACCGGCGACCCGGGCGTGGCCTACGGCGGCACCACCGAGGGCGGGATCCTCCTGCCCGTGGAGTCAGCCGGCCAGGTCCGCTGGGCCCTGCTCGAGGGCGGCACCGAGGGCCTCACGGTGACCCCCGCCACCCCCTACGACCTGTCGGCCTCCATCGGTCACGTGGCCCTGGACGGGGTGAGCATCCCGGCCGACCGGATCCTCGACGGCATCACGACCGACGACGTCCGGCAGCTCTTCGTGACCCTCGCCGCCGCCGAGGCCGCCGGGGTCGCCGGTTACACGCTCGCCACGGCCGTGGAGTACGCCAAGATCCGCGAGCAGTTCGGTCGCACCATCGGCTCGTTCCAGTCCATCAAGCACCTGGCGGCCGACATGCTCTGCCGCACCGAGCAGGTCCGCGCCCTGGCCTGGGACGCCGCGGTCGCCGCCGAGGACCTCGGGACAGACTCCTCCGAACTCCCCGTGGCGGCTGCCGTCGCCGGAGCCCTGGCCTTCGACAACGCCGTCACCAACTCCCAGGACTGCATCCAGATCCTGGGCGGCATCGGCTTCACCTTCGAGCACGACGCGCATTTCTACATGCGCCGTGCGGGCGCGCTGCGGCAGGCGGTCGGCGGGGCCGCACGCTGGCGCCGGTCGTTGGCCGAGCTGACACTCGCCGGGACGCGTCGGCATCTCGAGATCGACCTGACGGAGATCGACGGGCTCGACGCCAGGCGCGAGGAGATCAGGGCCCTGGTCGCCCGGGTGGCCGCCGTGGACGGCGCCGAGCGCAAGCAGGCCCTGGCCGACACGGGCCTGTTCATGCCCCACCTTCCCGAGCCGTGGGGGCTGGGCGCCTCGCCCGCCGAGCAGCTCCTGATCGACGAGGAGCTCGAGGCCGCGGGCGTGAGCCGCCACAACATCACCATCGGCGGCTGGGCCGTGCCGACCATCCTGCAGGCCGCGCCCGAGCACTCCGATCTGTTGGTGCGCGGCACCATGGCCGGCGAGATCAAGTGGTGTCAGCTGTTCTCGGAGCCCGGCGCCGGCTCCGATCTCGCGGCGCTGCGAGCGACCGCGGAGAAGGTCGACGGCGGCTGGAAGATCAACGGCCAGAAGGTGTGGACCTCGCTGGCCCGCGAGGCCGACTGGGCCATGTGTCTCGCACGCACCGATCCCAGTGCCCCCAAGCACAAGGGCATCACCTACTTCCTCGTGGACATGAAGTCCGAGGGGATCCGGACCCGGCCGCTGCGCGAGATCACCGGTGAGGCGCTGTTCAACGAGGTCTACCTCGAGGACCTGTTCGTCCCCGACGAGTTCCAGGTCGGTCAGGTGAACGACGGCTGGAAGATCGCCCGCACCACTCTGGCCAACGAGCGCGTGGCCATGGGCGGCGGCTCCTCGCTCGGTGATGCCGCCGAGGAGATCGTCGGCTTGATCCGCGCGGCCGGTGCGGAGGACGACGCCCTGGTCCTGGACGAACTCGGCAAGCACGTCGCCGACGGCGTCGTGGGGAACCTGCTCGACCTGCGCACCGCCCTGCGCACCCTCGCCGGTTCCGGCCCGGGCGCGGAGTCGTCCGTCCGCAAGATCGTGGGCGTGCGCCACCGCCAGGACATCGCCGAGTTCGGACTCGAACTCACCGGCACCGGCGGGGTCGAGTTCACCGAGCAGGGACGCAAGTTCCTCATGGTCCGCTGCCTGTCCATCGCCGGCGGCACCGAGCAGGTCCTGCTCAACGTGGTCGGGGAACGCATCCTCGGCCTCCCCCGCGACTGACCGGCGCGAGCCCGAACACTCCCGCCCCCTTCCCGCACACCCCCTAACCGCACACCCCCGGACCCGAACAGGACTGATCCCCAGTGGACTTCACCCGCACCGAGACCCAGGCCGCCGTCGCCGAGGCCGTGGCCGGGGCACTCACCACGGCCGCCCCGGCCGATGAGCTGCTCACCGCACTGCCCAGCCGCGGTGTCGCCGACGCCGGATACGACGAGCGGCTGTGGTCCGCGTTCGCCGGGTCGGGGCTGCTCTCACTGGGCCTGCCCGCCGCGCTCGGCGGCGACGACCTCACCGTGGCCGACATCGCCGTGGTCCTCGAGGAGGTGGGCCGGTCCGGCGTGGTGATCCCCGCACTGGAGACCCTGGGCTTCGGCGTCCTGCCGATCGTCGCCCTCGGGACCGACGAGCAGCAGAAGGCTCTCCTCGAGGGCATCGAGGACGGCCGCATCCTCACCGCCGCCCTCGCCGAGCCGGGGAACCCGCTGCCGCTCGAGCCCACGGTGCGTCTGGACGGCGGGACCATCACCGGCACGGTCACCGCGGTCCGTTACGCAGCCCAGGCCCGATCGGTCCTGGTGCCGGTGTCAACGGCTGACGGGGCCCTCGGCGTCGTCGTCGTCGCCCCCGACGCCCCCGGGGTCACCCTGACCCCGACCCTCGGGTCGCTCGGCGTCCCCGAGTACGCGATGCGGTTCGAGGCGACGCCGGTCGACGACGACGAGGTACTCCGCGGCTCGGGTGACGGATCGGTCCTCGACGAGTTCCGTCGCCTCGTCCTGTCGGCGTGCATCGCCCACGGCGACGGCCTGGTCTCCGGCGCGCTGGACATGACCGCCGACTACCTCAAGGAGCGGGTGCAGTTCGGCAAGCCCCTCGGGGCGTTCCAGGCGGTCCAGCAGGAGCTGGCCGACGTCTACATCGTCTCGCGCACGCTGCACGTGATCTCGCAGTCGGTGACCTGGCGGATCTCGGAGGGTCTCACCGGCCCGGCGGACCGCTACGAGACCGACCCCACGATCGGCGCGTACTGGTTGGCCGCCGAGGGGCCGCGCGCGGTGCAGATCCTGCACCACCTGCACGGCGGGGTCGGAGTCGACATCACCTACCCGATGTTCAGGTACTCCTCGGCCGTGAAGGACCTGGCCCGCTTCGTCGGCGGTGCTCAGCTCCACCTGGACACCCTGGGCGCGGCGGTCGCGGCGGACCCGATCGACCACGTCGCCGCCACGGACGTGCACGCCCACGCCGACGCGGGCGCGGCCCCGGACGGCACGTTCATCGACCTCACCCCCGACCAACGGGCGCTGCAGGCCGAGCTCCGCGAGTACTTCTCCACGCTCATCTCGCCCGAGGAGGCGGCGGACATCGCCACCACCCGCCACGGTGACACCTACGCGGAGATCATCACGCGCATGGGCCGCGACGGCTGGCTGGGCGTGGGCTGGCCCACGGAGTACGGCGGCAAGGGCTTCGGCCACATCGAGCAGTTGCTCTTCACCAACGAGGCCACCCGCGCCGACGTGCCGTTGCCGTCGGTCACACTGCAGACGGTGGGGCCGACCCTGCAGAACTACGGCTCCGAGATGCAGAAGGAGAAGTTCCTCCCCGGCATCCTCGACGGCACCCTCCACTTCGCGATCGGCTACTCCGAGCCCGACGCCGGCACCGACCTCGCCGCGCTGCGGACCACGGCCAAGCGCGACGAGGCCACCGGTGACTGGATCATCAACGGTCAGAAGATGTGGACCACCGGCGGCCACCACGCCGACTACATCTGGCTGGCCGCGCGGACCGGTACCCCGGACTCCCGCCACCGCGGGCTGACGATCTTCATCGTCGACACCTCCGACCCCGGCTTCTCGTTCACCCCGATCATCACCTGCGACGGCGCCCACCACGTCAACGCCACCTACTACTCGGACGTGCGGGTCCCGGCGGACATGGTCGTGGGTGAGGTCGACGGCGGGTGGAAGATGCTCACCACCCAGCTCAACCACGAGCGGGTGATGCTGGCCCCGTCCGGTCGACCGGGCGGTTACTACGACGGGCTGGCCGACTGGGCCCGGGGCACCGGCGCCGACGGGCTCCGCCACCTGGACCGACCCGAGGTGCGGCGCGGGCTCGCCGAGATCTTCGCGTTCGTCCGACTCAACGAACTGCTCAACTGGCAGGTCTCCTCCGCGGGGGAGAACCCGTCGATGGGTGACTCGGCGGCGTCCAAGGTGTTCTCCACCGAGAAGATCCAGCATGTCGGCCGGATCATCGAGGAGCTGCTCGGTCGCTTCGGCGACCCCACCGACCCCGACACCGCGAAGCTGCAGCGCTGGTTCGACATGATGAACAAGCGCAACGTCGTGATCACCTTCGGCGGCGGCGTCAACGAGGTCATGCGCGAACTCGTCTGCATGGGCGGCCTCGGCATGCCCCGCACGGCCCGCTAGACCCGGCCCGCTGAACCCCCACGAACGAAGTGAGGCACACATGAGTGACGACACAGTCGACGACACCGCGACCGACGAGCGCGCCGGTCGCATCCTCGCCGCCGCCGACGAGGTCAGGGCCGCCGGCGGCAGCGCCCGCCGCGCGGGCCGCGACCCCGTCAACCTCCCCATGATCCGCAACTGGACCGAGGCGATCGGCGACGCCAACCCGATCTACTCCTCCGAGGATGCGGCCCGCGCCGCCGGCCACGGTGGCCCGGTGGCCCCGCCGGCCATGGCGCAGGTCTGGACCATGCGCGGACTCGGCAAGACCCGTGAGGGCGACGACCCGTTGGGCCGCATGACCGACATCCTGGACGCCGAGGGGTTCACCTCGGTCGTCGCGACCAACTGCGACTCGACCTATCACCGCTACACGCGACCGGGCGAGGAGATCACCATCGAATCGGTCCTCACCGACGTCGTGGGACCCAAGACCACGGGCCTGGGGGAGGGCTGGTTCTTCACCACCCGCAACTACTGGCGGGTGGGCGACGAGGTCGTGGCGGAGATGGACTTCCGCATCCTCAAGTTCCGGCCCGCCGCGAAGACCACCGAACCCGCGCCCGGTGACACTCCCGCCGAGCGGATCGTGGCCAGCTCCGGCTCGGCCACCGACGACCTGGTGGTGGGTAAGGTACTGCGCCCGTCGGTCTCGCACGACACCCGCTTCTTCTGGGACGGCGTGCGCGCCCACGAGCTGCGCATCCAGACACTGGAGGACGGGTCGCCGCAGCACCCGCCCGTACCCGCCCTGTGGAAGGACAAGACCGAGCAGACCGACTACACGGTGTCCTCGGGCCGCGGCACCGTGTTCAGCTTCGTCACCCACCACGCCCCGCGCGTGCCGGGCCGCACCCGGTTCCCGTTCGTCATCGCACTGGTGGAGCTGGACGAAGGAGTGCGCATGCTCGGCGAGCTGCGTGACGTCGACCCCGGCGAGGTCCGGATCGGCATGGAGGTGGAGGTCGAATTCCTCGACATGCCCGGTGGCCCCGGTGAGGATGCCGCGTTCGGCACCGAGCCGTGGACGCTGTACGCGTGGCGTCCCGCGGGGACTCCACCGGTGACGCGTCAGATGTCCGAGGTCCGGGAAGGGGCCGTCAAGTGAGTGAGAACCGCACCGTCTGCCCCGCCGAGCCGCCCGCCGCCCGGGTGGGGGACCGGCTCCCCGAGCTGACCATCGAGGGCACGCCGACCTTCATCGTGGCCTCGGCCCTGGCGACCCGGGATTTCCAGGACGTCCACCACGACCGCGACCTCGCCCTCGCCAAGGGTTCGAAGGACATCTTCGTCAACATCCTCACCGACACCGGCCTGGTGCAGAGGTTCGTCACCGACTGGGCGGGCCAGCGCGCGCGGATCACGTCGATCACGCTCCGCCTCGGCGTGCCCTGGTACGCGTACGACTCCCTCACCCTGGCCGGTGAGGTCACCGGGGTCGACGACGACGGGCTGGTCACGATCAAGATCGTCGGCACGGACTCATTGGGTGCGCACGTCACCTCGACGGCGACCCTCTACATGAACGGAGACCCGAAGTGAGCACGCTCACCGCTGATGCACTCTCGAACCGGGCTGCGATCGTCGGCATCGGCGCCACCGATTTCTCCAAGGACTCGGGCCGCTCCGAGCTGCGTCTGGCCGCGGAGGCCGTGCGCGCGGCCGTGGCCGACGCCGGACTGCAGCCATCGGACGTCGACGGGTTGGTGTCCTTCACCATGGACACCAACACCGAGATCGCGGTGGCCCGCGCCGCCGGCATCGGTTCGCTCAACTTCTTCTCCCGCATCCACTACGGCGGCGGCGCCGCGTGCGCCACGGTGCAGCAGGCCGCCATGGCCGTGGCGACCGGGGTCGCCGAGGTCGTGGTCTGTTACCGGGCCTTCAACGAGCGCTCCGGGATGCGGTTCGGTCAGGTCAACTCCGCGCTGGTGCAGCAGGTCAACTCCTCCGGGACGGACAACGCCTTCTCCTACCCGCACGGGCTCTCGACCCCGGCAGGGTTCGTGGCCATGGTCGCCCGGCGGTACATGCACGAGTACGGGGCCACGAGCGAGGACTTCGGCCGGGTCGCGGTGGTGGACCGCAAGCACGCCGCGGTCAACCCCGCTGCGTTCTTCCACGGCAAGCCCATCACGCTGGAGGACCACCAGAACTCGCGCTACATCGCCGAGCCGCTGCACCTGCTCGACTGCTGCCAGGAATCCGACGGCGGTCAGGCGATCGTGGTGACCACTCCCGAGAGGGCCAGGGACCTGCCGCACCGGCCGGTCTCGATCGCCGCGGCCGCGTCGGGCTCGGGCCCGGATCAGTACATCATGACCTCCTACTACCGCCCGGAGCTCGCGGGACTGCCGGAGATGGGGATCGTCGGCGACCAGCTGTGGGCGCAGTCCGGCCTGCGTGCGCAGGACATGGACACGGCGGTGCTCTACGACCACTTCACGCCGTACGTCCTCATGCAGCTCGAGGAGTTGGGATTCTGCGGTCGAGGCGAGGCCAAGGACTTCGTCCGGGAGCCGGGCGCGCTCGAGGTGGGCGGGAGACTACCGCTCAACACCCACGGCGGGCAGCTCGGTGAGGCCTACATCCACGGGATGAACGGTATCGCCGAGGGGGTGCGTCAGCTGCGCGGAGACTCGGTGAACCAGGTGCCGGGAGCCGAGACGCTCGTGGTGACCGCGGGTACCGGGGTCCCGACATCGGGTCTGGTGCTCACCGTCTGAGCTGACCGAATCGCCTGAACAGCCTGGTGTCTGGCCAATGACACCGTCGGCCGTGGCCACGGCAGTGGCCACGGTCCGGGGTGTCGCTCAACCGCGTAGACACCCGCGGACGAACGACCCGATGTCGCGGACCGCGACCTTGGCCTCGGGGACGAGGGGGTGGAAGACCTGGAACACGTGGAACTGGTGCGGCCACAGCTGGAACTCGTGGCGGACCCCGTGTTCGGCGAATCGCTCGGCGAGCTGCTCGATCCCTCCGCTGAAGATCTCCTCGCCGCCACACTGGATGAGGAACGGCGGCCACTCGGGGGAGGGGGTGTAGTTGATCGGGGAGATCGCCGGGTCCTCGGGGTCCACACCCGGTGCGTACTGCGAGCGACAGAGTTCGGCCAGCCCCACCGCGAGGAACGGGTCCTTGCGGGCGCGGTCCCGTGCGGACATGTCCGTGAAATCGAGGTCCACCCACGGAGAGAGCAGGACGACCCCCGCCGGCATCGGGGCCTTCTCCCTCTCCAGGGCGGCCACGAGTTGGAGGGCGAGGTTGCCGCCGGCGGAGTCGCCGGCCACCACGATGTCCTGGGCGCGGAACCCCATGCTCAACAGCCACTCCCAGCCCGCGAGGGTGTCCTCCGTGGCCGCGGGGTGCGGATGCTCCGGTGCGAGCCTGTAGTCGGGCAGGAAGACGGGCACGCCGGTCTCGCTGGCGATCCGGGACGCGAGCGCCTTGTGCGACCAGGGGGATCCGAACGTGAATCCGCCACCGTGGATGTGGAAGATCACCTTGTCCGAGTGGAAGAACCGCTTCCGGCCCACCCACAGACCGGGCACGGGGCCGTCCGATGACCAGTCGTTGGTGGTCTCCAGGGCTGCCGCTCGACCGGCGCCGGAGGTCAGCGCACGCAGGCGTCCGAGCGACACATCGGTGGCCGGCATCTTGTCGAGGGCCGGCCGGACGAACATCCGCAGTCCTCCGGCGAGGCCGCGGGACCGGAGGGTCCCCTGCTCTCCGGGGCCCGTCAGGGCTGGTCTTCGGGCGGACGGGCGATCCGCCTCCGGGGCGGCGGACCGGCGACCGTCCACCGGGACGCTCCCCGTCCGGGTGGCGTGGGGCAGCATCAGGCCCCCGTCATAGGGCGTGCCGCTCTGCGGAGACCGCCGTGAACTCATGTCCAAAATGTAGGCGGTCCTGAGCGTGGGGTCACGCAGATTCGCCGTTGGCACACCGATTACCTTTAGAACTCGTTCTATTTATTCGAAGTTTGCGCTGCTCAGGGTGCCGTCTGGACATGAGAACAAGTTCAGGTCACAATGTGAGGACAGCCACAGTTCGTCCGCCCTCGCGAAGGATTCTGCCATGACCGAAGCTGCTGACCATTCGACCGATCCACTCGCCGGAACAAACCCGGAGATGAACGAGGCCGCGGTGTTCGAGGCCGTCGCCGACAAGATCCCGGACAACACACTGCTGACCATGGACGGGGTGGAGTACACCTACCGTCAGATGGACGAGCTCGCCAACCGGATGGGTCATCTGCTCAAGGCCCACGGCGCGGAGCCGCAGAGCCATGTCGCGCTGTACATGAAGAACAGTGCCGAGCACATGGCGGCGATCGTCGCGGCCATGAAGATCCGGGTGGCCGGGATCAACGTCAACTACCGCTACACCCCGGCCGAGCTGGTCTACCTGTTCAACGATTCGCAGTCGGTCGCCGTCCTCGTCGACGCGGAGTTCGCGGAGACCATGGCCGCCGCCGTGCCCAAGCTCGAGACCGCCCGCACGGTCCTCGTGGTGGGCGGCGTCCCGCAGGTCCTCGCCGACGCCTGCGCGGAGAACGGCCTGACGGTCGTCGACGTGGACGCCGAGCTGCCGACGCAGTCCGCGGAGCGCGATTTCGCGCCCGCTCGCGGCGACGACCACTGGATCGTCTACACCGGCGGCACCACCGGCTTCCCCAAGGGCGTCCAGTGGCACATGTCGGACTACTACTACGCGTGCCTGTCCGGCGGTAACCCGTACGGCGACAAGCGCCACAGCGCCCAGGAGGTCGCGGACAACGTCTCGCCCGAGGGCGGCTTCAAGATCGTCATCTCGGCCCCGCTCATGCACGGCGCCGGACTGTTCACCCTGCTGACCTTCGTCAACCTGGGTGGCCACCTGGTCATGTTCCGCGACTTCGACGCCGAGGTGATCGTGGACGCGACCGCCGAGTACAAGGCCCAGCTGCTGATGTTCGTCGGCGACGGCATGGCGGTTCCGATCACCGATGCCCTGCTCGAGGCGAAGAAGACCAAGGACTTCAGCGCGCTGTTCATGGTCGCCTCCGGCGGTGGTATCTGGTCCAAGACCTCGCGCGACCGGCTGGTCGCGGAGTTCCCGAACGTCATCATCCGAGACAACTTCGGCGCGTCCGAGACCGGCAACGACGGCGAGATGAACCTGAACGAGCAGGGCGAGATGCTTCTCTCGCCCACGCCGCGCCTCGGTCTGATCGACGAGTCGAACCAGCCGATCGCGCCCGGTTCGGAGGAGGTCGGGTACATCGTGCGCCGCGGCCATGTCCCCATCGGCTACTGGAACGACCCGGAGAAGACCGCCAAGACCTTCCCGGAGGTCGACGGGCAGCGGGTCGCCGTGCTCGGCGACATGGGTCAGATCCGCGAGGACCGCACGATCGTCTTCCTGGGCCGCGGCTCGGGTTGCATCAACACCGGTGGCGAGAAGGTCTTCCCGGAGGAGGTCGAGCAGGCCCTCAAGGCGCACCCGGCCGTCCACGACGCGCTGGTCGCCGGAGCTCCGGACGAGCGCTACGGCCAGAAGGTGGCCGCGGTCGTGTCGTTCCGCGACGGGATGTCGGCCGAGCCGGAGGAGCTCTCGTCATTCCTGCGCGAATCTCTGGCGAACTACAAGGTCCCCAAGGTGATCGTGGACGTCCCCGAGATCCGTCGCTCGCCCGCCGGTAAGGCCGACTACAAGTGGGCCAAGGAGCGAATCTCCAGCAACTGACGCCACACGGCGTCACCACACGGCGCCATCCCGGCCGTCCGCCCGCCAGGCCGGGCCCGCAGCAGCGGGCCCGGCCGCGGTGCGTTCAGCCTGCGGCGAGGATGCGTTCGACCGCGCCCATCGGCACCGCCACCCAGCCGGGCCGGTTCCGTGTCTCGTACACCACCTCGTACAGCGCCTTGTCCAACGTGTAGGCCCGCAGCAGCGCGCCGGTCTCGCGCGGATCCGAGGCGCTGACCTCAGCGTAGCCGGTGCAGAAGGCGTCGACGTTGCGGTCCCGCCACTCGCGAGCCCGGAATCGCAGCTGCCGGTCGTCGACCCCGACCAGCGTGTGCTGGGCGGCGTAGTCGAGGCTGCGCAGGATCCCCGCCACGTCCCGGGCGGGGGAGTCCGGGACCCGGCGTTCCGCCAGTGGGGCGGAGGGCTCGCCCTCGAAGTCGATGATGATCCAGTGGTCCGGGGTCCGCAGCGTCTGGCCCAGGTGCAGGTCGCCGTGGACGCGGTGGACGGGCACCGGGCCGGAGTCGGCGACCTCGTCGAACACCGCCCGGGCGGCGTCGGCGAACCCGGACAGCCCGGGGACCTCGGCCACCGCCGCGTCGAGCCGCGCCCGCATGGCCGTCACGAGCTCGGCGCCGTCCCGGGTGGTGGAGCCGGTCGCGGCCGCGAGGTCGCTGTGGACCCGCGCCACGGCGGCACCGAGTCTCCTGGACTCGTCGGCGAAGTCGGTCCCCACCTCATCGGCCAGCAGGTCGGCCTCGGCGAACAGATCGCGAACGCTCGCCGTGGCCATCGCCCACCCGTCGGCGGCGCCGGCGAGGAATTCCTGGGCCATCGCCAGCGTGGTGGGGCCGATCGCGTCGTCAGTGTTCCCGCCGTCCGTGTCCCCGCCGTCCAGCTCGATCCAGCCCCGCAGCGACGCCACGGCCGGGCACTCCCGACCGGCCAACGCGGCGTGGAGCTCCACGTCGGGGTTCAGGCCCGGTTGGACCAGCCGGAACACCTTGACCATGAGGTCGTCGCCGAACACCAGGGAGGAGTTGGACTGCTCGCCCTCGAGCAACCGGCCCCGCGTGGGCTCGGGCAGCGTGGCACCGGGGACCAGTCGAAACCGCAGCCCGCCGACCTCGTCCTGCCCGGCCAGGTGGCGGAGCAGCGACTCGGTGCCGCGGGGGTCGCGCAACCCGTCGTAGACCACGGGGGAGGCGCCCTCCGGGGTCAACGGGAACGTCCGTCGGTCCCCGGGCAGCTCGGCCGCGGTCGCGATCGGCACCTGGTAGCGCTGGGGCCGGCCGTCGACCAGGACGTCCACCAGTAGGTGCTCGACCAGTACGTCCGGGTCGTCCAGGAAGACCTCGCGTCTGGCGATCCGCACTCCGGTGAGTGCGAGCCCCTTACCCGAGAACCAGCGTTGAGCGGGCAACCAGTCGGTCAGTAGCCGGGTGAGCGTGCCGTCTTCGACCGGGGGGATGCTCATGCCGGTGCCTCTCATGCCGGTGCTTTCGTGGGACTGCGCAGCTCCAGCCAGTAGAAGCCGTAGCCGGGAAGGGTGAGCTGGTACGGGTCGGCGTCGATCTCGGGGAACGGGACCCCGCCGGTGAGCTCGGTGGGCAGTCGGCCGGCGAACTCCGACAGGTCCAGGCGCACGGCCTGCGGGAACCTCGAGAGGTTGTTGACGCACAGGATCAGATCCGACTCCGAGTCCTCGCCGGGGGCGTCCATCGACCTGAGGTAGGCCAGGATGCTCGGGTTGGACCCGCCGAGGTCGGTGAACTCGCCGCGGCCGAACGCGGGGTGGCTCTTGCGCACGTGGATCATCCGCCGCGTCCAGTGCAGGAGGCTGGCGGTGGAGTTGAGCTGCGCCTCCACGTTGACGCCCTGGTAGCCGTACTGCGGGTCCATGATCACCGGCAGGTAGAGCCGGCCCGGGTCGCAGCGGGAGAAGCCGGCGTTGCGGTCGGGGCTCCACTGCATGGGCGTGCGCACGGCATCGCGGTCGCCCAACCAGATGTTGTCGCCCATCCCGATCTCGTCGCCGTAGTACAGCACCGGTGATCCGGGCAGACTGAGCAGCAGCGCTGAGAACAGCTCCAGCTGGTTGTGGTCGCCGTCGAGCAGCGGGGCCAGCCGTCGGCGGATGCCGATGTTGGCCTTCATCCGCGGGTCCTTGGCGTACTCGGCGTACATGTAGTCGCGTTCCTCGTCGGTCACCATCTCGAGCGTCAGCTCGTCGTGGTTGCGCAGGAAGATGCCCCACTGGGCCGACGACGGGATGCCGGGGGTGTGCGCGAGGATCTCGGTCACGGGGAACCGGGATTGGCGCCGCACCGCCATGAAGATTCGCGGCATGAGCGGGAAGTGGAACGCCATGTGGCACTCGTCGCCCACCTCGGGCTCACCGAAGTACGCCACCACGTCCTCGGGCCACTGGTTCGCCTCGGCCAGCAGCACCCGCCCGGGGTACTCCTCGTCCACCACCGCTCGACACTTGCGCAGGAACTCGTGCGTCTCCGGCAGGTTCTCGCAGTTGGTGCCGTCGCGCTCGAAGAGGTAGGGCACGGCGTCCAGGCGGAACCCGTCGATCCCCAGGTCCAGCCAGAACCGCAGGACGTCGATCATCGCGTCCTGGACCTCGGGGTTGTCGTAGTTGAGGTCGGGCTGGTGGGAGAAGAAGCGGTGCCAGTAGAACTGTCCGCGCACGGGATCGTAGGTCCAGTTGGAGGACTCGGTGTCGACGAAGATGATGCGGGCGTCCGGGTACCGGGTGTCGTCGTCGGACCACACGAAGAAGTCGCCGTACGGCCCGGTCGGGTCGGAGCGTGACTCCTGGAACCAGGCGTGGGTGTCGGAGGTGTGGTTCATGACCAGGTCGGTGATCACGCGCATGCCGCGCTTGTGGGCCTGGTCGAGGAACTCCACGAAGTCGTCGACGGTGCCGAACTCGGGGAGGACCGTCCGGAAGTCGCGGATGTCGTAGCCGCCGTCGCGGAGCGGGGAGTCGTAGAAGGGCGGCAGCCAGAGGCAGTCGACCCCCAGCCACTCCAGGTAGTCGAGCTTCTCGGTGAGCCCGCGCAGGTCCCCGGTGCCGTTGCCGTCTGAGTCGTTGAACGCCCTGACCAGGACCTCGTAGAACACGGCCGACTTGTACCAGTCACGGTCGATCTCGAGCTCGGTCGCGTGCCGGTAGTTGTCGGCGCTGGGCTCGACCACGTGACCGTCGTCGGTCAGCTCGGTCTCGGAGTGTCGGGGATCGGACGCGTGTAGGTCGGCCTGGTGGCGCGACATCGGTGACATGGGGGCGAGCCTACGGCCCAGTACGATCCGTTGCATGCGGAAAATCGAGCCGGCAGAGCGTGTGCGCGGCGCGGGGTGGCCAAATCCGGTGCGGTCGTATCGGGATCGGCACGGCCGACGTGCCCGCGCGCTGGCGGCGCTGTTGGACGGCGACGACGACGAGGTGGTCGTGCGCCCCTGGGACCTGCGTCTACCCCGGACGGTCATTCTCGCGGCAGCCCGGAACAGGGGCCTGGAGCCGGTGAGTGGCACCGAGGCGCTCGCCCAGCGTGGGCCGTGGCTGGAACCGATGCACTTCACCCGCGTGCGGGATGCTGGCATTCACCCCACCGGCATTCACCCCACCGGAAGTCGCTCCACTGGCGTGCGGTCCACCGGTGACTACTCCACCCGAACCGTCGGGCCGGGCGCCCGATGAGTGTCGGCTGGGTGCTCGTGCTGTTGGCGCTGCTGCCGCTCGCCGCGTGGCTGGTGGCGCTCGCCGTGGTCGCCATGCTCCGGGCACTGCGCCGTCGGGGGGACGAGCAGACGCGCCGCCTGCGACTGGCGCGGATGCTGGGCTCCGCCGACCTCGTCGTCGTCCCCACCTCGGACGTCGACCTGCCCGAGTCCACCGTCCTGGCAGTGGCCGCGGATGCCGGTTTCCGGTTCCTGGGGTACGAGCGCACCGACTCGCCGCTGCGGCGCCGCGTCGGGGTGTTCGTGCGGGTGGGCGGAGAGGTGGACACTGTCGTTCAAGGAGCTGTTGTTCAACGAGCTGTTGCTCGAGGAGCTTCGGTTCGGGGATAAGGGGTCCGCGGGATCGGCGGCTCGGGGATGAGTGGTCCGCGGGATCGGGGACCGGCCCGCCCGGTAGTGTCGCCCGCATGCGAATCGGAATGGCACTCAACTACAGCGGCGGGTTCTCCGAGGTCGCCGCGGAAGCCGCGGATCTCGAGCGGGCGGGCCTGGACATCGCGTTCGTGCCCGAGGCCTACTCGTTCGACGCCGTGAGCCAGCTCGGCTTCCTGGCCGCGCGGACCTCGCACATGGAGCTGGCCTCCGGCATCCTGCAGATCTACACACGCACGCCCACCCTCACCGCCATGACGGCTGCGGGTCTGGACTACGTCTCCGACGGTCGGTTCACCCTGGGTCTCGGTGCCTCGGGGCCGCAGGTGGTCGAGGGCTTCCACGGCGTGAAATATGACGCGCCGCTGGGCCGCACGCGGGAGATCATCGAGATCTGCCGGAAGGTGTGGCGGCGCGAGAAGCTGGTGCACGACGGCGCGAAGTACCAGATCCCGCTGCCGGCCGACCAGGGGACGGGGCTGGGCAAGCCGCTCAAGCTCATCAACCACCCTGTGCGCGAGAGCATCCCCATCGTGCTGGCCGCGCTGGGGCCGAAGAACGTCGAGCTCGCCGCGGAGATCGCCGACGGCTGGCAGCCGATGTTCTTCCACCCCGAGAAGGCGCACCTGGCGTGGGGTGAGCCCCTGCGAGCGGGGCGCGAGAAGCGGGATCCGTCGCTCGGCGAGCTCGAGGTGTACGCCGGCCCGCCTCTGGCGATCGTCGACGAGTCCGAGGTCCCGGGCTACCTCGATCTGGTCCGGCCGCACCTCGCCCTCTACATCGGTGGCATGGGCGCCAAGGGCAAGAACTTCTACAACGAGCTCGCGTGCCGCTACGGCTACGAGGCCGAGGCCGCCCGAATCCAGGACCTGTACCTGGAGGGCAAGAAGGACGAGGCGGCAGCCGCGGTGCCCGACGAGCTCGTGCGGTCGGTCTCGCTGATCGGCCCCGAGTCCTACGTGGCGGAGCGGGTCGAAGCCTTCCGCGAGGCCGGGGCCACCACTCTGACCGTCACACCCATGGCGATGGACGCGCCCGGCCGTGTCCGCCTCGTTGAGCAGTTCCGCGCGCTGTGTTGAGGGAACCCCGGGGCTGACGGTCTCCGGATAGCGCAACGCCCCGAGTTATCGAGCAACTCCCCGCGGTCGTCGACCGCGGGGAGTTGTCGTCTTGATCGTTGTCGTGTCGGGGATCGGCGTCGCCGGGTCAGGCGAGCGTGACCACCACGTTCTTGAGCACGGGGGCGTCGTCGCGCTCGGCGGCCGTGGCGGCCACGAGCAGCTGCGAGCCGTCCTCCCACACCCGGATGCGCATGGTCTCACCGGGGAAGAAGACGCCACCGAAGGTCACGCCGTACCCGCGGACCCGCTCGACATCGCCTCCGAGGACCTCGTCGACGACCGCCCGCAGCACCATGCCGTAGGAGCACAGCCCGTGGAGGATGGGCCGCGGGAACCCGGCCGCCTCGGCGAACGCGGGATCGGAGTGCAGCGGGTTGCGGTCACCGCAGAGGCGGTAGAGCAGCGCCTGCTGCGGCAGGCTCTCGACCTCGATGGTGTGATCGGCCTCCCGCTGGGGGTACTCGACCTTCTCGGAGGTTCCGCGCTCGCCACCGAAGCCACCCTCACCCTTGGCGAAGATCCCGGACCGCGAGGTCCACAGCTTCTCGCCCTCGGCGGAGACGGTCTCGGACTCCTGGATGATCACCGCGGCGGAGCCCTTGTCCTGGATCTCGGCGATCCGGGTGGTGGTGACGGCGGTGCCGTCCGCGGGGATGGGGCGGTGGAGCTCGACGGACTGGCTGCCGTGCACGACCTTGGCCAGGTCGATCTCGACACCGGGGAACGACACCCGCGGGGCCTCGGTGACGTTCATCGTGGCGGCGACGGTGGCGAACGACGGAAGGACCTTGGGCTGCGAGTCGTCCACGTAGGCCAGCCCGACGGTGTCCATCGGATCGCCGGCCGCGCCCACGCCGAGCGCGTAGAGCGCCACGTCGGAGGCGGTCCAGGAGAACTCCTGGGAGGGGAGCTCGGCCCCCAGGGCCGTCGAGAGGTCGATCGGCACGTCAGACTCCCGTCTTGTCGGTGTTGGCGGTGGACTCGGATGAGGCTCCGGCCAGCATGTGCTCGACCGCGAGGTACCCGAAGACCATCGCGGGGCCGATGGTCGCCCCGGGCCCGGCGTAGGTGTGACCCATGACCGGCGACGACGCGTTGCCGGCGGCGTACAGTCCCTCGATTACGGAGCCGTCCGAGCGGAGCACGCGGCCGTGGACGTCGGTGTTCGCCCCGCCCTTGGTGCCGAGGTCACCGGGCACCATCTTGGCGGCGAAGAACGGGGCCTTGCGGACGGGACCGAGGCTCGGGTTGGGCTTGTTGGTGGGGTCACCGTAGTAGTGGTCGTATCCCGAGACACCGCGCTGGAAGTCGTCGTCGACGCCCTTCTCGGCGAAGCCGTTGAAGCGTGAGGCCGTCTTCTCCAGCGCCTCGGCGGGGACGCCGATGAGGTCGGCGAGCTCGGCGAGGGTGTCGGCCTTGTGGAAGTTCTCCGTCGCGAGCCACTTCTTCGGCAACGGCTGCTTCGCCTGGAGACCGGCGAAGAGGTACCGGTTCTTGTACTCCTGGTCGAAGATGATCCAGGCCGGGACGTTCTCGCCCTCGGCTCCCTCCTGGCCGGGTGCCGCCTGGCCGAACTCGCCGCCGTACATCCTGTGGCCGGCCTCGACGTAGGGCAGGGACTCGTTCATGAACCGTTCGCCGCGCGAGTTGACGAGGAACGAACAGGGCAGGGACCGCTCGGCGAGCGCGAACCAGGGACCGCGGGGGAGCAGGATCGTGGGACCCCACCATGCGTCCTCCATGAAGGCCAGTTCCGCACCCACCTTCTCCATGTACTCGATCCCCTCGCCGGTGTTGGCGGCGGCACCGACGGTCCACGAGGTGGGGATGGGCTGGCGCTGGTACTTGTCGCGCATCTCCTGGTTGTGCTCGAACCCGCCCGAGCCGATGATCACGCCTCGGCGGGCGCGGAGCGTCTGCTCCTCACCTCCACGGGTGACGGTGATTCCCACGACCCGCTCGTCCCGGCCACTGCCCTCGGTGACCAACCCCGTCATCGGCGTGTTGAGCCACACCGGGACGCCCGCGTCCAGGAGGCCCTTGCGCATGGCGGCGATGAGCGCGCGGCCCATGCCCACCATGTTGGCCCCGCGGGCCTTGGCCACGAGCATGCGAACCGAGACCCGGACCGAGCGCCGGATGCCCTTGGTGGTGGGGCGCTGCAGCAGGTTGAGCCAGCGGTAGTCGGACTGCTTGACCACCATGTTCGCGGGGGCTTTGGCGTAAGGGGGCTCGAGCCTCGACGCCTCTGAGCCCAACTGGCGCAGATCGAACGGCTTGGGCTCGACTGACCTGCCGCCGAGCCGTCCCCCCGGGGCCTCGGGGTAGTAGTCCGAGTAGTCCACGACCCACTCCATCTCGAGGGGGGAGTTGTCGAGGACGAACTCCAGGACCTCGGGGCCACGGTCGACGTACGCGTCGATCCGCTCCGGGGCCACGACGTCGCCGACGATCGACCGGAGGTAGGTGCGGGCGGCCTCAGGGGTGTCCTGGACCCCGTCCCGCCGGAGGACGGAGTTCCCCGGGATCCACACGCCGCCACCGGAGCGGGCGGTGGAGCCTCCGTAGTGGGGGGCCTTCTCCACGAGGACCACGCTGAGGCCCTTCTTCGCTGCTGCGAGGGCGGCCGTCATGCCTGCTCCACCGCTGCCGACGACGACGACGTCGAATTCCTGGTCTGCCATGTAGAACACGTTATAGAACCGGGGGCTGTAGCGCCAGACGGTCGAGGTAGCATCCCGTTCATGCTCAATGAGGAGACCCGCGCCACACTCGCTCAGCGACTCTGGGACGCCGAAGCCGACGTCGCTCCGATCGCGCCGCTCACCGCCGACCACCCCGACATGACCCCGGATGACGCGTTCGAGATCCAGCTCGTCAACATCCGGCGGAAGCTCGGGGCCGGCGCGGTGGTCACGGGGCACAAGGTCGGCCTGGCTTCCAAGGCCATGCAGGAGATGATGGGCGTCGACGAGCCCGACTACGGACATCTCCTCGACACGATGGAGTACCCCGAGGGGGCCCCGGTCGAGGCTGCCCGATTCTGTTTCCCACGTGTCGAGGTCGAGGTGGGCTTCATCCTCGGTTCCGACATCCCGCCGGAGGGGTGCTCGCAGGAGGAGGCCGCCGCGGCCATCGAGTGGGTGGTGCCGTCGATCGAGCTCATCGACTCGCGGATCCGCGACTGGAAGATCACCCTGCCCGACACGATCGCTGACAACGCCTCTTCCTGTGGGTACGTCGTGGGGGCGCAGCGGGTGAGGCTGGCGGACATCGACGTCGCCGCGATCGACGCGACCCTCTACAAGAACGGTGAGTTCCTGGCCTCGGGTCGGTCCGACGCGGTACTGGGGAACCCGCTCAACTCGGTGGGCTGGCTGGCCTCGACGGTCGCCAAGTTCGGCGTCCGCCTGCGCAGGGGCGACGTGATCCTGCCCGGCACCGCGATCCGCGCCATGGACGCCGCTCCCGGCGATTCCTTCCGCGCGGAGTTCGCGGGCCTGGGCGACGTGACCATGGAATTCAACTAGCGCGGGACGTGAGCTGACGCCGGAGTCCAGCTAGGACGCCTCTCCTAGCGGTCTGACGCCATCGCGCGACTGGCGGCCACCGCCACCCTGGTGACCAGCGGCTCGAGTCGCGCGAGTGCAGCCCCGTCCGCGGCACTCGCGGACAAGGCCGCCACTGCTCGCGTGCCTCCGGTGCCCTCCTCGTCGTCGTCGAACACCGGCGCGGCCACACAGTAGAGGCCTGGCGTGAGTTCCGCCCTATCCACCGCTCGCCTCCTGCGCCGGATCTCCGCGAGCTCCACGGCGAGCGCATCCGGCGAGGTCAACGTGGTCTCAGTCCAGGCGACCAGAGGGCCCTGCGTCACCCGCTCGGCGGCCGCGTCGTCGAACGCCAGCATCGCTTTGCCCACACCGGTGCAATAGGCCGGCAGTCCGCCGCCGATCCGCGACGGCGACGGGATCGGCCGCGGACCGTGCAGCTTGTTGAGGTACACGACCTCGTCACCGTGCAGCGTGGCCAGATGCACCGTCGCCCGGGTCGCCTCGAATAGGTGCGCGAGGAAGGGAGTGAGGACGCGGCGGGTCCGCTCGTACACCGGCGAGGCGGGTGTCGGATCGAGCTCGTGCACCAGCGGCCCAAGTCGGTAGCGCTGTCCGATGCGCGTCACCGCATCGTTGCGTTCCAGCGCGGTCAGTAGGCGAAGGGTCGTGGACTTGGCCAGCCCGGCCTCGCGAGAGATCTCGCTCAGGGTCAGGCCGGTGCCCGCCGCCGTCACCCGTAGCACGTCGAAGGCGCGGTCGACGGGGGAGGCGGGTGGTTCGTTCATGCGGTGAGTGTAGCGCGGGGCCCCGACATCGCGGCCCGTCTTGTTCGAACACTTGCGCTAATTCGACGGTTGCACTAGTGTAGTACACACGTTCGAATATGACGGGTCGTCGGTTGTGGCGCGGGAGGTGTGGCGGTGATGAGCGTGACGATGGCGAGTTGGTTCGAGTACGGGTCGCTTCGCGTGGCGCCGGAGCCGTTGGACACGCTCGGCGCCGAGGCGCTGAGTGAGGTGGCGCGGTCGGCCACGTTGGCGCAGAACCTCGCGGCGGCAACCCGTCTGCAGGCCGCTCACCACATCGTCGACACGATGAGGCGCCTCGACGAGGCCGCCCATGGCGACGTGGTGTGCCCGCGGCCGGCGTTCGCCCGCCTGGACCCGGCCGATCGGGCCCGCGACCACCTGGCCGCGGCGATGGCGCTGACCACCTGGCACGCCGGGCGGTTGGTCACCGCCGCCGTGCAGATCCACACCCGCTTGTCGCGGTTGCGCAAGGCCGTCGAGCGCGGCCAGTTTCCCGAACAGTTGGCCATCGACACCGCCTGCCGGTTGGCCGAGATCCCCGACGAGACCATCGGCGAGGTCGAGTCCGAGGTGGTCGGGGCCCTGGCCCGCGCACTGGACGGCGGCCACCGCCCCAGCCGGGCAGCCCTGGACACCGCCGTCGATGCCGCCCGCGAACGCTGCGACCCCACCGGTGCCCAGGACGCCGTCTCCGACGCCGCCGAGCAACGCACCGTCCGGTTCCGCCCCGGCCGAAGTGGCATGACCAGCATGTGGGCGAACCTGCCCTGCGCCGACGCCGAGAAACTCCGCCGCCGGATCGACGCCGCAGCCCGTAACGCCCACGACGCCGGCCATCCCCGCACCCGCAACCAGTTGCGCGCCGACGCCCTGGCCGCCCTGGGTGACCCGAACACCGACGACATCGGCGCCGCACTGCATGACCCCGAGGGCCACGACATCCACCCCGCCGACTCCCGCGACCCCGCCGACACCGCCGACTCCCGCGACCCCGCCGACACCGCTGGCTCCCGCGACCCCGCCGACACCGCTGGCTCCTGCGACGCCGCGGGCACTGCCGAACCGGCTGACTCCACGGATTCCGCCGACGGTTCCAGGGGTGACCGTCCGCCCCTGGGTGCGTCGTGGGGTACCGACAAGCCGGTGCGGATCTCGATCATCAACTCGATCGCCCAGGGCCTGCCCAACCGGGTCCAGTTCGTCACCGGCGCCTACGCCAGCTTCGACTGGTTGTGCGAGGAACTACTGACCGGCGGGGACGCCAAAGTTCGGTTCGAACTCATCGACCCCCAACCCGGAGTGCTCGACGTGCCCGACGCGGTCCTCAAGTACTTCATCACCCCTGCACTGGCCGAGCGGATCCGTCTCCGTGACGGCACCTGCCGCCACCCCGGATGCACCGTCGATGCCAAGGACTGCGAAATCGACCACATCATCGCCTTCGACCACCACAGTCCCGAGATGGGCGGACCGACCGCCGAGTGGAACCTGATCTGCCTCTGCCGCAAGCACCACCGCGAGAAGACCTTCGGACACTGCGCCTACCAGCCCGGACCCCTCGGCGAATTGACCATCTTCACCGAGACCGGACACCAACACCGCACCACCCCCACCGGCCCCCTGGCCCAAGCCCGAAACCGGATCCTCGACCACCGATGGCGAACCCACCTCGACCGCCTCATCAGCCCCGACGGCTACCTCGCCAACCCGCCAGGAGTCGAACGGCCCCGCCCCAACTCGCTCCACCGGGCGCCAGGCACCGAGACCCGCCCCGCCTGAGATCGGACTCTGTTGCCGGTCAGACCCAGTAGTCCGCCGATCCAGTTGTTCCGCTGAGTGGCACGCCCAATTGTGGCAGGTGATCCACGCGGTGAGACTGTCGGTATGACAGAAAAGACCAAGCTCAGCGCCGCGATAGTCGGGTCGGGAAACATCGGAACCGACCTCATGTACAAGCTCGAGCGCAGTGAGTACATCGAGCCCAAGTGGATGATCGGTATCGACGCGGAGTCCGAGGGGATGAAGCGCGCCGCGGACCACGGATTGACCTGTATGTCGGGCGGCGCCGACGAACTGCTCGCCTCGATCGAGGCGGGAGGCGAGAAGCCCGACCTGCTGTTCGAAGCCACCAGCGCCTACGTCCACAAGGCGTACGCACCCCGCTACGAGGCGGCGGGCATCACTGCCATCGACCTCACGCCCGCCGCGGTGGGCCCGATGGTGATCCCTCCCGCGAACCTGCACGAACACGTCGACGCGCCCAACCACAACATGGTCACCTGTGGCGGACAGGCCACCATCCCGATGGTCCACGCCGTCTCGTCGGTCGTGCCGGTGGAGTACGCGGAGATCGTCGCGTCCGTCTCCTCGGAGTCGGCGGGGCCGGGGACCCGCGCGAACATCGACGAGTTCACCGAGACCACCAAGCTGGCCATCGAGAAGGTCGGTGGCGCCAAGCGTGGAAAGGCGATCATCATCCTCAACCCCGCAGAGCCGCCCATGATCATGCGGGACACCATCTTCTGCGCCATCCCCGAGGATGCCGACCACGACCTCATCACCACCGCCATCCGCAAGCGCGAGAAGGAGATCCAGGAGTACGTCCCGGGGTACCGGCTGCTCCAGGAACCGCAGTTCGACCCGCCCACCGAGATCACCGGCGGGATGGCGCGCGTCGCCATCTTCGTGGAAGTCGAAGGTGCCGGAGACTTCCTCCCCCCGTACGCCGGCAATCTCGACATCATGACCGCCGCCGCCACCAAGGTCGGCGAGGACATCGCCAAGACCAAGCTCGCCAAGACCACGCTCGGAGTGTGAGAACCATGGACAAGACAAATCCGTACAACGCCGACGCCCGCGCGTACAGCTCCGACCTCGACATCCGCATCACCGACTCGTCCCTCCGCGACGGTTCGCACCACAAGCGTCACCAGTTCTCCGTCGAGGACGTCCGTAACGTCGTCGCCGCGCTCGACGGTGCCGGCGTCCCCGTCATCGAGGTCACCCACGGTGACGGCCTCGGCGGTGCGTCCTTCAACTACGGCTTCGCCAAGTCCTACGACCAGGACCTCATCAAGGTCGCGGCCGAGACCGCCACGCAGGCCAAGATCGCGTTTCTCACACTGCCGGGTCTGGGGATCAAGGACGACATCCTCGCAGCGCGCGACAACGGGGGATCGATCTGCCGAGTCGCGACCCACTGCACCGAGGCCGACGTCTCGATCCAGCACTTCGGGTACGCCCGCGAACTCGGGCTGGAGACCGTCGGATTCCTCATGATGAGCCACACCCAGCCTCCGGAGGTGCTGGCCAAGCAGGCCCGCATCATGGCGGACGCGGGGTGCCAGTGCGTGTACATCGTCGATTCGGCGGGCGCACTGGTCATGGACCAGGTCTCTGACCGGGTCGCGGCGGTGGTCGCTGAACTCGGCGACGACGCGCAGGTGGGATTCCACGGACACGAGAACCTGGACGTGGGAGTCGGCAACTCGATCATGGCCATCCGCGCCGGCGCTCAGCAGATCGACGGCTCCACCCGCCGCTTCGGAGCGGGCGCCGGAAACACTCCCGTCGAGGCGCTGGTGGGCGTGTGCGACAAGCTCGGCATCGCCACCGGCGTGGACTTCTTCAAGATCGCGGACGCCGCCGAGGACGTGGTGCGTCCGCTCATGCCGACCGAGTGCGTGGTCGACCGGTCGGCGCTGATGCTCGGCTACGCGGGCTGCTACTCGTCGTTCCTCAAGCACGCCGAAGGCCATGCGAACCGCTACGGCGTGCCGTCGTCGGAGATCCTCATCCGTGCCGGCGAACGTCGGCTGGTGGGCGGCCAGGAAGACCAGCTCATCGACATCGCTCTGGAGATCCAGAAGGAGCAGGCGAACGCCTAGGAGACTGCTGAACAAGGCGCTATTGGGGTTGGCGGTCGTGTGAGCGGCGGGCCCGGGCGTCACCGGTGGGATGGCGAGCGGCGTTTTAGGTCAGCACTCTGGGTGCGACGACCGAGGGTCTTCGGTCCACTTGATGTGATTATGCGCGGTCTCACCGGCCATCGGTGAGAGGCGGCTCCCCTAACTGCTGGTCAGGCCAGGGCCCAAGCTCCGTTCTGGTGGGTCAGGCCCATGGCTAGCAGTCGACGTAGGTTGAGGGCGGCGGCGCGGTGGTGGAGCCAGCTGTTGTTCTTATCCACCCCGCGATAGGGCACTCGTCGGGCGCCTCGGGTGAGCCAGGCGATGGAGCGTTCCACCATCGGGCGATGCTGCCGGTAGGTGGCCCGGAAGTCCTCGCCCTGTGCGCGCTGGCGGTGCTGGCGTTGCAGCACATGGTGCTCGCCCAGCAGCACCGAGCGGCCGGATTGTGAGGTGGTGCACCGCTGGCGCAGCGGACACTGCCGGCAGGCCGCACCGAACTTCGCCCGGCCCTGCGGCGACACTGTCCGCGTGACATCAGCCGGGCAGGTCAACGTGTTTGCCGCGGCATCGAAGGTGAAGTCATCCAGACCAAACCCGCCCTCCACAGCGGGCCTGGTCGGCCAGGGTTTGACCAGGGGCAGCCACTGCTTTCCGGCGAGGGTGGCCAGCATGTCTCCGGTGGCGTACGCCGAGTCTCCGAGCACTTCAATGTGTTCGACGTCTGTAGTGGTGGGATCTGTGGTCACCAGGTCCGCACCGACGGCGGCGTCGGAATTGTCCGGACCGCTGGCCCGAGTCAGCCGGGCCGCAGTGGTCAGCCCGGTATCGGGTTCGACCACGATGTGGGCTTTGAACCCGTCCTGGCGACGCTGCTGGGTCTTGTGCGCGTGCCGGGCATCGGGGTCCACGGTAGAGATCACCCGGTCCGGGACGGTGCGGCGGGCGATGCGCCACCGGCCGTCGGTGCCATCGGAATCCTCGGCGGGCTCGACGTCCTGGCCGGCGACCAATGCCAGCAGCGCCACCGCCTCGGCTGGTCTGCCGCCGGCGGCGGTGATCGCCTCAACATCCAGAGCCTCAAGCAGTGCCAGAGCGTCTGCGACCAGGGCCGAGACCAGCTCGTCGCGGGCGGCCTGGTCATCCCAGGCAATACGCGGCTTACCGGCCTCGGAGTAATCGTGCCCGCACACCGCCGCCAACCGGGTGCACTCGGAGGCGATCAGCTCTTTCGCGCCGGGCACTTCGCGGCCGACCCGCCTGATCTGGGCGATGAGTTGGGTGATCGTGTCCTGACGGGCCACCGCATCATCCAGAACCGTCGAGTCCAGTGCGCGGCGGGTCTTAGTCTTGACCGCTCCGGTCTCGGCGATGACCTGGCGCACCACCTCGAAGATCCGCTGCGGATTCTCGCTGGCGGCCAGCCGGCGCCGCCAGTAAGTCAACGTCGACGAGTCGAAGCCCTTGGCATCGACCGCGTACCCGCACGCGGCCTTCCACCGCAGGTCAAACGTCAACGCATCCACGGCCTCCCGGTCGGAGTGCCCAAACAGAGCCTGAAGCACGATGACCGAGGCGATCACCTCCCCCGGGATCGACGGCCGGCCCCGGCCCGAGGGAAACAGATCGGCGAACAACTCCGCCGGGAACAAGCGATCCCGATGCTCGGCCAGCAACGCGAACACGCTGCCGGGCTCGAGCAGATGCCCCGCCACCGACTCCACATCCAGCAACTCACGCTGCCGATCCCACTCACCCTGCATGAACCAAGTATTTCAGGCCCGGGTCACCCCGCGGGGCGGACACCCTGATTGTTCAGCAGTCTCCTAGGGCGCGATGCCCCGTCGGCGGGTCCGCTCACGACCCGGGCGTGCCGGGTCTCCGCGCCCAGGCCACGACCGGGTCGAGGGTGGACTCGTCGACGAACTCGATCCGCTCGCGAGTCAGAAGTAACCGGGCCATCGGTTCGTTCGGGGTCTTGCGCAATTCCCTACGCAGCGCGGCCATGAGAACGCGGTCCATCCACCGAAGCCGGTCCGGGTCGAAGTCGCCGCGTAGGTGGAAGGTGGTGACCTCGCGGCCGGAGGCCGCCACGAGCTTCTGTGCGAGGGTGCCGCGCCCGGGGTCGTCGGCGGGGGACAGGGCGACGACGACGAGAGCCGTGCGGCCCGGAGCCGAGCGGATCGCCCGGATGATCCGCCGTCGCCCCAGGATGCTGGTGACGTACTGAGGTGCGAGCACCACCAACGGGTCGGCGTCGGACGCGTCCCGCATCGCGGCGAGATCCACAGCGCGCGTTCCGAGCCTCCCGGCGAGCGCGTCCGCGTACCGGCGGGTGGAGCCGTACTTGGAGGTGAAGGTGACGACAGGGTGGTTCACGCCCTGAAGTCTGTCACTCCGAGTACGAGACCTCGACGCGATCGGTCTTGGGTAGGAGTTGGCAGCTCAGCACGTACCCCTCCTCGACCTCCTCCGGATCGAGGATCCCGTTGTGGATCATCTCGACCTCGCCCGACTTGAGAACGCAGGCACAGGCGGAACACTCGCCCTTGCGGCAGGAGAACGGCGCCTTGATGCCCTTGGACAGCAGGACGTCCAGGAGTGGGGTGTTGCGCGGCCACGAGAGCTCGTGGGTCTCGTCGTCGAGCTCCACGATCGCCGTGGCCGGCCCGACGCCGTCATCCGAGGGGGAGTCGTCGATCACGATCTCGGCGAACGGATCGCCCTCGATCGAGGAGAACGCCTCGGTGTGGATGAGGTGCATGTCGGCCCCCGAGCGGCGGAGCCCGTCCTTGACGGTCTCCATGAACGGCGCCGGGCCACAGATGTACGACTGGCGCTTGGCCGCCACCGGGTGCAGGAGGTTGCCGATCATCTCGGGGGAGGGAATACCCGACACCGACTCGAGCCAGTGCAGAACGGTGAGCCGGTCGGGGTTCTCCCGCTGCAGGGTCTGCAGTTCGTCCTTGAAGATCACGGACTTCTCGTCCCGGTTGGCGTACACCATGACGATGTGCCCGGTGCCCTGGGCGAGCGCCGACTTGAGGATCGACATCACCGGGGTGACACCGGACCCGGCGGCCAGGAGGATGAAGTCCTGATCGAGGTTCTTGGGGGTGAAGATGCCCGACGGCGCCAGCACGTGCATGGACATGCCGACCTCGGCGTTGTCGCACAGCCAGTTGGAGCCGTAGCCGTCGATCGTGCGCTTGACGGTCACCTTGAGCCTGGAGTCCTCGGTGGGGGAACTCGAGAGCGAGTAGCAGCGCGCCACGGACCCGGTCTGGTCGCTGGGGATCCGCAGGGTCAGGAACTGCCCGGGGGTGTACCGGAAGTCGTCCTCGGCACCGGCGGGGATCTCGAAGACGATCGACTTGGCGTCGGCGGTCTCCTCGATCACCTCGGCGATTGAGAGTTCGCGCACGAAGGAGCCGAGTTGTGGGGTGGCGGTCATGGATTGGGAGCCTATCGCTTGAATGCGGCGGGGCGGGAGGTCACTCCGGGGCGTCTCACTCAGGGACGTACAGCGGGTTGACCATGTGATCGGCATCGGCCGGGTCGACGCCCTCGGCGAGGGTGATCAGACCCTCCGCGTAGGCGTACCGGATGCTCGCGAGCATCCTGGGGCAGGTGTCCTCCCCCTGCGGCCGCTCGCCGCCCTGACGCCATTCGGCGAGCACGGGGCACGAGCGGTCGCTGCCCTCGGTCCACTGGATGGAGGTGTGCTTCTCGCTGTTCTTGCGCACGGAGGCGCACGCGCCACAGGCGCGGCACTCCACGGGCTGGAAGCCGGCGCGGGTGTAGGTCTCGCGGTCCAGGTCCGTGTAGGCGTGCAGCCGCGCGGCGCGCGCCGGGTCGGTCTCGTCCCAGGTGGGCGCGCGCCGCGAATCGTGCTGTCTGAACATCACTTCTCGGCTCTGGAGGCGGCGGCCTCCCCGGCGACGTCCGCCATGCCCGTGTACTGAGTCTGCTCGTTGGAGATCTCGGCCTCACCGGCGTCCTGCTTGCGCATGTTCTCGGCGACCTCGCTCTCCCAGTACTGGTTGGCCGCCGTGGTGTCGACCTCGAACTCGAAGCGCTCCTGCATCTCGGGCTCGACCTTGTCGCGGTCCACGTAGAACTGCTCGTACCACCGGCGGAGCTGGTAGACGGGGCCGTCCTCCTCGCACAGGAGGGGGTTGGCGATCGAGGACTTGCGCTGCCAGATACGGACGTCCTGGAGGAAGCCCTCGCCGAAGAACGTCGCGATCTTCGCGGCCATCTTGGCGGACGTCTCGTCGTCGAAACCCGCGGGCTTCTTGACCGACAGTCCGTACATCAGCACGAACGAGTTCTGGTCGATCGGGTAGTGGCAGTTGATGAGGATCGCCTCGGTCTCGAAGGCGCCGTACATCTGCTTGAGGGGGTTGATCATGTACGCCGGCCCGAAGTACGAGGCCTCGGACTCCAGGAGCGTGTCGCCGTACTTGCCGGCCGTGGGATCGTGGTCCGGCCGACCCTTGGTGTTGAGGTACTGGGTGGCCGTCTGCCCCTCGAAGACGTTCTTGAAGTACGTCGGGAAGGCGAAATGGATGTAGTAGAAGTGCGCCATGTCGACGACGTTGTCGACGATCTCCATACAGTTGGAACCCTCGATCACGAGGCGGTTCCACTCCCAGTCGGTCCACTCGCCGGTCTCGTACTCGGCGATGGCCGGGATGGCGTCCTCGTCACGGGGGGGATTGCCCTCGTGGTCGTGCCAGACGAAGACCTGGCCGGACTGGACGTTGGTGATCCAGGCGCGGGTCTTGGCGCGGAGGGGAACGCGCTTGGCATAGGGGATGCCCTTGCACTTGCCGTCGCCGCCCCAGCGCCAATCGTGGAACGGGCACGCGATGTTGCCGTCCTTGACCTCGCCGTCGGAGAGATCGCCTCCGAGGTGGCGGCAGTAGGCGTCGAGGACGTTGATCTCACCCTGGTCGTTGGCCCACACGACCAGCTTGGTGCCGAACGCCTGGATGGAGTGGGGCTTGCCGTCGGTGAACTCCTTGACGGTGCCGATGCAGTGCCAACCGCGCGCGTAGCGTTCCCGGGCCTCGCCCGTGTCGATCTCGCGGATAGCTCCGGGGGCCGAGCTGATTGCGGTCATGATAATCCTCCTGAGGGCATGAGCCGGATGAGAACAGGTTATAGAATCGGGTTGCTGGTCACAACCAATCCCTGTAGGCGCTGGCACGGGGTGCCATAGCCTTCCTTCCGGGGGGTTCAGTCTGGTGGAAAACTGTAACGTGTTCTAGTCTAGGGCCAAGCGCCCCACAAAAGCCAGAGAGGGATCACATGAGCGAGCACGCCAACCACGAGGTCATCGACCGGATCAAAGCCCTGCTGCCCGGTTTCGCCGAGCGTGCGCAGGAGACCGAGGACCTGCGCCGGGTCCACCCGCAGAACATCGCGGAGCTCGACGAGGCCGGTTTCTTCAAGCTCTGCCAGCCCGCCCAGTGGGGTGGCTACGAGGCGGACATGGAGGCCTTCTACACCGCCGCCATGACCATCGCGACGGCGTGCCCGTCCACCGGGTGGTGCGCCAGCATCCTCGGGATCCACAACTGGCACCTGGCCCTGTTCCCGCAGCAGGCGCAGGAGGAGGTCTGGGGTTCGGACAGCACCGTGCGGATCTCGTCGTCGTACGCCCCGATGGGTGCGGCCACCAAGACCGACGACGGGTACCTCCTCAACGGCAAGTGGTCCTGGTCCTCGGGCTGCGACCATGCCGACTGGGTGTTCGTGGGCGGTCCCGTGCTCGACGAGAACGGGAAGATGATCGACTTCTGCACCTTCCTCGTGGAGAAGTCGCAGTACGAGATCCTCGATGTCTGGCACGTCGCCGGTCTCAAGGGCACGGGGTCCAACGACATCCTGATCAAGGACGCGCTCATCCCCGCGCACCGCGTGCTGTCCTTCGGCGACATGGCCAACACGACCAGCCCGGGGCTGGAGGTCAACACCAACCCGATCTACCGCATGCCGTGGGGCACCATCCACCCCACCACCATCTCCACCCCGATCGTCGGTATGGCGTTCGGCTGCTACGAGGTGCACCGCGAGCACCAGCGTGCGCGGGTCCGGGCCGCCTTCGGCACCAAGGTCAAGGACGACCCGTTCGCCAAGGTCCGTCTCGCCGAGGCCGCGGGTGACATCGACGCCGCGTGGCTGCAGCTGATGCGCAACGTCCGCGAGGAGCTGGACCTGATCAAGGCCGGCGAGTACCCGGGGATGGACATCCGCACCCGGGCCCGTCGGGACCAGGTCCGGGCCACTCAGCGCTCCATCGACGCCATCGGGCTACTGTTCCAGAACTCCGGCGCCCGCGCGCTCGAGGACACCTCGCCGATCCAGCGTTTCTGGCGCGATGCCAACGCCGGTCGGGTGCACGCCGCCAACGAGGCGACCAAGGCGTACATCATGTACGGGCAGAATGAGTTCGGCGAGAAGATCTCGGACTCGATGGTCTGATCCGCCCTGCGGATCGAAAGGACTGACTTGGCATGGCAATAAGCAACTTCGGATATGTCCGGCTGTATGCCACCGACATGGACGCATGGCGTGAGTACGGAACCAAGGTACTCGGGTTCGTGGTGGGTTCCGGCGACGATCCGGACGCACTCTACTTCCGTATGGACGAGAATCCGCACCGGTGGATCGTGGTTCCCGGCCCGGAGGACAAGCTCGCCGCGGTGGGCTGGGAGTGCGCGAACGAGGCGGAGCTCGATGACGTCATACGACGCCTCGACGCCGCCGGTGTGGCCTGGCAGGAGGCCCCCGACGAGGTCAAGCGGGACCGCAGGGTACGGGGTCTGATCACCTGCCAGGACCCGGCCGGGTTCACGCTGGAGATCTACCACACCATCGCCCTCCAGCACCGGCGCATCCCGACGCCCTACGGGCACGAGTTCGTCACCGGTGACCAGGGGGCGGGTCACATCGTGCTCTCCACCCCGGACGAGGTGGCGGCGCTGGAGTTCTACCGGGACGTCCTCGGGTTCGCCCTGCGCGACTCGATGAGCCTGCCGCCGGAGATCGTCGGTCGACCGGCCGACGGGGAACCGGCGTGGCTGCGCTTCCTGGGCTGCAACCCCCGGCATCACTCGCTCGCGTTCACACCGTTCCCCAACCCCACCGGGATCATCCACCTGATGGTCGAGGTCGCGTCGGCGGACGACGTCGGTCTCGGGCTGGACCGGGCACTGCGCAAGAACGTCAGGATGTCGGCCTCCCTCGGCCGGCACGTCAACGACAAGATGCTGAGCTTTTACATGAAGACGCCCGGTGGCTTCGACTGCGAGTACGGCTGCGAGGGCGTACAGGTCGAGGACGACGAGAAATGGGTCGCGCGGGAGTCGACGGCCGTGAGCCTCTGGGGCCACGACTTCTCCGTCGGTTTCAAGTAGACGCCTAGGCTGGGTTACTGAACAACCGGGTTCTCGAGCAGCAGGGTTCGTGAACACGCCGGGTTCGTGAACACCCGGTGACCAGCCGCCGGACGCACCCACAGCCGTGACGGCACCGTATCCGCCAGTCCAGGGAGGACCGACCGAGATGAGCAGTACCGACCACACCCCGGAGGGCCAGAGCTTCTCCAACCGGGAACTGCGCGACGCGCTCGGCCAGTTCTGTACGGGGATCACCGTCATCACGGCGGTCAAGGACGACGCGCCGGTCGGGTTCGCCTGCCAGTCCTTCTCCGCGCTCTCCCTCGAGCCTCCCCTGGTCCTGTTCTGCCCGATGAAGACGTCGGGGTCGTGGAAGGGGATCGAGGCGGCCGGCAAGTTCTGCGTCAACATCCTCTCCGAGGAGCAGGAGGACGTCTCGTCCACGTTCGGCCGTCGCGGGGACGACAAGTTCGCGTCGATCGACTGGTCGCCGAGTCCGCTCGGCTCTCCGGTGATCGACGGCGTGATGGCGTGGCTGGACTGCGAGATCGAGCAGGTGCTCGACGGCGGCGACCACTGGATCGTCCTGGGGCGGGTCAACCACCTCGGGCCGACCGAACGGGACGTCCGTCCCCTGCTGTTCTACCGCGGGGCGTATCTGAGTATCGAGGAGGACGTCGTGGATCCGACGCCCGAGCAGGAAGAGCTCGCCAACTTCATCACCTCCGCCGACTCCTACACGTGGCTGTGAGCGCCGCGATGGGGGAGAACTCAGTGGGGGAGAGCTCAGTGGGGGATAACTCAGTGGGGGAGACCGGGGCGACCGGGCCGCTGGCCAGGGCGCTGGCCGAGGCCGAGGAGATCATCCGGTCGGCGCCGCACGTGCGGACCGAGGCAGACGTGGCCGAGGGGCTCGAGTACCTGCTGGGGACCATCCGTGGAGTGATCGAGAGCGGACAGCACCGAGGTCGCTCCCATCCGCAGCTGTTCCAGGCCACGGGCCCGTACACGAAGATGGGCCTCGACAACCCGGACACCTTGTACTTCTACGCCAACCTCACTGACGGCGCCGAGTACGTGATCGAGGGTCGACGCGGGACCACCGCGGACCTGTCCTTCCAGGTGATGGCCGGTACCTATTCGGCGGACGAGCGTGCGGCGTCCCACGCGGCATTCGACGACCGCGCACTCGAGATAGACGAGGACGGTCGGTACTCGTTCCTCCTGGGACCCCCACGACACGACGACGACGAGGGCGACCCCGGTTACGTGGTGCTCCACCCGGGGACCTCGATGATCGCCGTCCGCGAGGTCTACTCGGACTGGGACACCGAGGAGGCCGGCACCGCCGTCCTGCGCCGTGTCGACGCCGTGGGCACCGCTCCGGAGCCGGTGTCACTGGCGGGGCAGGAGAAGTTCTACGCCAAGCTCGCGGACGCGCTGACCGGCCGGTTGCAGACCTGGTTGGCCTTCCCGGGGTGGTTCTTCGGCGACCAGCCGCGCAACACCCTCGGCCAGCCGCGGCAGACGCCGGGCGGACTCACCACGCAGTGCTCGTCGGCCGGGGTCTTCGAGCTGGAGCCGGACCAGGCGATGATCATCTCGGTGCCCGTGGCCGGCGTGCCCTACCAGGGCTTCCAGCTGGGCAGCATGTGGTACGCCTCGCTCGAGTACGTGCACCACCAGACCAGCCTCACCGCGGACCAGGCGCACGTCGCCGCCGACGGGATGGTCTACCTGGTGGTGGCCGACCGGGACCCCGGGGTGGCCAACTGGATCGAGACCCTGGGCCACCGCGAGGGCATCATGCAGTTCCGCTGGCAGCGTGTCGACGCCCCCATCACACCGGAGCAGGGACCGACCGTGAAGGTCGTGCCGTTCGACCACGTCGCCTCCGAGCTGCCCGGCTATGACGACCAGCGGGTGACCGCCGAACAGTGGCGCGCACGGATCGCCGCGCGTCAGGACGCGTTCGCACGACGGGGTCTGTCATGAGAAGGGGTCTGTCCATGAACAGCAATTGTCTCGTGGGCAGGAGGCCCAGCTGATGTCCGCACCGACCGACGCCGACCGCATCTTCGTCGGCACCGTCGACGACCTCCACGCGAGCGCCTCGAGGGCGGTCGGGCTCGAGGACTTCGGGGACGGCGAGGACCGCCACCGCGAGGCGCTGGGCGTGCTACTCGACTCCCTGCACTCCGACGCCGGCCTCACCCCGGCCGGCAGCAAGTACTGGCGCTCCGTACTCAAGGGCGCGATGGCGGCGCGGCTCGTCTCGCAGGCGGGTTTCTCGGCGGACCCGGCCCAGGCGGACGTCGAGATCGTGCGGCCCGTCGTCGTCACCGGTCTTCCCCGGACCGGAACCACGGCACTTCACCGACTCCTGGGCGCCGACCCCGCGAACCAGGGACTCGAGTTGTGGCTCACGGAGGTCCCCAAGCCGCGGCCGCCCCGGGAGCAGTGGGAGGACGACCCCACCTACCGCGGGCTGCGCGACCTGTACGCCGGGTTCATGTCGGAGAACCCCGACTACGGAGGGGTGCACTACATCTCCGCCGACGACCTGGAGGAGTGCTGGCAGCTGCTGCGCCAGTCCGCCACGTCGGCGTCGTACGAGTGCCTGGCCAGGCTCGACGGGTATTCGACGTGGCTCGAGGGCGTCGACTGGGTGCCCGTGTACCGGCGACACAAGCGCAACCTGCAGCTGATCGGGGCGGACGATCCCGGACGGCGATGGGTGCTCAAGAACCCCAGCCACCTGTTCGCGCTCGACGCACTGCTCGAGGTGTACCCCGACGCCGTGGTGGTGCAGACCCATCGAGATCCGCGCAAGTCCATGGCGTCGATGTTCTCGCTGGCGCACCGGACCGCCGCGGACTGGTCGACGCGCTTCACCCCGGAGTACATCGGGTCCTCGCAGCTCGACCTGTGGGCGCGCGGCGTGGTCGAGTTCGACGCGGTCCGCGCCCGGCACGAGTCGGACCCGGCGTCGCGGGCGACGTTCGTGGACGTCAACCACCGTGAGCTGATCGAGGACCCGGCGGGAGTGGTGGAACGTGTGTACGCCGCTGTCGGTACCGGGCTGGACGACGGGGTGCGAACGGCGGTCGAGGCCGAGAACGCGAAGAGTCTGTCCGGCGACCGGGCGCCCGCACACCGCTACACGCTCGCCGACTACGGATTGAGCGAGGAGCAGGTCGCCGAGCGGTTCGACGGCTACCGGGGCCTGGAGGGGTAGAGGCACCGGACCAGAGGTGCTGGGTCGGAGGTGCTGCGTCAGAGGTACTGGGTCAGAGGTACTGCCGGACGGCCTCGATGATGCGGTCGGCCACGTCCTCCTTGCACACCAGCAGGTCGGGGAACTCGATCTGCTCGACGTTGTAGACCAGCTCGGAACCGTCGAGTCGGCTGGCGTGCAGCCCGCGCTGGCGTACCACGCCGAACGTGGCGGCCGAGTCCCACTGGTGGTGCCCGCTGGTGTGGATGTAGGCGTCGCACTCGCCCTCGACGACGGTGGCGGTCTTGCCGCCTCCCGATCCGAGGTGCACCAGCGAGGCGTCGAGCGACTCCGCGAGCTCCTCCGCGAACGCCGGGGGATCGGCCTCCGAGACGGCGATGCGCAGGTGATCGTCGTCGCGTGGCGGAACCAGCGGGCGGGGGCGTGGGCCGCGGATGATGGAGATCGGCTGGTAGGTGGTGGCGCCTCGGCCGGTGATCACCCGGCCGTACGCGGGCATGGCGATCGCGCAGGCGGTGATACCGCCGGTGCCCGCCGGGTCCCTCTCCCACAGAGCCACGTGTACCGCCCAGTCGGGACGTCCCTCGGTGCAGTACGAGTGCACGCCGTCCAGTGGGTCGATCATCCACACCCGGTCCGCCTCGAGGCGGGCCCGCGAGTCCGGGTTCCATTCGCCAAAGACGAGGTCGTCGGGCCGGGCCACGGCGAGCCGGTCCACGATCACCGCTCGGGCCTCGCCCTCGGCGAAGTCGCCGAGTTCCTCTGGAGCGACCCGGGAGACCCTCAGATCGGTGAGCAGTCGTCCGGCCTGCGCCGCCAGGTCCTCGGCGAGTCGTTGGTCGTTGGTACGTCCGTGCTCGGGGAAGGGACTCATACCGGCGATTCTAGAGGCCTGCGGCCACCTCTAGCGCCCCGAGGATCTCGTGGGGCTGACCGAGCAACTGAGCGGTGCCGTGCGCGCGCTTGAAGAACAGGTGGGCGTCGTATTCCCACGTGATCCCCACGCCGCCGTGGAGCTGGATGGACTCGCCGGTGATCCACTGCAGTGCCTCGGAGCAGTACACCTTGGCGGCGGCGGCCTCGATCTCGGCGGCGTAGGCGGCCTCGTCGGAGTTCGGCCCGTCCCCGAGAGACTGGGCCTGGGCGACCATCGCGGCGGCCGAGTAGGACAGCGACGCGGCGGTCTCGGCCCTGACGTACATGTCGGCCATGCGGTGTTTGAGCGCCTGGAACGAGCCGATGGTGCGGCCGAACTGCGTGCGCTCCTGGGTGTACTTCACGGTCGCGTCGAGCACGGACCGCGCGGCGCCGACCTGCTCGGCGGAGATCGCCGCCCACGCGGCCGCGCGAAGTCGGGGCAGGAAGCTCGCGCGGGTGGGGACGGGCGTCGCCGTGACGGAATCGAACTCGACGCGCGCCATCGTGCGGGTGGGGTCCATGACCGGGACCCGGGTGACCGTCACCCCGGAGGTCTCGGTGGGAACCTCGAAGAGCCCCACCCCGCCGCCCGTGATCGCTATCACGAGCAGCGTGGAGGAGGTGTCGGCGCCGAGGACGTGGTGGGCGGTGCCGCTGAGCGTGTCACCGTCGGAACCGGAGGCGCTGACCCCCGGCGTGGCCCAGCCGTCCTCCGACGCCCAGCACAGCGCCACCTGCTCGCCGGCGGCGATGCCGGGCAGTATCCGGGCGCAGGCCGCCTCGTCACCGGAGGCCAGCACGGCCTGGGCCGCGAGGACCGCCGAGCCGAGCAGGGGGGAGGGGGTGAGGCGACGGCCCAGCTCTTCGCACACCAGGTGGGTCTCGACCCAGGTGGCACCGGCGCCGTCGTACTGCTCGGGGATCGACAGCGCTGCCGCGCCGATCTGCTCGACGAGGGTCGACCACAGTGCGGGGTCGTGCCCGTGCTCGGAGGCCATGGCCGCACGTACGGCCGCCGGGTCCGACTTCTTGTCCAGGAGCCCGGCGACCGAACTCCGCATTGCCGCCTGCTCCTCGGTGTCCACCCCGGGGGAGGTTGTGAGCGCGGTCATCGCGCACTCTCCAGGCTGTCCAGGACACGCCCGCGGTGGTAGCTCTGCGTACCCCACGCGGTCTGCAGTGCACGGGTCTTGGTGAGCAGGAGGCCCAGATCGTGCTCAAGGGTGTAGCCGATCGCGCCGTGGATCTGCAGCGCCGTGCGGGCGGACAGGTAGGCGGCGTCGGCGACGGCCACGCGGGCGGCGGAGACGTCCCGGACGGCGGCGGCCGGATCGTCGGGGTTCTCGGCCACCGCGAGTGCGCCGGCCCACAGCAGGGGGCGGGCCATCTCGAGCGCGATCGCGACCTCGGCGAGCTGGTGCTTGAGCGCCTGGTACTGGCCGATGACCTTGCCGTACTGCGAGCGCTGCGTGGCGTAGTCCACGCTCATGTCGAGCATGGCCCGCCCCAGGCCCATGAGCTGGGCCGCGGTGCCCAACGCCCCGTGGTTGACCAGGTCGACGGTGCTCGCCGCGCCGACCTGGTCGCCGCGGGTCGGGGTGGTGACGGTGCGGGCGCGATCCACCGAACGACGGGCCTCTCCGGCCTCGCCGGTGAACACCTTGTCGTCGTCCGCGATCCACAGGTGCGCGGCGACATGGGCGTCGGGTGCGAACGGGGAGACGCCCGGCACGGCGACCGAGGCGAACGCGCCGCCGGCGAGCTCGCCCGCGGTGTCGGGCGCTGTCGCGTTCAGCGCGGCCGCGATGCGGGGTGCGACCATCACCGACTCGGTGACCGGCCCGGGGACGGCGTATCGCCCCATGACCTCCAGCGCCACGACGGCCTCGACGGCGGTGGCCCCGGCCCCGCCCGCGTCCTCGTCGATGAGCAGGGCGGCGGCGCCGGTCTCGGCGACCCTGCCCCACACGGTGGTGCCGGGGCCGGTGTCACCGGCGCTCCAGGCCCGGATGACCGACGGCATGTCGGATTTGGCCAGCAGCGAGTCGATGCTCGCCGCGAAGTCGATGATCTCCGGATCGAGTGAGAATCTCATGGTGTTCGATGTCCCGTCAGCCGCGCGGTAGGCCGAGGAGCCGCTCGGCGATGATGTTCTTCTGGACTTCGTTCGTGCCCGCGTAGATGGGCCCGGCGAGGGCGAACAGGTAGCCGTCCATCCACTGCTCGCCGGCGAGTTCGCCCGCCGTGCCGAGTACGTCCAGGGCGGTCTCGTGGGTGGCGATGTCCCAGTTCGACCAGAAGACCTTGTTGATGGAGGACTCGAACCCCAGGTTGGCGCCGCCGGTGAGCGTGGTGACGGTGTTCCAGGTGCTGAGCTCGTAGGCGCGGGAGCCGATCCAGGCGTCCACCACGCGATCGGCCAGCTCGCCGCGGGTGCGCTCGTCGAGATCCGCCTCGGCCGAGCCCCAGAGGTCGAGCAGCCGGTCAGTCGTGGCCAGGAAGCGCCCCGGCGAGCGCAGGGAGAGCCCGCGCTCGTTGTTGGCGGTGGACATGGCCACCTTCCACCCCTGGTTGACCTCGCCGATCACGCCGGACTCTGCCGGGTCCGCGGGGTCGTCGGGAACGAAGACGTCCTCGAGGAACAGCTCGGCGAAGCCGGGCAGGCCGTCGAGCTGGTCGATCGGGCGCACGGTGACGCCCTCGGCCCGCAGGTCGAACATGAAGTAGGTCAGGCCCTTGTGGCGGGGCTCGTCCGGGTCGGTCCGGAACAGGCCGAAGCCCTTGTCCGCGAAGGAGGCGCGGGTGGACCACACTTTCTGGCCGTTCAGGACCCAGCCGCCGTCGACGCGGGTGGCGGTGGAGCGCAACGACGCCAGGTCCGAACCCGCCTCCGGCTCGGACCAGGCCTGCGCCCAGATGTCGTCGGCGCGGGCCATGCGCGGCATGATGTGCGCGAGCTGCTCGGGGGTCGCGTGGTCGAACAGGGTCGGCGCCAGGAGGAAGATGCCGTTCTGGCTCACGCGCAGCGGGGCGCCCGCGCGGAAGTACTCCTCCTCGAAGACCACCCAGTTGACCAGGCCGCAGTCCCGGCCGCCGAACTCCTCCGGCCAGGACACGACCGACATGCGCGCGTCGGCCATCGTGCGCTCCCACTCGCGGTGGGCCTCGAAACCCTCGCGGGTGTCCATGTGCGGCAGCGGCTCGGCGGGCACGTTGGCCGCGAGCCACTCGCGAACCTCGAGGCGGAACTCCTGTGTCGAGGCGTCAAGATCCAGATCCACGGCGTCAGCCCTCGTTCTTCCCGGTCGAGCCCTTGTTCGCGCTGTCGCGCATGGACCGCGCGTCCATCCCGCCGAGGGAGGTAGAGAACGAGTCTGTGTCGTCGGGTTCGGCGTTGGCAGAGTGGGCGAACATGTGCCAGCCGAACGCCGTGTCCAGCGAGGTCTGCAGACCCATCTGGTCCTCGTTGGAGTTGATGACCTTCTTGGCCAGCGTGAGACCGAAGGCGGGCATCGTCGCGATCTCCCCGGCGATCTCGTCGACCTTGGCCTGCAGTTCGTCGCGGGGCACGACGTGGTTGAGCATTCCCCAGTCCAGCGCCTCGGCCGCGCCGAATCTGCGACCGGTGTAGAGGATCTCCTTGGCGCGTCGGGGGCCCAGCACGAAGGCGTGGGCGAAGTACTCGACACCCGGAATGCCCATCTTGACCACGGGGTCGGAGAAGAACGCGTCGTCGGAGGCCACGATGAAGTCGCAGACCCACGCCAGCATGAGGCCGCCGGCGATGCACGCGCCGTGGACCTGGGCGATCATCGGCTTGGGGATCTCTCGCCAGCGCCGGCACATCTGCACGTAGACCTCGGTCTCGCGGGCCAGTCGCCGGTCGCCGCCCCCGCGGGTGGTGTGGTCCCACCAGATCGAGGCGCGGTTGGGGTACTCGACATGGTGGTCGCGTTCTGTGGTGCCGATGTCGTGGCCTGCGGAGAAGTGCTTGCCGTTGGCGCGCAGGACGATCACCTTGACCGAGTCGTCCTCGACGGCCTTGATGAAGGCATTGTCCAGCGAGTACGTCATCACCGAGTTCTGCGCGTTGCGGAAGTCGGGACGGTTGAGGGTGACGTAGGCGGTGCCGCCCGCGACCTCGTAGGCGACCGGCTGCGTGTCCGGGCCGAGGTCGTCTACACCGAGGACCGGAGGGATGGGTGCGTCGGTCATGAGCTGGGGTTCTCCTTACCTAGCAAGTGCTTGGTTGGTACTGTACCGGACCCGCTCGGTTCGCACCCCGTGGCCACGTTCCCGCGGCGCACTGGACACCGCCGTTCAGGCGCCATGTCCACCGCCGTTCAGGCGCCACGGCCATCGCCGTTCAGACGCCGTAGCCACCGTCCACGTCGAGCTTCTGGCCGGAGATGAAGCCGGCGCGGCCGGAGGCCAGGAAGACCACGGCCTCGGCGACGTCGTCCGCGGTGCCGAACCGTCGCAGGGGGATGTTGCCGCGGGTGACCTCGAGTGCGCGGTCGTCGAGGTCGCCCGAGGAGATGAGGCGTTCGGCCATCCCGTCGATGAGCATCCCCGGGCCCACGCAGTTCACGCGCACGCCGAAACGGCCCTCCTCCGCCGCCAGGCCCCGGACCAGCTGCTCGACAGCGCCCTTGGGGACCGCGGACAGGCCGTCCCGGACGGGATAGCGGGTGGTGGCGGCGGTGGTGACGACGACGACGTTGCCGCCCACCGCGCGCAGGTGCGGCAGCGCCGGGTGCGCGATGGCGAAGAATCCGGCGGCGTCCGCGTCCAGCTGGGCGCGGAGATCGGCCGGGCTGGTCCGGGACAGGTGGACCATGGGAACGTGCGGGCCGGCGCAATGGGCGAGGACGGCGATCCCGCCGTACCGGGAGCCGATCCCGTCGACGATCGCGGCCACCTCGTCGTCGTCGTGGTGGTCGTGGGCGCCGTCCTGGTCGACGTTCCTCCGCCCCGGGAACAGGCGGACGCACTCCACGGTGCGCCCACGGGCTTCGGCGCGCCCACCAGATGCGATGCGCCCACCAGATGCGATGCGCTCTCCCATTGCGGCGTCCCCGGTGTCGGACAGCTCGGCCATCAGGTCCACCGGTTCGGTCGATCGGTAGCCCAGCACCAGGGGAGCGTCGGGGAACTCGTCGGCGAGGCGCCGGGCCACCGCGCCCCCGATGCCGCCCGAGGCACCGGTGATCAGGACCGCGCCCGCCCCCCGCTCCACGTGCTGGCCCCCCTCGGAATCCTCGGGTTGGTCGGGGCTTGCGGGGTGGCCGGGGCTGTCGGAGCGGTCGGTGGGGACGCTCATCGCAGGTCGGTCTTGAGGATCTTGCCCGAGGCGTTGCGCGGGAAGGACTCGACGAACTCGACCGCGCGGGGGCGTTTGAAGTTGGCCAGGTGCTCGCGGCAGAACCCGAGGACGTCCTCCTCGGTGAGCGATGAACCGTCTCGGAGCACCACGAAGGCCTTTCCGACCTCGCCCATCCGGTCGTCGGGGACACCGATGACGGCGGTCTCGACCACCCCGTCCAAGCGCGCGAGCGTCTGCTCGACCTCCGCGGGGTACACGTTGAACCCGCCCGTGATGTACATGTCCTTGAGGCGGTCGGTGATGCGCAGATTGCCGTGGGAGTCGATCTCGCCCACGTCCCCGGTGTGGAGCCAGCCGTCGGGGTCGATGGTGTCCGCGGTGTTCTCCGGGTCGTCGAGATACCCCTGCATGACCATCTCGCCCCGGGTGAGGATCTCGCCCTTGTCGCCGATCCGGATCTCCATGCCGGGGTAGGCGCGGCCGCAGGTGGTGGCCACGGTGACGTCGTCGTCGTCCGCGGTGGTGGTGGTGATGAAACCCATCGTCTCGGTCTGGCCGTACGCGGTGAGGACCGTCTCCAGCCCCAGGTCGGACTGCATCCGCTCGACCAGCACCACCGGGACCACCGACGCGCCGGTCACCGCGAGACGCAGGGAGGACAGGTCGAAACGCGAGCGGTCGGGAGCGTCCAGGATCGTCTGGAAGATCGTGGGCGCGCCCGGCAGGACCGAGGCTCGCTCCTGCTGGATGAGCCGCATGGTCTCGGTGGGCGAGTACACCGCCAGGGGGATGATCGTGGCGCCGAAGAGCGTGCAGACCAGGAATCCGGCCTTGTAGCCGAAGCTGTGGAAGAACGGGTTGACGATGAGGTAGCGGTCGCGTTCGGTCAGCCCTCCGTTCGAGCCCCACGCGCGTGCCCCCGCGACGGTCTGGCGGTGCAACGCCACTACGCCCTTGCTCTTGCCGGTGGTGCCGGAGGTGAACAGGATGTCGGCCACGTCCTCGCCCGTCACGGCATCCGCGCGCGTGTCCGCGTCGGCGAGGGTGGACTCCGTGGCCAGCGACTGGAGGTCGGTCAGGTCGAGGACGTCGATGTCGGTGGCCGCGGTGTCGCCGCCGTCGAGGGGGATCCGCACGAGGATCCGCAGTGTGGTGGCGCCGGCGAGCGATCCGCCCGCCGCTGAGGTCAGCTCGGCGATCCGCTCGGCGCCGAGAAAGGCGCCCGCCACGACCGCGGCGGACGCGTTCGTCCGCTGGACCAGTTCGAGCGTCTCGCTACCGGTGTAGCGGGTGTTGGCGGGGACCACCGTCCCGCCGGCGTACTGCACACCGAGCGCGGCCACGATCCAGTGGCGGGTGTTGGGCGCCCAGATCACCACGCGGTCACCGTGGCCGACTCCGCGCGTGATGAGGCCCGCGGCGAACCGGCGGACCTCGTCGAGCAGCTGCGACCACGTCCACCGGGTGTCCTGGCCGGGCTGGACGTCGGCGATCGCCTCGCGGTCCGGCCAGAGTTCCGCCGCCCGTCGCAGGGCTGCGGCGGTGGTCTCGACGTCGCGGGTGGCGGCGGCGGGGCGGTCGGTCATCGCGGACTCCTCGGGTGCTGCGGGTGTGGCGCCCACCACGGTACCAAGCACCTGCTTGGTCGGCCCCGTGCTCAGTACCTGAGCGCGCCCCGGTCGAACGGGACCTGGACCCCCGAGATCGAGCGGGAACCGTCCCCGGCCAGGAACGACACCACGTCGGCGACCTCCTCGGGGGGCATGAAGTCCGCCAGCGTGCTGACGCCGTCCGCGAGGACGTTCTTGAGGGGCATCGGCGAGAAGCTGTGCAGGTACGACGGGAACCGGCCGAAGATCTCCGCCATGCCGTCGGGGTCGATCATCGGCGTGTCCACCGAGTACGGGTGGATCGAGTTGACCCGGATGCCGAACTCGCCCGCCTCGAGGGCGAGTGAGTTGGTCAGCGCGACCAGGCCGGCCTTGGAGGCCGAGTAGTGCCCGTTGCCCGGCGTGGCCTTGAGGCCCGCCGACGAGCTGACGATGATGATCGACCCGCCGTTGCCCGCGGAGATCATCGCCGGCACCGCCGCGCGGATCGTCCGCCACGTGCCGCTGAGGTTGACGCCGATGACCATGTCCCAGTCGTCCTCCGGCAGCTCCCACAGCCGGCCCCAGTTGAGGACGCCGGCGTTGGCGACGACGATGTCCAGCCGGCCGAAGGTGGCGATGGTGCGGGTGACCAGGTCCTGCAGCGCGCCCAGTTCCCGGATGTCGAGGACGGCCGAGAGGGATCTGCCCCCGGCCTCCTCGACCAGGCGAACGGTCTCGGCGAGATCGTCCGGTGTCGGCGCCGGGTAGGAGACGGACTCGGATACGGGGGCGCAGATGTCGGTGACCACGACGTCCGCGCCCTCCGAGGCGAGACGGACGGCGTGGGCCCGGCCCTGTGCCCGGGCGGCGCCGGTGACCAGTGCGACCTTGCCCTCCAGGGGCGTGACGGGTGTGCTCATGTCGACCATCACACCCGACGCGGTCCGTGGGGGCGGCCGGTTCGGGCAAACCAAGCAAGTGCTTGGTAGAGTGGCCCCATGACCCAGAGCACCAGGCCGGCGTCGGAGATGACCGACGACGAGTTCGCCGCGGAGTTCCGCACGTGGCTGGACGACAACCTGACCGGAGACTTCGCCGAGATCAAGGGCACCGGCGGGCCCGGCAGCGAGCACCAGTTCTTCGCCCGACGCCTGGCCTGGGAGCGGCACATGGCCGAGGCCGGGTGGACCTGCGTGGGCTGGCCGGTCGAGTACGGCGGCCGCGGGGCATCCCTGAGCCAGCAGGTCCGCGTGCACGAGGAGTACGCCAAGGCCGACGCCCCGGCGCGGGTGTCGCACCTGGGCGAGACGCTGCTCGGGCCCACCCTCATCGCGCACGGTACGCAGGAGCAGAAGGACCGTTTCCTGCCGCGGATCCTCGACGTCACCGAACTGTGGGCGCAGGGGTACTCCGAGCCCGGCGCCGGATCCGATCTGGCGAACGTGTCCACCACCGCGCGCCTGGGCGAGGACGGCAGATGGCATCTGCACGGGCAGAAGGTGTGGACCTCCCTGGCGCACCTGAGCCAGTGGGTGTTCGTCGTGGCCCGGACCGAGGAGGGGACCAGCCGTCACAAGGGCCTGAGTTTCCTGCTGGTGCCGCTGGACCAGCCGGGCGTCGAGATCAGGCCGATCCAGCAGCTCACCGGGACCTCGGAGTTCAACGAGGTCTTCTTCGACGACGCCGTCACCGACGCCGGAATGATCGTGGGGGAGCGGGGCGAGGGCTGGAAGGTCGCCATGACCCTGCTGGAGTTCGAGCGGGGTGTGTCGACGCTCGGTCAACAGGTGGGCTTCGCCCGCGAGCTCGACCAGATCGTGGCCATGGCCCGGTCCAACGGCAACGCGGAGGTCCCCGCGGTGCGCGAACGGATCACGCGCGCCTGGGTCGGGCTCAAGGTGATCCGCGCCCATGCACTGCGTACCCTCGCCGAGCGCGACGCCTCCGGGGGTAACGCCTCCGCGGCCAAACTCCTGTGGGCCACCTGGCACCGCGATCTGGGCGAACTGGCGATGACCGTGCAGGGGGCGGAGTCGCTCACCGGGCCCACGCACGACTCCGAGGGCGCGGCCAACGACCTGCACGACCCGGAGCATCTCGAGTTGGCGCGGTGGCAGCGGCTCTTCCTGTTCACCCGCTCCGACACCATCTACGGCGGATCCAACGAGATCCAGCGCAACATCATCTCCGAGCGCGTGCTCGGACTACCCCGAGAGGCCAGGCCGTCATGACCCAGCACAAGTCCCCCCTCGCCGCGTCCCCCCTGTCCACGGTGCCCGAGGAGACCTCGGGACACGGGCTGCTCGCCGGCAAGAAGGTCGTGGTGACGGCGGCCGCCGGCACGGGGATCGGGTTCTCGGCCGCACGTCGCGCCGCGCTCGAGGGTGCCGACGTGCTGGTGTCGGACTTCCACGAGCGCCGCATGAACGAGGCCCGCGACACGCTCGCCGCCGAGTTCCCCGAGCAGCGGTTCGAGGCCATCACCTGCAACGTGCAGTCGACCTCGGACGTCGACGCGCTGATCTCCGGCGCCGCCGAAAAGCTCGGCCGCATCGACGTGCTGGTCAACAACGCCGGCTTCGGAGGCGAGGGTGAGCTGGTCGACATGACCGACGAGGACTGGGACCGGGTCCTGGACATCACGCTCAACGGCACGTTCCGCGCGACCCGCGCGGCGCTGCGGTACTTCCGCGACGTGCCCCACAACGGGGTGATCGTCAACAACGCCTCGGTGCTGGGGTGGCGCGCGCAGCGGGCGCAGGCGCACTACGCGGCGGCCAAGGCCGGCGTCATGGCGCTCACCCGGTGTTCCGCGATCGAGGGCGCCGACTTCGGCGTGCGCATCAACGCGATCGCGCCCTCCATCGCCCGCCACGCGTTCCTGGAGAAGTCGGCCTCCGCCGAGCTCCTCGACGAGCTCGCCGCCAAGGAGGCGTTCGGGCGGGCCGCCGACGTCTGGGAGGTGGCCGCGACCATAGCCATGCTCGCCAGCGACTACACCACCTACCTCACCGGGGAGGTCGTCTCCATCTCGTCCCAGCGGGCCTGACCCGCGGTGGCCCCGGGCCCGGGGCTAGGCGTCCCGGATCTTCTCGACCTGCTTGCCGAAGGCGTCCACAGCCGTGTCCCGTTCGACGTCGGAGACCGGCCCCGCACCGTTGGCGACCGTGACGGAGACTCCGATCCCCCGCACGACCCCGGTGATCAGGACGTTCCCCGTGAGCATCTCCTGACCCATCATGTCCATGGTGTTGGTCTGCGAGATGGCGGCGAAGTGCTCCACGCCCTCGGGGGCCTGGAGTTCCAGCAGCGAGTTCTCGGCCCGGGTGGTCACCTCGGTCCCCTCGAGGGGGATCGTGACCGTCATGGTCGGGCAGTCGGCGATGAGCTGCTCACGAGCGGGAAGGCTGTCGGTCACCGTCGTCACGGACACCGCGTACGCGGAGTTCCCGCTCTGGCCCGCCTGGATCGCCATCGCGCCCGGTTCGGCCTGGGCGAGGAAGGCGTCCTGGCTGAAATCCGCGCAACGCTCGGGGTCGACACGGATCCCCGCGGCGATGTCCTCCAGCGCGCCGACCCCTCCCGCGATGTCCTCGGACGAGACGGGGGACAGGCCCAGTTCGGGGGCGTCGTCGGCGTTCAGCACCAACTGGTCGACGCCTGCGTCCGGCGCGCCCGGTGCGCTCGTCGGCTGGTCCCGGGGCGCCTCGGCCACCGCTGTGGTCGTGCCCGCGGGGGTGTCGTCGTCGCCGGTTTCACCGATCGTGCAGGCGGTGAGGCTCAGGGCGAGGCCGAACGTCGCCGAGGCCGCGAGGACACGGCGACCGGCTCGGCGCGGTGGGGACGAGATCGTGGGGCGCATGGTGGGGAGTCTAGGCAGTCGGCCGCGCCGGCGGGCGGACCGACGCGGCCGCCGCAGGCCTCGGGTCGCGGTGTCCTGTACCTAGCCCCGGTGATTCACGGGGGTTGAGGAATCTGGTCCCCTACTGATGTGGCGTCCGGGTGGGGATTTGGGCGTGCGGGGGTGCCGGCTGGCGCTGCCGGTGGGCGGGTCTCCGGGTGGTGCTGTTGTGGGTGGACGGGTGGGGTCAGGCGGGTTTGGGGATCGCGGCGATGGTCTGGAAGACGGCTTCGATGGCGGTGGCCCAAGGCCAGGTTTCGGGGATCTTCACCCGGCGCCTGCGGCCGCTACGGGTCAGTCTGGCGGCGACGTGAAGGAAGCGGTAGCGCAGCGCTTTGGGCTCGCACAAGGCGAGCACGGCGGCGGCGCCGGTGCAGGCAAGCATCCGCGTCCAGGCCACCAGGTCCGCGGCGATCATCACCGCTACGAGCCAGGCCTGGTTGAGGGCGAATTCGCGTGAGGGAAGGCGGCCCAGGCCGGTGTCTTTGGCGTGGCGGATTCGGTCTTCGACGCGGGCGTGCGCCCGGTGCCTGGCTTCTAGGAAGTGCAGTTGACCGGTGGCGGTGTTGGTGACAAATGCCTGGTAGCGCCACCCGTCGATCTCCTCGAACATCGACAACTGGGCGCCTGGGTGGGGTCGTTCGCGGCGGACGATGACCCGCATCCCCTCGGGCCATTTCGCGAGCATCTTCGGCGGCAGGATCCCTGTCAGTTCCGCGACCTCGGCCCCGTCGCGGATTTCGCCGGACTGGTTCAGTGCCGGACCCCACGCCTCCTCGGGGGCGATCGCGATCGCTCGGCGTATCGGGGCGGTGACCGAGAACCCGACCGAGTACTCCACGCGTCGACCACGAACACGGTTCTGGTCGGTGACCCAGTTCAACAGGTCGTGGGAGGCGCCGGCACCGTCGGAGCGGATCAGCAGATCACGACGGCGGGCGGCGGGGATCTGCGCGATCGCCTGGCCCAGGACGTCGATGTGGTCGGAGGCGGTGTTCGACCCCGCGTTGCCCGGACGCAGACTCGCGGCGAGGAACTCTTCTGTGTTGTCGCACCACACGCCGATCGGGTGGTAGCCGAACGTGCGCTTGTACGTCGGAGCGGTGTTCTCTTTTTCGCTGTGGGTGACCACGATGGTGGCGTCCACATCCAGCACGATCGTTGATCCCAGGTTACGACCTGCACATGTGGATGCGGGAACTCCACCTGGCAGGCGGGACCACACATGCCGCCGGGTGCGGGCACGAGCGACCTGGATCTTCTTCCGCTTACCTGCGGTGACCTCGTCCAGGGTGCGCCACACCGTCGGTGCCGAGGCCACCGGGCCCAGGACCTCTGACTGGTGGCGCAGGACCCCGATATCGGAGATCGTCTCGCCACCGTCGGCGAGCATCACCGCGACATCAGTCAGAACCCGGCCGCGATCGTGAACGGGATTGAACCGGCGGCGAGCCATAGCCCCGGACAGTTCGGCCGTGAGCCCCACACGGTCCGCCAGCAGACGCGGCGCCAGAGCCCCGGCGTGAGAAATCACCCCGACACCATCAGCGGTAACAGACAGACCAGACGACCACGAAGTACGCTTCACCTACCGAGTGCTTTCTGCTTGAGGATCAGGAACCTTAGACAAGTCCCAGTTTCCCCTGCTCAGGAAGCACTTCGGTCTATTTACACCCAGCGATCCGCAGATCCCCGTGAATCACCCGGGCTAGCAAGTGCTTGGTTGGTAGGGTGGCCGAATGACCAGCACGACCAGACGTGAGGAGCTCCTGGCGATCGCCGCCGGGCTCTTCGCCGAGCGCGGCCTCCGCGCCACCACCGTGCGAGACATCGCCGACGCGGCCGGCATCCTCTCGGGCAGCCTGTACCACCACTTCTCGTCCAAGGAGGCGATCGTAGACGAGATCCTCCGCGGATTCCTCGACTCGCTCTTCGGGGACTACCAGCGGATCGTCGACGCGGGGTCGTCGCCCCGGGAGACCCTCGAGGGGCTGGTGCGCGTCTCGTTCGAGGCCATCCACCGCCACCGCGACGAGGTGGCCATCTACCAGGACGAGCTCAAGCATCTCCGGGGCAATCCGAGGTTCGACTACCTCCGCGAGCGCAACACCGAGTTCCGCGAGATGTGGACCGACGTGCTGAGTCGGGGAATGGAGTCCGGGGAGTTCCGTCCCGACCTCGACATCCGGCTCACCTACCGGTTCCTCCGTGACACGGTCTGGGTGGCAGTGCGCTGGTACCGGCCGGAGGACGCCGACGACCACGCCGCGATCGCGGACCAGTACCTGCGCATCGTGCTCGACGGCCTGGCCGTCGACTGATCAGCACCACCCCATCCTGATCTCATACCCCCACGAGGAGACACATGACCAGCGTGACCGGCCGCGAGGCCTACGTGATCGACGCAGTCCGGACGCCCGCGGGCAAGCGCGGCGGCAGCCTGTCCGGCCAGCACCCGGCGGACCTGGCCGCGCACGTCATCCGCGCCGTCGTCGAGCGCACGGGGATCGACCCGGAGGTCGTCGACGACGTGATCTTCGGCTGCGTGGACGCCATCGGCCCCCAGGCGGGCAACATCGCGCGCTCCGCGTGGCTCGCGGCGGGGATGCCCCTCGGCGTGCCCGGCACGACCGTCGACCGCCAGTGCGGATCCAGCCAGCAGGCCATCCACTTCGGGGCCCAGGGGATCATGTCCGGGACCCAGGACGTGGTTCTGTTCGGTGGAGTCCAGAACATGAGCGCCCTGCCCATCTCGTCGGCCATGCTGGCGGGTCGCGAGTACGGGTTCGACGACCCGTTCACCGGCTCCACCGGGTGGGTCGAGCGCTTCGGCGCCCAGGAGATCTCGCAGTTCAACGGCGCGCAGATGATGGCCGACAGGTGGGACATCTCCCGCGAGGAGATGGAGCAGTGGGCGCTGCAGTCGCACTCCCGCGCCCGCGCCGCGATCGCCGAGGGCCGGTTCGCCGGTGAGTACGTCCCGCTGGCCGGACTCGAGTCGGACGAGACCACCCGTGAGACGACACTCGAGAAGATGGCCTCACTGCCGGTGCTCGCCGAGGGAGGGTCCCTGACCGCCGCGGTGGCGTCACAGATCTCCGACGGGGCGTCCGCGGGGCTGCTCGCGTCCGCGGAGGCGGTGGAGAAGTACGGCCTGACGCCGCGGGCCCGGATCCACCACCTCACCGTGCGCGGCGACGATCCGGTGATGATGCTCTCCGCGCCGATCCCCGCCACCCGGTGGGCCCTGGAGAAGACCGGACTGACGATCGACGACATCGACGTGGTGGAGATCAACGAGGCGTTCGCCCCCGTCGTGTTGGCCTGGATCAAGGAGATCGGCGCCGACCCGGCCCGGGTGAACCCCAACGGCGGCGGCATCGCCCTCGGTCACCCGCTCGGTGCCACCGGCGCGAAACTGTTCGCCACGCTCCTGAACGAGCTCGAGCGCACCGGCGGCCGCTACGGCCTGCAGACGATGTGCGAGGGCGGCGGCACCGCCAACGTGACGATCATCGAGCGCCTGGACACCTGACGGCTCAGCCGCGGCTCAATAACGGGACGGGCCCCGCACCGACTGGTGCGGGGCCCGCGTGCGTGTGCTGTCAGTTCTCGGTGTCGCCGGCCGCCGAGAGGGTGTCGAGGTTGAGCTCGCCACCGGCCTCGCCGCCCATTGCCGAGGACAGGGCGTCGAGACCGAGCTCGCCACCGGCCTCGCCGCCGCCGAGCAAGCCGAGGACGCTGCCGAGGCCGCTGTCATCGCCCTCGCCGGTGGCGGCGGAGAGGGTTCCGAGGGTGTCCTCGGTCGAGAGTCCGCCGATGCTGCCCTGGATCGCGTCGAGCGGGTCGCCGACGAGCACGGGCCCGGCGACGTTCGCCTCACCGAGCAGGCAGTAGGTGACCACGGCGTACACGTTGGAGTCCACTGTGGCGGAGACCGTGACGTCGCCGGTCAAGGAAGTGATGACGGCAACCGGGCTGTTCAGAGGGCCGCCGCGGAGAGCGGTCAACTCAGTGTTCCCGCTGACCAGGTCCAGGATCGCGTCGGCGTTCAGGCTCGAGAGCGCCTCGAGCTGCGCCGCGATGGCGGCGGCGCTGGAGGTGGGGGCGGCCACGGCGACGCAGGTGTCACCGTCGACCAGACCGTCGGTCTCGAAGGTGACGGAGATCGTGTTGCCGTCCACGACGGGAGCGGCGGGGGTGACAGCGGTCGCGGCGCCGGCGCCGGCGAAGGTCAGGGCGGCGGTGGCGCCGAGGACGGCCGCGGTGCGGACGGCGGTACGGGGGGAGGTCATAGTGTTCTCCTGAGGGTGCGTGGTGGAGTCCGCGGTTGGCGGACAACGACTCTCAGATTAGGCCAAGAAAATCCTGAGGAAGTACTGATTCGGTGAACATGACCGCACCCGCCAACCTTCGCGGTCGGCGGGTGCGTTAAAGAAGTTGCCCGTGGGTCGGGTGGGGATGAGAGTGGACCTACGAGCCCAGGTCCCGCAGGGTCTCCAGCCGCTGGTGCGCCTGGGTCATGATCCGCTGGATCAGCTCGTCGCAGCTGGGTAGGTCCTCGATCATGCCCACGACCTGACCGGAGGCCAGCACGCCGGCCTCGGTGTTCCCCTCGACGAGGCCGGCCTTGAGCAGCATCGGGGTGTTGGCGGCCATGACGATCTGCTGCCACGTGCGGTCGGACGCCTTCTTCATGTTGAGGCCGTCCCTGGCGAGTGCCTGCCACCTCATGCCCGTCATGGACTTGAACTTGTTGGCGTTCTGGACGGCCGCCAGCATCCCCTTGACGGGGCTGCCCGACTCCAGGGCGTTGACCAGGCCGGTACGCAGGACGCGGTGCGGCATGCCGTCGACACGGGTGGAGACGACGGTGTCCTGCAGCCCCTTCTCCAGGTACTGCTGCTTGACCGCGTCCGGGACGCGGGAATCGCTGGTGAGCAGGAACCGCGTGCCCATCGCGACGCCGGCGGCGCCGTAGGCCAGCGCGGCCACCAGGCCGCGGCCGTCGAAGAACCCTCCCCCCGCGATCACCGGGATGGAGGTGTTCCCGGCCCCGCCCAGCGCGTCGATGACACTCGGCAGCAACAGCGTCGTGGCCACCGGGCCGGTGTGTCCACCGCCCTCGCCGCCCTGGACGATCACCGCGTCGGCGCCCCACGAGGCCACCTTGACGGCGTGTTTGGCCGCACCGATGGAGGGGACGACGACGAGGCCGTTCTCCTTCAATCTGGCGATCAACTCCGGCTTGGGCGCGAGCGCGAACGACGCGACCCTCACCCCGTGGCGGATCATGAGCTCGCACCGCTCGGCGGCGTCCTCGGCGTCGGCGCGGAGGTTGACCCCGAAGGGCTTGCTGGTCAGCTCCTTGGTGCGCACGATGGCGTTCTCGAGCTCAGCAATTGTCATGGTGGCCGAGGCGATGATCCCCAGCCCCCCGGCGTTGGCGGTGGCCGCGGTGAGCTCCGGACCGGATACCCACCCCATGCCCGTCTGGACGATCGGGTACTCGACGCCGACGAGTTCGGTGAAGGCCGTGGTGATGGTGGGGGCGTTCACGCGGCCGGCACCTCGCGGTCGCGGAACCCGCGTGGGTCGAGGACCTCGCGGATGAGGCGGAGCTCATCGGCGGACGGGTCGCGGGTGACCCCCGCCTCGGCCAGCCCTTCGATAGCGAACCCGGTGTTGTCCGCGACCTCCTCGGCGGTCACCCCCGGATGCAGGCTCACCGCGCGCATCCCGCGATCGGATCCGGTGAAGTCGAACACCCCCAGGTTGGACACCACCCGGTGGAGGTGGTGGTAGCGGAACGCCGGATCACCCTCGTCGTACCGGTCGTTGCCCACGCCGCAGACGATGTCGACCTTCTCGGTGAAGACGCGGGTGGAGTGCTTGCCCACCCAGTAGCTGGTGGCGTGGTTGATCGAGTTGCCCGGGGCACCGCGCAGGCCGAACATCTGCCGCGCGGGTTTCTGGACGTCGTCGCCGAAGGCCGAGAGGTTCTGGTTGCCGAACCGGTCGATCTGGTTGGCGCCCATGACCACGTGGCGGGTGCCGGCCTGGAGGACGTCGAACACGCGGGGGAACGGGATGTACCCCTCGAAGTCGATGACCTTGCCCAACGGCGGGGTCTGGGCCAGGAAGCGGTACTCGCCGTCGGTGATGAGCAGGTCCGGCTCGGTGGTGAGACGCGCGAGGCGGGCGCCGATGGTGGCCATCGGCGTCATGGGGGAGGCGAAGATCTCACCGGCACCGGCGAAGATCTCCGCGCATGCCACGGCGCAGTACTCGGCCCGGGTGACGGACTGGGTGGTCGTGTCGGTCATCACTTGGCTCCCTTGTCTGCGGCGGTGGCCTTCTCGGCGGCGGCTTTCTCCGCGAACGCGGCGACCGCCTTCTGGTAGTCCTCCTCTGAGCCGGACAGGAACTCGGAGACGAAGTCCGCCCACGACGCGTCGTCCTTGGCCGAGGAGGCGTAGTGCCTCTGGAACGCCTCGTCACGGCCATAGCCGCCGGCGAACGTGAAGTGCGCGCCGTTCGGCGCCTCGGAGACGGTGTCGACGAACATCCGGCTCAGCAGCATGCGCTGCGGGCCCACCTCGTTCATCAGCGCGTCCGCCGACTCCACGACCTCGTCGACCTCGAGGAGGACCGTATCCGCGGACATCGCGTAGAGGTCGTCGAAGTACCCGTCAACGCCCGTGAACGCGGCGTTGCCGTGCTTGTCGGCCTTGTCCAGGTGGATCAGGGCGGCGTCGAGCCGCAACGCCGGCATCGCCACCAGCGTCTCGGTCCGGCCGTCCACCTGATACGGCGAGTCGACGGTCTTGAGCTCGTCTCCCCAGAAGCGGAACACGTCCGAGCCGAGGCCGGCGCGCGTGGGCAGGAACGGCAGGCGGTGCGCCGCGGCGGTGAGGCCGGCGCGGACCATGCCCTCGTCCATCTCGCGGGAGATGATCGCTCCCTCGGTGCGGCGGCGTGCGAACCACGGGTCGTAGAACGGCGCGGAGTCCAGCGAGACGAAGCCGTAGTAGACCTTCGAGACCTTCCCGGCCGAGCACAGGAGCCCCAGGTCCGGGCCGCCGAAGGTGACGACAGTGAGGTCGGTCAGGTCCTCGCGGCGCAGGATCGCGCGGACGAGCGCCATCGGCTTGCGCCGCGAACCCCAGCCACCGATGCCGATGGTCATGCCGCTGGAGAGGCGTCCCACGGCCTCGTCGAGACTGGTGCGCTTGTCGCGCGGGGTGGGGGTCGTCATCACTTGTTCTCGCCCGTCCTCTCGGATCTGTTATCTCGTCGGTCCAGGTTCCGGCCCGTCTTGACGAACTCGTCCCGGTGCTCGTCGGCCACGCCGGCGAGGTTGAGTTCGAAGGTGAAGCCCTGCTCCATGCGGTACGAGGTCTTCACGTCGACCGGGTCGATGTGGTTGATGGCTTCCTTGGCCGCGCGGATCACCCGGGTGTCCTTGGCGGCGATCGTCTCCGCGAGGTCACGCGCCGCCGCGTCCAGCTGGTCACGGGGTACCACCTCGTACACCGTGCCCCAGCTGTGGAGCTGCTGTGCGGTGACGTTCCGGGAGGTGAAGTACAGGGTGCGCATCATGTGCGCGGGGACCATGCGCGCCAGGTGGGTCGCGGCGCCGAGCGCTCCCCGGTCCACCTCGGGCAGCCCGAACACCGCGTCGTCGGAGGCGACGATGCAGTCCGCGTTCCCCACGAGCCCGATGCCGCCTCCGACGCAGAACCCGTTCACCGCGGCGATCACGGGGACCGCGCACTCGTAGACGGCGTTGAAGGCCACGTAGCACCCGCGGTTGGCGGCCAGGAGGTGGTCGAAACCCTCGAAGTCCTGCATCTCCTTGATGTCGACGCCCGCGTTGAACCCCCGGCCCTCGGCCCGGAGGATCACCACGTGCACCTCCGGGTCGCGCCCGGCGGCGAGGATCTGCTCGCCGAGGTCGAACCACCCCGCGGACGGGATGGCGTTGACGGGGGGAAAGTCGACGGTGACGGTCGCGATGCCGTCTGCTCCCTTGTCGACACTGATGCCCATGGTGCTCCCTTCGCACGCCGCCGCTGTGCTTCAGCGGTCGGGTGACTAACCAAACGCTTGCTTGGTAGGCTAGCACGCATGTCGAACATCGATCTGGGTCTGGCGGGAAGGGTCGTCCTCGTCACGGGCGGCGTCCGCGGCGTCGGCGCGGGCATCAGCAGGGTCTTCCGAGAAGCGGGCGCCGTCGTCGTCACCTGCGCGCGACGTCCCGCCGACGACGGATCCGACGTCGCGGATCTCGAGTTCCACTCCGTCGACCTCCGGGACCCCGACGCGGTCCGTGCGGTGGTCGACCGGATCGTGGAACGACACGGTCGTCTGGACGTGGTGATCAACAACGCCGGCGGAGCCCCGTTCGCCCTGGCGGCCGACGCCAGCGCCAACTTCCACTCCAAGATCATCGCGCTGAACCTGCTGTCCGCCCTCACGGTGGCCCAGGAGGCGAACCGGGTCATGCAGCCGTCTGGCGGGGCGATCGTCAACATCTCGTCGGTCTCCGGCCACCGGCCCTCGCCCGGGACCGCCTCGTACGGAGCCGCCAAGGCGGGCATCGACTCGCTCACGCAGTCCCTGGCCGTCGAGTGGGCGCCCGCCGTGCGGATCAACTCCGTGGTGGTGGGCCCGGTCAAGACCGAGCTCGCCGAGATGCACTACGGGGACTCCGACGGTGTGGCCGCGGTCGACGCCACGATCCCGATGGGCCGGATGGCGGACCCGCGGGACGTGGGCCAGGCGGCCGCGTTCCTGGCCTCGCCGTTGGCGGCCTACATCACCGGCGCCGAACTCCTGGTCCACGGGGGCGGCGAGAAGCCGGCCTTCCTCTCGGCGGCCAACGCCAACACCAGCCCCTGACATCACCGAACCACTATTCAAGGAGAACCATGGGAATCTGCGACGGACGCGTCGTCATCGTCACCGGCGCCGGCCGCGGGATCGGCCGGGAGCACGCCCTGGCCTTCGCGGCCGAGGGGGCCAGGGTCGTGGTCAACGACCTCGGCGCCGGGCTCGACGGATCGGACGTGGGGGAGTCCCCGGCCGAGCAGGTGGTGGAGGAGATCCGGGCCGCCGGCGGCGAGGCTGTGGTCAACGGTAACGACATCTCCTCGTGGGAGGGGGCACGCGAACTCGTCCAGCAGGCGATCGACCACTTCGGGGGACTCGACGTGCTGGTCAACAACGCCGGCTTCCTCCGCGACAAGATGCTCGTCGGCATGGGGGAGCAGGACTGGGACAACGTGATCACCGTCCACCTCAAGGGCCACTTCGCGCCGCTACGGCACGCCGCCGAGTACTGGCGCGCGGAGTCGAAGGCCGGCAGGCCCCGCCAGGCCCGGGTCATCAACACCTCGTCGGGCGCCGGTCTGTTCGGTTCGGTGGGACAGGGCAACTACGCCACCGCGAAGGCCGGCATCGCGCTGTTGACCGTCCAGACCGCCGCCGAGATGAAGGGCTACGGCGTGACCGCCAACGCCATCGCCCCGGCCGCGCGTACCCGTATGACCACCTCCGCGGGGGAGGGTATGGCCTCCCAGATGGCCGCGCCGGAGGACGGCTCCTTCGACGCCATGGACCCGGCCAACGTCTCGCCGCTGGTCGTGTGGCTCGGGTCGACGGAATCAGCCGATGTCACCGGACGCGTGTTCGAGGTCGAGGGTGGAAAGGTCACCGTGTGCGACGGATGGCAGCGCGCCGCGTCCGAGGACAAGGGTGCCAAGTGGGACCCGGCAGAGCTGGGGTCCGTGGTGCCGCGACTGCTCTCCGAGTCGCCCGCGCCGGTGCCCGTGTACGGCGCCCGCTGAGCCCGCCGGTCTGAACCGCGCCCGGCCTGAACTGCGAGAAGGAGCCCCGCACCAGCTCGGTGCGGGGCTCCTTCTCCGGTCCCGGGCTCAGCGCCCGATATCAGGTGACTCAGTTCTCGGGATCCGGGCAGTCCTGCGCGTGAACCGATCCTGCGTTCGCGAGCTGGTCGACCTGCTCCTGCGGCAGGTCGCAGATCGTGGGCAGCGGCGGCAGGCCGGGCATCGGGGGCAGGGCGGGGAGCGCCACGCCACCATTGATCGCAGCGCCCGCGAGGACGAGCGTGCCGCCCAGGGACAGGACCGGAAGCAGGGCGATTCCCGAACCGCTCTCGCCGCCCAGGCTGGCCGCGGCCTCCAGGGAGCTGAGCGCGCCCATCTCCGACCCGAGGTTCGTCGAGAACGTGCCCTGGACGGAACCGTTCTCCAGCGAACCGGTCAGCGCGGTGAGCGAGCCGTTGACCGCGGTGAGGTCACCGAAGGAGCCGGTCAACACCTCGGCGCTGCCACCGGTGGATCCGGTGATCAGGTCCGAACTCTGGCCCGTGGAGCCGCTGTTGCCCGAGAGGGATCCGGAGACCTCCTCGATGGAGCCGGACAGTGCGGGCAGGATCCCGCCCTCGGCGATCGACCCGATGATCGGGTCGGCGGAGTTGCTCTCCACCGAGCCGGCGAGCTGGTTGGCGGAGCCGTTGGTCAGCGACCCGGCGATCCCGTCGCCGACGAGCTCGGCAGAACCGCCGATGCCCGCGGTGGAGCCGTCAGGGAAGTTGGCGGACAGCGGCGGGAGCTCCGCGGACCCACCGAGGAAGTTGAGCTCGGTGGACAGGGGAGACATTCCGGTGGAGCCCATGCCCTCCGAACCGGTGAGGGGCGCGAGGTCGGAGGAGGTGAACTCAGCAGAACCACCGAGGAGATCGAGTTCCGTGGACAGCGGGGTCATGCCGAGGGATCCGACATCGGTGGAACCGAACTCGGCCGAGCCGCCGAGGAGTTCCGTGGACAGCGGCGTCATGCCGGTCGATCCCACGTCGCCCGACCCCACCAGGAGCTCGCTGGACAACGGGACCATGCCCGCGGAGCCGACGAGCGGGGCCAGGTCGGAGGAGGTGAAGCCAGCGGAGCCTCCGAGTAGGTCGGTGGACAGCGGGGTCATGCCGGCCGAGCCGACCTCGGTGGAGCCGAACTCCGCGGAGCCGCCGAGCAGGTCCAGCTGGGTGGACAGCGGGGAGAGGTCGGAGGAGGTGAAGTCCGCGGAGCCGCCGAGCAGGTCGGTGGACAGCGGCGGGAGCTCCGACGAGGCGGGGAGTTCGGCGGAGCCGCCGAGGAGGTCGGAGGACAGGGGCATCATGCCGAGGGAGCCGATATCCGTCGATCCGAACTCGGCGGAACCACCGAGCAGATCCGTGGACAGCGGGGCCATGTCCGCGGAACCGATCTCCGACGACCCGCCGAGCAGGTCGGAGCTGCCCGGAATCTCGGACGACCCGCCGAGGAGATCGGAGCTGCCCGGAATCTCGGACGACCCGCCGAGCAGGTCGGAGCTGCCCGGCAGTGCCGAGGAGCCGCCGAGGGGATCGGAGCTCAGAGCGGGGAGGTCGGCCGAGCCACTGAGCGGATCGAGGCCGGCAGAGCCCCCGGCGAGGTCGCCGGCGGACCCGGTGAACGGGCCGAGAATCGGACCGATCGCATCGATGACACTGCCGAGATCCTGCGCGTTCGCCGTGCCTTGGACTCCGGCGGTGGCGAGCAGGAATGTCGCCGCGACCGCGGCGGCCCTGTTGGGCTTGTTCATGGGGGAGGTCCTTTCGGTGGTGTGACCCCTCGGACGACCGGGACCGTGTGGTCCCAGGTCCGGTCTTCTAACCCCGATAAGAATCCTCTAAGGCTGAGTGGATGTCAACGGTTTGCTCAGGAAGTGGTGCGCAAGTGACTAATGAGGTGATATGAGGTTGATAAACACTCGTCAACACCTGTGTGCCGAGTAAACGAACACCCAGAACCGTGGGATCGACCACGCGTCGGGGCGGGGTCGCCGCCCCGGGCCGCGGGGAGGGGGAATCGGGATCTCTGCGACCGGATGGACATCCGGGTGGACGACAGCGGCCGGGGCCTCTCGGAAGGAGAGGCCCCGGCCGGAGCGGGAGTGCCGGCGTCAGCCGAGCGGTTCGCAGATCACCACCGGGATGACCCTGCTCGTGTTGGCCTGGTACGAGGCGAAGTCCGAGTAGCGCTCGACGAGGCGGGGCCAGAGTTCGGCACGCTCCTGCGCGGTCGCCTCCCTCGCCCTCATCGCTCGGGTCCTTCGCCCGACCTGGATGGTGACCTCGGAATTCACCAGGATGTTCCGGTACCACTGCGGGTGCTTCGGCAGCCCGCCCTGGGAGGCGACCAGCAGGACCCGGTCACCGTCCGGGAGGTGGAGCAGCGGCACCGTGCGCGGTTCGCCGGATTTGCGTCCCGTCGTTGTCACCAGGCAGACCGGAACCGGTGCCTTCAGTGCCGATCCGACCCGCCAGTTGCCACCGATACGGCCGCCGGAGACGCGGTACGTCCAGGTGTTGACGCGGGACATCACCTTGATGATGCCGAGGACCCACGGCTTGGAGCGCCGGGGATCGTCCACGCCGGTCTCCACCCCGGGGTGACTCTCGCTCACTTGGACCCCGACAGCGGCGCGCGGACGATCACGTGCTTGCCCGGGAAGAACGCTGCCAGCTCGCGTCGGCTCTCCTTCAGCGCGGCCAGACCGAAGCCCTTCTTGCGCTCCTCGGGGTGGATCCAGATGGCCACGTCGACATCGCCGTCGTCGATCTGCTCACCGAACACCAGGCCCACCGGCTGGTCACGGGAGGTGTCCACGGCGACGAACCACATGGCCGACTCGGCCTCGACGCGCCGCAGTCCCTCGCGCAGTTCGGCCTCGGTCTTCTTCTCGTCCCACGCGCCTCCGGTCGCGGAGGTCTCGTCCGAGGACCGGGAGTGGAAGAGGGACCTGTGGTGCTCCGAGTCGCGGAACGGGTGCAGGGTGAAGCCGCCCGGCCCGGTGGGGGCGGAGGAGTCGCCCGGTTGCCCCAGAAGGTTCTCCAGCGGCGCCCGGAGTACTGCTTCGGCCTCCTCGGAAGGGATGGAGAGGAGGTCGGCCAGTGCCGCTGCGGCATCCTGCCTGGAGTCCGCTGACGCGAGGGCCGCGAAGACCTCGCTCCTGCGGGCCGCGGCCGTCTCGATGGCGTTGCTGCTCATGTCAGATCCTCTCGATGATGCTCGCCGAGGCCTGGGCGCCGCCCGCGCACATCGTGATGAGGGCGCGGTCGCCGTCCGTGCGCTCGAGCTCGTGCAGGGCGGTCGTGATGAGCCTAGCGCCGGTGCTGCCGACGGGATGTCCGATCGCGATGGCGCCGCCGTTGACGTTGACCTTGTCCATGTCCGGCCCGTGGACCTGCGCCCAGCTGAGCAGCACGGAGGCGAACGCCTCGTTGCACTCGAAGAGGTCGAAATCGGAGATGGACATCCCCGACCGGTCGAGCACGCGCTGGGTGGCCTGGACGGGGCCGTCGAGGTGGTACTCGGGCTCGCCGCCGACCAGCGCCTGGTGGACGATCCGCGCGCGGGGCCTGAGCCCGTGGGCCTTGGCGACGTCCTCGTCCATGAGCAGCACCGCGGCCGACCCGTCGGACATCTGGCTGGAGGTGCCGGCGGTGTGCAGGCCGCCCTCCAGGACCGGCTTGAGGCCGGCGAGCGCGTCCGCGGTGGTCTCGCGCAGGCCCTGGTCCCGGGTGACGGACACCGTCTCGCCGGTGTAGGTGCCGTCCTTGAGGCGTTCGGGGGCGTCGACCGCGAAGGTCTCGCGGTCGAAGCGTCCCTCGTCCCACGCCCGCCTGGCGTTGGCCTGGGACCGGACGCCCAGTTCCTCGAGGTCGGCGCGGCTCAGCCCGCGGCGGTGGGCGATGCGATCCGCGGCGGTGAACTGGTCGGGCAGATCGAGCTCCCAGTCGTCCGGCCGCGGCATCCCGTTCTCCCCGTTGCCGACCGCCGCGCGCAGGGCGATCCAGCTCATCGACTCCACTCCGCAGGCGATCCCGACATCCATCGCGCCGGCGTGGATGAGGTTGGCGATGAAGTGGTTGGCCTGCTGAGCGGACGAGCACTGGCAGTCGATCGTCGTGCACGCGGTCTTCCACGGCAGTCCGGAGGCGAGCCATGCGCCGCGGGTGACGTTGTTGCCCTGCGCGCCGGCCTGGGTGACACAGCCGCCCACGACCTGCTCGACCAGCGACGCGTCGATCCCGGCGCGCCGGATGACCTCCTTCTGGGAGGCGCCCAGCAGGTGTGCGGGGTGCAGGCCCGACAGTGCGCCGCGAGCCTTGCCGATCGGGGTGCGAACGGCCTCGACGATGACGGGATTGCCCATGGTGGTCCTTCCGGGTGACCGGGCCCGATGAAAACAGGGACCCAGGGGGAACGTGTTCTAGTATGGTGGGTGGAACGTGTTCTAGATTACCGCTCGGGTCCCGGGTTCGCAGTATCCCGGGGTCGTCGGTCGACGAGCACGAGACGCATCCGACGCGGTCAAGGAGTACCAGTGCAGGCAGTCACCATCCCCGAGGGTTTCGACTTCACGGACCCGGAGCTCTACGAGAAGCGGCTCCCGCATCCGGAGTGGGCTCACCTCCGTCGCACCGAACCGATCCGGTGGTGCGCCAACGAGCCCGGGGCCGACGGCTTCGACGACCACGGGTACTGGGTGGTCACCAAGCACGAGGACGTCAAGGAGATCTCCCGGCGCACCAACGAGGTGTTCTCCACCTTCGAGAACACCGCGATCCCGCGCTTCGCACCGGGCACCGAGCGCGAGATCGTCGAGCTGACCCGCCTGCTGTTCATCAACCAGGACGGTGAAGAGCACAAGAAGTACCGGCGCACCATCTCCAAGGGCTTCACCCCGCGCAACATCGAGAAGCTCCGGGACCACCTCGCCGAGAAGGCGCGGGTCATCGTCGAGACCGCGGCCGCCAAGGGCAGCGGCGACTTCATCACCGAGGTGGCCTCCGAGCTGCCTCTGCAGGCGATCGCCGAGCTCATCGGCATCCCCCTCGAGGACCGGCATCAGATCTTCGAGTGGTCCAACCAGATGACCAGTTACGACGTACCCGGCAAGGTCGAAGAGTCGCAGATGGCCAACGCCATGGTCCTGTCCTATGCGCAGGACCTCGCCGCCAAGCGCGAGATCGACCCCCGTGACGACCTGGTCACCAAGCTCATCCAGGCCGACATCGACGGCGAGAGGCTCACCGCCGACGAGTTCGGTTGGTTCGTGGTGCTGTTGGCCGTGGCCGGCAACGAGACCACCCGCAACGCCACCACACACGGGATGGTCGCCTTCCTCGACAACCCCGACCAGTGGGAGCTGTTCAAGGACGAGCGCCCCGCGACCGCCTACGACGAGATCCTCCGCTGGGCCTCGCCGATCACGTCGTTCCAGCGCACCGCCACCGAGGACGTCGAGATCGGGGGTGTGACCATGAAGAAGGGCGACCGCGCCGCCATCATGTACGGCTCGGCGAACTTCGACGAGGACGTTTTCGAGGACCCCTTCTCGTTCAACATCCTGCGCGATCCCAACCCGCACCTGAGTTTCGGCGGGAACGGCCCGCACTACTGCATCGGGGCGAACCTGGCCAGGCTGCAGATCGAACTGATCTTCAACGCCATCGCCGATCACCTCCCCAACCTGGAGGCCCTCGGGGAGCCCTCCCGCATCCGCTCGGGGTGGCTCAACGGCATCACCGAGTGGTCGGTCGACTACAAGTGCCCGGTCATGCGCTGACCCGAGCCCCACACACGGCCCGGCTCACGGCCCCGACCCCGCCTTCTCGCCAGGCCGGGTCGGGGCCGTCGGTTCTCTCCGGGCGGGCCTCGTCGTCATCCCTCGGAGAGGCTCCATCGATTAGGCCGAACCCCGTCGGGCGGAGGCCGGAGGAGGCAGTGTGAAAGACATGCTCGACCACCGCTACGTGGACCGCGACGGCGTCGGTCTCCACTACGTCGTCGCCGAACCGGACACGGCATCCGCGGACGGCCCCCCTGGTTCCGCGGACGGCCCCCCGGGCACCGTGGTCCTCCTCCACGGTTTCCCGCACTTCTGGTTCACCTGGCACCGCATGATCCCCGTCCTCGCCGCAGCCGGGTGGCGGGTCATCGCGCCCGACCTGCGCGGCATGGGGCGTTCGGACGCGCCGGCCGACGTCCGGGCCTACTCGCCGCGCGAGGTGGTCGACGACGTCCTGGCGGTGTGCGACGCCGAGGGTGCGGAGCGCGTGGTGGTGGTGGGCTTCGATTTCGGCGCGGGCGTCGCGTACGACACCTGCCATCTGGAACCGGGCCGGGTGCGCGCGGTGATCGGGATGGAGAACCCGTTCATGGGTACCGCAGGGTCGGTGCCGCCGCTGGAGGGCTCGGCGATGATGGCCGAGAAGCACTTCCTGCACCTGAACTACTTCACGCAGCCGGGAGTGGCGGAGGCTGATCTCGCCGGCTGCGAGCGCGAGTTCCTCACCCGGGTCTTCTACGCCCTGTCCGCGGAGTACCACTACCTCGACGTCTGGCAGCACCCCCCGGGGTCGACCTATCTCGAGGCGCTGCCCCAGGCGCCGCCGCTGCCGTGGCGGTGGTTCTCCGTCGAGGAGATGGACGTCTACGAGGCCGAGTACGCCCGGACCGGGTTCGCCGGCCCGCTGCAGTGGTACCGGGCGATGGACGTGTCGTGGTTCGCGCGCAAAGAGTTCGAGCGGCAGACCAACCCCGTCCCGTTCTACTTCCTCTACTCCGAGCACGACCCGGACCTCGAGGGTTTCCACGGGCGGGATCCGCTCTCCAAGCTGGGGCGTCATCACGACGATGTGCGGATGGTCCGGGCGATCTCCTCACCGGCGGGGCATCTCATGCACCTGGAGGCCACGGAGGACACCCACCGGGAGATCCTCGCCTGCCTGGCGGACATCGCGGCCGCCGTTCCTGCCTGAGGCACTCGGCAGGCGCATGTCACCCCGCCCCCGCCCGAGCTCGCCCCCGACTACCTCTCCAGCACGCCCCCCGACTGCTCCGAGCCTGGTTGGCGGACAAGAGCTTCCGGTTGGCGGACAGGCGCATCGGGTTGGCGGACATTTTTCGCGTTTCAGGTCCGGTTTTCGCATATCGGGTCCGCCAGCTGCGAGGGGGTGACCGCCAGCTGCGAGGGGGTGACCGCCAGCTGCGAGGGGGTGACCGCCAACGGCGAGGACATGGCCGCCAAGCGAGGTGGGGTGCCCGCCAGCTGCCACGCGAGGGCTCGTTCAGGATGAAGTCAGGTGCCGGAGGTGTCGTCGGGCGCGGGTCAGGGCACTCGCGATATGGCCGATGACCTCCTCCGGGCGCATTCCCTTTGTCACACGGACGACCTGCCAGCCGAGGTCCGCCAACCGAGCGGTGATCCGGAGGTCCCGGCGCCACTGTTCCGGATCTCCGTGATGCCTGCCGTCGTAGAAGATCGCGACCTTCTCGCGGGCGTACGCGAGGTCGGCAATTGTAAGGAGATGCCCCGACGGTTCGCATATCTCGAACTGCGAGACTGGCTGAGGCAGTGAAGAGCGCTCGATTCTGAGCCGGAGGAGGCTCTCCTGCGGAGAGTGCGCGTCCGCGTCGCAGGCGGCGAGCAGTCGCACCACCCTCGAGACCCCGTGTTGGCCGGGCATCCGCGTTGCAGCGTCGGCAACCGCGCGAACGCTGGTGTTGGTGGCGAAGCACACGGAGTCCACGATGCAGATCCTCCGATCAGCGCCAGTGGACCACCTTGCCACGTCGACCGCGGTTCGGGCTGGTGCGGTAATTCGTACTCCGCCGATCTCGCACGCGTCCGCGGCCGGGATGGGTTGCCGCAGCCTGCGCTCCCGAACCCCGGTCGGCACGCGGGGCTCGGCTGAGGTGAAGACATCGACGACGCCGTTGCCCCGCTCTGTCGAGTACCAGTGTTCCCCATGGAGGTACGCGGCGGACCACCCTCCGATCACCGCGTCTGCAGGCGCCCAGATGTCGACCGCGCGTATGAAATCCCACCTGCTCAGCTGTGCCCCCTTCGCGGCGTACACACCGGGGACGATCATTCTGAACGTCGATCGGAGCGCGTATCTCGTCACCAGTCCGGTCTCGAGAGCCTGGCTCGCCGCGAATGGCTGCCCGCCTGCCACCGCATCCGCCAACGAGGCTGGGAGCGGGGTGGGAGGCCGGGTGTCTCGGAATCGCCGGTCGCGTCTCATGACGGCAATCCTGACCGGTCATCACGTGTCGACCGGCGGGTGACGACGTCCATGTGGACAGGGATGACGACGATTCACAGGAACTACGACGAGTTCAGTCCGCCGGGCTCACGTGGCGGTCCGGCAGACCGGGCCGGACCCGCTCCCCGAGTTGGCGGACATGCTTCGTCAGCTGGCGGGCAGGAGGTGCCACAATCGGCCCGGAATCGCACGAGAAGTCCGCCAACCGCGGGGGCAAGTCCGCCAACCGCGGGGGCAAGTCCGCCAACCGCGGGGGCAAGTCCGCCAGGCAGGCTGGCCGCGGGCTGACGAGACCTAGGCAGGGCTAGGGACCGAGACCGTACTTCTCGCCGAAGGCGGCGATGGACTCGAGCTTCTGTTCGGTGGAGCAGTCGAACCCGTGGCCGTCGACCATCCAGGGCATCACGATGATGTCGGTGACCCCGGCCTCGGCCAGCTCCGTGAAGCCCCGGGTGCCGAAGCGGTCGAGGCAGACCACCTGGATGGCGAAGGGGGTGCCGTCGCCGCGGTCGGCCAGCGAGCGACCGTCGGCCTCGAGGAGTTCGCCCAGCCGCCGGACGGTGGCGACGATCTCGTCGTAGCCCATCATGGCGCTGGTCCACCCCTGGCCCACGCGCGCGGCCCGCTTGAGCGCGATCTCGGTGTGGCCGCCCACGTAGAACGGCACCTGCTCGCTGGGCGCGGGGGTGAAGATCAGCTCGTCGAAGTCGAAGTGCTGGCCGTGGAACTCCATCCACTCACCCCGCAGGGCCTGGCGCATGATCGCCAGCGACTCGTCCGTGCGCTTGCCGCGGCCCTTGAACGGCGCGCCGCACCACTCGAACTCGTTGGGGTCCCAGCCGATGCCCACGCCCAGGTCCAAGCGGTTCCCGGTGAGCAACGCCACCGAGGCCACCTGCCTGGTGAGCAACAGCGGATTGCGCGGGCCGACCTTGAGCACCTGCGGGCAGAAGCGGATGGTCGAGGTGGCCCCGCCCATGGCCGCGGAGGCGATGAGCGGCTCTACCCACTGCGTGTCCTCGTTCCACATGCGCGAGCCGTCGGGGGTGTACGGGTAGTCCTCGTCCTGGCGTCGCGGGTGGAACAGCGAGTCGGGCAGGACGATCCGGTCGAAGCCGGCGGCCTCGGCACCGCGGGCGATGTCGATGATCTGATCGACGGGGGAGAAGGAGATGGGGACGGAGAACTCGGCGTCCACTACGCGGCCCATGGTCACTGGCCCTTTCCGGCGGCGCCGGCGATGGCGGCCCTGTCGTCGTCGGTGAGCGGCCGCAGTCCCGAGGCCATGGCCACGTCCTGCTCCCAGAAGGCGCGAAGGGAGACCAGACGACCGTCGGAGTCGACGCGGTAGTCCACGGCGATGTCGATCTCCATGATGCTGGAGCCCATGTGGGTGCGCATGGTGCCGACGCAGAGAAGTTCGTCGCCCGCGGCGATCCCCCGATCGAAGCGGAACTCGATGTGGTCCGGGGTGGCCACGGCTTTCTCCCAGAACTCCAGGAGTCGCGTCGTGCCGGTGTGGCCGATTCCCTCGGCGTCGAACATCGACGGACCCACGGGATCCTCGATAGTGCCCTCGGGGGACCATCCGGCGATCCAGGCGTCGCGGTCGCCGGCGTTGGTCGCCGCCCACGAGCGGCGCGCGGCGGCGAAGGCGGGACTGGCCAGGGCGGCGTCGCTCATCTCCAGAGGCCGATACTGGCCGGTCTCATCCAGGTAGGGATTGCTCATGAGTGACGCTCCCGACGGTCGGTCCCCACGACCCACATGGAGAAGTACTGGGACCCGCCGCCGTAGGCGTGACCGAGGGCCTTGCGTGCCCCCGGGACCTGGTGCTCGTCGGCGCGGCCCATGACCTGCCGGGCGGCCTCGGCGAAGCGCAGCATGCCGGACGCGCCGATCGGGTTGGAGCACAGCACGCCGCCGGACGGGTTGACGGGCAGGGACCCGTCGCGCGCGGTGGCACCGGACTCGGTCATGCGCCAGCCCTCGCCCTCCTCGCAGAACCCGAGGTTCTCCAGCCACATGGGCTCGAACCAGGAGAAGGGGACGTAGATCTCGGCCGCGTCGATCTCCTCGGCCGGGTTGGTGATCCCGGCCTCGGCCCACAGCGCGGCGGCGGCGTCGCGGCCGGCCTGCGGATTGCGGTAGTTGCGGAACGCGTAGGTGCCGGGCTCGGTGCGCAGCGCGGTGGCGTGCACCCAGGCGACGTTCCGGCCGGTGGACTCGACCGCCTCGGCCGCCTCGGCGTCGCCGAGGACGATCGCGCAGGCGCCGTCGGAGGACGGGCAGGTCTCGTCGAACCGGATGGGGTCCCACAGCATCTGCCCCTGCAGCACCTTGTCCACCGTGAGGTCGGGCTGCTTGAGGTGGGCGTGGGGGTTGATGGACCCGTTGAGCCGGTCCTTGACCGCCACCATCGCGCCGACGTGCTCAGGGGCCCCGGTGGTGCGGATGTAGGAGCGCACGTGCGGGGCGAAGTACCCGCCGGCACCGGCCCCGACGGGGGCCGTGAACGGCACGGGCAGGCTGAGCGCCCACATGGCGTTGGACTCGGACTGCTTCTCCCACGCCACGGCCAGCACGCGACGGTAGCGGCCGGACTGGATGTGCGAGGCGGCCACCACGGCGGTGGAGCCGCCGACCGAGCCGGCGGTGTGCACGCGCAGGAGCGGCTTGCCGACCGCGCCGAGCGCGTCGGCCATCATGAGCTCGGGCATCATCACGCCCTCGAACAGGTCCGGGGCCTTGCCCACGATCACCGCGTCGATGTCGTCCCATCCCACGCCGGCGTCGGTCATGGCGGCGTCGATCGCCTCGCGGCAGAGGCCGGCCATGGAGACGTCGGTTCGCCGGGCGACGTGGTGGGTCTGGCCGGTGCCGAGAACGGCCGCGGGGAGACCGGTGCTGTGGGCGCTCATGCGGGGCGTCCTTCCAGGAGGCAGATGAGGTTCTGCTGGAGCAGATGTCCGCTGGTGGCGTGGGCGAGGGCGCGTTCGGTGCGGCCCTCCATGACGTCGTTGGCGGCGTAGCCGATGCGCTCGAGCCCGGCGGAGAACAGCGGGTCCGCGAGCAACGATCCGCCGGACGGGGTCACGGCCACGTGATCGCCGATACCCAGCGCGGCACGCAGGAGCAGTTCCTGGTGCGTGTACTGGGTGTGCAGCTCGGCGACGGTCACGCCACCGAGATCGGGGCGCTCGCCCGAGGACCGGGTGGCGCGCACGGCGGCGGCGCGGGCCGAGGGGGAGTCGGTGAGGTCGCGGGCGCCGAACTCGGCGGAGTCGGCGATGTGCTCGATCCCGGTGACGTAGGCCGGGGTGTCGACCAGGTCCCGGGCCCGGTCGCCGGAGGCGAGGATGATGGCGCCGGCGCCGTCGGTGACCGGCGGGCAGTCGTGCCGGCGCAGCGGGTCGGCCACATACGGCTCGGCGAGCAGCTCCCGCTCATCGCGGCCGGTGGCCCGGGCGGCCACCGAGGCCATCTCGCCCTCGGACCACCTGCCGGCGTCGATCCCCGCGCGGGCCTGCAACGCGGCCATGTGGTGGCGGCCGGGCCACAGCGGGGCCACGGTGTACGGGTCGAGCTGCAGCGCGAGCGCCGAGTCGAGGTCGGTGCTCGCCGAGGCCTTGCCGAACCCGTAGACCAACGCGGTGTCGGCCTGGCCGGTGGCGATCTTGAGGTAGGCCTCGAAGAACGCCCAGGCGGCGTCCATCTCCACGTGCGACTCGCAGATGGGAGGGAACGCGCCGATGGTGTCGACGGCGGAGATGAAGGAGAAGGCCCGGCCGGCGAGGTAGTCGGAGGAACCGGAGCACCAGAACTCGATGTCAGTGCGGTCCAGCCCGGTCTGCCGGTAACACTCGGCGAAGACGGGTGCGAGCATCTCGACACCGTTGGTGGTGCCGAAGGTGGACTCTGTGTGTCGGGCGTGGGCGAAACCGACGACGGCCACGTCCCGGGGTGCGGTGGGGGTCACGGGTGTCCTCTACAGGTGATCGGCGTAGGTGTCGGGGTCGGCGTCCGGATCGCCGGTCGGCTCGAAGTGCGTGATGGCCTTCATCGATGCCGGGCGGTCGGCCTCGGGTGTCCAGACCGCGCGCACCCGCATACCCATGCGCACCTCGGAGGCCTCGCAGCCGAGAACCAGGTGCTGGATGGGGACGTCGGACCCGTCCAGGAGGATGTACGCGGTGACGTACGGGGGCGTGATCTCCTGACCGGCGAACGGCACGTTGACGATGCCGAACGTGGTGACCGTGCCGACGCCGGAGACCTCCACGTACTCGCCCATGGCCACCCCGTCGGAGGGGCAGTAGTCGCGCGGCGGGACGTAGACCTCGGGTCCGTTGGAGCGACGCCGCCCGAGCACACGGCCCTGCACGATGGCCCGGAGGAACTCGCTCTCGGCGGGACCCGCGGTGTGGGTCACCGAGAGCCCGATCGGGGTGACGACCATGGTGACGGGCTCGTCCCCGGAGGGCTGCGGGACCTCGTCGTCGTCGCCCTGATCGGTGCCGCCCGGGTCGTCCCCACCCGCCACGTCCACGGGGACCACGCACGCGATGTCGTGGATGGTCCCGGTCCGCTCGGCGGACCACCGTAGCCGCACGCGCATCCCCGAGCTCACGTCCTCGGGGCCGTCGGCGGCGAGGGGCAGCAGGATGGCGGTGTCGGCGCCGTCGAACCGGACCAGGGCCCAGGCGAACGGCGAGTCGAGCGGGTTGACGCCGGTTGGTTCGGGAACCCAGGTCCAGACGACGACGACGCCGTCGATCCCGGTCCCGGAGCCCACCTCGACGAAGTCCGTCAGGGCCTCGTGCGTGTGGGGGTCGAACTCCACCGGCGGCAGGTGCACGGCGCCGCGGGAGTCGCGGACCCCCACGAGTCGGCGGTCGCGCAGGCCGGTGAAGAACGCGCCCAGGACCGGTCCGGTCGACCGCGTGTAGTCGAAGGACGGGGCGAGCGGGGCCTCGAGCACGGCCTCGTCGGGCGGGGTGATGTCGACAACGATCTCTCTGGATGTCACGCCACAAGTAGAACACGTTCCACTGCGCCGTGTGTGACTTTTCGTGAGCCGGACACCGTCGCGGGGCGGTCTGGGTCACACTGGTCCCCATGAAATTCGCCTTGCAGCTCGGATACTGGGGCGCCCAGCCGCCCACCAACCACGCCGACCTCGTGGTGGCCGCGGACAGGGCGGGGTTCGACACCGTCTTCACCGCCGAGGCCTGGGGTTCGGACGCGTTCACCCCGCTCGCCTGGTACGGCTCGCTCACCGAACGCATCCGCCTGTCCACGGCGGTGGTGCAGCTGTCCGCCCGGACGCCCACGGCCACCGCGATGAGCACCATGACCCTGGACCACCTCTCCGGTGGCCGGTTCTGCCTGGGCCTGGGCGTCTCCGGTCCGCAGGTGGTGGAGGGCTGGTACGGCCAGCCGTTCGCCAGGCCGTTGGCCCGGACGCGGGAGTACATCGACATCATCCGCGCGGTGCTCCGCCGCGAGGCCCCCGTGACCTCCGACGGACCCGCGTACGCCCTGCCGTACCAGGGGCCGGGCGCCTCCGGACTGGGCAAACCGCTCAAGTCGATCCTCCACCCGCTGCGCGAGGACGTGCCCATCTGGCTGGGGGCCGAGGGGCCCAAGAACGTGGCACTCGCCGCCGAGATCGCGGACGGGTGGCTGGGGTTCCTGGCCTCGCCGCGGACCGCGCACGAGTTCAACGCGTGGCTCGACGAGGGCTTCGCCCGACCCGGCGCGCGGCGGACCCGGGAGGACTTCGAGGTGGCGTTCCTGTGCCAGCTTCACATCACCGACGACAGGCGCGCGGTCCTCGACGCGTACAAGCCGTTCACCGCGCTCTACGCCGGTGGCATGGGCGCGGAGGAGAAGAACTTCCACGCCGAGGCGTTCCGCCGGATGGGCTTCGACGACGACGTCGACCGCATCACCGAGCTGTTCCGCTCCGGGCGCAAGGAGGAGGCCGCGGCGGCGGTCCCGGACGAGATGGTCGAGGCCACCGCGATCATCGGCGACGAGGACTCGGTGCGGTCGCAGATCGCCGAGTGGGAGGCCGCGGGTGTGACCATGCTCGTGGTGACGGCCCGCTCGGTGGAGGAGATCGAGTCACTGAGCCGGTTGATGGACTGAGGCAATCCCTGGACCCCTGGCAGGAACAGGTTCTAGTCTGGGGTCATGAGCGCACCCACACCCACCATTCCCACCGAGACCGGAGTCCTGAACAACCGGACCGGGGAGTACGTGACCAGTGTCTACCGGATCGCCGAGGCCGAGCCGGATCGCGTCGCGGTGATCGAGGCGTCCGGCCGCCAGGTGACCTTCGGCGAACTCGTGGACGCGGCACACGGCCACGCGCGGGGACTGCGCGCGCTGGGTCTGGGGGCCGGGGACGGGATCGTCCTGATGGCGCCGAACAGTATCGGTTTCCTCGAGGTCTACTTCGCCGCACTCGAGATCGGTCTCTACGTGGCCCCCGCCAACTGGCACCTGACCGGGCCCGAGGTGGCCTACATCCTGGAGAACTCGGGCTCGACGGTGTTCGTGGCCGACGAGAGGTTCGCCGACGTGGCCACCACCGCCGCCGCCGAGGCCGGACTCGACCCCGCCCGCTGCTACGCGATCGGGGACGTACCGGGGTTCCGGCCGCTCTCCGAGCTCGCCGTCCCGGCCGAGGGGGAGGACCCCTTGCCGTCGGGCCGCACCCTCGGCGCCCCGATGCTCTACACCTCGGGCACCACCGGTCGCCCCAAGGGCGTGCGCAGGCCTCTGACCGGCGCCTCTCCCGACCAGGTGACGGTTCCCAACTACTTCTTCTTCGCCGGCTTCGGCATCCAGGGCGCGGACAACGTGCACATTTGCGGCTCACCGCTCTACCACACGGCCGTCCTCAACTTCGTCGCCATCTCGCTCAACCTGGGCCAGACGGTGGTGCTCATGGACAAGTGGGCCCCGGAGGAGATGCTGCGTCTCATCGACGCGCACGGCGTGACCCAGTCCCACATGGTCCCGACCCAGTTCTCGCGTCTGCTCGAGCTGCCGGAGGACGTGCGCGCGAAGTACGACGTGTCGAGCCTCCGGACGATCGTCCACGGCGCCGCCCCGTGTCCGAAGCACGTCAAGCAGGCGATGTTGGACTGGTGGGGGCCCGTCCTCACCGAGTACTACGCCGGCACCGAGGGCGGTGGCTGCACCATCACCGGCGAGGAGTGGCTGCGCAAGCCCGGTAGCGTGGGCCGGCCGTGGAAGACCACCACCCTGAAGATCCTCGACGACGACGGCAACGAGTTGCCCGCCGGCGAAACGGGCAACGTCTACCTCCAGATGCACGGGTCCAAGTTCGAGTATCACCAGGACGCCGAGAAGACTGCGAAGACCTACGTCGGCGAGCTGTTCACCATGGGCGACATCGGCTACGTGGACTCCGACGGCTACCTGTTCCTGTGCGACCGCAAGAACGACATGATCATCTCCGGGGGCGTGAACATCTACCCGGCCGAGATCGAGTCGGAGATGACCCGCCACGAGGCCGTCCGCGACGTGGCGGTGTTCGGTATCCCGCACCCCGACTGGGGTGAGGAGGTCAAGGCCGTGGTGGAGCTGGCCGAGGGTTTTGTCGAGTCCGACGAGCTCAAGGCGCAGATCCTCGACGACCTCTCCGGCCGACTGGCCAAGTTCAAGATGCCGCGGTCGATCGACGTGGTGGAGGAGCTGCCCCGGCAGGCCAACGGCAAGTTGGTCAAGCGCAAGCTCAAGGATCCGTACTGGTCGGACGCGAAGTAGGTCGCCCGGTGCGGGCGCGCATGCTGGACTCCGAATTGGGCTGACACGCTAGTCGAGCCCCTGCGCCCTCGATGGGAGGGTGGCAGGGGCTCGACGCGTTGCGACCGGTCTGACGGTTACCTGATCAGCTGATGCCGATCAGCTGGCTGATGTCGAGTCCGTTGATGATCTCCGAGCTGAAGGAGGCCGGGTCGCTGGAGATGCCGCCCGCGGTGGTGGATCCGGAGGTGAGGGAGCCCAGTCCGAGCCCGTCGAGGCTGCCGGTGAAGGCCTCGGCGGCGTTGGGCTCGCGGATGGTGACGCAGGTGTCGATGGGGTTGACGATCCATCGGCCGCTGGCGAGCGCGACATCCGTGCCGGCGCCGGTGTTCAAGACAGTGCCGGGCGTAGCATCGTTGGGTACCCGGTAGGTGGTCTCGAGGGTGACGAAGGAACCGCCGGCGGTGGTCCAGCCCGAGCCCTCGCGGTAGACCGAGTTGTTGCCGGAGTTGGTGCGGACATCGCTGGTCACAGAGGTCCATGACTGGCCACCAAGGACTTTCCAGACGCTCTCCCGGGCGCGGAGGAGCTCAAAACCCTCTGGGTGGAAGTCGTCGATCCGGGTGACCAGGGCACCGGCACCGCTGACCGTGGTCCGGAAGGTCACCTCACCGCCGGGGGCGGCCGTGCCGTCGCCGACGACTTCCTTGTTGATGTAGTAGCTGGTGCCCAAGGACCCGGCCCAACTGCGCTCGACGATCTGGCTGGTCTTGCACTGTGACGTATCCGTGACCTGGGCTGAGGCGGTGGCGGTGCCGACGGTCAGCCCCGACACGGCCATCAGAGCGGCCGCCCCCAGAGCGAGCAGCTTCCTGTTGTTCTCAGGCATTCATCGGTCCTTTCGATGTGCAGAAGGCGGCGGCTGCGGTCTTGGTGTGATTGGGCAAGCGCCTGATGGAGGTTGGGCCGCCGGAGCCGATGGTCGCGCTTGGAGATGGGCACCCTGCGTGCGGTAACGAATTGCCTTCGCACCCTAAGAGCTTCCATAACTATGTGTCACGCATCACTATGACGAGCCTGGTTGGGACCATACCGCATGGGCGGTGAGCCGCAAGGCCCACGTGGCGCTGACGTCGGTCTTAGCGGAGAGAAACGCGGCGGACCGTTTCCGGCGCCCGGGGTCGATCGCGGACCGATCGGAATTGGACGGTTGAAAAGAAAGCTCACCAACCATCTGGACGCTCGTGCAGGTGTGAGCTAGGTTACATCCATGCCTCGACCCGATTCGTCGTCCTCACGGCTCCACCGGAATCGTCGCGGGACGCTGGCGGCTCTTGCCGCAGTGGTGGTCCCGATGGCGACCGCTGGCTGCGTGGCCACGGCGGCCCCTGGCGATTCCGCGTCTGCCGAGCAGTTGCGTCAGGAGTACTCCGCGGACGGTGTGGTGTGGGGAGGCGTCGAGGCGATCCCGTGGGACGAGACCACCGTTCTGGTCCCCGGTGGGCGCGGCAATGAGACGACCTTCCAGATGAGGACATCCGGAGACGGTGACCTCAACGGCGAGGTGTATCTGGGCGACTGGTCCATCGATCGCGGGAGTGCATGGTTCCGCGTGGACGTGGACGGAGTTCCGGGCCAGAGCGTCCTCATCGCGTCCGGCGATACCCGCGCGTCGGGCGTGATCGTGAGCAACTTCATGCTCACGTCCGGAAAGTCGGTGGAGTTGACCCTCAGCGTCGGTGTGCCGTTCGGCGAGACCGCCCAAGCCGCGCGGATCGTCCCTGACTGGGGGCTCGTCCTGGAGGAGAAGGCTCCCTCCGGCGGTGGATCCGGGTCTGCCGGATCCATCGGCGGCGGCTCGCTGGGATCGAGCGGCGCTGGTTCACGTGGCTCCTCGGGCTCGGTGGGCAGCGGTGGCTCGTCCGGCTCACTGGGAGGCCCCTCGGTGTTCGGCGGATAGCGCCGGTTTTCCCTGCCCCGGGGATTCACGCCGGGGCTCCTGATCCTGGTCGAGGGCACCCGCCACCGGCCGCCGACGGACACCAGGTGTCCGTCACCAACAGCGATGAGAAGGCGCGTGGCCGGTGACATCGCAACGCTGACACGGCCCCCGGCCATCCCAGCGTGTTCACAGAGAAGAGGAAGCATGAAGAAGATCACCAAGGGTGCGATCGCCCTCGGAGCGGCCGCGCTGCTCCTTGCCGGCGGCGCTGGAACGATGGCGGCGTGGAGCGACGAGGCAAGCCTCGGTGGCGGCGAGGTCACCGCCGGCCATCTGCGCATCACCGAAGCGGCCGCGGGTGCGTGGACCTGGGCTGACGGTGAGACGTTTGACCCGGCCACGGACCTGATCGTTCCCGGTGACGTCGTCGAGTACACCGCCTCCTATGATCTCGATGTCGCGGGCACCAACCTCGTCGCCACGCTTACCCCGACTCTCGGCGGCATTGATGAGACCGGCCTCGGCCAGTACCTGACCGTCGACGCACAGTCGGACACGACAGGCATCACGCTCGGCAACATCACCGAGGCTAACGACGGCGACACCGTCGAGGTGACCACCACCATCACGTTCGACTCGGACACCATGGACCAGGACGGTATGGATCTGACGGCCAACCTCGCCGGTTCGACGATCACGCTCGAGCAGACCGCTCCGGCGAGCAACTGATCTGAGCTGATCAAGTGATACCCGCTCATCTTCGTTGGTCCCTAGCGGCAGCTGCTGTCGCGGGGGTGTCCGTCTTGTCCGTGCAGCAGACCGGTGCATTATGGAGCGATTCTGCGGAGTCGCCCGGGGCGACCATCAGCTCCGGCCGGCTCGACATCTCTGTCGGCACGTCCGAGACCCGGACGGAGGCGTACGGGTTCGCCGATCTGGCGATGGAAGACATGATGAGTGGCGACTCTGTGCAGCGCCCGCTGCACGTGCACAACACCGGCAGTGTCGCCATGCAGTACCGGTTGGTTTCGGCTGAACTCGGTGCGGATCTGCCGCTAGATCTGCGGGTCGCCGCGGTGTCCTCCGAGTCCGAATGTCTGGGCTCGGGGGACACCGCTGGCAGCACGCTGTACTCGGGCGCCCTGCCGTCGGCGTCGACCGCCGACCGCGACCTCGCGGCCGGTGCGTCAGAGATCGTGTGCTTCCGGGTGGAGATGGTCGACGACCCGACCGCCGGCGAAGAGGGCGCTGCCGTCTTCACGTTTCAGGCGACGCAGTCATGACCTCGGTCGTGGACCGACCGGGGGCGGTGGCGGAGGCCGAACTGGAACGGACCGGGGTGTGGTGGTGGATCCGGACGGTCACGTCCTGGCTGCTCATGCTCATAGCGGTTGCGGTGCTGGCCGCGCTCGTGGTGGTGCCCCGACTCGCCGGCGCCACTCCGTACACGGTGCTCACGAGCTCGATGGAGCCCACGCTCTCGCCGGGCACGTTGATCGTGGTCAAACCCGTCGCCGCCACGGAGCTTCGCGCGGGTGACGTGATCACCTTCCAGATCGAGTCGGACAACCCGGCCGTCAACACCCACCGCATCACGCAGGTGGCCTACGACGCTCAGGGGACTCCACGGTTTCGGACCCAGGGCGATGCCAACAATGTTGCCGACAGAAACCTGCTGGTCCCCGGGCAGATTCGGGGAAAGTACTGGTATTCGGTTCCCTACCTCGGCTATGCCAACAACGCGCTGACGGGCGACAGCCGTCAGGTACTGCTCGTGGTCGCAGTGGGTGGGCTGAGTACCTATGCGCTGTGGATGTTCGGGTCGGGTGTCGCTGACGTTCGGCGCAGGCGCAGCGGTGCGGCCGATGCGGGATCGGAGAATGAGAATGACGACCTCTGACAGGCGGATCGGCGGCGGGAAGCGGTCCGGGCCGCGGAACCTCCGTGGTGGACGTGCGTGGGCGTATGCCCGCGGCGGGTTGACGGTCGGGATCGTTCTGGGCGCCGGCGCGGTCGGCACGATGGCGGCCTGGTCGGATTCGGCCACGGCGGTGAGTGGAAATTTCAGCGCCGGAGAAGTCGAGGTGGTGAACCTCGAAATCAATGGTGATGCCCCCGTCCATCAGTTCCTCACGATGAATCGCAGTAGCGTGCTCCGTGGCCAGAGTGCGGCGGGATCGCTCGACGTCCAAAACACCGGCACGGCCGATCTCACTTGGTCGATGTCCGCCGGGGCGAGCGGTGCGCAGGAGCTGACCAGCGTGCTGACGGTGGGTCTGTATTCCGGGGCGGGCAACAACGGCTTCACCTGTTCGGGTCAGCAGATCGGGTCGACGCTGGCGATGTCGTCGTCGCCGACCCTCGCGACCGAGAGGCCTCTCGCGAGCGGGGCGTCCGAAGAGGTGTGTGTGCAGGTGACGGTTCGATCCGATGCGGGAATCGCGGCCCGCTTCAAGATCGCGAATCCGACGTTCCAGTTCGTGGCAGAGGGGGCGTGATGGCGATGGCCGAGCAGTCGACCACCCCGACTGACACCTCCCGGGCGGACCGTCGTGATCGGGTCCGCGAGCTGATCCTCAACGTGGGGGCCGTGGTCGGACTCGTCTGCATCGTGGTCGCTGCGCTCTCGATGCTGCTCGGGGTGACCCCACTTGTCTTCCGGTCAGGTTCGATGTCGCCGGAGATCCCGACCGGGTCCCTGGCACTGGCCCGGTCGGTGCCGGCATCGGAGATCGCCGTAGGCGATGTGGTGAGTGTGGACAACCAGCAGGGAGTCCGCATCACCCATCGCGTGGTTGACCTGGCCGCAGCGCCGGCTGATAGCGGCGTCGTGGCGACCCTGCAGGGCGATGCCAACCCGGTCCCGGACGTATCGCCGTACGTGTTCGACCACGCAGATCGGGTGTTCTTTCACGTTCCGGCGATCGGATACGCGGTGGGTTGGCTGACGAGCCCTGTCGCGATCTTCTTCGGGGGCGCGCTCGTCGGCGCCGTGGTGGTCCTGGCGGCCGGGTACGGCCCAGCGCCGCGCCGGGCCGAACGACCAGAAGACGACGACAACTTCAGTTCCGAAGCTCAGGAGGGGCACCGTGCGTGATCACACACCGATCAGGGCTCGCATGACGTCGTGGCGTATCGCGATAGCGACTGTCGGCGTCGCCGCGATGGCGGTGACCCTGGGGCAGTCCGTGTCGACTCTCGCCAATCCCAATGAAGCGGTCTCAACTGAAGGCTCCCAGATCGCTACGGGCAACTTCTTCCCGACGCCGCTGGTTACTAATATCCGGTGTTCTACTAAATCAGGATTTCTTTGGCAGAATTCTACCGTGAGCTGGGATCCTCCCACACCCGCCCCGGGATTGGAATCACAGACGTATCGATACCGGGTGGACTGGGCAAACGGTAACGGCGAGGTCTTTAGGAGCTACGAGACCAACGAGACATCATCGGGCGAAATCCAGGTCGGCGTAACCGCCAGGACCACGCGTATCCGCGTTCATACAATCAACCCAAACGCGCCGGGAATCGTATCCTCTGGCTTCAGTAGCCATACTGTTTATTCATCGACCATCACCTATACCTATTGCACCGGTGACCCACGGTACGACGCCCCGAACCAGCCATGGGAGAACACCTCCGAGTGGAACCCGGCGCTGCCAGCACCCGCGTCGGCCGGGCAGCAGACCGTGGTGATGGCTCAACGCTCGGGGCTGGCAGCCGACGTCGAGCAGGTGGAAGAAGACCAGGCTGAAGTGGTCGCGGTGGCCGGGGCGGAGTCGTCCGAGGAGACGCGTGCCCCGACCGCCAACGAGACGAGCGAGGCGTCGCCGTCGCCGTTGTCGACGCCTGCGGTGACTGCGCGGCCGCCAGCAACTTCGCGCTCTACTGTGACAACGGTGCCGAGTCCATCGGCGACCGCGACACCGTCGACCAGAGCGAGATCCGCGCCGACGCCGACGCCGACGCCGACGCCGACATCGACCCACACGCCGTCGACTTCTCCCCTCGCGATCACGACCACGACGCAGGCGCCGAGCACACCGGTGCGTCTATCCGGCGGAGGAGAGGCCGAGATCGCCGACGACACCAGGCTGGTGGTCTCCGGCGCGGGTGCACCGAAGTGTTCGGTCCTGGTCCGCAAGGGTTCGACACTTGAGGTACGGGATGGCGTCCTCGAAGTGACCGATGCGGTCGAGACCCGGGCCGTGGATCCGGAGTCGTGCGTACTGACCAAGATCTAGAACTGTTGGACTCGCCGCGTCAGATTCTCCGCCGACACGACTCGAGTTCTCCGCGCCAATCTGACAAGCGCTCAGTTGGTTGGTGCTCAAGCTGGCTTTGGTTGGTGCACTACAGAAGGCACGGACACGACAGGCTAGCGTCATGGACTCGTGTTCAGATGAGTATTTGTTTCTCGCGTCGACTTCGTTATTGTTATGTACGTCACACCGTGCGCACTGTGTCTTCGGCGATCAGCGTCGATCCGTGTACGGGGGTTCATGAAGACCAGGAGGGGTTCATGAGGAACGGAAAGACTGCCCGGGGGGTAGCCGGAGCGAGCGCGGCCGCAATGGCGGGCGCTGCACTCATTGTGGGCGGGGCGGGGGTCGCCTCGGCGGAGCCGGTATCGGCAAGCGCCACGTACTCGGGCGCATTCGCGTCGAGTTTCCGTATCGATCGGACGGTGAGTGAGGCGTCGCCGACGTACGGGGATCAGGTGACGGTCCGGACCAATGTGCAACGTACCTCCAATCTGGATCTGCTCTACGGGGTCCGGAGCGACGTGCCGTCCTGTTTCGAGCGGGTTGCCGGGACGACCAGGGGGCAGGCATCCGGGGGAGCTCTGATCACTGAGTCGAATAGCCAGTTCTCATTCTCGGGAAATCGCGCCAATTGGAACGGGCCGGGCGTCGGGCCGTGGTTCTGGATGGAGACGGACTACCGCGTGCTGTGTGGCGCGGGGAGCGTCCCGACCGGGGGTGCGGAGTTCGCCTCCGTCGCGGGCCAGTACCGGGGTTCGATGTCGCTCGGCCCGACCATCACCGTCCAGCGTATGGGCACCTCGGTATTTCTGGCACAGCCCACCAACCCGGAGGTCGGCCAGCAGGTCACACTGAGGGTCACGACCTCCGGCGTCCCCGATGGTGGTCAGGTCGTCTTCAACGTGGATGGCCAGAACGTCGGCAATGCCACTGTCTCAGCAAATCAGGCGACGCTTCCGTGGGCGCCGTCCGGCGCGGGTGCCAAGCAGGTTCGTGCCAGTTTTGCGCAGACCGGCACCCACGGAGGCTCTGTGTCGCAGGTACGTGAGGTGATCGTCTCGCCGAGCAACGTCGCTTCCACCGTGACAGTCGTGGCCACGGGCACACCGAAGGTCGGACTGAGTACGCAACTCACCGCGTCGGTCTCGCCGGCGGGCGCCGGTGGCGAGGTCGTATTCCTTGACGAGGGTGCCCAGATCGGCGCGGCGCCTGTCGGAGAAGACGGCACCGCGAGCATCGACTGGGTTCCGTCGGCGGGAGGCGAACGCACGATCGATGCCAACTTCTCGGGGCGCAGCGGCGTGGCCCCGTCCAATGGGGCGATCCCCGTCACCGTGGCCGCTGCCGATCCGAGCGACGTGGCGACCACCACAACGCTGGATCCGATCGCGACCACACCCGTAGGGCAGCAGATCACGCTCAGGGCCGTGGTCAATGCGGGCATGGCCGGTGGGATAGTCAGTTTCTACGACGGCAACAACCTGATCGGCACCGCCCCGGTCCAGTCGGACGGCACGGCGACCCTTCCGTGGAACCCGACCACCGACGGAGAGCGCACTGTCCGCGCTGTCTTCTCCGGACATGGCGTCTACCTGTCCTCGCAGGGCACCAGGCAGGCGATCATCACGCCGCAGGTCGTGAACCCGGAGCCCGACCCGGACCCGGAGCCGACCGACCCGGCCACGGGCAGTCTCGGTTCGCTGACTGACTCTCTGGGTGGCGGCGCCGGCGGAGCCGGGGCCCTGAGCTCACTCGGGAGCTGACTGACAAGTTGCTCGGTGCCCCGTCCCCGGAACGGGGCGGGGCGCCGAGCGGCCGGACCAGAACGCTGGGGTTCGGAAAGCGCGATGGCAGCAGGACAAGAGCGCAATGTGCTCGACAAGCGGGGAGACAGGAAATGATTCGACAAGTGGCACGACGGACTACAGCGGCAGTCTGCTCCGTTGGCTTGGCCGTGGGCTGTCTGGTCGTGGGCGGGGCGGGGGTCGCCACTGCGGAGCCGGTAACGGCCAGCGCTACGTACTCGGGTGCATTCGCGTCGAGTTTCCGTATCGATCGGACGGTGAGTGAGGCGTCGCCGGCGTATGGGGATCAGGTGACGGTCCGGACCAATGTGCAACGTACCTCCAATCTGGATCTGCTCTACGGGGTCCGGAGCGACGTGCCGTCCTGTTTCGAGCGGGTTGCCGGGACGACCAGGGGGCAGGCATCCGGGGGAGCTCTGATCACTGAGTCGAATAGCCAGTTCTCATTCTCGGGGAATCGCGCCGCTTGGAGCGGGTCCGGCGTCGGGCCGTGGTTCTGGATGGAGACGGACTACCGCGTGCTGTGTGGCGCCGGAAGCGTCCTGACCGGGGGTGCGGAGTTCGCGTCAGTTGCCGGCTCGTACCGGGGTTCGATGTCGCTCGGCCCCACTGTCACTGTGCAGCGCAAAGCCACGGCGACGTCGATCAATCAACCCCAGTCTGTCGTCATCGGTCAGTCCACGAATCTGAATGCGACCACCGACGCCCCGGACGGAACCACCCTCGAGTTCATCGTCGATGGTTCCGTGGTCGGCTCTGCGCCGGCATCGGGAGGTGCCGCTGCATTCAGCTGGACAGCAGGAGCCCCAGGGTCCTATGAAGTCCAGGCGCGCACCGTTGAGACCAACACTCACGGCGCGTCGTCGTCCTCGGTCGTGTCCGCGGAAGTAGTCAAATCCGACTCGACGGTGTCCGTCGGTGCCGCCTCGCCCGCCATGGCGGGGTCCGCGGTCCCGCTGACCGCCACCACCACCGGCATCCCCGACGGCGAGCCCGTCGAATTCCTCGTGGGCGGGCAGTCGCTCGGTACCGCAGACGTTGACGATGGCTCGGCGACGTACACGTCATGGACGCCAGCCACGGCGGGTGACTACACCGTTCAGGCGAGGTACGGAGGCTCTGCCACGGTGGCCGGATCGCAATCCCAGCAGGTCGGCGTCACTGTGATCGACCCGATCCAACAGACGTCCACCACGTTGACCGCCGACCCGACCCCCGTGCCGGGCCGGCCCTCCACTCTTACTGCCACCGTGGAGAACGGCAACGACGGAGACACCGTCGAATTCTCGAACTACGGCACGGTGGTCGGCACCGGCGCCGTCGAGGACGGCGTCGCCACATTCAGCTGGACGCCGTCCACCGGGCAGGCCGGCCAGCCTTACAGGCTCACAGCCGACTACCTCGGTTCGGGTGGATACGCGGCCTCCTCCTCCGACCCCGTCTCCGGCACCGTGGGGCTCGTTCAGACATCCGCTTCCGTCGTCGGCGCGCCCGCTACGGCGACGGTGGGGGAGCAGTTGACGCTCAGCGCGAGCATCGCTGGTGGTGCCGCAGGCCAGACCATCGAGTTCCGTGACGGCGACACCATCCTGGCGGCTGTGACTCTCCCGAGCAGCGGCGTCGCCACCGCCTTCTGGACCCCCGACGCGACCGGTGAGTACAACGTGACCGCGCACTACCCGGGCACCGCCACCACGAATCCCGCGTCTTCGCCCACCGCCACCACCATCAGCGTCCAGGCCAGAGAGTCGGCCATCGAACTGGCGGCGCCGTCGCCGGTGACTGTTGGCCAGACCTCCTCGCTGACCGCTCACACCACGGGCGTCCCCGACGGCCAGAGCATCAGCTTCACGGTCAACGGCACCGAGGTCGATACCGCTCAGGTTGCCGGCGCGCAGGCCAGCATCCAGTGGACCCCGGCAGTCACCGGCGAGTACGAGCTCCGGGCCGAGTACGCCGGCTCGAACGATGTGGGCGCTTCGCAGTCGAATCCCGTTCTCGTCGTCGTCACCAGCGTCGAGACCGCGACCTCGGTCGTCACCGCGTCATCCAATCCGGTCACCGGCGCTGCGGTGACCCTCACGGCCACCGTCACCGGCGGCACCCAGGGCGCCGACGTGGAGTTCCGCGAGGGCACCACCGTGCTGTGCAACTCCCAGGTGGGGGCTGACGGCACCGCCGCGTGCTCGTGGACCCCGGGGGAGATCGGGGACGTCGCGGTGACAGCGCACTACCCCGGTAACGACACCACCTCCGCCTCAGAGTCCCCGGCTTCCACCACCGTGCAGGTCGGACAGGGCACGGTGGCCGCGCCCACCGGGCTCATCGCGACACCAGCGGCCCCGACCACCGCGGACGTCGTCACCGTTTCCGGTCAGGCACCCGCCGGCTCCAGGGTCTACGTTTATGTCGATGGCGGCGAGGAGTGCACGGTGATCTCCGGCGCCGATGGCTCGTTCTCCTGCGACCTGGCTACCCTGCCGGTCGGCGGGAATCAGATCAAGACGGTGGCCGAGCTCAACGGAGTGCCGTCCCAGATCGTCACCCTCGATGTCACGGTCGGCATGGCCTCGTCGACGATGGCGCTGTCCGGCCCCGCGTCGGTGCAGCCGGGCCAGCCCGCGGTGCTGGACCTGACCACGTCGGGGATCGCAGACGGCCAGACGGTGGACATCCTCGTAGACGGGGACGTCGTCGGCCAGGCCACGGTCACCGGCGGCGCGGCCACCTACTCGTGGACGCCCACCGAGACCGGTGAGTTCGAAATCAGGGCCGGCTACGCGGGCTCCGGCACGGTCTCGCCCGTCCAGTCCGATGCGCTGACCATCACGGTCGACGAGACCGCCACCCAGATCTCCAGGGTCACCGCGCCCACCGGGGCGACCATCGGGCAACCCGTCACCCTGACGGCCTCCGTCAACGGAGGCGCCGAGGGTATCGGCGTGGTGTTCCGCGACGGCACTACGGAACTGTGCACCGGCCAGCTCGCAGCTGACGGCACCGCCAGCTGCGACTGGACTCCGGCCGTCGTCGGAACGGTCACAGTGCGGGCGCACTACCCGGGCGATGCCACCACCGGCGCCTCACAGTCGGTCAACGCAACCAGCATTTCCGTGGGCAAGACGGTCTCGACAGTCGACCTGCAGGCCACCAGCCCGGTCGAGGTCGGCGGGTCGGTGACGTTCACCATCATCACCACCGGCATCGCTGACGGCCAGACCGTCGACATCGCCGTGGACGGCACGGTGATCGGCTCTCCGACCGTCAGTGCAGGCCAGGCCACCTTCGCCTGGACCGCGCCCGCGACGACGGGCGATCTCACCGCAACGGCCGCGTACGCGGGCACGGACACCGTCGCCGGATCGGAGTCCGACTCGGAGACCATCGAGGTCGGACTGGCCGCAACCTCGACCTCCGGCGTCGCGGCCTCGTCCGGGGCCACCGCCGGGGAGCCGGTGCAGTTGTCGGCCACCGTGACAGGTGGAACCCAGGGCGTAGCAGTCGAATTTCGCGAGGGCACGACGGTGCTGTGCACCGGCCAGCTCGCAACCGACGGCGCCGTCAACTGCGAGTGGACCCCGGCTGCGGCCGGAACAGTCGCTGTGATCGCGCACTATCTAGGCGACGACGCGACCGGATCATCGCAGTCGGGCGCGGCCACCTCCGTCACGGTCGCGGCGGCACCCGACACCGAGGCGCCCGGGGCGCCCATCGGGATCTCCATCGCGCCCCAACCGGCCACCGCCGGCCAGACGGTCACGGTGACGGGTTCGGCTGAGGCCGACTCGACGGTGGCGGTGCTTGTCGACGGCGTGGAGGTCTGCGAGACCACCGCGACGGGCGGCATGTTCATGTGCGCCTTTGATGTCGCCGAGGCCATGGACGGCCACCAAGTGACGGTGACCGCCACCGACGAGGCCGGAAACACCTCCGGCGCCGCCGCCGGTGGCGAGCTACAGGTCGAGCCCGAGGCCGTGGACCCGACCGAGCCCACCATCACCCTGACCCCGGTTCAGCCGGTGGCCGGGCAGACGGTCGAGATCGAGGTCGCCGGTGACGCGGGAGAGGAAGTCGTGATCGTCTCCGGCGGCACCGAGATATGCCGGGTCACCCTCAACCAGGACGGGACCGCCACCTGTGGCTGGACACCGGCCGCGGAGGGACAGACCGTCCTGGAGGTCACCGTGGGTGATCAGACCGTCACGACGGCGGTCACCGTCCGGCCCGTTCCCGGTAGCGGAGACGACGATGACGACGACGGCTCGCTCGACATGGGCTCCCTCGGGGGTCTGTTCGGCGGGGCCGGCGGCTCGTCAGGCTCATCCGGATCGCTGAGCTCGCTTGGGGGCTGACCTAACCTTCGGCTGATCCGTCGCGAATCCGAGGGCCCGCCTTCTCTCCGGGGGAGGCGGGCCCTCGGCGTTGTCGTCGTCGTACCTATGGCGCCGGTCATCTGCCGCGACCTACCCTGGACGCATGACCAGAACCCCGACCGCCCGTGATCTCACGCTCGCCCAGATCCTCGAGCGGCAGCAGCAGGCGTTCCTCGCCGACCCGCAGCCCGGAGCCGGGATACGGCGGGATCGGATCCAGCGGCTCAAGCACCTCGTCCTGGACAACGCGGCCGAACTCACCGAGGCGATCCGCGAGGACTACGGCTCGCGGCCCGAGACGTTCTCCACGATCACCGACATCGCCTCGTCGATCCCGGACCTGGATCATCAGCGCGGGTACCTCGCCAAGTGGATGAGGCCGACGCGGGTCTCCCGGGTCCTCGACGCGGTGGGGTTCACCCAGCAGGTCCGCCACGATCCCAAGGGGGTCGTCGGGATCATCGGCCCCTGGAACTTCCCCCTGTATCTGACGATCGTCCCGGCCGGGTCGGCGCTCGCCGCGGGCAACAGGGTGATGATCCGGCCGTCGTCGGTCACCGCTCATACCACCGAGGTGCTCTGCAGGCGGGCTCCCGAGTACTTCGCCGTCGACGAACTGGCCGTCGCCGGACCCGAGCACGGGCGCGGCTCCGACTTCTCCACGCTTGCGTTCGACCACCTGTTCTTCACCGGCTCCCCGGGCGTCGGCAAGTCCGTCGCCAGGGACGCCGCGGAGAACCTCACCCCGGTCACCCTCGAACTGGGCGGCAAGAACCCCGTCGTGGTGGACTCCAGCGCCGACCTCGACCGCGCCGCGCGAGGCATCGCGGCATCCCGCATGATCAACGGCGGCCAGGTGTGCATGTGCCCGGACTACGTCTTCGTTCCCCAGGAAGAGCTGGAGACGTTCTGCGACACCGTCCTGGACCAGTGGCGCCGCACCCTGCCGGCCATCGTGGGCAACCCCGAGTACACCGCCATCGTCAACACGTCCAACTACGAGCGCATCGTCGGCCTGATCGACGACGCCGTGGCCAAGGGTGCAGTCAGGCGCGACGCCGCCCCGGCGGGGGAGCAGTTGCCGGACGCGGGCGTCCGCAAGATCGCACCCACCCTGCTCACCGGTGTGACCCCCGAGATGGAGATCGACTCGGACGAGGTGTTCGGGCCCGTGCTGACGGTCTTCGGTTACCGGAGCCTCGACGAGGCGGTCCGCTACATCACCGAGCGGCCCAGTCCGCTGGTCCTGTACTGGTACGGCCAGAAGAACAGCCGCTTCGACACCGTGGCCGACCGCACCCGCTCGGGAAACATCTACGGCAACGACTTCGGCATCGGGATGGCGTCTCCGGGCATCCCCTTCGGCGGGGTCGGCAACTCCGGGATGGGCGGCTACCACGGGCACTACGGATTCCGGACGTTCACCCACGAGCGGGCGGTCGCGATGCACTCCTATGACGTCAACGTCTCGCAGTTCATGGCGCCCCCGTTCACGGCGGGCAAGAAGAGGCTGGCCTCGGGGTACCTCGGGGTGATGAAGGCCCGGACCCGGCTGGGTCGCTAGTCGGGTCCGGGCCCCTGGTCACTCTCCGCGGAACTCGGGCCTGCGCTTCTCGGCGAAGGCGCGCGGGCCCTCCTTGGCATCGGCCGAGGCGAAGACCCGACCGCCGACCTCGGCGTCGACGCGGAAGGCCTCCTCCTCGTGCATGCCCTCGGTGCGGCGGATGGTCTCGATCATCCCCTGCACCGCGAGGGGCCCGTTCGCGGCGATGAGCTCGGCGATCTCCAGGGCCTTGTCCAGGGCGGTGCCGTCCTCGACCACGTGGCCGATCAGCCCGAACCGCTCCGCCTCCTCGGCGGTCAGGTGGCGGCCCGTCATGAGGACCTCCATCGCGACGGTGTACGGGATCTGACGCACGAGCCGCACCGCGGAGCCGCCGAGGGGGTACAGGCCCCAGCGGGCCTCGGAGACGCCGAACTTCGCGGAGCGACCGGCGACCCGGATGTCGGTGCCCTGCAGGATCTCGGTCCCGCCGGCGATCGCCGGGCCCTCGACCGCGGCGATGAGCGGCTTGCTCAGCCGGCGCCCCTTGAGCAGCGCGGGCAGACGGGTCAGGTCCCAGCCCCCACCCGCGAATTTGTCGCCCGGAGCGTCCTTGTTCATTGCCTTGAGATCTGCGCCCGCGCAGAAGTACCCGCCCGCACCGGTGAGGATGCACGCACGGATGTCCGGGTCGGAGTCCACCAGGTCCCATGCCGCCTCCATGCCGCGCATCATCGGGCCGGACAGGGCGTTGCGGGCCTCGGGTCGGTTCATGGTGACGATCAGGACGTGGCCGCGCCGCTCGGTGAGCAGGTGCTGGTCCTCGGGCGTCTCGACGCGGGTCATCGGGCCTCCAAAAATTAGTTACACGGGTTCACGGCTTTCGCCCACGGCCGACGGTAACACGTTCTACTTTAGGTGTATGGCGTACACCATCGGAGATCTCGTCGAGCACAGTGTCGATCGCGTTCCGGACCGGGTCGTCCTGGTCCAGGAGGGGCGGTCCTTCACCTTCAGGGAACTGGAGGAACGGGCCAACAGGCTCGCCCACCACCTCCGGTCCGTCGGCGTCGGGCCCGACGACAAGGTAGCGGTCTACAGCCGCAACACCATCGAGGCGGTCGAGGCGATGGTCGCGATCTTCAAGATCCGCGCGGTCATGGTCAACGTCAACTACCGGTACGTCCCGGCCGAGCTCGAGTACCTGCTCGACAACTCCGACTCCGTCGTGGTGATCCACGAGCGCCGCTACTCTGACGTACTCGCCCAGGCGCTGCCCAACACCCCGGGGGTCCGGCACTGCCTTGTCATCGAGGACGGCACCGACACCCCTGACCCGCAGACACCCGACGGGGTCTCCGTCGCCCACTACGACGATGCGCTGGCGGCGCAGTCGCCCGAGCGCGACTTCGGTGAGCGCTCGAACGACGACATCTACATGCTCTACACCGGCGGCACCACGGGCTCCCCGAAGGGCGTGATGTGGCGGCAGGAGGACGTGTTCATGGTCCTCGGCGGCGGCATCGATTTCCTCACCGGTGAGAAGGTCGCCGACGAGTGGGAGCTGGCCAACAAGGCGGTCGACGGTGGCGTGCTGGTCCGCGCCGCACTGCCCCCGCTCATCCACGGCGGCGCCCAATGGGCGATCCTCATGGCACTGTTCGCAGGCCACACCAGCGTGCTCATCCCGGAGTTCGACGCCGAGACCGTCTGGCGGACCGTGACCGAGCACAAGATCAATCTCCTGTTCATCACGGGAGACGCCATGGCGCGTCCCCTGATCGAGGAATGGGACCCGGAGAAGTACGAGTCGTCGTCGTTGTTCTACATCGGGTCTTCCGCGGCCCTGTTCTCGCCCTCGGTCAAGGACCAGTTCATCGAGGCCTTCCCGAACGTCATGCTCTCGGATTCGATCGGGTCCTCCGAGACCGGCTTCTCCGGCATCGCGCTCGCGGAGAAGGGCAAGACCCACACCGGTGGACCCCGCGTGAAGATCGACGGTGAGACCACGGTCCTCGACCCCGACGGCAACGAGGTCCAGCCCGGGTCCGATGTCATCGGCAAGGTCGCGCGCACCGGGCATATCCCGGTGGGGTACTACAAGGACGAGGTCAAGACCGCGGCCACGTTCAAGACATTCGGCGGAAAGCGCTACTCGATCCCCGGCGACGACGCCCGGGTCGAGTCCGACGGCACCGTTACGATGCTCGGTCGCGGATCGGTCTCCATCAACACCGGAGGCGAGAAGGTCCACCCGGAGGAGGTCGAGGCCGCCCTCAAGACGCACCCCGACGTGTACGACGCCCTCGTGATCGGCGTTCCCGACGAGCGGATGGGTCACAAGGTCGCCGCCGTGCTCCACACTCGCGACGGCCAGTGCCCGCCGATCGACGAGCTGAACGACCACGCGCGGCGAGAGATCGCCCGCTACAAGTGCCCGCGAGCGCTGTGGGTCGAGAAGTCGGTCAAGCGCAATCCCGCGGGTAAACCCGACTACCGGTGGGCCGCGGAGATCGCCGCGTCCCGCCCCGCAGACGACAGCCAGGAGATCAGCAAGTGAGCATCCGTACCCCCCTCGCGGAGGAATTCGGGATCGAGTACCCGGTCTTCGCCTTCACCCCGTCCAAGGCGGTCGCCGCAGCGGTGACGCGCGCCGGCGGTATGGGCGTCCTCGGGTGCGTCCGCTACAACGACGCGGCCGAGCTCGACGAGGTCCTGACCTGGATGGACGAGAACACGGACGGGAAGCCGTACGGCGTGGACATCGTCATGCCCAACAAGGTGCCCACCGAGGGCAGCACCACCGACATCGCCGCGATGATCCCCGAGGAGCACAAGGCGTTCGTCTCCCGGGTCCTCGACGACCTCGGGGTGCCGCCCCTCGGTGACGACGCCGAGCACAACGCCGGTGTCCTGGGGTGGCTCCACTCGGTCGCCGAGGCGCACGTCGAGATGTCGCTCAAGCACCGCCCGGTGCTCATCGCCAACGCGCTCGGCTCCCCGCCCAAGCACATCGTGGACCTCGCGCACGCCAACGGGATCAAGGTCGCGGCGCTCGCCGGTGCGAAGAAGCACGCGCTCGCGCACGTGGACAACGGCGTCGACATCGTGATCGCCCAGGGCGGGGAGGCCGGCGGCCACACCGGCGAGGTCGCGACCCTCGTTCTGGTGCCGGAGATCGTCGCCGCGCTCGACGGGCGCGCGCCCGTGCTGGCCGCCGGCGGGATCGGGAGCGGCTCGCAGGTCGCGGCCGCGATCGGCATGGGTGCCGAGGGGGCGTGGATGGGCTCCCGGTGGCTCACCGCCGCGGAGTACGGCGATGACGGCGGCTCCAAGGCGATGCAGGAGGCGCTCGTCGCGGCCACCAGTGCCGACACCGTCCGCACCCGCATCTACTCGGGCAAGCCCGCGCGCCTGCTCAAGAGCAAGTGGACCGAGGCGTGGGCGGCCGAGGGTGCGCCGAGTCCGTTGCCGATGCCGCTGCAGAACATCCTCGTCGCGGAGGCGCACCAGCGGATCTCGGAGGCGCAGGATCCGGAGGTCGTGGCCATGCCGGCGGGCCAGATCATCGGGTCCCTGGAGGGTGTCGTCCCGGTCGCCGAGACGATGGACCAGATCGCGAGAGAGTACGAGGCGGCGGTGGAGCGCCTGCGCGGCACCCTCGGCTGATCACGCTGACCACCCTGGGCTGACCACCCCGGGCCCACGTCACCGCGCGTCCGCATTTCTTTCACTGCCGCCCCCGTCGATGAACCCTCGCCCGCACCGATGCGCACGCGAGAGTTCATCGCCGGGGGCGGCTGTGTTCTGGGCGTACAGGCGCGGCCGCGGATGCCCGCCCACGCGCCGTGGGGCGGCTCAGGACTGCGTGATGAACAGGAACATCGCCGCCCAGTGACAGGCGAACGCGATGACCGTGCAGGTGTGGAAGACCTCGTGGAAGCCGTAGACCCCGGGAACGGGATTCGGCCGCTTGAGCCCGTAGACCACGGCCCCGCCCGTGTAGGCCACGCCGCCGGCGACCACGAGTGCGACCCCCACGAGGTTGGCCTCGACGAGGTCGCCGGCGAACCACACCGCCGTCCAGCCCAGGACGATGTACAGCACCACGTACAACCACCGGGGCGCCGACAACCAGAACAGGCGGAACGCGATACCGATCAGCGCGCCCGTCCACACGATCACCAGCAGGATCGTGCTGGCCGGGGGGTCGAGCGCGGCGACCGTCATGGGGGTGTAGGTGCCCGCGATGAGCAGGAAGATGTTCGAGTGGTCCAGCCGGCGCAACAGCGCGGTGGCCTCCGGGCCCCAGGTACGGCGGTGGTAGAGGGCCGAGATCCCGAAGAGCAGCGACGACGTGGCCAGGAACACCGCGCACGCCCATTTCAGCGCGGTCCCGTCCGCCAAGACGGTGAGGACCACGCCGAGGACCACGGCCACCGGCAGCGTCCCGGCGTGGATCCACCCGCGCAGCAGCGGTTTCTCGGGTAGCGCGGGGACGCCGAAGTCGTCGTCGTCCCCCTCGGGCCTCGGGTGTGCAGCGGAGTTCACACGCAGAACCTACCGCCACCTCACACGGGCGTGAACGTCCTGTGACCGTCCACACGCGCCCACACACGGTCGCCGGCGGGGTCGGGGCCCAGCGCGGTGAGGTCGCGGGCGCGGAACTTGAAGCTCGCCGTGCGCGGCAGCCCCGCGGTCACCCGCAACAGCGACGGCCACTGCTTGGGACCCAGGTCGGACTGCTCGGCGAGGAACTCCCCCATGCCGGCCGCCACCTCGGACGGTTCCGCCCCGTCCCGCAGGACGACCGCCGCGGCGACGGCGTCGCCGATCGTGCCCGGTCCGCGCACCTCGCCCGCCGGCACGGCGTACACGCCCACCTCGACCAGATCGGGATGGCGTCGCAGGACGCGTTCGACCGGCGCGGCGGCCAGGTTCTCCCCGTCGACCCGCATCCAGCCACCGGATCGGCCCGCGAAATACACCCACCCGTCGTCGTCGACATAGGCCAGATCCCCGGAATGGAACCGCCCCCCGCGCATGCGTTCGGCGTCGGCGTCCGGGTCGCCCCAGTAGCCGGCGAACAGGCCGGGTCCGTCGGCGACCAGCTCGCCGACGGCCTCGTCGGCGTTGAGCAGTACCCCGGCGTCGTCGAACCGGGCTCGCGGGCACGATGCACCGGTCTCCGGGTCGACGATCGACACGCCGGCGGGCAACGGGCCCAGCGCGGCGTCGGGGGTGTCCGGCGTGCGGGACACCGAGACCCCGCCCTCGCTCGAGCCGAACCCGTCGACCACGGTCACGCCGAAGCGCCGGGCGAACTCGTGGCGCACCTCCGCCGGCGCCTCGTTGCCGTAGACCACGCGCATCGGGTTGTCCGCGTCGTCTGGTCTCTCCGGTGTGGCGAGGATGTAGGACAGCGGCGCCCCGACGTAGTTGGCGAAGGTACAGCCGTGGCGGCGGACGTCGTCGAGCCACTGGGAGGCGGAGAACCGGCGACGCAGCGCGATCGAGCAGCCCGTGAACAGGGCGATCGGCCAGGCCACCATCACCGCGTTGGAGTGGAACAGCGGCATGGCGCTGTACACGCAGTCGTCCGGACCGATCCCGAACCTGTCGGCCAACATGCGACCGGGGACGGAGATCTTGGACTGGGTGATCCGCACCGCCTTGGGATCGCCGCTGGTACCCGACGTGAAGACCAGGGCGACCAGGTCGTCGGGCCCCGCGGGAGCCCCGGAGAGGTCCGGGTGCGCGGCGTCGGCGTGCCGCGCGAGCAGGTCCGCCCACTGCGGGGAGTCCACCGAGATCACCGGGATGTCGATCGACAGACCGTCGAGCAGAACGGCGTGGTCGGTGTCGGTGAGGATCAGCGCGCAGTCGGCGAGCGCGGCGTCCCGGGCCAGGGCCGCGCCACGGCGGGTGGGGTTGAGCCCGGCCACGACGATCTCCGAGCACGCGGCCGCACCGAGCAGGTGGAGGTACTCGGGTGTGCCGGCCAGGAGCAGCCCGACGTGGGGTGGAGACGCCGAGGCCGGCGACGCCGACGACGAGGATGACGACGACAAGCCGAGCACCTCCCGCAGCGCCGCGATCCGCACCGCCACCTCACCGACCGCCTGCGACCAGGGCGTCAACTCGCCGTCGGAGAAGATGCCGCGGTCCCGCACGTCGCGCAGTGCGACCACCGCCTCGGCCACCGAGGCGTACGGCCCGGCGGCGACGTCCGCGATGGTCCGGACGGGGGCGTTCACGCGGAGTACTCCCAGGGGTCCCCGTTCTCGGCCAGTACCGCACCGAGGTCGATCAGCTGCCGGGTGGCCCCGCCCAGGCGGAACTCCCCGGCCTTGGCCGCGAGGAAGTAGCGGTGGGCGGGCTCGGAGCGGTCCAGCCCCACGCCGCCGTGGACGTGGACCGCGGTGTGGGCGAGGCGGTGCCCGGCGTCGCAGGCCCAGAAGTGGGCTGAGGCCACCGCGGCGTGGGCGGGGGCGCCGGGCTCCCCATTACAGGCGTCGAGCTCGAAGGCCGCGCGCAGGGTGCTCAGCCGGACGGCGTCGACGTCGATCGAGCCGTCGGCCAGTCTCGCGGCGACGGCCTGGAAGGACCCGATGGGCCGACCGAACTGGTGGCGGGTGCTCGCGTACGCGGCGGTGCGCTCCAGCGCGGCCTCGATCACGCCCCACTGGTAGGCCGCCAGGTGGACGCGGCGGCGCAGGGCGTCGACCTCCGCGGCCCCCTCGGCGAGACGCTCGGCGCGGACCGTCGCGCAGGTGACGAGTCCCGCGCACGAGAAGTCCACCGGGATGGTGCGCTCGACATCGAACTCGGCCGGCATGATCAGACCCTCCGGCGTGGGCCGCAGGTAGGCGTGGGCGATGGGGGCCCAGTCGACCTCGGGGGAGTCGGGGTCGGCGACCGCCGCGATGACGCGTCCTGTGGCGATGCCCTCGGCGAGGTCCGGATCGCACCCTCCCACCAGGTCGAGCAGGTGAGCCGCGCGGATCGCGGGGGAGAGCGGAACCGGCGCCAGGACCCGGCCGAGCTCGCGCAGGACCAGGGCTTCGCCCACCACGCCCAGGTCGGCGCCGCCGAGCGACTCCGGGGCGAGGGCGGCGGGCACGCCCGCGCGGACCAGCTCGTCCCAGTACCGGGCGTGGAACCGGGCGGTGGAGTGGTCTCGTCCGCCGTCGGCCTCGGTCCCGGGGCCGAAGCGGGCGTCGAGCTCGCGCAGGGAGTCGTCGGTGACCAGTTGCTCGCCCATGGTGCGGACGAGCGTGGAGAGCTCACGGGTGGTGTCGTCGATGTGGAAATCCATGTCAGCTGTCCTTCCGGGCAGAGGACGGAGTGGGGGCGATCCGCGGCGCCGGTGGCAACCCGAGTCCGGCGGCGGCGATGATGTCGCGCTGGACCTCGTTGGTGCCTCCGCCGAAGGTGAGGATGAGGGCCGAACGATGCAGCTTCTCGATGCGCCCGTGGAGGACGGCGGTGGGGGAGTGGGAGCGTTGGAACCCGGCGGAGCCCAGCACCTCCATGAGGAGCCGGTACGCCTCGCACGCGGTCTCGGTGCCGTACACCTTGGTCGCCGACGCGGCGATGCGGGTGGGCGTGGTGGAGTCGGCGGAGACGATCTCCCAGTTGCGCAGCGCCAGGTACTCGGCCATCGCGTGGACGCGGGCCAGGTGGGTGCGCACCCACTCGTTGTCGATCACGTCCCCGCCGCCGGGCAGGCCGACGTCGGCCGCACGCGTGGTGCGCGCCCACTCCAGGACCTGCCGGAGCGAGGCCTGGAGTGGACCGGCGGCCGTGAGGGCGACCCGCTCGTGGTTGAGCTGGTTGGTCATGAGCGGCCACCCGCCGTGTTCGGGCCCGACCAGGTTGGAGGCGGGCACCACCACGTCCTGGTAGTAGGTGGCGCTGGTGTCCGGGCCCGCCATCGTGTGGACGGGAGTCCACGAGAACCCCTCGGCGTCGGTGGGCACCATGATCATCGAGATGCCCTTGTGTCGCTTGGCGTCCGGATCGGTGCGTGCGGCCAGCCAGATCCAGTCCGCGTAGGCCACGAGGGACGTCCACATCTTCTGCCCGTTGATGCGGTACACCTCCCGGCCCGCGTGCTCCCCGGTCCCGGCCTCGCGCACGGCCCGGGTCTTCAGGGAGGCGAGGTCCGTGCCCGATTCCGGCTCGGAGTAGCCGATGCCGAAGTGCAGCTCGCCGCGGCTGATCCGGGGCAGGAAGTAGCTCTTCTGCTCCTCGGACCCGAAGGCCATGATCGTCGGCGCGACCGAGTTGATGGTGAGGAAGGGCACCGGGACCCCGGCGATCGCGGCCTCGTCGGTGAAGATCAACTGCTCCACCATCGGGCGGTTCCGACCGCCGAACTCCTCCGGCCATCCGATCGTCAGCCAGCCGTCGCGGCCCATCTCGGCGACGATCTCACGGTAGGCGTTGCCGTGGCCGTATTCGCCGGTCGTGGAGGTGAAGGCCTCTCGGCGCTCGGGGGTCATCAGGGCGGAGAAGTACTCGCGCAACTCCCCGCGCAGCCGTTGCTGGTCTGTGGTGTAGGTGATGTCCATATGCCCTAAGCTCATCTCGAGTGGAACACGTTCTAGTGTCGTGTCTCACATAGTATCGAATCATGCTCGCGGCCACAGTGGTCGCGGGCCCGGCCAAGGAGGACGGGTATGAGGATTGACGTGGATCCCGACCGCTGCGAGGGGCAGGCCGTGTGTGTCGGGCTCGCCCCGAAGGTCTTCGAGTTGAACGACGACGACGAGGTGGTGCGGGTGATCGTCGACGAGGTCCCCGAGGAACTGCAGAAGCGCGCGCTCAAGGCTGTCGAGAAGTGCCCGATGGCGGCGCTCAAGGTCGCGGAGTGACGCCCGGGCAGGGCCGGAAGGACCTCGGGGCGGATCTCTCGCTCGACGGCCGGGTGGCGGTCGTCACCGGGTCCGGCTCCGGGCTGGGCGCCGCGGAAGCCGTGGAGTTGGCGCGCTCGGGTGCGGCCGCGGTCGTCATCAACGACATCCGGTCCGGCGAGGCCACGGACGCCGTGATCGGCGACATCGAGGCGGCGGGCGCCAAGGCCGCCCTGGTGGTCGGGGACGTCTCCGAACGGGAGACCGCCGACGCGATGGTGGCCGAGGCCGTGCGACTCGGCGGCCTGCACGTGGTGGTCAACAACGCCGGCATCACCCGGGACAAGATGCTGTTCAACATGGAGGACGACGACTTCGACGCGGTGATCAGGGTGCACCTGCGCGGGCATTTCCTGCTCACCCGCAACGCCGCGGCCCACTGGCGGGGCGAGAGCAAGAAGTCCGACTCCCCGGTGTACGGGCGGCTGATCAACACCTCGTCCGAGGCGGGACTCTTCGGCCCGCCCGGGCAGGCGAACTACGGCGCGGCCAAGGCCGCCATCACCGCGCTCACCCTCTCGGCCTCACGTGTGCTCTCCCGGATCGGCTGTACGGCCAACGCCATCGCTCCCCGGGGACGCACGGGGATGACCGAGGGCGTCTTCGAGGACTGGGACGAGTCGAAGGGGCCCGACCCGCTGTCGCCGGACCGGGTGGCGGACCTGGTGTCGTACCTCGCGTCGCCCGCCGCGGCCGGTGTCAGCGGTCAGCTGTTCGTGGTATACGGCGGCATGGTGGCGTTGGTGGACGCCCCGGTGGTGGAGAAGCGGTTCGACGCCGAGGGCGGTGTGTGGGACCGCCGGGAGTTCGCCGACGCGGTCTCCGGCCACTGGTCAGGGCGGCCCGAGGGCAAGTCCTTCTCCGCCTCGGAGATCATGACCCTCTGACCTGAACCGATGCGGTCCCCGCGGCGTTTGCTGAGAGACGCGCGGGGACCGCTTTCGTTGTGTCGGGGCGTGTTAGATTCCCGGCACACGCGCAGGGGCACCGTTCGGGGGTGATTGGTAGGCCTTGCTAATGAGAACGTGTTCTAGCTACTATGTAATCTAGGTCACGCCGAACCGGTCACTTGTTCAGTTCGGTGCGACCGGGGGATGAGAGAAGACAGGAGGGGGGCGATATGGCGAGAGTTCTCGATGCGCCGCTCAAGGGAGTCGGCGATTTCGTCGCCATGAGCCTCGACACGTTCGTGTCCTTCCCGTCGATCGTGCGGCAGGGCCGGGAGTTCGTCGAACAGTCCTGGTTCATCGCCCGGGTCTCCATGATGGCCACCATCCTGGTGGCGATCCCGTTCACCGTCCTGGTGAGCTTCACGCTCAACATCCTGCTCCGCGAGATCGGTGCGGCCGATCTTTCGGGGGCGGGGGCCGCGCTCGGCGCCGTCACCCAGGTCGGTCCCATGGTCACGGTCCTCATCGTGGCGGGGGCCGGGGCCACCGCCATCTGCGCGGACCTCGGGGCCCGCACCATCCGCGAGGAGATCGACGCGATGGAGGTCCTCGGGATCGACCCGGTCAAGCGCCTGGTCGTCCCCCGGGTCGCCGCGTCCACCTTCGTGGCGCTGCTGCTCAATGGCCTGGTGTGCACGATCGGCATCCTCGGTGGTTTCCTCTTCTCGGTTCTCCTGCAGGGCGTCAACCCGGGCGCCTTTGTAGACGGGATCACCCTGCTCACGGGCCTGGGTGAGCTCATCCTGGCGCAGATCAAGGCCGGGATGTTCGGGATGCTCGCCGGCCTGGTGGCCTGCTACAAGGGCCTCTACGTCCGGGGCGGGCCGAAAGAGGTGGGCAGCGCTGTGAACGAGACCGTCGTCTTCGCCTTCATGGCCCTGTTCGTCGTCAACACCGTGCTCACGGCGGTCGGCGTCAAGGTCCTGGGGGCGTGAGGTGACCGTCATTGAGACCACCCGGTTCCCGCGCCTCGCGCGGGCCCGGCACCACACCGTCGGCAGGGCCGACGACTTCGGCGGCATCGCCCTGTTCTTCTGGCGAGCACTGCTGGCCACGCCGCGGGCGCTCACCCAGTACCCGAAGGAGACGCTGCGTCTGATCGCCGAGATCGCCATGGGAACGGGTGCGCTGGCGATGATCGGCGGCACAGTGGTGATCGTCGGCTTCCTCACCCTCGCCACCGGCGGCGTGATCGCGGTCCAGGGCTTCTCCTCGCTCACCGACGTCGGGGTCGAAGCGCTCACCGGCTTCTTCGCGGCGTTCATCAACGTCCGTATCGCCGCCCCCGTGATCGCTGGCATCGGGTTGGCCGCCACCATCGGTGCCGGCGCGACGGCCCAGCTCGGGGCGATGCGGGTGTCCGAGGAGATCGACGCGCTGGAGGTCATGGCGATCGACTCGATCACCTACCTGGTCTCCACCCGGATCGTCGCCGGGATGATCGCCGTGGTGCCGTTGTACTCGCTCGCCGTCATCGCCTCGTTCGTGGCGAGCCGGTTCGCGACCGTCCAGATCTATGGTCAGTCCGGTGGCGTGTACGACCATTACTTCTCGACGTTCCTCATCCCCACGGACATCCTGTGGTCCTTCGTCCAGGCCATAGCGATGGCCATCACGATCATGCTCATCCACACCTACTACGGCTACAACGCCGCCGGCGGTCCCGCCGGCGTCGGCTCGGCCGTGGGCAACGCCGTCCGCACCTCGCTCATCGCGGTGGTGACCGTGACCCTTCTCGTCTCCCTCGCGATCTACGGCGGAGACGGCAACTTCAACCTGTCGGGATAGGAGGCGGACGTGGCGAGAACTGTGAGTCAGAGCGATACGGTGCCCAAGCGCATCGCGGCGACGGTGCTGGCGCTCTTCATCGTCGTGGTGATCGCGCTCTCCCTCCTGATGTTCGCGAGGGTCTTCGACAGTCGGGTGCCGTTGACCGTCCGCAGTGATCGCGCCGGTCTGGTCATGGAGGCCGACGCCAAGGTGCGCGCCCGCGGTGTGGAGATCGGCAACGTCAAGGACATCCGCCAGGAGTTCGGCGGGGCGACGATCGAGATCGAGGTCGATCCCGCGGCGCTGGAGGCCATCCCCGCCAACTCCCCGGTGACGATCGGATCCAACACGGTGTTCGGTGCGAAGTCCGTCGACTTCGAGTCCCCGATGCGGCCGGACCCGACGCCGCTGGCCGCGGGCACTGTCGTCGAGGCGTCCAATGTCACCGCCGAGGTCAACACACTGTTCCAGGACCTCACCGACCTGCTCATCGCGATCGAGCCGGAGAAGCTCAACGCCACCCTCGGCGCGGTCTCTGGGGCGGTCGACGGGCGCGGTGAACAGGTGGGGCGCACGATCACCGACTTGGGCGACTACCTGCAGGAGATCAACCCGCAGATCGACACCCTCCAGAGGGACCTGGCCAAGGGGTCGCGGGTGGCCAACCTCTACGCCGACGTCACCCCCGACATCATGCGCCTGCTCGACTCCGGCACCGATGTCGGCGCCAACGTCGTCAGCAACCAGGCGCGGTTCGAACAATTGCTGGTCTCTGCGATCGGCACGGGCGAGACCGGCAAGCGCCTGCTGTCCGAGAACGGCAACGAGTTGGTCAAGATGCTCTCGGACCTGCGTGCCTCGACCAGCCTGCTCGCGGAGTACCACCCCATGCTCACCTGTCTGATCGTGGGCCTGAACCAGGGCGTCGAGGGCGCCACGTCAGCCTTCGGCGGCGAGGACCAGCCCGGCCTGGTATTCAAGTCGGGGTGGCAGCAGGGGGCGCGAGCGTACGAGTACCCCAAGGACCTGCCGAAGGTCAACGCCAGCACCGGACCCAACTGCTACGGCCTCCCGTTCCCCGACCCGAACGTCCACGCCCCGTTCGTCGTGACCGACACGGGCTCCAACCCCGTGGAGGGCATGCCCGACGTGTTCACCTCTCGCCCCGCCCCGCTATTCGGCCCGTTGCGGCCCACCGAGCCCGGTCGTCCCGCGCCCCCGACGCTGCTGCAGGTCATGCTCGGCATGGACGGGGAGACCCCGTGACCGCCGGGCGCTCGGCAGCGCGAAACGCCCGTCTTACCCTGATCAAGCTGGCGATCTTCACCACGGTGATGGTGCTGGTCCTGGCCGGTCTGGTCATGGTCTTCAGCGAGTACCGCTCCGGCGCGTCCGAGAAGTTTAATGCCGTGTTCACCGACGTCTCGGGGCTGGAGTCCGGGGACAAGGTGCGCATCGCGGGAGTGGAGGTGGGCCGCGTCGACCGGATCGCACTGGCGGACGGGAACACAGCCGCGGTCCGGTTCTCCGTGGCCGGGAACCAGGTCGTGCACGCCAGCACCGAGGCGATGGTGCGGTACGAGAACCTGACCGGGGACCGCTATCTGGAACTCAACCGGGGGGAGGGGGATCAGTCTCCGCTCGAGGCGGGCGGGACGCTGCCGATCTCGCAGACCTCCCCGGCCCTGGATCTCGATGCCTTGCTCGGCGGGTTCCGTCCGCTGTTCCGCGCGTTGGACCCCGGCCAGGTCAACCAACTGTCGGAGTCGATCGTCAAGGTGTTCCAGGGTGAGGCCGGCACCGTGCAGGACCTGCTCGCCTCGACATCGTCCCTCACACAGACACTTGCAGACAGGGACCAACTCATCGGGGACGTGATCACCAACCTCAACGGCGTTCTCACCACCGTGTCGGACAACCAGTCCAACGTCGATTCGATCGTCGACGACCTCCAGCAGCTCGTCTCCGGTCTGTCCGCGAACGCCGAGCCGATAGGCGAGTCCGTCGAACGCCTCAACGACGCCAGCGCCAACATGACCACACTCCTGTCCGACGTCCGCCCGGCCCTGCGCGAGGACGTCGCCCAGATCGACCGGGTGGCGACGCTCATCAACGAGGACGAGCCGTTCGTCGAGAACGTGATCAACCGGCTCCCGTCCGACTTCGAGAAGATGGGGCGCTTGGGCGTGTACGGCAGCTTCTTCCAGTTCTATCTCTGCGGTGTGATCGTGCAGGTCACCAACCCCGTGACCGGTAGGGGCGTGTACCTGCCCCAGTACGAGCAGACGACGGGACGGTGTGCGTTCCCCGATGAGTGACACAATAGACGGGACCCCGCCGAAGGCGCCCCGAGGACAGCTCCGCTTCCGCGACCGCGACCCCAAGACGATCGGTGTCTGGGGAGCCGTGGGGGCCGTGGCGTTGATGGCGATCTCGCTCAACTACGACCGGATCCCGTATGTCAACGGGATGCGCGGCGCGACCGCGTACGTGGCCGACGCCGCCGGGCTCAACACCGGTGACGAGGTGCAGGTGGCCGGGATGAGGGTCGGCTCGGTGCGGAAGATCGAGCTCGACGGGGACAGGGTCAGGGTCCGCTTCGACATCGACACCGGCGTCGCGCTCGGCACGGACACCTCCGCCCAGGTCAAGACGGACTCGATCCTGGGCCGGCGCGCGCTCGGTGTCTTCTCCGACGGTCGGGGTGAACTCCCCGACAACACCATCCCGCTCGAGCGGACCTCGGTCCCGTACTCGCTCACCGCCGCGCTCGGAGACCTCAGCGACACGGTCGAGGCGATGGACACGGACAAGGTCGACGAGGCGCTGACCGTGCTCGCCGAGACAATGGAGGGGTCCTCGCCCGAGATCCGCGGCGCGTTGGACGGGATTACCAGGCTCTCGCGCTCTCTCAACGAGCGCGACGAGGGCGTCCGGCAGCTCCTCGACAAGGCCGCGGGGACCACCGACATCCTCGGGCGGCGAAGTGACCAGATCAACCAGCTCATGGTGGACGGCAACGTGCTGTTCACCCAGCTCGACCTCCGGCGAAGGGCCCTCAGCGAGTTGATCGTCAACATCGACGAACTCGCCCGGCAGCTCTCGGGGGTGGTCCAGGACAACGAGGCACAGCTCGGACCCGCCCTTGACAAGTTGGAGCAGGTGTCGGATCTGTTGATCCGCAACAAAGAGGACATCGATCTGGGGCTGCGCCGGATCGTCCCGTTCTCCACGGCGCTGAGCGAGGCCGTGGCGTCCGGACCGTGGTTCAACGCCTACGTGTCCAACCTGTCGATCGGTCATTACCAGCAGACCATCCTGCGCGACCTCATGCCTCTCATCGACGACCGCGTCCAGCCCGAGCCGGGACTGGTCCGCGAGCCGACGATGCCGGCCGTACCGGGTCTGACCCTGATGGACGAGCACCCCGGCTGGGGCGAGAAGAGGTTGCCCCGATGAGTCGACTGCTGGCGTCCACACTGTCCAAGGTCGTGGCCCTCGTCGTCGTCGTCCTCCTCGTGATTGCCGCGGTGTGGTTCTTCTCCACCCGGACCAAGACGATCGTCGCCTTCTTCGAATCCACCCGGGGCGTCTACGAGGACGACACCGTCCGGGTGCTCGGGGTGCGTGTCGGACGGATCTCCGAGATCACCTCCGAGGACGGCAGGTCCAAGGTCACGATGAAGGTCGACCGGGACGTCCCGGTCCCCGCCGACGCCACCGCGTTGCTCGTGGCACAGTCCCTCGTGGCCGAGCGGTTCATCCAGATCACCCCCGCCTTCACGGGCGGCGAGGAGATGCCGGACGGCGGCACGATCCCCGTCGAGCGCACCGCGATCCCGGTGGAATGGGACGGGGTCAAGGAGCAGCTCATGAAGCTGTCCACCGCCCTCAGTCCCGTCGGTCACGAGGAGACGGGCCCGCTCGGCGAGTTCGTCGACTCGGCCGACGCGATGCTCGACGGCAACGGTGTGGAGGTCCGCGACGCCCTCAACGAGGTCTCGCAGACCATGGCGCTGCTCTCGGACGGGCGGGAGAACCTCTTCACCACCCTCAAGAACCTGCAACTGTTCGTCACAGCGCTCTCACAGAGCGAGGAACAGATCGTGTCCTTCGGGGGGAAGCTGGCCAGCGTGTCGCAGGTGCTCGGAGACCAGACGGGCGACATCGATGCGGCGCTGAGCGATCTCGACCTGGCGGTGACCGACATCAACCGGTTCCTCGACAACAACGGGGAACGCGTGACCACTGCTGTCGACAAGCTCGGCCAGGCGACCGAGGTGGTGCGCGACCGGCGGGCCGAGCTGGAGGGAGTGCTCCACGTGGGCCCCACCGCCATGGCCAACTTCTACAACATCTACCGGCCGTACCAGGGCGTCCTCACCGGGGTGTTGACCATGAACCAGATGGCCAACCCGACCAACTTCATCTGCGGTGCGATCGCGGGCCTGGCCAACAACACCGCCGAATCCGACGCACAGCTGTGCGCCCAGTACATGGGCCCGCTGTTCAACTCGCTCGCCTCCAGCTACCCATACGGCGCGGTCACCCCGCCGATCACCCCCACCGCGGAGCCCCAACAGATCTGGGACTCGCAGAAGCCAGGGACGCAGACCCCACCGGGTGTGCAGCCGGTCTCCGACCGGCCTGACCCGCTGATCAACGTGGTCAACAAGGGCGACAACCTCACCGACACCCTGCTCGTGACGGGAGATGCGTAGATGTTTCGCAACCGACCCAGTGGCCGAATTCTGACGGCAGGTGCACTCGGCGCCGTCGTGCTGCTCTCCGGTGCCGGATGCACCTGGGAGGGTCTCAACTCCCTGCCGCTACCCGGAGCGCAGGGCAGGGGGGAGGGTGCGTACGAGATCACCCTCGAGATGCCCAACGTCACCACCATCACCCGCAACTCCCCGGTCCGGGTGAACGACGTCAACGTCGGGTCGATCACGGACATGCAGGTGGAGGACTACACGGCGATCGTCACGGTCTCGCTCAACGAGGATGTCCGGCTCCCGGCCAACGCACATGCGAAGATCGGGCAGACCAGCCTCCTGGGGTCGCAACATCTCGAGATCTTCCCGCCCCCGGACGGCGAACCCGAGGGCTCGCTCTCCGACGGGGACGTCATCCCGTTGGCCCGCGCCGGAGTGTACCCGACCACGGAGCAGACGCTGTCGGCCTTGTCGGTCGTCCTGACCGACGGCGGGCTGGCGCAGTTCGAGACCATCGCCAGCGAGCTCAACACCGCGTTGGACGGCCGGCAGGTCGACGCCAAGGAGGTCATCACCCAGCTGGAGACCACCGTGAGCGGCCTCGACGAGCAGCGGGCCGACATCATCGCCGCCATGGACGGGCTGGACCGGCTGTCCCGCCAGATCAACGACCAGACCGACACCCTGGCCAGAGCGCTGGCGCAGATGCCCGAGGCCGTCGCGCTGATCAACGACCAGAAGCAGGAGCTGACCACAGCAATGGTCTCGCTCGGGGATTTCGGCAACAAGGCCAACCAGGTGATCGACGCCGGTGGTGGACAGAACCTGGTGGACAACCTCCGCGACATCACGCCGGTCCTCGACTCGCTGGCCAACGCCGGGCGCGACCTGACCCGGGCGCTGAGCGTGCTCATCACGTTCCCGTTCCCGCAGGCGGGCATCGACAACTTCCTCCGCGGCGACTACGCCAACCTGTACATCCACGCCGACACGACGATGCCGCGTCTGTCGGAGACCTTCCTCCTGGGCACCGAGTTCGGCAACCGTATGGCCGGCCTCGAGGGCTATGTGGGCCTCGCGCCCAATCCGCTGGCCGGCGCGAACCCGTTCTCCCTCGACATCCCGCGGCCGGAGCACTCGGGCGAGGAGCCGTTCGCCGAACTGCCACCTGAGCCGGGATCCGGCGCCCCGACTGAGGAGGCCCCCCGATGACCCGGTTCGTGCGAATCCAGCTGACCATCTTCGCCGTGGTGACGGTTCTCGCCCTGTCGGTAATGTCGGTCTCCTACCTCAAGCTGCCGACTGCGTTCGGCTGGCAGCGCACCGATGTCGCACTGCAGATGCCGGACACCGGTGGGGTCTACAAGAACGCCAACGTCTCCTACCTGGGCAATGTGATCGGGAGAGTCGACGCGGTCACCCTCAAGCCCGGTCACGTCGTGGCCGAACTGCACTTCGACACGCGGGCGGAGGTCCCCGAGAACGTCCGCGCGCAGATCCGGAGTGTCTCCGCGGTCGGGGAGCAGTTCGTCGAGCTAGTGCCCGAGGGCGAGCCCGTCGGCGAGATGGCCGACGGCACCGTGCTCGGCGAGGACCGGGTCGACATGCCCCAGGGGATCGGCCCCGTCCTGGACCAGGCCACGGTGCTCATGGCGTCGATCGACGACGGCAAGATGCGCCGCGTCATCTCTGAGTCGTTCGACGCGTTCAACGGTTCCGAGCGGGAGCTCCAGCAGTTCCTGGACTCCGCGCAGCTCCTCCTTGAGGAGGCCCAGCGCAACACCGGGGCCACCCGCCAGCTGATCGCCGACGCCGAGCCGGTCCTGGACTCGCAGCTGCGCTCAGCGGACTCGATCCGTGCCTGGACCCGGAACCTCGCAGACCTGACCGATCAGCTCCGGGTCAACGAGCCCCAGCTGACCTCGATCATCCAGCGCGGCCCGGACTCCCTGGCCCGGGCGACCAGGGTCCTCAACGATCTGCAGCCGACCATGCCGGTGCTGGTCGCCAACCTGGTGAGCGTCGGCGAGGTTGGCGTGGTCTACAACCGCTCCATCGAGCAGTTGCTCGTGATCTACCCGGCCCTGGTGTCCTCGCTCATCACCGCGATCAACGGCGCCAAGGACACCGGTGAGATCAAGGTGGATTTCAACCTCCAGATCAACGAGACCCCGCCGTGCACCACCGGCTTCTTGCCGGCGGACCAGCGGCGGTCGCCCGCCGACCTGTCCGTGCCCCCGCTGATGAACGGCATCTACTGCAAGGTCCCCAAGGACTCCCAGACGACCGTCCGTGGAGCCCGCAACCTGCCGTGCATGGAGTACCCCGGTCGGCGAGCAGCCTCTCCGGCGGAGTGTGCGGCCGATGACTACGTCCCCGAGGGCATCAACCCGCCGGACACCAGCGAGGTCGGCCCGCCCGGTGACAGCCCGAACGCGTACAACGTTGTCCCCTCGTCCAACAGCGGCGAGCGGGAGATCCGCACCTCCGCCGCCATGTACGACCCGGCGACGGGCGAGTACCTCGGTGCGAACGGCAAGACGTATCGTCAGCTTAACCTGGGGACCGCGAGCAAGCTGTCCGCGGACGCCGACCTGGCCGACATCCTGACGAATGGAGTGACCTAGTGCCGCAGTCGGACGAGACCCCCACTGATGGTGAGCGGACCGGGCTGGTCGTCGCCTCCGTGATCACTGCCCTGTGCCTGGTGGCGGCCCTCGTTGCCTCGGGGCTGTGGCTCACCGAGCGTGGCCAGGCGGCCTCGATCCGGGCGGACCGGGCGTCCGCGAGCGAGCTCGATGGGTCATACCGCGACTTCGCCACCGACGTGATGACCCGGCTCATGACCATCCGTCAGGAGACCCTGACCGAGGACGTGGACCGGATCGTGGACATGATCGAGGGCGACTTCTCCGAGCAGTTCACCCCCCGTCGCGACTCCTACGAGGAGGTCGTCAAGACCACCGCGGTGGTGGCCGACGGGGTGGTGTCCGCCGCAGCGGTCGAGCACTCCTACCCCGAGCGCGCAGAGGTGATCATGGCGATCGACCAGACCATCGGCAATCCCCGGTCCCAGGAGGACCAGGACCGGCAGTACCGCGTCCGGGTGACGGTCAACCGTCACGACGACGGCGAGATGAGGGTCTCGGGGGTGAACTTCATCCCGTGAGCAGCAACGACGTGCCAGACGCCCGCTCCGCCCGCCGTGCGCAGCGTGAGGCCGAGCGTGCGGCCCGGGCCCAGCGCAAGGCCGACGCGGCCCGGGAGCGCGCCCTGGCGGCCGCCCGTGCCGGTGGCCTGTTCGAGGGGATGGAGGCCATGCCCCGCACCGCCGCCGCGGACACGACCACCGGCGGGGAGGCGGAACCGGCTGATTCCGGGGAGGCGGAGCCGGCCGGGACCGAGCGGGCGCGCGCGACGCCGGGGCCCACCCGGGAGCCGCTCGATTCGTCGCGTCGACGCAGGCTCACCGTGGTCCTGGCCGCGGCGTCCGCCGTCCTCGTCGTCGTCACCGGTCTGACCTCCTGGCAGTACGTCGAGGCCAGGGGAGATGCGGCGACCGAGCAGCGGGTCGCGGACGCGCCCGCCTCCGCGACGGACGCGGCGCGCGAGATCGTGACCCAGATGTTCACCTACGATCACCGGACGGTCGATTCGGAACTCGCTGCGGTCCGGGATCGGCTCGCCGATCCAGCACTGTCGGAGTTCGTGGAGCAATCCATGCCCACCGTCGCCTCCGCTGCCAAACAGCAGGAGGCCAGCGTCTACGCGACGGTGGCTGCCGCCGCGCCGCAGGAGGTCGTGGACGCCGATAACGTCACGGTTCTGCTCATGCTCAACCGGATGGTGTCGACGAAGGACGCGCCCGAGGCGGCGAGCTCGGCTTCCCGGCTCACCGTGTCGATGGTGCGGGTCGACGACACGTGGAGGCTCGGGGAGCTGGAAGCACTCTAAAGACGGCCGGGCCGGGGGCCCGGAACCGTCGACTCACTCGTCGGAGGTGGCGTCCAACGTCTCGAAGAACCGTCGTGCCCACGCGTGGACGTCGTTGCCCAGCACCTGACGGCGCAGCGCCCGCATCCGTCGACGACGGTCGTCCTCCGCCTCGGTGACGGCCGCCATGATGGCGTCCTTGACCCCCTCCAGGTCATGCGGATTGCACAGGTACGCCTGCCGGAGTTCGGCGGCGGCGCCGGCGAACTCGCTCAACACGAGAGAGCCCTCGCCGTCGGTGCAGGATGCCACATACTCCTTGGCCACAAGGTTCATCCCGTCGCGCACGGGAGTGACAAGCATGACGTCGGCGGCCACGTAGAAGGCCGTGAGTTCGGACTTGGGGACGGGGCGGTGGATGTAAGTCACCACGGGGTGCCCGATCTCGCCGAAACTACCGTTGATCCGTCCCACGGACTCCTCGATCCGCGAGCGCATGATCTGGTACTGCTCGACCCTCTCGCGGCTCGGGGTGGCGAGCTGGAGCAGGGTGACGTCGGCGGTCTCGAGCCGCCCCTCCTCGAACAACTCCTCCAGGGCGCGGAGCCGGACGTCGATCCCCTTGGTGTAGTCGAGGCGGTCGACACCCAGAAGCAGGATCTCGGGGGAGCCGAGTTCGGTGCGCAGGCGTTCCGCGCGGGCGCGGGTGCCGCGGTCGCGGGCGGCCGCGTCGATGGAAGCCGAGTCGATCGAGATGGGGAACGCTCCCACCCGGACCCTCCGGTCGTCCACCCGGATCTCGGACGCCCGCCCCCGGGTGGAGCGCAACCGCACCGAGGGGTGGCCGCCGAGCCGGTGGGCGAGGATCCGGAAGTTGTCAGCGCCCCCGGGCAGGTGGAAGCCCACCAGGTCGGCCCCGAGCATCCCCTCGACGATCTCCGAGCGCCACGGCAGCTGCATGAACAACTCGACGGGGGGGAACGGGATGTGGAGGAAGAACCCGATGGTCAGGTCGGGACGCATCTCACGTAACAGGCGGGGGACCAGCAGGAGTTGGTAGTCCTGCACCCAGACCGTGGCGTCGGTGGCGGCGGCCGCGGCGGTGGCCTCGGCGAACCGGCGGTTGATCGCGACGTAGGCGTTCCACCATTCGCGGTGGTACTCGGGGGGGACCACCACGTCGTGGAACAGCGGCCACACCGTGCCGTTGGAGAACCCCTCGTAGTAGAGCCCGACATCCTCGGCGGACAGCGTGACCGAGTGCAGCCGGATGCCGTCGGCGTCGAAGGGCTCGGGGGCGGCGTCCGCCACGCCGGGCCAACCCACCCAGGCGCCGTGGTTGGCCTTGAGGATGGACTCCAGGGCCGTCACCAGCCCACCGGGGCTGGCCTTCCAGTGTTCCCGGCCGTCTTTGTCACGGACGAGGTCGACGGGTAGCCGATTGGCGACGACGACGAAGTCCGCACCGGCGTCCGGCGGCGTCTGCTCGGTCGCGCGCGTCATCCCCGTCCCTTCCGTGATCGCTGTGATGCGGCTAGTCGACGTCGGCAGGGTCGACCTTCTCGGGGCCGATCCCGAGCATCTCGAGCAGCATCAGGCACTCGTCGGCGTCTGCGGCGTACGAGGCCACGATCCTCTGGGCCTGATATGCGGTCTCGTCGGCGACGGGCTCGAGGTCGACGTCGAGCTCGGGCTCCTTGCTGGCCGCTGCGGCGGATGCCATGTGTGTCCTCCCGTGGTCGGTATGGCACGCAGGGCCCGTGTGGGCTCAGGCGTCCGACGTCATCTTACGTCACTGGTCGGCGGCGGCGGACCTGCGCAGATTACGCGTGACCCATTCGCCGAACACGATGCCGGCCGCCAGGGCCACCGCGATCGCCAGGGCCTGGAACATCAGTCCCACACCGATACCGGTCTGGTCACTGGTGAGGGCCGACAGTCCCCGATAGACGGACAGCCCGGGCAGGAGTGGTGTGATCCCCGCGATGGTCACGATCAGTGGCGGGACGGTCGCGATACGGGCGAGGATGCCGCCGAACAACCCCATCGCACAGGCCGCGAGCGCGGAACCCACCACCACGCCCAGCCCGGTCGTCGTGACCACCTGGAAGATGACCATCCCGATCGCCCCGACCGCCGCGGCGAGCCACGTCGCACGCACGGTGGCATAACTGGCCACCGCGAAGCCGGCGGCCCCGACCCCCGCCGCGAAGACGGCGAGATACAGGGGCGCGTTGCCGGAGATGGTCGGGTCGATGGGGGGCGGGGACATGCCCAGTCGCGCGAACACCGCCAGGGCGATCGTGATGCCGCCGAGAACCCCGCCGGTGAGGATCATCGTCTCCACGCCGCGGCCGGCCGACGTCACGGGGAACCCGGTGATGGCGTCCTCGATCGCGCCGACGAGCGTGAGCCCCGCGAGGAGCACGATGATTCCCGCGGCGACGAGTGTGGATGGCTGGATGTCCACGAAGTTGTCGCTCAGGAACACGTAGGCCAACAGCGCCCAGGCGGCCGCGATGAACCCCCCGACGATCTGCTGGAAGAACTTCGGGAGGCGGTGGCCGTCCAGATAGCGGTTGGCGTACATCAGCGCGAACGTCGACACCATGGACAGGAGTCCGGCGAGCGGGCTGCCACCCAGTTGGATGACGACCGCGCAACCGAGCATCGCCCACCCCAGGACCGCGACCCGGAACGAGTGGGGGTGCGGGGAGGCGATGATCTGCTCGACCTCCGCCGTGGCCTGCTCGACGGTCAGTTGGCGCCGCACGATGAGGTCGATGAGCCGGGCGACACGGGTCACCCGGGTCATGTCGATCGTGCGGTAGTTGACCACCCGGATGACGGAGATCGGCGGGCGACCACGTCGGCGGTTCACGCCGATGGTCAACGAGGTGAAGGTGACCTCGACGGTGGCGCCCGGCAGGCCGAACGCCGCCGCGACCGATTCCCCCTGGGCGACGGTGTCCGCCGCGCCCTCCCCGGAGGAGAGGAGGATGCCGGCGATCTCCAGGGCCAGGTTCAGGACGTCGGTGACGGCGCCGTCGTCGTCCAGGTCGACCGGCGCCATCGGTGACAGGGGCGGCTCGACCGCCAGGTCCATCGTGGACTTGCGCAGACCCAGCCACGCCAGGGGGCGGGTGAACGGGGCAGGTGCGTCGCGGATCTCCACGTGGACACCGTAGTCAAGACCGCGGCGGTCGAGAGCGCGGCCCGGGATCCGGTTAGGATGTGAGCCGGACCCCGGCCGTGCCGGAGCCGTGCTGGAGTGGCGCAATTGGTAGCGCACCCGACTTGTAATCGGGCGGTTGCGAGTTCAAGTCTCGTCTCCAGCTCTCACCCGCCGCCCGGTGGAGCCGGGAGTGCGCGCCACGCGCGCGCGGTATACGTTTAGTTTTCTCAGGTTTCTGGGTAGGATGTGGCAGGTGTTCAGCGACGGCGAGGACTCCGGGGGCGTGGACGCTGAGTCCACCCGGCGGATCGCCGAGGCGTGGATGCGCGCGGTCACCTCATGTGACGTGGACGCCGCGCTGGCACTTTCCTCGCCGTCGATCGTCTACTCCAACGGCGGCCACCTCCGTCTCTACGAGGGGCACGACGGAGTGCGTGACATCATCGAGGATGTCGCCCGTATGTCCGGGTTCCTCGACGTGGCCGTCCTGTCGGTGGTGGCGCAAGCGGGGACCGTTGCCCTCCGGCGACTCGAGACCTACACCCTGCCCGAGGGCGGCGTGGAGATCCCGGCACTGGCCTTCGTCGATGTCGCGGACGGTGTGGTCACGCGCTGGGAGGACTACAAGGACTTGCGCACGCTGAACGCGATCGCGGAGTAGACGGTGAACGGGGGCGGTCCGGTGGACTGGGAGGAGCATCAAGTCGACGCCGCCGCGGTGGTCAGGGCGCTCGTCGAAGCCAGGTTCCGGGGGGATGTGACCACGACGACCGCTCTGTGCACGCCCGACATCGTGTTGCGGATCGAGGGGTCTCATGAGGCGCGCGGGCGAGAGGGACTGGCGCACCTGATGGAGTTCAACCGAGAGGTCGCCACCAACGTGCGTGTCGAGATTCACCGGGTCATGGCATCGGGTGACACCGTCGCGATGAGCAGGACCATGTTCCTCACCATCAACGGGCAGGCCGTCGAGCTCAGCGCGGGCGCGTTCTTCACGTTGCGTGACGGCCTGGTGCGGGAATGGAGTGACTACCTGGACATGAGCGAGGTGGCGCGCGCGCTCGGGCACTGAGCCGGTCACCCGCCCGACCCGACCACCGGGGCGGCGAGTCGGGGTGGGCCGGTCAGTCCCCGGGAACGAACTCGTCGTGGCCGAGTTCCCGCAGAGCGCGACGGATCGTCGCGGCCGCCGCGTCCGACTCCTCCGCCGGGGCGTCGGGGTCCGCGCGGGACAGGTCGAAGCCGGACATGTCGTCGGCGGGGAAGACGTGGATGTGGGTGTGTGGGACCTCGAAACCCGCGATCAGATAGCCGGCCCGCGACGCCCCGAAACCCTCGACGACGGCCTCGCCGACCGCCTGGGCGACCTCGTTGAGCCGCGCCCACAGCCGGGGGTCGAGGTCGGTCCAGCGGTCGATCTCCTCTCGCGGGACGATGAGGGTGTGGCCGGCCGCGACGGGCGCGATCGTGAGGAAGGCGACCACCTCGGGGTCCTCCCAGACGAACCTGCCCGGCAGCTCACCGGAGATGATCTTGCTGAAAACGGTCGACATGCTCCCAGCCTACGTACCCGGGGCGGCCGGTTGCCGCTGATGCGCGGTGGCTCGTGGTGTAATGAGGGGTACGCCACCCGGACAACGAGCGGCGAACGGTCCTTAGAGGATGGCGGAGGGACGGCAGATGATCGAGGCAACGGCACCGACGGCAGACGACACCGTCAAGAAGAAGTCCTACCACCACGGTGACCTGCGGAACGCGATCATCCACGAGGCCACCACGCGGGCGAGGTCCTCGGGGGAGAAGGCGATCGTGCTGCGGGAGATCGCGCCGGTCATCGGGGTGTCGGCCACCGCCGCCTACCGACATTTCACCAACCGGCAGCAGCTGGTCGAGGAGGTCTCGGCCCGCGGGTTCGCCGCGATGGGTGAGCGTGTCGCCCTCCCGGGGGTCACCGGCGCGGAGTCGGCCCCGGGGCTCGCGGCCTACCTGGACCTCCGCAACGCGGGGATCGCGATCGTGGCGTTCACGGTCGCGGAGCCCGCCTGGGCGCGGATGATGATCGAGACTCTGGGGGAGTCGCCGACGGTCGGGTTCGCTGCGTCGGATGTCACCGACATCATGCAGCAGATCGTCGACCGCGGGATCGCCGCGGGGATCTTCCGTCCGGGGACGAGGATCAGGGACCAGCGCGTCCTGTGGGCGGGGATCGACGGCCTCTGTTCGCACGCGATGTTCGGGCTCAAGCCGATGGGGACCCCGGAGGCGGACCACGCGACGGCGCGCACGCTCGATCTCTGCATGACGGACATGCTCACCGCGGAGGGGCTGCGGGTCCGCGATGAGGCCACGTTGCCGGACGGGATCGCGACCGACCTGCCGAGCTGAGGTCCACCCGACGACGCCCGCACCGGCCGTGCCGGGTCACGTCGCCCGGGGGGCGCGACTACTGTGGTCGCTGTGCGAATTCTCGTGATCGGTTCCGGTGCCCGTGAGCACGCCATCCTCGTCGCCCTCGCCGCGGACCCCGCGGTGACGGAGCTCCACGCCGCGCCGGGCAACCCCGGCATGGTGCAGGCCACGTGTCACGACGCGTCGGTGACGGATCCCTCGGCGGTCTCCGCGTTGGCACGGCGGCTGGAGGTGGACCTGGTCGTCATCGGCCCCGAGGTGCCGCTGGTGGCGGGGGTGGCCGATGCCCTCCGCGCGGCCGGCGTCCCGGTGTTCGGTCCCTCGGCCGAGGCCGCCCGGATCGAGGGCTCCAAGGCCTTCGCCAAGGACGTCATGGCCGCGGCGGGGGTCCGCACGGCGCGCGCCGAGGTCGTCGACTCGCCCGCCGACCTGGACGAGGCGCTCGACCGGTTCGGCCCCACCTGGGTGGTCAAGGACGACGGCCTCGCGGCCGGCAAGGGGGTCGTGGTCACGCCCGACCGCGCCGCCGCGCACGCCCACGCGCTCGCCTGCCTGGACGACGGGCACCCGGTTCTGCTCGAGTCCTTCCTCGACGGCCCCGAGGTGTCGCTGTTCTGTCTCGTGGACGGCGAGACGGTGGTCCCGCTCCTCCCCGCTCAGGATCACAAGCGTGTCGGGGAGGGGGACCGCGGACCCAACACCGGCGGGATGGGTGCCTACACCCCCCTGCCGTGGCTGCCGCAGGGGATGGTCGACCGGATCGTCTCCGAGGTGTGTGAGCCGGTCGCCCGCGAGATGGTCGCACGGGGATGCGGCTTCTCCGGTCTCCTGTACGCGGGTCTGGCGATCACCGCGTCCGGCCCCGAGGTCGTGGAGTTCAACTGCCGTTTCGGTGATCCCGAGACGCAGGCGGTCCTGGCGCTACTGGAGTCGCCCCTCGGGCAGGCCCTCCACGCGGTGGCCACCGGCCGTCTCGCCGAGCTGCCTCCGCTGGTGTGGCGCGACGGCGCCGCCGTGACCGTCGTGCTGGCCGCGGAGAACTACCCGTCCTCGCCACGCCGGGGGGACGTGATCGAGGGCGCCGAGCAGCCGGGGGTCTTCCACGCCGGGACGGCCCGGGACGAGAACGGGCGACTGGTCTCGGCCGGGGGGCGGGTCCTGTCGGTCGTCGGGACCGGTCCCGACCTCGCCGCCGCGCGCGCGGAGGCCTACCGGATCCTCGACGGGGTCGAGCTGGGCGGCGGTCACTTCCGTCGCGACATCGGCCTGGCGGCCGAGGAGGGACACATCAGCATCCCGGGCTGACGGCGGCAGCCCGCCGGGCTGACGGCCGATCCGCCGTGCTGAACGCGTCCGTCCTCAACGAGCGTAGAGGGCCATGCGCGGCGCCTGTGCGACCAGCCAGGGGCTGAACGCGAACGGCGTCGCGTCGATGGCCTTGCGTACGTCCTCGGGCCGGGCCCAGTGGTGGGCGCACACCTCGTCCGCCCGCGGGGCCAGGTCGGCGCGGATGCGGGCGGTGAACACGGGGCAGATCTCGTTCTCCACGATCCCGGAGTCGTCCACCGCCCGGTACCGGAAGTCCGGCAACGCCGGCTCGATCCCGTCCACGCGCGTCCCGAGTTCCTGTTCCGCCCGTCGCACTATCGCCTCGGCGGGGTCCTCGCCCGGTGCGGGGTGACCGCAGAACGAGTTGGTCCACACACCCGGCCAGGCGCGCTTGTGCAGCGCGCGACGGGTGAGCAGGACGCGGCCCTCCTCGTCGACCACGTGGCACGAGAACGCCAGGTGCAGCGGGGTGTCGGTGGTGTGGACGGTGGCCTTGTCCGCGGTGCCGACGGGCTGGCCGTCCTCCGAGAGGAGGACCACGTACTCGGTGCCCGCGGGAGCGGAGGCGTCGGGGAGGGAGGACATGCCGCCAACCTTAGGCGCTCCGGGCCGGACGGGCCGCCGGGGACTCAGACGGCGAGGTCGCGGGCGATCACCAGTCGCTGGATCTGGTTGGTGCCCTCGAAGATCTGGGTGATCTTGGCCTCGCGCATGTACCGCTCCACGGGGAACTCCCGGGTGTAGCCGACGCCGCCGAGCACCTGGACCGCGTCCGTCGTGACCTTCATCGCCGCGTCCGTGGCGGTGAGCTTGGCGATCGAGGCCTGGCGGGAGTAGGGACGGCCGGCGTCCTTGCGCCGGGCGGCGTCGAGGTACGTGGCGCGGGCGGAGGTCACGGCCGCGGCCATGTCCGCCAGCAGGAAGCCCAGGCCCTGGTGGCCGATGATGGTCTTGCCGAACGCCTCGCGCTCATTGGCGTAGGCGACCGCGTCGTCGAGTGCCCGCTGCGCGATGCCGGTGGCCACCGCGGCGATCCCGAGCCGGCCCGAGTCCAGGGCGGAGAACGCGATGCGCAGTCCGTCGCCCTCGGCGCCCAGGAGACGGGCGGCGTCGACCCGGGCGCCCTCGTAGGCGGCGGTGGTGGTGGGCACGCCGTTCAGGCCCATCTTGTCCTCGGGCTTCCCGAACGTCAGGTTCTCGGTGTCGCGGGGGACCAGGAGACACGAGATGCCGCGGGACCCCTCGCCGGTGCGGACGAAGGTGTTGTACACGTCGGCGATCCCACCGTGTGTGATCCAGGACTTGGTGCCGGTGACCACGAACTCGTCACCCTCGCGCTCGGCGCGGCACCGCAGCGCCGCCGCGTCCGACCCGGCCTGTGGCTCCGAGAGCGAATACGCGCCGATCTGCTCGCCGGCGAGCATCCCGGGCAGCCACTCGGCCTTCTGCTCGTCGGAGCCGGCGGTGGCCAGGGGGAAGCAGGACAGACCGTGCACGCTCGTCGCGACGGCGACAGCCGCCCACCGGGCACCGAGCTCCTCGAGCACCTGCAGGTACACCTCGTACGGCTGGTCGCCGCCGCCGAACTCCTCCGGATAGGGCAGCCCCAGCAGGCCCACCTCGCCGAGTTGCGCGAAGAGCCCCTCGGGATAGGTGTGGTTCCGCTCGTGCTCGGCCGCGATCGGCTCGAGCAGCTTGTCCGCGACCGAGCGGGTCATGTCGAGGAGTTCGTACGCCTCGTCGCTGGGGAGCAGTCGGTCGACGGCCATGGGAGTCCTTCCGGGTACGTGCGGGAATCGTCGGGTGGTCCCATTAGAGTGCACGGCTCCGGAGCAGTCGTACCAGCCCCGAAAGCGGGGGTGCCCGTCGGTGGGTGGTGTGCGGCGGGCCTCTGCAGCAGTATCTGCAGACATGTCTGCAGATACGACCGAGACCACGCCGCCCACCGGCACGCCCCTGTCCCCGGACGAGCTCCTGGCGATCTACGACGTCCCCGGTGCGAGTGCGGCGGAGTTCCTGTGCGACCGCCACGACCCCGACGCCGTGGCCTTCACCGTGATCGACGCCGACCTGTCCGGTCGCGACATCACCTACGGCGAGCTGAAGGTCGGGAGCGAGAAGGTGGCCGCCGCCCTGGCGGCCCTCGGTGTGGGCGAGGGGGACCGGGTCGCCACGCTCATGGCCAAGTCCGCGGACCTGGTGTTCACGCTCATGGGGATCTGGCGCCTGGGCGCGGTGCACATGCCGCTGTTCACCGCGTTCGCCTGGCCCGCCATCGAGATGCGGATCACCGGCGGCGACGCCCGGGTGATCGTGTCCGACGCCGACCAGCGGGGGAAGCTCGAGAGCACGTCCGTCCCGGTGGTCGTGGCCGGGCTGGCGGACTGCCCCGGTGCCCGGGAGGGAGACCTCGACCTCGACACGATCGTCGGCGACCAGGAGCCCGGTCGCGGCGCCGCGGTCACCGGCCCGGACGCCGGGATGGTGATGCTCTTCACCTCGGGCACCACCGGCACCCCCAAGGGGGTCGTCGTCCCCGTCCGCGCGCTCGCCGCGTTCCACCAGTACATCGAGACCGGTCTGGACGTGCGCGCCGACGACGTGTTCTGGAACGGTGCCGATCCGGGCTGGGCGTACGGCCTCTACTACGGCATCCTCGGTCCGCTGGCGGTGGGCCGCCGCAGCCTGCTCCTCCACGCCCGATACACCCCGGAGTTGGCGTTCGCCGTCCTGCAGTACTACGGGGTCACCAACTTCGCGGCGGCGCCGACGGTCTACCGGACGATGCGCGCCAAGCGCGACATCGCGCCGGACGTGAGGCTCCGCCGGGCCTCCGCCGCCGGTGAGCCGCTCACCCCGGAGGTGATCGAGTGGTCGATCGAGCAGTTCGGTGTCGAGGTCCGGGACCAGTACGGCCAGACCGAGCACGGGATGTTCATCATCAACCCCTGGCACGACTCGCTGCGCGAGGACGTCCGTCCCGGGTCCATGGGAGTGCCGCTTCCCGGGTGGGGGTGCACCGTGCTCGCGGCCGACTCCGACGAGACCGCGCCGGTGGGGGAGCTCGGCCGCGTCGCGATCGACGTCCCCGCCAGCCCGCTCATGTGGTTCACGGGGTACCACGACGCGCCCGAGAAGACGGCCGAGCGGTTCAGCGCGGACGGCCGCTGGTACTACACGGGCGACGCGGCCAAGCTCGACGCCGACGGTCATTTCTACTTCTCCAGCCGCGACGACGACGTGATCATCATGTCCGGCTACCGGATCGGCCCGTTCGACGTGGAGTCCGTCCTGGCCAAGCACCCGGACGTGCTGGAGTCGGCGATCATCGGCGTCCCCGACGAACTGGCCGGTGAGGTACTCGAGGCGTACGTCGTGCTGCGCGAGGGTGTCGAGGGTGACGACGACAAGGCGGAGGAACTGCAGAAGTGGGTCAAGACGGAGTTCGCGGCCCACGCGTTCCCCCGGAAGGTCCACTTCGCCCGTGAGCTGCCCAAGACGCCGTCGGGCAAGATCCAGCGGTTCCTGCTGCGCAAGGAGCGCGGGGCGAGATAGAGAGCGCGGAGCGGGGCTCCAACCGGGAGTTACGTACGGTCACATAAAGACGGTTCATGGGTCTATGCTCGGCCGATGAGAATCTCGCGAGGAGCGCGCGCCCTCGGCGCCGCCGCGCTGGCCGTCGTCGTCCCCCTCGTGTCCGCCACCGCGGCGGTGCCCGCGGCCGCGAACCCGGTGATCTCCTCCATCGCCCCGGACCCGTCGGTCCAGAGGGGAGCGGACGGCGCCTTCCACGTCTACGCGTCCTCGGACGACTGGTCGGACGGTGCCGGGTACCGGCTCGTCCCGCACTTCCGGTCCTTCGACCTGGTCGAGTGGGAGTACGTGGGGGACGCCTTCGGATCCCGTCCCTCGTGGGCACCGTCGGGGTCGTACCTGTGGGCGCCGGACGTCCACGTCGCCGACGCCGGAGCGGTCATGTACTACACGACCGGCGGGCCGGCCCCCTGTATCGGGATGGCCACCGCGCCCGGGATCGAGGGCCCGTGGACCCACGGCGGTGCGCCGATCGTCTGCTACGGGGCCGACGCGCCCTATCGGGATCTGGATCCGATGGACCCCGAGGTGGTGTTCACGGCCGACGGCCCGGTCATGTTCATGGGGAACTTCGAGGGGATCCACGCGGTGCGGATGAACCCAGCGGGGACAGCTCTGATCGGCGACCCCGTCCTGGTGGCCGGTACGGGCGTCGAGGCCCCCGCCATCGTCAGCCGCGAGGGCAGGACGCACTTGTTAACCAGTGCTGGACTGTGTTGCAACGGCGAGCAGTCCCAGTACCGGGTGTTGGGTGGCCGCGCCGACGACGTGATGGGCCCGTACTCCGATCGGCAACAGCGCCCGTTGGTGCAGGGGCCGGGTTCCCCGCTGCCCGGCGACGTGATCCTCAAGGGTGACGCCGACTGGGTGGGACCGGGTCACGTCGACGTGACCACCGACGACGCGGGGCAGGACTGGATGCTCTATCACGCCGCCCCCCGCGGCAGCGCCGTGCTCCCCAACGGGGTGCAGCGGAGGTACATGATGCTCGACCGCCTGGACTGGGTCGGCGGGTGGCCCGTGGTCGGGGACGGCACCCCGTCCTCGACCCGGTCCGCCGATCCCGTCGTCTCCCTTCCCGTACGGCTCACGGCGGTGGGTGGTGCGGTGCTCCGGCCGGACCGGGACGGACAGGTGCTCGACGCCTCGGTCCGGATGGACTCGACGGGGTCCGCCTACTCCGGCGACCTGCGCGCCGCGCTCACCGGACCCGACAAGCGCCGGGTCGCGTTGCCCGTGCTCGTCGACGGGCAGGCGCTGCCGTCCGTCCCCCAGGCCGTCGGTGCGGGTGCGACCGTGACCCGCGCGCTGACCCTGCGCCCCGCTGCCCCGATGGCCCCGGGGCGGTACGAGCTCGTCGTGTCCGTGGGCGACGCCGGCGGCCCGGCTCGCGAGCTGGCCGTGTTCGGCCTCGAGGTGGCCCCCGACGGGTCGCTCTCGATGGGCTCGGGGGCGCTCGGTTCGGCGCCGCTGGGGTCGCTCGGGGGCTGATCGGCTGACCCGCGCCGGGATCGCGTTTACGGTGAGTACACGAATTTTCCGGGGGGCCGCTCCGGGACGCGTGGCGCGCGACGGAGAAGGCGATGGCAACCGGCGACCGTGATCGGCCGAGGGGCCGGAGGATGGTCATGGCCCCCCACCTGAGCGGCCTGGACCCGGACCCGGACCGCGGCGCGGAGATCGAGCAGAAGTCGCCCGGTGAGCGCGACGGCGCCGTGCCCCGCGGCGAGTTCGTCCGCAGGGTGATCGGGACCGTCGCCGGGGTCGCGGCCGCGGTGCTGGTCTACACGGTCATGCCGGGGGACCTGGAGCACAACGCGCGACTGACCGCTGCCGTGGCGGTGCTGCTGGGGATCTGGTGGATGACCGAGTGCATCCCCATCCCCGCCACGGCGCTGGTGCCGCTCATCGCGTTCCCGGTGCTGGGTCAGGACATCTCGGTCGACGACGTCGGCGCCCAGTACGGCAACAACATCATCTTCCTGTTCATGGGCGGATTCCTCATCGCGATCGCCATGCAGAGGTGGAACCTGCACCGACGGATCGCCCTGCTGACGGTCCGGGCGATGGGCACCCGCTCGACACGGGTCATCGCCGGGTTCATGATCGCGACCGGCTTCCTGAGCATGTGGGTGTCCAACACCGCCACGGCCGTGATGATGCTGCCGATCGGCGTCTCCGTCCTCATGCTCGCCTCCGAACTGGGCGGGAACGGGTCCGGAGGGCAGGAGGACGACCCCGAGGGGTCGATGCCCCGGATGGACTCCTCGTCGGACCCGACGTCCGACGAGGTCAAGAAGGCCGTCATCCGGTCGAACTTCGGGACCGCCCTCATGTTGGGCATCGCTTACGCCGCGTCGATCGGATCGCTGGCGACGATCATCGGAACCCCGCCCAACACCCTGCTCGCCGGCTACCTCGAGAGCGAGCACGGCATCATCCTGGGTTTCGGCCGGTGGATGATGGTGGGTCTCCCACTGTCGACCGTGATGCTCCTGGTCGCCTGGTTCCTGCTCACCAAGGTGCTGTTCACGCCGGAGGTGGAGCGGATCCCCGGGGGGCGGCAACTGTTCGACGACGAGCTGCGCAGCCTCGGCCCCATCTCGTCGGGCGAGAAACGCGTCCTGGCCGTGTTCGTCGCCGCCGCCGTCGCGTGGGTGACCGTGCCGTTGGTGTGGGAGGACCCGCCCGTCTCCGACGCGGGGATCGCGTTGATCGCCGGACTCGTGCTGTTCCTGCTCCCCGCCGGCACCGCGCGTGGCGTTCGCCTGTTGACGTGGGAGGCCGCGCTCGCCCTGCCCTGGGGGGTGCTCCTGCTCTTCGGCGGCGGGCTGGCGCTGTCGGCCCAGTTCTCCGGGTCCGGGCTCACCGACTGGATCGGTGAGAAGTCCGCCGCCCTCGGTGGCCTGCCGGTCGTCCTGCTGGTCGTCGTCGCCGCCGGCGGGGTCCTCATCCTGACCGAACTGACCAGCAACACCGCGACCGCTGCGACGTTCCTGCCGGTCGCGGGTGGGGTGGCGCTGGGTCTCGGGCTCGACCCGATGCTGCTGGCGGTCCCGGTCGCCCTGGCCGCCACCTGCGCGTTCATGCTGCCGGTGGCGACCCCGCCCAACGCCATCGCGTACGGATCCGGATACGTGACGATCGGCCAGATGATCCGCGGCGGGGTGTGGCTCAACCTCGTGGGGATCGTGCTCATCACGCTCGTCACCATGACCCTCCTGGTGTGGGTGTTCGGACTGACCTCCTGACGGGGGCGATAGCGTCGGGGGCATGAGCGTCGCGCGTACCCCCTCTCTCAGGTCGGCCGTCGAGCCGTTCCACGTCATGAGTGTCCTGGCCGCGGCGGCGCGGCGTCAGGAGACCCACGGCGACGTGATCTCCCTGTGTGCCGGGCAGCCCTCGACCCCGGCGCCCGGGCCGGTGCTGGAGGCCGCACGGCGCGCGGTGGACGGCGAGATCCTCGGCTACACCGAGGCGATCGGAATCCGACCGCTCCGGGAGGCGATCGCGGACCACCACCGGCGGGTGGACGGTGTCGAGGTGACCGCCGACGACGTCGTCGTCACCACCGGGTCGTCCGGCGGATTCACGGTGCTCTTCCTGGCCGCGTTCGATCCCGGGGACACCGTCGTCATGGCCCGCCCCGGGTACCCCGCCTACCGCAACACCCTCCAGGCCCTGGGCTGCCGCGTCCACGAGATCGCCTGCGGCCCCGGGACCCGGTACCAACCCACGGTCGCGCAGCTCGAGGCGGTCACGGTGGAGCTGGGCCACCCACCCGCCGGCCTCATCGTGGCCAGTCCCGCCAACCCGACCGGGACGATCATCGACGCCGCCGAGCTCGCCGCCCTCGCGCGCTGGTGCGAGGCCAACGGCACGTTGCTGGTCAGCGACGAGATCTACCACGGCGTCACCTACGGCCGGGAGTGCGCGAGCGCATGGCGGACGAGCCGCGAGTCCGTGGTGATGGGCTCGGTGTCCAAATACTTCTCCATGACCGGCTGGCGGATCGGGTGGATGCTGCTGCCGCGGTACCTGGGCGCCCCCGTGGACCGGCTCATCGGCAACCTCACCATCTGCCCGCCCGCGCACGCCCAGTTCGCCGCCGTCGCCGCGTTCACCGAGGACTCGGCAGGCGAGCTCGACTCACACGTGGAGCGGTACGCCCGGAACCGCGAGCTCGTGCTGCGCCGACTCGCCGGACTCGGGGTGGGGGAGACCGCACCTCCCGACGGAGCCTTCTACACCTACTTCGACGTCTCGCAGTGGACCGACGACTCGGTGGCGTGGTGCGCGGAGATCCTCGAACGCACGGGGGTCGCGCTGACACCCGGCGTCGACTTCGACACCGTCGATGGTCGGCACACGGTGCGCCTGAGCTTCGCCGGGGACACCGCCGAGATCGCCGAGGCGATGGACCGACTGGAGGCCGTACTGGTCCCGCGTCAGCCGCCCACGGGTTAACGTCGGCGCATGGGTTCCGCCGAGATCATCACCACCATCGTCTACATCACCCGCCCGTGGCTGTTGCTCGAGGCGCCGCTGACGGTGGATCAGGTCTACCTCAACGCGCGCGAGATCCTCGCCGGGTCCACCGGCGGCTCGATGATCTCCTGACCGGGCTGCGATACTGGGGGCGTGACCGCCCAGAACGCCGTACCCGCCCGGGCCACCAAGCCCCGGATCTCCAACGTCCTCGCCTCGCGCTACGCGAGCGCCGACCTGGCCACTCTGTGGTCCGCCGAGCACAAGATCGTGCTCGAGCGGCAGCTGTGGATCGCCGTCCTGCGCGCTCAGCGTGATCTGGGAGTCACCGTTCCCGACGGTGTGATCGAGGCCTACGAGGCCGTGATCGATCGCGTGGACCTGGCGTCGATCGCCGAGCGCGAGCGGGTGACCCGGCACGATGTCAAGGCCCGGATCGAGGAGTTCAACGCCCTCGCCGGACACGAGCAGATCCACAAGGGAATGACGAGCCGGGACCTCACCGAGAACGTCGAGCAGCTCCAGGTGATCCGCTCCCTCGAGTTGGTCCGCGACCGCGGGGTGGCAGCGGTTCGCCGGTTGGCCGAGCACGCGGTGGCGCACCGCGACCAGGTGATGGCCGGCCGCAGCCACAACGTCGCCGCGCAGGCCACCACCCTGGGCAAGCGCTTCGCCTCCGCGGCCGATGAGCTGCTGTTGGCGCTCGAGCGGGTCGACTCACTGATGGAGCGGTACCCCCTGCGCGGTATCAAGGGCCCGATGGGCACCGCGCAGGACATGCTCGACCTGCTCGGGGGCGACGCCGGGAAGATGTCGGAGCTCGAGAGCCGCATCGCCGGGCACCTGGGCTTCTCCCGGACCCTGGACTCGGTCGGCCAGGTGTACCCGCGGTCCCTCGACCACGAGGTCGTCTCCGCGCTGGTCCAGTTGGGCGCCGGCCCGTCCTCGCTGGCCCACACGATCCGGCTGATGGCCGGACACGAGCTGGTCACCGAGGGTTTCCAGCCCGGCCAGGTCGGGTCGTCGGCGATGCCGCACAAGATGAACACCCGGTCCTGCGAGCGGGTCAACGGGCTCCAGGTGGTCCTCCGCGGGTACGGCTCCATGGCCGCCGAGCTCGCCGGCGCGCAGTGGAACGAGGGCGACGTCTTCTGCTCGGTGGTGCGTCGTGTCGCTCTGCCGGATGCGTTCTTCGCGCTGGACGGCATGTTCGAGACCTTCCTGACGGTCCTCGACGAGTTCGGCGCCTACCCCGCGGTGATCGACAAGGAGCTCCAGCGCTACCTGCCGTTCCTCGCCACCACCAAGGTCCTCATGGCCGCCGTGCGGGCAGGAGTCGGCCGCGAGGTCGCGCACGAGGCGATCAAGGAGAACGCGGTCGCGGTGGCGCTGGCGATGCGGGAGGAGGGGCGTGAGCCCGACCTGCTGGACCGGTTGGCGGCGGACGACCGGTTGCCGCTGGACCGCTCGGCGCTCGACGCGGCCCTGGCCGACCGCGCGGCGTTCGTCGGTGCGGCGGGGGACCAGGTCGACGCGGTGGTCGCGAGAGTCGAGGCCCTGGTGGGCCGCCACCCGGAGGCCGCCGGCTACACGCCGGGTTCGATCCTCTAGAGCGTGCCCTCAGCGCCGTGACCAGGTGACGCGGGGCGACGCGGGCGACGCGGTCCAGCTGTGTCGAGCCGGCCGCTCACCGGCCGCCGGCGACCCCCGTCCGGTAGGCCCACACCACGGTCTGCAACCGGTCCCTGGTCCCGAGCTTGGTCATGGCGCGCCCCAGGTGCGACTTCACGGTCGACGGCTCGACGTGGAGGGCGGCGGCGATCTCGGCGTTGGACATGCCGTCGGCGAGAAGCCGGACGATGTCGCGTTCGCGGGGGGTGAGGGGGCCGGCCGCCTCCACCGGGTCTGGGGCGGGGCGCCGGCGGGCGAACTCGGCGATCACGCGGCGGGTCACGGCCTGGTCGACCATTCCCTCACCGTGGGCGAGGCGGCGGATGGCGTGGGCGAGGTCCGAGGGGTCGCAGTCCTTGAGGATGAACCCGCTGGCCCCGGCCTCGAGGGCCCCGAACACGTAGTCGTCGAGGTCGAAGGTCGTCACGACGAGCACCGCGGGCAGGTCGCCGTCCCGTTCGGCGACGATCCGCCGGGTGGCGGTCAGTCCGTCGCCTCCGGGCATCCGCACGTCCATACACACGACGTCGGGCCTGGTGCGACGCACCATCGTGACGGCCTCCGGACCACTGGCCGACTCCCCGACCACGTCGAGGTCCGCGGCCTCCTCCAGCAGTACCCGGAACCCGGCCCGCACCACCGCCTGGTCGTCGACCAGTGCCACCCGGATCATGCGCGTCCCCCGCCATCGGTGGCCACGGGGACCCGCAGGCGCACCCGCCACCCGCCGTCGTCGGTCCCGCCCACGTCGAGGGTCCCCCCGACGAGGGCGGCGCGTTCCCGCATGACTGCCAGTCCGGCCCCGCCGTGAGGCCCACGAGCCGGTGCCGACCCCTCGGGGGCCGGGCCGTTGTGCACCTCGAGCATCACCCCGTGGGCCTCGTAGGTGACCCGCACCGTCACGTCCGCGCCGCCCGCGTGCTGCCGGGCGTTCGTCACAGCCTGCTGCGCGACCCGGAACACCGACACGTCGGCGAGGGTCGGCAAGGGGACCGGGTTGCCGACGTACTCGAGGGTCACGTGATCACCGAGGGCCCGGGCGGTGCGGGTCAGGTGGTCGAGGGCCGCGATCCCCGGCACGGGCGCCAGGCCGTCCCCGTCCCCGTCCTCCCCGGAATCCTCGCGCAGCAGCCCCACCATCTGCCGCAGGTTGTCGAGGGTCTCGCGGCCCTGGTCCCGCAGCCACACGGCCCCGGCGCGCGCGGCGTCGGGGTCCCGGGCGACGAGCCGTTCCACGGCCGCGGCCTGGACGACCATCCCCGACAGGTGGTGGGCGGCCACGTCGTGCAGCTCGCGGGCCAGGCGTGCCCGCTCCTCGGCGACGGCCGTGCGTACCCGGGTGTCCCGGTCGCGCTCGAGCTGCTCGGCGCGCTCCTGGACGAGCCGCAGGTGATCGCGCCTGGTCGCGAGATACACCCCCAGCAGCACCGATGCCATCCACACCACCACCGAGGAGGTCACGTGCTCGACCGCCGTCCCGATCCCCGCGCCCCGGGTGAGGGAGACCACCGCGATCGCCACGGACTCGACCGCAGCCGCGGCACCGGCCATCCGCACCGCCCGCCCGGCGGGGAACAGCGTCCCTATTGTCACCGCGACAACGACCCCCGCGACGCTCCGCACCGAGACCTCGGGGTCGAGCGCCACCAGAGCGACCTGCGTCGCGATCGTCACCCACACGCACAACCCCACCCGCACGCGGCGCAGCACGAGAGCCAGGGACTGGACCACGACGATCACGACGAACCACGTCACCGTCCCCTCGCGGGGCGAGAGGTCGGCCGGGGCGTGCCTCATGGCGGTCAGGACCGCCACGGCCATGACTGCGGCGATCGACACCGCGAGCAGCGCGTCACGGGCCACCGGCCCGCGTACCCCCAGCCGGGTCAGGCGTGCATCCCACCAGACCCCGGGGGCAGTGAGCTGGTCGGTGCGCATGACGGACATCCTGTCGTACCGGGCCGTCAGTAGCTGATGTCAGGGGACACGAGCAGGAACTCGTACGCGCCGACCGAGAACGCGGCGAACCCCAGCAGCACCACGGCTGCGGTACTCATCCGGAACCAGCCCGAGCGGGTGCGGACCTCGGCGGTCACCCGCCACGCCGCCGCCAGGAACCCGAGCATCCCGAGGGCGGTGAGCACCTGCGCCACCCGGATCACGGCGGTCGGCACCGGTTCCATGCCCAGTACGGAGACAAAGACGTATACCCAGGTGAGGAGCCCCAGCACGGCCGACAGTGCGGTGACCCGGGTCAGGGTGCGCGGAAGCCAGGTCGGGCCACGGTGCGGGAGATGACCGTCCGGGCCCGCGCCGCCCGGGACCCCGCCGTCCGGGACACCGTCGTCCGGGCTCCCGCTGTTCGGTGTCCGACGCCGGGTGCGCACCCACCGGACGAGGGCACCGGCGGGCCACGCGAGGACGGTCACCAGGAGCAGCACGACACCGCCGGCGAGGGCCGGCAGCGCCACGGCCCGGACCGTGGTCAACGGCACCAGTGACATCGCCGAATCGTGGCCGATGAGCTGGACCCGGCCCTCGGCGTCCGTTCGCACCGAGAGGACACGGTTGCCGTCGACCTCCCGGTACAGCCACGGTTCGACCTCCTCGTAGACGGTGGGGCGCAGCCCCACACCGGCGGAGAACAGCACCCGGTCACCATCGACGACCTCGGCCTGTATCGGCTGGAGGGGCCCGGCGACGGTGAGGAAGGTGGTGTGGAACCCGCGCGTGCTCTCGTAGGTGCCGGCCAGGGCCCGGGCGTGGGCCGCCCGGGTCGTGGCGTCGACCGTGCCGGGGGCGGACTCGACCGCGGGGAAGTACCGGTCTGCGAAGCCGTCGAGAAGGTCCTCGCGCAGGAGTAGTGCGGCGGCGTCGGTGCCGGTGCTGTTGAAGGACACGAAGACGCCCGTGTCGTCGTCGGGCCACAGCTGCGCGTGGGAATGGAAGGCGAGGGTGTCACCGCCGTGCCCTGCGACGGTCCGACCGTTGCGGGACTCGTCGAACCAGCCCAGACCCATCCGCGGACCGGCGGCTAGGGCCCCCAGGGTCCCTGCGTCGAGGGCGGGTTCCCGCATCAGCTGACGGGCGTCGTCCCCGAGGATCTCTGTGCCGGTGCCGGTGCCGGTGCCGGTGCCGGTGGGGTGACCGAGATGCGCGAGCATGAACCGGGCCATATCCGTGGCCGTCGCGCTCAACGAGCCGGCGGGTGGTACCCCGACCACCTCGAAGGGGATCGCGTCGTCGTCCGATGTCGGGTACCCCAGGGCGACGTCCGCTGCCAGGTGGTCCGGGAGAGGTTGGGCGAAGGACGAGGACGTCATCCCGGCGGGGGCGAGGATGTTCTGGTCGACGTACTCCTCGAACGGCACGCCGCTCACGGCCTCGACGACGTACCCGGCGAGCGCGTTGCCGTAGTTCGAGTACGCGGGCGTGGTGCCCGGTTCGTACACCTGGGCGGGTGGGTCCTCCACCAGGGAACGGCGCAGGTCCACGCCCACCCCCTGCGAACCGAAGAGCCCGGCGGCGCGCTCCTCGTAACCGGGGGTGTGGCTGAGCAGGTGCCGCAACGTCACCGGGTGCTCGTGGGGCAGGCCCAGACCGGTGTACTGCTCGACGTCCGTGTCCAGGTCGACCTCGCCGCGTTCAACGAGCTGCATGACGGCTGTCGCGGTCACGACCTTCGACACCGACCCCACCCGGAACAGGGTGGTTTCCGGGTCGACGGCGGTGCCGGCGGTGACGTCGGCCTCGCCGAACCCACGGGCGGTGAGGATCTCGCCGTCGTGCACGACGGACACCGTCGCCCCCGCGATCCGGCCGGACTCGAGCGCTGCCGGGATCGTCCGGTCGAGCCACGCGTCGACGTCGGCGCGGGTCATACCCTCGGTGGAGGCCGGTGGGGCGGGCGTCGGGTCGGGTGGTGGTTCCGCCGACCCGCATGCGCCGAGCGTCGCGAGGACGACCGCGCCGAGCACGGCGGCCCCGGCACGGCGTGCGCCACGGCGACGGGACCTGGGTACCGGCGCCGGGACTGGGGGAGTGGTGACCACGGGGACCTCCTGTGCGGTGAGCGACCGGACGGGTTCCGGGCGGATCTCTGGGCCTGACTCCATGCTGGTCCACGCATGGCCCCGGGTCTTGAGGCCTGAGGAGGAAACCCGGTTGCGACCTTTGGGGGAGATAGAGGGCCTCCGGGCGCTAGTCTCGGCGCATGCGCGAGACCGTCATCCCCATCCCCGGCACCTCAGGCCTGCAGGCGACCCTGCACCACGCCGAGGAACCCCGAGCGCTGTTGCTCCTGGTCCACGGCTTCGGGGAGCACTCCGGGCGGTACGGGCGGACGGTGGAGTTCCTGGTGGATCGCGGCGTCAACGTGGTCACCTACGACCTCCGGGGCCACGGCACGGCTCCGGGGCCGCGGGCCAGGGTCGCGACGGAGGCCCACATCCGGGACAACCTGGCCGTCCGCGACGCCGTCCTGGAATGGTGCCGCTCCCCGGAGGGCGGCGGGACCGAGTCCCTCCCGCGACTGCTGATGGGGCACTCGATGGGCGGACTGATAGCGGGGGAGTCCGGTCTCCGGCGACCGTGGGACCTGGCGGGTCTGATCCTGTCCTCGCCCGGCCTCGTCGTCGGCGAGGGAACCCCCGCGCCGCTCCGGGCGGCGGCCCCGGTGATCGCCCGCCTCCTCCCGTTCCTCCCGGTGGAGAAGCTGGACCCTCGTGAGATCTCCCGCATCCCCGAGTACGTGGCGGACTACACCTCGGACCCGCTCGTACATCACAAGGGGGTGCCGGCCCTCACCGCCGGGACGTTGCTCGCGGGCGGACAGAAGTTCCTGGGGCGCTCGAGCGCCCTGCGGCTGCCGACCCTGGTGATCAACGGATCAGCGGACTCCATCACCTCACCCAAGGGCGCCCGGCGGTTCGCCCAGGTCGCGGGATCGGACCACGACCCGCGACCGGAGATCACCTACCGGGAGTTCGAAGGCGGGCTGCACGAGCTGTTCAACGATCTGTGCGCGGACGAGGCGTACGCGGCGCTCGGGGAGTGGCTGGACGCGCGGCTGGGCTGACGTCGGGTTCGCGACGCGGGGCGCACCGGACTCCGGTGCGCCCCGCGTCGCGTGCAGAGGGAGAGGGAGTCAACTCCCGAGCGATCCCGTGCCCACACCGGGTGCGGGCGCGGCGGCGACCTCGATGCTCACCGTCTTGCAGCCCAGCGAGGTGTTGTTCCACCCGACACCCGTATTGATCGCGTAGACACAGATCTTCTGGGTTCCGGTCTTCTTCACGGCGAGCCGGCTGTCGAACCCGTGGTTCCCGGAGATCCCATGTGCGTTGTTCACGTCGGACCTGGCCACATCGGCCCTGATCTTGTGGACCTCCACGTTGGCGTTCCCGGCCTCTCCGCCGACGTAGACGTGCATCTCGAGCGCAGTGCTCGTCCTACTCCGGTCGAACGACCACCCCTTGACGTCGATCGTTCCGGGGACGGACGACGCGGCGGTCTCGAACTTCCCCAGGGGGTTGGGGTCGGGGATGGTGACCGTCTTGCACCCGATGAGCGCGTTCCCGCCGTTCCCCACGCCGATGCCGTACACGCAGACCTGCTGGGAGCCCACCTTCCTGGAGTTGATGAACGAGTCGAAGCCGTGATTTCCCGAGATCTTGTGGGTCGAGTTGACGTCGGGCCGGCTCTTGTCGGCCCGGACCTCATGGCCCTCGACGCCGGGAGCGCCGGCGTGACCGCCGATGTAGACGTGGACCGCGAGTGAACGGGCGGCGTCATCCCTGTCGAATGCCCAGCCGCGGACCGCGATCCGTCCGGGCTCGGCCACGGCGACCGAGTCGACGTGGCCTATCGGGGCGTGCCCTGTCGGCGCCGGCGGAGTCAGGTTCTTCGGTCGCAGGTAGCCGATGATCCCCGCTTTGCTCATCGAGATGATCTCGGTCGGGGTGGTGCCGTTGTACGGGGCGTGGTTGTTCTGGCTGAGGATGCGGACGCTCCCGCCCTGGTCGGCCAGGACGATCCCGGCGTGGCCGTATCCACCTCCGACCGAGGCTCCCCACACCGCGACGTCGCCTTTGACGGGCGCGGTTCCGGATCCGAGCTTGTGATAGTGGGCACCCGAGGCAGTTCCGAAGAGGTCCTTGGCGTTGCCGGTCAACCGGGGCGCACCGACCACATCGCGGTTGTAGAACTGGATGAGGTCGACGCACTGGGCTCCGTAGGCTCCGTCGAAGTCCCACTTCCCACCATTGTGTTTCGCCACGAACTGGTCCACGGACATGGCGGCGTGGGCCGGCGCGGGGACGGCGATCGTCGAGATGGCCAGGGCGAAGAGTGACAGCAGTGCGGCCAAGAGGAGGCGGCCACTCCTGCCGGGCGCGAGCGGGCACATGGTGGTCAAGACGACTCCAAGGTCTCGGGTGCAGGGGGTGAGCTTCCGTCCTGCGTCGGTGATCGGGTCAGGCAATTCTCTGCGCCGTCTGCTCCGCTGTCTGTCCTGCGTTCGAGCGACATCAGTGCAGCCTGACGGCACCGTGGGCCGCGCCGACCCCCTCCGACTACGCTGGCGCCCATGCGACCTGAGCTCTCCTCCTACCGCCATCTCGCCGCCGGGAAGGTCCGCGAGTTATACGAGATCGACGGCGAGACGCTGCTCCTGGTGGCCACCGACCGGATCTCGGCGTACGACCACGTGCTGAGCACGCCGATCCCCGACAAGGGACGGGTGCTCACCGCCATGAGCGCCTACTTCTTCGACGCCCTCGACGTGCCGAACCACCTGGCCGGGCCGCTCGACGACGAACGGATCCCCGCCGAGGTGCTCGGCCGGGCGATGGTGGTGCACCGCCTGGACATGGTGCAGGCCGAGTGCGTCGCCCGCGGCTACCTGACCGGGTCCGGGATAGTCGAGTACCGCGAGTCGGGGACGGTGTGCGGCGTCGAACTGCCCGAGGGGCTCGTCGAGGCCAGCCGCCTGCCGGAGCCGATCTTCACCCCGGCCACCAAGGCGGCGGTGGGCGACCACGACGAGAACATCTCGTTCGAGCAGCTCTCCGGGATCGTCGGCGACGAGCTGGCCGGCCGGCTGCGGACCGCCACCCTGCAGGTGTACGCGCGGGCGTCCGAGATGGCGGCCGACCGTGGGGTGTTGCTGGCGGACACCAAGTTCGAGTTCGGATTGTCCGACGGTGAGCTGATCCTCGCCGACGAGGTGCTCACCCCGGACTCCTCGCGCTACTGGCCGGCGGATGGTTACGAGCAGGGACGCGTGCAGCCGAGCTTCGACAAACAGTTCGTACGCGACTGGCTCACCGGCCCGGACTCGGGCTGGGACCGGGACTCGGACTCGCCGCCGCCCCCGCTATCGCCGGAGGTGGTCGAGGCGACCCGCGCACGGTACATCGAGGCCTACGAGCGGATCTCCGGCCTGCGGTTCTCGGACTGGCTCGGCGGTGAGTCCGCATGAGCGACAAGGACACGACCGGCACCGGCACCGTCGCGGGCACTGACACCGGCACCGTCGCGGGCACTGACACCGACTCCGTCGCGGGCACCGACACGGCCGGCCCGGGCACCGAGGGTCGGCAGGTCCCCACGCCTCCGCGGGCCGAGCGTCGGCCCCATCGCCGCGAACACCACGGCCGCGTCTTCGTGGACGACTACGAGTGGCTGCGCGACAAGGACGCCCCGGCGACCCGCGAGTACCTGGAGGCGGAGAACGCGTACACGGACGCGATGACGGCCGGGCAGAAGCCGCTCGAGGACGAGGTCTACGAGGAGATCCGCTCCCGCGTCAAGGAGACCGACATGTCGGTTCCCGTCCGGGCCAGCGGCTGGTGGTACTTCTCCCGCACCTCGGAGGGCCTGTCCTACGCGCGGCACTGCCGGGTGCCCGTGCCTCCCGAGTACGTGGCGGACGCCGACGACCCCGCCGGTTGGGTGCCGCCGGAGGTCTCGCCCGGGGTCGAGCTGCCCGGGGAGCAGCTGCTGTTGGACGGCAACGCCGAGGCCGAGGGGCACGAGTACTTCGCGCTCGGAGCGTTCTCGGTCAGCCGTGACAGCCGCGTGTTGGCCTGGGCCACCGACACCGAGGGCGACGAGCGCTACACCCTGCGTTTCCGGTCCCTGGACCCCGACTTCACGGCGCCTGACGAGGAGATCTCGGGCGTCGCGGCCGGTGTGACCTGGTCTCGCGACGGGCAGTACGTGTTCTATGTGACGGTCGACGAGGCGTGGCGCCCCGACACCGTGTGGCGTCACCGTCTGGGAACGAGCCGTGACGACGACGACAAGGTGTTCCACGAGCCCGACGAGTCCTACTGGATCGGGGTGGGCGAGACACGCAGCGAGAAGTACCTGCAGATCGCCGCGGGGTCCAAGATCACCACCGAGGTGTGGTGCCTGGATTCCGCCGACCCGGCCGGCGAGTTCTGGTGCGTACGCCCTCGCGAGGAGGGCGTCGAGTACGACGTCGAGCACGCGGTCGTCGGTGGCGAGGACCGTTTCCTCATCACCCACAACGCCGGATCGCCCAACTTCGCCGTGGTCGAGGCCCCGGCCGGACCGGTCGACCGTGACTTCCGCGAACTGAACCCGCTCGTGCCGCACCGCGACGACGTGCGGGTGGAGGGGGTCGACGCGTTCGCCCGCGTGCTGGTGCTGGGGTACCGGGAGCAGGCGCTGCCACGGTTCGCCCTGATGCCCCTTGATCGTGCGTCCACCGCTGGCGAGGGAGCCTATTCGGCGTTCACCCCGGTGGAGTTCGACGAGGAGCTGTTCACCTCGGGTCCGGGGTCGAACCCGGAGTGGGACGCGCCGGTGTTGAGGTTCGGGTTCGGCTCGTTCGTCACCCCGGGGCGCATCTACTCCCTGGCGTTGGCCACGGGGGAGCGGACCCTGCTTCGGGAGCAGGAGGTTCTCGGCGGCTACGACCCGGCCGGGTACGTGCAGCGCCGGGACTGGGCCATCGCCGAGGACGGCACCCGGGTGCCGATCTCGCTGGTGATGTCGGTGGACACGGCGGCGCGGATCGATGCGGGAGAGAAGGTTCCGACCCTGCTGTACGGCTACGGCTCGTACGAGACGAGCATCGACCCCGCGTTCTCGGTGGCCAGACTCTCGCTGCTCGACCGGGGGATGGCCTACGCGGTGGCGCACGTGCGTGGTGGCGGCGAGATGGGGCGTCTCTGGTACGAGCAGGGCAAGACCCTGACCAAGCGGGCCACGTTCACCGACTTCGTCGACTGCGCCCGCCATCTCATCGACAGTGGCGTGACGGCCCCGGACCGTCTGGTGGCGGAGGGCGGCAGTGCCGGCGGCCTGTTGATGGGCGCGGTGGCCAACCTCGCGCCGGAGCTGTTCGTCGGCATCCAGGCTGTGGTGCCGTTCGTCGATCCGCTCACCTCGATCCTCATGCCGGAGCTCCCGCTCACGGTGATCGAGTGGGACGAGTGGGGGGATCCGCTGCACTCCGAGGAGGTCTACGACTACATGGCCTCGTACGCGCCGTACGAGAACGTCGAGGCCAAGGACTACCCGGCCATCCTCGCGGTGACCTCCCTCAACGACACCCGGGTGCTCTACGTGGAGCCGGCCAAGTGGGTGGCCAGGCTGCGGGCGGTGTCGACCTCGGCGAACTCAGCCGATCGGCCGGTGCTGCTCCGATGCGAGATGAGCGCCGGACACGGGGGAGTGTCCGGTCGCTACGAGCGCTGGCGTCAGACGGCGTTCGAGTACGCGTGGACGGTCCGCACGGCCGGGGCCGACTAGAACCATCCCCACACACACGCACACACGAAATCCGCGCTGGTCGCGGGGTGGTCGGTTCTACCGGTCGTCGTCGGCCTCGGCGGGGTCCATGGTCCGGGCCATCGCCGCGGCGGGGATGATCCCGCCGACGAAGACCGCCAGGATCGCGAGCCCGCCCATCGCATAGGCGAGTCGGTGGCCGTCCCCGAGTTCCATGGTGGAGCCCCACACCAGCACGATGCCGATCACGAAGCAGATGCCGACGAGCACCGACAGTGCGGTCGACCTGGCGCGCAGCAGCGTCTGCGTCTCGAACTCGTCGAGGTAGCGCGCCGGCGCGGAGTCCTTGATGTCGATGACGGTGCGGAGCATCGTCCACACCGTGCAGATCGCCACCGTCATGGGCAGCCACGCGATCACGATCGGGAACCAGAAGAACCCCGCGACGGCGATCACCGCCATGACCGCGACGCATGCCCAGTTCAACCGGACGAGCAGCTGTCGGCGCTCCGGGGTGCGCCATGAGCGGAGTCCGGTAGCGATCCTGCCGACGTTCTTCTCGTAGCGGCGCTCGGCGGCGGTCAGCGTGTCGTTCGCGACGGTGGTCATGGTGTGTCCTCTCGTGAGCGGCGGTAGATCTCTGTGGACATCGGCTGGAACTCCTCCCGCGAGAAGACGGCCTCGACGGGAAGATCGAACACCGCGCAGATGCGGAAGGCCAGATCCAGGCTGGGGTAGTGGTCGCCCCGTTCGAGGGCCCCCACGGTCTGAGGATTGACCTCGATTCGCTCGGCGAGCGCGGCGCGGCTGAGTCGGTGCTCGGCCCGCAGCACGGCGATCCGATTGAAGATGGGAAGCTTTTCTCCCCGTCGCACTGGGCTCATGCAATGCAGTGTTGTATAAACCCAACGATCTGTCAACGGCAGTGGCCGCGTAAGCTGGCTCACATGAGCAGCCTCCACGACATCACCTTCACCACTATCGACGGCGAGAGCGCCACGCTCGCCGACTACGCCGGTCACGCGGTCCTGGTGGTCAACGTGGCCAGCGAATGCGGTCTGACCCCGCAGTACGAGGGCCTGCAGGAGCTCGCCGACGACTACCGCGAGCGCGGGTTCTTCGTCCTGGGGTTCCCGTGCAACCAGTTCATGGGGCAGGAGCCCGGCGACGAGGACGCGATCAAGGAGTTCACCAGCGAGAAGTACGGCGTCACCTTCCCGCTGGCGGCCAAGGTCGACGTCAACGGTCCGGACCGCCACCCGCTGTACGCCGAGTTGACCGCGGTCGCCGACACCGACGGTGAGGCCGGCGACGTGCAGTGGAACTTCGAGAAGTTCCTGCTCTCCCCGACGGGTGAGGTCGTGGGCCGCTTCCGCCCCAAGGTGGAGCCCGGTGCCCCCGAACTCACCGAGGCGATCGAGGACGTCCTCCCGGTCTGACCCGGCTCCGGGCCAGCACGGCCGGCCCGGACATCGGACGTACACCTCGTCGTCGTCATTCCGTCATCCCCGGCTGCGACGATGCGCGAATGACTCCGCGTTCGGCGACACCGCGTTCCGCCACCCCCCGCCTCATCGTCTCCGTCTCGGGGCTGCGCGACTCCACTCTCGAGGGTGCAGTGGACCTGGTCGGCGAACTCGAGCGCCGCTCCGTGCCCGTCTCGCTGCTCGTCGCGCCGAGGCGGGGGCGCGAGTACCGGATGACGGACGACCGGGCCACCCAGGGGTGGTTACGTCACCGTCGCGAGTTGGGCGACTCGATCGTGCTGGGTGGCTACGACGAGGCCGCGACCAGGCCGCGGCGACCCGAGTTCGCCTCCATCGGGCCTGCCGAGGCGGCGGTACGTCTGGCCGCTGCCGATCGGATCATGGCCGACATGGGCCTGAGGACTCGTCTGTTCGCCCCGCCGCGGTGGAACGCGTCCCCGGGCTGCCTCGAGGCGTTACCCGGGGCGGGTTTCCGGGTCTGCGCCTCGCTCACCGGCATCCATGACGTGGTTCGCGGGACCTCGGAGCGTGGCCGGGCGCTGTCGATCGGAGAGGGGTTCGTCGCCGATGCCTGGTGGTGTCGCGCCCTCGTCTCCGCGGCCGGCCGGACGGCGGCGGCCGGTGGGCTCGTGCGCGTCAACGTGTCCGCCAAGCAACTCGCACGCCGGGCTCCGCGGTCGGCGCTGCTGGACGCGGTGGACAGGGTGACCGGCGAACACGGAGCCGAGGCCGGACGCTACGAGTGGCCGAAGGTCGCATTGGCCCGCGCGGCCTGAGCGAGAACGCAGTGCCGCGCGGCCTGAGCCGTTCGGTGGCCCCGCGGGCTCCGGGTAGGATCGGCAGTCGAGCCCCGGCCGGTCCGGGTCCGCCCCGCATTTCAACCGATCGAGGAGTTCCACCGTGGCCCGAGTCGTCGTCGAAGTCATGCCCAAGGCCGAGATCCTCGATCCGCAGGGCCAGGCCATCCACAGAGCTCTGGGTCGTCTCGGCCACGCAGGCGTGACCGACGTCCGGCAGGGCAAGCGGTTCGAGCTCGAGGTCGCCGACGACGTGTCGGACGCCGAGCTCGAGGAGATCGCCTCGTCGCTCCTGGCCAACACGGTGATCGAGGACTGGAAGGTCGTTCGCGTGGACACCGCCGAGGTGGCCTCGTGACCGCACGGATCGGCGTCATCACCTTCCCCGGCACGCTCGATGACATTGATGCCTCGCGGGCCGTCACGAGGTCCGGTGCGGAAGCCGTGTCGTTGTGGCACGACGACGCGGACCTCAAGGGCGTCGACGCCGTCGTGGTGCCCGGCGGCTTCTCCTACGGCGACTATCTGCGTTGCGGTGCCATCGCCTCGATGGCCCCCGTCATGGGCGAGGTCGTCGCAGCTGCCCGGGGTGGCATGCCGGTGCTGGGGATCTGCAACGGTTTCCAGATCCTGTGCGAGGCCGGCCTGCTGCCCGGCGCGCTCGGTCGGAACCGCGACATGCACTTCGTGTGTCGCGACGAATGGCTGCGCGTGGAGAACACCGGCACCGCGTGGAGCAGTCGGTTCGAGGAGGGGGCGGAGATCCTCATCCCCCTCAAGTCCGGAGAGGGCCGGTACATGGCCACCGCGGAGACGATCGAGCAGCTCGAGGGCGAGGGGCGCGTGGTGTTCCGCTTCGCCGGCGACGCCCCCAACGGCTCGACCAACGGCATCGCCGGCATCTGTTCCGAGAACGGCCGGGTGGTGGGCCTCATGCCCCACCCCGAGCACGCGATCGACCCGCTGACGGGCCCATCCGACGACGGGCTGGGGTTGTTCCTCTCCGCCCTCGACGCGGCGGTCACCGCCTGAACTGAACAGTGAACCCATAGCGAAGGGCCCGCCGGAATCCCTCCCGGCGGGCCCTTCGTTCAGCAGAGGTGTGGCGGGATCAGACGTTCCCCATCGCGCTGCCGAGGTCCGCGCCGACTCCGGCGGCGAGGTTCAGGAGGAAAGCCGGCACGACGAACGCGGCCTGCAGCAGGGTGTCGATGGCGGACGACCCGGTCGGCTCGCTCATCAGGCTGCCGAACTCGGCGCTCAGGGGGGCGGTGGCATCGGCGATGGAACCGGTGAGGTTCATGGGGACTCCTTCGGGTAGCCGCCCAGAGTGGACTCAGGGCGAGTGCCGGCGACCCGGGTGGTCGCGCGTGCCAAATGATTCTTCACCTTTTCACAGGTGCATGGTCAACTTTGGCCACACCAGTGGCAGGAATCACTCCCGCCCCAGGCTAGGGCTGTCAGGCGGGGACGGGGAAGACTCCGGTGCTGCCCAGGTCGCCACCGAAGCCGCCGATGAGCATCAGGAGTGAGTTGTAGAGGTACACGGGGGTCGTGATCAGCGTGTCGAGGAACGCCGAACCGGTGCCCCCGTCCGCGCTGCCGTAGATGACTTCGAATGCCGAGTTGCCTGCGTCCAGCAGCGATCCGGTGAGGTCCATGGGGTCTCCTGGAGAGTCGTCGCCCCACCATGTGTGCCCGGGGGGCGAATTGCCGCGACCCGGGTGGTCGCGCGCACCAGATAATTCTCCACAGGCGCTCGGATGCCGTTCACATTTTCAGAATCGGCGTGACGCAAATCACTTCGAACGGCCCTCTGCGGTAGTTGTGTGAGCGTGGGCTTTCCAGTCTGGGTGTCCCGGACGAGGGCCTTCGTTCCTCCGACGGGGATGAGGAGGCAGCCCCGTCCGCCCGTGTCCACGGTCCGGCCAGGCGCCGAGTCGCCCTGCGGGGGAGCGCATGAAGTGGCGACTCGTCCGTCGGGACGAGCCGCCACTGTCGGTGCGGTGCGGTGCGGTGCGGTGATGGGGCGGGGCGCTACGGGCCCACCATTCCGAGGGTGCTGCCGATGTCGGCGCCGATGCCGGCGGCGACACTGAGCACGACGGTGGGGAGCGCGACGATCGTGAAGAGGATGGTGTCGATCGCCGACGACCCGGTGGCGCCGGCGACACTGCCGAACAATTCGCTGCTGAGTGGTGCGGTGGCATCGGCGATAGAGCCAGTGAGGTCCATGAAGGACTCCTTTCGTCCGGTCCGCCGACTCTCGGCGGACGCCGTCGCGGCGGCGCGGATGGTCGTCGCGGACCCGCCTGTCGCGCGGGATGTGAGAATTGTCCCATGTCCGCGCAGTGTCGCTGGGAATCGTTGCCAGGATGTGATAGTGGACGCGCGGTCAGCTCGGGCCTCCAGTGGTGCGGACCGCCGACGGCGACCGCGATCCGCGGTCGATGCGGTACAACCGTGGGATGAGCGAATCCACCCCCCAGTCCGTTTCCGTGCCAGACAAGGCAGACCGGCCGTTCGACATCGTGCTCTACGGTGCGACCGGATTCACCGGCGGTCTGGTCGCCGACTACCTGTTGCGGAATCTGCCTGAAGGTGGTGCGTGGGCTGTGGCCGGGCGGTCGCGGGTCAAGCTGGATGCGCTCGTGGCCCGGCTCGCCGCCGAGATGCCGGACGTCCCGGCTCCGGGGATCGTGGTGGCGGACACCGAGGATCCCGGGTCACTGGCGGACATGGCCCGGGCGGCCCGTGTCGTCATCACCACGGTCGGCCCGTACCTCGAGTACGGCGAGCCGCTCGTCGCCGCGTGCGCCGAGGCAGGGACCGACTACGTGGACCTGACCGGCGAACCCGAGTTCGCCGACCGCATGTACCTCGAGTACCACGACAAGGCCGTGGCCTCCGGCGCGCGGATCATCCACGCGTGCGGGTTCGACTCCATTCCCCACGACCTGGGTGTCTTCTACACGATGAAGCAGGTCCCCGAGGGGGTGCCGGTGGCTGTCTACGGTGCGGTTCACGCCGATGCCCAGTTCTCCGGGGGCACCTTCCACTCGGCCATCGGCCAGTTCGCCAGACTCCGCGAGGCCGGCCGCACCGCGAAGGCCCGCCGCAAGAAGGAGGGCAGGGTCGAGGGGCGGCGCATCAAGTCGGTGACGGGCAAGCCACACCACGACAGCGTGCTGGGCCGGTGGCTGGTGCCACTGCCCACCATCGACCCGCAGATCGTGTTGCGCTCGGCGGCCGCGCTGGACAATTACGGTCCGGACTTCACCTACGCCCACTACGCGTCGGTCGGCTCGCCGGTGACCGCGACGGCCGGCATGGTCGGAATCGGGGCGTTGACCGTGGGTGCGCAGATCGGCCCCCTCAGGTCCCAGATCCTCAAGCGGATCGACCGCGGCGCCGGACCAAGTGAGTCGCGACGCGCACGGTCCTCCTTCGACGTGACCTTCGTGGCGTTGGCGGGCGGACGCCGGGTGGTCACCCGGGTCTCGGGCGGCGATCCCGGGTACACGGAGACGTCGATGATGCTCGCGGAGTCCGCGCTGTGCCTGGCGTTCGACGACCTGCCCCCGCTCTCCGGTCAACTCACCACCGCCCAGGCCATGGGCGACCCGTTGCTGGAGCGCGTCGAGCGCGGCGGCCTCACCTTCGAGGTCCTGTCCACCTAGACCGGCTGTCCTGCCCCGTCCCGGGAGCGGATTCGCGGCCGGGTCGACGCCGACTAGACTCGGCCGCGTGACCACTCACGTCGACTCCGTCTCGCACGCCACCGACACCCCTGACCTGGGCCAGCCCTGGGCCGAACTCGGGCTCAAGGAGGACGAGTACACCCGCATCCGGGAGATCTTGGGCCGACGGCCCACGGACGCCGAGCTGGCTATGTACTCGGTCATGTGGTCGGAGCACTGCTCGTACAAGTCGTCCAAGGTGCACCTGCGCTACTTCGGCGAGACCACCACGGACGAGATGCGTTCCACCATGCTCGCGGGGATCGGCGAGAACGCCGGCGTGGTGGACATCGGCGACGGCTGGGCCGTGACGTTCAAGGTGGAGTCGCACAACCACCCGTCCTACATCGAGCCCTACCAGGGCGCGGCGACCGGAGTCGGCGGGATCGTGCGCGACATCATGGCGATGGGCGCGCGCCCGGTCGCGGTCATGGACCAGTTGCGCTTCGGTGCCGCTGACGCCGACGACACGCACCGCGTGCTCCCGGGCGTCGTGGCCGGAGTCGGTGGCTACGGAAACTGTCTCGGTCTGCCGAACATCGGTGGCGAGACGGTCTTCGACGAGTCCTACGCCGCCAACCCTCTGGTCAACGCGCTGTGTGCGGGCGTGATGCGGGTCGAGGACCTCCACCTGGCCTTCGCCTCGGGCACCGGAAACCGGATCATCCTCTTCGGCGCCCGCACCGGTCTGGACGGCATCGGCGGCGTCTCGGTCCTGGCCTCGGAGACCTTCGAGGAGGATGAGCACGGCGCGCCCGTCAAACCCCGCAAGCTCCCCAGTGTGCAGGTGGGCGACCCCTTCGCGGAGAAGGTGCTCATCGAGTGCTGCCTCGACCTCTACCGCGACAAGCTGGTCGTGGGTATCCAGGATCTCGGCGGCGCCGGCCTGGCGTGTGCCACCTCCGAGCTGGCCGCCGCGGGCGACGGTGGCATGCACGTCGTCCTGGACAACGTGCCGCTGCGCGCCGAGGGCATGACCGCCGCGGAGATCCTCTCCAGCGAGTCCCAGGAACGGATGTGCGCCGTGGTGGCGCCGGAGAACGTCGACGCCTTCATGGAGGTGTGCCGCCGCTGGGACGTGCTGGCCACCGACATCGGCGAGGTCACCGACGGCGACCGGCTCACCATCGAGTTCCGCGGCCGGACCGTGGTCGACGTCCCCCCTCGCACCGTGGCCCACGACGGCCCGGTCTACGAGCGTCCCCTGGAGCGCCCGGCGGACCAGGACGCGCTGCAGGCCGACACCACCACCGCGCTGACGCGCCCGTCCACCGGTGAGGAGCTGCGCCGGACGCTGCTCGACATGGTGGCCAGCCCCGCGCTCTGTTCGCGCAAGTTCATCACCGAGCAGTACGACCGCTACGTGCGCGGCAACACGGTGCTCGCGGAGAACGCCGACGGCGGGGTCCTGCGGATCGACGAGGAGTCGGGCCGCGGCATCGCGCTCTCGACCGACGCCTCGGGTCGGTACACCCGTCTCGACCCGTACACCGGCGCCCGCCTCGCGTTGGCCGAGGCGTACCGCAACGTCGCCGTCACCGGCGCCACCCCGGTCGCCGTGACCAATTGCCTCAACTTCGGCTCGCCCGAGGACCCGGGCGTGATGTGGCAGTTCCGCGAGGCCGTCCACGGACTGGCGGACGGTTGTGCCGAGCTCGGTATCCCCGTCACCGGCGGCAACGTCTCCTTCTACAACCAGACCGGGTCCACCCCGATCCTGCCGACGCCCGTCGTGGGCGTGCTCGGCGTGATCGACGACGTCGCCCGCCGCACGCCCACCGCGTTCGGTGACACCCCGGGGGAGAGCGTCTACCTCCTCGGCGAGACCCGCGACGAGCTCGACGGGTCCATCTGGGCGCAGGTCGCCCACGACCACCTGGGTGGTATGCCGCCGACGGTCGACCTGAAGTGGGAGGCCACCCTCGCCCGGATCCTGGCCACGTGCTCCAAGGACGGCCTGATCACCGGCGCACACGACCTGTCGGAGGGCGGCCTCGCCCAGGCGCTCGTCGAGTCGGCCCTCGCCGGGGAGTGCGGGCTCCGGGTGGTGCTCCCCGCCGACGCGGACCCGTTCGTGTGGCTCTTCTCCGAGTCGGCCGGCCGCGTGATCGTCTCGGTCCCCCGAGGTGAGGAGATCCGCTTCCAGCAGATGCTCACCGCGCAGGACATCCCCCACACCCGGATCGCCGTCACCGACCCCGATTCGGGGACATTCGAGGTGCAGGGGCAGTTCACCCTGGCCACCGAGGAGCTGCGTGCCGCCCACGAGGGGACGCTGCCGGCACTGTTCGGCGTCGACCCGGTCTGAGACGGGCCAGTCTGAGTCGGACCGGTCGGACGCGGCCTGATGCGTGATCTCCGCAGGCGGGAGCGACTGCTCGCCGTGGTCCTGGCCGGAACGGCGGGCTTCGTCGACGCGGTCGGCTTCCTCGTGGTGGGCGGCTACTTCGTGTCGTTCATGAGCGGTAACTCCACGCGGATGGTCGTCGACCTGACCGAGGGCGACTACGGGGGCGCGGGCATCGCGGCCATCGTCCTGGTCTCGTTCTTCCTCGGCGCGGTCGCCGGGGCGGTGGTCACCCGCCGTCGCAATCTCGACGACCGCCCCGCAGTCCTGGGTCTGGTCGCGTTCCTTCTGCTCTCGGCGCTGGCGCTGCACCGGATCACCCCCGCCGAGATAGTGGGGGTGCCGGTGTCGATGGCCGTGGTCGCGGCGTCGATGGGCGCCATGAACTCGGTGTTCCACTCGCGGGGCGAGGTCTCGCTGGGGGTCACCTACATGACCGGCGCGGTGGTCAAGTCCGCTCACCGGTTGGTCGACGCGCTGGCCGGGGGGTCCTGGGCGCCCTATCGTCAGCAGGTCTCGCTGTGGGCCGCGCTCGTGCTGGGCGGCATGGCGGGCGCGGTACTCCAGGTGGGCCTCGGCGTGGCCGCGCTGGGCGTCGCGGCGGCGGTGGTGACCGGCGCCCTGGTCATCACCGTGTGGTTCCGCGGACGGGAGTACCGCAGGGTCTGAATGAAGGGGTCAGCCTCGTCGTCGTGCCCGGATGTAGGACTCGCGCGCGGCGAGGCCGTGGACCACCTCGTCGATCATGGGACGCACGAACCGCGCACGGTGGGCGGCGTCGGACGCCGCCGCGGCGGCCAGGTTGAGTGCGGAGAACGCGGCGAGGGTCAGGGAGACACGCACCAGGGTGACACTGACCGGGACGCCGGCCAACAGGCCCCCCAGATCCTCGGTGGGCCGCAACGTCCAGCGGGTCTCGGTGGCCTCCGGGATCGCTATCCAGCCCAGGAACACGAAGAACAGGAACACCAGGCAGGCGAACAACACGGCCTGGATGAGGGTGGCCAGTACCGGCACCAGCAGGATGTTGATCCGTTCGGACAGTCGCAGTTCCCGACCCGGCGCCCGCGCCTCCAGCTCATCCTGCAGGTCGTCCCGGGTGGTGATGGCCACCAGCAACACGGTGAGCAGACCCATGACTCCCACCACCGCGAAGGTCCGCGCCCAGGACAACGCCACCATCACCTGCCAGATCTCCGCGCTGAAGAACAGGAAGAGCACGGCCAGCATGAGGACGGGGAGCACCCTCGCCACCATGTGGCCCATGGTGCCCAGCTCGCGTCGTACCCGCCGCGCGGCCCAGCGCACCAGTGAGCCCGCGCCGACGTAGGTGCCCACCAGGACCCCCACCAGGACCAGGGACGTGGTGCGCAGGCCCGGGCCGTCGTGGGGTTCGAAGGTGAGGGGTGCCACCACCACGAGGGCGATCGCCGAGGCGAGCCCGACGACGGAGCCGGACGCCCAGCCCAGGCGACGCACCACCCGGGCCACCAGCCAGCCGACGACCGGCGCGGCGGCGAACAACACGAGCGCCAGCAGGAGCAGCAGGATGATCGGATCGGACAACCCGATGAGGTCCCACTCGGGGGAGTCCTCGCCGACCCGCTCGAGCAGCGCCACCGCGTAGTCGTTCGAGCGGTCCAGCGCGGAGAGACCGGACGCGAACACCGCGAGCCCCGCGCTGACGCCCGCGGAGCGGGGGAGAATCTCTCGACACCGCGTGGACGGGACGATCATCAACGGTAGTCCCAGCGACCGCAGATACTCTTCGTGGGCGCCGCGGCTGCTGGCCGGGGTCGGATCGGTCGTGGGCACGGGGACATTCTGGCAGTCATCGTGGTCCACACGGCCCGTACCGCCGACTATCGTCTAGCCATGCCCACCAGTGAGCGAGCGGTGCAGACGCCCGGGGCGGAACCGGCCGGGCCGGCCGCGCCCCCCGTCTACGCCCGCCTGCCGTCCAAGGTGCGGGACGACGATGTCCGGCCACCACTGCCGGGTCAGGTCGTCGACACCGTGTTCTTCACCCTGGCCACACTCGCGGCCGGATTTCTCGGCTGGCGGTTGTTGGACGACGTGTGGCGCCACACCTGGTGGCATCTCTTCCTGTTGATCCCGTTCTGGGCGCTGGTCGCCTATCTGGTGCTGCCCAGGCTGCAGACGCTGATCACCTCGGTGTACGTGCCGGGATACTTCATCGCGCGGACCCGGACGTCGGACGGGTTGCTGGGGGACCCGGTCAACCTGGCCGTCGACGGCACCGCCCGTCAGATCCACGAGGCGATGACGGCGTGCGGGTGGGTGCTGGCCGACGACATCACGGTCCGTTCCTCGTGGGGCATCATCATGTCCTCGGTTCTGCGACGGTCCTATCCGTCCGCGCCGGTCAGCCCCTTGCGGCTCTTCGGCCGCAGGCAGTGCCTGGCCTACCAGCAGGAGGTCGAGGGCAACGCGGCGCAACGGCACCACGTCCGGTTCTGGCGGTGCCCGGACGGGTGGCTGCTGCCCGGTGGCCACCGGGTGCAGTGGCTCGGCGCCGGCACCTACGACCGGGCCGTGGGGTTGTCCCTGTTCACCCTCCAGGTGACCCACAAGATCGACGCGGACATCGACGTGGAGCGCGACTACATCGTGGACTCGATCCGCTACCACGTCCCCGGCGCGGGGGTCCGGGTGCTCGAGAACTTCTCCGCCGGCTACCACTCGCGCAACGGCGGTGGCGACGCGATCCGCACCGACGGTGACCTGCCGGTGGTGGATCTGCGGGCCGTGCCGGTCCCCGAGGCGGCGGCGGCCGCGCTTCCGACCGGGGTGGTGCGCGCCGCCCGCGGCTACGACGACCCCCAGGCGGAGGGCGGGCTGGCGGCGGGGGACGCCGATCGCCCGGTCGACGACGTCGCCCCCGACCCCGGGCATCTGCCGCGTCCGGCCGCGCTCACCGCGGGCTGCGCGCTGGTCGCGGCGTCGGTTCTCGCCCTGCTGGTCATGGCGCTACGCGACATCATCGGAGATCAGGGGATGGAGGAGTTCGCCGGGCTGGACGAGTCCGAGGTGGTCCCGGCCATCCTGGTGCTCGCGGTGTTCATCGGCGGGGTGTACGGCGCGATGGGTGTCCTGGCCCTGCTCACCTACCTGGGCTACGCCCGACCGCGGGTGTGGCTGCTGACCCTGACAGTGGTGAGCATCGTCTCGACCGAGTCCGGCCGCGTCACCACGGACGCCGAGCTGGGCACCGTCCTCGGCGGCTATCTGGTCCTCGCGGTCAACGTACTCATCCTGCTGTTGCTCACCAGCCAGGCCACGCGGACATGGAGCCGTCGGACCGCTCAGGAACGGCGGAGGGCGCGGCGGGCCCGGCGTCGTGGGCTCCCACGCGCGGGGTCGGGGTCGGAACGGTCGGAGTCGGGTCCGGCGACGGAGTCGGCGACAGTGGGGGACAAGACAGTGGGGGACAGGACGTGAGCCGCGTCCCCGACGCGGCGACGGTCCGGGCCGCCGTCGAGGCGGTCACCCCGTGGCTCGACGACGACGAGGCGGCCACCCCCGGCCGGTCCGCACTCGCCGCGGCGGTCCGTGCGACCACTGCCGTGTTGGCGGCCGAGCTCCCGGGCAGGACGGTGGAGGTGCGGGTGCCGCCGTACGCGGCCGTGCAGTGCGTCGAGGGGCCCCGGCACACGCGCGGGACTCCGCCCAACGTGGTCGAGACCGATCCCAGGACCTGGCTCGAGCTCGCCACCGGCCGCCTCAGCTGGGAGTCCGCGGTGGCCGGGGGCCGGGTGCGGGCGTCGGGGACCCGGGCCGCGGAGGTGGCGGCGGGGCTACCGGTGGTGCGTTCCGGCTGACCGATCCCGGCCGGGGCGGGTGCGGACGGCCTGCGTCAGGGGAGGGGCTCCGGCCACGGGACTGGGGTCACGAGGGTCGGGGACCGTACACTCGAACAGCACCGCCGGGGTCCGTCCGGGCGGACCGCCCCGAAACATGAGGGAGCACCACCAGGTGGAGAGTACGTCGTCACGTCCGGCCCCGTCCGGATCACTCCGCCGCACCAGTGGCCGCGCCGCCGTCGGTCTGGGTCTGCCCGACCCGTCCGTCCCCGGCCCGGCCGGCCTGCCGATCGACACCGAGCGCATCGGTCCGGTCGAGGAGTGCGGCGTCTTCGGTGTCTGGGCTCCGGGCGAGGACGTCGCCAAGCTCACCTACTACGGTCTGTACGCACTGCAGCACCGTGGCCAGGAGGCCGCCGGAATCGCGGTTGCGGACGGCGAGCAGGTCCTGGTCTACAAGGACCTCGGCCTGGTCAGCCAGGTCTTCGACGAGAAGACCCTCGAGTCGATGAGCGGTCACGTGGCCATCGGCCACTGCCGGTACTCCACGACCGGCGCCGCGTCCTGGGACAACGCGCAGCCCATGTTCAGGCCCACCACCGGCGGCGGGTCCGTGGTGCTCGGGCACAACGGCAACCTGGTCAACACCCAGGAACTCAAGCGCTACGCCACCACGATCGGCATCCGGGGTTACACCGAGAACAGCACCCACTCGGACTCGGACATCGTCTCGACCCTCCTCGCCCACGAGGCGGGGGACGGGGGCCTCGAGGAGGCGGCGGCCCGGTTGCTGCCGCGACTGCGCGGCGCCTACTGCCTCACGTTCTCCGACGAGAACACGCTGTACGCGGCCCGGGACCCGCACGGCGTGCGCCCGCTCGCCCTCGGTCGGCTCGAGCGCGGCTGGGTGGTCTCGTCCGAGACCTCCGCCCTGGACATCGTCGGGGCCTCGTTCGTCCGCGATATCGAGCCCGGTGAGCTCATCGCCATCGACGCCGACGGCGTCCGGTCACGCAGGCTCACCGAGCCCACGCCCAAGGCCTGCGTCTTCGAGTACGTCTACCTGGCGCGCCCCGACTCGGTGATCAACCAGCGCCTGGTCAACTCCGCCCGCGTAGAGATCGGACGCAAACTGGCGGTGGAGCACCCCGTCGAGGGCGACCTGGTGATCCCGGTGCCGGAATCGGGGACCCCGGCCGCAGTGGGTTACGCCCAGGGCTCCGGTATCCCCTTCGCCCAGGGACTGACCAAGAACGCCTACGTCGGGCGCACGTTCATCCAGCCCAGCCAGACCATCCGGCAGCTCGGCATCCGGCTCAAACTCAACCCGCTGCGCGAGGTCATCCAAGGTAAGAAGCTCGTGGTGGTGGACGACTCGATCGTCCGCGGCAACACCCAGCGGGCACTGATCAGGATGCTGCGTGAGGCGGGCGCCCTCGAGATCCACGTCCGGATCGCCTCGCCGCCGGTCCGCTGGCCGTGCTTCTACGGCATCGACTTCGCCAGTCCCGCCGAGCTCATCGCCAACGGCGTCGACGCCACGGACGGGATGCTCGAAGGGGTGCGCAGGGCGATCGGGGCGGACACCCTCGGGTACATCTCGGTCGACGGGATGATCTCGGCGACCGGACAGCGTCCTGACGAGCTGTGTGCCGCGTGCTTCGACGGCCACTACCCCATCGAACTGCCCGATGACTCGACCATGAGCGCGGCCGTGCTGGCGCTGAACGCGCAGGTCGACGGCGAGAACCGCGACCAGAACACGGCGCCGAACGACACGGCCCCGAACGACACGGCCTTGAACGACCACGCGGACGCCGTCCGCCGACCCTGACCGGGCGCCCGACGACGGGCGCCGATGAGGAGAATCCAGATGACCGAGAACCCCCACTCCGCGACCGGCGCCTCGTACGCCGCCGCCGGTGTCGACATCGACGCCGGCGAGCGCGCTGTCGAGCTCTTCGCGCCCCACGCCAAGCGGGCGACCCGGCCCGAGGTGATGGGTGGCCTCGGCGGGTTCGCCGGGCTGTTCTCCCTCAAGAACTCCTACCGTCAGCCGCTCCTCGCCTCGTCGACGGACGGCGTCGGTACCAAGATCGCGGTCGCGCAGGCCATGGACGTCCACAACACGGTGGGAATCGACCTGGTGGCGATGGTGGTGGACGACCTGGTGGTGTGCGGCGCCGAGCCCCTGTTCCTCCAGGACTACATCGCGATCGGCAAGGTCGTGCCCGAGCACGTCGCCGACATCGTCGAGGGCATCGCCGAGGGCTGCGTCCGGGCGGGCTGCGCCCTACTGGGCGGGGAGACCGCCGAGCACCCCGGGCTCATGGCCCCGGGCGAGTACGACATCTCGGGCACCGGAGTGGGGATCGTCGAGGCCGACGAGATCCTCCGGGCGGAGAACGTGCGCCCCGGCGACGTGATCGTGGGAATGGCGTCCTCGGGCCTGCATTCCAACGGCTATTCGCTGGCCCGACACGTGCTGCTGGATCTCGCCCGCCTCCCGCTGGAGGGGCACGTCGAGGAGTTCGGGCGGACCCTGGGCGAGGAACTCCTCGAGCCCACCCGAATCTACGCCCTGGACTGCCTGAGCCTGATCGCCGAGACGGACGTCCGTGTGTTCAGCCACGTCACCGGTGGAGGCCTGGCGGAGAACCTGGCGAGGGTCATGCCGCGCGGCCTGGTCGCACGTCTCGACCGCGGTCGGTGGCCGGTCCCCGCCGTGTTCGGCACCATCGCCCACCACGGACGTGTCGAGCAGTCCGAGATGGAGCGCACGTTCAACATGGGGGTCGGCATGATCGCCGTCCTCCCCGCCGATGACGTGGACCGCGCCCAGGCGGTCCTCACGGCTCGCCACGTGGACAACTGGGTGATCGGCCACGTGGACAAGGCCGGCGAGGTCGCCGCCGATGCACCGCGCGTCGTCCTCGAGGGATCGCACGCGCGGTTCTAGACGGGCGGCGCACCCCGCCGCACACACGTGGGCCGGGCATCCAGCCAGGATGCCCGGCCCACGTGTGTGCGGCAGTCGGGGAGCGCCGTCAGAACCTGCTGTCGCCGTCGGACCAGGACCCGTACGGATCGTCGTCCTCGTCAGTACTGGGCCGCTCGGTGCTGATTCGGGTGGTGGGCGAGCCACCACCCGCCAACTCCGCTTGGAGACGTTCTAGGTCCGTCTGCGGAGTGTTGTACTTGAGTTCGCGAGCGACCTTGGTCTGCTTCGCCTTCGCGCGGCCTCGGCCCATTGACCTGACCCCCTCGGAAACGGTGCTGGGCCACCTCGGGGGTGCCCATCAATGTGAGTATCTGCCTGACCACAGGATAGCGTGCCCGGCGCGGAATGTCCGCCCGGGTGTCCTGGGAGCCGTCTCCGGCGCCTACGCCTGGCCGCGCAGCCTGCGGATCGCCTCGCGTCCGGCCTGCGGGCCGGAGTCGCCCGGGACGGAGTCGGGATCGATTGCGGCGGAGACACCGTCCACCTCGAGAGCGGTGTCCGAGGGCACCGAGCGTTTGAGCAGGGCGAGCGCCACGGGGCCGTACTCGTGGTGTTGGACGACGGTGCCCAGGCGACCCACGGTGCGTCCAGCGGCGAGGATCTCGGCGCCGGGGGCGAGAAGCTGGTCCCCGCCCGAGCCGTCCAGATGGAGCCGTACGAGGACCCGGGGGGACTTGCCGAGGTTGTGGACGCGGGAGACCGTCTCCTGGCCTCGGTAGCACCCCTTGTCCAGGTGGACCGCGCCGCGCTGCGCGACCTCTCCGATCCACGTGGGGATCTCGTGGGGGATCGTCTTCTCGTCGGTGTCCACGCCGAGGCGCGCCCGCAGTGGGACGGTCTCGACCGCGCGGAGGGCCTCGAACGCCCACGAGCCGGCGGGTCGGGCGCCGGATCGGACCGCCGCGTCGAACCAGGCGGGCAGCCCCGCGCGGGGGATGAGAAGGTCGACGGACCCCGCCAACGGCCACGGCATCCGGCGGGCGACCCCGCCCCCCGGCAGCGGGACGCTCGCGTAGTCGCCGACTGGCAGCTCCACGGTGGTTCCGTCAGGGGCGGTGACGGCACCGGGGAGCCCGGTGCCGGCGAGGGTGATGACGACGAGGTCCGCGGCCTCCGGAGCCGCATCGGCCCAGAAGACCATCCTGGTCAGGAACGTGAGCAGCGCCGCGCCCCGGCCGGGCTCGGTGTCCACGACCAGAGTCCCGTCGACGTCCGACAACACCACGTGGTGCTCCACCCGCCCGTTGGCGTCCAGGATCAACGTCTCGCCACCGGCGCGGTCCGCGAGTTCTGACACGTGCTGTGAGACGAATCCCTCCAGCCAGCTCAGCCGCTCGCCGCCGCCGATGGTCAGCACATCCCGGTGGGAGCGGTCGACGACCACCACGGAAGTGGTGGCCGCCCGCTGCTCGCCGAGGGGGTCGCCGTAGTGGAACGGGACCCCTGCGTCGGGGCCCGGGCCGGTCGTGTCCACGGCACCGGGTCGGGTCAGGATCGGGCTGTGGTAGCCATGGTCGGTCCTGTCGGGCACAGCTGGGACGGTCACGATCGCGATCCTACGTGCGTCGTCGTAGTGTTGCCGCCATGGGCACTACAGCGGGAGTGGGAGCGGGCCGGGCACCGGGCCGGGAAGCGGACGCGCGGGTCATCGTCCTGATCGCGGGTGGTCCGGACGGTCCACGTCCCCGGGTGCACCCCGCCGGGGAGCCGTTGTTGCTCGCCGACGACCTCGCCGCGGTCCGGGGCGACGGCTGTTTCGAGACCCTTCTGGTGGTGGGGGGCCGACCGGCCAAACCGGAGCGGCACCTGGCCCGCCTAGCGAGGTCGGCGTCGGCCCTCGGACTCACCGGGCCCACGGCGGAGGAGTGGGGTGCCGGTATCGCACTGGCCGCGCGGGAATGGGGCCCGGGCTCCGAGGGGATGCTGCGTCTGGTGCTGTCCCGTGGTCCCGAGCGAGGGGGCCCGGAGACGGCCTACATCACCGTCGCGCCGGTCGGGCCGCACGCGCTGCGTGCTCGGGCTGAGGGCATCGACGTGACGGTGTTGGGCAGGGGGTTCCCGGTGGATTTCGCGGCGTCGGCCCCATGGATGCTGCTGGGCGCCAAGACGCTGTCCTACGCGGCCAACATGGCGGCTCTGCGCCACGCGGCGGCGAACGGATACGACGATGTCGTCTACCTGTCCTCCGAAGGGGAGGTTCTCGAGGGGCCGCGTTCGACGATCGTCATCGCCCGTTCCGGTGAACTCGTCAGTCCGCCTGCCGAGGTCGGGATCCTGGAGGGCACCACGCTCGGGGCACTCGCCGAGATCGCGGACGGGCAAGGCGTCCCCGTGCGCCGCGAACGGCTCCTGCTGACCGATCTGCTCGCCGCCGACGCCGTGTGGCTGCTCTCCTCGGTCACCCTCGCCGCCAGGGTGCGCCGGATCGACGATGTGGCGCTTGAGGGATCCGATCCCGGGATCGACGTCGCCGGGATGGTCGATCGCGCCGTGGGGCGGGCCTGACGCTCTATGCACGGCGTTCCGCCCGGCGCGTATCGAACAGCGCTAATCGAGCAGCGACTACCGCCTACCGACTACCGCTTACCGCCTGCTGACCCTGGTCGTCCGACTTCCGACCGCTGACCACGGTCGACCGACTGCCGCCTGCTGACCACGGTCGACCGACTGCCGCCAACCGTCGGTCAGCCGGCGACGCGACGCAGACGTGCCGACATGTGCGGGACGAGACCCTTCTCCGGGTGGACGCGCTCCTCGACCCAGCCCAGGTCGCCACCGTCCACGATCCCGTAGATGCGCTTCGCACCGCCCCGCTCGGGGCCGGTGGGGGAGGCGAGAACGACGTCGGTCGCCATCTCCCAGGCGGCCTGGTTGATCGGCGCGCCGTAGTAGATCTCGATGACACCGGAGGCATGGGCGACCAGGAACTCGAGCTGGTCGTCCGCGGAGATCCGCCAGAAACCGGACTCGCGGTAGGCGGCGTCGTCCACGGCGCCACCCGGGTCGAACGTCCAGGCGCGGGAGCTCCAGCTCAGGTAGTTCTCGCCGTCGTGGGACACGACGATCTGCTGGCCGAAGCGGTGCTCGCCCCGGTCCACGGTGTCCGCCTCTCCCTCGCCCTCCCAGACCCCCACCAGGGGGAGCAGGGCGAGCAGGCCCGGGTGCAGGTCCGGGCCGAAACGGAGGTTCGCCGTGTCCTCCGGGACCGGGAGTTCGGAGAACACCGGGATGTTCCGACCCGCGGTCTGCTCGGATCGCTCCGCCGCGGCATCGACCGCCGCGTTCGCGGATCCGCGCACGACCGAGCCGCCGTCTCCCCCCTCGGGGGTGGACGACGTGGGGTCGACGGCGCCGGTGTGGTCGCTGTCCGTCACGACTCGTCGGTGACCGTGCGGTACACGATGTAGCAGGTGGCCCATGTGATGGCCAGCGTGCAGAGGACGAGGAGGATCTCGAAGAAGAGCACCATGGCCTAATCCTAACCCCGAGGGGTTCAGCCCAGTGAGATGCGGGCGTCGATCGAGTGGATGAGGCAGTCCTCGGGGGGTACGACGAAGTCCTCGCTGACCCGTGCCTTGAGCCCCACCACGGTCACGAGGGTGAACTCCGCGTGCACGACGCCCTCGCGGCCCGGGGGGTCCACGGTGATCACGACGTCGCGCACCTCCCGGATGGTCGAGTACTGCAGGTGCAGATGCAGGTCCCACTTGAGGTGGTCGGCGCCGAACCCGGTCTTGAGCCCGTTCTCGCGACGAACGCAGTCGGGCGCGAAGGGCACGCGGAACGCGGCCGCGGGCAGGGTGAGGGCGGTGAGGTACATCCGTACCGCGGCCTCGCGCTCCCCTGGGGAGTACGGCCCGGGGTGGTCCGGGATCTGCGGGGTGGCGCCGCGCCGTTGGTCGATGCCCACGATGACGGTGGAGGCGACGGAGGCGCCGACTGCGACGACGGAGGCGCGTGCGGCCAGTCCGAGCGCTCGGGAGAGGAGTGACATGCTCCAGAGGTTAGCGAGTCCGTGGCCCCTGCGGGGCGACGACGATCCTCACCTCTCGACGGGGACTCCGATGAGAGAGCCGTACTCCACCCAACTGCCGTCGTAGTTGACCACGTGGGGCTGGTCGAGGAGCTCGTGGAGGACGAACCACGTGTGGCTGGACCGCTCACCGATCCGACAGTAGGTCACCACGCGGCGACCGGGTTCGTGGAGGAAGTCCGCGTAGATCTCCCGGAGGTCCGCGTCGGTGCGGAAGGTCCCGTCGCGGGTGACCGCGCGGTTCCAGGGAATGCTCACGGCGCCCGGGATGTGCCCGCGTTGGCGCCCGCCCTCCTGGGGCAGCCCGGCCGGTGCCGTGAGCCTGCCTGTGTACTCGTCGACAGAGCGCACGTCCACCAAGGCGTCGCTTCCCAGTCCTGCCAGGACGTCATCGCGGAACGCGCGGATGGACAAGTCCTGCGGATCGGCGACGTATCCGGTCACCGGACGCTCGGGGACGTCGGTCTCGAGCGGCAGACCGTCGCGCTCCCAGCGCATGCGTCCACCGTCGAGCAACCGCACGTCGGCGTGGCCGTAGAGTCGCAGGTACCAGTAGGCGTAGGCGGCGAACCAGTTGTGGTTCCCGCCGTAGACGACCACCGTGTGGTCGCGGGTGATGCCGCGTTCGGACATGAGCTCGCCGAACCGCTCTCGGCCCACGAGATCGCGTGTGTACTCCTCCTGGAGTTCGGTGCGCCAGTTCAGTGCGACGGCACCGGGGATGTGGCCGTCGGTGTGATACGCCGCCACGTCCTCGTCGACCTCGAGGAAGACCACCGAGTCGTCGGCCAGGTGCGATTCGGCCCAGCGGGTGCTGACCAGTACGTCGTCGCGACTCATGACGGCGAGTCTAGTGGTCCGGCCGGGCCAGCTCACCGAGCGGCGCGGTCCCCGGGCCGCCGGTGCCACGGGCGGTGAGTGTCCCGCCCCTCACGGTCAGGGTCTCCACCGCGACGCCGAGGGGGAGCACGTCCGGGGAGAGAGACAGCGCGCTCCGGCGCAGTGCGAGGTCGGTGTCCTGGTCCGGGACACCGGAGGGGCCCGTCGCCGCCGCGACCGGGACGAGGTGCGCTCCACGATCGTCGACGACCAGGTCGACGAGAGCCGAGACGCGGGTGTCGGACCCCGCGAGGGTCCCGGTGACGCGGGCCCGGTGTTCGACCCCCCCGGCGAGGCTCGGATCGTCGGCCCCGCCGACCAGGACGTCCTCCATCCCCAGGGCGGGGCCGAGCGCATCACCGGAGATGTGGACGGAGACGGTCACCGACCCGGCGGTCATGTCGGCGGACCGGTCGCCGGGTACGTGCAGATCGGTCGCGACCGCCTCCACGGACACCGGGCCCAGCCCAGGGCGGGTGACGCCGTCGGCGCGGATCGACGCCGACGCGAGGGTCTCGGGTCCGGACCACCGCGCGGTCGGGCCCCCGCCGATCATCACCGACGGGGCCGTGACTCCCGATGTGGCCGGGCGGATCCGGGTGGACAGATCGGCCTCCACCCTGGAGGCGTTGACGGAATCCACAGTGAAGGCGCCGACCGCCACGACGGCCAGAACGGCTGTCGCCACCGCGACACTGCGACGGGCTCTCATGGGGTTCAGGTCTACTCCGATCGCCGGAACGGGGGGACGGGTCGCTAGTATCGTCTGGGCGCCCGGACGAGGAGGAAGCGACACATGGACGTAGTGCTCCTCACGACTGAAGCCGACCCCGAAGCGGTCGTCCCAGCACTGTCTCTCCTACCGCACTCTGTCCGGCTGCTGCCGGCCCTCGCATCTTCCGTGGGGGAGCTGTCCGGGGCCGCCCTCGCCGTGGTCGACGCGCGGAGTGATCTCGCGGCATCCCGCGCGCTGTGTCGCCTCCTCTCGGGGAGCGCGGACATCTCCGTCATCGCCGTGGTCTCGGAGGGTGGGCTGATCGCGGTCAGCGGGGACTGGGGGCTCGACGACATCATCCTGCCGACCACCGGGCCCGCAGAGGTGGACGCGCGGTTCAGATTGTCCGCCGCCCGCCACTCGGCGCAGGGGGAGTCCGACGGCGGGTTGCTCACCGTCGGAGAACTCGTGATCGACGAGGAGACCTACGTGGCCCGGGTGAAGGGGCGACCCCTGGACCTGACCTACAAGGAGTTCGAGCTCCTCAAACATCTGTGCCAACACCCCGGGCGGGTCTTCTCGCGCGCCCAGCTCCTCCAGGAGGTCTGGGGTTACGACTTCTTCGGCGGCACCAGGACGGTCGACGTCCACGTCCGACGCCTACGGGCAAAGCTGGGACCGGATCACGAATCCCTCATCGGTACGGTCCGTAACGTCGGATACAAAGCGGTCCGACCGACCGACCGCAGGGAGGACGGGGGAGACGCATGACCGTCATCGAACACGCGGTGGACGAGGACACGGCCGCGCTGATCGAGGCCGTCGCCCGGGAAGCCGAAGCCGCGGACGGGGTGGCCCCGCTGGGGGAGCAACCGTTGCGGAACCTGCGGTCGGGCGCTGGGAACGGCGTCCGTCATCTCCTGGTCCCCAGCGGCGAGGGGGGCGGGATCCTCGGATACGCCCAGCTCGAGGGCAGCGGTGGCGAGTCGACCGCCGAGATGGTCGTGGCCCCCGGACACCGTCGACGCGGGGTCGGATCGGAACTGGTTCGCGCGGTGGTGGATCGGGAGCCGGCCGCCGCGGTGTGGGCTCACGGTGACCTGCCGTCCGCGCGGGCACTCGCGGACGCGGAAGGGCTGGTTCGTACCCGCGAGCTGCTCAAGATGCGTCGGCGTGCCTCGGACGGCCCCCCGCTTCCCGGGACGCGGCCCGCGGAGGGGATCGAGACGGGCACGCTCGCCGACGCGGCCTCCGAGGGCGGCGCGCGGTGGCCCGGGTTGGATGCCCGGGAGGAATTCCTCCGCGTGAACAACGCGGCGTTCTCGTGGCACCCGGAACAGGGCGGTTGGACCCGCGGCCGACTTGACGAGCGGCTGGCGGTGGACTGGGTCGACCCCCGGGCGATCTTCCTGGCCGTCGACACCACCGGGCCCGTTCCGCGGCTCGCGGGGTTCCACTGGACCAAGACGGTCGCCGAGCCCGGTGACCCCGTGGAGGGCGAGGTCTACGTTGTGGCCGTCGACCCGGCCGACCAGGGGCGTGGGCTCGGAGGGATGCTCACCGCGCTCGGTGTGACGCACCTCGAGGGGCCGGTGGGCGCGGAGTCGGTCGTTCTCTACGTGGAGGGCGACAACACGGCGGCCATCCGGACCTACGAGAAGCTCGGTTTCACCGTCGAGCACCGTGATGTGACCTACGCCTCGGCGTGAGGCGCCGGTTCGAGCGACCCGTAGTCCCTCTATCAGCCCAGGTTGGGGCACTGCTCTAGGCCCAGGTGAGTGTTCTTTTCGTGACGCATCCGCTGAGTTCATCTCCAGTTCATCTCCTCCGGCGTGATCGTTCATATCGGGCCCTTAGGTTCTGTCCTCGTCGGGTCGCGATATCGGCTCGGCTTTGTGATGCAGTCGCCACAGACATGTTCGGGGGGTCCCCCGCCGGACGAACCAAGGAGATTCAGTGAACCTCAAGCGCACCGGTGCTCTACTCGGCCTCACCGCCCTCACCGCGGTCGGGCTCGCCGCCTGCTCGGATGACAACACCGGAACCGGTGACACCGCGGCGCAGAGTGTCTCCGACGCGGAATGCGGCGGCAAGGACACCCTGACCGCATCGGGATCGTCCGCCCAGAACAACGCCATGACGATCTTCGCCAACTCCTTCGCCATGAGCTGTGAGGGGCAGACCCTCAACTACAACTCCAACGGGTCCGGCGCCGGCGTGAGCGAGTTCACCGGCGGGATCACCGACTTCGGCGGGTCCGACTCGCCGCTGGACGACGCCGACTACGCGGCGGCCGAGGAGCGGTGCGACTCCGAGGCGTGGAACATCCCCGCGGTGTTCGGCCCGATCGCCGTTGCCTACAACCTGGACGGCGTCGAGCTCAAGCTCTCCGGCCCCACCCTCGCCAGGATCTTCAACGGTGAGATCACCACGTGGAACGATCCGGCCATCGCCGAGGAGAACGAGGGTACGGACCTCCCTGACGAGCCCATCACCGTGATCTTCCGGTCGGACGAGTCCGGCACGACCGACAACTTCCAGATGTACCTGGAGGCGGCGTCGGACGGTGCGTGGACGCAGGGGGCCGGTAAGACCTTCAACGGTGGCATCGGCGAGGGCTCCCGCGGCAACGAGGGTGTCTCCGGGGCCATCGGCCAGACCCCCGGCACCATCACGTACACCGAGTGGTCCTACGCGAAGAACCAGGACCTGTCGATGGTCAAGGTCATCACCCCGGCCGACCCGGAGGGCGTCGAGCTCACCGCCGAGACGTCGGGCGTGACCATCGACTCGGCGCGGCTCATGAACGAAGGCTCCAACGACCTCGTCATCGACACCTCGTCGTTCTACGTCCCCGAGGCCGCGGGTGCCTACCCCATCATCCTCCCCACCTACGAGATCGTCTGCTCGACGTACGAGGATCCGGAGACCGCCGCGGCGGTCAAGTCCTTCCTCAACATCGCCGTGGCGGAGGACGTCCAGGCTCAGCTCGAGGACGAGGGCTACATCCCCGTGCCGGATGCCTTCCGCGATCGGCTCACGACCGCGATCTCCGAGATCTCCTGATCCATCCGGTCACCGGCCCGCCGTGGAGCAGGGCGGGCCGGTGACCGACCCTTTCACCCCCGAGCGACTGAAGGTCCCATGACAGTTCACGAATCCGTCGACCGCGACGCCGACCAGAACACCGTGCAGTCCGGTGGGCTCTCCGACGGCCCGGGGTTGGTGCCGGATCCGGAGAAGGTCGCGAAGGGCGACCTCCGCGACGCCAAGTCCTCTCAAAAGGCGGACGCGATCTTCCGAGGCGTCACGGTTGCGGCCGGCGCCGTCATCGTCGCTCTCATCGGCTTGATCGCGATCGTCCTGGTCATGCAGGCGACACCGTCTCTCCTGGCGAACAACGTCAACTTCCTCACCTCGTCCGAATGGAACACGAGCGATCCGGAGAACCTGCAGTTCGGCATCCTCGACATGTTCCGGGTGACCGTGTTGAGCTCGATCTTCGCGCTGGTCCTCGCCGTGCCGGTTGCCATCGGCATCGCCACCTTCCTGGTCCAGTACGCACCGGAGAGGCTGTCGAGGTCGCTCTCGGCGCTCATCGACCTGCTGGCGGCGGTCCCGTCGATCATCTACGGCATGTGGGGCCTGATCGTGCTCGGGCCGTGGTTGGTTCCCCTGTCCACGTGGCTCAACGAGAACCTCGGGTGGATATTCCTCTTCGGGGACGGCAACGTGTCGATCGCCGGCGGCGGCACGATCTTCACCGCCGGGGTGGTCCTGGCGATCATGATCCTTCCGATCATCACCTCCATGTCGCGTGAGACCATCCGTCAGACCCCGTCCCTCCACCAGGAGGCAGCCCTCGCGTTGGGTGCCACCAAGTGGGAGAAGATCCGGATGACGTGCTTCCCGTACGCCAAGTCGGGCATGATCGCGGGTTCGATGCTCGCGCTCGGTCGTGCTCTCGGTGAGACCGTCGCGGTCCTGATCATCCTGCGGGCGGCGAGTGCCCCCGGCACCCTGTCGCTCTTCGACGGCGGTTTCACCTTCGCCTCCAAGATCGCGTCGGGCGCCGCCGAGTTCAACCACCCGCTGCCCACCGGTGCCTACATCGCAGCGGGCCTCGTGCTCTTCATCCTCACCTTCTTCGTCAACCTCATCGCGCGCTCCGTGTCCGGTGGAAAGGTCAACGGCTGATGTCCCAGGCAACTCCCGACCTCGCGAAACCCGCCAAGCCGTCGGACACGTTCCTGCCCATCGCAGGGAGCCGCCGGGTCAAGGACAAGACGGCAACGGTGATCTTCTCGCTGTGCTTCGTCCTGGCCGTCATACCGCTGGTGGCGTTGCTCTACAAGGTGATCGAGTCGGGGCTTCCCGCGGTCCTCAACCCCGCGTGGTGGACCAATTCGTTCTTCCTCGTCTCGCCGTCCTCGATGGGAGGCGGTGTGGGGCACGCCATCTACGGCAGCCTCGTCCAGGCGATCATCGCCGCGGTCATCTCCATCCCGCTCGGAGTGGCCGCGGGCATCATGCTCGTCGAGTACCCCGAGTCGAAGCTGGCCAAACCGACCACCTTCATGGTCGACGTCCTCGCGGGCGTGCCCTCTGTCGTGGCCGCCATCTTCATCTTCGGAGTCTGGGTCTCGGTCCTGAAGTTCCAGCTCAGCGCCTTCGCCGTGAGCCTCGCCCTGGTGCTGCTCATGCTGCCCTTGATCGTGCGGTCCACCGAGGAGATGCTCAAGCTCGTCCCGGACGAGCTCCGCGAGGCGTCGTACGCGCTCGGGGTGCCCAAGTGGAAGACCATCGTCAGCATCGTGGTCCCCACCGCGCTGTCGGGCATGATCTCCGGTGTCTTCCTCTCGATCGCCCGGGTGATGGGCGAGACCGCCCCGGTGCTGATCCTCGTGGGGTACACGGCGAGCTTCAACTACAGCCTCTTCGAGGGCAACATGGCATCGCTGCCGCTGTTGATCTTCAACCAGCTCTCGAACCCGAACGAAGCCGGCCAGTACCGGATCTGGGGAGCAGCCCTCACCCTCATCATCATCATCGCGCTGGCGAACGTCCTCGCCACGTTCGCTTCCAAGGCGCTCGCGCCGAAGACCAAGTAAGGACCCCGTCATGGCCAAGCGACTCGACCTAGAGAACGTCGACATCTTCTACGGTGACTTCCACGCCGTGAAGGATGTCGACCTTCACGTCCCCCCGCGCTCGGTGACCGCCTTCATCGGCCCGTCCGGGTGCGGCAAGTCCACCGTGCTCCGCTCGCTCAACCGCATGCACGAGGAGATCTCGGGCGCGTACGCCACGGGTTCCATCAAGCTCGACGGCGTGGACATCTACGACAAGAAGGTGGACCCGGTCGCCGTGCGACGGACCATCGGAATGGTCTTCCAACGGCCCAACCCGTTCCCGACGATGTCGATCAAGGAGAACGTCACCGCCGGCCTCAGGTTGCAGGGCGTCAGGAACAAGAAGACGCTGGACGAGGTGGCGGAGAAGTCGCTGCGCGGCGCCAACCTGTGGAACGAGGTCAAGGACCGTCTCGACAAGCCGGGTGGCGGACTCTCCGGTGGGCAGCAGCAGCGCCTGTGTATCGCCCGCGCGATCGCGATCGAACCCCAGGTCCTCCTCATGGACGAACCGTGTTCGGCCCTCGACCCGATCTCGACCCTCGCGGTGGAGGACCTAATCGCTGAGCTCAAGAGCGAGTTCACCATCGTGATCGTGACCCACAACATGCAGCAGGCGGCGCGCGTGTCCGATCAGACCGCGTTCTTCTCGCTCGAGGCCACCGGCATGCCGGGCCAGCTCGTCGAGGTCAACTCCACGGAGAAGATCTTCTCGAACCCGGACCACAAGCAGACCGAGGACTACGTCTCGGGCCGCTTCGGCTGAACCTCGTCGCACCACACCACAGCACCCCGGTACCCGCCACGAGAGCGGGTACCGGGGTGCTGTGGTTGTCAGCGCCCTCGCCAGCGGTCAGCTGAGGTTGTCACCCTGCGTGGAGTCATCGCCGGCGACGCGGTTCTTCAGCGACCTGTCGGTCTCGTTGAAGCGGCGGACCAACTCCTCGTTGGAGGCGGAGGAGTGCTCCGGGTTGTCCTCCGCAAGGGTGGCGTACTCGCCGGTGGCGAGGAAGATCACGCGCTGGGCCACCTCGACGGCGTGGTCGGCGAACCGCTCGTAGTAGCGGCCGAGGAGGGTCACGTCGACCGCCGACGCCACACCCCACTTCCACTCCCGCACGGTGAGCAGGGTGAACAGGTGGCGGCGGAGATCGTCGACCGCGTCATCCTGCTGGGCCAGCGTGGCGGCCTGCTCCGCGTCCCGGTTGAGCAGGACCTCGGTGGCCGACCGGCCGAGAGAGACCGCGACCCGGCCCATCTCGGCGAAGTACCCGTTGACGGGCTCCGGGAGCACGCTCTCGGGGTGCCTCCGGCGCACGATCTTCGCGACGTGTCCTGCCAGCGTGCCCATCCGGGTGAGATCCTGGACGAGCTGGATGGAGGTGACCACCTGGCGGAGATCACGGGCCACCGGGGCCTGGAGGGCCAGGAGCGCGAATCCGCGCTCCTCGTTCTCCGTCGCCAGCCGGGACATCTCCGTCGAGGACTGGAGAACCTTCTCTGCGGCCACGAGGTCGATCTGGAGGAGCGCGTGGGTAGCCAGCTCCATATCGTCGGTGGCGAGGGAGCACATCCGAGCCATCGAGGTGGCCAGATCAGTGAGTTCTTCAGAGTAGACAAGACGCATGTGAACCAGCATACGGGCATGTCAACCGCACTATCGATCGCGGCGATGAACGACCGATGAACAGGCGGACACGTCGCCGGCGGGTGGTCGCCGGGCCCGGCTCAGCCGCCCGAGTTCTCGGCGTCCGCTCCCTCGAGTGCCACCGCGTCGTCTTCCGGGTCGTCCAGCCAGCCCTCGGGCAGGAGCACGCGGGAGGGAGAGCCCTGACGCCCGCGTGGTCCGTAGCCGTCGGCGGGGAAGGGCTCGTCGGCGGGGAGATCGGCGAGCATCTCCGCGAGGTCGCCCAGGGTGCGGACCGCCGCCAACGCGACCCGCTTGCCGGATCCGGCCGGGAAACCCCGCAGGTACCAGGCCACGTGCTTGCGGATGTCACGCATGCCCTTGTTCTCGCCGTGGTGTTCGGCGAGCAGTTCGCCGTGTCGGTACATGATGCGCCCGACCTCGCCGAGCGTGGGCGGGGTCGGGGCCTCGCGCCCGTCCAGGGTGGCGGCGAGCTCGGAGAACAGCCACGGTCGGCCCAGGCAACCGCGTCCGATCACGACGCCCGCGCACCCGGTCTGCTCCCTCATCCTGACCGCGTCGTCGGCGGAGAAGATGTCGCCGTTGCCCAGTACCGGGACGTCCGAGACCGCGCCGATGTGCTCGACCAGCCGGGAGATCTGTGACCAGTCGGCCTCTCCGGAGTACCGCTGGGCTGCGGTCCTGGCGTGGAGGGCCACGGCCCTGGCGCCCTCGTCGACGGCGATGCGACCGGCGTCGAGGTGGGTGTGGTGCTCGTCGTCGATGCCTACACGCATCTTCACCGTGACCGGGATGTCGGTGCCCTCGGTGGCCCGGACTGCCGCGGCGACGATGGACCGGAACAACCGTCGCTTGTAGGGGATCGCAGATCCGCCCCCGCGCCGGGTGACCTTGGGAACCGGGCAACCGAAGTTGATGTCGATGTGGTCCGCCAGATCCTCGTCGACGATCATCTTGGCGGCCGCGTAGGTGTACTCCGCGTCGACCGTGTACAGCTGCAGGCTGCGCGGGGACTCGTCGGGCGCGAACGTGGCCATGTGCAGGGTCCCCGGCTGGCGTTCGACGAGCGCCCGGGCCGTCACCATCTCGCAGACGTAGAGCCCGGACACCGAACCCTGCTGCTCGCGTTCCAGCTCGCGGCACAACGTACGGAAGGCGACATTGGTCACGCCCGCCATCGGCGCCAGTACGACGGGCGAGGCGAGCTCGAGGGGGCCGATGCGCAGGGCGGGCCCGCCGGTGGTGGTAGGTGCGGACATGCTCTGAGTGTCCCAGCGTGGGGCGGGCAGGTCCAATGAGCGCGGACTGGGGCGGGCAGGTCCAATGGGGCGCGGACTGTGGTGGGGCGCCGACGGTGGACGGTCTGCTCGTGAACGGGCCGTTCGTGGTGCCCCCAGTCGGGCTCGAACCGACGACCTGCGGATTAAAAGTCCGTAGCTCTACCAACTGAGCTATAGGGGCGTCGGACACGATACCGTCCCCGTTCGCGTCGGCGGGCGTCGGCTTACGCACGGTTGGTTTAGACGTCAGCTGGGCGGTGCCCTAAACTCGAACGCGCTGCGGACCGGCGATCCCGGACGTGGCGCACGCCCCCTTCGTTTAGCGGCCTAGGACACCGGCCTTTCACGCCGGCAGCGCGGGTTCGAATCCCGTAGGGGGTACGCGGGTTGATGCCCCGGTCACCGTTCGTCGGTGACCGGGGCATCCGCCATTTGCGGGTCGGACGTCAACGGCCCCGTCGCGGGGCGGCCGGGCTCAGGAGTTTGGGCCCGGGAATGCTCGCGACCTGCCCAGGAACCACCGACGAGCTCCCGATTTGCGTCCGGCGGGAGCGTCGATTACTGTTCTGTCTCGTGCGAAAAGCACGGCCCTGTGGCGCAGTTGGTTAGCGCGCCGCCCTGTCACGGCGGAGGTCGCGGGTTCGAGTCCCGTCAGGGTCGCTAGAGACAACCGGCGCATTCGGTTTACCGGATGCGCCGGTGGTCTTATGGCCAGGTAGCTCAGTTGGTACGAGCGTCCGCCTGAAAAGCGGAAGGTCGTCGGTTCGATCCCGACTCTGGCCACAAAGTTCGCAGCGCGTCGGAGGGATTCCCTCCGACGCGTTCGTCGTTTCGGGGAACCCCCGTCCGTCGTTATAGCGTGGACGCCATGCCATCGACTGCCACCGAGGTCCGTGACGTGCCGGACAGGTCCCGAACAGGAACCCGGTGGGGGATCGTCGCCGCGGTCAGCGGTCTGGTCGGAATCCTCCTCGCGATCATCGTCCCGCTCCTCCCGGTCACCCAGACCACCTCGACGATCAGCTGGCCCGAGGCCGGGACACTCGACCCGGTGACGGCGCCGCTCGTGGCCTACTACCCGCTCGACCTGTCCGTGGACGTTCCCTGCGCGGCAGTGGGGGAGTTGCGGGACCAGGGACGCGAGGACGGTGTGCTCGTGTCCACCGCTCCCCGTCAGGCCGGCGACAACGCCGGCGCCCGCGCACTGATGGTGTCCGTGGCCGGCCCCACCGTCGAGGTGCGCAGCCGGAACGTGTTGGTGGCCTCCGCCCCCACCGAGGCGGTCGCCTCCGCCGGGGCGTGCTCGGTGATCCGGGTCGTGGCGGACTCCGGGTCGATAGGCGCGGAGTTCGTCGGTCTCGAGGTGGACGGGCGGGAAGTGGGTGGCCGGATCGATGAGGACCTGCGCCCGCAGGTCGTCGGGGTGTTCACGGACCTGCAGGGGCCGGCTCCCGAGGGCATGTCCGTCGACATCACCGTGGACTCCCGCTACACCACCCAGGCGACCGTGATCAAACAGATCGCGATCGCGGTCGGCATCCTCGCGATCATCGTCGCGCTCGTCGCCCTGCACCGACTCGATCTGCGCGACGGACGCGCCGGGCGACGAGTCCTGCCGCGCCTGTGGTGGAAGCCCCGTCCCCTGGACCTGGTGGTCGTGGCCACGCTCCTGGTGTGGCACGTCATCGGGGCCAACACCGCGGACGACGGGTACATCCTCACCGAGGCGCGCGCTGCGGTCTCGAGCGGCTACATGCCCGAGGTGTTCCGCTACTACGGCGCCCCGTACGCGCCGTTCGGAATGCCGTACTACCTCTACACGGCGATCAGTTCCCTCACCGTCGGAAGCGTGTGGCTGAGGCTGCCGGCGCTCCTGCTGGGCATAGCGTCCTGGATCCTGCTCTCCCGCGAGGTGATCCCGCGCCTGGGCATAGCCGCCCGCCGCGCGTCGGCCGTCCGGTGGAGCACCGCCGCGGTGTTCCTCGCGTTCTGGCTCACCTACAACAACGGCCTGCGTCCCGAACCGATCGTGGCCTTCGGCGTGCTGGCCACCTGGGTCTCGCTGGAGCGGGCCCTGGCGACCGGACGACTGCTGCCCGCGGCCACCGGTTTCATCATCGGCGGGCTCACGTTGTCCGCGGCACCCACCGGGACCTTCTGCATCGCCGCGATCATCGCCGCCTCGCGGCCGCTTCTCCTGCTGGTGATCCGCCGGGCCCGGCGGGACGGCTGGATCCCGACGGTGGCTCCGCTGCTGGCCGCCGGTCTCGGCGTGCTGCACCTGATCTTCCTGGACCAGCCGTTGGTCACCACGCTGCAGTCGTCGGCGCTGCTCGGCGACGTGGGCCCCACCGGACGGTGGTTCGAGGAGGTGTGGCGCTACGAGTGGCTCATGAACCCGACACCGGACGGCTCGCTGGCCCGCCGCTTCGGCGTCCTCACGATGTTCCTGTCGCTCATCACCTGCGCCGCCATCCTGTTCCGAAAGGGCCGGATCCCGGGGGTCTCGGTCGGCCCCGCCCGCCGGATCGTGGGACTGGCCGCCATCTCCATCGCCTTCATGGCGCTCAACCCCACCAAGTGGACCCATCACTTCGGTGCGTTCGCCACCATCGGCGCAGCCCTGGCAGCGCTGGTGACCATGGCGGTCCTCCCCGCCGCCACCCGGTCGTTGCGCAACCGGCTGCTGTTCCTGTCCGCGGTGTTCTTCGTCCTGGCACTCAGCTTCACCTCCACCAACGGCTGGTGGTACATCTCGATCTACGGCATCCCGTGGGGTGGCGTACAGCCCTCGATCGCCGGGATCACGCTCTCCTCGGTGTTCCTCGCGCTGATGGCGTTCTCGCTCCTGACCGCGCTGTTCCTGCACTACCGGGAGCCGTTCGTGAGGCCCGCGGGGCCGGAGCGCGCGGATGCGGACCGCGGCCCGGTGGTCCGGGTGCTCCGTGAGGTCTCGCACGCCCCACTGGGGCTCGCGGCGGCCCTCGTCGTCGTCGTGATCGTCGCGTCCATGGCGGCGGCGGTCCGCAACCAGTACCCCGCCTACTCGGTCGGTCTGCAGAACCTGCGGGCGCTGTCCGGCCAGCCGTGCGGCATCGCCGACATGGTGCTCGCCGAGCCCGACGCCAACGCCGGACTCCTCGCCCCGGTGGGTGAGCCCCGGGACCAGCTCGAGGCCGGCGCGGACCCCGTCGAGTTCATCCCCGACGGCATCCCGACGGACCTCACCGCCACCCAGGCCGTCGACACCGACACCCCGGGCACCGGCGAGGACTCCGACGCCACCGCGACGACCGCCGGCACCGAGGGCGGAGTGCGCGCGGGGGAGGGCATCAACGGCAGTCACGCCGTCCTTCCCTTCGGTCTCGACCCGGCCCGCGTCCCCGTCCTCGGCAGCTACCAGACCGGTCCGCAGTTCAACGCCGAGACCACCACTGACTGGTATCGCCTCCCCGATCGGGACGAGGAGAACCCGCTCATCACGATCGCCGTGTCCGGCTCGTTCGCCCCGGACGCCATCCGGGTCGAGTTCGCCACCGGCGCCGAACCGTTCGAACCGACCGGTTCGGTCCTGCCCGTGGACATCGGTCCGGCACCGTCCTGGCGGAACCTGCGCGTGCCCCTGGACATGCTGCCGGCCGATGCCACGGCCATCCGGCTCGTGGTGCGCGATCTCGACCCGGACCCGTCACGGTGGATCGCGTTCACCCCACCGCGGATGCCCGAGCTCGTGACCATGCAGGAGCTCGTCGGAGACTCGCGCCCGGTGCTGCCCGACTGGGCGGTGGCCTTCCACACCCCGTGCCTGCGCCCCTTCGATGAGTACGCCGGGATCCACGAGTTGCCCGAGTACCGGGTCCTGCCGGACCGCGACCTCGCCGTCAGCTCCACCAACACCTGGCAGGCGTGGGACGGCGGGGGGCCGCTCGGGTTCATCGAACTGCTGCTCGAGGGCGAGACGGTGCCGACCTACCTGGAACACGACTGGGACCGCGACTGGGGTTCGCTGGTTCGGTACGAGTCACTGGTGCCAGGGGCGCGGACCGCGACGGTCACCCACGGCGAGACCGTACGGTCGGGGCTGTGGAACGGGGGACCGCTCGCCCGATGACCGGCTAGCATCGGCCCCGGAGCTTTTTACAAGGAAGTCCAAGTATCCCCTGACGCAGACTGGAGCACGCGATGTCCGTGATCGAGAAGCAGTTCGAGAACATCCTGGTGGAGCAGAACGACCGTGTCGCGGTCATCACGCTCCACCGTCCCAAGGCGCTCAACGCCCTGAGCAGTGGCATGGAGAAGGAGGTCGTCGAGGCGGTCGAGGGCCTCGACTCCGACCCCGGTGTCGGCTGCATCGTCATCACCGGTTCGGAGAAGGCCTTCGCGGCCGGCGCCGACATCAAGGAGATGAAGGACAAGACGTACCCGGGCATCTACCTCGAGCGGTTCTTCCACGACTGGAAGCGCCTCACCGCCGCGCGGACCCCGATCATCGCGGCCGTGTCCGGCTTCGCGCTCGGTGGCGGCTGCGAGCTGGCCATGATGTGCGACATGATCATCGCCGGCGACAACGCCAAGTTCGGCCAGCCGGAGATCACCCTGGGCGTGATCCCGGGCATGGGCGGCTCCCAGCGGCTGACCCGCGCGGTGGGCAAGGCCAAGGCCATGGACCTGTGCCTGACCGGCCGGCAGATGGACGCCGACGAGGCCGAGCGCTCCGGCCTGGTCACCCGCGTCGTCCCCGCGGCGGAGCTGCTCGACGAGACCATGAAGGTCGCCGGGAAGATCGCCTCGATGAGCAAGACCACCGCCATCGCGGCCAAGCAGGCCGTCAACCGCTCCTTCGAGACCACGCTCGAGGAGGGCCTGCTCGCCGAGCAGAACGCCTTCTACGCACTGTTCGCCACGGAGGACCAGTCGGAGGGCATGTCCGCGTTCGCCGAGAAGCGCAAGCCCGAGTGGCGTCGCTGAGCCACGAGGTGAACCCCGGGTCGGCGCACGGTCACCGCGCCGGGGGCCGGAGCGGGCGCGCCGATGCCCGCCGGGCCCCCGGAGACCCGTTGCCCGTGCTGGTCCTCACCGGCTACCTGGGTGCGGGCAAGACCACACTGCTCAACCACCTCCTCGGTGGCGCCCCGGGGCTGCGCATCGCGGCGATCGTCAACGACTTCGGAGAGATCGACGTGGACGCCACGTCGGTGGCCGGCCGCGTGGACTCCATGGTGTCGTTGGCCAACGGCTGTGTCTGCTGTGAGGTCGACGCGAGCGAGCTCGGCGACACCCTGGCCCGGCTCGCCGACCCCGATCTCGGCCTGGATCTCGCGGTGATCGAGGCCAGCGGGTTGGCCGAGCCGGCGATCCTGTCGCGGATGGTTCACGAGGTGCCGCGGGACGTGGTGCGTCACGCGGGGATGGTCCAGGTCGTCGATGCCGAAGGGCTCGACGACGCCATGGCGCGGCACCCGCGCCTGGCGGCGCATCTGTCGGAGGCCGATCTCGTCGTCGTCAACAAGTGCGACCTCGTGGACCGCGTGCGGTTCGACGGCATCCGGGCGACGATCCGCCGACACGCCCCCCGGGTCGCCGTGCTGCCCGCGGTCAGAGCCGCGGTGCCGACCGGGCTGCTGTTGGGGATGGAACCGGACCGGGCCTCCGCCGCCGAGCAGTCGGGCGACGAGGCCCACCCGCATGTCCACTCCCACCTCCACCATGGCTACCGGGCCCTCACCGTGATCCCGGCAGGGCCCCTGCATCCCCGTCGGGTACTGGCCGCGCTCGCCTCGCCGCCGACCGGTGCCTACCGTGCCAAGGGCACGTTGACACTCGCCACCGCCGACGGCCGGCGACGCTACGAGGTGGCGCTCGTGGGACGCAGGCTCGAACTCCGTGCGAGCGGGGAGGGCGCCGGGGAGGGCACCGAGGGGTTGGTGGTGATCGGCGTCGATCTGGACGACGACGAGGTGTCGCGATTCCTCGACGACTCCGTGCTGACCCCGGGGGAGGCGGTCGACGCGGACGCCGATCTGGGCCTGCACCCGTACCTGGTGGGCGACCCGGACTCGAGCGACGTCGAGGAATGGATCTACGACGAACAGCGCGCCGCGCCCCTCACCGGGGCGGCCGCGATGCTGGCGGATCCGGAGGACCCGGAGGCATTCGATCCAGCTTTCACTCCCTGAGTGCACTCCGGTTGGGAAGCGGGGCGGGGCACCCCCGGGGACATCTGGCGGCGGCGGCCGACTGCGGTCGGCATCGGCCCGGCCACGTGCGTATAGTGACGCTGACGATGGTGATGTGTGGCACTTGCGGGGGGTCGTCCCCTACTCGCGGTGGGGGTATGCCACGGACGTGGGAGGAGACCTCATGGACGAGGAGAATGCCGGCCGTGGTGTAGCCGGAAGTGCCGCGAGCGAGGCGCAGCGGCGCAGGCGCGACCTGGCGTCTGTCCGCAGCGCGATCTCCGCCCTGCGAGAGGCCACGGGCATCCCGGTGACCATCGGGGGCGTGGTGGGCGAGGGCCATACGTTGGTGTTGTCCGAGTCCCTCGGGATGCGGACCTCGGCGATGAAGGACCTCACGGTCCACTACGGCGCCGGCGTCGGTGGTCGGGTCATGGCCACCGGGAAGCCGGTCGGGGTGGCCGACTACCCGCGGGCCGGTGTGATCACCCACGAGTACGACCTCCCGGTCTTGTCCGAGGGGTTGCGGTCGATGGCGGCGATCCCGGTCGTGGTGGGCAAGGACGTGCGGGCGGTGCTCTACGCCGGCGTGCACTCCTCGGTCCGTTTCGGGGAGAAGGTCCTCAACCAGATGGCGGCCACGGCCCGCGCCCTCGAGCAGGAGATCGCGGTGAACGACGCGCTCGCCGCTCGTGGCGCCGCCCCGATGGGTCCGGGCGCCGGCGAGGGGCGGTGGGACGACGTCCTGTCCAACGAGCGCATGCGCGACACCCATGCGCGGCTGCGGATGCTGGCCTCCCGTACCGAGGACCCCGAGGTGCGTGCCGAGCTCGAGAAGATCTGCGCGGAGATGGTCTCCCCGCCGCCGGAGATGCCCACCGCGAGGCTCTCCCGCCGCGAGCTCGACGTGTTGGCGTGCGTCGCGCAGGGCAAGACCAACATCGAGACGGCCGCCGACATGGGTATCGGCGCGGAGACGGTGAAGAGCTACCTGAGATCGGTCATGCGCAAACTGGACGCGCACACCAGGTTCGAGGCGGTCAACGCGGCGCGTCGGATGGGCGTTCTCCCCTGATCTGAGGTCGCCCTCGATCTCAAATCGCCGGCTCAGCTCCGCCGGGCTCCGATCGCCCGGTCAGCCGCGCCTGCCGCCGGGGACCCAGAGGACGTCACCGTCCGGATTGGCCACCCGGCCCAGGACGAACAGCAGGTCCGACAGGCGGTTGAGGTACTTGGCCGGCAGGGCGGAGGTGGTCTCGGGATGCGCCTCGACCGCGGCCCACGCGGCACGCTCGGCGCGTCTGACCACGGTGCGCGCAACGTGCAGGTGGGCGGCACCGGGGGTTCCGCCGGGCAGGATGAACGAGGTCAGGTCGGCCAGCTCGGCGTTGAACTCGTCGATCCACCCCTCGAGTCGCTCGATGTAGGACTGCTCGATCCGCAACGGGGGATATTTGGGATCCTCGACCACCGGGGTGGAGAGGTCGGCCCCGGCGTCGAAGAGGTCGTTCTGTACCACCCGGAGCACGGTGGCGACCCGGGCGTCGAGGTCCCCGCAGGTCAGGGCTACCCCGAGGGCGGCGTTGGCCTCGTCGCAGTCCGCGTAGGCGTCCAGGCGGGTGTCGTTCTTGCTCACCCGGGAGAAGTCGGAGAGACCCGTGGTCCCGTCGTCGCCGGTCCGGGTATAGATCTTGGTGAGATGCACAGCCATGACGCCAACGTACGCGTGGCCCGGGCGCGCCGGTTCCGTTGGTCGCTCCCCGTTCTCGCCTAAGGTGGACACGTGAGCGGTAACCCCACGTCCCGCGAGGAGAGCTTCCTCGTCACCGGCGGAACCAGACTGGTCGGCGAGGTCTCTGTCGCCGGCGCGAAGAACAGCGTGCTGAAGCTGATGGCGGTGGCACTGATGGCCGAGGGGCGGACCACCCTGACCAATTGCCCGGACATCTCCGATGTGCCCGCGATGGCCGACGTCCTGCGGCACCTCGGATGCACGGTCGAGATCGCCGACGGCACGGTGGTGATCGACACGCCGGCGGACCTGGGACACGTGTCCGACGACACGGCGGCCCAGCGCCTCCGGGCCTCCGTCTGCATCCTGGGACCACTGGTCGGTCGCCACCACCGGGCGGAACTGGCGATGCCGGGTGGTGACGCGATCGGGGACAGGCCCCTCAACTGGCACCGTGAGGCGCTCGAGAAGCTGGGCGCCACCACCAGGATGGACCACGGTCGCCTGGTCGCCGAGGCCACCGCACTGAAGGGCGCCCGTTACACACTCGAGTTCCCGTCGGTGGGAGCCACGGAGACGTTCCTGTTCGGTGCCGTGCTGGCGGAGGGGACGTCAACCCTCGTCAACGCGGCGCGCGAGCCGGAGATCGTGGACATCTGCGACCTGCTGTCCAAGATGGGCGCCCAGATCAGCGGTGCGGGGACGAGCACGATCACCATCGAGGGGGTCGGGTCGTTGAGCCCGGTGAGTCATCGGGTGATCGGCGACCGGATCGTCGCGGCGACCTGGGCGATGGGTGCGGTGATGACCCGCGGCGACGTGACGGTCACCGGTATCGACCCGATGTTCATCCACGTGGTGTTGGAGAACCTCCGGGGAGCAGGAGCCCAGGTCTCGACCGGGGCGGACTGGGTGCGGGTCACCCAGGAGGGACGTCCTCGTGCACGGGACGTGCGCACCCTGCCGTTCCCCGGATTCCCGACCGACCTCCAGCCGATGGCGATCGCCCTCGCCTCCGTTGCGGACGGCGCGTCGGTGATCACCGAGAACCTCTTCGAGGCGCGCTTCCGCTTCGTGGAGGAGATGGTGCGCATGGGAGTGGACGCCGAGACCGACGGGCACCACGCCAAGATCCGGGGACGCGAACGACTGGACTCCGCCACCGTGTGGGCCAGTGACATCCGCGCCGGCGCAGGGCTCGTCCTTGCAGGCATGTGCGGGGACGCCGTGACCGAGGTTTGCGAGATCTTCCACATCGACCGCGGATACCCCGACTTCATGGAGAAGGTGCGATTTCTGGGCGGCCGGATCGAGCGAGTCGATACCAACCGGTGACCGCACCGCGGTGACGGAGAACCGGTCGGTGACCAGGCGATTTGCGTTTGGGTTCACGTCTGCGTAACTTATTGGAAGTCGCCGAGAGCGAGCGCGGACCGAGAGGCCCGGGCCGAGGGAGGTGACGAGTTTCAGGTGGTGGCGCGGACCCGGTTTTGACTTGGTGGGTCGGAGTCGCTAGGCTGGAGAAGTTGCCCCGAAACGGGTGGCGAAGGTTGTGAATCCTCGAATTCGGGTGGTCGGAGACTGTCTGGGGTTCGATGTGGTGGTGTTGTTTGAGAACTCAACAGTGTGTTTTGTTTGTGATAGTGCCAAATTTTTTGTTTGGTTGCGACCCTTTCACATCCCTGTCGTGGGGGTCGCGTTTTTTGAACAGCCAGTTTGTTTGGTTTGTTTTTTGCTTGGATTGTGCTTTTTGTAGTGCTGAGAAGCTTTTATGGAGAGTTTGATCCTGGCTCAGGACGAACGCTGGCGGCGTGCTTAACACATGCAAGTCGAACGGTAAGGCCCCTTCGGGGGTACACGAGTGGCGAACGGGTGAGTAACACGTGGGTAATCTGCCCTGCACTTCGGGATAAGCCTGGGAAACCGGGTCTAATACCGGATATGAGCTCCTGCCGCATGGTGGGGGTTGGAAAGTTTTTCGGTGCAGGATGAGTCCGCGGCCTATCAGCTTGTTGGTGGGGTAATGGCCTACCAAGGCGACGACGGGTAGCCGGCCTGAGAGGGTGATCGGCCACACTGGGACTGAGACACGGCCCAGACTCCTACGGGAGGCAGCAGTGGGGAATATTGCACAATGGGCGGAAGCCTGATGCAGCGACGCCGCGTGGGGGATGACGGTCTTCGGATTGTAAACTCCTTTCAGTAGGGACGAAGCGAGAGTGACGGTACCTGCAGAAGAAGCACCGGCCAACTACGTGCCAGCAGCCGCGGTAATACGTAGGGTGCAAGCGTTGTCCGGAATTACTGGGCGTAAAGAGCTCGTAGGCGGTTTGTCACGTCGTCTGTGAAATCCTCCAGCTCAACTGGGGGCGTGCAGGCGATACGGGCAGACTTGAGTACTACAGGGGAGACTGGAATTCCTGGTGTAGCGGTGAAATGCGCAGATATCAGGAGGAACACCGGTGGCGAAGGCGGGTCTCTGGGTAGTAACTGACGCTGAGGAGCGAAAGCATGGGGAGCAAACAGGATTAGATACCCTGGTAGTCCATGCCGTAAACGGTGGGCGCTAGGTGTGGGGTCCTTCCACGGATTCCGTGCCGTAGCTAACGCATTAAGCGCCCCGCCTGGGGAGTACGGCCGCAAGGCTAAAACTCAAAGGAATTGACGGGGGCCCGCACAAGCGGCGGAGCATGTGGATTAATTCGATGCAACGCGAAGAACCTTACCTAGGCTTGACATATACAGGACGACGGCAGAGATGTCGTTTCCCTTGTGGCTTGTATACAGGTGGTGCATGGTTGTCGTCAGCTCGTGTCGTGAGATGTTGGGTTAAGTCCCGCAACGAGCGCAACCCCTGTCTCATGTTGCCAGCACGTAATGGTGGGGACTCGTGAGAGACTGCCGGGGTCAACTCGGAGGAAGGTGGGGATGACGTCAAATCATCATGCCCCTTATGTCTAGGGCTTCACACATGCTACAATGGCTAGTACAGAGGGCTGCGAGACCGCGAGGTGGAGCGAATCCCTTAAAGCTAGTCTCAGTTCGGATTGGGGTCTGCAACTCGACCCCATGAAGTCGGAGTCGCTAGTAATCGCAGATCAGCATTGCTGCGGTGAATACGTTCCCGGGCCTTGTACACACCGCCCGTCACGTCATGAAAGTCGGTAACACCCGAAGCCGGTGGCCTAACCCTTGTGGAGGGAGCCGTCGAAGGTGGGATCGGCGATTGGGACGAAGTCGTAACAAGGTAGCCGTACCGGAAGGTGCGGCTGGATCACCTCCTTTCTAAGGAGCACTCACCACCGTTTGGTGGTCAGAGTTAGCGTCTGGTTCGTGCCCGTTCGTGGTGCGCCAGGTGGCTCATTGGGTGGAACACTATTGCGTAGGACTCGCCTGGATCTTCGGCGTCGGCTCAGGGCTGGCTGCTGGGGGGAGCGTGGTTCGGACAAAACACACTGTTGGGTATCTGAAACAGCACCGTTGAGCATTCCTGTTGGTTGAGGGGTGTGGGTCTGTTTTTGATGGCACTGATTCCCGAGATGCTCCGCGGCCGGTTGGTCCGAGTGTGGGTGGGGTTGGTGTGTGTTGTTTGAGAACTGCACAGTGGACGCGAGCATCTTTAATTGTTTGTGAATGTAAGTGTGTAAGAGCACACGGTGGATGCCTTGGCACCAAGAGCCGATGAAGGACGTAGGAGGCTGCGATAAGCCTCGGGGAGCTGCCAACCGAGCTGTGATCCGAGGGTGTCCGAATGGGGAAACCCAGCACGCGTGATGGCGTGTTACCCACATCTGAATACATAGGGTGTGTGGAGGGAACGCGGGGAAGTGAAACATCTCAGTACCCGCAGGAAGAGAAAACAACAGTGATTCCGTCAGTAGCGGCGAGCGAACGCGGAAGAGGCTAAACCGCATGCGTGTGATACCCGGCAGGGGTTGCGTGTGTGGTGTTGTGGGGCATGATGTCCTGGTTCTGCCGGATCAGGCGCTTGATAGTCCGCGGGTTAGGGGAACGACTTGGAAGGGTCGGCCGTAGAGGGTGAGAGTCCCGTACCTGAAAACTTTGTGGCTGGGCGATTTGTGTTCCCAAGTAGCAGCGGGCCCGTGAAATCTGCTGTGAATCTGCCGGGACCACCCGGTAAGCCTAAATACTCCTTGGTGACCGATAGCGGATTAGTACCGTGAGGGAATGGTGAAAAGTACCCCGGGAGGGGAGTGAAATAGTACCTGAAACCGTGTGCTTACAAACCGTCAGAGGCTTTCGGGCTGATGGCGTGCCTTTTGAAGAATGAGCCTGCGAGTTAGTGGTATGTCGCAAGGTTAACCCGTGTGGGGAAGCCGTAGCGAAAGCGAGTCCTAATAGGGCGGTTGAGTGGCATGCTCTAGACCCGAAGCGGAGTGATCTACCCATGGCCAGTGTGAAGCGACGGTAAGACGTCGTGGAGGCGCGAACCCACTTAGGTTGAAAACTGAGGGGATGAGTTGTGGGTAGGGGTGAAAGGCCAATCAAACTCCGTGATAGCTGGTTCTCCCCGAAATGCATTTAGGTGCAGCGTCGCATGTTTCACCTCGGAGGTAGAGCTACTGGATGGCCGATGGGCCCTACAAGGTTACTGACGTCAGCCAAACTCCGAATGCCGAGGTGTGAGAGTGCGGCAGTGAGACTGTGGGGGATAAGCTTCATAGTCGAGAGGGAAACAGCCCAGATCGCCGGCTAAGGCCCCTAAGCGTGTACTAAGTGGAAAAGGATGTGGGATCGCTGAGACAGCCAGGAGGTTGGCTTAGAAGCAGCCACCCTTGAAAGAGTGCGTAATAGCTCACTGGTCAAGTGGTCCTGCGCCGACAATTTAGCGGGGCTCAAGTACACCGCCGAAGCCGCGGCACTCACACAATAACCTCCTCCGGGCAGGTGTGTGGGTGGGTAGGGGAGCGTCGTGTGGCCATAGAAGCGTCGGAGTGATCCAGGCGTGGAGGCCACACGAGTGAGAATGCAGGCATGAGTAGCGAATGACGAGTGAGAAACTCGTCCGCCGAATGATCAAGGGTTCCTGGGTCAAGCTAATCTGCCCAGGGTGAGTCGGGACCTAAGGCGAGGCCGACAGGCGTAGTCGATGGACAACGGGTTGATATTCCCGTACCCGTGTGTGCGCGCCCATGGTGAATCAGTGATACTAACCGCCCTGAATGGCCTAGAGCATCCTTCGGGATGACGTGGTCTGGATGCGCGGGACCTGATCTGGTAGTAGCCAAGCGATGGGGTGACGCAGGAAGGTAGCTGAGCCAGTCAGTGGTTGTACTGGTGTAAGAGTGTAGGCCGTGACATAGGCAAATCCGTGTCACATTAAGGCTGAGACTTGATGCATACCCGTTGTGGGGAATTCAGTGATCCTATGCTGCCGAGAAAAGCCTCTAGTGAGTTCATACACGGCCCGTACCCCAAACCGACACAGGTGATCAGGTAGAGAATACCAAGGCGATCGAGAGAACTGTGGTTAAGGAACTCGGCAAAATACCCCCGTAACTTCGGGAGAAGGGGGGCCATGCCCGGTGAACATCTTCACGGTGGGAGCTGGGTGTGGTCGCAGAGACCAGAGAGAAGCGACTGTTTACTAAAAACACAGGTCCGTGCGAAGACGTAAGTCGATGTATACGGACTGACGCCTGCCCGGTGCTGGAAGGTTAAGAGGACCGGTTAGCCGCAAGGCGAAGCTGAGAATTTAAGCCCCAGTAAACGGCGGTGGTAACTATAACCATCCTAAGGTAGCGAAATTCCTTGTCGGGTAAGTTCCGACCTGCACGAATGGCGTAACGACTTCTCTGCTGTCTCGACCACAGACTCGGCGAAATTGCACTACGAGTAAAGATGCTCGTTACGCGCGGCAGGACGAAAAGACCCCGGGACCTTTACTATAGCTTGGTATTGGCGTTCGATTCGGTTTGTGTAGGATAGGTGGGAGACTGTGAAGCATGCACGCCAGTGTGTGTGGAGTCGTTGTTGAAATACCACTCTGATCGTATTGGACGTCTAACCTCGGCCCATGATCTGGGTTAGGGACAGTGCCTGGTGGGTAGTTTAACTGGGGCGGTTGCCTCCTAAAGAGTAACGGAGGCGCCCAAAGGTTCCCTCAGCCTGGATGGCAATCAGGTGTTGAGTGCAAGTGCACAAGGGAGCTTGACTGTGAGACTGACACGTCGAGCAGGGACGAAAGTCGGGACTAGTGATCCGGCACCGGCAAGTGGAAGCGGTGTCGCTCAACGGATAAAAGGTACCCCGGGGATAACAGGCTGATCTTCCCCAAGAGTCCATATCGACGGGATGGTTTGGCACCTCGATGTCGGCTCGTCGCATCCTGGGGCTGGAGTAGGTCCCAAGGGTTGGGCTGTTCGCCCATTAAAGCGGCACGCGAGCTGGGTTTAGAACGTCGTGAGACAGTTCGGTCTCTATCCGCCGCGCGCGTAAGAAACTTGAGGAAAGCTGTCCCTAGTACGAGAGGACCGGGACGGACGAACCTCTGGTGTGCCAGTTGTTCCACCAGGAGCATCGCTGGTTAGCTACGTTCGGAAGGGATAACCGCTGAAAGCATCTAAGCGGGAAGCCTGTTCCAAGATGAGGTTTCTCACCACCTTGCGTGGTTAAGGCCCCCCACAGACCATGGGGTTGATAGGCCGGAACTGGAAGCGCAGCAATGCGTGGAGGTGACCGGTACTAATCGGCCGAGGGCTTACACACAAACAAGCCAAGAATTGTTACGCGTCCACTGTGCAGTATCTGAAACAACACACCCATACCGCGAGAGGCTTCTCGCGGTGAGGGCCTTGTTTCACAGAGTTACGGCGGCCATAGCGGCAGGGAAACGCCCGGTCCCATTCCGAACCCGGAAGCTAAGCCTGCCAGCGCCGATGGTACTGCACTCGTGAGGGTGTGGGAGAGTAGGTCACCGCCGAACACAACTTCACACACGGAAAGCCCCCGAACGCATCACGCGACCGGGGGCTTTCCGCTATTTCACCCCACCCACTGCCGCACCCATCACCCGGCCCGCCAACCCACACCCACGAAGCGCCTCCACCGAGACGTTCCCGGCGGTCTCAGACGACACGAGGAACGCGACGTGGTCGAAGTCTGTAAACCCTTCCCGCTCGGACGTACACACGAGGTGGAGCCAAGAGGTGTCAGGCGGTCAAGCACACCATGTACTGGGGCATCCTTGGTGCCATGCGTGAGTACTCGCGGAAGGAGCCGGCGCGGTGAACGGTGCGCTGGGTCGGCTCACACTTGAGCGCCGGCAGGTGTGGATCTATGCCGGCTCTATCGCCGCTGGTCTCGCACTGGGGAGCGCAACATCTGGATTCGGGCAGATCGCCGAGCCGCTGCTGTGGCCGGTCCTCGCCCTACTGCTCTACGCTACGACTCTTCAGGTACCACTGCTGCACCTGCTCTCTGCTACGCGCGACATCCGCTTCACCGGAGCAGCCCTCCTGGGCAATTTCGTTCTGTCGCCACTCGTGGTGTGGGCGATGGTGTCGTTCCTTCCCGACGACCCTGCGATTCGTCTGGGCGTGCTCTTGGTGCTGCTGGTGCCGTGTACCGACTGGTTCATCAGCTTCACCCAGATCGCAGGCGGGGATGTTCCGCGGGCCGTCGCGGTGACCCCGGTCAACCTGGCTCTCCAGCTCCTTCTACTACCTCTCTACCTGCTGGTGATGGCGCGAGCGGAGGTCAGCGGACTGGTCTCGTTCGATGTGGTCGCGCCGGCGATGCTCGTCGTGGCCATGCCGCTGATCGCAGCTGCGCTCACAGAACGGTGGATCGACGCTCGTCCGGCTCGTCACGAGGTGCGGGATAGGTGGGCCTGGGCGCCTATTCCTCTCCTGGCGAGCGTCGTGTTCCTCATCGCGATCACTCAGGCCGAGACCGTGCTCAGCGCACTCGACGTACTTCCCGTCGTAGTCCCGGTCTTCGTGGCCTTCCTGGTCGCGGCCGTTTTGACCGCCAAGTTGCTCGCCATCACGTTCTCCCTGCCAGGCGAACAGGGCCGGACACTGGCGTTTGGTCTGGGAACCAGGAATTCCTTCGTCGTGCTACCACTCGCACTGGCACTGCCTCAGGGGCTCGAGGTCGCTGCGGTGGTGATCGTGGCGCAGTCCCTGGTCGAGCTCCTCGGAATGATCTTCTTCCTGTGGTTGATCCCGCTCGTCTTCAGGACGGACTCGCGCGTCACACCGGGGAAGTGAGACTTGACCGTACTGCGAACCGCGACGTCGGACATGGCTGTCCACCGACCTCCCAGGTCCCTGAATCGATCAGCGGCATGGAGGAAGTGACGGGACGAGCGCCTTCGCTGAGTTCCCGGCCCAGTTCCTCAGTTCGCGGGCCGTTGAAGCGGCGGTGAAACGGTGGTCAGTTGTCTCTTGTGTCAAGGGACATTGGGATCTCCCTGTGGGCGGTCAGTTCATCTCCCTGCTCACGGACAGCTGATCTCCCTGTGCGCGGTCAGTTGATCTCCCTGGTGGTCGGTTAGTGCAATGGGACCACCCCCTTGCCGGCGGTGGCTTCGGCGAGCCGGAGGGAGGTGCCCTCGGTGATGATGACGTGGGCGTGATGCAGTAGTCGGTCCACGGCGGCGGTGGCCAGGGTTTTGGGCATGAAGGTGTCGAATCCCGCGGGGTGCAGGTTGCTGGTGACCGCCAGGCTGCGGCGTTCGTAGGTGGCATCGACCAGGCGGTAGAACGCCTCTGCGGCGGCTTGACCTGCGGGCAGCATCCCGATGTCGTCGACGACGATGAGCTCGGCGCGGGTGATGCGGGCGATGACTTTGCCGGCGGAGCCGTCCACGTTGGCGCGTGCCAGGGCTTCGGTCAGTGATTCGAGGGTGAACCAGGAGACCCGCATGCCGGCGTCGATGACGTTGTGGGCGAGGGCCTCGACGAAGTGCGTCTTTCCGGTGCCTGAGGGGCCACTGATGGCGAGGTTCTCGGCTCGGTGGACCCATTCCAGTCCGGCGAGCGCTGACTGGGTCGGCGCGGGGATGGAGGAGTCGGCTTCGCGCCAGGAGTCGAACGTCTTGCCGGCGGGGAGTCCGGCGGCCTTGCGGCGGGCGGCTTTGGTGGCCTCGTCTCGTCCGCGGATCTCCTCGGCGAGCAGGACCCGCAGCAGTTCGGTGGGGTCCCAGCGTTGGGCTCGGGCGGTGGCCAGGACCTCGGGGGCGGCGGCCCGCAGGTAGGGCATGCGCATTCGTTTGAGTACCGCGGTCAGGTCCTCGGGCAGTGGCACCGCCGGCGTGGTTGTCGGTGTGCTCATCGGGCGGTGTCCTTTCGGGTGCCGAAGCCGGCCCAGGCTCCTGTGCCGGGCTGAGCGGAGTGGGCTTCGTCGGCGATGACCAGGTCCGCACCGGTCGCGCCGGTGGCCAGGTGCCGGACGATCGCTGCGACGTCGCCGTCGGCGAACCGTCCGGCCGCGGCAGCAATCCCCAGTGCTTCGTCCACGTCGTCGGCGCCGACCAGGGCGGCCAGCTCGACGGCGTCGACCATCTTGGCCCGGATCCGCGAGGTCCCGGCGGCGGAGGCCTCGATCAACCAGGACTGGGCTCCATCGCCCAAGGCTAGGAACTCCTTCTCGGCCTGGGATCGAGCCTTGGGCCGGGGTGGGCGCGGTGCCCCGTCGGGCTCCTGCGGGTGGTTGGGGTAGTGGCCCAGATCGATGCGCGGCGTGCCCGGGGTGGACAAGTGGTGCCGCGCCACCTCGCACAGTCCCCGCCGATCGGCGACCCAGTCCGGGGCCACGGGTAGCCGGTCGAGGTCGGCGACGATGACCAGGTCCATGCCGTCGGCGCGGACCCACACCTCAGCGCCGACCAGTCCCGGTGGGGTGGAGTAGCGCACTGACCCGAATCGGATGGTCTGATCGGTGCCCACGGTGCGGGTCTGGCCCAGCGCCATGGTGTGGGGCGCCGTCGGCAGTACATGCAGACGACGGCGCTCCTGGGCCAGAGCCTCATTCGGGACCCTTGCCGACTCCCGATGCTTACGGGAGTTGACCTTGGCGCAGAACTGCTCGCATGCTGCCTCGAGCTCGGCGAACGAGCCGTACTGCTCCCGCAGGTTCGCCTCGGTGGGCACCACATCGGCCTTGGCTAACCGGACGGTGGACTCGGTGCCGCCTTTGGACTCCGGATCGAACGGCACACAGGTGTGCACCTGGGTGCCGTAGTGACGTGCGGCCTGGACGATCTGCGGATGACGCACCGGCACACCGGCGACGTGATCCACGCTGACCGTCTTGGCGTTGTCGGTCAGCACGTAGGTCGGTACCCCGCCCACGCGGCGCAGGGTCGCGTCCAGGCAAGCGATCAGCGTGGGCAGTTTCTGGTCCCACGCCGGGATGACTACCCGGAAGCGGGACCACGCCAACCAGGCGCAGAACAGCAACGTCGAGCGCAGGACCCCGTCCGGGCCGGGGACTTTCGGCCCTTCGCCCCAGTCGAACTGCAGCCACAGGCCCGGCTCGGTGATCCACGGCCGGTAGGTGCGCTGATGCCCGGCCCGCCACGCGGCCTTGACCTGCGCCACCGCCCGCCTGGTCGTGCGCTCAGTGCCGGTGAACCCCATCGCCACCAGCCGTTCGTGGACGATATCGGCGCGGACCTTGCCGTTGCCGCGCTCGACCCACTCCTCGATCTTGGGCATGTACTCATCGAGCATCCGCGGACGGCGGCCCGCGCCGGTCACCGGACGCCCCTGGTCACGAGCGGCGACGTACCGCCGCACGGTCTTGGGATCCACACCCGCCAGCTGCGCGGCGGAGTGCGCACTTTCAGTGGCGTCGTATGCCTCGAGAATTTCCATGATCTCCCTGTCAGACTTCTTCATGCGTCCCTCCGGTGGAACAGCGCTCGTGGTGGTCGAAGACCTCGAGCACATCCCCGGAGGGGCGCTTTTCGCGGGACCGACACGGCCCGATCCCTTGGCCACGGACAGGGAGATCAACTGACCGTCAGCAGGGAAGTACGTGTCCGCCTACAGGGAGATTGGCATGGCCGCTAGCATCTTGAGCTAGACGGCCGTTGCTATGGGGGGTCGGCCGTCCCTTCAGCGTGGAGTTGGAGATCCCGAAGGACTGCTCGAGCTTCATCGGTTCCCTGTGTCCCGGTTCGACGGGGCGTCCGTCGGGGTCACCGGGGCGTACGTGGGGTGGCGCGGTGACGGTCGCTGATAGCCGGTCCGCATTGTTCTGGACCCGACTTCCATGGGAAGGAATCGGTACGCGTGAGGAGTCGTGAGGAGTCAGGTCGAAAGAGGTGCTCTCTGCGATGCACCCCGGCCTGTTCCGGACTCGCTACTACCGAATGGCGATCCAGAACTACCTGCTGGGGCCTCCCGGTTCACATGGCTGAGCATCGGTCGCGGTGATCGTCCACGAGATGAAGGGACCGGGCGTGGCCAGCTCATGAACCCTGTGCGCAACCCGATAGGTCCCTGTACCGCCAGCCCGCTGAACAACACCGACGTGAACACCGGGGGAATAGCTACGTGATCACCGGGGAGTATCGGTTGGGTTAGTCATTTCCAGTGCCTGTCCTAGTGCCGTATTCCAGGATGTCGCGGGCGGGGGCACGAACGAGTGTCCGTACCCACGGTGCCGACCTGCCGCCAGCCGGCACCCTGCTCGACTTCGAGTCGAACGCTCATCCATGGGCGCGGAAGGGTGACGACCGGCCGTGCCCGCACACTCGGCCGAGCCCGAACTCGGATAGCTCCGGGGCTCTCCAGAATCTCAGGTCGTTCGTGATCGGGAGGTCGGGCTGGATTCACTCGATCGCCGCGAGAGCCTGGGGCAGGGTTGTGACTCCGTCGGTCGCGAGGAAGTGGCCCGCCCCGGGGACGACCAGAGCGGATGTGCCAAGAAGGTGGGCGAGCCGATCGGTGTGCCCGACCGGGACGTGCGAGTCGTCTTCGGATCGCATGATGGTGAGAGACCCCACTCTCTCTCGAACTCCGGATAGGTTCACGCCGTCGCCGATGAACTCGTCGAGGGCGGGCAGTGCCGGCAACTTGTCGACGAACCCCGAGACGAGCACGAGCGTCCCTACCCGCCACGGCTCTGTCAGCGAGGCGAGATGCCGCAGCACGGTGAGGCAACCGAGGCTGTGGGCGATGATGACTGATTCGTGCCCCGGCTGACCGAGCGCCTCTGCGGTCGTGGTCGCCCATCGGTCCGGGGATGGAGACGTGGAATCCGGCAAGGCAGGGATTTGAGTGGACACTCCCGTGCGATCCAGCCGCTCAGCGAGCCAGCCGAACCAGTGGTCTTCCGGCGTCGCGCCGTATCCGTGGAAAATCGCGGCGTGTCTCGTGGTTGTCGATGACATAACAACGCAGGGTAGACCTCGATCCGACTGCTGGGCCACAACGAACAATGGCGGGTGATGTCTGGCGTCCCTCGGGCGCGAGGACCGGGGGCTGCGGCAGCACACTCGATGTCCGCCCGGAGACTCGCGCCTTGAGCATCGAGTGGAGGCAGACGCGACTCCTGGCCGTATCGCCTGGCACTAGATCGTGCTCATCCAGACGACGCAGCGACGTTGCGTGCTCACGCTGACTAGCCGATGAGCGCCATTCCAGGTGGCGGATGGGGAAGGGTGTTCGCGAGGGCTGAGACCGGGTGCGCAGTGGAGCACTGTCGGATTCTGTCCGGGTGTGCAGGGAGCACGTGAGGTCGGTGAACCCGGTGCAGTCCGAAGAGAGCGCTCAGAAGTCGAACTCGACCAGCTCGAGGGCCGGGATATAGCGGAACGCCGTAGCTCTTCGGATTCACAGGTAGCTCGGGAATGGATGAGCGCGGAAGCCCCGTCATTCGTGACTCGGGATCCCCGAGTAGGTCGCTGGTCAGACCGCCGTGGAGTCGGTGAAGGCTGAGCTGCGAGTCGGCTGCGCCGGGAGTTGGTTGCGCCGGGAGTTGCCTGGGCCTCGGGCTGGTAGGAGCTCGACGTAGCGATCGGTGCATACGCCGACAACCGGCTGGGATTCGGCAGGCGCTCTATCCGCGAGTGCGTCAAGGCCGAACCTGGCGCCCGTCGGACGGGGCCGATAACCGGAGGAAACGACACTCACCGAAGTCCCCGGGGGCGCGAGCCGATATCGATTCCTGATGGGGACACGACGGCGGTGAACTGCCTGTGACCTGGCGATTTGGTGTTCTGTTGGCGCGCGTGTAACTTTATCGGAGCCGCCAGGGAGCGGGGTTTGAGCCGAGAGGTTCGGAGCCTGGTTTCGGGCGGTGGCTTCGCGAAGGGGGCCCGAGGAACCGGTTTGACCGGTGAGCTTCGGTCCGCTAGAGTAGGCAAGCTGCCTCCCAGAGGGGCAGCGAGATCGCCCCGAAGGTATGTGGCCACGATGCCACATGGCAACGGTGTGTGGGTGTTGTTTGAGAACTCAACAGTGTGTTTTGTTTGTGATAGTGCCAGATTTTTTGTTTGGTTGCGACCCTTTCACATCCCTGTCGTGGGGGTCGCGTTTTTTGAACAGCCAGTTTGTTTGGTTTGTTTTTTGCTTGGATTGTGCTTTTTGTAGTGCTGAGAAGCTTTTATGGAGAGTTTGATCCTGGCTCAGGACGAACGCTGGCGGCGTGCTTAACACATGCAAGTCGAACGGTAAGGCCCCTTCGGGGGTACACGAGTGGCGAACGGGTGAGTAACACGTGGGTAATCTGCCCTGCACTTCGGGATAAGCCTGGGAAACCGGGTCTAATACCGGATATGAGCTCCTGCCGCATGGTGGGGGTTGGAAAGTTTTTCGGTGCAGGATGAGTCCGCGGCCTATCAGCTTGTTGGTGGGGTAATGGCCTACCAAGGCGACGACGGGTAGCCGGCCTGAGAGGGTGATCGGCCACACTGGGACTGAGACACGGCCCAGACTCCTACGGGAGGCAGCAGTGGGGAATATTGCACAATGGGCGGAAGCCTGATGCAGCGACGCCGCGTGGGGGATGACGGTCTTCGGATTGTAAACTCCTTTCAGTAGGGACGAAGCGAGAGTGACGGTACCTGCAGAAGAAGCACCGGCCAACTACGTGCCAGCAGCCGCGGTAATACGTAGGGTGCAAGCGTTGTCCGGAATTACTGGGCGTAAAGAGCTCGTAGGCGGTTTGTCACGTCGTCTGTGAAATCCTCCAGCTCAACTGGGGGCGTGCAGGCGATACGGGCAGACTTGAGTACTACAGGGGAGACTGGAATTCCTGGTGTAGCGGTGAAATGCGCAGATATCAGGAGGAACACCGGTGGCGAAGGCGGGTCTCTGGGTAGTAACTGACGCTGAGGAGCGAAAGCATGGGGAGCAAACAGGATTAGATACCCTGGTAGTCCATGCCGTAAACGGTGGGCGCTAGGTGTGGGGTCCTTCCACGGATTCCGTGCCGTAGCTAACGCATTAAGCGCCCCGCCTGGGGAGTACGGCCGCAAGGCTAAAACTCAAAGGAATTGACGGGGGCCCGCACAAGCGGCGGAGCATGTGGATTAATTCGATGCAACGCGAAGAACCTTACCTAGGCTTGACATATACAGGACGACGGCAGAGATGTCGTTTCCCTTGTGGCTTGTATACAGGTGGTGCATGGTTGTCGTCAGCTCGTGTCGTGAGATGTTGGGTTAAGTCCCGCAACGAGCGCAACCCCTGTCTCATGTTGCCAGCACGTAATGGTGGGGACTCGTGAGAGACTGCCGGGGTCAACTCGGAGGAAGGTGGGGATGACGTCAAATCATCATGCCCCTTATGTCTAGGGCTTCACACATGCTACAATGGCTAGTACAGAGGGCTGCGAGACCGCGAGGTGGAGCGAATCCCTTAAAGCTAGTCTCAGTTCGGATTGGGGTCTGCAACTCGACCCCATGAAGTCGGAGTCGCTAGTAATCGCAGATCAGCATTGCTGCGGTGAATACGTTCCCGGGCCTTGTACACACCGCCCGTCACGTCATGAAAGTCGGTAACACCCGAAGCCGGTGGCCTAACCCTTGTGGAGGGAGCCGTCGAAGGTGGGATCGGCGATTGGGACGAAGTCGTAACAAGGTAGCCGTACCGGAAGGTGCGGCTGGATCACCTCCTTTCTAAGGAGCACTCACCACCGTTTGGTGGTCAGAGTTAGCGTCTGGTTCGTGCCCGTTCGTGGTGCGCCAGGTGGCTCATTGGGTGGAACACTATTGCGTAGGACTCGCCTGGATCTTCGGCGTCGGCTCAGGGCTGGCTGCTGGGGGGAGCGTGGTTCGGACAAAACACACTGTTGGGTATCTGAAACAGCACCGTTGAGCATTCCTGTTGGTTGAGGGGTGTGGGTCTGTTTTTGATGGCACTGATTCCCGAGATGCTCCGCGGCCGGTTGGTCCGAGTGTGGGTGGGGTTGGTGTGTGTTGTTTGAGAACTGCACAGTGGACGCGAGCATCTTTAATTGTTTGTGAATGTAAGTGTGTAAGAGCACACGGTGGATGCCTTGGCACCAAGAGCCGATGAAGGACGTAGGAGGCTGCGATAAGCCTCGGGGAGCTGCCAACCGAGCTGTGATCCGAGGGTGTCCGAATGGGGAAACCCAGCACGCGTGATGGCGTGTTACCCACATCTGAATACATAGGGTGTGTGGAGGGAACGCGGGGAAGTGAAACATCTCAGTACCCGCAGGAAGAGAAAACAACAGTGATTCCGTCAGTAGCGGCGAGCGAACGCGGAAGAGGCTAAACCGCATGCGTGTGATACCCGGCAGGGGTTGCGTGTGTGGTGTTGTGGGGCATGATGTCCTGGTTCTGCCGGATCAGGCGCTTGATAGTCCGCGGGTTAGGGGAACGACTTGGAAGGGTCGGCCGTAGAGGGTGAGAGTCCCGTACCTGAAAACTTTGTGGCTGGGCGATTTGTGTTCCCAAGTAGCAGCGGGCCCGTGAAATCTGCTGTGAATCTGCCGGGACCACCCGGTAAGCCTAAATACTCCTTGGTGACCGATAGCGGATTAGTACCGTGAGGGAATGGTGAAAAGTACCCCGGGAGGGGAGTGAAATAGTACCTGAAACCGTGTGCTTACAAACCGTCAGAGGCTTTCGGGCTGATGGCGTGCCTTTTGAAGAATGAGCCTGCGAGTTAGTGGTATGTCGCAAGGTTAACCCGTGTGGGGAAGCCGTAGCGAAAGCGAGTCCTAATAGGGCGGTTGAGTGGCATGCTCTAGACCCGAAGCGGAGTGATCTACCCATGGCCAGTGTGAAGCGACGGTAAGACGTCGTGGAGGCGCGAACCCACTTAGGTTGAAAACTGAGGGGATGAGTTGTGGGTAGGGGTGAAAGGCCAATCAAACTCCGTGATAGCTGGTTCTCCCCGAAATGCATTTAGGTGCAGCGTCGCATGTTTCACCTCGGAGGTAGAGCTACTGGATGGCCGATGGGCCCTACAAGGTTACTGACGTCAGCCAAACTCCGAATGCCGAGGTGTGAGAGTGCGGCAGTGAGACTGTGGGGGATAAGCTTCATAGTCGAGAGGGAAACAGCCCAGATCGCCGGCTAAGGCCCCTAAGCGTGTACTAAGTGGAAAAGGATGTGGGATCGCTGAGACAGCCAGGAGGTTGGCTTAGAAGCAGCCACCCTTGAAAGAGTGCGTAATAGCTCACTGGTCAAGTGGTCCTGCGCCGACAATTTAGCGGGGCTCAAGTACACCGCCGAAGCCGCGGCACTCACACAATAACCTCCTCCGGGCAGGTGTGTGGGTGGGTAGGGGAGCGTCGTGTGGCCATAGAAGCGTCGGAGTGATCCAGGCGTGGAGGCCACACGAGTGAGAATGCAGGCATGAGTAGCGAATGACGAGTGAGAAACTCGTCCGCCGAATGATCAAGGGTTCCTGGGTCAAGCTAATCTGCCCAGGGTGAGTCGGGACCTAAGGCGAGGCCGACAGGCGTAGTCGATGGACAACGGGTTGATATTCCCGTACCCGTGTGTGCGCGCCCATGGTGAATCAGTGATACTAACCGCCCTGAATGGCCTAGAGCATCCTTCGGGATGACGTGGTCTGGATGCGCGGGACCTGATCTGGTAGTAGCCAAGCGATGGGGTGACGCAGGAAGGTAGCTGAGCCAGTCAGTGGTTGTACTGGTGTAAGAGTGTAGGCCGTGACATAGGCAAATCCGTGTCACATTAAGGCTGAGACTTGATGCATACCCGTTGTGGGGAATTCAGTGATCCTATGCTGCCGAGAAAAGCCTCTAGTGAGTTCATACACGGCCCGTACCCCAAACCGACACAGGTGATCAGGTAGAGAATACCAAGGCGATCGAGAGAACTGTGGTTAAGGAACTCGGCAAAATACCCCCGTAACTTCGGGAGAAGGGGGGCCATGCCCGGTGAACATCTTCACGGTGGGAGCTGGGTGTGGTCGCAGAGACCAGAGAGAAGCGACTGTTTACTAAAAACACAGGTCCGTGCGAAGACGTAAGTCGATGTATACGGACTGACGCCTGCCCGGTGCTGGAAGGTTAAGAGGACCGGTTAGCCGCAAGGCGAAGCTGAGAATTTAAGCCCCAGTAAACGGCGGTGGTAACTATAACCATCCTAAGGTAGCGAAATTCCTTGTCGGGTAAGTTCCGACCTGCACGAATGGCGTAACGACTTCTCTGCTGTCTCGACCACAGACTCGGCGAAATTGCACTACGAGTAAAGATGCTCGTTACGCGCGGCAGGACGAAAAGACCCCGGGACCTTTACTATAGCTTGGTATTGGCGTTCGATTCGGTTTGTGTAGGATAGGTGGGAGACTGTGAAGCATGCACGCCAGTGTGTGTGGAGTCGTTGTTGAAATACCACTCTGATCGTATTGGACGTCTAACCTCGGCCCATGATCTGGGTTAGGGACAGTGCCTGGTGGGTAGTTTAACTGGGGCGGTTGCCTCCTAAAGAGTAACGGAGGCGCCCAAAGGTTCCCTCAGCCTGGATGGCAATCAGGTGTTGAGTGCAAGTGCACAAGGGAGCTTGACTGTGAGACTGACACGTCGAGCAGGGACGAAAGTCGGGACTAGTGATCCGGCACCGGCAAGTGGAAGCGGTGTCGCTCAACGGATAAAAGGTACCCCGGGGATAACAGGCTGATCTTCCCCAAGAGTCCATATCGACGGGATGGTTTGGCACCTCGATGTCGGCTCGTCGCATCCTGGGGCTGGAGTAGGTCCCAAGGGTTGGGCTGTTCGCCCATTAAAGCGGCACGCGAGCTGGGTTTAGAACGTCGTGAGACAGTTCGGTCTCTATCCGCCGCGCGCGTAAGAAACTTGAGGAAAGCTGTCCCTAGTACGAGAGGACCGGGACGGACGAACCTCTGGTGTGCCAGTTGTTCCACCAGGAGCATCGCTGGTTAGCTACGTTCGGAAGGGATAACCGCTGAAAGCATCTAAGCGGGAAGCCTGTTCCAAGATGAGGTTTCTCACCACCTTGCGTGGTTAAGGCCCCCACAGACCATGGGGTTGATAGGCCGGAACTGGAAGCGCAGCAATGCGTGGAGGTGACCGGTACTAATCGGCCGAGGGCTTACACACAAACAAGCCAAGAATTGTTACGCGTCCACTGTGCAGTATCTGAAACAACACACCCATACCGCGAGAGGCTTCTCGCGGTGAGGGCCTTGTTTCACAGAGTTACGGCGGCCATAGCGGCAGGGAAACGCCCGGTCCCATTCCGAACCCGGAAGCTAAGCCTGCCAGCGCCGATGGTACTGCACTCGTGAGGGTGTGGGAGAGTAGGTCACCGCCGAACACAACTTCACACACGGAAAGCCCCCGAACGCATCACGCGACCGGGGGCTTTCCGCTATTTCACCCCACCCACTGCCGCACCCATCACCCGGCCCGCCAACCCACACCCACGAAGCGCCTCCACCGAGACGACGTCACCCGTGCTGCCGGACACCGACACACGCCAATTCGGATACTCATCCGACGTTCCCGGCATATTCACCGGCCGGCGGTCACCCACCAGGTCTGCGACCGACACCGCGTAGAGGAGAGACGGCGCCGCGGCCAAGAACCCGTGCAGCGCCACCACCAGATCCTCCGCACTGTCTCCCTCGAGGAGGCCGCGCTCTCGGACAGCATCGGTGTAGGACCGGATCTCGCGCGCGGCGTCACGGCGTTCCTGGTCTACATCTCCTGCCAGCTGGCCCAACTCCTCGCGGATATCGACGTGGACGAGATCTACGTACCCCGCGGACGGCGGCAGGTCGTGAGTGGTCACCGACGCCATGCACAGGCGTCGATAGTCCTCCGGAGGAATCGGACGGCCATCCTTCTGTTCGAACCACATCACCGAGGTGCCCAGGACCCCGCGTTCGGACAGTTCCTCCCGAACCCCCGGTGCGACTGTGCCCAGATCCTCTCCCACGACCACCGCGCCTGCACGCCAGGCCTCCAGCGCCAGCACACCGATCATCGCGTCGTGGTCATAGCGGACATAGGTGCCCTCGGTGGGTGGACGGCCCGCGGGTATCCACCAGAGTCGAAAGAGGCCGAGGATGTGATCGATCCGAACCCCACCCGAGTCGCGCAACGCAGCGCGGACGATGTCCCGGAACGGCCGGTACCCCTCCTCGGCGAGCGCATCCGGTCGCAGCGGAGGTTGGGACCAGTCCTGCCCCAGCTGGTTGTAGACATCCGGTGGCGCGCCGACGGTGACCCCTCGTGCCAACGACCGGTGCAGGGCCCAGGCGTCGGCGCCGGCGGGATGGACCCCCACGGCGAGGTCGTGCAGGATACCCAGTCGCATCCCTGCCGAGCGCGCCGCATTCTGTGCCTCGGAACGTTGCTGTGCGACCTGCCATTGCAGCCACTGGTGAAAGCGGACTTCCTCCGCCTGGTCGTGTGCGTATCGAGCCACAGCGTCCGAGTCGGGATCCTGCAGTTCGCCGGGCCAGAGCGACCAGTCCGGACCCAACCCGGCCGCCAACGCGCACCACGTGGCGAAGCGATGGAGACCGGTCCCCTGCTCGTCGACGAAGTCGTTGAACTGCTCGGAACGGTCGCCCGGCAGGGGAGCGGTGAACACTATCCGCAATGCGTCGAGCTTGGCGCTCCACGAGGAGTCGCGGTCGATGGTGTCGGCTGCGTTGTTCCGGCGCTGGGAGCTGGCCAGATCGTCGACCAGCTGCCTGTCGCCGGCAGCGAGGGCGGAGTACTCCGGGATCTGCTCGGGGCGTAGATACAAGGGCGAGGCGAACCTGCGTGTGGTGGGAAGGTACGGCGACGGTTCGACAGGCGGAAACGGCTCCCCGGCGTGCATCGGGTTGACCAGGACGAAGTCGGCTGCGAGATCCCGGCCCGCCCAGTCGGCGAGCTCGGCCAGATCGGCCAGGTCCCCGACCCCCCATGAGCGCTCGGACCTGACCTGGTAGATCTGCGCGGCCAGGCCGACGGCACGACGTCGATCGAGGTCAGGGGGAACCGGGATCGACTGCGGAGAGACGAGGAGCGTGGACTCGACGGTTCGGGAACCCTCGCCGGACGGTCCGGCGACCCCCGACGGGACCGTGACGACGGCGACCAGCCGGTGCCACCCGATGGGTAGAGAGTCGGGGAGCTCCAGTCGAACCCTGTCGATGAGTATCCCGTCGAGCTCCTGCGAGTCCTGCGGGGCCATGGGGAGCTCGAGGTCGAGAGGCGCGGCCGAGTCCTCGAGATGCGCCGACACCCTCACCACCGCGCCGCGCGGGACGTGTACCTCGCAGGTCGCGCCCACACCCTGTCTGGTCACGATGGTCGGCGGGAGCACCCGCCGCCACGGGCGCAGACGAACCTCCTCGAGAGCCGTACGGACATCGGCGCCGGACTCGTCGTCGTCGCCCGTCCGGACGCCCATGGCGGTGAGTACCGAGCGGAGCGTCCGAGCCGAGATGTCGTGTCGGACACCGCGGGCGTCCTCGTAGCTCGTGGCCACGCCACATGTCTCGGCGAGCTCCACCAGGGCGGGGGGTACGGCGTCGGTCAAGGTCACGTGTCGTCCTCGCGTGGGGTCGGGCGGCGCTGCTCTCGCGACGCCGCGGACATTCACGGTCCACTGTGCCACCGGAAGGCCCCGGGTGCCGGTCCGCAGAAAACGGACCGCACTCCGAGCTTGCGGGGAGGGACAACGTAACCTGAGTTCGAACACGTATCAGTTCCGCCCAGAGAAAGGCCGTGGACAACCCATGACCGAGGCATTCATCTACGACGCCATCCGGACCCCGCGAGGCAAGGGCAAGCCTGGCGGCGCTCTGCACGGGGTCAAGCCGATCGACCTGGTCGTCGGTCTCATCGAAGAGATGCGGCGTCGCTTCCCCGACCTCGACGAGAACCGGATCTCGGACATCATCTACGGAATCGTCACCCCCCTCGGTGACCAGGGCATGGACCTGCCGCGCATCGCCGCGCTGGCCGCCAAGATGCCCGACACCGTGGCCGGCGTACAGATCAACCGCTTCTGCGCCTCCGGTCTGACCACCATCAACATGGCCGCGCAGAAGATCCGATCCGGCTGGGACGAGGTCGTCCTGGCGGGTGGCGTCGAATCCATGTCGCGCGTGCCGATGGGCACCGACGGCGGCGCCTGGGCGCTGGACCCGGCCACCAACTACGACACCTACTTCTCCCCGCAGGGGATCGGCGCCGACCTCATCGCCACGCTCGAGGGCTTCACCCGTGAGGACGTGGACCGCTACGCCGAGCGCTCGCAGCGCCTGGCGGCCCAGGCGTGGGAGGAGGGGCGGTTCGCCAAGTCGGTCGTGCCGGTCAAGGACATCAACGGCGTCACCATCCTCGATCACGACGAGCACATGCGTCCGGGAACCACGGTCGAGAAGCTGGCCGGCCTCAAGCCGTCGTTCGCCATGGTCGGCGACATGGGCGGCTTCGACGCCGTCGCGCTGCAGAAGTACCACTGGGTCGAGGAGATCAACCACGTCCACCACGGTGGCAACTCGTCCGGCATCGTCGACGGCGCCGCGCTCGTGGTCGTCGGTTCGGAGAAGGCCGGCAAAGAGATGAACATGACGCCGCGTGCCCGCGTCGTGGCCGCGGCCACCTCCGGCGCCGACACCACCATCATGCTCACCGGCCCGACGCCGGCCGCGAAGAAGGCCCTGGAGATCGCCGGGCTCACCCCGGACGACATCGACCTCTGGGAGCTCAACGAGGCCTTCGCCTCTGTCGTCCTCCGTTTCCAGAAGGACTTGAACATCCCCGACGAGAAGCTCAACGTCAACGGCGGGGCGATCGCCATGGGCCACCCCCTCGGTGCGACCGGCGCCATGATCACCGGCACCGTGCTCGACGAGCTCGAGCGGACCGGCGGCAAGCGCGCCCTCATCACGCTCTGCGTGGGTGGCGGCATGGGTGTCGCCACCATCATCGAGCGCGTCTGATCCGCACCACCGACACCACAGCCTTGAGGAGTAGAGAACCAGTGAGCGAAAACATGTTCCGGTGGGAGCAGGACGGCGACGGCATCGTCACCCTCACCATGGATGACCCTGACCACGGCGCCAACACGATGAACGCCCGTTTCATCGACGATTTCTCGGAGACCGTCGGCCGCATCGAGGCGGAGAAGGAGTCCATCAAGGGCGTCGTCCTGACCTCGGCCAAGAAGAGCTTCTTCGGTGGCGGCGACCTCAAGTCCATGATCACGGCGGGTCCCGAGGACGCCGAGCAGCTGTTCGAGCGGTCCATGGGCATCAAGGGCCGCATGCGCGCCCTCGAGACCCTCGGGGTCCCGGTCGTGGCAGCCATCAACGGTGCTGCCCTGGGTGGCGGCCTCGAGCTCGCGCTCGCGTGCCACCACCGCGTCATGGCCGACGCCCGCGGCGCCAAGGTCGGCCTGCCCGAGGTCACCCTCGGACTGCTGCCGGGCGGCGGCGGCATCGTCCGGACCGTCCGCATGTTCGGTCTGGCCCAGGCCGTGCCCAACATCCTCATGTCCGGCCGGTCCTTCGCGCCGGCCAAGGCCCTCGAGACCGGCCTCGTCGACGAGGTCGTGGCCCCCGAGCAGTTGATCGACGCAGCCAAGGCGTGGATCGGCACCGAGCCCGAGGCCACGCAGCCGTGGGACCGCAAGGGCTGGACGCTCCCCGGCGGCACGATCAAAGACCCGGCGCTGGCCGGCGTCCTGCCGTCCTTCCCGGCCAACATGCGCAAGCAGACCAAAGGCGCGCCCTCCCCGGCGCCGCGTGCCATCATGGCCGCGGCCGTCGAGGGCTCGCAGGTGGACTTCGCCACCGCCGAGAAGATCGAGGCGCGCTACTTCGTCTCACTCGTCACCGGCGCCGTGGCCAAGAACATGATCCAGGCGTTCTTCTTCGACATGCAGCACTGCTCCTCCGGCGGCGCTCGGCCCAAGGCCGCCGACGGTTCGGAGATCCCCAGGACGCAGTTCACCAAGGTGGGCGTCCTGGGTGCCGGCATGATGGGCGCGGGCATCGCCTACGTCTGCGCCAAGGCCGGCATCGAGGTCGTGCTCAAGGACGTCGAGATGGCCGCCGCCGAGAAGGGCAAGGCGTACTCGGAGAAGATCGAGGCCAAGGCCCTCGAGCGAGGTCGGACGACCCCGGAGAAGTCCGCTGAGCTGCTCGCCCGGATCACCCCGGCGGTGGACCCGCAGGCGCTGGCCGGCTGTGACCTCGTGATCGAGGCCGTCTTCGAGTCCCCGGACCTGAAGAAGAAGGTCTTCCAGGAGGTCCAGGACGTCGTCAACCCGGACGCGCTGCTGGGCTCCAACACCTCCACTCTGCCGATCACCGATCTCGCGACCGGCGTCAAGCGCCCCGAGGACTTCATCGGGCTGCACTTCTTCTCCCCGGTCGACAAGATGCAGCTCGTCGAGATCATCTCCGGTGAGCAGACCACGCCGGAGACGCTGGCCAAGGCCATCGACCTCACCCTGCAGATCCGCAAGATCCCGATCGTGGTCAACGACTCGCGGGGCTTCTACACCTCGCGCGTCATCGGCACGTTCGTCAACGAGGCGATCGGCATGCTCGACGAGGGGATCGACCCTTCGACCATCGAGCAGGCCGGGCGCATCGCCGGATACCCGGCGGCTCCGTTGCAGCTGTCGGACGAGCTGAACCTCAACCTGATGGTCAAGATCCGTCAGGCCACCCGCGAGGCGGAGGAGGCCGAGGGCAAGCAGTACGTGCCCAACGCCTCCGACCGCGTGGTCCTCAAGATGGTCGAGGAGATCAAGCGTTCCGGCCGTGCCGCCGGCGCGGGCTTCTACGAGTACGCCGACGGCAAGCGCGCCGGCCTCTGGTCGGGTCTGCGCGAGGCGTTCAACACCTCGCCGGACAACGCCCCGCCGCTGCAGGACCTGGTTGACCGCATGCTCTTCGCGGAGGTTCTCGAGACGCAGAAGTGTGTCGACGAGGGCGTGATCGTCGATGACGCCGACGCCAACATCGGTTCCATCATCGGCATCGGGTTCCCGGCGTGGACTGGTGGGACCCGCCAGTACGCCAAGAACTACTCCGCACCCGGCGAGCACGTCGCCTCGGGCTACAAGGGTTTCGTCGCCCGCGCGGAGGAACTGGCCGCGAAGTACGGTGAGCGTTTCGCACCCACCGAGTCACTGAAGAAGGCGGCTGCCGAGCAGAACTGACCCGGCCACTGGCCGAGCGGTCCGCTGTGAGCGCGGTAGAAGCGGCCGCCCCCGGGAGATCCCGGGGGCGGCCGCTTTCACATTTCCGGCCGAGTGTAGGTGAGGTCTTAGAGTTCTCAGTGGCCGGTTGGCGTCGTTCTGGGGCAGAGAATTGGACGCCGAAATCTCTCTGTACTGGGGCTTCAGAAATAAGGTAAGCCTTTCCATGCAAAGGTTAGGCTGTCCTTGGTTCGGGTGCTATCGTTGCCGCATGTTCAGACAGCGCTCAGGCTCGCTCCGGCTGGCCCTCGCCGCCATCCTGGCTCTCAACCTGACCTCGTGTGGCGCCGCGACCGGGCTCGGTGGCGACCCCGAGACGATCTCCGGGATCCCGCTGGCGTCGGAGGTCTCGGCGATCGGTGACCCGCGATCCTTCGCCGGCGAGCTCGCGCTGGAACTGGTCGACGATCCGGTCGAGCCCGTCGCGACCGACCCGGTTCCGCAGCTGCCGGCGGTGGTCACCGACAACCAGGGCACGGTCGTCGAGGTCGCGGATGTCTCCCGGATCCTGCCCCTGGACATCTACGGGACGCTCTCGCGCATCATCTTCGAGCTCGGGCTGGGCGACAACGTGATCGGACGCGACATCTCGTCCGCCTTCCCGGAGATCGCCGACCGGCCCCTGGTGACACAGGACGGCCACCAGCTCAACGCCGAGGCGATCCTCGCGCTGGACCCCAGTGTGATCATCACGGACACCTCGCTGGGTCCGTGGGACGTGATCCTGCAGCTCCGGGACGCAGGGGTCCCCGTCGTCGTCATCGACTCCCACAGATCCCCGGACAACGTCGAGGCTCTCACCCAGTCCGTCGCCGACGGCCTCGGCGTTCCCGAGCTGGGGCGTGAGCTGGGGGAGCGCACCCGCGCGAAGATCGCCCGGACCGAGGAATCGATCTCGTCGATCGTCCCGGAGTCCGAGACCACGCGGCTGCGCACCGTCTTCCTCTACGCCCGTGGATCCGCAGGCGTGTACTACATGTTCGGTCAGGACAGCGGCGCGGACGAACTGATCACGGCGGCCGGCGGCTACGACGTCTCCTCCGAGGTCGGGTGGAAGGGCGCCAAGCCGGCCAACGACGAGGGGCTCATCGCGGCCCAGCCGGACGTCATCATCATGATGAACAAGGGTCTTGAGTCCGTCGGCGGCGTCGACGGCCTGCTCGAGAAGTTCCCGGCCATGGCCCAGACGCCCGCCGGCGCGAACCAGCGGATCGTCGCGATGAACGACGACCTCGTCCTGTCCTTCGGCACCAGGACACCCGCTGTGCTCAACGCGCTCGCGGTGGCCCTCTACGCCCCCGACGCGCTGTGACACTCACCGAGGAGCACCGGCGGTCGGCCGCGCGACCCACAACCGGTCCCGGGCTCGCCAGCACCCCCGGTGGGACCAACCGCATGCTGACCGGTGGCCTGTTGGTCGCCGGGCTGGCCGTGGCGCTCATCGTCCTTGCCGTGGTGGCCGCGGCCTCCGGCCAGCTGTCCATCCCGGCGACGGAGGTCGCGTCCGGCTTCCTCCGAGGCCTCGGCATCGACATCGGGCCGGCCGCGAGCCACCCCCGCGCCGACGCCACGCTGTGGAGCGTCCGTTTCCCGCGGGTGGCCATGGCGATGGTGGTCGGTGCGGCGCTAGCGGTGGCCGGGGCACTCATGCAGGGTGCGTTCGGCAACCCGCTCGCCGAGCCCAGCGTGGTGGGGGTATCGGCCGGCGCGGCCGTGGGCGCCGCGTCAGCGATCGTGTTCGGCCTGACCGCCTTCGGTGCCTGGACCAGCGTGGTCTGCGCCTTCGTCGCCGGCATCATCACCACCATCGCGGTGTACCTGTTCAGCCGCAGTAACGGCCGGACCGAGGTCGTGACGCTGGTGCTCACCGGTATCGCCGTGAACGCCGTCGCAGGTGCCGCGCTCGCACTGCTGATGTTCCTCGGTGACACGCAGGCTCGCGAGGAGATCGTGTTCTGGCAACTGGGCAGCCTGAACGGCAGCCGGTGGGAGCACGTCCTGGTGGTGGCGCCGCTGGCGTTACTCGGACTCGTCCTGGCCGCCCGGCTGGCGCGGCCGCTCGACCTGCTGTCCCTGGGGGAGCGTCCCGCTCGGCACCTGGGCGTGAACGTGGAGGGACTGCGGATCCTCGCCATCCTGTTGGTCGGACTGCTCACGGCCGCGGCGGTGAGTTTCTGCGGCATCGTCGCCTTTGTCGGCCTGGTGGTGCCACACCTGGTCCGCATGATCGCCGGACCGGGGCATCGTCTGTTGCTGCCGGCGTCGGCACTGGGCGGCGCGGTGTGTCTGCTGGCGGCCGACCTGCTCGCCCGCACCGCCGTGAACTACGCGGAGCTGCCACTGGGCATGGTGACGGCCGCCGTCGGCGGGCCGTTCTTCTTCTGGCTTCTCCACCGCACCCGTCGGACCTAAGGAGGGTGGGGATGAGCGCCGACGGGACCCGTGTGCCGGTGCTCTCCGCCGAAGGCGTCACGGTACGAATCGGCGGTCGGGTGCTGCTCGACGCGGTGGACCTGGATGCCTACGCCGGTGAGGTGCTGGCGCTGGTCGGCCCCAACGGAGCGGGCAAGTCCACGCTGCTCGGCGTGGTCGCGGGGGACACCGACCCGGACTCCGGCCGGACCCTGCTCGACGGCACCGATCTGCGGCGGTGGCGCCTCGGAGACCTCGCCCGCCGTCGGGCCCTGCTCACCCAGGCCAACTCGGTCGCCTTCCCCTTCACCGTGCGCGAGATCGTCGCGATGGGGCGCGCCCCCTGGGCGGCGCTGCCCGAGGACGACGACGAGGAGATCATCGACGAGTCCTTGGCCGCCACCGACACCTCCCACCTGCAGTCCCGCACCTTCCCCACGCTGTCCGGTGGGGAGAAGGCGCGAGCCTCCCTCTCGAGGGCGCTCGCCCAGCGAGCCGGCGTGCTGCTCCTGGACGAGCCCACGGCGGCAGTGGACCTGCGCCATCAGGAGACCGTCCTCGAGCTGGCACGGACCGTCGCCGACGCCGGCGGCGCGGTGGTGGTGGTCCTGCACGACCTGGAGCTGGCGGCTGCGTGGTCCGACCGTCTCGTGATGATCTCCGACGGACGGATCCGTGCCGAGGGGCCACCCGATCAGGTCCTCACCGCCGACCTGGTGGAAGAGGTCTATCAGCAGCCGGTTCTCATCCACCGTCATCCCGTCACCGGGGACCTGTTGGTCACCCCGGATCGACGACGATTCCGCACCGCCCGGACGCCGGCGGAGCCGGCGTTCGACGCAGCGCTCGAGTCCGCACCCGTCAAGGAGTTCTCGTGATACACACCCGGTCATCCACAGTGCGGGCGTTCGTGGTCCGGATGTTCTCAGTCCTGACTCTCGCGCTGCTCGGTACCTCCGCTCTCGCCGTACTGGCAGTGGCCCCGGCGAACGCCGCGGCCCGCCTGAACGTATCCAGCTCGCTCGGCGGGGCGGTGGCGTCGACCTCCGGCCAGACCGGTTTCACGGTGTCGGGTTCGGGGTTCCAGGCTGTCGACGGTGGTTTCGGTGGGGTGTACATCGGCTTCGGTTGGGTCAACGGATCCGGCTGGGGGCCGTCGAAGGGGGGTGCGACCGGCCGGACCTACGACTACGTCCCCGACGAGCAGTCGCGCAGCAACCAGGGATTCCAGGCGTTCGTCGCCTTCCCCGGATCATCGACATCGGGTGAAGCCCAGGCGACCATGGGTTCCGACGGGTCGTTCCGGGTCAACCTCACGGTCCCCGGGCCCACGTTCACCGGAGCCGGTGGCAAGAGCATCGACTGCACCAAGGTCACGTGTGGTTTCCTCACGTGGGGCGCGCACGGCGTTCGCAACGGCGCCAACGAGACCTTCACTCCGGTGACCTTCCAGGGCGGCGCGCCGGCCCCTGAGGTCGAGGAGGCTCCGTCAGCGGGCGCGCCCGCCGCCAATGCCCAGCCCGGTCGTTCGGCCGCGACCGGTCGGGCCGCCACCCGCTCGCGTTCGAGCGTGACGGCACAGGGCTCGGCGGCCGGAACGGCCGGGTCCGCCGGGCAGCAGTCCCCGAATACCGCCGGTTCGGGCGGTACCGACACCGCGGCGGGGGGCGATACCCCCACGGACGGTGCACCCGCCGCGGCGACCGGGGGGACCACGACCACGGTGACCGCGGTGATCGAGGTCGATCGAAAGGCCGCCCGGCCCGGCGGCACGATGGGATTCGCCGCAGCGGGTTTCTGGCCTGGCGAGCAGGTCTACGTGGTGCTCGGCGAGGGTGACGCCGCGGTCGGGCCGGTCCTCGCGGGAGTCGATGGTGAGGTCGCCGGAGTGCTCGTGCTCCCCGAGGACATCGACCCCGGAACCCACGAGATCCGGGCGGCGGGCGCCGGCTCGGGCCTCGAGGCCGCCGAGCGGTTCCCGGTGCGGACCGACATCTCCCCGACGGCGTCGGCCGCCGGACTCAGCGCGTCGGCTGGGTGGGTCTTCCTCGCCCTCGCCGCACTGGCGTTGCTGGCGGCCGGGGCGGTCACCGTCAACCGGCGATTCCTCGCCAGGCACGACTCCGTCGACGGGCCCGATGCCGTCGACGGACCCGATGCCGTCGACGGGGAGGGTGGCGAACCGCTCGATCCGTCCGGTCCCGGTGACCAGTCGACCGGGCCGTATCCCCACCCGGCGATGGCCGGAGGCCCCCGTCAACACCCGACCGACCTCGAGCAAAGGGATCCCCGATGATCAGTCAGCTGCGACCGACCTATCGCCTGGCCACCGCGCTGGCGTTGGCGCTGGCGCTGGTACTCGCCTTCGGTGCACTGATGAGTGCTCCGTCGGCGCGAGCGCAGGGCTCTGCACTCGAGTTGACCGACGCGGAGTTCCGATGGGGGCTCACCTCGCAGAGCTCGGGGCCGAGCCACGGTCCCGGACTGAACTTCCTCTCCGCAGGGGACAGCTCTTCGGCGCTCGCCGGCTCCGGGGCGACGATCACCGAACAGACGTGGAGAGCCACGTCGGGCGATGTGAGGATCGAGAAGCGATCCGCGAACGGGGCCACGGCGACCGCCACCTGGGCCGGCACGCAGACCGACCAGTCGGGCAGACCGATCCGTGACGCCTCCTCGAGCAAGTACAGCGGCCTCGAGATGGTCTTCGGCCACGGCGCCGGGACCGTCGATGCCGAGGCGGGAACCGCCGAGATCGAGTGGAAGGGCACCACCTCGGTCCTGTACTACTCGGGCCTGGTGTTTCTCAGCGTGGAGGACCCGGTCCTCACCGTGACTCCCACGAAGGCGGTCGTCACCGCGACCCTGGGTGGACGACGGAGCTCGCAGGACAACCCAGACGTGTCGGTCCCGATCTCGTCCCGCACCGTCGTCATCGCCGACCTCTCCCGAAACCGCGTCGAATTGGGTGGGGAAAGAGGGTTTTCTGTCACTCCCGAATATCTCGGAGTGTCCTATTCCGCCAAGGCCGGAGAGAACCCGCAGTCCAAGGATGGAGCCTATTGGGGATCATTCCCCAAAGAATTCGTGGACTTTGCCGCGGATGCGGGTTCGGGAGGGTTCTGGTATTCCACTGGTACATCCGATAACTCAAAACCTGCACTACCGATAGCCGTGAGTTGGAATTCCGATGAACCCGAGGAGATGCCGAATTCCGGAGAATCGGGTGGGTCGACGGGAATCGTGGGGCAGGTCTTCGACGACACGGTCGAGCAGATCCTCCGCTCCGCGGGTGACGACGTCGCCGACACCGCGGCCGCCTGGATGGACGAGGCGTGGAAACCGCTCCATCCCGACGCGGTGAAGGCGGAACAGGAAGGCGACGGCCCGGTCTCGACCGACACCGGTGACGCCACATCCGACAACCGGGTCGACGAGGTGTTCGAGGGGTATCACGAGGAGTACTACACCGCGGGTGGACCGGTCACCGCCGGGACCGTCGCGGGGACTCTCGCCTCTATCCCGGCGTCGTCGTCCGGCGGGGCGTCTCCGGGCGGGTCGCCCTCCGCGTCGCCCTCGAGTCCCTCCTCAGACGCAGACCAGGGAACGGTCCCGGTGGCGGCGAACGCGCCGCTCTACGGCTCCGACGTGGTCTACGCACAGACTTCCGCCTCCCAGAAGGCCGGAAACCCCACCCACCAGTGGCAGTGGTGGGTGGGGGCCGCATTGCTCGCGCTCGCGGCAGTGCTGTTCTACCAGACAGTTAGACGAAAGGACTGATGTGAAGTCATCTCGATCCCGGCTCGCGCTCGCCGGTCGACGGGGCACGATGATGGGGGCAACGCTCGCGTTGCTCGCCGGAGTCGTCGCCGTCCCGGCGGCCCAAGCTCAGGACACCACCCCGGGGACCGTCTCCGATGCCTCGTTCGTCTGGGGAATCAGCGGATACGCCCAGAAGGGCATCTTCGGACCGTGGCGCATCTTCGACGCCTCCGGTGACGCCTCCGCGCTCGTCGGATCGGTCTCCGGAGGGACTCAGACCGAGTACGCCCCCGGAGCGTTCCCGGCCACCACGATGCCGGTCAGGCTGGTCGACGGCCAGCAGGCGACCCCGAACGCGATCAAGTTCTCCGACGGCGAGGGAAACCGCAACGCGGAGGGCGCCGTCACCATCGACTGGGACGGCGAGTTCACCTTCAACGCCTACCCGGCCAACCTCAACGCTCCGGATGAAACCCTGGCGGACCCCACGCTCATCGTGAACGCCGACGGCTCCGGGGAGCTGGAGGCCGATGTCACCATCGGCGCGGCGAACGACATGAGCGGTAACCCGACTCCGGAGGTCAACGCCGGTCGTACAATGGTCCTGTCCTTCGGAACGGGCGCCGCCCAGGTGGCTCAGGACGGCACGATCACGCTGTCCCCCGAGTACGCGGGAGTCCAGCACAACGGCGGCGCGCAGGACCGGACCTGCACCACACCGAACGTCTGGGGCGCATGGGCCCCCGAGTGGTTGGCGGCCGTGCCGGGCTCGGTGCATCCGCACTACTACAACACAGGGTGCGGTGGGGACCAGAACCTCAAGCGTCCGCTGCCTCTCCAGGTCCGCTACGACGTGACCGAGGACGAGACCCAGGAGCCCGTCGGGACCCCGACGATCGAACTCTCGGAGACCACTCTCGCCGCTGACGGCAGTCACCAGGTGACCATCACCGGTTCCGGCTTCGACGACCAGTCCGTGCTGGGTGTCCGACCTCCTCTGGCGGGCAAGCCCTCCGGCTTCTACCTGGTGTTCGGCAAGTTCGAGGACGCGTGGAAGCCGTCCGCGGGCGGAACCTCCGCGGCTCGCAAGGTCGTCGAGCAGAAGTGGGTTCTCGGTGCCGAGAACCACGCCACCATCGGCGGCGCCGCCGCCGGAGCGGTCGAACTCCGTCCCGACGGCACCTTCACCACGACCGTCACCGTCTCCAAGGACGCGGCCGACGCGAAGTCGGAGACGGGCAGCTACGGGATCTACACCTATGCGGCCTCCGGCGCGGTCCACGCGCCATGGGAGCTCTCTGCGCCGATCACCTTCACCAGTGGCGGGGATGACGACGACGCCGGTGCCGGCGGGTCGCTCTCCGGCATGACGAACCTGTTCGGCAGCCTCATGTAGCTCACGCAGTTGACGGACGCGGCCCCGACACCCGGCCAGGGTGTCGGGGCCGCTTCTCGTCGGCGCGGGCCGGAGGTCGGTCCGGGCCGCGACCACGCCTGATGCGACAGATGCCCCGGATCCGACGGGATCCGGGGCATCGAGTGCCGGAGGCGGTGGTCAACGAATGCCGTGGGCCTCCAGGTCGAGGAAGATCTGGTGGTTGAGTTCGAAGGCCCGGGTGGCGGCGGCCAGAGCGGATCCACGATCTGCCTCGCTCAGCGGCAGGGCGTCGAGCGCGGCCCGGTAGCCGTCCTTGTAGACCTTCGGCTTGGCCACGTCGAAGTCATAGAAGCTCAGACCGGTCTCGATGCCGTAGTGGCGGCGCACCATGGTCTTGATGATCTGCCCGCCCGAGAGATCACCGAGGTACCGGACGTAGTGATGCCCGATCAGGGCGGCCGGGTCCGTGGCGCACGCGCGCAACTCGGCCACGTAGGTCTCGGTGGCGGGCACCAGGACGTCGCAGGAGCGGCCCTGCATGCGGTGCGACTCCAGGTCGGCACGCAGGGAGGCGGTCCGGTCGAGGCGCGGATCGAGGATGGCCGACAGGCGCGGGTCACCGCCGACTCCGCGGCAGGCGTCCTCGAGCGCCTCGTACACGGGGAGGGACTGCCGGAGGAGTGCGACCAGGCCGTCCAGGGTGCCGTCGCCGTTCATCAGACGGGTGATGAACGAGGCGTTCTCCGCCTGTTCATGCGCGACCATCGTCGAGTCGTGTAATGCTCTCGACAGGGGTGCGGAAATGATCGTCTCCATGGGTCCTCCGGGCTAGTTAGGTATGCCTAATGAGGGTACGGCAACAATAAGGGGATAGCCATACCTGGAGTGGATTTGAATGGCGTGAACAAATCCGGCCGTGAGGACGAGAATGCACCTACCGGATAATGCGTCAGGCACTCTCGTGGACTCCTTTCGAGGGTCGTTTCCGAGCGGAAGGGAATGTCGGATGGACACAATCGTCACCGTCGATGACCTGACTCCTGGTGATCGTCTCGAGCTCGGCCGACTCACTCTCACGGAAGAGGAGATCGTCGGATTCGCGGAGCAGTGGGATCCACAGTGGTTCCATACGGATCCGGAGGCGGCCGCCGGCGGTCACCACGGCGGGGTGATCGCCAGTGGGATCCACACCCTGGCCGTACTGCAGCGGCTCTGCGTCGAGTCGGCCTACTCGAGGTGGGCGGTGATCGCCGGACGTGGATTCGACCGCCTCCGTTTCACGACACCGGTCCGGCCGGGGGACACGCTGACCGGTTCGATGTACGTCACAGAGGTGAGTCCGGACGAGTCGAGAGGGCGGGTCACCCTGGAGCTGGAGATGCGCAACCAGGACGGGGCCGTGGTGCTCACCGCCACGATGACGGTGTTCCTGTGGCGGCGCGGCCACGGACCCACCGGCCCCGGGAGCGAGGGGTCGGCGTAGGTGGAGTGGGCAGAGAACCGGGCTCAGTCACGCCTCTCGGCGACGCGGCCCATCCGGGTGAAGGCTTCGGTGAGGAGCTCTTCCGAGCACGCGAAGTTCACGCGAGCGAACCCCTTGCCCTGGGAACCGAACGCGGGACCGTTGCTCAGCGCCACCCGGCCGTCGTCGAGGAACGCCGCGGCGGGGTCGTCGCCCAGTCCCGGGTAGGCGCGCAGGTCGATCCACGCCACGAACCCGGCGTCCGGCCGGCGCCACCGGGCGCGGGGAAGATGCTCGGCCATGAGCTGTTCCATGAGGTCGAGGTTGGACGACAGGGCGGCGCGCAGATCATCCAGCCAGTCGAGCGACCCGGTCAACGCGGCCTCGGCCGCGAGCGCGCCGAAGTGCCCCACCGCTCCGGACAGGGCTGAACGCCGGACCTCGAACCGCTCCGGGTTGCCGTTGACCACGAACGCACACTTGAGTCCGGCGAGGTTGAAGGCTTTGGACGCCGACGATATCGCCAGCCCCACCCCGCGCGCGGCCTCGGAGACGGCGAGGAACGACCGGAACTCGACCCCCGGCATGGTCAGGGGCGCCCAGATCTCGTCGGAGACCACCACCGCCCCGTACTCAACCGCCAGGTCGGCGAGCGCGGCCAACTCGTCCGAGGAGTGCACTACCCCGGTGGGGTTGTGGGGGTGGCTCAACAGCACTCCTCGCGCACCGTCCGCCAGCGCGCGCTCGATGCCCTCGAGGTCCAGCCGCGGGTCCTCGCCGTCGTGGTCGATCAGCGGCACCGCGACGGGCGACATTCCCACGCGCCGGAGCCACGGCGCGAACGGCATGTACACCGGCGGGGTGTAGATCACTCCGCTGCCGGCCGGAAGGGTACGCGCGAGCGATTCGCGCACCCCGACACCGACGTCGTTGACCGGGACCACCGAGACGGAATCGTCGGGGACGTCGTAACCGAAACGGGAGTAGTAGCGTGCGCACACGCCCGAGAGCCGCTCGATCTCGGCGAAGTACCCGGTGTCGCCGTCGGCGACCGCGGCGGCGAGGCGGTCCCGGATCGCAGGGGCCAACAGGACGTCGGTCTCCGCGACGAACAGCGGCAGGACGTCCTCCGGGTACGCCACCCACTTCTGGCTCCGGCGCCTGCGCAGGACGGACTCGGGGACATCCAGGGGGAACGGCACGGCGGGGGTCCTTTCGACCGGGTTCACAGGACCCCCAGGCTACTCAGCTGCCGGGCACGTACCCGGGATGCACCCACACGTCCCACACCGGACTCGAACCGTGGGGGGAGAGCGGCATCGTGGTCGAATAGGTGCCGGCCAGGCTGCCCCCGGAGTCCGGGGGAACGAAGACCCCGCCGGAGGTCGTCATCCAGCCCATCCGCTGCGCGAGATCATAGAGGCCGGTGTACGCCGACGTGGTGGATCCGGTCTGCGTGAAGAGCGAGTGCCAGACGTCGTTGACCATGGTGTCGTGCCGCAACTCCACGAGCATGCCGTCCGGGTCGAGCTGCCAACATCGCCCGTACGGGTGGCCGCGGTCGTTCGTGCAGAACAGCGGGCGAGAGGACCCGTGTGGTGAGAGCAGTCGGACCCGGTCGCCGATCATCCAGAACGCCGGCTGGTCCGGGGTGATGGTCTGCCCGGGCGCCAGCTCGACACCGTGACCCGGGATGAACGACGCACGCCACGCCTCGGTGGGCTGGGCGGACGCCGCGGGCGCGAGGCCCACGGCGAGGGCGACGGCGGCGACGACGCCGAGAACGCGGGGTGTGAACCGGGGTGACATGACCTCAGTCCACCACGGCGGCAGGCCCCTCACGGCCGATTCCGTCCGGCGTGAGGACACCGTGACCATCACGTCATCCCGGGTAGCGCCGGGGAAACAGGGCGTGCCTACCGTCGGTTCGCAGGGGGCACCGAGGGGGTGTCCACGTCATTGGAGAGGGGGTCGACTTCATGTCGCGCTCACATGTCATAGAGAACTGGGATCCGGAGGACGACGCGCAGTGGAAGTCCGGCGGAAGAAAGACCGCCATGCGCAACCTCTACTGGTCGGTCTTCGCCGAGCACGTCGGGTTCTCGGTATGGACCCTGTTCGCCGTCATGGTGCTGTTCATGCCCGAGGACGTCTACGGACTGGACGCGCCCGACAAGTTCCTCGTCTCCGCGGTGGTCACTCTCACCGGCGCGTTCCTCCGAATCCCGTACACCCTGGCCACCGCCACGTTCGGCGGCCGCAACTGGACCATGTTCTCGGCCTTCGTCCTGCTCATCCCGGCGGTGGCGATGCTGTGGATCATGGCGAACCCGGGTCAACCGCTCTGGATGTACCTCGTCGTGGGCGCACTCGCGGGACTCGGTGGCGCCAACTTCGCGTCCTCGATGACCAACATCAACGCCTTCTTCCCCCAGCGGGAGAAGGGCTGGGCACTGGGCCTCAACGCGGGCGGGGGCAACCTCGGAGTGGCCACGATCCAGGTGGTGGGCCTCGTGGTGATCGCTCTCGCGGGCAACCGCGCGCCCCACTGGGTGATCGGCGTCTACATCGTCCTGCTCGTCGTCGCGGGGATCGGCGCGGCACTGAAGATGGACAACCTCGCGCACCAGACGGTGGACGTGCAGAGCATGAAGGACATGGCCCGCGACAAGGACGGATGGGTGCTGTCGCTGCTCTACATCGGCACCTTCGGCTCGTTCATCGGCTTCAGCTTCGCGTTCGGCCAGATGCTCACCATGACCTTCATGGGTAACGGGCAGGAACCTGCACAAGCAGCGCTGCACGCTGCGCAGATCACCTTCCTCGGGCCGCTGCTCGGCTCGCTGACCCGGATGGTCGGTGGCCGTGTCTCGGACCGCTTCGGTGGGGCACGGGTGACCTTCGTGACCTTCTGCGGAATGGCGATCACCACGGTGGCGCTCGTGTACACCTCGAACGTCCAGGCGACCAACGACGGCCGGCTCGCCGGTGGCGCGCTCGTCCTGTTCTTCGTGGCCTTCCTGACGCTCTTCGGGCTCACCGGAGTGGGCAACGCCTCGGTGTACAAGATGATCCCGTCGGTCTTCGAGGCGCGCAGCCACGCGCTCGGTCTGGACGAGGCGGCGCGGACGACGTGGTCGCGGGCCCACGCGGGAGCCCTCATCGGGGTCGCCGGAGCGATCGGCGCGTTCGGCGGGTTCCTCATCAACATGACCCTGCGCACCTCCTACCAGTCGTCTGGTGCGGCCACGTCGGCGTTCGTGGTGTTCATGGTGTTCTACGTGGTGGCCGCGATCGTCACGCGTGTCGTCTACATGCGGGCTGCCGCAGGAGTCGACGCGGTCGCCGCGGCACCCCCCGAGCCCCGGGTGCCCGTGGGCGCACAGGCCTGACCGAGCACGCCTGACGACCGAGACGAAGAGGACACATGGTGCACGCGTTGCCGACAACCGGCTCCCCGACACACACCCACTGCCCGTATTGCGCGCTCCAGTGCGCGATGTCGGTGACCCCGTCTCCCGGCGACGGACCGGCGACGATCACCCCGGAGCAGTTCCCCACCAACAGGGGCGGGTTGTGCCGGAAGGGCTGGACGTCGGCAGTGCTGCTCGACCACCCGGATCGGATCACCACCCCGCTGATCCGGGTGGACGGGCACCTGCAGCCGACCGATTGGGACACCGCGTTGACCCGGGTCACCGACGGCATCCTGCGGGCACAGGCCTCGGGCGGCCCCGACGCCGTGGCGGTGTTCGGCGGGGGCGGACTGACCAACGAGAAGGCCTACACACTGGGCAAGTTCACCCGGCTCGCGCTGGGGAGCAGGCTCGTGGACTACAACGGACGCTGGTGCATGTCGAGTGCGGCGGCCGGTGCGAACCGGAGCTTCGGGCTGGACCGGGGGATGCCCTTCCCCGTGACCGACCTCGACGACGCCCGCGCGGTGCTGCTGATCGGTGCGAACCCGGCCGACACGATGCCTCCGTTCGTCCAGCACCTCGACACGGCCGCGGCGGCCGGCGGCATGGTGGTCGCCGATCCGCGGCTCAGCGCGACCGCACACCGGGCCGTTGACGGCGGCGGGATCCATCTCCGTCTGCGACCGGGTACGGACTCCGCGCTGGCGCTGGGCCTCCTGCACGTGGCCGTGGTCGGTGGGCACCTGGACACCGAGTACGTGTCCACCCGCACGTCCGGGTTCGACGACGCGTGGGCGATCGCGGCGGACTGGATGCCCGACCGCACGGAACGGGTCACCGGAGTCTCCGCCGACCAACTCGAACGCACGGTGGAGCTGCTCTCGAGCTCCCGTGACGCGGGCTCGGGCGCCTACATCCTCACCGCCCGGGGCGCCGAGCAGCACTCACGGGGGACGGACACCGTCGGAGCCGTGATCGCCCTCGCCCTCGCGCTGGGACTCCCGGGGCGACCCGGCACCGGCTACGGCACCCTCACCGGCCAGGGGAACGGGCAGGGAGGTCGAGAACACGGGCAGAAGGCGGATCAGCTGCCCGGGTACCGGATGATCACGGATCCGGCCGCCCGCGCGCACGTCGCCTCGGTGTGGGGCGTGGAACCGGAGGAGATCCCCGGCCCCGGGCTCTCGGCCTTCGAACTCCTGGACGCACTCGGAGAGCCCGGCGGGCCCACGGCGATGCTGATCCACGCGTCCAACCCCGTCGTGTCCGCGCCCGACGCCGACCGGATCACGGCCCGGCTCCGATCGCTGGACACCCTCGTGGTGGCCGACTTCGTCCTCTCCGAGACCGCGGAACTCGCCGATGTCGTCCTCCCGGTCCCGCAATGGGCCGAAGAGGAGGGCACGCTGACCAACCTCGAGGGACGGGTGCTGCGTCGACGCCGCTCGGTCACGCCGCCGGACGGCGCCCGGGACGAGCTGTGGATCTGGAACGAACTCGCGCGTCGGCTCGGTCGTGGTCCGGAGCGTTTCCCCACCGACCCACGCGTGGTGTTCGACGAGCTGGCACGCGCCTCCGCCGGGGGCAAGGCCGACTACTCCGCAATGGACTGGGACCGCCTCGACGCAGGGGAAGCCCTGTTCTGGCCGTGCGGCGCCGACTCGCCGGCCGGGACGCCGCGTATGTTCCTCGACAGCTTCGCCACCGGGGACGGCCGCGCCCGCTTCGCGGTGGCCGCCGTGGACCCACCCGCGGAGGACACCTGCCCGGACTACCCGCTGCTGGGAACCACCGGACGCGTGCTCGCGCACTACCAGTCCGGCGCTCAGACCAGGCGGGTTCCGGAGCTGGCCTCCGCCGAGCCCGAGATGTGGGTCCAGGTCCACCCGGTGGTGGCGCGGGCCGTGGGGCTCGACGACGGCGGGCGCGCCCGGGTGGTGTCCCGCCGGGGCGCCGTCGAGGCGCTCGTGCGGTGCGACGAGGACATGCGGACCGACACCCTGTTCCTGCCGTTCCATTTCGCAGGTGCCGCCCGCGCGAACCTGGTGACCCTGCCCGAGCTCGACCCCTACAGCCGTATGCCCCAGTTCAAGGCGTGCGCCGTACGGCTGGAGGCGGCGTGATGCGGGTCGTGGTGGTGGGGGCCGGGATGTCCGGTGCGCGGCTCGCCGAGGAACTGCGGCGCGCCGAGCCGGACCCCGAGAAGGTTGCGGTGACCGTCCTGGGCGCCGAGCCGGAGGCGCCGTACAACCGGATCATGCTCTCGCACGTCGTGGCCGGTGGGATGGGTGACCCGAGTGCCACCCGGCTCAAGCCCTCCGGATGGTGGGAACCCAACGCCATCGAGATGCGCACGTCGGCCTCGGTGCGTGGACTCGACCGCGCAGCCCGAGAGGTGGAGCTGATCGACGGGGAGCGCGTCCCCTACGACCACCTGGTGCTGGCGACCGGCTCGGAGGCCACCATCCCGCCGATCGACGGGGTGCGCGGACCGGACGGATCGCTCGCCGCGGGGGTGTTCCCGCTCCGCGACGCCTCCGATTGCCGGGGGCTCACCGCCCACCTCGACGGGAACCCCGGTCGGGTCGCGCTGGTGGGAGGCGGGTTCATCGGTCTCGAGGTGGCCTGCGCACTGGCGCGGTCCGGTCGCGATGTCGTCGTGGTCCATCCCCGCGCCTGGCCCATGGACTCGCATCTGGACTCCGGAGGCGGACGCGTGCTCATCCGCGCGCTGGACGAACTCGGCGTGCGGGTGGTGACGGGCGCGCGGGCTGCGCGATGGGACGGCACCGCACTGGGGCTCGACGACGGCACCGAGATCGAGTGTCGGACAGTCGTCCTCTCGGCGGGCACCCGCCCACGCACCCAGCTGGCCGAGGCCGCCGGGCTGGAGGTCGGCCGGGGGATCGTCATCGACGACGCCCTCCGGACCAGCGACCCGGACATCAGCGCGATCGGCGATTGCGCCGAACACCGCGGGTGCGTGACCGGGCTCGTCGGGCCCGCCTGGGATCAGGCCGGGGTGGTGTCCGCGCGGATCACGGGCACGGACCCCGGCGCGTGCTACCTCGGTGGTGTCGCGGTCACCAGGTTGAAGGCGTTCGGGGTCGACGTGGTCTCACTCGGGGAGCTCGCCGGGGACGTCCACGACCCCGGGGTGGAGGTGACCGTGGTCTGCGAACCCTCCCGCGGACGATATGCGCGCGTGGACGTGGTGGACGCACGGGTGACCGGTGCCGTTCTCGTGGGCCACCCCGAGCCCGTCGGATTTCTCACCCAGCTCTACGAGCACTCTCTTCCCGTCCCCGACGACGTATTGTCCGTGGTGCTCGGTCGGGCCACCGCCACGACCACCGACACGCCGTCGACCATGCCCGCCGCGGCCGTGGTGTGCCGGTGCAACGGGGTGAGCAAAGCCGACCTCGTCCATGCGTGGTCCGAGGGGGACCGGGACGTCGCGGCGATGGCGTCGCGCACCCGCGCCGGGACCGGGTGCGGAGGGTGCGCCGCGGCGGTGGACGGAATCTGTGGATGGTTGCGCGAATGCGCCTGATCACGACCCCGGCAGACCCCGGAACCCCTCCGACGACGGCAGGGAAACATGAACGACACACGATTGCGGCAGGATGGACATCGTGACCACCAACGAGGACTACCCTCTGCTTGGCCGAACGGTCGCTGTGACCGCTGCACGCCGGGCATCGGAACAGAAGGTCCTGCTGGAACGTCGTGGAGCGACGGTCCTGCACGCTCCGGCCATCCGGATGATCCCCGTGGCCGAGGACGAACTCGTCCGTTCGGCCACCGCCCAGGTGCTGGCCGCTCCGGCGGACCTGATGGTCCTCACCACCGCGACCGGGGTCCGCTGGTGGACGCAGGTGTGCGAGGAGTGGGGATTCTCCGAGGACCTGCACGCACTCATGGACCGGGTGCCGCTGTATTCGCGCGGGCCCAAGGTGACCGGGGCGCTCCGCGCCGCCGGACTGCGCGAACACGCGTCGGCGGCGAGCGAGGCGACCCCCGAACTGTTGCAGATGCTGTTGGAGCGTGGGGTCGACGGTCTCACGGTGGCCGTGCAACTGCAGGGCGCGAGTTCGGACTGGAATCCTATGGCTCCTCTGGTGGAGGGCCTTCGTGCGGCGGGAGCCGACGTGATCGTGGTGCCCATCTACCGATGGGAGCTGCCCGAAGACCTGGACGCCTTCGACGACCTCGTCCGGACCATCGCGCGCGCGGGCGTCGACGGGGTGACGTTCACCGCCGCCCCGGCCGTGGTGTCGATGCTCGAACGGGCCGAGCTGATGGGGATCCACGACGACGTCTTGGACGCCCTCTCCGGTCCGGTCGCCGCGCTCTGCGTGGGCCCGGTGACCGCGGAGCCGCTCGTGGAGCTCGGTGTACCCGTGTCGATGCCGGAGCGGATGCGACTCGGCGCGCTCATGCGGCACGTCACCGACGAACTGGTCGCCCGGTCCCAGCCCGTCGTGGTGGCCGGACACGAACTCACCGTGTGTGCGGCCGGGGTCCTGATGGACGGTCGGTCGATCGACCTCTCGCCGGCGCCACTGGCGCTGTTGCGTGCGATGGCCGACCGGCCGGGCAAGTGTGTGAGCCGCGAGGAGCTCCTCGCGGTGCTGCCCGGCGACGGCGCCGATCCGCACGCCGTGGAGACGGCCATGGGGCGCCTGCGTAGGGCGCTCGGGGTCCCCGGGTTGGTCACGACGGTGGTCAAGCGCGGGTATCGGCTCACGGTCTAGTTCACACGGCAAGCGGCCCCCGAGCATCACGGCCTCCCGCGAACTACGGGGCCCCGGGCACCAGAGCCGCCCGGACACGCTCCGCGTGCGACCGGGCCGACGGGACACGCTGCGCGTGCGACCGGGCCGACGGCACACAGTAAGGCGCCACCGCGTGGATCCCACCCGGTGGCGCCTCACTGCTCCGGAAGTCGTCCGGGCGGTGCCCGCTCTACGCGGCGATCCGCCGACCCTGGTGGCGGATCGCCGCCTCGGTGGAGACCAGGACGGTGCCGTCGACCACGCGGGCCGGGAAGACGGACAAGCCGTGCGACTCGTCGTCGATCCCACGCCCGTCCTCCAGTGCGTAGGCCTGCTTGCCGATGGGGGAGATCGCCACGGGTACCCCTGCGCGGTCACCGACGAGCCCGCGGCTCATCACGGCCGCCCGGGCGATCGGGTCGATGTTGCACAGGGCGTGGACGCTGCCGTCATCCAGGAGATAGACGGCGATCTGCCGGCCGTCGGGCAGCAGGGCGGCGACGCCCCGCCCCGGGATGAGGCGCTCGAGGGGGCAGACGACGATCTCGGCGGGGGACAGGGTTGCGGTCATGACGGTGTCCTTTCGGGGAGAGCTGAGATGGTTGATCAGACTCGTGCGGGCATACCGGGGGAACCGAGGAGAACGGGGACCTTGCGGCCGTCCTGTTCCTCGAACTCGACGGTCGGGTCCGGGGACTCGGGGGCGTTGACGAAGGAGACGAACCGGGCGAGCTTGTCGGGGTCGTCCAGAACGGCGGACCACTCGTCGACATAGCCGGCGACGTGCGCTTCCATCCGGTCCTCGAGCTCGGCGGCCAGACCCAGAGAGTCGTTGCACACGACCTCTCGCAGGTGGTCGATCCCGCCCTCCAGCGACTCGAGCCACGGTGCGATGCGTTGCAGCCGCTCGGCGGTGCGGACGTAGAACATCACCGTGCGATCGATGTAGCGGACCAACTGCTCGTCGGTGAGGTCTCCCACGAGGAGCTCGGCGTGCCGTGGTGTCGCGCCACCGTTACCACCGACGTAGAGGTTCCATCCGGACTCCGTGGCGATCACGCCCACGTCCTTGCCGCGCGCCTCGGCGCACTCGCGGGCACATCCGGAGACCCCCATCTTGATCTTGTGGGGTGCGCGGAGCCCGCGGTAGCGGTTCTCCATCTGCACGGCCATCGCGACGGAATCCTGCTGGCCGTAGCGGCACCACGAGGTGCCGACGCAGCTCTTGACCGTGCGCAGCGACTTGCCGTAGGCGTGTCCGGACTCCATACCGGCGTCCACGAGTCGCTTCCAGATCACCGGCAGTTCCTCGACGCGCGCACCGAACATGTCGATGCGCTGACCGCCTGTGACCTTGACGTACAGGTCGTGATCGCGAGCGATCTCGCCGATCACGATGAGTTGCTCCGCGGACACCTCGCCGCCGGGCATCCGGGGCACCACCGAGTAGGTGCCGTTCTTCTGGATGTTGGCGAGGAAGTGGTCGTTGGTGTCCTGGAGTGCCGCCTGCTCCCCGTCGAGCACGTGATCGGAGCTGGTGGAGGCCAGGATCGACGCGACCGTCGGCTTGCAGATGTCGCAGCCGGTCCCACGGCCGAAGCGCTCGATCAGACCGGTGAACGTCCGGATGCCGGTGACCGTGACGACCTCGAACAGCTCCGAGCGGGACTGGTCGAAGTGCTCACACAGTGCCGTCGACTGTTCGACGCCCTCCGCTTCGAGGACCTGTTTGAGCAGGGGGATGCACGATCCGCACGAGGTGCCGGCCCGGGTGCACGACTTGAGGTCGGCCACGTCGCAGGCGCCCCCGCAGATCGCCTCGCGTATGTCGCCCTTGGTGACGGCGTTGCAGGAGCAGATCTGCGCCTCGTCGGGGAGTGCCTCCACCCCGACCCCGGCATCGGTGCCGGTGGAGCGTGAGATGAGGGAGAGGGGATCGGCGGAGGGCAGCGTGCGGCCGACGAGCGGCTTGAGCAGCGAGTACGGTCCGGAATCGCCGACGAAGACGCCGCCGAGGAGAGTCTGGGCGTCGTCGCTCATGACCAGCTTGGAGTACGTCCCGGCGACGGGGTCGTTGACCACCACCTCGAGGCAGCCGGGCGTGACGCCGTGCGCATCGCCGAAGCTCGCCATGTCCACCCCGAGGAGCTTGAGCTTGGTGGACAGGTCGGCTCCGGTGAACTCGCCCTCGCCGCTGAGGATCTTGGCCGCCGCCACCTCGGCCGAGGTGTATCCGGGGCCGACGAGGCCGTAGCAGGTGCCGTCGATGGCGGCGCACTCGCCGATCGCGTAGATGTGCGGGTCCGAGGTCCGGCACCCGAGGTCGGTGAGGATTCCGCCTCTCCCGGCCGTGTCTAGACCGGACAGCGTCGCGAGTTCGTCTCTCGGGCGGACTCCCGCCGAGAACACCACGAACGCGGCGTCGATGACCGTGGTGATCCCGGCGTTGCCGGTGAGCCGGACGGTGAGGCCGTCGGGCGTCTCCTCGATCTCCGTGCCGGTCACCGAGAGGTGGATGTCGATCCCGAGTTCACGGATGAGCGAGGCCAGGACGTGTCCGCCACCGGCGTCGACCTGGAGCGGCATGAGCCGTTCGTTGCGTTCGACGACGTGCGGCGTGAGCCCGAGCAGGCTCACCGCGTTGGCGGCCTCGAGCCCGAGCAGCCCGCCGCCGATGACGACGCCGTGGGCTCCCGACCCGGCGCGTTCGGCGGCCGCCCGGATTCCGTCGAGGTCGTCGAGGGTGCGGTAGACGTGGCACCCCGGAAGGTCGTGGCCGGGGACGGGTGGGACGAACGCCCGCGAACCGGTCGCGAGGACCAGCGTGTCATAGGGGATCCGCTCACCCGACGAGAGTTCGACCTCCTTGGCGCCGCGGTCGATCGCGGTGACGAGGTGGCCCGACCGCACGGTCACCCGTGGGTCGGCGCCGTGCCGGGCGTCCTCGAGGTGGAGCGACTCGCGGTCCCATGCGCCGACATAGGAGGAGAGCCCGACGCGGTCGTAGGCCGGGTCCGTCTCCTCGCCGATCACCGTGACGGTGAGGTCGGCGGTGGCCCACCGGGACGCGAGGGTGGAGACGAACCTGTGGGCGACCATTCCGTGTCCGACGACGACGATGTGCTCGGTCATGTGGGGACCTCCTTCTAGCCTGTGCCGACCAGGCTAGGAACCGCGTGTTGCCGGGGAGTGGCGGCGGATCACGGTGCCGTGACGAGTTGCTCACAGGGGAAGGTCCGCAGGGTGAGGCTCCCGTTCCCGGGCGACAGCAGCGCTCAGGGGCGGAGGAGGCCGCGGGCGGGCACGGCTGTCGGCAGCCGGTCAGTCGAGGGGCAGGAGGTTGGTCGGCGACGCCGACACCTCTCCGACACGGTCGAGGTTCTGGCGCAGGGTCTCCCACTCGCCGGGGGGGATCTCCCTGACCAGGCGCCGCAGGACGGCGGCGTCCGGGGTGGCCCAGGCGACGGGCATGGGGGAGATGAACTGGTACAGGTTGTCGCCGCCGCGAGCGCTGCGGTTGCCGACCACCGCGACGCAGGGGACCCGTTCACCCACGCGGACATCGTGACCCGGGATCTTCTCGCAGCTGCGGACGGCCAGGGCGGGGAGCGTGCCCGCGGAGCGGTCGACCGCGCGATCGACCAGTGACAACAGGGTGAGCCCGCGCGGCCGGACCTCGGCGACGATGGCCGGCACCAGCTCAGAGGTGGCGTAGGTGTGTGCCATCGACCCCATCTTGCGGGGGATGTACCCGATCATCGCGAGGCAACCGATCGCGAAGACGCCTGCCATCGCGGCGATGATCCACCCCCATGCGGCGAGGTCCGAGTACAGGAGCATCCCGATTCCGGCGGCGAGCACGACGACGCCCAGGATCCCCGCGGACCACTGCAGACGACGCACCTCGGCAAGGCTCTCGTTGTTCTTCCGGACCCAGGCGTCGTCGACGGGGAAGTCGGTGAGGCGGTACTGCTCGTGCGGTGCGCGGGGGGCGCGATCGGAGGCCATGGACCCAGTATCCCAGGCCCCCCCGGCGCGGGTGCCCCCCGCTCAGCCGACCTCGGGGAGTTCCGGGCCGAGTAGGTCGTCGGCGTCGATGATCCGGTAGGCGTAACCCTGCTCGGCGAGGAAGCGCTGGCGGTGGGCGGCGTACTCGGCGTCGAGGGTGTCCCGGGAGACGACCGAGTAGAAGTGCGCCTGCCCGCCGTCCTTCTTGGGCCGCAGTAGCCGTCCTAGCCGCTGGGCCTCCTCCTGGCGGGAGCCGAAGGTGCCGGAGACCTGCACGGCGACGCTGGCCTCGGGCAGGTCGATGGAGAAGTTGGCGACCTTGGACACCACGAGCGTGGAGATCTCCCCGGCGCGGAAGGCGTTGAACAGCTTCTCCCTCTCCTTGTTGGAGGTCGATCCCTGGATCACGGGCGCGTCGAGCTCGATCCCCAGTTCCTCGAGCTGGTCGAGGTAGGCGCCGATGACCAGGGTCGGTGCGCCGGCGTGCGTGGCGAGGATCTTCTTGACCACCGGGATCTTGGTGCGGGCGGTCGAGCACAACTTGTACTTGTCCTCCGCCTCGGCGGTGGCGTAGAGCATCCGCTCGTTCTCGGTCAGCGTCACGCGGACCTCCACACAGTCCGCAGGGGCGATCCAGCCCTGCGCCTCGATGTCCTTCCAGGGGGCGTCGTAGCGCTTTGGGCCGATCAGCGAGAAGACATCGCCCTCCCGGCCGTCCTCGCGGACCAGCGTCGCGGTGAGCCCGAGACGGCGGCGCGACTGCAGGTCCGCGGTCATCCGGAAGACCGGTGCCGGGAGCAGGTGCACCTCGTCGTAGATCATCAGGCCCCAGTCTCGGGAGTCGAACAGCTCCAGCGCCCGGTGCACACCCTTGGTCTTGCGCGTGACGACCTGGTAGGTGGCGATGGTGACCGGACGGATCTCCTTGCGCTCGCCCGAGTACTCACCGATCTCGTCCTCCGTGAGTGTCGTGCGGGCCAGCAGCTCGCGCTTCCACTGCCGCCCGGCGACGGTGTTGGTCACGAGGATGAGCGTGGTGGCCTTGGCGCGGGCCATCGCGGCCGCGCCGACCATGGTCTTGCCGGCCCCGCAGGGCAGCACGACCACGCCGGACCCGCCGGCCCAGAAGGAGTCCGCGGCCATCTGCTGGTAGTCGCGGAGCTCCCAGGGCTCGGACTCGGTGGAGAGGGAGATCTCGTGGGCCTCGCCGTCGACGTACCCCGCCAGGTCCTCGGCCGGCCACCCCACCTTCAGCAATTCCTGCTTGAGCCGGCCGCGCTCGGATGCGTGGACGATGACGGTGTCGGCGTCGATCTCGGCCCCGAGCATCGGAGCGATCTTCTTGTGGCGCCTGACCTCGGCGAGCACGGCGGCGTCGAGCGAGATCAGGGTCAGGCCGTGGACCGGGCTCTTGACCAGCTGGAGTCGCCCGTAGCGGGCCATCGTGTCGGCGATGTCGACCAGGAGCGGCTGGGGGACGGGGAAGCGCGAGTAGTTGACCAGCACATCGACGACCTGCTCGGCGTCGTGACCGGCGGCCCGCGCGTTCCACAGGGCGAGCGGGGTGATCCGGTAGGTGTGGACGTGCTCGGGAGCGCGTTCGAGCTCGGCGAACGGGGCCAGGGCCTGCCGGGCGTCGTTCGCCTGATCGTGGTCGATCTCCAGCAATACGGTCTTGTCCGACTGGACGATCAGCGGTCCACCACTCACACGGTTCTCCTCGGTTCTCGCGGGCCCGCGTGGGCCCGACCCTCCAGTGTCCCGGAAATCCGCCTCAGCGGGTCGGGTCGACGTCGGAGACTGATATCACCCGGTGCAACGGCAAGGTCACTGCATCGGCGGAATCGGGCTCGACCCCCTCGATCCGCCCCCCTGCGACGGACGCGGGAATGATCAGTCGCGACGTCGATCGACCCTGCGCGTCGACGACCGAGACCGTGACCGCGGTGCCCGAACCGGCGGCCTCGTGGAGGCGGGCGATGGCGGACTCACCGGTGTACCCGCTACCCGAGCCGCCACGGGCCGAGCGGACGCGGTCAGCCGAGCGCATCGCGGTGATCGCCGCACGGAGCTCGGCGGGGGTGGCCGCACGCGTCGGGACGCGGGGGGCCCGCCCGGGGGAGGTGGCGCTGATGCGGGCCACCGGGCGGGTGAGCGCGACGACGGTGCCGGAGGTGTCCTCGACGACCGGCGCGTACCCGTGCTCCCGGAGGGCCTCGACGAGGTCCAGCGGACGAGCCTGGGAGATGAGGACGGTCGGGGCGACGGAACGCAGCGCGCAACTCTCGGCCACGGGCGACCCCAGAACCTGGGCCACCAGCGACGGGTCGTCACAGCGGATGAACGACAGCGCGGCGCCCACCCGCAGCCGGCCGTGCCTCCGTGCCACGTCCTCGATGAGGTAGTCCAGCGACTGCGGGACCGGGGTGATGGAGGTCCGGGCGAGCAGGTCCCTGATCCCGGCGGCCGTGCGGCCCGAGTCGAGGGCCCGGCGCAGCGACTTCTCGGTCACGCGGTAGGTGGTGGCGGCGCCCGCGGACTCGACGTCGGCGAGAAGGGCGAAGTCCGCGGCGAGCTCCGGAACGAGCGGTCCGGGCGCGAGGATGGTGAGGTCGGCCTGGACGATCACCTCGGAGACGGGTTCGGGGAGCGCCGCCGTCAGGACCGGTTCGAGGTCGTCGACTGTGGGGAGACCGGCGGTGGGGAGGCCGGCAATGGGGGTGCCGGAGGTCAGGAGTCTGGCCGCGGTGGTGGCGGTGGTCCCGACGACGAGGCCCAGCCGTTTCGCCTCGCTGACGGTCTGCGTGCACGGCCGTGATCCGGCCCGCGAGAACCACACCGGCGAGAACCAGCGCACGACCTCCGGCAGCAGGTCGTCACCGGGCTCGGAACCCGGGTCGAGTTCGGCGAGGGCACGGAGGACCCTGTCGCGTCCGCCTGACGCGGGCGGGCCGGTCGGGTCGCCCAGCGCGGGGACCGTGCCACCGCCCTCGATCTCGGAACCCACACGCCACGGTGCGCGGGGCATCGACCACCAGGCCAGGACGAGTTCCGCCCAGCGCCGTGCGCGATCACGAGCGGACCACACGTCCGCGGACTCCGTGGGCGCCCACACCGAGTCGAAACCGGCGTCGCCGACATCGGTGTCCCCGACGGCGATCAGACCGGCGGCCGCGAGGACCTCCAACAGCAGGGGGAGTTCGTGCTCGTCGACGCCGGCGGCCCGGGCGACACGACGGAGTTCCCGGACGCCCACTCCACCGGCTTTGAGGGTGGCGGCCGGATGGAGGGACAGCGCCGCGAGGACCGCGTCGCACCGGTGGAGGAGGTCGAGTGCGGCCACGCCCCCGGAGGCGTCGGCCCTGTCGGAGACTGTCGTCCCGGTCGTCGTCCCTGTCGTGGTCCCGGTGCTCGCGGAGCCGCGGGTTGACGCACCGGGCACCGACCAGGTGGGCACGTCGAGTAGGGACGAGCCACTCGGTCGGGCTCCGTGCCGGGCCCGGTCCAGGGCGTGGGCGCGGGGTACGACGACCTCGCCGTCGGCGGTTCCGGTGACCTCGGCGAGCCCGGCGTCGACCAGTTCCGAGGCCGCCGCGCGAACGGTCTCGGACGCGCCGGATCCGAGGGCACCGACAGGCGTGCGGCCGCGGGCGACGGCTCCGAGGACGCCCAACGCCCGTTCGGACAGGCCGCTCCACGCGGTGTCGAGATCGGTTCCGACGGGCTCTCCGGGGAGGGGGGCCTGCACGGGCGCTGCCTCGACCGCCGCCCCGGTGACCGGAACGATCCGGACATGGGCCGGATCTCCCCAGAACAGGGCGAGATCCCGGAGGGTGTCGACGGCTGCGCGGAATGCGGGCTCGTCGTGGTCGACACCGAGACGCCGCGATACCGCACCGAGCGGGACCGGGCCGGAATCGGCGCCGAGCGCGGCAGCGGTGGCCAATACCAGCAGTTCCGGCCAGGTCAGGGTACCCATCGCGCGCGCGGTCGACGCCGGCAGACGCAGTCGGGAGGCGAGCACGCCGAGAGAGGCCGGGGGAGGGGAGGCCACGTCCGCGCGCAGTTCGCACAGGCGGACCAGGGTGTCGTCCGACAGGCCGGCCAACCAGGCGGGGAAGTCGGGTTCACCGCTGGTCGGGTGTCGGGGCGTGGTGCGCGAGGTCGACATATCCGCTCCAGCCTAGTGAGATCCGGCCGGCGACGAGTAGCGGCGGCGGTGGTATCCGACCCGGTTGCTGACGGATCGGGCTCGAGGTGAGACACTTACCACGTGGCTGCCAAGAAACTGACCTACGACAACCCGGGATGGCCCGACGACTCGTTCGGCGAGCACCCGGTGACCGAACTAGCTGCTCTCGTTGCGGGGGGGCTGTCCCCCTTCGGGCAGGAGACCTTCCCGTTGCCGCAGGAGCGCCTGAACTACGTCCACCCGGTGACGGTGGTCAACAAGACCGTCCGGTCACGCTGACCTTCGCCGTAACGCGAGACTCGCCGTAACCAGAGACTCGCCGTAACGCGAGAACGGGCCGCCACTCCCTTCAGGGGGTGGCGGCCCGTTCCCGTGGTCGGGTCGACCGGTGTCAGTTGGCCAGGTAGGTGGCGAAGAAGCCGTCCACGGCAGCCTGGTTACCGGCGTAGGCGGAGTCGACGAGGTCCTTGTTGGCCTGGTAGCCGTCCGTGATCGGCAGTGCGATACCGCGACCCTCGGCGAACGCGGTGAGCGTCGCGACGTGGTCGGCGGCCGAGACGGCCTCCGGAGCGGCGGGCGCAGCCGGGGCGGCCGGGGCGGCCGGCGCGGGGGCGGGCTGGGCCACGTCGCGAGGCGTCGGGGCGGAGTTCAGACCGAGCTTGGCGGAACAGGCGGGCCATGCTCCCCAGCCCTGACCGGCGAGGGTCTTCTCGGCGATCGCGATCTGCTGCTCGCGGGTCGCCTGGTTGGCGGTCGGCGCGTACTGCGTACCGCCGTAGGCCGCCCAGGTGCTCGGCGAGAACTGCAGTCCGCCGTGGTAGCCGTTGCCGGTGTTGATTCCCCAGTTGCCGCCGGCCTCACACTGGGCCAGTCGGTCCCAGTCGGAGTCCGGGGCGGCGTTGGCGGCCGGGGCGAGGGCGAGCCCGGCGGCGGAGAAGGCGGTGCCCGCGAGGACGACCTTCACTGCCGTCTTGGGCGCGGAGGCGGTGGTGGCGGCGCGGTGCCGTCCGGTGTTCGAGGTCATATTCGCGTCAGTCCTTTTCACTCTGTGCCTACGAGGTGAGCTGTCGGGTTCGGACGAGTGCGTCCGGCCGCCTGCGGCGGCTTGACCCCAAGGCGACACGTGGTCGCCGGCCCGTGGTGGGCCCTGATCGGGTCCCCCGTCCCCGCCCGGTAACGGTCAATGTCGCATCGTCCGCAGGGCGGGGTTCGGTGGTGCGTCCGATGCCAACTCGCTGACGAGTCTGATGCGAACAGTAGCGGCTTGATGCCGGATCGTCACCATTCTGAGATAAAACCAGGTCACGCGGTAAGGCGGGAGGCAGCGTTATCGGCTTGTTACCTGGACGTTCGCTGAATGGTGCTTTCCGTCACACCCTGGGCGGTCGCGAGCCCAGAATCGCGTACAGCAGACCCAGGAGGAAGCCGACCGGGGTGAACACCATCGCGCCCAGATAGAGGAGGGTGGGCGCGTCCCGGCCGAGGACGAACGGGGTGAGTGCGGCGAGGATGGTGAACACCACCCCCACGGCGAAGACGGCCAGCGCAGCGACGAACAGTCCGCGGCGTCGGGGGCGGGTTGGGGCGGGCTCGGCCGCGTGGGGTGCCCAGGGGTCGTGGTCGTCGGCGGGTCGTCGGGCGTCTGAGGTCACACGTGGGAGGCTACCGGCCCGGCAGGGGCGCCGGACCAACGCCTCGACGAGGGTAGTGTCAGGTGATTCGTGGTGGTTGCCGGTCGCACGTGTGCGCGACCGCGTGGAGAGGTGGTTCGCCGTGCCCAGTGGCAGGGTCAAGTGGTACGACGCGGAGAAGGGCTTCGGTTTCCTGTCCCACGAGGGCGGGGAGGACGTCTACGTCCGGTCCGACGTGCTCCCGGACGGGGTGGACACGCTCCGGCCCCGCCAGCGCGTGGAGTTCGACATGGTCTCCGGTCGGCGCGGCCCACAGGCCCTGCGTGTCGTCGTCCACGAGGAGCCCGCCGTCGTGCAGGACCGTGCCCCCCGTGGCGGTCCCAGGCACTCGCCCGATGAGTTGCACGGGATGGTCGAGGACATGATCAAGGTGCTCGAGACGACCGTCCAGCCGGAGTTGCGGCGCGGCCACCGTCCCGACCACAAGGTGTCGGGACGCGTGGCGTCGGTGCTCCGCGCCGTCGCACGCGAACTGGACGCGTGACCGTAGGTATCAGTCCGCGTAGGTGATACCGACCGACCACTCACCGCTGAGGACCGTCTCCGAACCGTCGGCCGCGTAGACGAGGGCAACCGCGCGGAGCGCCAGGCCCTCGATCCGGCCCTCGTCAGGGAGCGTGACGGGGATCAGCAGTTCGCCGGGTCCGTCTGGCTCGACGGTGTACTCGCGGAACCCGTCCGCGCGGATCTCGTAGACGTCGAGGGTGGCGCGACGCAGTTCCACTGGCAGGCGGACGGTGAGGGTGTGTTCACCTCGGACGGTGAACTCGCCCACCGGGTTGGTGTAGCTGGTGCCGTCGAGGTCCGTCGCCGCGAACGGGAGCACCTCCACGTGGTCGCGGTCGGTGGCGACGGTGATCGCCGGCACCGCCCCGTGGCGGGAGACCGAGCCCTGCCACGCACCCACGATCGCGGCGATCATGATGATCACCCACGCGAGGATCGCCCAGGTGACTGGACGGACGCGGGGGCCGGACGAGGGGGCATCGCTGTGAGAGCTCACTCGTCCATTCTGCCGAGCAGCCGCGCGCCGAACGCACGGGGGTCTCGTGGGGTGCCCGGGAACCTGGGCCGGTTGCCGCCGAGCCCCGGTACGAGGGTGGACCCGCGCGCGGTCAGGAGTGACTGGCCGAACAGCAGGGCGCCGACGATCGCGATCACGGAGAAGCCGATGGTGAAGTCCGGGGGGAGCAGGACCCCCAGCGCACCGCCCGCGACCCACGCGAGCTGCAGAGCCGTCTCGGACCGGCCGAAGGCGGATGACCGTGCGGAGTCCGGGATGTCCGTCTGGATCGAGGCGTCGAGCGCCACCTTGCCGAGCGCGCTGCACACCGCCGCGACCAGAGCGAAGGGGGCCGCCACCCAGATGCTGCCGAGGAACGCCGCGACCACCGCTGCCGACAGCGCGGCCCCCGCCGCGGTCGTGGTGATCCGACCCGGTCGACCCAGCGGCAACCGCGCGCCCACGGCGTTGCCCGCGAAGGTGCCCAGGCCGCCGGCCACCCCCGCGATCGCGAGCATCCCGGCCTGTTCCGCTGCAGTGGCGTTCTCCTGGGCCTTGGCCACGAACGCCAGGAACAGGGTGAGGAAGCCGGTCATGAAGCGGATCATGGACGCGGCCCACAGGTTGGCCAGGACCTGACGCCCCAGCGGCCGCGTGAGAACGGCCTTGAGCCCGACGGTGAACGGACGGCCGCGGTCCATCCGCAGTGTGGCGGACTCCTCGTCGAGGGCGGCCTCGGCGTGCGCGGGGATGGTCATCGCGATGTACGCCGTCACGAGCCCGACCGCGGCGAGCAACCACAGGGCCGCGTCGGAGCCCCACACCCACGACACCGCCCCGGCCAGGGCCCCGGCGATCAGTGACCCGCCGACGTGGCCGAGCACGGTCAGTCGGGAGTTGGTCCTCACCAGGTCGAGCGCCGGCGGCAGGACGTGCGGGGTGATCGATGCCTTGACCACACCGAATGTCTTGGACAACACGAGCATCCCCAGCGCGAGGGGATACAGCAGCCAGGAGTCGAAGTTGAGGGCGAGGATCACCGCGAGCACCGCCCGGAGGGTGAAGGTCAGCGACACCGTGAGGCGCCGCCCCCTGTGCAGACGGTCCAGGGCCGGGCCGATCACGGGGGCGATCAGCGCGAACGGTGCCACCGTCACGAGGAGGTAGAGGGCCACGTTGCCGCGCGACTCGGCGGTGGCGGCGGAGAAGAACAGCGTGTTGGCGAGGGCGACGGCGAGGATGGCGTCGCACGCGAAGTTGGCGACGGTGACGTAGCTGAGCTGTGAGAGCCCCGAGCGGTCCGCCCCGTCGGCGTGGAAGACCCTCCGGACACCTCGACCGGCGGTGGCCGCGGCCCGGCGTGCCGGCCCGGGGGAGCGGTCAGCCAATGAGGCGCACCTCGTAGAGCGAGGTCCACAGCTTTCCGGTGAGCAGCACGTTCTCCGAACCCGGGAGAGCGGCGATCCCGTTGAGGACGGCTTCCCGACTGGCCGGCCGGGGCTGCTCGAGAGCAGAGGCGTCGTAGATGGCGGTGACCGCGCCGGTGGCGGGGTCGATGCGGATGACCTCGTCGGTCATCCAGACGTTGGCCAGGACGGTGCCGTCCGCGCATTCGAGTTCGTTGATCTGGTCGACAGGTGTGCCCCCGGAGGTCACCGAGACCGTACCGGTGGGCTCGAACGTGACGGGGTCGCGGAAGGTCAGCTCGTCGGAGCCGTTACTCATGATCAACCGTGCGCCGTCGTGGCACAGGCCCCACCCCTCGCCCGCGTACGGCACCTCGGAGCGCACCTCGAGGGTCTGCGGGTCGCGGTTGTGGGCGATCCCGTTGGTCCAGGTCAGGGTCCAGAGAGTGTCCGGGGTGACGGCCAGCCCCTCGCCGAACTCGTTGCCCGCCATCGGGACGGACACGGTGGGCGGGCCACCGGCGAGCGGACGGCGCTGCACCTGCGAGCCGCCGTACTGGCCCGTCGACTCGTAGATCTCGTCGCCCACCACCTGCAGCCCCTGGGTGAACAGCCGGGGGTCGTGCTCCAGAGTCCGGACCACCTCGACCGAACCCCGCGCGGGCCGGGGCTCGGACGGGCCCACCGGGACCTGCCCGCCGGTCGTGTCGCCGGAACCGGAACTGGTGGGCATGCTCGACGACGCGAGAGAGGCGCTTGGAGCAGTGGTGCCCCCGGCGTCGTCGGAACCGGTCGCGGAACACGCCGCGACGGCGCCGACGAGCGAGAGGGTGACGGCGAGAGGGCCGAGTGTGCCGAGGACGCTGCGCATGCCTAAAGGATGCCGTACGACGGGCCGGACCGCGACGTCGTCGCGATGATGCGCATAATGGGTTGGGTGAACACCGAGGTAGGCACGGATCAGGAGGCGGACCCCGTGAGCACCGATCAGGCGTCGGGCTTCGACGAGGCCCTGCGCGAGCGACTGGCCTCGGGCGTCGACGTGGCGCGTGCCGCCGTCGAGGAGTTCGCTGCCGACGGTGTGGGAGAGCATCGCGGGATCGTCGTCGAGGCGCCGTTCACCACGACGCACCGGTTCGCCTCGGACCTCGCCGGGTACCGGGGGTGGTATTGGGCCTGCGTGCTCGCACTGGTCCCCGGCGGTGAGTTGACGGTCGACGAGATCTCGCTCCTGCCCGGACCTGACGCCGTGGTGGCCCCGGAGTGGGTGCCGTGGGAGAAGAGGATCCGGCCGGGTGATCTGGGCGCCGGTGACCTCCTGCCTCCGGCGGAGGACGACGAGCGTCTGGTCCCTGGTCAGCTCCTCACCGGGGACGACGGACTCGACGAGGTCGCCGGCCCCGTGGGACTCGGCAGGCCCCGGCACCTGAGCCGGGAGGGCCGGTCAGCGGCCGCCGCCCGATGGGCCGCCGAACGTGGCCCGGACACCGAGATCGCGCGAGGGGCCAAGCACCACTGCGGGTCCTGCGGTTTCCTGGTGCCCGTCTCCGGCTCGCTGGGGACGATGTTCGGTGTGTGCGCCAACGAGTACTCCGCCGACGGGCAGGTGGTGCACCTCCAGTACGGCTGCGGGGCCCACAGCGAGGTGCAGGTGGCCACGGACACCACGACCCCGGTGCCCGAGGCGTACGACGACGCCGCCGTGGACGTGGTGGTTCTCCCGCAGCAACTGGCGGCCTCCGCCCGGGCGCGGGAGGCGTCCGATCAGAACGACGAGGTGGGGGAGACCGGGCAGGCGAGCGGTTCCGACTAGCATCCGGCCCACCTACTGCTCGTAGGTGGCGACGGTGGCCTGACACACCGACTGTTCAGGTGCGGTCGAAGTCGAGACCGCCCTGTGCGCCCGCGCTACCGCGCAAGACGGCACGCCGCTGCAGGGCGTAGACGAGCGTGCCGATCGCGCCCACCCCCACGCCCACCGCGCAGAGGATGACCGAGCGCATGTCGACCTCGTCCATGAGCATCATGGCCAGGAGGGCGATCGTCCACGCGAGGGTTCCGATGAGGACGACCGGCCGCGGATCCAGCAGGTAGGCCGGGATCCTCGGCACCTGTGGCTCCGTCGACTGTTCCGTCATGACCGCGACGCTACCGCAGGCGGGGGGCCGGTTACTCTATGACGGTTCCTCACCCACCGCCAGGAAGGTCTCCAGATGTCGCAGAGCGCCGGGGCCCCGTCGCAGTCCCCAGCACGGATCGGGGCGATCGACCGGTACTTCAAGATCAGTGAGCGCGGTTCCACGGTCGCACGCGAGGTGCGCGGTGGGTTGGTCAGCTTCTTCGCGATGGCCTACATCATCGTGCTCAACCCGCTGATCCTCGGTTCGGGTGTCGATGTCGAGGGCAATCAGCTGTCGATCATCGAGATCGCCGCGGTCACCGCGTTCACCGCCGGCGTGATGACGGTGGCCTTCGGCGCGATCGCCCGCTATCCGTTCGCGTTCGCCACCGGCCTGGGCATCAACTCGCTCGTCGCGGTCACCATCGCCAGGCAGGTCACGTGGGCCGAGGCCATGGGGCTGATCGTCATCGAGGGCATCATCATCGTCATCCTGGCGGTGAGCGGGTTCCGCAAAGCCGTCTTCGATGCCATCCCCTCGGACCTCAAGGCCGCCATCGCCGTGGGCATCGGACTGTTCATCGCCATGGTCGGGTTCGTCGACTCCGGGTTCGTGCGCCGACTCCCCGACGCCGCGGGCACCACGGTCCCCGTGGGACTGGGGATCGAGGGGTCGATCGCGTCGTGGCCCACCGCGGTGTTCGCGTTCGGACTCCTGTTGTGCGGTGTGCTCGTGGCCCGGCAGGTGCGCGGCGGCATCTTCATCGGCATCGTGGTCACCACCGTCGTGGCCATCATCGTCGAGGCCATCGCGAACGCCGGCCCGTCCTTCGTCGACGGTGAGCCCTCGCCCACCGGGTGGAACCTCGCGGTCCCGGGGATACCCGAGACGCTCGGCGGTCTGCCCAACCTGTCCCTGATCGGGCAGGTGGACCTCTTCGGCGCGTTCGTCCGCATCGGCCCGCTGGCGGCCAGCCTGTTCGTCTTCACCCTGTTGCTCGCCAACTTCTTCGACGCCATGGGCACCTTCACGGGCCTGGGTAAGGAGGCCGGGCTCATGGACGAGAACGGCAACCTGCCCAACATGAAGACCGCGCTCGTGGTCGAGGGCGTCGGCGCCGTCGCGGGTGGATTCACCTCGTCGTCCTCCAACACCGTCTTCCTGGAGTCGGCGACCGGTATCGCCGAGGGCGCCCGCACCGGCCTGGCGAACATCGTCACCGGTGTCCTCTTCCTCATCGCGATGTTCTTCACCCCGCTGTACGAGGTCGTCCCCGTGGAGGCGGCGGCCCCCGCACTCGTGGTGGTCGGGGCGCTCATGATGTCGCAGATCGTCCAGATCGACTTCACGCGCTTCTCGATCGCGCTGCCGGCCTTCCTCACCATCGTCACCATGCCGTTCACCTACTCGATCGCGAACGGCATCGGCATCGGGTTCGTGGCCTGGGTCGTGATGGCCACCGCCACCGGCAAGGCCCGGTCCGTGCACCCGCTGCTGTGGGTGGTCGCGGTGGCGTTCCTCGTGTTCTTCGCGATCGGGCCCATCACCGACCTGCTGGCCTGACCGGGGCGCCGGCAGTGCTCGTCGTCGACGTCTCCGATCCCGCCGATCCCCGGTTGGACGATCTCCGCGACCTCAACCACTCCGACCGTCGCCCCGACCTCCCGGGAGGTCGGGGCCTGGTGATCGCGGAGGGCACCTACGTGGTGGGTCGGATGCTCCTGTCGCGGTTCCGGCCGCACGTCCTGCTGGGAACCGACGCGCGACTGCAGCAGCTGCGGCGTGAGGCGACCGCCGAGGGCTGGGACGCCGACGAGCGGGCCACCGGCGCCGTGTACCTGCGCACCACCAAGGACGTGCTCAGTGAGGTGATCGGGTTCCGGTCCAGCCGCGACATCCTCGCCGCAGCCGACCGACCGTCCCCGCTCGAGGTCGGCGCCGTCGTGGACGACGCCCGGACCCTCGTGGTGCTCGAGGGCGTCAACGACCCCGAGAACCTGGGCGCGATCTTCCGCAACTGCGCGGCACTCGGTGTCGACGGGGTGCTCTTCGGCGCCTCCACCGGGGACCCGCTCTACCGGCGGGTGGTGCGCGTGTCCATGGGACATGTACTGCGGCTGCCGTTCGCGCATCTGCCGGGGACGCCGACCACCTGGCAACACTCCCTCGGGGATCTCAAGGCGAGGGGTTTCCGCACCGTGGCCCTGACCCCCTCGGCAGATGTGCCCCTGTCGCGGGCCGTGGACGCCGACAAGGTGGCCTTCGTCCTGGGCGCGGAGGGGCCCGGTCTCACCGAGCACGCCATGCGGGCGTGCGACGTCCGGGCGACGATCCCCATGACGGACGGGACGGACTCGCTCAACGTGGCCACGGCAGCGGCGGTGGCGTTCTACGAGCGGTCGCGGGGCTGAACAGGGGCGTTCCTCACCGCCGGTTCGAGAGACGGCCCTTTATGGCTTCGCCGGCGCGTCGTACGGTGTCGCCCACGACGTCGGCGACCCTGCGTACGGCTCCGGAGACGGGTGAGGCGGCCCGCGCCACCGCGGGGACGAGCGTCGCCCGCTCGTAGTCGTCGTCGACATAGGGGGAGGACGGGCTCCCGCCCCTGCCCCCGCCCTTGTTCCCGGTGCCGGCGTCGCGTTGGTTGGCGGCGTGGAGTTCGGCGCGACCGGGAGAGCCCACCACGTGGACCGCGGCGCCCGTGGGCGCGGTGCGCTGGCGGACCTCCCGGCGGCCGTCGGTGGCGAAGCCGTGCACGGGGACGTCCAGCCCGCCCGGGGAGAGATCGAAACCCAGCCAGTCGCGGTGTGCGGCGTGGAGTAACGACGACGGCGAGAAGGGGAGCGCGAGCGAGATGGCGTCGGCCCCGTCGAGCGGGAACTCGCCCGCCCAGTAGGGCCGTTCGAACGGCAGGGGCATGCCCTCGTCCTCGACGATCCGGTCGTCGGCCCCGGCGAACGAGCGGACGAGTCTCCCCGATTCCCAACGGGCGAACCCGCTGACCCCGGTGTCGGGGTCGTGCGAGAACAGCAGGACCGTGGGGGCCTCGACGAGACGCAGCCACGTGTCGTCGGTCGCGGACGGAAGCACGGGCGACTCGAGCTGGACCTGGAGGACGGTCAGCCCGGGGAAGGACCCCACGTAGATCTCCCCGGGACCGGTCGAGGCCGAACGGTTGAGGGGGAACATCCCCAACGAGGCGACGGTGACGGTCGGGTAGAGCCGGGAGAGAAGACGCCGGGCGAACCCGGGGTCCGAGGGGTGGCCGGACCTGATGGGTGCGGAAGGGTCGTCGGTGCCCAGATACCAGAAGGTCGCGACGTGGTGGCCCATGGCTGAACTCAGTCGTCCTTACCGCGGACACCGAGCAGGACGTCCTCCCACGAGGGCATGGTGGGATGTCGGCGGGCGGCGCGGCGCTCGGGTTCGGCCGGCGGGTGCTGCAGGAAGTGGTCGTCGACGGATCCCACCGCGGCGGGCGGTGCGGACTCGGGCGAGGTCTCGGCCGGGGGCTCCGACCGTTCCACCGGGGTGGGCCCCGGTTCCCTCCGCGCGGGTCTCCCGGGGGTGGGCACGGCGCGAATCGGTGGTGGGCCCGGCGGGAGCGGGGGAGGGGACGAGACGGTACGCAGGGCGGTGGTCCTGGACGGGTCGAGGATGCGCTGGGCCTCGTCGTCGAGCGCACGGGTCGACCCACCGTGGGAGTCGAGCACGAACGACCAGGTCGCCGAGGCGTCGTCGGACAGGCCGGCGGGCCAGGAGGTCCGCACGATCCACCCACCTGCACGGTCGCGCCAGGCGTCCCAGGCCACGACGTCCGGGTCGACACCACGATGATCGAGGGCGGATTCGACCCGGTCGGCGAGAGTGTCGAGCGCCGGCCCGTCCGGCAGCACCGGATGTGACGCCCGGGCGAGGTCGGCCGCGTTCGCGCGTTCGAGGAGTACGGGGACGGCGAAGCCCTCGATCCGGGACATCGGGACCCCGGCGTCGGCGGCGACGTCCTCGGGGGAGGCGCCGTGCCGGATACGATCCTGGATCTCGCGCGGGCGCAGCGTGCCCGTGACGGGCACGCGCCGGGCGTCCTCCGGGGGCACGGACTCTCCCCTCGCGGCGGCGCGGAACCGGTCGTCGAGGGGGAGGGCCAGCTTCTCGCCCGAGTCCGGGACCTCACACTCGACCACGGACGAGTCGGCGTCCACCCCGATGATCCTCAGCTTCCGCATGCCGCCTCCTCGACTCCTCGTGGTCCCGTGGGCGGCTTGAGTGGCCCACTCCCCGGGTCCCGGGCGTTCCCCACATGGTAGGCCAGCGCGGCCCACCCGGCGCGGTGACGGGCCGGGTGGGCTGCGGAAAACCGTGGAGAGGCGCCCCGGGGAGGGGAGCGGTCGTGGGGTCAGCCGAGCTGGCCCACCACGTGGTCGATGCAGCGGGTCAGCTGCGAGACATCCTCGGGGTCGATCGCCGGGAACATGCCGATGCGCAGCTGGTTACGACCGAGCTTGCGGTACGGCTCCGTGTCGAGGATGCCGTTGGCCCGCAGTGTCTTGGCCACCTTCGCCGCGTCGATGCTCTCGTCGAGGTCGATGGTGCCGACGACCAGCGAGCGGTGGGCGGGCTCGGCGACGAACGGCGTGGCGTACTCGCTGGCCTCGGCCCAGTCGTAGAGCCGGGAGGACGAGTCCCCGGTCCGGGCGACGCACCAGTCCAGGCCGCCCTCGGCGTTCATCCACTCGATCTGGTCGGCGAACATCAGCAGCGTGGCCACGGCCGGGGTGTTGTAGGTCTGGTTCTTGGAGGAGTTGTCCACCGCGGTGGGCAGCGACAGGAAGTCCGGGCACCAGCGGTCCGTCGCCGCGATCTCGGCGACCCGGTCCAGGGCTGCGGGGCTCATGATCGAGACCCAGATGCCGCCGTCGGAGGCGAAGCACTTCTGGGGCGCGAAGTAGTAGACGTCGGTGTCGGAGATGTCGACGGGCAGGCCGCCGGCACCGGAGGTGGCGTCGATCGCCACGAGTGCGTTCTCCGAGCCCGCCGGGCGGGTCACGGGGACCATGACGCCGGTCGAGGTCTCGTTGTGCGCCCAGCCGATGAGGTCGACCGACGGGTCGGAGGTGGGCTCGGGGGCCGAACCCGGGTCGGCGGAGATGACGATCGGGTCGGCCAGGAACGGCGCGCCGCCGGTGACCTTGGCGAACTTGGAGGAGAACTCGCCATAGGTCAGGTGGAGGGACTTCTCTCGCACCAGGCCGAACGCGGCGGCGTCCCAGAACGCGGTGGTACCGCCGTTGCCCAACACGACCTCGTAGCCCTCGGGGAGGGAGAACAGCGAGGACAGGCCTTCGCGGACCCGGCCTACGACGTCCTTGACCGGCGCCTGGCGGTGGCTGGTGCCCATCACGGAGGTGGCGGCGGCGGAGACGGCCGCGATCTGCTCGGGGCGGACCTTGGACGGGCCGCAGCCGAAGCGGCCGTCGGCGGGCTTGAGGTCGGCGGGGATGGTGGGCAGCTGATCGCTCATGCTCTTGGGGTGCCGTTCCTTGTGGTGGGATTTCAGATCGACTCCATCTTAGTCGGGGCGGTGCCCGGCTCGGAGTAGCGTCTGGGTCATGGAGGATCCCGTACTCGAACCGGCCGACTTCGACACGATGCGGGTCGGTTACGGCCTGCACACCAGCCTGGACGTGACCGATCTGCACGAGGACTGGCTACCGCTGTTCGCCTCGTGGCTCGACGAGGCCGGGCGCCGGGGGGTGCGCGAGCCCAACGCGATGGTGCTCGGCACCGTCGGTGCCGACCGTCGGCCGTCGACGCGGACGGTCCTGTGCAAGGGCGCGGACGAACGGGGCCTGACCTTCTTCACGACGACGAGCTCGCGCAAGGGCGCGCAGTTGGCGGAGTCCGGTTACGCATCGGCCACGTTCCCGTGGTTGGTGGTGGAGCGACAGATCCACGTCGAGGGCGAGTGCCGACCGCTGGACCGGGCGGACAGCCTCGCCTACTGGCGCACGCGCCCCCGGGGGTCCCAGGTGGCGGCGTGGGCGTCGGAGCAGTCGCAGCCGGTGGAGACCGTCGAGGAGTTGAGCGCGCTCTACGCGATCGCGGAGGAACGCCTGTCGGACGTCGAGGAGATCCCGATGCCCGACAGGTGGGGTGGGTACCGCCTCCGTCCGGACCGGGTCGAGTTCTGGCAGGGCGGCCGGGACCGGTTCCACGACCGGGTCGAGTGCCTTCGGGGAGAAGAAGGGTGGACGGTCCGACGACTGCAGCCCTGATGTGCGCCGTCGCCACGACGCCGCCCGGCGGAGAGGTCCCGGGGGGAGAGGACCGGCACGCTTCGGAGCGATGGCGGCCGTCACGGTAGGGTGTGGCACAGCACATTCGTGGCGGGACATGGCCGCCGGGACCAGTCGTCGGAGAGGGAATCGCGTGACCGCAGGCTCGAACGGTTCGGACCGCAAGGCAACACTGTCCTACCCCGGCGGTGAACTCGAACTAGACGTTGTCGACGCCAGCATCGGTAGTGACGCGGTGCAGCTCGGGCCGCTGTTGGCCAAGACGGGGATGACCACCCTCGACGTGGGGTTCGTCAACACCTCCGCGTGCACCTCCTCGATCACCTTCATCGACGGCAACGAGGGCATCCTCCGCCACCGCGGGTACCCGATCGACCAGCTCGCCGACAACGCGTCGTTCCTCGAGGTCTCCTACCTGCTCATCTACGGTGAGGACCCCACGGAGGCCCAGCTCGCCGAGTTCACCGAGAAGGTCCTCGGTGAGACCGCGCTGCCCGGCCAGATGATGCCGCTGCTGCAGGCCTTCCCGCGGGACACCCACCCGATGCCCGTCTTCTCCGCCGGCGTGAGCCTGTTCGGCACCCACGGGGACGACCTGGACATCGACGACCCCAAGGCCGTGGACCTGGCCACCGCCCGACTGCTGGGTCGCGGCCCGACGCTCGCCGCGGCCATCGAGCGCATCCGCTCCGGCCACGACGCCCTCGACCCGGATCCCTCGCTCGGGTACGTCCGCAACTTCCTCCGCATGACGTTCGGGCCGGATTATGAGGTCACCGACGAGGTCGCCGACGCCCTCGACATGCTGCTGGTGCTCCACGCCGACCACGAGCAGAACTGCTCCACCTCGACCGTCCGCATGGTCGGTTCCTCGGAGGCGCCGCTGTACGCGTCCATCACCGGCGGGATCAACGCCCTGTACGGGCCGCTGCACGGCGGTGCCAACCAGGCCGTGTTGGAGATGCTCGAGCGCATCGAGTCGGAGGGCGGAGACGCCACCGATTACATGGACCGCGTCAAGAACAAGGTCGACGGCGTCAAGCTCATGGGCTTCGGTCACCGTGTCTACAAGAGCTACGACCCGCGCGCCCAGATCGCCAAGAAGCACGCGCACGCGCTGCTGTCGCAGAGCAACGACCCGCTCCTCGAGATCGCGCTCAAGCTCGAGGAGACGGCGCTGGCCGACGACTACTTCGTCGAGCGCAAGCTCTACCCGAACGTGGACTTCTACACCGGTCTGATCTACCGCGCGATGGGCTTCCCCACGGAGATGTTCACGGTCCTGTTCGCGCTCGGCCGGATGCCCGGATGGATCGCACACTGGCGCGAGATGCGCGAGGATCCGTCCACCAAGATCAACCGCCCGCGCCAGGTCTACACCGGCCCGGCCGAGCGGAGTTTCACCCCGATCAGCCAGCGCTGAGTCCGGGAACCGGACTCCAGGAGGAGACACCATGGACAAGCCCGAGATCGACAGGCCGACCGGCCCCGCGCCCACTGACCTCGTCAGCGAGGACCTCACTGTGGGGGACGGCGCCGAGGCGGTGGCCGGTGGCAAGGTCACGGTCCACTACGTCGGTGTCGACTACGAGACCGGCGAGCAGTTCGACTCCTCGTGGGACCGTGGCGAGTCCATCACCTTTCCGCTCAACGGCCTCATCCAGGGCTGGCAGGAGGGGATCCCGGGAATGAAGGTCGGCGGTCGTCGCCAGCTGGTCATCCCGCCGGACAAGGCCTACGGCACCTCCGCGGCCCTGCACCCGCTCGGCGGGAAGACCCTGGTCTTCGTGATCGACCTGCTCGAGGCCTGACCCGACCCGTCGCACCACTCACGCCCCGCCCCGCCCTCCCGTCCGGAGGGCGGGGCGCCGTCGTCCGTGCGGGGCGGCCAATTCCGTCGCCACGCCGCCTCGACCGGGAGCGGGCTCGGGTACTACTCCTGTTGCCGCAGGAGGGGCGCCAGGTCGTCGAGCACTCCCGGGTCCTCGATCGTCGACGGGACCGTCACGTTCTCCTGCCCGTCCGCGATCTGCCGCATCGTCTTGCGCAGAATCTTGCCCGAGCGGGTCTTGGGCAGACCCTGAACGACCGTGCAGTCGCGGAAGGTCGCCACCGCGCCGATCTCCTCGCGGACCATCGCCACCAGCTCTGCCCGCAATTCCTCGGGGTCCCGGACCTGACCGGATTTGAGGACCACGTATCCGACCGGTCGTTGACCCTTGAGCTCGTCCTTCACACCGATGACCGCGGCCTCGGCCACGGCGGGGTGGGTGGCGATCACCGCCTCCATCGAGCCCGTCGACAGCCGGTGCCCGGCGACGTTGATGACGTCGTCGGTTCGTCCCATCACGTAGACGTACCCGTCCTCGTCGAGGTATCCGCCGTCGCCGGTCGAGTAGTACCCCTCGAACACGGACATGTAGGAGGAGACGAACCTCTCGTCGTCGTCCCACAGGCCCGACAGGGTGCCCGGCGCCATCGGCAGTCTGATCGCCAGGTTCCCCTCCTCCCCGGCGGGCAGGGGGGTGCCCTGGGAGTCCAGGACGTGCAGGTCGTAACCGGGCACGGGCACCGTCGGGGACCCGGCCTTGATCGGCATCGGGTCGAGCCCGCGCAGATTCGAGGCGATCGGCCACCCGGTCTCGGTCTGCCACCAGTTGTCCACCACGGGTGTCCCCAGAGTGTCGGTGGCCCACCGGTAGGTGTCCGGATCCAGGCGCTCGCCCGCGCAGAACAGGGTGCGCATGGAGGACAGGTCGTACTTCCCGACCTCCCCGCCTTCCGGGTCCACCTTGCGGATCGCCCTGATGGCGGTCGGGGCGGTGAACAGGGCCACGGCCCGGTGGTCGGAGATCACGCGCCAGAACGCGCCGGCGTCCGGGGTGCCGACAGGTTTGCCCTCGTAGATGATCGACGTGGCGCCCACCAGTAGGGGCCCGTAGACGATGTAGGAGTGGCCGACCACCCAGCCGACATCCGAGGCCGTCCACCAGACCTCACCGGGGCGGACCCCGTAGACGTTCCACATCGACCACGCCAGCGCGACCGCGTGACCGCCGTTGTCCCGGACCACGCCCTTGGGCAGGCCCGTGGTCCCGGAGGTGTACAGGATGTAGAGCGGGTCCGTCGCCGTGACGGGGACCGGTGCGGCGGGTTCCGAGGAGGCGACGGCCTCATCCCAGTCGGTCCAGGTGGTGCCCGGCGTCTCGGGGAAGGTCTCGTCCGGGAACTGGTCCGGACGGCCGGCCACGATCACGGCACCCGGGGCGTGCCGCGTGAGCCCCAGGGCCTTGGCGACCATCGGGAAGTACGGCACCTTGCGGGTGGGTTCGATGCCGCCGGGCGAGGTCACCACGACCTTCGGCCGGGCGTCGTCGATCCGGATGGCCAACTCCGGTGCGGCGAAGCCCCCGAACACCACGGAGTGCACGGCACCGAGCCGGGCGCACGCGAGCATCGCCACCGCCGCACGCGGGACCATCGGCATGTAGATGACGACCCGGTCCCCGCGCCCCACCCCCTCGGCTGCGAGCGCACCGGCGAACGCCTCGACCTGCGCGAGGAGTTGGGAGTAGGTGATGGTCTCCTTGACCCCGGTCACCGCCGAGTCGTAGATGAACGCCGCCTGATCCCCACGTCCCGCCTCGACGTGGCGGTCTATGCAGTTGTAGGACGTGTTGAGTTCGCCGTCGGGAAACCAGCGGTAGAAGGGCGGTCGTGAGCCGTCGACCGCGGTCGTGGGGGGTGTGGTCCAGTCGATCCCCCCGGCCACCTCGAGCCAGAAGGCGTCGGGGTCGGCGATCGAGAGCCTGTGCGCGTCGGCGTAGGTCGACGAGGTCGGGGAATTCGACATCGGGTGGGCCCCTCACGTGCGGGAGTGTGTCCGCCGATCAGAGCCGACGGACTGTGACCCGGTTCACTCTAGTCGCAGGCCGAGCTCCCGATAGCGGGACATCCGCTCCGCGTACCTCCGCTCGGGGGGACGCCGCCGGACCTCGATCAGCGCGGAGGCGACGGCGTCGGCCATGCGGTCACAGAAGGCGTCCGGCTCGTCCGCCGCGTCCGGCCGCTCGGGTACCACCACGTCCACGATCCCCGCCTCGTGGAGGTCGGCCGAGGTGATTCCCTGCGACCGCGCCACCTCGGGTGCCCGGGAGGTGTCGTGGTACAGGATCGCGCTCGCCCCCTCGGGAGGGAGCGGGGCGAGCCACCCGTGACGGGCGCACAGCACCCGGTCGGCCGGGAGCATCGCCAGCGCGGCGCCACCCGTGCCCTGACCGAGGATCACCGAGACCGTCGGGGTGGGCAGGGTGACCAGATCGGCCAGGCTGCGCGCGATCTCACCGGCCAGGCCCCCCTCCTCCGCCTCGCGGGACAGCGCCGCACCGCGGGTGTCGATCAACAGGACCAGTGGGACCCCGACCTCGGCGGCGATCCGCATGCCGCGTCGCGCCGACCGCAGAGCGGACGGGCCGAGCGGGCTCGTCTCGTTCTCCGCGTCACGGTCCTGGGCCAGTACCACGGCGGACTGGCCACGGAACCGTGCCAGGGAGAGCAGGAGCGAGCCGCTGTCCTCGCCCTGCCCGGTACCGGACAGGGGCACCCGGTCCGGGGAGACCCGGGCGAGGAACGCGCGCGCCCCCGGGCGGTCGCCGCGGCGGGACCGGGTGATGGCGTCCCACGCGTCCGGTGCCGCGGCGTCGTCGGTCTCCGGCTCGGGGACGGGGCCGTGCGGCGGCGTCGGCTCGTCCCGGGAGGGCGGGTCCTCGCAGAGCACACGCAGTGCCCGTGCGGTGAGATCCCGGACCCCCTCGGGAGGGAGCACCCCGTCGATCATCCCGCGGCGGGCGAGGTTCTCCGAGACCTGGACGCCCTCGGGGAAGGGGGCGTCGTAGAGGGCCTCGTAGACCCGGGGCCCCAGGAACCCGATCAGGGCGCCGGGTTCGGCGACGGACACGTGGCCCAACGACCCCCACGAGGCGAACACGCCACCGGTGGTCGGGTGGCGCAGGTACACCAGGTAGGGCAGTCCGGCCGTCTTGTGTCCGGCCACGGCGGCGGAGATCTTGACCATCTGGAGGAAGGCGATCGTGCCCTCCTGCATGCGGGTCCCGCCCGACGTCGGAGAGGCCAGGATCGGCAGGCGCTCGGCGGTGGCGCGCTCGATCGCCGACACGATCCGTTCGGCCGCCGCGATGCCGATCGACCCGGCCAGGAAGTCGAACTCGCAGGCGATGAACACGACTCGCCGACCCAGAAGGGTCCCCTCACCGGTGATGACGGACTCGTCCACACCGGAGGCTCGGGCCGCGCGCTCGAGGGACGCCTCGTAACCCGGGACCGAGTCGACCTGAGGTGACCGCAGCGGGGCGCCGTCCCAGGACCGGAACGAGCTGTCGTCGAGGACCATGTCGAGGATCTGCATAGCTCCGGTTCGTGCCATGGACGCATCGTACGGTGGGCACGCTCACCAGCAGGTATCGTCGGTCGCGGGGTGCAGGGTAGTACCCCCGCGACGTACCAGCCCGCGACGTACCAGGAGGCCCCGCCGCCATGATCGACACACGCAGGGACGGTTCCGTCGCCGTCGTCACCATCGACCGGCACAGCACCCGCAACGCCCTCGACGCCGAGGTGTGTACGGCCCTGCGGGAGGCGATCGACTCCGCGGGCGCCGCGGCCGAGGGCGAGGACCCGGTTCGCGCGATCGTCGTGACCGGGGCGGGGACGGCCTTCTGCGCCGGCGCGGACCTGTCAGGTGGTGTCTACAACCTGAACTTCTACGACGCCCACGCGGCGATGCTCAGGGCCGTGGAGTCGGTGCCGGTCCCTGTGATCGCGGCCGTCAACGGGCCCGCCGTGGGCGCCGGGGTCCAACTCGCCCTGGCCGCGGACCTCCGCGTGGTGGCTCCCGGCGCGGTGTTCGCCGTCCCCGTCGTCAAGGTGGGCCTCGCACTGGACAACTGGACGATCAAGCGACTCGCCAACGTGGTCGGGGGAGGGCACGCCCGGTCGGTCCTCATGGCCGCTCGTCCCGTCGGGGCGGAGGAGGCGGCCCGGATCGGGTTGGCCAACGAGATCGGCGGCCTGGACACGGCGATGGAGCTGGCCGCCGAGATCTCGCGTTTCGCCCCGCTCAGCCTGCGGCACATCAAATCCGTGATCAATGACGACGACGCACGGCTCCTTCCCCGCGAGGAGCACACCGAGCTCCAGCAGCGGGCCTGGCGCAGCGAGGACATGGCGGAGGCGCGCGCCGCCCGCGAGGAGAAGAGGCCCCCCGTGTTCCGCGGGAGATGACCTGACCGTCTGCGGTCCCGGCCGGTTACTATTCCAGCGCCCGGATCCGCCCGAGGAGGCGATTGGCATGCGCCCCGGGGACCGGAGACCGCAGGGGGAGAGCCGAGGATGGCCGCCAGGCACAGTGCGTCGTCGCGCGGGGAGAAGTCGACGGCCCGCGGGGTCGTCCACGTGGGACTGGGGCTCCTGGCGGCGGTCCTCATCATCGGGGTCGTGGTCGCAGGCCTGTCCAGGGCCGGGGTGGGAGGGTTCTGCATCGACGCGGCCGAGGTCACCGTGGCCGCCGAACCCGACATCGTCGACCACGTGGAGACCCTCGCCGGCGGGGCGGGAGGGTGCTACTCCTACGAGGTCGCGGCGGCCTCCTCGGCGGACATGGCGGTTCGGTTCGTCTCCGGGCAGGATCTGCCGGACATCTGGGTCCCGGACTCCGCGGTCCGACTCGCACAGGTGTCCCAGGACGTGCAGATCCCCTTCGAGACCGTCCTCAACTCCATCGCGTCGACCCCGGTGATCATCGCCTCCAGTGGTATCGAGCTCGATTTGTCCACGTGGACGTCCGCTCTCGCCACGCCGCGGCTGGCGATGGGCGACCCGGTCCGTTCCGGATCCGCCGACGCGCCGATCCTCGCGGCGACCTCGGAGGTCGAGACGATGCGTTCGACGGCCGAGGCGCTCGCCACCTCCATGGCCGCGCTCGCGCAGGGCCAGGCCGGCCGCCAGGACGTCCCCCCGACGGCGCGCGACCTGCTCGACCGGGTCTCCGGCGCCGGCGGTGCCGCGATCGTGAGCGAGCAGCAGGCCGAGCTGGCCCGGCGGGACGCACCGGAGTCGGGGCTCGTCCTTGCTGCTCCGCGTACCGGCGCGGTGTTCCTCGGGTACCCCCTCGCCGTGACCACCCAGGACCCGGTCCGCAGGGACGAGGTCACCGAGGCCGCGGAGGAGTTGCGTGCCGCCACCGCTTCGACAGATTTCGCCTCCGGGCTCGCCGAGGACGGGTTCAGGGGCGCGGACCGGGCACCTCTGGCCGGAGGGGCAGGAGTCGGTGAGGTCGAGGCCCTGGTGGTCCGCGACCCGAACCGTCTGCACAGCGCGCTGCAGCGATGGCGGTTGCTCGCCACTCCGGGCCGATCCCTGGTCCTGGTGGACACCTCGGGGTCCATGGGTTTCCCGATGGCGGGGACGGACTACACGAGGATCCAGGCACTCGTCGACACCGCGGCGGCGGGCCTCGGACAGTTCCCCGACGACGCCGCGCTCGGAGTGTGGGCGTTCGGCGGGGCCGCGGGGCGGGACGGGAACCCGTACGTGGAGGTGGCCCCGATCCAGCGCCTCGAGGTCCCGACCGCCGAGGGGATCCACCGGGACTCGCTCGCGGCTGCCCTGGCGTCGCTGCCCGGTGTGGTCGGTGGCGGCACGGATCTCCATCGGACCGTCCTCGACGCATACGCAATGGTCCGATCCACCTACGACCCCGACATGATCAACTCCATCATCGTGATCTCCGACGGGGCCAACGACACCGTGTCGGGCCTGGCCGGGGATGATTTCCTGGACAGACTCCGTGAGATGGTCGACCCGTCCAGGCCGGTGATCGTGGTGACCGTCGGCCTGCTCGACGACGCGGATCCGGAGACCCTCGCCGAGATCTCCCGGGCGACGGGAGGCAGTAGTCACGTGGCCCGTACGCCCGAGGAGATCGTCCGCGTGTTCGCCGCCGCGATAGGCCAACGGGGCGGCGTCTGACCCGGTCACCGAGCCGCCGACCCCCCGGATTAGGTGACGGCACCCCACGGATGGGGGTGCCGTCACCACCGCATTTGCCGTCCCCGCCCATGCCGGGGGGATTCGTCTCGGCAAACTCCTGTGTCACGTGTCACACTTCTCCAGTCCTAGTCTGTGAGGCGCATCACTACAGAGGTGTGCCTCGAGAGAACCGAAACGGAGGACCTCCGTGTCCCAACCAGCTGATCCCCCGGTGGGAGGATCGTCCCGACGCAGCCCGGAAGCGGCTGACTTCGAGGCGATGCACTCCAGCCCGGAATTTCAGGAGTTGCGCAGCAAGTTCAGGGCGTTCGTCTTCCCCATGACGATCGCCTTCCTCCTCTGGTACTTCCTCTACGTGCTACTGGCGGTCTACGCGACCGATTTCATGGGGACCAAGGTCTTCGGGAACATCACCTGGGGTCTGATCATCGGGCTGGCACAGTTCGTCACGACGTTCCTCATCACGTTCCTCTACATCCGGTTCGCCAACCGCGTGATCGATCCCCGCGCGGCTGCGATCCGCCACGAGCTGGAAGGTGAGGTGGCCTGATGGACGACTGGCTGATCAACATCAACGAACTCACACCGGGAGAGCAGGTCGGAAGCACCCTGCTCAACATGGTCGTGTTCGGCGTCTTCATCGTCATCACCATGACCCTCGTGCTGCGCGCCTCCAAGTCGACCAAATCCACCAAGGACTTCTACACCGGTGGCTCGACCTTCACGGGACCGCAGAACGGGTTCGCGATCGCCGGCGACTATCTCTCGGCGGCCTCGTTCCTCGGCATCGCCGGCGCCATCGCCATCAACGGCTATGACGGTTTCCTCTACTCCATCGGCTTCCTGGTGGCCTGGTTGGTCGCACTGTTGCTCGTCGCCGAGCTGATGCGTAACACCGGTCGGTTCACCATGGCCGACGTGCTCAGTTTCCGACTCAACCAGCGGCCCGTCCGCATGGCCGCCGCGCTGGCGACCCTGGCGGTCTGCCTCTTCTACCTCATCGCCCAGATGGCGGGCGCGGGTGGACTGGTCGCCCTGCTGCTCAACATCAACGACTCGACCGGACAGGCGATCGTCGTCGCGGCCGTCGGACTCCTGATGATCGTCTACGTCCTTGTCGGCGGCATGAAGGGCACGACCTACGTGCAGATGGTCAAGGCCGTTCTGCTCGTCGGCGGCGTGCTGATCATGTGTCTGTTCGTCCTGGTGGCGGTGCGGGGCAACTTCTCGGCCCTCCTCGGCGAGGCCGTGGCCAATTCCGGCAAGGACCTCCTCAGCCCGGGTCTCCAGTACGGTGCCACCGAGACCAGCAAGCTCGACTTCATCTCGTTGTCGATCGCCCTGGTCTTCGGTACCGCCGGCCTCCCGCACGTGCTGATGCGCTTCTACACCGTCCCCACGGCCAAGGAGGCCCGTCGCTCGGTCACCTGGGCGATCGCGCTCATCGGGTCCTTCTACCTGTTCACCCTCGTCCTCGGCTTCGGTGCCGCGGCGATGGTGGGATCGGACGTCATCGAGGCGGCGCCGGGCGGCGTGAACTCGGCGGCCCCGCTGCTGGCCTTCGCGCTCGGCGGCGAGATCTTCCTCGGAATCATCTCGGCGGTGGCCTTCGCGACGATCCTCGCGGTGGTCGCGGGCCTGGCGATCACCGCGTCGGCGTCGTTCGCCCACGACATCTACAACGGGGTGATCAAGCACGGGCAGGCCACCGAGAAGGACCAGTTGCGCGTGTCGCGGATCACCGTGGTCGTGATCGGTATCGCGTCCATCATCATGGGCATCGGGGCCATGGGGCAGAACATCGCGTTCCTCGTCGCCCTCGCCTTTGCCATCGCGGCCTCGGCGAACCTGCCGACGATCCTCTACTCGCTGTTCTGGAAGCGGTTCAACACGACCGGTGCGCTGTTCTCCATGTACGGCGGTCTGATCAGCACACTCCTGCTGATCGCGCTGTCGCCGGCGGTCTCCGGCAGTGAGAAGTCGATGATCCCCAACATGGACTTCGCGCTGTTCCCCCTGTCCAACCCGGGCATCGTGTCGATCCCGCTGGCGTTCCTGCTCGGCATCATCGGTACGTTCCTCGGCAAGAAGGACGAGTTCCCGCAGAAGCGGGTCGAGATGGAGGTCCGCTCCCTCACCGGCGTCGGTGTGGAGAAGACGATCAACCACTGATCCACCCGCCCGGGCGAACCCGGTACCGACCCGCCCGACCGTGGACAACGGTCGGGCGGGTCGCGTCGTCGGGGAAGTGCACCGTCGGGACGGAACCTCGACGGGAGGGAAGTCGTGGGGGAAAGGGACTACCCTCGGTGACCACCACACCGATTCGGAGGCGGTTGAAGCAGATGTATCCCGGACAAGACGACCAGACGCGGCGCATGGGGCAACCCGATTCGCGCGCGTACTCGCAGATGGGCGGAGACCCAGGGTACGACGAGCCCTACTCGAACGAGGCCGCGTATCCGGAGCGCCGCGAGTCCCGCGGCCCCGCACTCGACGTGGGGAAGTTCCTGGGCAGCGTCGCCGCCACGGCACTCGTGGCGGCGATCGCCGGGTGGCTGATCGCGTGGGTGGTCGACGCGGTGTTCGGCCGCTTCGGGCACCAGTGGGCGAACGGTGGCAACACCCCCACCATGTACGCCGTGTACGGGGCGGTGGCCGCGATCCTGGCCGGGCTCCTGTGGTACCTGCTGCTGGTGGGCACCGCCAACCCCCAGCAGTTCTTCTCCTGGACCGTCGGATTGCTGATCATCGCCGCGGTGGCGCTGCCGTTGCTCGTGACGGTGCCGTTCCTCGACGGGTTGGCCGCAGCCATAGTGCACCTGTTCATCGGCCTGCCGATCCTCGCGCTCACCGGGGCGTTCTCCGCGACCCTGCGACGCTGACCCCCGTGATGCACCCGAGCCCGCTGATGACTCATCAGCGGGCTCGGGTGCGTTAGACGGGTCAGACGGGGTGACTGCAGGTCAGGCGGCGTGCTTGCAGGTCGCGCAGGTGCAGTCGTCGCAGACGCAGTTCGCGCACTCGTGGCGCTCCCCGCAGTTGTCGCATGAGCACACGTTGTGATTGCAGGTCGGGCACGTGCAGTCCGTGCAGGTGCACACGGCGCAGCTGTCAGTGCAGTTGTCACACGAGCAGGTGGTGCACTCGTCGTAGTGGCCGTCGTGCTCCCGGTGCAGGTGGCCGTCGTGCAGGTAGTCGACGTGGTCCTCGTGAACCACGGCCTCGTGGCCGCAGCCGGGTCCGTGGGTGTGTGAGTGGGACTCGGCGGTGGGGTGGTCGGTCACGGTCATGGCTGTTGCTCCTGGTTGTGGCGGAAGGCGTCGGGTCACACGTGGCTCACGTGCTCGTCGGTCAGGGGGTGACTGGCGTCCCGGCCCTGGCGCACCGAGGTCGCGCGCCGCGCGCCGCGCGCCGCGCGGCAGCCGGAGGCGGAGGCGGTCACCCTGACATGCACAGATCATTATACGTGCATGAAAGCGTGTCAAGGGCTCGCGCGGGCCACCCCGGCGGGCGCGGTCCACTCCTGGCACTCCTGCGATCCTGACCGGCTCGGCAACGCCACGCGGCCGGTGGAGCCGGTCGGGTCGGGGCCCCGGGTCTGTCGACGGTGGGAAACGGCGGTGGGAAACGGCGGTGCGGAACGGCGGTGCGAATCAACGGTGCGAAACGGCGGTGCGAAATGACGGGGCATGCCGTCGGTGCGTCCCGTCGGTGCATCGGGGGTCTCGGCACGTGCAGTCTCGGTTCGCGCCGACTCGTGATGTGCGGTCTCGTCACGTGCGCTGTGGTGCCCTCGAGAGGAATCGAACCTCCGACACCGGCTTTAGGAGAGCCGTGCTCTATCCACTGAGCTACGAGGGCGGGAACCGGGGGAGAGTCTAACTGATGGTCGCCGGTCGCCGTGATCGGCGAGTTGGAGTGTCGTCCCCCGGGCGGTAGGCTAGGCCGCTGGCGTCCGTGTCGTCCCCGTTGCCGGGGATCGACGGACCGCCTCCGCGGGTCACCACCGGCCGCCGCGCGAGGGGGTGGGCGTCCGACAGGCCGGCAGCCCCACTAGACAGACAGAGGTATCGCCTGTGTCCACGTACACCCCCAAGCCCGGGGACGTGACGCGCGCCTGGTACGTCATCGACGCCACTGATGTGGTTCTCGGTCGACTCGCCGTACAGGTCGCCAACATTCTCCGCGGCAAGCACAAGCCGCAGTTCGCCCCGAACGCCGACACCGGCGACTTCGTCATCATCATCAACGCCGACAAGGTCGCGATCTCGTCTAACAAGCGCGAGCGCGTCATGCATCACCGCCACTCCGGTTTCCCGGGCGGGCTCAAGTCGCAGTCCCTCGGCAAGGCCATGGACACGCGCCCCGACCGCGTCGTCGAGAAGGCTGTCAAGGGCATGCTCCCGAGCAACAAGCTCGGTCGTGCCGTTGCCTCCAAGCTGAAGGTGTACGCGGGCCCCGAGCATCCGCACGCCGCCCAGCAGCCCGTGCCCTACGAGATCAAGCAGGTGGCCCAGTGACCGACGAGAACATCACCCCCGAGGCCGAGCTCGCCGATGACACGGTGGCGGAACTCGCCGCCGAGGTCGCCGAGGACTACAGCGAGGCCGACTACGCCGGTGGCAGCGACTTCGTGGCCGACGCCGAGACCCAGCTGGCGCCGATCGTGTCCTCCGGTCCGACGCAGGCGGTGGGACGTCGCAAGGAGGCCGTCGCCCGCGTCCGCCTCGTGCCCGGCTCCGGTCAGTTCACCCTGAACGGTCGTACTCTCGAGGAGTACTTCCCGAACAAGGTGCACCAGCAGCTCGTCAAGTCGCCGCTGGTCCTCGTCGAGCGCGAGGAGCAGTTCGACATCGTGAGCCTCCTCCACGGTGGTGGGCCCTCGGGTCAGGCCGGCGCGCTGCGCCTGGCCATCGCCCGTGCGCTCATCGAGTACGCCCCGGACGACCGCCCGGCCCTCAAGAAGGCCGGCTTCCTCACCCGGGACGCCCGCGCCGTCGAGCGCAAGAAGGCCGGCCTCAAGAAGGCCCGTAAGGCACCGCAGTACTCGAAGCGCTGATCTACGCGCTCGATACCCCAGAGCAGGCGCCCGCACTCGCGGGGGCCTGCTCTGGCTCGTTTTCCAAGGGACCTCACGGCCGGGGATATCCTTACCCGGCCCGGTACACCCACCTCGCGTGCGGTGGCGGTCCCACTACCCCGGAGGATCACGCACCATGACCCGACTTTTCGGCACCGACGGGGTTCGCGGACTCGCCAATCGGACGCTCACCGTGGACCTGGCGGTCCGCCTCGGGGCGGCTGCCGCGTCCGTCCTGGCAGCCGAGACCGGTGCCACCCTGGCGCGGAACACCTCGACCCGCCCACTGGCGGTGATCGGCCGGGACCCCCGGGCGTCGGGGGAGATGCTGGAGGCGGCCCTCGCCGCGGGCCTGGCAAGCCAGGGCGTGGACGTCCTGTGTGTCGGTGAACTCCCGACCCCGGCCGTCGCTCATCTGACGGCCCAGCACGGCGCGGAGCTCGGTGCGGTCATCTCGGCCTCACACAACGCGATGCCCGACAACGGGATCAAGTTCTTCGCCGCGGGCGGGCACAAGCTCGGCGACCACATGGAGGACCGGATCGAGGGTGCCCTGACGGAGGGCGCGATCACCGGCCCCACCGGGGCGGCGGTCGGCCGGATCTCACGCGCATCGTCGGAGGACGCCCTGGACGGTTATGTCCGGCACCTGCTCGACGCCACGCCGGGACGGCTGGACGGTCTCGTCGTCGTGGTCGACTGCGCCAACGGCGCGGCCAGCGTCGCGGCGCCGCGTGCCTACCGTGACGCGGGGGCGACCGTGATCGAGCTCCACTCCAGCCCCGACGGCTACAACATCAACGACGGGTGCGGTTCCACCCATCTCGACGACGTCCGGGCGGCGGTACGCGAGCACGGCGCGGACCTCGGCCTGGCACACGACGGCGACGCCGACCGCTGCCTCGCCGTGGACGCCTCGGGCGAGGTCGTCGACGGCGACCAGATCATGGCGATCCTCGCCCTGGCGATGCGGGACTCCGGAGAGCTCGCGGGGGACACCCTCGTGGCGACGATCATGAGCAACCTCGGTCTCAAGGTGGCCATGCAGGCCGCCGGGATCCAGGTCACCGAGACCAAGGTGGGGGACCGATACGTCCTCGAGCGTCTCCGCGAGGGCGGGTACAGCCTCGGTGGCGAGCAGTCCGGACACCTCGTCCTCCCTGCGCACGCGACCACCGGCGACGGCGTCCTCACCGGTCTCCGCATCATGGCGCGGATGGCGGAGACGGGCAGAGCACTGGCCGAGCTCGCCGCCGTGATGACGGTGCTCCCGCAGGTACTGATCAACGTGCCGGTGGACGACAAGGCAGCGGTCGTGGCGTCCTCGGTGCTCGGCGACGCCGTGGCCGCCGAGGAGGCGCGACTCGGTTCGAGCGGCAGGGTGCTCCTGCGCCCGTCGGGAACCGAGCAGCTGGTCCGTGTGATGGTCGAGGCCGAGGATGCGCACTGCGCCCGTGAGGTGGCCGAACGACTGGCGGGGCTGGTCACCGCGGTCTGAGCCGGCCGGGGCAGGTCTGACCTGTCCGGGGCGGTGAGCCGCCCTCAGGTGCCGGTGACGCTCTTGACCAGCCTGAGCAGCGGCGGTGCGCCGGCCACCAGGTCGCCGTCTTCATCGTCCAGCAGCTGGTCGGTGACAGTGACGGTGTCCTTGAGCTTCTCCTCCGGGTCCGCGAACACCGAGTAGGTGTCGTCACCGGCGAGCGTGGTCAGGAGATACCCCGCCAACAGTGGGCGCACCGCGCGTTGCGTGCGGCGGTCCGGGTCCGCGAGCCCGACGTACTTGAGCAGTGGCGCGCCCTCGACCAGGCCGGTCTCGATGGCCTTCTCGAGGCGTCGGTGCACGATCGGGCCGCGCCATGCCAGGTGGAGCGCCTTCGCGTCCTCGGCGTGGACACCACCGGACGCCGACAGCAGCAGTGCCGGTGCGTCGATGGTGATCGCGCGGTCGGCGGCGTCGGGAACGGTCTCGGTGGGGAAGACCATGGCCACCGCCTCGATATCGGTGCGTTGGGAGGCCAGTAGGGCGCAGACCCCGCCGCCGAGTCCGTGCCCGGCCAACCCGATCCGGCGCGGATCCGCACGGACGGTCCCCCGGCCGAGTCTGGCCTGCAGGACGTCCTCGATCGCGGCCGACAGGTGGTCGGCGAAGTGCTGGTGGTTCGGGCGGGGGGACCTGTCGGTCGCCGGCGCCACCACGACGAAACCCCACGACGCGAGGTGTTTGAGCGTGTCGACGTAGTCGCGGGGCCCCTTGGTCCAGTCGTGGGCGAAACCCACCAGTGGGGCGGGCGACGGCGCGTCACGCGGGACGAACACGGCGCCGGGCGTCCCGGTGAACCCGAGGTCGCCGGTGTCGACCCCGTAGGGGCCCCGCCGGTTCACCTTGTTGAGCAGTTCCTTGGTCTTGGTGGCCACGAGGGCAACAGTATCGCCTCTGGGGGGCCGACGGTGCCGGGGCGTCGGGGCGGCCTGGCTACACTTAGCGGCCATGTGCGGAATCGTCGGTTATGTGGGGCATCAGGCTGCCCTCCCTGTTGTGGTCGAGGCCCTGCGGCGGATGGAGTACCGCGGATACGACTCGTCGGGCGTGGCCGTCCTCGACGGCTCGGGCTCCTCCCGTGTCGAGAAGAAGGAGGGCAAGCTCGCCAACCTCGAGGCCTCGCTCGACTCCGCCGGGCACGACAGTTTCCCCGGGACCACCGGGATCGGCCACACCCGCTGGGCGACCCACGGACGCCCCAGCGACCGCAACGCGCACCCGCACGTTTCGGGCGATGTGGCGATCGTCCACAACGGCATCATCGAGAACTTCGCGCCGCTCCGTGCCGAGCTGGAGGCCGCGGGGGTCGAGCTGGAGTCCGACACCGACTCCGAGGTCGCCGCGCACCTGCTCGCCTGTGAGATGGCGTCCGGGCCGAACGCAGGCGACTTCGTCGCCTCGTGCCGTGCCGTGTTGAACCGCCTCGAGGGCGCCTTCACGCTCGTGTTCAGCCACGCCGCGCACCCGGACATCCTCGTCGCGGCGCGCCGGTCCACCCCGTTGGTCCTGGGGGTGGGGGAGGGCGAGATGTTCCTCGGCTCGGATGTCGCCGCCTTCATCGAGCACACCCGCGAGGCGGTGGAGCTCGGACAGGACAACGTCGTGGTGCTGCGTGCCGACGGGTACGAGATTACCGACCTCGCCGGCGAGCCGACGGAGGGGCGACCGTTCCACATCGACTGGGATCTCGCCGCCGCCGAGAAGGGCGGCTACGACTACTTCATGCTCAAGGAGATCGCCGAGCAGCCGAAGGCCGTGGCGGACACCCTCCTGGGGCACTTCCAGGACGGTCGCATCGTGCTGGACGAGCAGCGGATCAGCGACCAGGACCTGCGGGACATCGACAAGGTGTTCATCGTGGCCTGCGGCAGCGCCTACCACTCCGGGATGGTGGCCAAGTACGCCATCGAGCACTGGACCCGCCTGCCATGCGAGGTGGAGATCGCCTCGGAGTTCCGCTACCGCGACCCGGTCCTGGACCGGTCCACCCTCGTGGTGGCCATCTCCCAGTCGGGCGAGACCGCCGACACCCTCGAGGCGGTGCGACACGCCAAGGCCCAGAAGGCCCGCGTACTGGCGGTCTGTAACACCAACGGTTCGCAGATCCCCCGGGAGGCCGACGCCGTGCTCTACACGCACGCCGGTCCCGAGATCGGGGTGGCCTCCACCAAGGCCTACCTGGCCCAGATCACCGCCAACTACCTGGTCGGACTGGCGTTGGCGCAGGCCCGGGGCACCAAGTACCCCGACGAGGTGGCGGCCGAGTTCCGTCAGCTCGAGCGGATGCCCGAGGACATCCAGAGGGTCGTCGACTCCCTCGACCCCGTTCGGGAGATCGCGCGCGAGCTGGCCGACTCGAAGTCGGTGCTGTTCCTCGGCCGTCACGTCGGGTACCCGACCGCGCTCGAGGGAGCGCTCAAGCTCAAGGAGCTCGCGTACATGCACGCCGAGGGCTTCCCGGCGGGCGAGCTCAAGCACGGGCCGATCGCGCTCATCGAGGACGGACTGCCCGTCTTCATCGTGATGCCGCCGGTCGAGGGTCGCGGGGTCCTCCACTCCAAGCTGGTGAGCAACATCCAGGAGATCAGGGCGCGGGGTGCGCGGACCATCGTGATCGCCGAGGAGGGGGACGAGGTGGTGCGACCGCTGTCGGACTACTTCATCCCGATCCCCGCCTCGACCACCTTGTTGCAGCCGCTGCTCGCGACGATCCCGTACCAGGCGTTCGCCGCCGAGGTCGCCGCCGCTCGCGGGTACGACGTGGACAAGCCCCGCAACCTGGCCAAGTCCGTCACGGTGGAGTGACCCGACGCAGGGTCTGAGACCGAGCAGGGACTGACGATCATGATGCGTGCGCACCCGGTCGAAGCGATCAGGGCCGCCGAGCACCCGCTACTCGAGGCGGCGACGGCGGCCGGTGACCCGGACGCCGTGATGCGCGTCGCGGCGGCGGGCGTCGCCCACCACACCGCCGCGCTCCTGCGGGAGCGGGCCGGAGGGGTCTACGGGCGTTCGGTCCTGCTGATCGTGGGCAGCGGGGACAACGGCGGTGACGCCCTCTACGCCGGCGCGGTCCTGCGTGGGCGGGGTTGTCGCGTGGAGGCGGTGTTGCTCGACCCCGACCGGGTCCACGGGCGGGCCCTCCGGGCCCTGCGGAGAGCAGGGGGGCGGACGGTCGTCGGGGGGACCGGGGCGATCGCGCGCACGGCGAGCACCCCGGACGTGGCGATCGACGGAATCGTGGGACTCGCAGGGAGGGGCCCGCTGCGGGAACCCGCGGCGTCGACGGTGGCGGCGCTCACCGGGGCCGGGGTCCCGTTCGTCGCGGTGGATCTCCCGAGCGGGGTGGACGCCGACACCGGCACGGTTCATGAGGCGCACGTGCGAGCCGACGTCACCGTCACCTTCGGCGCCCTCCGGCGCGCTCATCTGCTCGCCTCGCCGACGTGCGGGAGGGTCGAGGTGGTCGACATCGGTCTGGCCGGGTTACGGTCCGGACCGCAGACGATGTTCGGCCCGGTCCGGGCCGAGGTGGGTAGGGCGTGGCCGGTTCCGGGGCCGGGCGACGACAAATACACCCAGGGTGTGGTCGCGATACGCGCCGGATCCGGCCGCTATCCGGGTGCCGCCGTGTTGTGCGCCTCCGCGGCGGTGGCGGCCACCTCCGGGATGGTCCGGTACGTGGGCCCGGGCGCGGCGGACGTGCTCGCGGGCCGTCCGGAGGTGGTGTGCCACCCCTCGGTCGCCGAGGCCGGGACCGCGCAGTCCTGGGTGGTGGGCCCGGGAGCGGGGACCGGAACCGGGGCGGTCGCCGACATCGACGCGGTACTGGGCCGGGGACGGCCGACCGTGCTCGACGCGGACGCGCTCACGTGTGTCGCGAGCCATCCCGTGTTGCTACGGAGCGCGAGCGCGCCGGTGCTTCTCACGCCTCACGCCGGCGAGTTCGATCGGTTGACCGGAGGGTGGGACCGAGCGGACCGACCCGGCGCGCTGCGCCGCTACGTCGCGGGTCTGCGGGACCGGGGGATCGAGGCGACGGTGCTGCTCAAGGGGCGGGTGACGCTCGTCGACGACGGCGAGACCACCTGGGCGATAGACGCAGGTTCCTCCTGGGCCGCTACGGCGGGTTCCGGGGACGTGCTTTCCGGAGTAGTCGGCGCGTTGCTCGCGAACGGCATGGGGGCCGGAGGGACGCCCGCGTGGCCGGCGGTTGCGGCGGCGGTGGCCCATGGTGAGGCCGCGCAGGTCGCCGCGCGGCGTACGGGCGGTGCGGGCGCGCCCATCGGGGCCGGTGATCTGCTGTCCGCGTTGCCGGCGGCGATCTCCGCGCTCCGCGGTGCGTGAATGGCCTACGGCGGCCGGAGTTTGGCAGAATGGACAGAATGGGTCCAATTGTCCCGCTGTCCGTCCCGCCGTCGCCGTGCCGCGCCGAGATCGATCTGACCGCGATCGAGCACAACTCCCGCGTCCTGGTGCGAGCTGCGCGCGGTGCGCGCGTCATGGCGGTGGTCAAGGCCGACGCCTATGGCCACGGAGCCGTACCCGTCTCGCTCGCCGCGTTGCGCGGGGGAGCGGACGCGCTGGGTGTCACCACGATCGGTGAGGCGGTGGAGTTGCGCGAGGCGGGGATAGACGCCGAGATCCTGGCCTGGTTGTTCGCGGTCGGGGACGACGTCGGTGCGGCGCTCGAGGCCGGTGTCGACCTGGCGGTCCCGAGCCCGGGCCACCTCGACACGGTGCTCGACGCCGTCCGCCGCACCGGACGCCGCGCCCGGGTGACCCCCAAGATCGACACCGGGCTCGCCCGCTCCGGCATCACCCTCGATGAGTGGCCCGCACTGCTCGATCGGCTCGTGGGCGCGTCGGATGGGGGGCTCGTCGAGGTCACCGGGCTGATGGCGCACTTCGCGCACGCCGACGATCCGGGCAATCCGGTGATCGACCACCAGGTCGACCGGCTGCACGCGTGCGTGGCGCAGGCCCGTGCCCGGGGCCTGGACTGCCCGGTCAACCACCACGCCAACTCCGCGGCCACCCTGACCCGTCCGGAGGACGGTTTCGAGATGGTCCGCCCCGGGATCGCCCTGTACGGGCTCAACCCCGTCGACGGCCTCGAGGCCGATCTGGTCCCGGCGATGACGTTCTCCGCCGAGGTACTGATGGTCAAGCGCATCGCCGCCGGTCAGGGGGTGAGCTACGGGCACACCTGGCACGCCCCGCGGGACACCACCGTGGCGCTCGTGGCGGCGGGCTACGCCGACGGGGTGTGGCGCCTGCTCTCGGGCAGGCTCGACGTGTCGATCGACGGACGCCGGTACCCGAACGTCGGACGGGTCTGCATGGATCAGTTCGTCGTCGACCTCGGCCCCGACCCGGGCGAGACGGTGCGGGCGGGTGACACCGCCGTCCTGTTCGGCACCGGTGCCGACGGCGGCCCCACCGCCGCCGAATGGGCCCGGACCCTGGGGACCATCCACTACGAGGTCGTCACAGCCGTCCGCGGCCGAGCGGCCCGACATCACGTTCTCGGGGCCCGCGGCGTTCCCGGTGGGCAGAGGGAGGGGTCACTATGAGTGGAGAAGACGACTCGACCGGGCGCCGGAGGTCGATGCCCCGACTCCGGCTACCCCGCCGTCCCTCCCGGTCCAATGCGGGGGAGCCGGTCGAGATCCGGTCGCCCGAACTCGTCGGCGGAGCGACTCGGGACGCCGACGCCGTCGATGAGCAGATCCGGGCCCCCGGAGGTCTCGCCGCGGGTCTGAGTGCACTCGGTGCCGCCACGATCGGCTCCGTGGGCACGCTCCTGCCCGGTCGCCGGGCGGGCGACCCGTGGGTCGGCGAGGACATGTGGGAACTCGGTGTTGACCGCGGCTCGATGGTCGCCGCCTCGGACGGCGTCCCGCTCGCCGTGCGGGAGGCCGGACCGACCGATGCGCCGATGACCGTCGTGTTCGCCCACGGGTACACACTCTCGATGGATTCCTGGCACTTCCAGCGCCGTCACCTCCAGGACCGTTTCGGTTCCGAGGTCCGGCTGGTCTTCTACGACCAGCGTGGTCACGGACTCAGTGGTAAGAGCTCCCGCGACAACTCGACCATCGCCCAACTGGCGTCCGATCTCAACTCGGTCATCTCGGCCACCGCACCGACGGGTCCGATCGTGGCGATCGGCCATTCCATGGGTGGGATGTCTGTTCTGGGTTACGCCGTGCGCCACGAGGAGGCGGTCCGCGAGCGGGTGCTCGGCGTGGGTCTGGTCGCCACGGCGATGGCGGAGCTGTCGGAGTCGGGCCTGGGAGCGGTGCTCGACAGCAGGGCGGTCAGCAGGTTCGTCGGGCTCGCCGGCCGCACCCCCGCGGTGTTCACCAGCAGCCGCAAGGCCCTCGGCGCGATCATCTCGCCGTTCATCTACGGCGGGTCGTTCGGCGACCCGGCCAAGATGAGCCCGACCGTCGCCAGGTTCGTGGACAAGCTCATCGCCTCGACGGACGTGCTGACCATCGCGAACTTCTTCGAGACCCTCACCCGGCACGACGAGTCCGCGGCCATGCCCGTGCTCCGGGACGTGCGCACCACGGTCCTGTGCGGCGACCGCGACCTGCTGACCCCTCTCGACCGCTCGGTGGACATCGCCGAGGAGTTGCCGGACGCCGAGTTCGTCGTGGTCCCCGGCGCCGGACACATGGTGATGCTGGAGGAGCCGGCGCACGTGTCGGAGGTTCTCGGTGACCTCATCGCGGACGCCATCGTCGAGTGGCGCGCACGTACCCGCGGGCCTGCGGTCGACACCGGGCCTGCGATCAAGACCGGGCCGGCGGCCGGCAGCGGTCCGTCGATGGGCCGCAGCAAGGCGTCGTGACGATCGGGGTGCCGGGACAGCGGACGCTGCCCACGGTCGAGGACACCCGTGCACTCGGCGCCGAACTGGCGGGACTGCTGCGGGCTGGTGACGTCGTGGTGCTCGACGGACCGCTCGGTGCCGGCAAGACGGCGCTCACCGTGGGGATCGCCGCCGGACTCGGTGTCCGTGGCAGGGTGACCTCCCCGACCTTCGTCATCGCCCGCCGCCACGCCCCCGGCACACCGGACGGCCCGGGGATGGTCCACGTGGACGCCTACCGGCTGGTGGGGGGCCAGAACCCCGACGGGTCGCACCCCTCGTCGGTGGACCTGGCCGACCAGTTGGAATCCCTGGACCTGGACTCCGCGCTCGACCATGACGTGGTGGTGGTGGAGTGGGGCGCCGGGTTCGTCGATTCCCTGGTCTCCGCTCCGCTCGTCGTCACCCTCGCTCGCGGCGCCGACACCGAGGTGCGCTCGGCCGCCTGGCACCGGGCCGGTCGGCCGCCCGGCCCGGCGGTACCCTGACCCCGTGCTGGTCCTCGCCGTCGACACCTCGACCCCCTCCGTCACCGCAGGGGTCTGCCGGCTCGTCCACGGTGACCACGATCCGGTCGTCACGACCCTGGCCACGCGGGTCACCGAGGATGCGCGCGCCCATGCGGAGCTGCTCACCCCACACATCCTGGACAGCCTCGCGGAGGCGGGACTGACCCCGGCCGACCTCGACGCCGTCGTGGTGGGAGTGGGACCGGGACCGTTCACCGGGCTGCGGGTGGGGATGGCCACCGCGGCCGCGTTCGCCGACGCCGTCGGCCGACCCGTGTACGGAGTGGGTTCGCTCGACGGGCTCGCGGAACGGGCGCGCGCCGCCGGGGTGGCGGGAGAGCTCGTCGTCGTCACCGACGCCCGGCGCCGCGAGGCGTACCACGCCCGGTACTCCCCGGACGGAACCCGCGTCTCCGGTCCCGCGGTCGGACCCGCGGCCGACATCCCCACCGACGGAGTCGATCACCTGGTCGGCGACGCCACCCGACTCGCTGAGATCGCCGGCGGGACGCGACACGCAGAGGCCGGCGGCGAGGTGTCCACGGCGTCGGACGGGGTGACCGCACCGGACCCGGCCGGGCTCGTGACCGTCGCCGCCGTGGACATCCTCGGCGGAGTGGAGCCGGCCCCGCTCGAGCCCCTCTACCTGAGGCGACCTGACGCCGTACCGCCCCGCCGGGTGGAGCCGTCCCCGGCGTTGCGGGGCGTCGACCGCAGTGGAGGGACACAGCCGTGAGTGGTCGGGTGCCGGATGGCGCCGCGGCGGATCGTGACGCCACGGATGGCGCCGCCCCGGACCGTGCCGCCACGAACAGTGTGATCTACGATCCGCTGGTCGCGGGCGACGCGGTGCGGTGCGCGGAACTCGAACTGGTCCTCTTCCGCGGTGACGGGCCGTGGTCTGCTGCGTCGTTCCTGTCCGAGATCGGCTCCGGACACACCACCTGCCTGGCCGCCCGGTCGGGCGACCTGCTGGTCGGTTACGCGGTGTTGGCGGCGCTCGGGCGGGAGGGTGACCGCGAGTTCGAGGTCCACACCATCGGGGTCGCCCCCGCGCACCGGGGCCGGGGGATCGGACGCACGATGTTGCGGCGGCTGCTCGCCGTGGCGGATGCGGAATCGGCTCCGGTCGTCCTCGACGTGCGTACCGACAACGTCCCGGCCCGCTCGCTGTACGAGTCACACGGTTTCGAGGTGGTGGGGCTGCGACCCCGGTACTACCGTCCGAGCATGGCCGACGCGCACCTGATGGTGCGCCCGGCGCGCTACGGGCCCGACGGGGGAGAGGGGAACGGCTCGTGAGGACCGTACTGGGGATCGAGAGTTCGTGCGACGAGACGGGCGTGGCGATCGCGCGGGTGCACGACGACGGACGAACCGAGCTGCTGTCCGACGTGGTGGCCTCGTCGATGTCCGAGCACGCGCGCTTCGGCGGGGTGGTTCCCGAGATCGCCTCACGCGCCCACCTCGAGGCGCTCGTGCCGACCGTCCGGGCCGCGCTCGCCGAGGCGGGCGTGGACCGGCCCGACGCCGTGGCGGCGACCATCGGTCCCGGACTGTCCGGCGCGTTGCTGGTGGGCTCGTCCGCGGCCAAGGCCTACGCCGCGGCGTGGGGCACGCCGTTCTACGCCGTCAACCACCTGGTGGGCCACGTTGCCGTGGCCGGGTTCGACGGCGGACCGCTCGGGGAGTGCGTGGCGCTGCTGGTCTCCGGTGGTCACACCCAGCTCCTGCACGTGCGGTCGCTCACGGAACCGGTGGTGGAACTCGGCTCCACGGTCGACGACGCGGCGGGGGAGGCCTACGACAAGGTCGCGAGGCTCCTGGGGTTGGGATATCCGGGCGGTCCGGTGATCGATCGACTCGCGGCATCCGGTGACCCCGCGGCCATACCCTTCCCACGCGGGATGACCGGACCCCGGGACGCACGACACGACTTCTCCTTCTCCGGGCTCAAGACCTCGGTCGCGCGCCGGATCGAGGCCGCCGAGCGCGACGGGTCACACCTCGAGGTGGCCGACGTGGCCGCGTCCTTCCAGGAGGCGGTGGCGGACGTGCTCACCATGAAGGCCGTGCGCGCCTGCACCGACCTCGGGGTGCGGACCCTGCTCATCGGTGGAGGCGTGGCGGCGAACTCGCGGCTACGGGAACTGGCGGCCCAGCGGTGCGCCGACGCCGGGATCCTCCTCCGTGTCCCCCGGCCGCGGCTCTGCACGGACAACGGAGCGATGGTCGTGGCGGTGGCGTCCGCGCTCCTCGCCGCGGGTGCCGAGCCCAGCGCCCTGACCGTGGCGGCGGATCCTGGACTCACGGTCGAGGTGACCCAGGTGGTGTGAGGTGAGTGCGTCAGAAGCCGAGTAGGGCGAAGCCGTACCCGGTGAACAGCAGCATCCCGCAGACCAACAGAGCGATGAGGGCCAGCCAGAGGTATCCCACCGCGAGGGCGGTGAGGGCGAGTCCGCGCCCGCCCTGTCCGGTCTGACGGATTCGGACCAGGGCGAGATGGCCGAGCAGAACCGACGTGAGGGCGAAGACTGCGGGGAGCAGGGGCAGGAACAGCCCGAGGAAGGACCCGAAGACGACGTTTCCCACCGCCAACACGACCGCGGCGAGTGCCGTCCCGTTGACCGCGGGAGGGCTCGCGTGCGAGTCGTGAACGGGCTCGTCCGGTCCCCGGCGATCACGGTGATCGGACGCGTCCGCATCACCGGAGGGTGGACGGGGCATGGGCGACGACTCCTCCCGGGGGCGGCGGGACCTGTCGCCGATCGTACGCGTGGGCCCGGCTCCCGTCGGGGTCCGGAACCGGGCGTGTGGGGTCCGGGTGTTGTTCGCCGTCCGCGAACGCGGCAGGGTCGTGCACCCGGGACACTTGAGTGCTGGCACTCGCGCATATAGAGTGCCAATAGGCATGGACCCCGGCTGCGTCACCCGCGACGACGCCTACCCGGTGCCCCGCCCCCTGAACACACCAGTCATCTACACACGGAGGATCCATCGTGGCGATCAAGCCGCTTGAGGACAAGATTCTCGTCGAGGCCACCGCTGCCGAGACCACCACGGCATCCGGCCTCGTCATTCCGGACACCGCCAAGGAAAAGCCCCAGGAGGGCACCGTCGTCGCGGTCGGCAAGGGCCGATTCGACGAGGACGGCGACCGCATCCCCATGGACATCAAGGAGGGTGACAAGGTCATCTACTCCAAGTACGGCGGAACCGAGATCAAGTACGAGGGCAAGGAGTACCTGATCCTCTCCTCGCGCGATGTTCTCGCGGTCATCGACTGACGTGAGCTCGTAACCCCCGCCCCGGTGGCGCCGGCCAGTGTCCGGCCCGCCGGGGCGGTGGTGTCTCACCGGTGTCTCACCGGTCTCATACGCAGAACGACCCGTCCGTCCCGAACACCCTCTTCCCTCCAGGAGTCCCATCAATGTCCAAGTTGATAGCGTTCGACGAGGAGGCCCGTAAGGGCATGCTCGCCGGTGTCGACCAACTCGCCGACACCGTCAAGGTCACGCTCGGCCCCAAGGGTCGGCACGTCGTGCTGGCCAAGGCCTTCGGTGGTCCCACCGTCACGAACGACGGTGTCTCCATCGCCCGCGAGATCGAGCTCTCCGAGCCGTTCGCGAACCTCGGTGCCCAGCTGGTCAAGAGCGTCGCCACCAAGACCAACGACGTCGCCGGTGACGGCACCACCACCGCGACGGTGCTCGCGCAGGCGCTCATCCGTGAGGGACTGCGCAATGTTGCCGCCGGCTCCAACCCGATGGCCATGGGCAAGGGGATCGAGAAGGCGTCGGCCGCCGTCGTGGAGTTCCTCAAGTCCGCCGCCACCCCGGTGTCCGGGTCCGAGGGGGTGGCGCAGGTCGCCACCGTGTCCTCGCGAGACCCCGAGGTGGGCCGGATGGTCGCCGAGGCCATGGACGCCGTCGGTGTCAACGGCGTCGTGTCCGTCGAGGAGTCCCAGGGCCTGCACACCGAGGTCGCCGTGACCGAGGGCATCGCCTTTGACAAGGGCTATCTGAGCCCCTACTTCGTCACCGATCCCGACGAGCAGAAGGCCATCTACGAGGATGTCCTGATCCTGCTGCACCGCGAGAAGATCAGCTCCCTCCCGGACCTGCTCCCGCTGCTCGAGAAGGTCGCGGAGACCGGCAAGCCCCTGCTCATCGTGGCCGAGGACGTCGACGGTGAGGCGTTGTCGACCCTGGTCGTCAACTCGATCCGCAAGACCGTCAAGGTCGTGGCGATCAAGGCCCCGTTCTTCGGAGACCGGCGCAAGGCCTTCCAGGACGATCTCGCGATCGTCCTCAAGGGTCAGGTCGTCAGCCCGGACCTGGGCATGAAGCTCTCCGACTGTGGCCTCGAGGTGCTCGGGCACGCCCGCCGCGTGACCGTCTCCAAGGACGAGACGATCATCGTCGACGGCGACGGAGACCAGGCGGACGTCGACGCCCGGGTGGCGCAGCTGCGCCGCGAGGCCGAGAACACCGACTCCGACTGGGACCGCGAGAAGCTCGAAGAGCGCATCGCGAAGCTCTCCGGTGGCGTCGCGGTGATCCGCGTCGGTGCCGCCACGGAGACCGAGCTCACCGAGCGCAAGCTCCGCGTCGAGGACGCGGTCAACTCGGCCAAGGCCGCCGTCGAGGAGGGCGTGATCGCCGGAGGCGGCTCCGTGCTCGTCCAGGCCGCGGCGTCGCTCGCCCGGCTCGCCGAGGACACCGCCGACGCCGACGAGGCAGTGGGCGTGAACGTGGTCCGCAAGGCGCTCTCGGCCCCGCTGTTCTGGATCGCCGCCAACGCGGGCGAGGACGGTTCCGTGGTCGTGAGCAAGGTCGCCGACCTCGGTCCGCGGGACGGTTTCAACGCCGCCACCGGCGAATACGGCGACCTCATCTCGGCGGGCATCATCGACCCGGTGAAGGTCACCCACTCGGCCGTCGTCAACGCGTGCTCCGTCGCGCGGATGGTCCTGACCACCGAGACCGCGATCGTGGAGAAGCCCGAGCAGGAGGGTTCCGGCGCGCACTCGCACACCGGTCACTCGCACTGATATCGGTCAGACCGGGCCCCGGCCCCCGCACCCGCGGGGCCGGGGCCCGCTCCCGTCTCCGGGTCGTCGTGTGGTCCCTCCGGGCGCCCAGCGGTTACGCTGGGCCCTCACCAGACGGCCTCCGAACAAGGGACGCGTAAGTATCCTGTGGCCACGCCCCGCCGGCCACCGACGGCCCCGACGCGAGACCGCGACGGCGGCGTCCCAACCCAGACAGAAAGGCCGTGGCCCGTAGCACACCCGTGTAACGAGAGGCCCCCCTAATTCGATGACAGGTATAGCAGACGAGTTGGAGCTCGCCGTCTCGGCTGCGGTCAAGGGAGACCGCACCGCGGCGACGCGGGTGCTGGAACTGGTCCGTCCCGGTGTGGTGCGGTATTGCCGTTCCCGCGTCGGGGGCGCGGAGAGGGTCAACCTGTCTGCTGACGATGTCGCACAGGAGGTGCTGATCGCGGTGCTCTCGGCGCTTCCGGGGTATCGGGATCAAGGACGCCCCTTCATGGCGTTCGTGTACGGGATCGCGGCCCACAAGGTCGCGGACGCCCACCGAGGCGCCGCACGGAACAAGTCGGATCCCGTGGAGTACCTCCCCGAGGTGCTCTCCACCGAGACGGGGCCTGAGGAACACATCCTCGACGGCGAGGTGACCAGGGCGATGAGCCGACTACTGGGAACCCTGCCCGAGAAGCAGAGAGAGATCATCCGACTGCGAGTGGTGGTCGGACTCTCCGCGGAAGAGACCGCGGAGATCGTGGACAGTACGGCCGGAGCCGTGCGGGTGGCCCAACACCGGGCCATGAAGCAGCTCCGGGCGAGGATCGAGCAGGACGGAGAGGAGCGATGGCGATGAACGACGACGATGTCGACCCCGGCACCCGGGACGACGCCGCCTCGCTCGACGAGCCCGGTCCGGACCCGGAAGCGCTGCAGCGTGACGACGAGCTCCTCAGCGTCCTCGGGGCGGGCGACCGCCCCGCCGACACCGATGCCCTGGCCGCGATACTGGCCGACTGGCGCGGCGAGGTCGACTCCGCACCCCTGCCCGCGTTGCCGGGTGACGAGGAGATCGAGGTCGCGCTCGCGTCCAACGTCTCGCGCCTGTGGCCTCGACGTGGCTGGGCCAAATCCCATGAACACCATCACGGGCAGCGCCCCGCGTTGTGGCAGGCGGTCACCGGGGCCGCGGCCGTGGCGGCGGTGATCGTCGGAGGCCTGTCCGTCGCCGCACACAGTGCGATGCCCGGCGACCCGCTGTGGGGGGTCTCCAAGACGATCTTCGCCGACCGCGCCGGTGAGGTGGAACTGGTCAGTGACCTGAGCGAACACCTGGCCGCCGCGGACCTGGCAGCCCGCGAGGGCGACCGTGAGAGTGCCGAGCGTCTCCTCGAGGAGGTGTCCGGCCGGCTGGACGAGGTCTCGGACGCCTCTGAACGGGTCGAGTTGATGAAGCGACGCGATGCGATCAGGCGTGACCTGAGCAGGGTCACGCCCAGTTCGGTCCCGTCCCCCGCACCTGCTCCGGCTCCCGCCCCCGCTCCGGGCCAGGGACCCGCGACACTCGTGCCCGGGGTTCCTGTCCCACTGCCCTCGAATCTCATCCCGCCACCGCCCGCCGGTATGCCGGTGATCCCCCTTCCGCTGGACGGGCTGCGGATCTCCACGACACTGCAGATCCCGATCGACACCCAGCGCATCCAGGACTTCCTGGCGCCCACCACGGGGCGGCCGCAACCAGACGACGTCGACGGGACGGTTGCGCCGCCGTCACCGACGCGGACCACCGTGACCCAGGTTCCGACGTCGGCTCCGGCCGCGACCAGTGCGCCGGCGACGACACGGTCCGTGCCGCCCACCAACTGACCTCATCCACCAATTGACCCCATGCTCCAACGGGTCCCGTCATGCACCAACGGGTCCCGTGGACCACCTGATCGCGCCCGACATCGTGGCTGTGGACCGGTAGCTGATCGGCTCCTGTCGCAGGTCAGTAGTTCATCGACGCCAGTAGAGGCGGCGCGGGCGCATCGTGCGCACCGCGTCCGCGTATCCACGGCAGTAGTCCCACGTGACGTAGTCGTCCGGGATCGGGTCGAAGGCGGGCTCGTGGGGTAGAAGCGAACCGTCCTCGAGGAGCTGCATGAGGTTGGCGCGGAGCATGTCCCACTCGTGGTAGTGCTCCTCGGCGCAGTCCTCGCACTGCACGGCGACCCCCTTGACACCGGTGGGGGCCAGGAGCTCCCGGAACTCGGCGAGATCAGCCAGGTCCTCCTCGATCGCACGACGTTCCTCCGCGTCCAGCGGACCCGAGGGGAAGCCGTCATCGACGGGGTCGAGCTCGGCCAGTTCCGCGGTCGGATCGTCCGGATCTCCGGCGAACGGGTCGGGCGGCATGCCGTGCCGTAGGGGATCGTTCACGCCCCCACCGTACCCGTGGGCACCACCTGGCGGGGCCGACGGTTCGAGCCAGGGCCCTCGGACGCACTATCCTCGGACTCCAGACCGAGACGACCCCCAGGAGGACGGCAGATGAGCGAGTCGCGAGGCCCCGTGCGCACCGGCGGCGACGATCCGAACAAGGTCGCCATGGTGGGCCTGACCTTCGACGACGTGCTGCTTCTTCCAGCCGCCTCCGAGGTGGTCCCCAGTGAGGTCGACACGAGTACCCGTCTCACCCGCGACATCACGTTGCGGGTGCCGCTGGTGTCGTCCGCGATGGACACCGTCACCGAGGCGCGCATGGCCATCTCCATGGCCCGCCAGGGCGGGATCGGGGTGCTGCACCGCAATCTCTCCGTGGCCGACCAGGCGGCGCAGGTGGACACGGTCAAGCGCTCGGAGGCGGGCATGGTCACCGATCCGGTCACCTGTGCTCCCGCCAACACCCTCGCCGAGGTCGACGAGATGTGCGCCCGCTACCGGATCTCCGGCCTGCCGGTGACCGACGAGCGGGGCGAACTCGTGGGCATCATCACCAACCGGGACATGCGTTTCGAGGTGGACAAGTCGCGGCGGGTCGACGAGGTCATGACCCGCGCTCCGCTGGTGGTCGCACGGGAGGGTGTCACGGCGGAGGCAGCCCTCGGGCTCCTGCGTCGCCACAAGATCGAGAAGCTGCCGATCGTGGACGGCGACGGTCGGCTCACGGGGCTCATCACGGTCAAGGACTTCGTCAAGACCGAGAAGCACCCGGACGCCACCAAGGACTCCGACGGACGACTGCGTGTGGCCGCGGCGATCGGCACCGGCGAGGACGCCTGGCAGCGTGCCGGCACCCTCACCGACGCCGGGGTGGACGTCCTCGTCGTGGACACCGCACACGCCCACAACCGCAACGCCCTCGAGATGGTCGCCCGCGTCAAGCGCGAGCTCGGCGACAGGGTCCAGGTGATCGGCGGTAACCTCGCCACCCGCGGCGCGGCGCAGGCGATGATCGACGCGGGCGCCGACGCGATCAAGGTGGGCATCGGTCCCGGTTCCATCTGCACCACCCGAGTCGTCGCGGGGGTGGGCGCACCGCAGATCACCGCGATCCTCGAGGCCTCCGTGGCGGCCCATGCCGCAGGTGTGCCCGTGATCGCCGACGGCGGTATGCAGTACTCGGGCGACGTGGCCAAGGCCATCGCGGCCGGGGCGTCGGCCTGCATGTTCGGCTCGCTGCTCGCGGGCTGCACCGAGTCGCCGGGAGAGCTGATCTTCGTGGACGGCAAGCAGTACAAGGTCTACCGCGGTATGGGATCGGTCGGCGCGATGCGCGGCCGCGGCAAGCCGGGGCAGGAGAAGTCGTTCTCCAAGGACCGTTACTTCCAGGACGACGTGCTGTCCGAGGAGAAGCTGGTCCCCGAGGGCATCGAGGGGCGGGTGCCGTACCGCGGCGACGTCGCTCAGGTCCTGCACCAGCTGACCGGCGGACTCCGCGCGGGGATGGGCTACACGGGATCGGCCACCATCCCGGACATGAACCGCGCCCAGTTCGTCCAGATCACGGCGGCGGGGCTCAAGGAGAGCCACCCCCACGCGATCCAGATGACCGTCGAGGCCCCCAACTACAACGTTAAGGACTGAATGCGCGTGCGAGACGTCGTGGAGATCGGAATGGGCCGTGAGGCCCGACGGATGTACGGACTCGGCGAGGTGGACATCGTCCCGTCCCGCCGGACCCGTAGCTCCAAGGAGGTGTCGACGGCCTGGCAGATCGACGCCTACCAGATGGAACTCCCCGTGATGACCCACCCGACCGACGCGGTGGTCTCACCCGCGTCGGCCGTGGAGTTCTCGAGGCTGGGCGGCCTGGCGGTGCTCAACGGTGAGGGCCTGTGGGCGCGTCACGAGAATCCGGAGGCGGCGATCGCCGAGCTGCGCGAGATCGCGCTCGAGGACGTGACCGGCCACCGGGCGGTGGCGCGCCTCCAGGAGTTGCACCGCGCCCCCATCGACCGGGAGCTGCTCGCGGCGGCGGTCCGGCGTATCCGCGACGAGGGCGGTACCGTCGCCGTCCGGGTGTCGCCGCAGCACGCTCGTGACCTCACCCCCGGTCTGGTCGCGGCCGGGATCGACATGCTGGTCGTGCAGGGCACCATCATCTCCGCCGAGCACGTGAGCGGCGAGGACGAGCCCCTGAACCTCAAGGACTTCATCCACGGGCTCGACGTGCCCGTGATCGCGGGCGGCGTCGTGGACTACAAGACCGCCCTGCACCTCATGCGCACCGGCGCGGCCGGCGTGATCGTGGGTTACGGCGGGGTCGAGGGGGTCACCACCACGGGCTCCGTGCTCGGTATGGAGGTGCACATGGCCACCGCGATCGCCGACGCGGCGGCCGCGCGTCGTGACTACCTGGACGAGACGGGCGGCCGGTACGTCCACGTCCTGGCCGACGGTGACATCTACACCTCCGGTGACATCGCCCGTGCGGTGGCCTGTGGCGCCGACGCCGTGGTGTTGGGTCCGCTGCTGGCCGGTTCGCTGGAGTCTCCCGGGCGCGGCGTGTACTGGGATTCCGTGTCCGCCCACCCCAAGGTCCCCCGCGGCCACGTCGCGGAGATCGACGACGAGACGGAGCTGGCCCCACTGGCCGAGGTCCTCGAGGGTCCGACGAGTGTCCCGGACGGAACCCGGAACCTGATGGGCGGTCTCCGTCGCGCGATGGCCAAGTGCGGGTACTCGGACGTGAAGGGATTCCAGAAGGTGGACCTGTCCGTCCGCCCCTGACGCGGTGGACAAAACGGGAGCTACTGTCGGGTAAGTTCGTGGTGCTCGGGTACTGTGACCTACACCTCGACCACCAGGGAGCCCCACCATGACGTCAGCGACGCCGTCGCCCTCGACCACCGCCTCCTCCGCGAGCCCCGACACCGACGTCATCGTCATCGGTTCCGGATTCGGCGGCAGCGTCACAGCTCTGCGTCTGTCGGAGAAGGGGTACCGCGTCACGGTGGTCGAGGCCGGTCGTCGGTTCGAGGACTCGGACTTCCCCAAGACCTCGTGGCGGCTCAACCGGTACGTCTGGGCGCCCAAGCTCAAGCTGTTCGGTCTCCAGCGCGTGCACCTGCTGCGTGACGTCATGGTCCTCGCGGGGGCGGGCGTCGGCGGTGGCTCGCTCAACTACGCCAACACCCTCTACAAGCCCACATCCCCGTTCTTCAAGGACCGGCAATGGGGGCACATCACCGACTGGGAGGACGAACTCACCCCGTTCTACGACCAGGGTCGCCGCATGCTCGGGGTGGTCACCAACCCCACCCACACCCACTCGGACGAGGTCATGAAGTCCGTCGCCAGGGATATGGGCGCCGAGGACACCTTCGTCTACACGCCGGTCGGCGTGTTCTTCGGGGAGAAGACCGGGGGAGAGGGCAAGCCGGGTGAGACCGTCCCGGATCCCTACTTCGGTGGAGCCGGTCCCGATCGGACCGCCTGCATCGAGTGCGGCGAGTGCATGACCGGATGCCGACACGGGGCCAAGAACACGTTGCTCAAGAACTATCTCGGCCTGGCCGAGCGGGCGGGGACCCGCGTGCTCGACCGTACGACCGTCAGCGGCCTGAACGAGCGGGCCGACGGCACGTGGGAGGTGACGCTCGAGCGCACCGGCGCCTGGACCGCGCGGGGCAAGCGCTCCACCACCATGACCTCCTCGCACGTCGTGGTGGCGGCCGGCACCTGGGGCACACAGCACCTGCTGCACTACGCCAAGGACGACGGCTCGCTGCCCCGGTTGTCGGACGCGCTCGGGAAGCTCACCCGCACCAACTCCGAGTCGATCCTCGGAGCGATGCGCCCCAACTACCTGCCGGAACAGGACTTCTCGGAGGGTGTGGCCATCACGTCGTCGTTCCATCCCCGGCCCGACACCCACATCGAGCCCGTCCGCTACGGCAAGGGCTCCAACGCCATAGCGATCCTGCAGACCCTGCTCACCGACGGTGACGGGCCGCTCCCGCGGTGGCGCACCCTGCTGAACGAGATCCGGCGCGAGCCGGCCATGTTCCTCCAGCTGTTCCACCTGCGGCGCTGGAGCCAGCGGTCGGTGATCGCCCTGGTCATGCAGAACCTCGACAACTCGCTGGAGACCTCGGTCAAGCGCCGCGGCCCGATCCGCTACGTCACCAGCAAGCAGGGCCACGGTGAGCCCAACCCGACCTGGATCCCCGCCGGAAACGAGGCCACCCGGAGGATCGCCGAGAACATCGGCGGCCTGGCCGGCGGGACGTGGGGCGAGATCGCGAACATGCCGCTCACCGCGCACTTCCTGGGTGGATGTGCGATCTCCGACTCGCCCGAGAACGGCGTCGTGGATCCCTACCACCGGGTGTGGAACTACCCCACGATGCACATCGTGGACGGGTCCGCGATCTCCGCGAACCTCGGGGTGAACCCCGCGCTGAGCATCACCGCGCAGGCCGAGCGGGCCATGTCCCTGTGGCCCAACAAGGGCGAGGCCGACCCCCGGCCCGCCCAGGGCGAAGCCTACCAGCGCGTGACCCCGGTGGCACCCGTGTCGCCGATCGTGCCGGAGGCGGCGCCCGGCGCGCTGCGCCTGCCGATCGTCGGAATCTCTAGCGGGGGCGCTCCCGCTCGCGCGTGAGCTCGACCAGCTCGTCGAGCGCGGCCTCGATCCCGCGGGCGATGACCGCGGGGTCCGGCACGAGGTGCTCGCACGAGATCACGCCGAGGTCCAGGTGGCCGTCGATCGACACGCTGGTCACCGACAGCCCCGCACCGTGGAGAAGCGGGCCGAAGGGGTGCATGTGCGTGATCCGTGCGCCGAGGAAGTAGAGCGGTTTCCGCGGCCCGGGCACAGTGGAGATGATCAGGTTGTAGATCACCGGGTGGACGTCGGCGAGTCTGAGTGATTCGTAGACCTGCATCCCCGCGTCGAGGAGCCACCAGGGGCTCATCCGGCCCCAGTTGTCCAGCAGGGCCGGGCGGATACTCGCGGCCTGCCTCTTGGCCGTCTCCGCCGCGGCGCCTATCGTCCTGTACCGCTCGACCGGATCGGGCAGGTCCGTGGCGAGGGAGGCGAACATGGCCGAGACCTGGTTCGCGCCGCCGGTGGCCAGATCCTCGCGAGTGGACATGGGGACTATCGCCACCATGGACGAGGTCGGAGGATCACCGTGGGCCTCGAGGTAGGACCGGACGGCGCCGCCTACGACGGTGAGCAGGACATCGTTGACCGTGCCGCCCAAGCGCGTGGTGACCAGCTTGACGGCCTCCAGATCGAGCGTCGCGGTGGCCACCGCGCGGTGCGGGGTCAGAGAGCGGTTGAACAGGGTCCGCGGCGCCGTGAACGGAGCGGGCATGGACTGCCCGTCATCCGTCCGGCCCCGGGCCCGCTTCATCGCCATCGGTACGGACAGCGTCTCCGGGAGTAGGCGGAGGAAGGCCAGGGGGCGGCCGATCAGGTCCCGGGCGCCCCCGGCGATGAGCTGGACGGTGTTGGCGCGGCCGACGTGGGTGCGCACGAGCTCGGGGTCCTGGGCGGGCGTGGAGGCGTCCGTCGCGGCGAGGGTGGCGAGCAGTTCGGCGCCCAGCATGCCGTCGATGAGCGCGTGGTGGACCCGGCAGAACGCGGTGACGGTGGGGGCGGCCGGGTCGCCCCGCTCGATGATCCACACCTGCCACAGCGGGTGGGCGCGGTCAAGCGGGGTGGAGGCGAGCCGCCCGCACGTGGCCAGCAGGTCGTCCTCGTCGTCGCCCGGTCCGAGCTCGATCCGGTGGACGTGATGTGCGATGTCGAAGTCGAAGTCCTCCACCCACGCCGGGTGTCCGAGGTTCAGACGCGAGTCGTGGATCTTGCGCCGGAACGGCGGAACGGCCTTGACCCGCCGGGCGAGTCCCGACCGGAGGCGCTCGAAGGAGTACCCCTCCCCGATGGTGGAGACGTCGAGGTGGACCACACCGTTGATCACCATCATCTGTTCGTCGGTCTCGAGGTACAGGAAGCTGGCGTCGAGGCCACTCATCCTCTCCATCGGTGTCCCTTCCCGTCGGTGGTCTCGGCCGAGGAGGCCCCGGTCGGGATGTGGTCCATTGTGAACACCTCGGTGGGCGGACGTGGCCGAGTTCGGCAGAGAGGCCACGGGGCCTAGACTCTGGTCGTGGCCGAGAACGCACAGACCGACTCCCAGATCACCGCCGGTACGACCGGAGCCCCCGCCCCGCCCCGGCCGGTGCTGGTCGTGGACTTCGGCGCCCAGTACGCGCAGCTCATCGCGCGGCGGGTGCGCGAGGCGCGGATCTACTCCGAGGTGATCCCGCACACCGCCACGGTGGAGGAGATCCGGGCCAAGAACCCGGTGGCCCTGATCCTGTCCGGGGGGCCGGCCAGCGTCTACGCCGAGGGTGCCCCCTCGCTCGACCCCGCCGTGCTCGAGCTCGGGTTGCCGGTGTTCGGGATCTGCTACGGCTTCCAGACCATGGCGGGCGCGCTGGGCGGCGAGGTCGCGCACACCGGCAGCCGTGAATACGGGCGCACCGACGTGACGGTGGCCGGAGGGCTGCTCCACGCCGGGCTCCCCGAGCATCACCCGGTGTGGATGAGCCACGGCGACGCGGTCACGTCAGCCCCCGAGGGGTTCACTGTGACCGCCTCGTCCACCGGCGCCCCGGTCGCGGCATTCGAGTGTGTCGATCGACGGATGGCCGGCGTCCAGTACCACCCCGAGGTCCTGCACTCGCCCCACGGGCAGCAGGTACTCACCCGCTTCCTCACCGAGATCGCGGGCCTGGAGCCCACGTGGACCGCGTCCAACATCGCGGAGCAGCTGGTGGATGCCGTTCGCGACCAGATCGGTGACGGTCGGGCGATCTGCGGCCTGTCCGGCGGCGTGGACTCCGCCGTCGCGGCCGCGCTGGTCCAGCGCGCCATCGGCGACCGGCTCACCTGCGTGTTCGTCGACCACGGACTGCTGCGCGCGGGGGAGCGCGAGCAGGTGGAGAACGACTTCGTGGCCGCCACCGGCGCCCGACTCATCACACTCGACGATTCCGAGACCTACCTGGGGCACCTGGCCGGCGTCACGGACCCGGAGTCCAAGCGCAAGATCATCGGCCGGGAGTTCATCCGGTCGTTCGAGCGTGCCGTGACCCAGGCCCTCGAACTCCAGGATTCCGCCGATGGGGTGGACTCCTCTGTCGATTTCCTCGTCCAGGGCACCCTCTACCCGGACGTCGTCGAGTCCGGCGGGGGCGCGGGAACGGCCAACATCAAGAGCCACCACAACGTGGGCGGCCTGCCGGACGACATCGAGTTCTCGCTCGTGGAGCCGCTGCGCCTGCTGTTCAAGGACGAGGTCCGCGCGGTGGGCCGCGAGCTGGGCCTGCCCGAGGCTATCGTCGGCCGGCACCCCTTCCCCGGTCCGGGCCTGGCCATCCGGATCGTCGGCGCCGTCGACCGGGACCGGCTCGACACCCTGCGTGCGGCGGACGCGATCGTGCGGGAGGAGATGACCGCCGCCGGTCTCGACTCCTCGGTGTGGCAGTGCCCGGTCGTGCTGCTGGCCGACGTCCGCTCCGTGGGCGTCCAGGGCGACGGTCGGACGTACGGACATCCGATCGTCCTGCGCCCGGTGAGCTCCGAGGACGCCATGACCGCGGACTGGACGCGGGTGCCGTACGAGACCCTCGCGCTGATCTCCAACCGCATCACCAACGAGGTCCCGGACGTCAACCGGGTCGTGCTGGACGTGACCAGCAAGCCGCCGGGCACCATCGAGTGGGAGTGAGTCGACCCCGGCTCTGACAGATCCGCCCCCGTCGATGAACTCCAGTCGTCGCCGAAGCGCACGCGAGAGGTCATCGACGGAGGCGGCTCCGGGCGATGGGGTCAGCGTCGGACGATGGGCTCAGCGTCGGATGACCATCGCCAGCCCGACCAGGACCAGCAGTACCAGTGACGCGGTGATCACCACGGTCGTCGTGATCACCGGTGCGCCCAGGATCGCCCACACGGCGACTCCCAGCGAGAGCAGTCCGGCCACCGCGAGCACCGGCGATCCGGAACGCTCGCGCCGCGCCACCGTGTCGGTGGCGGGCTCGGGCTCGTAGGCGACCCCGTACCCGGTAGAGACCCCGTACCCGGAGGGCATCCCGTACCCGGAGGCGGTCCCGTACCCGGGGGCAACGCCGTACCCGAACCCCTGCGGGTCGGTGAAGCCGGTTCCGTAGGGGAGCGGGTCGTGGAGCGGCTGGTCGGGACGGGTGGTGGTGTCGGCGTGCAGGTCGTGGCTGGTCATCTCATCGCTCCCGGTGGGTTGCGGGCCGGTGTGGCCGGTGTGGTCATTGTGATCGGTGTGGTCGTCGTCGGATCGGCGGCTCATCGTGTCACCGTGACCGATCCGACGCCGGTCGCGACGTCCAGGCTCAGGACGGGTCCGCCCGGTTCCCGGACGGGGAGATCCGGACAGTCCACCGATCCGAGGTCGGCGCGACAGTTCAGGTCCACCTCGAGGTCCGGGGGGAGTATCACCCGCACCTCGCCCATGTCGCTGGCGACGCTGTAGTCGCGGTCCCGGTCCAACTCCAGCCCGCGCATGTCCACGGTCAGGCTGCCGATCTCGTGGGCCACGGGGGTGCCGAGCTGGACGGGGTCGGTGATCTCCACGAACTGGTCACCGGTGCCCTCCCAGCCGCCCTCGGGGACCTGGACCAGTGAGGCGAGGAGCACGAACCCGGCGAGCGGACCGGCCACCACCAGTAGTCCGTGGCCCCTGCGGGTGACCGCACCGATGAGCAGCCCACCGGCCACCACGGCGAGCGCGATCGCGGCGATCCTCGTGGAGTCGAGCCAGGTCAACCCGCCCAGCGTGGACAATCCCGCGGACACGGCCACCGCGATGAGGGCAAGGCCCAGGGTGACCTTGGTCAAGCGGGACCGGGACCTGGGGCCGGACGGCTGGGGTGCGGGTGCGGGTGCGGGGATGGTCCCGGGGTCGGGCAGGTCCCAGGCGAACGGCGCGGCACCGAGGGGGTCCCACGAGGGCGGCACCGGCGGGCCGTACGGGGCCCCGGGGCCGGAGCCGGGCTCCTGCGATGCCCCGGCGGAACGGGTGGTGCCGGCCCGCGGCGACGGGGGCCGCACGGCGGACACCTCGGACCACCCGGTGGGTGGCACGGGGGTGCGGCGGTGGAGTCCGTACCAGCCGGCGAGCATCGCGACGGCCATGAGGAACCCGGCCCCCACCACGAGGCTGTCCCCGGAACCGCCGAAGGTGGGGGCGCTGAGGAGGACGACGACGACGAGGATCACCGCCGTGACCTTGGAGCCGGAGGCCCGGCCCTTCCCGATCAGTGCCTCCCCCTTGGACGCCTCGTCACCGGCGGAGCGCAGGAGGAGCCACAGCAGTGCGTACAGGAACACCCCGGCCCCGCCCCAGAGGGCGGCGATCACGAAGGCGATGCGGAAGAGGACGGGGTCTACCCCGTAGCGACGGCCGAAGCCGCCACAGACGCCGGCGATCTTGGCGTCGTCCGGGGTCCGGACGGGTCGGGTCCGCCACAGGGAGCGGAGCTCTGATGGGACGTCGGTGGTGCTCGTGCTGGACATGACTCCATCGTGGTGGGCGGCCCGTGTTTCCACATCGGGGGCCGACCCTGATATTCGACCCTGAGAGCACCGGGCAGGGATGATGGCGGCATGGTCGACACCGTCGTGGGATTCCTGAGCTCCGACGAACCGCTGCGGCTCTTCGGTGTGACGATGGTCGGCGTCAGCGGTCGTACCGTCCTCAAGGTGCTCCTCAGCGCGCTGCTGCTGGTGGTGCTCTCGCTGTTCAACTCGGTGTCGCGGACGGTGATGCGGACTGTCACCGGTCCCGCGGGGTCCGCGTCCAGGTTCTGGACCAAACAAGGGCTGCAGCTCCTCACCGCGGTCGCGGCCGTGCTGGGGCTCTTCTCCATCTGGGTGACACCGGGCACCGACCTGACCGTGGGTATCGGGCTCGTCACCGCGGGGCTGGCCTTCGCGCTGCAGAAGGTCATCGCGAGCCTCGCGGGGTACTTCGTCATCCTCCGGGGCAGGGTCTTCGCCGTCGGTGACCGGATCGCCGTCGGCGAGGTGCGTGGTGACGTGATGTCCCTGGGCTTCCTTCGGACGACCGTCATGGAGATGGGGGCCCCGTCATCCATGACCGGGTCGGAGACCGGGAACTGGGTACCGAGCCGCCAGTTCACCGGACGGGTGGTGACGGTGTCCAACGGTGTGATCTTCGACAAGGCCGTCTTCAACTACACCCGCGGCTTCCCCTTCCTCTGGGAGGAGATCTCGGTCAACCTCCCGTTCGACGTGGATCTGCGCGCCGTGGACGAGTTGTTCCACACGTGCGCCGACCGGCACACGCGCCAGCTGAGCGACGAGGCGATGACGAGCATGCAACGGATGAGCCGCGTCTACGCGGTCGACGTGCGCGAGTTCGGACCTCAGGTCTTCGTGTCCCTGCAGGAGGACTGGATCCTCGTGACCGTCCGCTTCGTCGTCGGCAGTCACGGTGCGCGGGCGGTCAAGGACGCCATCTCCCGCGACCTGGTAGCCGGGATGACGGAGTTCGGGATCACTCCGGCAAGCGTGGTCTACGACATTCGGGCGGTCGGCGGGACCGCTCCCGGCAGGGACGAACCGGGGGATGTCCCCGATACCTCTCGGGGCCGCGATCTGTGACCATGGCGGGTATGAGTGAGAACGCGATCGATCCGGTGTCGGCCGCCGCGCCGCGCCCGCCGGTCGCCCCGGTGTCGCGCCCTCCCGCCGTGCAGCCGGCGGGGTTCCGGTGGTACCCGTCCCTGACCCGGATCTCCGACGGGTCCGTGGTCGCCGGCGTGTGCGCGGGGCTCTCCGCCCATCTCGGGGTGCGTGTCACCTATGTGCGACTGGCGATGGTGCTGCTCGCCACCCTGTCCGGCGCAGGCGTGCTGTTCTACGCCGCGCTGTGGGCGCTGACCCCGTCGGCACGGGTGCAGGTCGGATCCGCCCCGACGGACGCGAGGGAGCGGCGACGTGGCATGGCCCTCGCGGCCGTGGCACTGGTGGGGTCGGTGCTGTCGATCATGGTGACCACCGCGACGGGGTTGCACGTGATCGTGCCCGTCCTGATCGTGGCCCTGGGAGCCGGTCTGGTCTGGCAGCAGTACGACGGCGGGGGACGGGTGGCGCCCAGGTCCGTCTTCGATTGGGCCAGGGTCACCGCCGGTGCGACCCTCGTCGTCGTCGGACTCGCCGTCGTCGTCCTGGGCCAGGTCGAGTTCGCCGCCCTCCGGTCGTCGATTCTCGCTGTGCTGGCGACCCTCGTGGGTGTGGTGCTGCTCAGCGTCCCCGTGGGGCTGCGGCTGTGGCGGTCACTGGAGGAGGAACGCTCCGCCCGCATCCGCGAGGCAGAGCGCAGCGACATCGCCTCGCACCTTCACGATTCCGTCCTGCAGACGCTGGCGTTGATCCAGAAGCGCTCCGACGACCCCGGCCAGGTGGCGCGGCTGGCCCGCCGGCAGGAGCGCGAGCTGCGGCAGTGGCTCTTCGGGGCCGGGGCGCGGATGTCCTCCGGCGCCACCACCTTCGCCGGGGCCGTCGAGGTGATCGTCGGGGACGTCGAGGACGCCTACGGGCTGCGCGTGGACCAGGTGGTGGTGGGTGGCGACGGCCCGGTGGGCGACGCCGAGGAGGCAGTCCTGGGTGCCGTCCGCGAGGCCCTGGTCAACGCGGCCAAGCACGCCGGCGTCGACACCGCCGACGTGTTCGTGGAGAACGACGGCCTGGTCCTCAGCGCCTTCGTCCGTGACCGCGGTTGCGGCTTCGACCCCGACGAGGTCGACGGTGATCGCCACGGGCTGTCCCAGTCCATCCGGCACCGCGTGGAGAGCCGGGGCGGCAGCGTGACGGTGCGCAGTACCCTCGGTCGCGGGACGGAGATCGGGATCGAGATGCCGCTGGAGGGCGAATGACCGACGAGCAGGAGAGCAGCGTCAGGATGTGCAGGGTCTTCCTCGTCGACGACCACGCGGTGTTCCGCAGCGGAGTCCGGGCGGAGCTCGCCGGACAGGCCGGGATCGAGGTGGTCGGCGAGGCGGGATCGGTGGCCGAGGCCGTCGCCGGCATCGGGCGGGTGCGGCCCGACGTGGTCCTGCTCGACGTGCACATGCCCGATGGTGGCGGGGTGGCCGTGCTCCGCTCGGTGTTGGGTTCCGTCGCCGGTGGACCGGCCGCTGTCGGTGGACCGGCCACTGTCGGTGGCCCGGCCGTTGCCGGTGGCCCGGCCGTTGCCGGTGGCCCGGCCGTTGCCGGTGGCCCAGCCGCTCCGGGCGGCACCGGCACCGCGACCGATGACGTCACCGCGACCGCCACCGATGACGCAGCCGCCACCGGGCCCACCTTCCTCGCGCTGAGTGTCTCGGACGCCGCGGAGGACGTGATCGCCGTGATCCGCGGCGGGGCGCGCGGTTACGTCACCAAGACCATCTCCGGTGGGGAGCTGGCCGACGCCGTGCGCCGCGTGGCCGATGGGGACGCGGTGTTCTCCCCGCGCCTCGCCGGGTTCGTCCTGGACGCGTTCGCCCGCGCCTCGCCCGGGCCGGTGGAGCGGGGTGAGCCCGTCCACGACCCCGAGGTCGACTCCCTCACGCCGCGGGAGAAGGAGGTGCTGCGGTTGCTGGCCCGCGGCTACACCTACAAGGAGATCGCCGAGAAGCTGTTCATCTCGGTCAAGACCGTGGAGACGCACGCCTCCAACGTGCTGCGCAAGACCCAGCAGTCCAACCGGCACGCGCTCACCCGGTGGGCGCAGTCCCGTCACCTGGACTGACGCGCGGCCCCCCCGGCGCGCTCGGCGCGCTCGCACCCCGGCGCGCTCGGCGCGCTCGCACCCCGGCGTACCCCGGCGCACCCCGGCGAAAGGTCACCTCTGATCACATTTTCCCAGGGGCGGGTTCAGGTGGCCGGGCACATTTGTGACCCCTCGCCGAGGCAGCTGATCCGCTGGGGGCGCGGTCCCGCCACGAGGACTGGTGCTGGGCCGCTACCGTGGCGTCGTGAGCGAACCGCGCGACCTCCCCGTCTGCATCATCGGTGACTCGTTCGTGGCAGGCTACGGCGACGAGACCGGCCGCGGCTGGACCGCGCACCTGGTCGAGGATGGTGCCCGGGCCGGTCTGCGTCTCCACACCGCGGTCGCCGGGATCGGTGGTGACACCTCCGAGATGATCCTGGCCCGCTGGGACGAGGTCGACCGCAGGCGGGCCGCGTTCCCGACCACGGCGGTGATCGCGGAGTTCGGGGTCAACGACGTCATGGAGCACGAGGGTGCCCTGCGCGTGGACGAGGCTGGCACGGTCTCGGCACTGTGCGGGATCATCGACCGGGCGCCCGTGGGGCGGTTGCTGATCGTGGGGCCGCCTCCGGTGGTGTGGGGCGATGTCAACGCGCGGATCACCGCCCGGGCCGCGGCCATGGCCGCGGTGTGCGACGAGGCCGGGGTGCCGTTCGTACCGACCTTCGATTCCCTGCGGCCCGGCGGGGCCTGGATGCGAGAGGTCGCCGCCGGCGACGGCGCACACCCCGGCCCCGCGGGATACGAGGAGTTCGCACAGGTGGTCTCCGGTCCGGTGCTCGAGTGGCTGCGCTCCCTGCCGGACGTCGAGCCCGGTTAGCGGGAGCTCTTCATCGCGGACCTGACGGTCACCGTCGGGTCGGACTCGAGTTCGGTCACACGGTCGGAGCCCATGCGCAGCAGCGCGATCCGCCCGCCGGAGTCGAAGTGCAGCGCCCAGCCGTACGTCTTGGCCAACGGGGAGGTGCGCAGGCAGGGCTGCCCCTTGGAGAAGAACCGTTCGCGTTCGGCCGCACGGTCTGCGTCCCCGATGCCCTTGCGTACGCAGTGCACGTCGAAGATCAGGTCATCGCTGGTCCACGTGTAGTCCGCACCCGAGAGCCTCTCGTACTGCAACTCGGCGATCGAGCGTTTCCCGGTCGGCGGTTCCGTGGCTGACTCCGCCCTGGTGTCGGGTGCGGGAAGGATCAGCGTGTCGGTGTAGTCGGTGCTGTGCATGGCCGTTTCTCCAGTTCCTGTAGTGGATCAGGCGGTGGCGTCCGTCGCCGCCGGGGCCTGCGGTGTCCGGTAATCTGAGTATCGCCGCACGCCCCGTACGGCCGCAGGAGGTTGAATCATGACGAGTCCGCAGAACCCCGACCGCACCGGCGAGCATTCCGAGGAGCCCGCGGATCAGGCCAGGTACGAGCACGACGACGCTATCGCTGACGAGTGGGGCGACGAGTCCTTCCCGGCCAGCGATCCTCCCGGGGCCCTCTGACTCAGCGCAGTATCTCGAACTGCTCCGACACCGCCCGCAGTGCAGACGCGCTGCGGGCGAACTGTTCCCGCTCGGTGGCGTCGAGGTCCAGTTCCACCACGCGCTGGACGCCGGTCCGGCCGATCACCGCGGGGACGCCGATGTAGATCCCGTCCTCGCCGTACTCGCCCCGCAGCAACGTGGAGACCGGTAGCGACACCTGCTCGTTGCGCAGGACGGCGCGCGTGATGCGGGCCAGTCCCATGCCGATGCCGTAACTGGTGGAGCCCTTGGAGTCGATGATCCGGTAGGCGGCGTCCCTGGTTTCCGTGAAGATCTGGGCCAGTCGATCCCGCTTCGCCGGGTCCCCGTCGAGGTCTCGGCGCAATGGAACCCCGGAGACGTTGGCCGAGGAGAAGACCGGCAGTTCGGTGTCGCCGTGTTCACCGATGATCGAGGCGTGCACGCTCATCGGGGCGACGTCGTAGTACTCGCCCAGCATGAACCGGAAGCGCGCCGAGTCGAGGATCGTGCCGGAACCGATGACCTGCGCGGCGGGCAGCCCGGAGTAGCGCCATGAGGCCTGGGTGAGGATGTCGACGGGGTTGGTGGCCACCAGCAGGATGCCGTCGAAACCGGTCGCCATGACGTCACCGACGATCCCCTCGAAGATCGCCATGTTCTTGCCGACCAGGTCGAGCCGCGTCTCGCCGGGTCGCTGGGCGGCGCCGGCGCAGATCACCACCATAGTGGCGTCCGCACAGTCGTCGTAGGTGCCCTCCGTGACGAGGGTGGGGGAGGGCGCCCACACGACCCCGTGGTTGAGGTCCATGACCTCGCCGACCAGTTTGTCGTGGTCTATGTCGATGATGGCCAGGTGGTCGGCCAGGCCCTGGTTGACGAGCGCGTAGCCGTAGGCGATGCCCACGTCCCCCGCGCCGATGAGCACGATGCGGTTCCCGATGGAGGCTTTCATGCTCGCCAGGGTAGGGGCGGGGGATGGCCGCCCGGGCGACACCGGGTGAACGCAGGCCACGTCCGCCCGGCCCTCTCTCCCGCCTGGCCCTCCCGCCCGCCCCTTCCGCCCGCCCCTTCCGCCCGGCCCTGCCACCTGGCTCGGCCGGGTTATCCGGCGGCCTCGAGCACGGCGCGGTGACGACGCTCGATGGTGACCCGGTCGTCGGCATTGCGGGTGGCGTCGAGGGCGTCATCACGGAGCTTCGTAGCGTGGTGGGTGACGACCGCTCGTCGGCCGGGGTCGTCGAGGACTCGTGCCGCTACGGCGAGGACGTCGAGGATCCTGATGCTGACGGCCGGAGAGCCCGCACCGAACTGCCGTATCTGGTCGAACATCGCTGCGACGAGGCCCTCGAAATCGGAGGTCGCCACGACGAGGCGGACCTTGTCGTCGCTCGAGTACACCCCGGTCGGCCACTCCCGATCCTCGAGGGTGCACAGTGCGTCCCCGAAGCGGTCGATGACGTCGACCGCGGTGAACGGGTCGTTGGTGCCCGGACTCAGCGCTCGAGTGCCCACCTCGGTGAGCAGACGGACGGCGTGTTCGACGTCCTGCTCGCGGGTGCGGGAGTCGCCGACCGTGAGCCGGGAGTAGATGCCGTCGGGCAGGGTGGGGACGGCCTCGGCGACGGGGGAGTTGGGGTAGAGGTAGTCCCCCGGTCGGACGAGGAGCCGGATCGTCGTCCCGGTCTCGACGGCGAGATCGACGAGCCCCTCGTGGTCGACCAACTGCAGGTGTCCGCCCTTCTCCGCGAGGAGGGTCTCCGCCTCCGCCCAGAACTCCTCCGCCGGAGGCGACTGCACGTTGCGGTCCGGGTCTGTGAGCTCGGTGGCGTTGAGCAGGGAGGACCGGAGGTCGGCGGTGAGGAGGTTGACCACGCGGGTGGTGTTGATCGAGCCGGTGACATGGCCGATGAAGTACACGAGCGCGCCGATACAGCAGAGCGCCAGGACGAGCGCCAGGGTCACGTTGTAGTGGGGGACGAACGGTGTTCCCTCGTCGCCGCCGGTGACCGTGCGCAGGCTGTAGAGACTGAAGGCGAATGTGGAGATGAAGATACCCAGCGTGACCTGGTTCCCGCGGTCCTCCGTGAAGTTCTGGAGCAGCCGCGGACCCATGGTGCCCGCGGCGTAGGAGAGGGCGGCGATGGTGATGGAGAAGACTGTGCCGCCCACACCGATGGAGCTGCTCGCCACGGCGGCGAGGATGCTCCGGGAGCCGTCCACACCACCGCCGTAGAGCCAGGCGGGAGCGTCGTCGCTCGTCCCCGGGTTGGTGGACAGCCACGTCCCGAGCTGGGCGAGGGCAAGCGCGACGAGGGTCATGACGGCGGGCAGGAACCAGAATCGCCGGCTGATCTGGCGGAGTCGGAAGCGTAGTCCGGCCATGCCTCTCCTCTCGCTGGTGGACACAGCGTATCCGGTTGGTCCGACGGTGACCTCCGGTCGGCCGTGTCGAACAGGTGTTCTTGCGCCGTGTCGTACCGGTGGTGTTCACTGATCGCGTACTCGAAAGATCATTCGATCCACGCGGTGTTCGGCGTGTCGGCCTGGGCGGGAGTTGGTGGTGATGGTATTGACGGCATCTTCTGTCGACCTGGCCGGTCTCGGGCGTGCGGAGCGCGTCACCGAGCTGCGTCGGCGTCTGGCCGCGATGCCCGGCGGAGGTGTACCCGCGGCGGCGCGTGCCCAGACCCCGGTGGGAACGACTCCGGCCGTATCCGTGTCTGTCGCGGCCGCTGGTTCCGAGGAGGCGGAGGCCTCTGCGGTGCCGGAGGTCGCGGTTCCCGGCGTCGCGGTGCCGGGGGTCGTGGTGCCGGGATCGGTGGCGCCCCTGCTGCCGGGCGGGGTGCTGCCCGCGGGCCGCGTCACCGCGGTGTCCGGCAGTGCCACTCTCCGGGTGGGCCTGCTGGCCGCGGCCACGGCGTCCGGGGTCAGATGTGCGGTGGTGGGTTGGCCGGAGCTCGGGGTGGCCGCGGTGGCCGAACAGGGCGGCCGGTTGGACTGTCTGGCGTTGGTTCCGGATCCCGGACCGGATCCCGCCGCGGTGGTGTCGGTGCTGCTCGACGGCCTGGACCTGGTGCTGCTGGGTCCCGGTGTCGCGTCGGTTGCCCCATCCCGGGCTCGTGTGCTCGCGGGGCGGGTTCGTGCCGCGGGAGCGGTGCTCCTCGTGGGCCCGTCCTGGCCCGGGCCGGAGGTCACGTTGGCGGGCCGACACTGCCGGTATGGGGGGCTGGGTGCGGGTGCCGGCCGGCTGGCCTCGGTGTCCACCGTGGTGCGATGTTCGGGCCGGACTGCCCCTTCCCGAACTGCGGAATGGGTGGCGGCGGGATGAGCGCACGGGTCATGGCGGTGTGGTGTCCGGACTGGCCGGCGGTCGCGGCAGCGCGGGCCGAGGGGCACGGTCTTCACCTGCCGCTCGCGGTCATCGGTGCGCGCGGGGTGCTCGCGTGCAACGCCGTCGCGCGTGCGGTCGGGGTGCGGCGCGGGTTGCGCCGGCGCGAGGCGCAGTTCCGATGCCCGGAGCTGGTCGTGTCGGTGGCGGACCCGGCACGGGACGCCGTGTGGTTCGAGCCCGTGGTGCAGGCGCTGGACGCGGTGGTGCCGGGCATCGAGGTGCTGCGGCCCGGCCTGTTCGTGTTCTCCGCGGCCGGGGCACTGCGGTTCCACGGCGGAGTGGAACAGGTCGTCACCCGGGTGGTGGACGCGGTGGCGGCGGCCGGGACCGAATGCCAGGTGGGGTTGGCGGACGAGCTGCCCACGGCCGTGCTCGGCGCGCGCGGGTCGGCGCTACTGGAACCGGGAGGGGACGCCGACTACCTCGCCGGGTTACCCGTGGACGCGCTCGTGGTGGAGCCCGCGCTGGGCGACCCCGAGGTGTTGACGGAGCTGGTCGGGCTGTTGCGCCGGCTGGGCGTGCGGACGCTGGGTGACTTCGCCGCGCTCCCACCACGAGACGTGTCCACCCGGTTCGGTGAGGTGGGCGCGGTGGCTCACCGCATCGCGCGCGCTGTGCCGTGGCGGCCGCCGTCGGTCTCCGCGGTGCCCACGGGATCGGCGGTCGAACACCGGTGCGATCCGCCCCTGGAGCGGGTCGACGAGGCGGCGTTCCTCGGGCGACGGTTGGCGGGGGAGCTGCACTCCGTACTCGCCGCGGCCGGGGTCGCATGCCTGCGTCTGTCCATCACCGCGCGGGTCGAGGGTGGCGTGGAGGTCAACCGGGTGTGGCGGTGTTCCGCTCCGCTCACCCCGGAGGGCACCGCTGACCGGCTGCGCTGGCAGTTGGAGGGTTGGCTCACCGGTACCGCGATCGCCGGAGGTGTCGGAGGGGCGGTCACCGCACTCGTCCTGGAGCCGGTGGAGGTGGTCCCCGCCGGCCGCGTCCAGGAGGGGTTGTGGGGCGAGGCGGGGTTGGCGGAGGCACGTGTGCACCGCGCACTCGTGCGGGTGCAGGGACTGCTCGGACCGGAGTCGGTCCGTGTCCCCGTGGAGGTCGGTGGCCGAGGTCCGGGCGATCGCGTGCGGTCCCTGCCGTACGGGGACGCCCCGGCCGACCCTGTCACGGAGGGGCCGTGGCCGGGGTCTCTGCCGGCACCGTCGCCGTCGGTGGTGTGGCCGGGGCCGGGGTACCGGCTGGAAATCCGTGAGAGCCGTGACCCCGGGTCAGGGGTCGTGGCACGGGTCCCCCTCGCCGGGGGGGTCCTGCTGCGCACCGCGGCGGGAGCGCCGGTCGGGGTCGGTCCACGCGGTCTGCTCACCGGGCGGCCCGAGTCGGTAGAGATGACGGGCCATCGATGCGCGTTGCTCGGCTGGTCGCGGCCGTGGCAGGTCGACGAGGCCTGGTGGGAGCCGGGCCCCGGCGGTGAGCCCCGCCGGCCGAGGGCCCGGATACAGGTCGTCCCCGAGCGGGCGGCCGCATTGCTGCTGTGCTGCCTGGTCGGGGACGAACCGGGGAGTTGGACCGTCGAGGGGATATACGAATGAACCGTCCACGAATGAACCGTCCACGAATGAACCGTCCACGAATGAACCTGTTCATGGCCCCCGTCGTTCGTCGGGTGTGCTCAGCGCTCGATGTCGACCACCAGGCGGGTCGGGTTCTGGAGGAGGAACGCCGAGAAGGCGCGGTCCGAACCCTCGAGGCCGATGACCGATTGCGCCTGACCCTCGAACTGGCCCGCGAAGGCCACTCCGGACACCCCGGTCGCCTCGTCGCTCGAGACGGTGCCCACGGGGACCTCCGACATGGAGGCCGTGGTGGGCAGGACCTGGTCGCGGATCATCACCTGGAGGAACGAGTCCCCGGACACCTCCACAGGGAAGCCGCTGCCCTGCTGGGCGGGGGCGTCCACGTAGTCCACGGAGTACCCCGGGAGGCCCTGGCCCTCGAGCTCGAAGACCACACGGTCCTTGCCCTGGAAGTCGCCCACGCGGATCTCGGTCACGACGAGCTGGGCGCGCTCGGCGACGTCGCCGGGGTCCTCGCTCTTCGGAGCGGAGTCCGCGGGCCTGGCCGCGGGATCGGAGGTCTCGGTCTCGTCCGGCGCCAGGGCCCGGGCCAGCGCGGCCGGGGAGGATTCCGCGGTGGTCGATTGGCTCGTGGCGGGGGTGTCGGTCGAGGTGTCGGCCCCGCATCCCGCCAGGCCCAGGGACGCGACAGCGGTGAGAGCGGCGGCCGCGGCGAGGCGGCGGTGTCGGGTATACATACCCCCAGCCTAGGTCCCTCTGGTCACTTTTGTCCCACAAGGTGGCTACAGTTACGCCTCTCCGCGGGATGGGGCACCATGGGGTCGTGTCAGATACCGATTCCGCCACACAACCGGACTGGTGCTCCTTGCAGTCGGCCGACGAGCCGCCGGCCGGCACCGCCGCCCACGAGGAGTCATGGGTGCTGCTGGAGGTCCCCGGGCGGTGGGGACGCGACATCTTCGACGGTGAGGCGCTGGGCGAGGACCTGTCCCGACGTCTCAAGGAGCACGTCGCGGCCTGTGGATCGCGCATGCTCTTCATCCGGCGGCCCGGCCGCGAGGGCCAGCGCCTCGACCGGCACCGCTTCTACCTCTGCGACACCCGTCCCGGCCGGCGGAGCATCCGCACCGGCCGTGTCGACGGGCCCGGGGAATTGCTCGGTCTGGACCTGTCGCCCGACGGGCACGTGGCCGGCACCCGTGAGGTCGCGGCACCTGTCCCACTCGTGTGCACCCACGCCAAGCGCGACCAGTGCTGCGCCGTGCGGGGACGCCCGGTCGCGGCCGGCCTGGAGACCCTGGTGGGTGGGCGCCTGGCCGCGCTCGATCCCGATGCCGCGGTGTGGGAGTGCTCCCACACCGGAGGGCACCGCTTCGCACCGGTTCTGCTACTGCCCGGCACCGGCTACACCTACGGGCCCGCGGAGGTGGCCCACGCGGCCGGGGTCGTCGAGGCGGCGCTGGACGGCCGGGTCGTCACCGAGAACCTGCGGGGCCGCAGCACGTGGCCATCGGCCGGTCAGGTGGCGGAGGTCGCCGTGCGGAACTCCGGAGTGGAGGCGGGGGTGGACGACCTCGTCGTCACCCTCGACCCCGACTCCCCGCGCGTGGCCGTGGTCCGGCACACCGACGGGCGCGCCTGGCGCGTCGAGGCGGGTACCCGCCCGCTCCCTCCGCGATCCCAGAGTTGCCGCAAGCCGCCCGGCGAGGCCTCGGCGTGGGTCGTGGAGTCGTTCACCCAGCTCTGAGCCCACGCATCGGACCAAGGCGGGTGGGGCCCGGTGAACTGGTACCACGGACCCAGGACCTGGACCGAGCTCGAGAGGGTACTGTCCGGGAGACCGAACCCGCGTGGGCCCCAGAACCCGCACCCCGGCGACGGCAGCGACGCCCCCGCCTGGTCCCGTCGACGGGGTGAGTACACCCCTCCGCAGCGGCCCCGGACGCAGGGACGCGTGCCCTACGCCGAGCTCCACGCCCATTCCGCCTTCAGTTTCCTGGACGGAGCCTCCTCACCCGAGGCGATGGCGGAGGCGGCAGCGGAGCTGGGACTGACCGCGCTGGCGATCACCGACCACGACGGGTTGTACGGGGTCGTCCGCTTTGCCGAGGCGGCCTCCGAGCTGGGGCTGGCGACCGTCTTCGGTGCCGAACTCTCGCTGCCAGGGGGCGAGCACCTGCTCGTGTTGGCCCGCGGAGGGGAGGGTTACCGCAGACTCTCGCGTGCGATCGCCCGCGCCCACCTGCGGGGCGGGGCCAAGGGCGAGCCGCGGTACGAGATCGCCGAACTCGCGGAGGCCGCCGGGGGCCACTGGTACGTGCTCACCGGCTGCCGCCGGGGACGGGTGCGGCGGGCCCTCGAGCGGGGCGGCGCGGGCGCGTCCGACTTCGACACCGCGGCCGCGGGCACGGCGCTGACCGAGCTCGTCGAGCTGTTCGGCAGGGACCGGGTGATCGTCGAACTGACCTGCCACGGAGTGCCCGAGGACACCGAGCGGTGTGATGCGCTGGCCACGCTCGCCGCCGCGGCGGGTCTGCCCGTCGTGGCCACCACCGCCGCGCACTGTGCGGGCCCGGAGGACGCCCGTCTGGCCTCGGTCATGGCTGCGCTCGGAGCCCGCAACGCCCTGGAGGCCCATGCCGCGCACCTGCCCGCAGCCGGCGGGGCGTACCTGCGCTCGGGGGAGGAGATGGCGGAGCTGTTCGACCGCTGGCCGGACGCCGTCACCGGCGCGGCGGGACTGGGCCGCGAGTGCGCGTTCGACCTCCGGCTCATCGCCCCCGAGCTGCCGCCGTTCGACGTCCCCGAGGGCCACACCGAGGACACCCGGCTCGCCGAGCTCACCTATGCGGGAGCCGCACGCCGATACGGGAAGCGTGGGGCGGCACCGGAGGCCTACGCCCAGATCGACCGCGAGCTGGGGGTGATCGCCGAGCTGGGGTTCCCCGGCTACTTCCTCGTCGTCCACGACATCGTCGAGTTCTGTCGTAGAGAGGGCATCCTCTGCCAGGGCAGGGGTTCGGCCGCCAACTCGGCGGTCTGCTACTCCCTCGGCATCACCAACGTCGACCCGGTGGGTGCGCACCTGCTGTTCGAGCGATTCCTGTCCCCGGAGCGGGACGGCCCGCCCGATATCGACGTGGACATCGAGTCCGGCCGCCGGGAGGAGGCCATCCAGTACGTCTACTCCCGCTACGGCCGGGACCACGCCGCGCAGGTGGCCAACGTCATCACCTACCGGGGACGGTCTGCCGTACGGGACGTGGCCCGGGCACTCGGCTACTCCACCGGGCAGCAGGACGCATGGTCCAAGAGTGTCGACCGGTGGTCGGGGCTGAAGAACCACGATCGGGAGGTCACCGAACACACCGTCCCGGCCGACGTGCTGGCGCTGGCCCGCAGACTCGTCGGACTGCCCCGACACCTCGGCATCCACTCCGGGGGCATGGTGATCTGCGACCGGCCGGTAGCCGACGTGGTGCCCGTCGAATGGGCACGCATGCCCGGGCGGACCGTCCTGCAGTGGGACAAGGACGACTGCGCGGCGGTCGGCCTGGTCAAGTTCGACATGCTGGGGCTGGGGATGCTCACGGCGCTGCACCACGCCATCGACCTGGCGGCCGAGCACAAGGATCTCGAGGTGGACCTGGCCCGACTGGACCTCGCTGACCCCGAGGTCTACGAGATGCTGTGCCGGGGCGATTCCGTGGGGGTGTTCCAGGTGGAGTCGCGGGCGCAGATGGCCACGCTGCCCAGACTCCGGCCGCGGACGTTCTACGACCTCGTGGTGGAGGTGGCGCTCATTCGCCCCGGCCCCATCCAGGGCGGTTCCGTGCACCCCTACATCCGCAGGCGCAACGGGCGGGAGGAGGTGGTGTTCGACCACCCCGCGCTCGAGGCGGCCCTGGGGCGGACGCTGGGGATCCCGCTGTTCCAGGAGCAGCTCATGCAGATCGCCACCGAGATCGCCGGGTTCACCGGGGCGGAGGCGGACCAGCTCCGCCGGGCGATGGGGGCCAAGCGCTCACCCGAGCGGATGGCGCGGCTGCGCGAACGGTTCTTCGCGGGCATGCGTGAACTCCACGGCATCGGTACGGGCGCGCCCGGGACGCCGGTCACAGGGCCGGAGGTGGGGGAGCGGATCTGGGAGAAGATGTGCGCGTTCGCCAACTACGGCTTCCCCGAGAGTCACTCCCAGTCCTTCGCGGCGATCGTGTACTACTCGGCGTGGTTCAAGTGCCACCACCCGGCCATCTTCTGTGCGGCTCTGCTCCGCAGCCAGCCGATGGGGTTCTACTCACCGCAGTCCCTCGTGGCCGACGCCCGGCGGCACGGCGTCACCGTGCACCGTCCCTGCGTCAACCGCTCGATCGGCGGTGCCACGTGTGAGAACCGGGGCACCGAGGTGCGCCTCGGCCTGGAGTCAGTGCGGGCGATCGGCACCGACCTCGCCACGGCGATCGCCGACGAGCGCGACACCCACGGCCCGTACCTCTCGGCCGCCGACCTCGCCGGCCGCACGGGACTGACCGTCCGGCAGATGGAGGCGCTGGCCACCGCGGGGGCACTCGACGCGCTCGGCGTCGGGGGGCGGCGGGCGGCCCTGTGGTCGGCGGCCACCGCGGCCCGGCAACGGCCCGGGATGCTGCCCGGACTGAGTCAGGTCGACGCCCCGGCGCTGCCGGGGATGAGTGTTCTGGAGCTCACCTCCGCGGATCTGGCCGCCACCGGGATCAGCCCCGAGGAGTACCCGACGGTTCACGCGCGACCCTGGCTCGACTCCCGGGGGGTGTGCACCACCGCCGGGCTCGCCCACGTCCCCGACGGCAGCCGGGTCGAGGTCGCCGGTGCGGTCACCCACAGGCAGCGGCCCGCCACCGCCGAGGGTGTGACCTTCCTCAGCCTCGAGGACGAGACGGGCATGACCAACATCGTGTGCTCGGTGGGACTGTGGGCGCGCTACCGCCCGATCGTCTCCTCGGCCCCGGCGCTCATCGTCCGCGGCACCGTGGAGAACCGCTCGGGCGCGGTGAGCGTGGTGGCGGACAAGATCGAACGCCTCCACCTGGGCATGGCGATCGGCCGTAGCCGGGACTTCCGGTGATCGGTCACTCAGCCACGATCGATCACTCAGCCACGATCGATCACTCCGCCACGATCGGTCACTCCGCCACGATCGATTACTCCCCAACGATCGATGCTGTGCAACGAACGGCAGCTCCGAAGCGATTGGTCCCCAGGTGGTCGCTCCCCGCCACCGGCCGATTCCGGGTTCAGACGTAGCGGAAGTCCTCCCCGCGCGCCCAGCGCACCAACCGGTCGGCGGTGTCCCGGCGCGACGGCGGGTGATAGCCGAACACCTGGACGGCCTCGAAGGCGTAGGCGAGTTCCGGGTCCTGCATGTAGGCGAATCCCCCGACGGCCTCGCGGACCATGGACTGCACCCTGACCAGGGCGTCGCGCATCGACCACCGGACCAGCGCGAGTCGTGCCGAGACATCGCCACCGCGGGCCCCCTCGTCGAACTCTCGAGCCACGGCGTGCAGTGCGGTCCGCATGGTCTCGACCTCGGCGAGCGCAGAGGCGAACAGCTTCGGATCGAGTCGGTCACGCTCGGTGAGCCGCTCGACCATTCGCGTGGCCACCCCGAGATAGCAGGCGCTGATCAGCAAACCGAACCACAGATAGCCGGTCATCTCGTGGACGTCGTCGGGATCGTTCTCGGAGGTGAGGAAGACCATGTCAGCCCCGACCCGGACGTCGTCGAGGACCAGCGCGTCGCTCTCCGCCGCCGCGAGGACGGGGCTCTTCCAGAACTCCTCCCGGCTCAGCCCCTCGGCCCCGTCGAAGACCAGGACGACGGCCCGTTCGGAACCGTCCACGAGGGCACTCGCCACCAGCAGGCTCATGGATCTCGACAGACTGCAGGGAGCCTTGCGACCCGAGAGCAGGTAGTCGTCACCGTCCCGGCGGGCGGTCATGGTCGGACGGAACACAGACCCCCCGGGGGAACCCTCGGAGAAACCGGAGGCCATCACGGTCCCACCCTCGACCAGTGCCCTGATGAGATCGCGCTCGTCCTGCGAGGCATCCTCGGCGGCCTCGAAGAGGGTCGCGCACGACAGGTGGTGCATCGTGGTCGCGGCCGCGAGCGAGGGGGCGACCGCGCCGATGGCGGTCTGGAACCGCACCGCGTCAACCGCGCTCGCGCCCGCACCGCCCAGTGAGGTGGGGACGATGAGACTGGTCCCGCCGGTGGCCGACCAGTCGGCCACGGCGGTGCTCCCGGCGCCCTCATTGGCGAGGAGGCCGTGGTCGTACAGGCGCTCACGCAGCCCTGGGGCGTAGGAATCGAGGGTCTGGTTCTCCGAGGTGAGGAGCATGGGGTCCTTTCGGTACGTGTTCGGGTGGCGACGGACTCGGGTCGGGATCAGCCTGCGAGCATGAGGCGCGCGGCCTCGGTGCAGTCGTACCGCGGCTGCCACCCGGTGGCGTCCCGGAGTCGTCGTGAGGTGGTGACCGGCTCTCCGCAGGTCACCCAGTGTGAGGAATAGGGCAGCAGTCGCAGCCGGAAACCGACGTCGGCCAGACGTCGGGCGGCGCGCAGTGGCACAGGAATGCACACCGAGTGGTTCAGTCGGCACAGCTCGGAGACGGTGAGCGCGCCCTCCGGGCCGAGGTTGAACTCCCCGTCGACGCCGGCGAGGACCACCCGCAGGTAGGCGTCGACGAGGTCGTCCTGGTGGAGGAACTGGAAATAGGACCGCCCGGGGCTCGGGTGCAGGACGACGCGCGAACGCATGGTCTCCAGTCCGGAGTTGGACATGTCCGGCCCCACCACGTAGGTGGGCCGCAGGACCGCCATCGCCATGCGGCCGTCGGAACCCCGCCGCCACCGGCGCACGTCCTCCTCCACGAGCGCCTTGTGGTGGAAGTAGTAGTTCTCCTGGCTGGCACCGATCGGCGCCGTCTCGTCGATCACCTCGGGGCCGCCGCGGGGGCCGTAGGCGTTGATGCTCGACGTCATCACGCACACCCGGGCGCCGGCGGAGTCGGCCGCCCACAGGACGCGTCGTGAGCCGTCGACGTTGACGACCCGCGCCGACTCCTTGTCGCGCGGCTCCTCGACCATGAAGGCACAGTGGATCACCGCGTCGGCGCCCGCGAAGGCCTCGTCGAGGTCGTCGGTGGTGATATCGATGGTCCGTTGTTCGATCTTCGGGTCCTGGACCCGCAGCGGCGACCGCGCCAGGGCCACCACGTGGTCGACCTCCTCACGCAGGATCAGACCGCGCAGGAGGGCCGTGCCGAAATCACCTGACGCCCCGGTCAGCACCACCCTCATAGGGCGGAGAGCTCGCGGGTGACGGCGAGGACGTCGGCGATCGCCGTGGCCGCCTCGACCAGCTGCTCCTCCGTGTGATCCGCCGTGACGCACAGGCGCAGGATCGCACCGGCCGCCGGGACGGCCGGGTGGACCGCGACACCGGTGTAGACGCCCCGCTCGAGCAGCAGGTTCCACACGTGGACCGCGCGGAGGTCGTCGCCCACGGGGACGGGCACGATGGGCGACCACTCGTCGCCGGTGAGGCCGGATGTGCACTCGATCCCCTTGGCCCCCAGCTCGGCTCGCAGCAGGATCGAGTTCCGGCGCACCGCCTCGGTGCGCGCCGCACCGTCGTCGGTACGCATGATCCGGATCGAGGCGAGGGAGGACGCGGTCGCGGCGGGGACCGAGGAGGTACTGAAGATCATCGGCCGCGCCGTCACCCTGAGCCCGGTGACGAGGTCGGAGCTGCCGGTGATGAACCCACCGCAGGACGCCGAGCACTTGGAGAACGACGCCATGGTCACGTCCACGTCGTCCACCGTCCCGGTCTCCTCGACCCAGCCCCGCCGGGTCGGACCGAACAGGCCCATCGCGTGGGCCTCGTCGACCATGAGCGCGGCCCCGAACGATCGGGCGAGCTCCGCGACCCCGGACAGGGGCGCGAGGCTGCCCTCCATGGAGTAGAGGGAGTCGACGACGACGAGGATCTGCTCCGGGGACCCGCGGCGGGCCGTGATCAGGGCCTCCTCGAGCGCGCCCAGGTCGTTGTGGCGGAACGGGTGCACTGAGGTCCGCGCCATGCGGAGGCCGTCGCGGAGCGATGCGTGGGCGTACTCGTCGATGACGACCGCGTCCCGTTCACCGACGAGGGCGCCGAGGGTGCCGAGGTTGGTCTGGTACCCGGTCGAGAAACACAGCGCGTCCTCGGTGCCGAACCAGTCCGCGATCTCCGCCTCCAGCTCCTCGTGCAGCGCCATCGTCCCGTTGAGCAGGCGGCTCCCGGTGCTCGCGGACCCGAATCGACGGACCGCCTCGGTGGTGGCCTCGATGACCTCGGGGTGACGGGCCAGACCGAGGTAGTTGTTGGAGCCGAGCATGATCCGGTCCACACCCTCGACGTTGCTCGTGGCACCGGAGCTCGAGTTCATGGTCCGGTAGTAGGGGCTCTGACCGGCGTCCTGGAGGGACGAGAAGATCTGGACCCGTTCGTCGGCGGCGAGGCGGTCGATGAGGGGATGGTTCACGAGAAGTCCTTCCGATGGGCTGTCCGGGTGGTTCGGCCCCTCTTCCGGGGCGGATGGGTCGGGCCAACGAATCCTCACCTGATCGCCCGATGGCACCGTCGCCCATCCGCCTCCGGATCCGGAACGAATGAAGGGGACGTCTGAGTGAGGGAGACCGATGAGTCATAGAGCCGACACCGGGACGCGGCGACCCGCTCGCCGCTGGCCGATGGTCCTGGTGAGAGGGTGGCCGCTCGTCGCGGCGCTGGTCCTCGCCGTGCTCGGGGCGCTCTCCGCCGGAGGCGTGCAGGAACAGTTGACACCCGGGGGGTTCCGGGCCGAATCCACGCCATCCGCCGTCGCCGAGCAGCGGCTCGACGCGGAGGTCGGGGCGGGCACCCCCGACCTGCTCGTGGTGGTTTCGGGCCCGGAGCCCGCCGCCGTGGCCCGCGACGCCGATGCGGTGGCGTCCTTCCTCACCGGCGCCGGGGGAGTGGGCCGCGTGACCGTCTCACCCGCACCGGGAGACGGGCCCACGGTGGTGTCCGCGGTGTTGTCCGGCGACGACGCCGAGTCGAGACGCACCCTGGATGAGGTCCGCGAGGCCCTGCCCCCGCCCGGCGAGGGCGTCGAGAGGCAACTGACCGGCCGGGCCGAGGTGCTCCGTGAGGACGATCTGATCGCGCGGGACGATCTGGTCCGCGCCGAGCTCATCGCCGTCCCCGTGACCCTCGTCCTGCTCGTGCTGTTCTTCGGCTCCGTGGTGGCCGCCGCGGTCCCGGTGGCGATCGGGGTGCTCGCCATGCTCTCGACCTTCGTCGTCCTGTCCGGCCTGGTCCACCTGATCGATGTCTCCGTGTTCGCCCTCAACCTCGTGATCGGTCTCGCGCTGGGTCTCTCGATCGACTACAGCCTCCTCGTGGTCACCCGGTACCGCGAGGAGTTGGCGGCCGGAGCGGACCCACCGGAGGCCGTCAACCGAACGATGCGCCGATGTCGGAGGACCATCGTCGTCTCGGCGGCGACGGTAGGACTGTGTCTGGCCGCGCTCACGGCGGTCGACATGCCCTACCTGAGATCCATGGCGATGACCGGTGTCGCCGTCGTCGCGCTGGTCGCCACCCTCACCCTGGTGGTCCTGCCCCCGGTCCTGCGGGTTCTCGGTCGGAGGATCGACGCCTGGTCCGTGCGACGGGTCGATCCGACCCGACCCGGCCGCTCGGTCACCGCGATGCTGGGGGTGTCGCGCAGACACCCGGTGGCGGTGGCGCTGGGGGTGTCGGCGCTCCTGTTGATCCTGTTGACGCCCGCTTTCGGCCTCAGGTTGGGCACTCTCGACGACAGGGTCCTGCCGCCGGACGCCTCGTCCAGGGTGGCGGCCGAGCGACTGCGCGACGAACGCCCGGACCTCGGATCCGATCCCCTGGTGATCCTGGCGGACGGGGTCGACCCCGGAGCGTTGGCGGAGCGGGTATCGCGCATCGACGGCGTGACGGTGGCGCGGGGCCCGGACGACACCGTGTCCGACGGGCTCGCAGTGGGGCCCGGCGACCCCGGCCTGAGACGGGGCTCCGTGGCCGCGGTGGAGGTGGTGACGGCCCCGGGGTTGACGCAACCGCAGCAACAGGACCTCGCCGAGCGGGTCCGCGAGGAGGTGGCCCCGGCCCCGGTGGCGGGAACCTATTCCGACGATGTCGACACCCGCCAGGCAGTCACGGACCGGGCGGTCCCGGTGGCTCTCCTCGTGATGGCGGTGGTCCTGCCCCTGGTCTTCCTGCTGACCGGTGGTGTGCTGGTCACGCTCAAGACGCTGGTCATGGCGGCGCTCAGTCTCACCGCGACCTTCGGAGTGATGGTCCTCGTCTTCCAGGAGGGTTATCTCGCCGACCTGGTGGGCGTGACGGCCACGGGGGTGGTGGACAGCTCCGCGCCCCTGCTCATGGCGTGCCTGGCCTTCGGACTGTCCATGGACTACCAGTTGTTCCTGCTCTCCCGTGTCCGGGAGGAATACGACCGGCACGGCGACACCACCCGGGCCGTGGTCGACGGGGTCGGACGCACCGCTCCCGTGGTGGGCGCCGCGGCGATACTCGTCGCCGTGGTGTTCCTCGCCATCGGCACGTCGGACATCAGCGTGGTCCGGATGCTCGGACTCGGCATGGCGCTGGCCGTGCTGGTGGACGCGTTCGTCATCAGGTTGTTGCTCGTGCCCAGTGCCATGCTCCTACTCGGGGAGGCCAACTGGTGGGCGCCGCGGCCGCTACGGGTCGTCTTTGACCGACTGCGGATCCGGGAGAGCTGATCGCGGGGGACCCCGTCCCATACACCCGCGCCCCAGCGACTGTTCGCCGTAGGTTCGGGGCATGATCCTGGACGACCTCCGTGCCCGCCTCCACAGTGCCTCCGTGCTCACCGACACGGACGTACTGGAGGGATACCGCCAGGACTGGGCCAAGGCCCCTGATCCGGGGATGCCACTGGCCGTGGTGCGGGCACGGTCGACCGAGGACGTGCAGGAGGTCATGCGCTGGGCGAGCGCGCACGGCGTGCCGGTGGTGCCGCGGGGAGCCGGTTCGGGACTGTCCGGGGGAGCGACGGCGGTAGAGGGCGGGATCGTGCTGTCCACCGAGCTCATGCGCGACATCGACGTCAACCCGGTCACCCGAACCGCCACCGTCCAGCCGGGTCTGCTCAACGTCGAGGTCAAGCAGGCCGTCGCCGAGCACGGGCTCTGGTATCCGCCGGATCCCTCGTCCTACGAGATCTGCTCCATCGGCGGCAACATCGCCACCAACGCCGGCGGTCTCTGCTGTGTGAAGTACGGAGTGACCACCGACTACGTGCTGGGGTTGACGGTGGTGTTGGCCGACGGCACCGCGGTACGCCTGGGCGGCGCGCGACTCAAGGACACCGCCGGATTGAGCCTGACCAAGCTCTTCGTGGGCAGCGAGGGCACGTTGGGGATCGTCACCGAGATCATCGTGCGGCTCATCCCCGAACAACCGCCGCGCTCCACCGTGGTGGGGATCTTCCCCGACGTGGTGGCGTGTAGCGACGCCGTCCTGGCCATCACGCGCCGGATCCGCCCGGCGATGCTCGAGTTCATGGACAACGTCTCGATCCGGGCCGTGGAGGCGGACCTGAGGATGGGGCTGGACATCTCTGCCGGCGCGATGCTGCTGGCCCAGTCCGACTTGACCGGACCCGATCGCGCGGCCGAGACGGAGTTCATGGCGGAGGCGTTCCGTACCCACGGCGCCACCGAGGTGTTCGCCACCGACGATCCCGACGAGGGGGAGCAGTTCACGGTCGCGCGTCGGGCCGCGTTCACCAGCCTCGGCAAGACCGGAACCCTGCTTCTGGAGGACGTCGGCGTACCACTGCCGGCGCTGCCCGATCTGGTCGCCGGGATCGAGGAGATCTCTGCCCGACGCGACGTGCCGATCGCCCTGGTCGCCCACGCCGGCGACGGCAACACTCACCCGATCATCGTGCTGGAGGACGACGACCCGGACCGCGCCCAGCGCGCCCAGTCGGCATTCGGCGAGGTGATGGAGCTGGCCATCGGCATGGGCGGGACGATCACCGGCGAACACGGCGTGGGACGACTCAAGGCGCCGTGGCTGCCCGCCCAGTTGGGTGAGGACGTGATGGAGTTGAATCGCCGCATCAAGACCGCGCTGGACCCACAGGGGATCCTCAACCCGGGGACGATGTTCTGACGGAGCTAGTGCGTGACCTCGTCGTCGTCGTTGGTCGGGACACGGACCCGCACCGCCGCCGCCACCGGTGTGCCGACCGGCACCACACGTCCGTCCAGGGCCACGGTGATGATCCCCAGCTCGACCTGTCGGGAGACCACCTCGACCGGCGAGTCGGGCCGCAGGCCGATCTCGGCCAGGTGCCGCAGGACGGAGTTGTCCCGGTCGGACACCCGCGTGACGACGCCGGTTCCGCCCTCGGGAACGCGGTCCAGGGGAACGTCGGCGAGCTGGTCCAGGCGCCCGTCGCGGGTGGGGATGGGATCGCCGTGCGGGTCGCGGCGCGGGTGGTCGAGGAAGCCGTCCAGGGCGTCGACGAACCGGTCGGAGACCACGTGCTCCAGGGCATCGGCCTCGGCGTGGACCTCGTCCCACGGATACTCGAGACAACGGGCGAGGAACGTCTCGAGGATCCGGTGACGGCGGACCATCGCCACAGCGAACGACTGCCCGGTCTCGGTGAGCTCGACGGGAGCATAGGGGCGGTGCTGCGCCAGCCCCATGGCGGCGAGCTTGCGGACGCCCTCGGTGACGGAGGAGGGGGAGGCGCCGAGGCGGTCGGCCAGCGCGCCCGGGGTGACGGGCTCGCCACCGGCACCCAGGTGGTGGGCGGCCATGAGATAGGCCTGGATGGTCGGGGAGAGATCGGCGAGGCCTCGGGGGGTATCAGCGCGGGGTGTATCGGCGCGGGGTGAATCAGCGCGGGGTGAATCAGCGCGGGGCGGGTCGACGCTCATGCCGCCATCATCCCCGATCGCCGTGCCCGGGCGCCCGCCGCGGCCCGCGGGATCACGCCGCGCCGGGGGGCGAACAGCTGCGCCGCGGTGAAGATGACGGCCTGCGCGAGGACCACCACCGGACCCGGGGGGAGGTCGGCGTAGTAGCCGGCGTACAGGCCTGTGACGCCACCGACCAGGGCGACGACGACGGCGAGGATCATCGTCCCCCGCATGGTGTCGGCTACCAGTTGGGCGGTCGCGCCGGGGATGATGAGCGTGGCCACCACCAGGATCACGCCCACCGACTGGACTCCCGCCACGGTCGCGGTGGCGAGGGTGGCGAGCAGCAGTCCGGTCAGCGCTCGCGTCCTCAGCCCCATGGTGTGGGCGTGCAGCCGGTCGAAGGCCAGCATGATCAGGTCGCGGCGGAAGACCAACAGCACGATCACCGTGAACGCCGAGACCGCCAGCACCTGGACGAGGTCGGAGTCGCGCACCCCGAGAACGCTGCCGAACAGGATCGAGTGCAGGTCCTGTTGGCTGGGGAACCGGGCGATGAGGACCAGGCCGAGCGAGAACAGTGCGGTGAACACGATGCCCATGGCCGCGTCCTCCCGCACCGTCCCGCTCTCTCGGACCGCGCCGATCAGCGTCACCGCGACCAGGGCGGCGACGAGAGCACCGACCGCGAACGGGATGCCGATCAGGGCGGCGATCACCACACCGGGCAGGACGGCGTGGGAGACGGCGTCACCCATGAGAGACCAACCCATGTGGACCAGCCAGCAGCTCAGCAATGCGCCGGCCACACCAGAGGCGGCCACCACGAGCAGGGCACGCCGCATGAACTCGTAGCTCATGGGTTCGACGAGCAGGTCGATCACGACAGGACTCCCAGGGTGGCCGCGCGGCCGGTGGTGGGGTCGGGGTCACCGGGCAGGCGCGCCCCGAGCAGGGTGGACAGGATCTGTGGGGTGGTGGTCTCGGCCACGGGGCCGTGCGCCACCAGCCGGCCGTTGAGCAGGGCGACAGAGTCCGCGAGCCGTTCGACCGTGGCCAGGTGGTGCGTGGAGACCAGCGCGGTCCGCCCCGAGGCGGTGAGGTCGCGCAGCACGTCGATGTAGACCTCCTCGCTGCCGGCGTCCATGCCACTGAACGGTTCGTCGAGCAGCAGCAGCTCGGCCTCCTGGGCCAGGCAGCGGGCCAGCAGGACCCGGCGGCGTTGCCCGCCCGAGAGCTCGCCGATGCGCCGTCCCGAGATCGCGGACAGCCCGACCCGCTCCAGGGCGTCGTCGACGGCCAGACGGTCGGTGGCGGACGGGCGGCGCCACGGTCCGGTGAAGCGGCGGCGGCCCTGCATGACCACCTCACCCGCGGTGACCGGGAAGCGCTCGTCGAGTCCGTCCGACTGGGGGACCGCCGCCACCCGGCCGGTGCGCAGCGCGCGGCGCACCGGGGAGCCGAGGAGGCGCACCGAGCCGGCGGTCGGGGTGACCAGCCCGAGCAGTGACTGCAGCAGGGTGGACTTCCCGGACCCGTTGGGGCCGAGGAGAACGGTGATCTCCCCGGTCGGCACGGACAGGGACACCGAGTCGAGGGCGCGGATCTGGCCGCGGTCGACGGTGAGGTCGGTGACGACGACGGCGGGGGGTCCGGTGTGCGCGGAGAAGGGCAGTGGCCGGTCGGTCATGACGTCAGCTCCCGGGTGATGATCTCGAGGTCGTGGTCGAGCAGATCGAGGTAGGTGGGCACCGGACCGCTGGGGGCGGAGAGGGAGTCGACGTACAGCAGCCCGGCGACCCTGCTGCCGGTCTCGGACGCGACCTGCTGCATCGCCGCATCGGAGACCGTCGACTCGCAGAAGACGGCGGGGATCTCGCGATCGCGCACCTCGTCGATCAGGGCGGTGACCTGACGCGGGAGCCCCTGGGACTCGCTGTTGACCGGCCACAGGTAGAGCTCCTCCAGGCCCAGGTCGCGGGCCAGGTAGGAGAACGCGCCCTCGCACGTGACCAGGACGCGGCGCTCCTCCGGGACCTCCGCGACGGCCGCACGGGCACGGGAGGCCAGGTCGTCGAGTTCGGCCACGTAGGTCTCGGCGCGGTCGAGGTACTCGTCGGCGCCGTCCGGGTCGAGGTCGGCCAGAGCGAGCGCGATCGTCCGGATGTATCTCGTTCCCTCGTCGGGCGACATCCACGCGTGGGGGTTGGGCCGGCCGGTGTAGTTGCCGGAGCGCACAGGTAGGGGGTCGACCCCCTCGGAGGTAACAACGTGTCGTGCGTCGGTCCCGTCGATGAAGCGCAGCAGCCAATCGTCCATGCCGAGGCCGTTGCTCACCACCAGGTCCGCGCCCTCGACGCGCTTGAGGTCATCGACCGACGGTTCGTACTGGTGCACGTCCGCGCCGGGGGTCGTGACCGACTCCACGCGCACGCGGTCCCCACCGACCCGTCGCGCCATGTCCGCGAGGATGGTGAAGGTCGTGGCCACCACGACCCTGTCGCCGGCCTCCTGGTCGGCGAACCGGGGCCGGTCGTCCACGGCAGCCGCACCCGTGAGTCCGGTGGTGCACGCGGCCGTCACGATCGCCGTCGCGAGGGTCACGACGATCGCGGTCACGGGGGCGACGGACCTTCGGCGCCCGCCCCGGGGATTGCGGCCGCCGACCGGATGAGATTTCGGCATACCGAAATATTAAGTCAAGATGTCGGAATTTCCATACCGCCTGGGTAGCCCTGCTGTCTCCAGGCCTCGTAGACCGCCACGGCTGCGGCGTTGGACAGGTTCATCGAGCGACGGCCGGCCAACATGGGGATGCGCACCGTCGCCGTCACACGCTCGTCGGCCAGCACGTCCTCGGCCAGGCCGGTGGGCTCGGGGCCGAACAGCAGGACGTCACCGGGGGAGAACCTCACCTCGGGCAGGGAGAGGTCGGCCCGTACGGTGAACGCCCACACCCGCGCCGGGAGCAGTCGCGCGTACGCGGCCTCCAGGTCCTCGTGGACCTCCACGTGCGCCAGATCGTGATAGTCGAGCCCTGCCCGCCGCAGCTGCGGTTCGGTCAGGTCGAATCCCAGTGGCCCGGCCAGATGGAGCTCGCACCCCGCGCCCGCGGCCAACCGGATCGCGTTGCCGGTGTTGGGCGGGATGCGGGGACGGTCGAACAACACACGCACGCCGGCTCCGGTCATGGCGGCCATTCTCGCAGTGCGCTGGCGACGTGGCCGCTCCGGAGTGGGATACTGGCGCCCGTGACCGCTATCAAGCTGGACGGAAAGCTCACCCGCGACGAGATCGTCGCCGACCTCACCGACCGGGTCGCCGCGTTACGCGACAAGGGCATCACCCCGGGACTGGGGACGGTCCTGGTGGGCGACGACCCGGGCAGCCACTCCTACGTCAAGATGAAGCACCGCGACTGCGAGCAGGTCGGCATCGCCTCCATCCGTCGTGACCTGCCCGCCGAGACCGATCAGGCCGAACTCGAGGCCGTGATCGACGAGCTCAACGCCGACCCCGCGTGCACCGGGTACATCGTTCAGTTGCCCCTGCCGAAGCACCTCGACGAGAACGCGATCCTCGAGCGCATCGACCCGGCCAAGGACGCGGACGGGTTGCATCCCGTCAACCTCGGCAAGCTGGTCCTCAACGCGACTGCCCCGCTGCCGTGCACCCCCAATGGCGCCATCCACCTCCTGCGGCGATTCGGTGTCGACCTCGACGGCGCGCACGTGGTGGTGATCGGCCGCGGGGTGACCGTGGGGCGGCCGATCGGGCTGATGCTCACCCGCCGCAGCGAGAACTCGACCGTCACCCTGTGCCACACCGGCACGCGTGACCTGGCCGCCGAGACGCGGCGTGCCGACGTGATCGTGGCCGCCGCGGGCGTCGCCCACATGCTCACCCCGGACATGGTCAAGCCGGGCGCCGCGATCCTCGACGTGGGGGTCTCCCGGCTCGACGGGAAGCTCGCGGGGGACGTCCATCCCGACGTCTGGGACGTCGCGGGCGCGGTGTCCCCGAACCCGGGCGGGGTCGGTCCGCTCACGCGGGCGTTCCTGCTGGCCAACGTGGTCGAGCGGTGCGAGCGACTCGCGGCCGACACCTGAGGCCGATATGACCCACCCCGCCCCCGACCGGCCCCGGCCGACCGACGCCCGGCCGCGACGCACCAGGCCCGCACGGCTGCGGTGGTCGCAGATCCGGGCCCAGTGGCCGCTCGCGCTGGTGCTCGCCGGGTTGGCGGTGGCGCTGGGGTTCGTGATGTTCGAGCGGTGGCGCCGCGGGGCGTTCCTGCTGGGGCTCATGGCCCTGGCCGCCGGGGTCCTGCGGGGCGTGGTTCCGGACGAGCGCGCACGGCTCCTCGGCGTGCGGAGCAAGGGCTTCGACGTGGCCTTCTACGTGGCGATCGGCGCGGTCGTCCTGTGGCTCGCGACGTCCATCGACTCCCTCGGGACGGGCTGAGCGCGAGGGGCTGAACGCGACGGGCTGTGCTCGGGACGAGAAGAGCTCGGGACGGGCTGATGACGGCCAGTCGCGCGCCGGACTAGTTCAGTCGCAGCGGCACGCCCTCGCGGACGTGCTCGCGGACGCCGCTCGATGCGAGCAGCACGCCCATCGCCACCAGTGCGCACAGGGAGAGCACGCTACCCAGCACCGAGATGAACGTGACGCTGTCCACCACCATCCGGGCGATCGAGCTCATGACCAGTAGCGCCACCGCCACCCCGATGACGACGCGGGCCGCTCGGTGGGCGCGCCAGAGCAACACCGCGCCGGCGATCAGCAGCAGCCCCAGCACGAGTGACGACACGGCGGTGACCGCCATCGGGCCGTAATCGGTGGTCTCGTCGCCTCCGCTGGCGGTGGCGGTGAGTCCCAGCAGCGTGGCGAAGCCGATGGACACACCGATGATGCCGAGCCCCACTGCCAGTCCCGTCAGGCCGAGGGCAGCGGGCCGGGGGGTGTGGTCGTGGTCCGTCATGCGTGTCCTCGTGTTCGGTCAGGGGAGCCCTGCGCGGCGAGTTCCATGGTCCTGACGAGCATGGGGCCCACCACGTCGGACTCGGTGAGGAATCCATCGTGGCCGGCCGGGCTGTCGATCACCACGAGTGGATCGGCGCCGGGGAGGAGCTCGGCGAGTTCCTCCTGTTGACGCAGGGGGTAGAGGCGGTCGGTGGTCACACCACCGATCACGCACGGGACGGGACACGAGCGCAGCGCCTGCTCGACCCCGCCGCGGTCCAGACCGACGTCGTGGCGGTTGAGCGCGTCGGTGAGCAGGACGTAGGTGCAGGCGTCGAAGCGTGAGACCAGCTTGCCGGCCTGGTGGTCGAGGTAGGACTGCACGGCGAACCGCCCCGACATCGACAGGTCTTCGCCCCGTGGGTCCTCCCCGGGCTGCGGTCGGTTGGCGAAGCGCTCGTCCAGTTCCAGCTCGCCCCGGTAGGACAGGTGCGCGATGCGCCGGGCGATTCCCAGACCGGCGACGGGGGTGCGACCCGTGCCGTGGTACCCCCCCTGCTGCCAGTGCGGGTCGGAGGTGACGGCCATGATCTGCGCCGTCTGGACGCCGATCTGGTCGGCGGAGGCGCGAGCCCCGACCGCCAGTACACAGCCCGCCCGGACGCGTTCCGGGTAGGTGACCATCCATTCGAGCGTCCTGGCCCCGCCCATGGAGCCGCCGATCACCGCCGCCCAACTCCCGATCCCCAGCAGGTCGGCCAGTACCCGCTCGGCCTCGACCATGTCGCGGACGGACACGGCGGGGAAGCGGGCGCCCCAGTAGTGGCCGTCGGGATGGAGTGAACTGGGGCCCGTCGAACCGCGGCATCCTCCGAGCACGTTGACGGACAGGACGCAGTAGCGGTCGGTGTCCAGCGGCAGTCCGGGTCCGACGAGTCCGTTCCACCATCCGGGTGTCGGGTGCAGCGAGTCGACGGAGCCGACGACATGCGAGTCGCCGGTGAGGGCGTGCTCGACCAGGACGATGTTGGACAGATCCTCCGCGAGCCGTCCCCACCGCTGCACCGCGAGGGTCACCCCCGGGAGTACGACACCCGTGACCAGCGTGAGGTCGCCGATGGCGACGCGGCCGAGGGTGCCGTCGCCCGGGGGCAACAGCGCGAGTGGATCGGTGGGGCGGATCATGCGGTCGGGCGTCAGGAGAGCGCGGCGAAACCGAGCTCGAGGTCGCCGATGATGTCATCGACGGCCTCGATGCCCACCGACAGGCGGATGGTCGCGATGGTGACCCCCGCGATCGCGTTGGCCTCGGGGGTGCCCTGTGAGTGGGTGGTGGTGGCCGGGTGGCACACCAGCGAGCGGACGTCACCGATGTTGACCAGGCACGAGTGCAACTTGAGCGCGTCGATGAACTTCCAGGACTGCGCCTTGACGTCCTCCTCGGAGGCGCCCTGCGGCACCGCGAGGTCGAACGTGACGATCGCGCCGGCACCCTTGGGCGACAACTTCTTCTGCAGCCCGTTGTAGGGCGAGGAGGTCAGGCCGGCGTACTGGACGGCTGCCACGTCCTCGCGCGCCTCGAGCCACTCGGCGACCCGCTGCGCGTTGGACACGTGGCGCTCGATCCGCAGGCTCAGCGTGTCGATGCCCTGGACCAGTGTCCAGGCGTTGAACGGGGACGCGGCCGCACCGGTGTCGCGAAGGAGCGTCACGCGGGCCTTGAGCGCCAGCGCGGGCGCTCCGAGATCGGCGTAGACGAGGCCGTGGTACGCGGGGTCAGGGGTGGTGAAGGACGGGAACACATCCTCACCGTCGCGCTGCACGCGCCAGTCGAACTTTCCGCCGTCGACCAGGACGCCACCGAGGGAGGCTCCGTGGCCGCCGAGGTACTTGGTGGCCGAGGAGACCACGACGTCCGCGCCCAGCTCCAGCGGGCGGATGAGGTACGGGGTGGCCACCGTGTTGTCGATGACGAGCGGAACCTGGTTGTTGTGCGCGACCTCGGCGATGGCCGGGATGTCCAGGATGTCGTTCAGCGGATTCGAGATGGACTCGCCGTAGAACAGCTTCGTGTTCGGTCGCACCGCTGCCTGCCAGGAGGCGGGGTCGTCCGGGTTCTCCACGAACGTGGTCTCGATGCCGTACTTGGGCAGCGTGTGCCGGAGCAGGGTGTCGGTACCGCCGTAGAGGCGGGGGGAGGCCACCACGTGGCCGCCCGACTGGGCGATCGCCTGGATGGCGGCGGTCTCGGCGGCCTGGCCGGACGCGAACAGCAGACCGGCGACGCCACCCTCGAGCGAGGCGATGCGATCCTCCGCCGCGGCGACCGTCGGGTTGGTGATCCGGGTGTAGATCGGACCCATCTCGGCGAGCGCGAACCGGTCCGCAGCCTGCTTGGCGTCCGCGAAGACGTAGGAGGTGGTCTGGTAGATCGGCAGATTGCGAGCTCCGGTGTCGGAGTCGACGGGCTGCCCCGCGTGGATCTGACGGGTCTCGAAGGCCCAGTCGGGATTGCTGTTGTCGTACGTCATAGGGGCGGAGCCCCTCCTCTCGTCAGAAGGGTCCGGCCGCTTGACGACAGCGGACCCGCGCTTGCCTGTCACCCGGGTGGGTGGTGGCCAGGTCGTCTCCCGGGGCACCCCACCGCGGTGGAGGGTTGCCGTCCAACGAGCCGGGGCTTGTCGCTGGAACTCATGACCTGGGGAGAGGTTAGCCTAAGCCGCTCGGCGGCGGCAACGAGGGGTAACGGGATCGAGCGGCCCCTGACGGACCGGACGGGTCCGTAAGATGAGGCGTACGTCACAATGTTCGCCGACAACGCCGGCCCCAGCAGGGCGAGCGGAGAAAGAGGGCCCGATGTCGAAGATCAAGGTCGAGGGGACGGTCGTCGAACTCGACGGCGACGAGATGACCCGCATCATCTGGAAGTTCATCAAGGACGAGTTGATCCATCCCTACCTGGATGTGGATCTCGAGTACTACGACCTCGGCATCGAGAACCGTGACGCCTCGGACGACCAGGTCACCGTGGATTCCGCCAACGCCATCAAGAAGCACGGCGTGGGCGTCAAGTGCGCCACCATCACTCCCGACGAGGCTCGCATGGAGGAGTTCGGACTGAAGCGGATGTACCGCTCGCCGAACGGCACCATCCGCAACATTCTCGGCGGGACGATCTTCCGCGCACCGATCATCATCTCCAACGTCCCCCGCCTGGTGCCGGGCTGGACCAAGCCGATCATCGTGGGCCGCCACGCCTTCGGCGACCAGTACCGCGCCACCGACTTCAAGGCTCCCGGCGCCGGCAAGGTCACCATCACGTTCACGCCGGCCGACGGTTCCGAGCCGATCGAGCACGAGATCGTCGAGATGCCGGAAGACGGCGGCGTGGTCATGGGCATGTACAACTTCACCAAGTCGATCGAGGACTTCGCACGCGCCTCGTTCAACTACGGGCTGCAGCACGACTACCCGGTGTACCTGTCCACCAAGAACACCATTCTCAAGGCCTACGACGGCGCCTTCAAGGACATCTTCCAGGACGTCTTCGACCGCGAGTTCAAGGCCGAGTTCGATGCCGCCGACCTGACCTATGAGCACCGCCTCATCGACGACATGGTCGCCTCCGCGCTCAAGTGGGAGGGCGGGTATGTCTGGGCCTGTAAGAACTACGACGGCGACGTGCAGTCCGACACGGTGGCCCAGGGCTTCGGTTCGCTGGGCCTCATGACCTCCGTCCTGCTCACCCCGGACGGTAAGACCTGCGAGGCCGAGGCCGCCCACGGAACCGTCACGCGCCACTTCCGGCAGCATCAGCAGGGCAAACCCACCTCCACCAATCCGATCGCCTCGATCTTCGCCTGGACCCGTGGGCTCGAGCACCGGGGCACGTTGGACAACACCCCAGAGGTCATCGAGTTCGCGCACCAGCTCGAGGACGTCGTCATCACGACCGTCGAGGGTGGCCAGATGACGAAGGATCTGGCCCTCCTCGTCGGGGAGGACCAGGACTACCTCACCACGGAGGACTTCCTGGCGGCACTGGACGAGAACCTGAAGCGCGCTCGCGCCTGAGCCGGGATCCCCGCAGCCTGAACCGTGGCCCCCGCGCCTGGACGGTGTGGGGGCCGCGGCCGTCGCCGGTGGGATAACGTGACCGGACAGTGGTCCAACTCACATATGGACCGGCCCCCGTTCGCCCGATGACCCCAGGAGCCCCTCGTGGACCAGAGTCCCCTGATCGATATCGGCCTACCGGTCGCCCTGGCCATCATCATGATCGGCATCGGACTCAGCCTCACCAGGGAGGACTTCGCGGTCCAGGCCAGGTCGCCGTGGGCCACGATCGTCGGACTGTTCGGCCAGCTGGTCCTGGTGCCGTTGATGGGTGTGGGCGTGGCCCTGTTGTTCGGGCTCTCCCCGATGTTGGCCCTCGGTGTGGTGCTCGTGGCGGCGACGCCCGGAGGGGCGACGTCGAACCTCATCACCTACCTCGCCCGTGGCAACGTCGCGTTGTCGGTCATCCTCACCGCACTCACCTCCGTGGCCGTCATCCTCACCCTCCCGATGTGGTTCGGCATCGGCGCGCGGATCATCCCGGGAGCCGCCGACGCCGAGGTCACCGTCCCGCTCGGCCAGACCTTCGGGCTCCTGCTGGGGGTCATCCTCATCCCTGTGCTCCTCGGCATGGTCCTCCGTGCGCGGAAGCCCGCACTGGCCGCCCGCATCGAGCGCTTCGTCGGCATCGTCGGGCTCGTCGTGCTGGTGTTGCTCATCGTGGGCATCGTCCTCGGCGAGAGGGACCGGATCGTAGACCTCATCGTGGCGGTGGGGCCGGCGGTGGTCGTCCTGAACCTGGCACTGATCGTGGTGGGTGGACTGCTCTCCTGGGTGTGCCGTCTGCGCCGTGCCGAGCAGATCGCAATCGCGGTCGAGTTCGGCATCAAGAACACCACCCTGACCCTGCTCATCGCCTTCACCGTGATCGGCGACGAGGAGGTGGGCCTGGCGGCCGCCGTCTACAGCATCGTGATGTACGTCACCGCGTTCCTGGTGGTCTACATCGGCCGGCGCCTCATGCGCACCGCCCCCTGATCGGGCCGGGAACGGCAGGCCGTCTCCGGGGTGGGCGTAGCCTGCTCCGGTGACCACGAGCCCCACTACCGGTGCCGCGCCCACCGCCCGGCGCGTGCAGATGGCCATCCTCGCCCTGGCGCTCGGCGGGTTCGGCATCGGCGTCACCGAGTTCGCGGCGATGGGGCTGTTGCGGTCGATCGCCGACGACTTCGGGCTCACCGAACCACAGGCGGGACACGTGATCACCGCCTACGCCCTCGGGGTGGTGGTGGGAGCCCCGCTGCTCACCGTGTGGACCTCCCGGTGGCGCCGCCGCACCCTGCTCCTCGTGCTCATGGCGCTGTTCACCGTGGGCAACACCGCCGCCGCCTTCGCTCCCACCGCGGAGATCCTGGTCGCCGCCCGGTTCGTCGCGGGAATCCCGCACGGCGCCTACTTCGGCGTGGCCTCGCTGGTGGCGGCCTCTCTCGCCGGCCAGGGACGGCAGGCGCGGGCGGTATCCCTGGTCCTGCTGGGTCTGTCGGTGGCCAACGTGATCGGTGTCCCGGCCGCCACCTGGCTGGGCGAGGCCGCAGGCTGGGAGGCGGCGTTCCTCGCGGTCGGGGTGATCGGAGCTCTCACCGTGGCCGCGATCTTCGTCGTCGTCCCCGAACCGGCGGGCGGGGTGGTGGTCAGGGCGCGCGAGGAGCTGGCCGCGCTGGCCCGACCCCAGATCCTGGCGACCCTCGCCGTGGGCTGCGTGGGATTCGGTGGGATGTTCGCCGTCTACACCTACATCCAGTGGACGATGGTCGACGTCGCCGGGATCGACCGCGGCTGGATGCCCGCGGTGTTGGCCGTCTACGGTCTCGGCATGGTGACCGGCAACCTGCTCGGGGGCGTGGTGGCGGACCGGGACCTCGACCGCGGGTTGGTCGCGATCGCCTCGGCCATGACCGTGGTCCTGGCGCTGTTCGCGGTGGCCGCGCATCATCCGGTCACGGCGCTGGTGGGTTTGTTCCTCGTGGGGATGACGGGGTCCGCGCTCGTGCCCGGTCTGCAGGCCCGACTGATGCAGTACGCGGGCAGGGGTCAGACACTGGCGGCGTCCCTCAACCACTCCGCGCTCAACGCCGCCAACGCCCTGGGGGCGTGGCTCGGCGGAGTGGTGATCGCGCTGGGCTTCGGTTACACGTCCCCGGCGCTCGCGGGAGCGGCCCTCGCGGCTGCCGGTCTGGCGATCCTCGTGGGAGCGGTCTGGACGGCGCGTCGGTCCACCCGCGACGAACTCAGGACCGGGTGAGCGCCGGAACGAGCCACCGTTCGAGGAGCGCGCGGACCTCGTCCTCCGGTCGCGGCACCTCGGTGGAGGAGTCCAGCAGGGAGATGAGTAGTCGCATGATCATCTCGGCGAGGCCGTCGAGGTCGTCGTCGGAGACCCCGGCGTCGGCCCAGTCCACGGGGAACCTGCGCAGCATCGCGGAGCCGTACCCGAGCATCACCGGGGAGGTGGCGGCCCGGCTGAACGTGGCGGTGTCGCCGAGCTGCAGCAGCAGGTTGAGTCGTGGGTCGTTCGGCACCGTGCGCAGGCAGAACAGGATGCCTTCGACAACGGCGTCCGCGGGGGAGCGGCTGCCCTCGAGGTGGGAGACCATCCGGTCGACGAAGTCCTCGGCACCCCGGGCCGCCACGACGCTGACGATCTCGCTGATGCTCCCGAGGTGCCGGTACACCGTCTGCCGGGTCACCCCGAGTTCGGCCGCGACGTCGGAGAGGGTCGTCTTGGCGACCCCGTGACGGTCGATCAGGCCGGCGGTGGCGTCGATGATGCGCTGACGCGCCTCCTCCTCGTTCGCCGGGGGCCGCCCGCCCCACCCGTGTCTCGCCATCGGATCAGGGTGTCACATCGGCCTCGCGCGTCTGCGGATCCCCGGTGTCGGTGGGAGCGCCGCCGGGAGTGCCGGTGGCGGTGCCGCGGGCGCCGGTGGGGGTCCGGGTCGCCAGGACCGCCGCGACGACGAACCAGGTGGCGACCGCGAAACAGGCGAGCGCGTACCACCCGCTGCCGATCGGGGTGCCGCCGGCGGTGACCCCGTCCGTCGCGCCCAGGAACGCCGGGAGTGCGGCGATCCAGAACAGTGCGTGCGCACCCACGTAGGTGGCGGGATACACCCGGACGAAGGCGGGCGAGTCGAACGGTTCCGCGGAACCCCTCCACGTCCGACGGGTCCCGTCCGCCAGCAGCCACAGGCCCACGAGCCACAGGATCCCGAGGAACGTCCACAGGATGACCTTCTGGAGGGTGCCCTCGCCCTCGGCGTCGACCCCCACCCTGGTGGGAGCGGCCAGGATCACCATGAGCACCGGGGTGAGCACGCCGGCGAGCACGGTGCGCCAGGCCAGCGATCCGCCGCCCATCGGGGTCCCGGTGCGCCCGGGCCCGCCGAGGAGCTTGACGACGAGCCACACCATGACGCCGAACGACACCGAGGCGAACACCCACATGCTGTTCATGGGGACGGAGGCGAACATCGGGGTGTTGATCATGTTCTCCGGGTTCCACGCCCACCACTTGAGCTGGGGTCCGAGCTGATCGAAGATCTCGTAGAACACCTGGCTGGCGAACGCCGTGGCGATCGCCCCGATCGCCGCACCACGCCGTGTGAAGATCCCCAGTGCGCGGACGAGCTCGTAGGTGATCTGTGAGATCACCGGGTAGAACGCCACGATGTACAGCGGGAGCCGGTCGAACATGAACTGCACCGTGAAGACGTTGTGCGAGAAGATGAAGCCCACGTAGTCCTGCAGGCCGAACCACTCGGGGAAGTACAGCGGCGGCTCGATGACGGCCAGGTAGATCAGCGAGGCGAACCACAGTCCGAGGTTCACCGGGTCGCCGTCGCGCCGCCAGCGCCGCCACGCGTGGACCAGTGCGAAGACCGCACCGGCGATGATCAGCACCTCGAGCAGGGGCATGGTCCAGTGCTCGAGCGCGAACGGGGAGCGCACGGCGCCGACGGGGTGAGCGTCGTCGCAGGCGAAGCCGAGGAAGTCCGCGACCTGCCGGGCATGCGGTTCACAGGAGTACGCCATGGTTCAGCCCCTCGTCCGACGGGTCGCGGTCCGCGGCGTGGCAGCCGCCGGCTCGACGGGGTTCGCGGGATCGGAGTAGTCGGTTCCCGGCGGGTCGGACCGGATGTCGAACCCGGCGGGGACCCGGGTGCGGCCGAGCGCCTCGCGGATCTTGTGCCGCAGCAGCCCCGAGACGAAACGCGGGTCCGTCATCATGTCGCGCAGCGACTTGTCCAGGTTGAACACCGCCGTGAACGTCTGCTCCACGTAGTCGTCCTCGCGGGCGGCGGCGGTGATGGCGTTGAACACCGGCCACGACACCTTCGCCATGATCTTCCGGCGCCACGCCGGGGCGACCTCCGTGCCCTCGGCGAAGTCGTACCCCTGGTCGCGGGCCATGGCGAGCATCCACGGCACCTCCAGGGACGCCCGCTGTCGGTCGAGGAAGTCGCGGGTGAAGGACGTGTCGAGTGAGCGGTACTCGCTCAGCACGTCGGAGAGCACGACAGCCGAGCGGGCGGCCGAGCTCATCCCCTGGGCGTAGAACGGGTTGAAGGCACAGACCGCGTCGCCGATCGAGACGAGGCCCAGCGGGGGGTGGTCGATCTCGTCGTAGCGGCGCCACTTGTTTCCGGTCGATCGAGTGAGATGCACCTCCGAGACCGGGGTGCTCGCGCGCATCGCTGCGGCGAAGGTGGGTGCGCGGAGACGGTCGGCGGCGGCCTCGAACGTCTCGGGTTTCCGCGGCATCTCCAGGCCCCAGGAGCCCATGCACGAGATCGCGCGGTCACCCTCGATCGGGAAGAAGTTGGACAGGTACTCGTGCTCCTGTGGGTGGGGGCCGTTCTCCTGGGTGGGGGTCAGCACCAGGTGCTTCCACCACCAGCCCGGCGGCCTCTCCGAGGGGGCCGGGAGCTGGTACCAGCGGGACGTGTAGGTGACCTTGGCGTCGAGGGTCTTCTCGGGGACAGAGGGCCATCCGGCGGCGGCGAGCCAGTCGCGGACCGAGGACCCGCGGCCCAGGGCGTCTACCACGAGATCGGCCTCGATGGTCCTGGTCTCGCCGCCGGCGTCCCGGTACTCGACCCCGGTGACGCGACCGGTGACCGTGCCGCCACCGGTGGTGGCCAGGCCGGACACGGCCGTGCCCTCACGGATCTCGACGCCTGCCAGTGTCCGGACCTTGTCCCTGAGGACGCGTTCGATGAGGACCCTGGAGGAGTAGATCATCGTCATGGTGCTGGACTTGCGCGGTCCCCACCCGTCGTTCTCGCCGTAGGCGGCCTCCATGGACGGCATGAGCAGCAGCCCGCCCGCCTCGATGAGTGACTCCTCGAACCCCGGGAAGATCGTGCCGATCGCGCGGCGCCCGGCGTTGAGGACGAAGTGCGGGTGCTTGCTCTGGGGGACTCCGCGCCGGTGCTCGGCACCGGGCGGCAGTTCGTCCCGCTCGAGGACGACCACCCTGTCGAAGTGCGGTGCCAGTACCCCGGCGGAGCACAGGCCCGCCACGCTCCCGCCGAGGACCACTGCTGTCGCTCCGTGCATCCCGAGATCCCTTCATTCATACATTGATCGTCCTAATGTATGAATGTATGCCCGGTGTGTCAACGGTCACCCTCCGGAGGGTCGGTAGCCTGATCGTCGTGAGCCTCACCGTCAGCACCGTCAACGTCAACGGGATCCGCGCCGCCGTCAGGCAGCGTTCGGAGACCAACCTCGGATTCCTGCCCTGGCTGGAGAGCAGCGGGGCGGACGTGGTCGCCCTCCAGGAGGTGCGTGCCGACGAGGACCAGGCCCGCAAGGCCCTCGCCCCCGCGCTCGACGCCGGGTGGTACCTCATCGGTTCGGCGTCCTCGCTCAAGGGCCGGGCCGGGGTGGCGATCCTCTCCCGGCGGGAGCCCACCGAGGTGCGCATCGGACACGGCGATCCCGAGTTCGATGAGTCCGGCCGTTACATCGAAGCCGTGTACCCCGGTGCCGTGGACGGCGAGACCGTCACCGTCGCCAGCCTCTACCTGCCCTCCGGCACGGCTGAGACTCCCAAGCAGGACGAGAAGGACCGCTTCCTGGCGAGTTTCCGGGAGCACCTCCACGCGAGCGCCGAGACCGTCGGCGCCCGTGACGGCCACGAGATGATCATCTGTGGCGACTGGAACATCGCCCATCGCGAGGAGGACCTGAAGAACCACAAGGGCAACCACAAGAGCTCCGGCTTCCTGCCACACGAGCGGGAGTGGATGTCCGACCTGTTCGCCGACGCCAGCGGGTGGACCGACATCGTCCGGCATCGTCGCCCCGACGAGATCGGCCCGTACTCCTGGTGGAGTCAGCGGGGCAAGGCCTTCGACAACGACGCGGGGTGGCGTATCGACTACCACGTGGTCTCCGACGGTCTGGTCGATCGCGCCGTGTCCGACCGGGTGGACCGCGCGAGCGCCTACGACATGCGGTGGTCCGACCACGCTCCGGTCACCGTTGTGTATGAGTGACCCGGTCTGCGGGTGAGGGTCCGTCACCGTCGGTGACTGGGTCTCGCGGAGGTCGGTGACGACGACGAGGGTGGCCGCTCGCCTCGGGCCCGCGGTCGCGGATGCCGCGTGGGGGACGGGTCCGTAGCCTCGGCACCATGACCAAGTACGCGACCGCCGAACGTCCCGATCGTGCCGGCCTCGAGGAGTTCCTCCGCCCCCGGCACCGGGCTGTCCTCATCACCCGGCGAGACTCGGGAGGGCTCCAGTCCTCTCCGGTGACCTGCGGTCTGGACGGGGCTGGCAGGCTCGTCGTGGCGACCTATCCGCAGCGCGCGAAGGTGCGCAACATCCGCCGTGACCCGGCCGTCAGCGTGTGCGTTCTCTCTGACGACTTCAACGGCCCGTACGTCCACCTGGACGGCACCGCGGAGATCGTCGATCTTCCCGAGGCCGTCGAGCCGCTGGTCGAGTACTTCCGCAGTGTGGCCGGCGAGCACGACGACTGGGACGAGTACCGCGCGGCGATGGCCAGGCAGGGCAAGTGCCTCATCCGGGTCGCGATCGACGACTGGGGCCCGGTCGCCACGGGCGGATTCCCGCCGGAGTCGGCGTCGCCCGCCGACGGCTGACGGTGCGGTGACCGCTGACGGTGCGGTGACCGGCCGTGCGAGGGCGTGACCGGCGGTCCGACGGCACCGTGGGATGATGGTGGCCATGTCTGAGCAGTCCACCTCCGCAGTTCCCACGCCCGCATCAGGGCCGGCCGACGCGCAGGCGCCGGCGAAGCGCCAGCGCGTCCTGTCCGGCATTCAACCCACCGCCGACTCCTACCACCTCGGCAACTACCTGGGCGCCGTGCGGCAGTGGGTCGACCTGCAGGACGACTACGACGCCTATTACTTCATCCCCGACCTGCACGCGATCACCGTCAAACAGGATCCCAAGGAGCTGCGCGAGCGGGTGTTCCGCGGCTGTGCACAGTTGCTGGCCCTGGGTGTGGACCCGGACCGCTCGGTGCTGTTCGTGCAGTCGCACGTCCCCGAGCACGCCGAACTGGCCTGGGTGCTGGGGTGCATCACCGGCTACGGCGAGGCCGCCCGGATGACCCAGTTCAAGGACAAGTCGTCTAAGCAGGGCACCGACGGGACCACGGTGGGACTGTTCACCTACCCGGTCCTCATGGCTGCCGACATCCTGCTCTACCGCCCGCACCTGGTGCCCGTCGGCGAAGACCAGCGTCAGCACCTCGAACTCACCCGCGACCTGGCGATGCGGTTCAATTCACGATTCAAGAAGACCTTCGTGGTTCCCGAGGGCAAGATCCTCGAGGGCTCGGCAAGGATCTACGACCTGCAGGACCCCACGGCCAAGATGAGCAAGTCGGGGGAGAACCCCAAGGGCATCGTCAACCTGTTGGACGACCCCAAGGTCTCCGCCAAGCGGATCCGCAGCGCGGTGACCGACTCCGACGGTGACATCCGCTTCGACCGCGAGATGAAGCCGGGAGTGTCCAACCTGTTGACCATCCAGTCGGCGTTCACCGGACGGGCGGTCGCCGACATCGTGGCCGACTACCAGACCGCGGGTGCCGGTTACGGTGCGCTCAAGACCGACACCGCGGACGCCCTCGAGGCGTTCGTGACCCCGTTGCGCGGTCGGTTCGACGAGTACATGTCCGACCGGGGCCAACTCGAACGGGTGCTGGCTGACGGCGCGGAGCGCGCCCGGGCGGTGGCCGGGCCGGTGCTCTCGCAGGTCTACCAGGCGGTCGGATTCACGGCGCCGCGTCGCGGCTGAGACACCGGGGGTCCGGAGGAGTTCTGTGAAGAAAAATCTATACAGATGTATCCTTGCCTCCCCGAAGCCCTATTTCACGGCAGCGACCGAGGGATGAAACACCTCGGTCACACTACGTCTCTAGAGTCGGTGCCAGCTTGACGGGGAGAGGAACCCGCCGAGCATCACATCACCTGTAGGGAGTCGCAACATGGGTCTAGTCGCCGGTCTGATCGGAATCGTTGGGGATCTGCTCCACCTGCTGCTGGGCGGCCTGTAGGCCCCGCGCCACGGTCGAGTAGCGGCGCCCCTCACCAGACGTGGTGGGGGGGCGCCGTTCCCCGTGTGCGGAGTGCTGCTCGCGCTGCCGTCCGAGGGTCAGGAGCTCAGGCCTCAGGCGTGCCCTGCTGGAAGGTCTGGCGCCAGGAGCCGCGGGACCGCACCCACACCGAGCTCCGCAGGATCGAGCTGTTCCGTGAACGCTCGCGCCAGACGAGCAGAATTGTGTCGGAACCCAGTTCGCGCGCGTCGATGACCTCCATCGCGCGGTCTCCGGTGCCACGGTCGGGTGACTCGGCGGCCGCGAGCCTGTCCTCGCGCGACCACACTTCTCCACGGGCACACACGTGGTTCCACGACGGGTCCAGGAGCGCATCGAGCCGGCGACGGTCGCCGCGGACCGTGTCGGTGAGCAGTGACCGCTCCAGTTCCACGACGAGATCCACGGCCGGCGCGGACGGCGTAGATGACGCGGACGGCGCCGAGGCGGATCCCGACTCTTCGAGGGTGAACAGATCCGGCTCGGCGTCCGCGGGACCCGCCGCGGCACCGGGCGTGGCCGTGGCAGCGGGCGTGGCGGTGGCCTTCGTGGGCCGCGCGCCACCGTCGGCGGCCGGGGGGACCGCCGGGTCGTCGCCCGCACCGACCGACCGGGCTCCCGGGAAACCGGGGCCGGCGTCGGGCTCCCGGCGCGACGCATGGGCCTTGGCAGCTCCGTTGGCCAGGACGTCGGCCTTCTCGTTGAGCTCGTGGCCGGCGTGGCCCTTGACCCACTCGAAGGTGACCTCGCGGCCCCGCATCGCCTCGTCGAGCGCCTTCATGACCTCGACGTTCAACACCGGCTTACCGTCGGCCTTCTTCCAGCCCTTGCGCTTCCAGCCGGCCATCCACTTGGTCACCGAATTGATGACGTACTGCGAGTCGCACAGGATGTGGAGTGGCTCCGGGGAGTGCGCGGTCTGACGCAACAGGTCCAGGACCGCGGTGAGTTCGCCCTGGTTGTTGGTACCACGTTTCCAGCCGCCGCAGCGCCATCGGGATTCGTCGATGTACCAGGCCCAACCGGCGGGGCCGGGGTTCCCGAGCGCGGAGCCGTCCGCGGCGGCGATGATCGTCACGTCGAGCGATCCTGCCACCGAGGCCGGGGGGAGATCCCACCGGCCACGGTCATCGGGTCACCACAGGCCTCATCCCTGCAGTTCGCCGTCCTCGATGCCGTCCAGTTCGATCTCGGGGGAGCTCTTGCGCTCGTCGAGCCGGGCCGCCCGGGCGGCCTCCCTCATCTCGATACCGTCGGTGACGAAGTCGCCGACCTCCTTGGCGATGGAGCCGATCGCGTCGGTGATGATCACGGTGATCCGGCCGACCAGCGACGCCCCTGCCTGGACACCTGCCTGGACCTGGTCCTTGTTGCGCTCGAAGTCGCCCATGGGACTGCTCCCTCCATCGGTGGTGTCCACGAAGGTACCCCGGCTCAGGCGGCCGGTGTCATCTTCCTTCGCTCGATGAGGACGGCCGGGGTGTCCGCCGGGGTGGGCGGCAGCGGCAGGGCGAGTCGGAACATCTTGGACCACACGTTCGCCACCTGCTTCCACAGCGGGCCGGTGGTGTACGGCAGACCGTGCTCCTCGCAGAGCGCCCGCACCTCTTCGGCGATCTCCGGGTAGCGGTGCGCGGGCAGATCGGGGAACAGGTGGTGCTCGATCTGGTGCGACAGGTTGCCGGTGGCCAGGTGCATGAACGGGCTGCCCGAGATGTTGGCCGAGCCGAGCATCTGGCGCACGTACCACTCTCCGCGGGTCTCCTCGGCCGTCTCCTCCTGCGTGAAGACCTGGGCACCCGAGGGGAAGTGGCCGCAGAAGATCACCGAGAACGCCCAGACGTTGCGGACGAGGTTGGCGGTGAGGTTGCCGGCGAACGTGAGCGGGAACAGTGGTCCGGTGAGTGCCGGGTGGACGATGTAGTCCTTGGCGACCTGGCCGCGCATCTTGCCCCACCAGCCGGCGAGGAGACCCTTGACGTCAGACCACTTGCGCTTGCCCTTGAGCACGTTGTCGTACTCGAGGTCGTGGAGCATGACCCCCCACTCGAACGCCATCATGAGCCCGAAGGCGTACAGCGGATTGCCCAGTCGCAGCGGGTTCCACGGCTGCTCGTACTCCATGCGCAGGATCCCGTACCCGATGTCCCGGTCGAGGTCCAGGATGTTGGTGTGCGTGTGGTGCATGTAGTTGTGCGAGTGCCGCCACTGGTCGGAGGGGCACACGTTGTCCCACTCGAAGCTGGAGGAGTGGAGCATGTCGTCGCGCATCCAGTCGTACTGGCCGTGCATGACGTTGTGGCCGATCTCCATGTTGTCGAGGATCTTGGACGCGCTCAGCGCGGCCACCCCGGCGAGCCAGGCGGGGGGCAGGAAGCCGAGGAACATCAGGGCACGGCCGGTCAGCTCGAGCCGTCTCTGGGTGCGGACCACGCGCAGGATGTAATCGCGGTCGGCGGTGCCCAGATCCGCGACCACCCGGTCGCGGATCGCGTCGAGTTCACGGCCGATGATCTCCACCGACTCGGCGGACAGCACCACCGGATCGGGGGCGGTGGCGGCCGTCTTCTCGGCCTTCGGCTTCTTGGAGCGGATGGTGGGGAGCTGCAGGAGAGTCATGATGGAGGTCCTTCCGGGTGTTCCGGTGGGCTTACGGGTGCGTGGTGCGCTGTGGTGTGTGGTGCCGGGGTCGTCTAGATGTCGATCTCGACATCACCCACGGGTGCCGAGACACAGATCTGGACGAGGCAGCCGGGTTCGGTGTCGACCTCGCCCGTCCTGAGGTCGCGGGTGGCCCCGGAGACGCGGACGGCGGTGCAGGTGTGACAGATGCCCATGCGGCAGCCGTGCTTCGGGGACAGCCCCGCTGCCTCCGCACCCTCCAACAACGTGGTCCCGGCATTGTGGGCGGATACGCCGCTCTTGACGTGGGTGACGGTGCCGCCGTCGCCCTCGGGCACGGGGCCGTTGGAGGCGGTGAATCGTTCGCGGAGGACGTCTGCGTAGCGTTCGGCTCCGAGCGCGTCCGCCAGCCCGTCGGCCAGGCCCTCGGGGCCGCAGAGAAAGACGGTGGCGTCGGCGTGCCACGGAGCCACCTCGTCCAGGTGGCCGGCGGTGAGGTGGCCGGCCGGGCCCCGGGGCGACGGGTCTGACGAGTCCGAGAGGTCTGACGAGTCTGACGGGTTCACGTCGGCGGTGGGCACAACCCGGACCTCGACCCCGGCGCGCGAGAGCTCGCGGATCCGGTCGCGGAACGGCACGTCCTCGACCCGGCGGGCGTAGTGCAGCCAGGCGACCCGGCCCGCGGACCCGTCGCCGCAGTGGCCCTCCCCGGCCAGGGTGGAGGCGATGGAGAGCATCGGGGTGATGCCGCTGCCGCCGCTGACCAGCAGCACGTCGGTCGGGCGGGCCTCGGGCAGCGTGACCTCCCCGACGGGGTTCCCGAGCAGGAGACGCATCCCGGGGCTGGCCTCGGACCACAGGTGCTCGGAGACCACGCCCCCCGGATGGCGGCGGACGGCGATCGTCGCCAGACCGTCGGATCGGGAGGCGGAGTCCACGGGGGAGTAGTGGCGGCGGTGTACGACGCCGTCGACCACCACGCCGATCTCGAGCGCGGCACCGGGAGCGGGTCGGTCGACCCCGGCCGGCAGGCGGAGAGTGATGACTGTGACGTCGGCGACGGGTCGGTCGACGGCCACGACGGTAGCGCCGGTCGGGTCGTCGGACCACGTCACTCCGAGCGAGCGGACGTAGTGCTCCACCGGGTGTGGGGTGAGGAGGGTGCGGGTGATCCCGCGGGAGAAGAGTCGGCTGATGGTCGGGGCGGTCATGAGGACCTCCGGAAGGTAGCGGTCGGTGTGGTCGGGAGCCGTCGGACGCGGCCTACTGCCGTGATGTGCGGCCCGGACCTCACGGTCGCGGTCGCACGACGGGGGTGTATCCGTCCGGGTCGACCACCGGACAGGTTTGAGTGTACATACGTTCTCTCAAATGAGAAGGGGCCTCGCTCTGTCTCGTGGGTCACACTCTGTCAGGGGGTCCCCCACGTGCGGATATGCCAGTCAGGCGATAGCATCACGGGCGTGGCGACACCAGGTACCCGGGCGGAACAGAAGCGGCACACACGTGCACTCATCGTCGCCGCGGGCCGCCAGGCGGTGGCCACACGGGGTTTCGCGGGCCTGGCCGTCCGCGAACTCGCACGCGAGGCGGGCATAGTCCCCACCGCGTTCTACCGGCACTTCGAGTCGGTAGACGCCCTGGCCTCCGAACTCGCGGCGGGGGCGGCCGAGGCGCTCGGACGCCTCGTCGACGACCTGGTCACCGAGCCTGCATCGGACCCCGTCGTGGACTGGCCCGGCCGGGCCTCGGCCGCCGCCGTCCGTGATCCACAGACCTGGTCGGTGCTCGCCCGCGGGCTCGTCGACACCACCCACGCCGACCACCGGGTGCTCTCGGCGGCGGTCGACTCCGCACGCCGCCGTCTGGGGATCACCCTGGGCCGGCTCGAGACGCTCTCCGGCGCAGACGGAAACGCGATCGACATCGCAGCCGACCTCGTCGTCGTGGTCCTCCTCCGACTCCTCGTGGAGGTGGCGGTGGGCTACGACGCGCGAGCTGCCGTCGAGGAGTGCACCGGACGCCTGAGGGTGATCCTCGCCGGAGCCGGCACGGTCTCCTGACACCACGTCGCCCCCCCCACCCAGCCATCAGGCCCACAGCCAGATCCACCACCCGGGACACGACCGGACCCACGCCCCGGGACACCGCCCGGGAGTGCGTGAGACACGTGGCGTGTACTTCAGCGGCGCGACCGCAGGGCCATCACCGCGCCGGCCAGCACCACCAGCCCTGCGGCACCGACGGCCAGCCACGGGCCGTGCCGCACGAGCACGGACCCGCTCGCGGCAGACGATTCGCGCTGGCCGGCGGTCCCGACCGCACCGAGGGGGCCGGAGGCCAGGTGCTCGGTCCCCGCTCCGGGCCCGGTCGGCGGACCCGTCACCAACCGCCCCACGGAGTCGTCGGTGTCGAATCCGGCGTCGAGGAGTTGGCCCGCCTGGTCCCACGGTGACGTGGGCACACGGGTGCCGTCGAGCAGAACCACCGCCAGGCGCCGACCATCCCGCTCGGCGGCACCGATGAACGTGTGTCGGGCGTCGTCGGTGAAGCCTGTCTTGCCGCCGATCGCCCCCGGGTAGTTGTAGAGCAACTGGTTGTCGTTGGCCAGCACGAACCCGGGGTTGACCGGGGTTCCGTCCGCGCGCGCGGTCGGGCCGGTGTGAGCCGGCGCCGAGGCGGGATCGGGTGCGTCCGCGCCCTCGCCCGCGGGATACCCGGGGAACCCGGACATCTCCGTGCCCACGATGCTGGCGAACTCGGGGCGAGTCATCGCGTCGCGGAAGATGAGCGACATGTCGTATGCCGACGACATCATCCCGGGCCCGTCCAGTCCGTTCACGGTGGGGGCATGGGTGCTCAACGCGCCGAGCCCGGCCGCGTGGGCGTTCATCGCCTCCAGCGTCTCCTCGATCCCGCCCATCCGGCGCGCGAGCACCACGGCGGCGTCATTGCCCGACGACATGAGCAGGCCACGCAACAGGCGGTCGACCGTGTACTCACCGCCCGGGCCGATGCCCACCAGGCTGCCCTCTGCGCCCCGGAGGTCCTCATCGGTCACCTCGATGACGCGGTCTGCCTCCAGGGTGTCCAGGACGACGGTGGCGAGCAGGGTCTTGATCAGGCTCGCCGGGCGGTAGCGGCCGTGGGGATCACGGGCGGCCACCACCTCGCCCGTGTCCAGATCCGAGATCATCCAGGCGCTGGCGGTGACGTCGCGGGGCACCTCGAACCCGTCCGGCGCCACGACGTCGCACCCTGCCAGGGCATCGCCGCCGGCGGGCGTCCCGGGAACCGGGGGAGGGGCGGGGGAGGTCTGACCGGGCAGCGGGACCTCGGACTCGTCGACGGGAGCCGGCGGTGCGGTGCGGTACGGGCACCCGGTGAGGTCGCGGGGGGTGTCGAAGTACTCGGGCGAGGTGGTCGACGGCAACACCGCGGGGGGCGGAGGCTCGGTGAGCGCGGTTTCCGGGGCCGGCTCGACGGCCGTCGCGGGACCCGCGACGGCGAGCGGCGCCAGCCCGACTAGCGCGGCCGTGACGACGCCGATGACTCTGTGCGCGGGACGTCGACGGGTGCGGGTCACGGGTCCCGAGTCTACGTCCGGGCTCGGCGGTTCCGGACGGGACCCGCCCGGGGGGTGTGGGCCATGTCCGGTCCGGACTCTCCAGGCGGGCAGGCGCGGGAGCGGATGCCGGAGAGGCGGGCAGGCGCGGGATCTGATACCGGAGACGCGGGCAGGCGCCTCTCCGCGAATGCCGGCGGGGCCGCACCCTCCACAGGAGGAAGGTGCGGCCCCGCCGGGCGAGTCGTCGGACGGTCAGCGCGCGAACAGCAGTGCGCGCTTGACCTCCTGGATCGCCTTGGTCACCTGGATGCCACGGGGGCACGCATCGGTGCAGTTGAAGGTGGTGCGGCAACGCCAGACACCCTCGGCGTCGTTGAGGATCTCCAGTCGCTCGGCCGCGCCCTCGTCACGCGAGTCGAAGATGAACCGGTGCGCGTTGACGATCGCCGCCGGGCCGAAGTACGACCCGTCGGCCCAGAACACCGGGCACGAGGTCGTGCAACAGGCGCAGAGGATGCACTTGGTGGTGTCGTCGAAGCGGGCCCGGTCCGTCTGGGACTGGATCCGCTCGGCCGTCGGCTGGTTGCCGGACGTGATGAGGTACGGCATGACGTCACGGAACGACTTGAAGAACGGCTCCATGTCGACGTACAGGTCCTTCTCCACCGGCAGCCCGCGGATCGGGGCGATGGTGATGGTGATGGACTTGCCGTCCTTGGGGAGCATGTCCTTCATGAGGACCTTGCACGCCAGGCGGTTGACGCCGTTGATCAGCATGGCGTCCGAACCACAGATGCCGTGCGCACACGACCGACGGAACGCGAGGCTGCCGTCCATGTAGTTCTTGACGTACATCAGGAGGTTGAGCAGACGGTCCGACGGAAGGGCCGGGACCTCGTACTCCTTCCAGCCCGCCGAGTCCGGATCCTCCGGGTTGAACCGGGCGATCTTGAGCGTGACCATGGTGGAACCGGGCGGCACCGGACGGTTGGAGTTGGGGTCCTTGCCGTCGTTGGCCTTGGTGGTGTCGACTGCGGTGGTCATCAGTACTTACGCTCCATCGGCTCGTAGCGGGTCTGCACTACCGGCTTCCAGTCCAGCCGGATCTCGGAGAGAAGACCGAGGCCGTCCTTGAACGCCATCGTGTGCTTCATGTACTCGTCGTCGTTGCGGTCCGGGTAGTCCTCGCGGGCGTGTCCGCCACGGGACTCCTTGCGATTGAGGGCACCCACAACGGTGACCTCCGCCAACTCCAGGAGGAAGCCCAGCTCGACGGCCTCGAGGAGTTCGGTGTTGAAGCGCTTGCCCTTGTCGCTGACGGTCACGTCGGCATAGCGCTTCTTGAGCACGCGGAGCTCGTCGCGGGCCTCGGTGAGCGACTGCTCGGTGCGGTACACCGACGCCTTGTCGTCCATCATGGCCTGCATCTCGGTCCGGATGTCATTGGCGTTCTCGGTGCCGTGATCCGCGAGCATGCTCTCCATCCACTCACGGACCATCTTCTCGGGGTCCTCGGGGAGCTCGACGAAGTCGTGGCCCGCGGCGTAGTCGGCGGCGGCGATACCCGCCCGGCGGCCGAACACGTTGATGTCCAGGAGCGAGTTGGTGCCCAGACGGTTGGAGCCGTGCACCGAGACGCACGCGCACTCCCCGGCGGCGTAGAGGCCGGGCACCACGTCGTCGTTGGTGCGCAGCACCTCGCCCTTGACGTTGGTCGGGATGCCGCCCATGACGTAGTGACACGTCGGGAACACCGGGACGAGCTCGGTGACCGGGTCGACACCGAGGTAGGTCCGCGAGAACTCGGTGATGTCGGGCAGCTTCTCCTCGAGCACGTCCGCGCCGAGGTGGGTCACGTCGATGTAGACGTAGTCCTTCTCGGGCCCGGCACCGCGGCCCTCGCGCACCTCGAGCACCATCGAGCGGGCGACGATGTCACGCGGTGCGAGGTCCTTGATGGTGGGGGCGTAGCGCTCCATGAAGCGCTCGCCGTCGGCGTTGCGCAGGATGCCGCCCTCGCCGCGGACGGCCTCGGAGATGAGGATGCCCAGGCCCGCGAGACCCGTCGGGTGGAACTGGTGGAACTCCATGTCCTCCAGCGGCAGGCCCTTGCGGAAGACCACGGCCATGCCGTCCCCGGTGAGGGTGTGGGCGTTGGAGGTGGTCTTGTACATCCGCCCCGAACCGCCGGTCGCGAAGACCGTGGCCTTGGAGTGGAAGACGTGGAGGTCGCCGGAGGCGAGCTCGTACGCGACGCAGCCGGTGGCGACGGGGCCCTCGGGGGTCTCCGTGAGGCAGAGGTCCAGGACGTAGAACTCGTTGAAGAACTCGACGTTGTGCTTGACACAGTTCTGGTAGAGCGTCTGCAGGATCATGTGCCCGGTGCGGTCGGCCGCGTAGCAGGCCCGGCGCACGGGAGCCTTGCCGTGGTCACGGGTGTGACCACCGAAACGGCGCTGGTCGATCTTGCCCTCGGGCGTGCGGTTGAACGGCAGGCCCATGTTCTCCAGGTCGATGACGGCGGTGATGGCCTCCTTGGCCATGATCTCCGCGGCGTCCTGGTCGACGAGGTAGTCGCCGCCCTTGACCGTGTCGAACGTGTGCCACTCCCAGTTGTCCTCCTCGACGTTCGCGAGGGCGGCGCACATGCCGCCCTGGGCGGCGCCGGTGTGGGAGCGGGTGGGGTAGAGCTTGGTGAGGACGGCGGTACGGGTACGCGGGCCCGACTCGATGGCCGCGCGCATGCCTGCGCCGCCGGCGCCGACGATTACCACGTCGTACTGGTGCTGGTGGACCTGACGATCGGTCATGGGATTCTCAGTGCTCGCTTTCGAAGTGGAACGGTCCGCAGGCGTCGATCAGACGTCGTAGGCGAGGCCGAAGATGGCGTAGGTGCCCAGGACGAGGACGAGGACGGTCGCGGCGATGAGGATCGCGTTGAGCCAGAACCGCGTCGAGTCCTTGCGCGAATAGTCCGCGATGACCGTCCGGACGCCGTTCGCGCCGTGGAGCTGGGCGAGCCAGAGCATGAGGAGGTCCCACGTGGCCCAGAACGGGCTCTGCCAGCGATCCGCGACGTAGGCCCAGTCGATGCGGTGGACACCCTCGTCGATCATGAGGCCCACGGTGAGGTGGCCGATCGTGAGGATGACCAGTGCGACGCCCGAGGCGCGCATGAAGATCCACGCGGTGCGCTCGAAGTTGCCGCGCGAGCGCAGGCGCGGCGAGCGCGGCTGGGCGAGCGAGGCGGGGCGATCGTAGGACGTCTGGAGAACAGGTGCGTCTGCCATGGTGATCGTTCTCCTTAGATGTGCTGGAAGAGAAGGAAGAGGAGGCGGGCGGTGGCCGCGGCGAAGACCACGACCCAGATCGCCAGGACGGCCCAGAGCATCTGGCGCTGGTACTTCGCACCCTTGGACCAGAAGTCCACGGCCACGATGCGCAGACCGTTGAGCGCGTGGAAGAGCACGAGCGCGACGAGGCCGATCTCCATGAGGCCGACGATCGGGGTCTTGTACGTGTCGATGACGGCGTTGTAGGACTCCGGGCTCACGGTGACGAGCGCGGTGTCGAGCACGTGCACGAAGAGGAAGAAGAAGATCGCGACGCCCGAGACACGGTGCGCGACCCACGACCACATCCCCGGGTCACCCTTGTAGATGCTGATCTTCTTTGCCGGACGCGCCGGCGCCTGCGCAGTACTCATGGGCTTGTCGTGCCTCCGAATCGTCTGGGCGTAGTGCCATCGGCGCGCGGTTCCTGCCCGAGAGCACAGCGGGCGCCTACTAGGACTTTAGACCTGAGAGGACACGGACGAGAAGCTGGGTGGGTAGCGTGGTCCGAACGGGTAATGCCTGTTAGGGGACCCTAATTGAAGTTACCGAAGGGTAGAAAAGGGTGTCTGTCAACGAAACCGCAGCACAGAGGAATGCGCCCCGCAGCGGTTTGCGGGAAGCCGCGCTGGCGGCCGCCCGGAACGCCTACCGGCCGTACTCGGGGTTGGGGGTGGGGGCCGCCGCTCTGGCGTCCGCACCCGGCGGCGACGAGTGCAGGATCGTGACCGGGTGCAACGTCGAGAACGCGTCCTACGGACTCACCCTCTGCGCCGAGTGCTCGCTCGTCTCCGACCTCCACCGCACGGGTGGCGGGCGACTGCTCGAGCTCGTCGTCGTCACCCACGACGGGGACCCACTGTCACCGTGCGGGCGGTGCCGCCAACTCCTCCACGAGCACGGTGGCCCGGACCTGGTGGTCCACACCGCCCGTGGCCCCGTGCGCCTCGGCGAACTCCTGCCGGACGCCTTCGGGCCGGAGGACCTGACGTGAACCGGTCGCTGGACGCCGTGCGGATCATCGAGGCCAAACGGGACGGGAAGGAGCTCGACGACGACGAGATCGACTGGATCGTCGACGGCTACACCCGCGGGGTCGTGCCCCCCGAGCAGATGTCGGCGTTGGCGATGGCGATCTACTTCCAGGGGATGACCGACCGGGAGATCTCCCGCTGGACCGCCGCGATGGTGGACTCCGGTACCCGGTTGGACCTGTCCGGGCTGACCCGGGCCGGCCGGCGCGTGCCCACGGTGGACAAGCACTCGACCGGAGGGGTGGGCGACTCCGTGACCCTCGTGCTGACGCCCCTGTTGGCCACCTGGGAGCTGGCGGTGCCCCAGCTCTCCGGGCGAGGGCTCGGCCATACGGGCGGCACGCTCGACAAGCTCGAGGCGATCCCCGGCTGGCGCGCCGACCTCGACGCCACCGCCAGGCGCCGGATCCTCGAGCAGACCGGCGCGGTGATCTGCGCGGCCGGTGCCGACCTCGCGCCCGCCGACCGGGCCCTCTACGCCCTGCGGGACGTCACCGGGACCGTCCCCTCCATCCCCATGCTGGCGGCCTCGATCATGAGCAAGAAGATCGCCGAGGGCACCGGCGCGCTGGTGCTCGACGTCAAGTGCGGATCCGGGGCCTTCCGGCCCGATCGCGCCGATGCCGAGGAGCTGGCCCGGGTGATGGTGGGGATCGGTACGGCGGCCGGGGTCCGGACCAGCGCGCTGGTGACCGCCAACCACACCCCGCTGGGCCGGGCGGTGGGCAACGCTCTCGAGGTGGCGGAGTGCGTCGAGATCCTCGCCGGGGGCGGCCCACCCGACATGGTGGACCTGACCTGCGCACTGGCGAGGGAAGCGCTGGACGCGGTGGGGATCGACGGTGACCCGCGTGAGCGCCTGGGCGACGGGCGGGCGATGGACTCCTTCCGCGCGATGGTCGCGGCGCAGGGAGGCGATCCCGGTGCCGCGCTGCCGTTGGCCGCGCACACGGAGGAGGTGCGGGCCCCGGAGTCGGGGGAGGTGAGGTGGGACGCCCTGGCCGTGGGCCGCGCATCATGGCTGGCCGGTGCCGGGCGCACCCGGCCGGGCGAGTCCGTGGACCCGACAGCCGGAGTGCTGCTACATCGCGTCGAGGGTGACGCGGTGCGGGCCGGCGAGGTGGTCGCGACAGTCCATGCCGGGGACCCGGGGCGAGTGCCCGCGGCACTCACCGAGCTCGTGTCCGCGCTGGACATCGGTGGACCGGGTACGGCGCGGGGGCCGGCCGGGGTGGTGCTGGGCCGACTGCGCGGCTGGTGACGCACCAGTCCGCCGAGCAGCCCCTCGAGTTCCTCGAGCAGCCCTTCGAGAAGAGTGTTTCGACCGCATCGCCCGAGTGGAGATGTGCGAAACGCTCTTCTCGATGAGGACAGGCGGGACAGGCTAGGACAGGCGGGACAGGCTAGGACAGGCGGGACAGGCTAGGACAGGCGACCTCAGGCGATGTCGGGGGTCGTCATGAGGCGTTCGACGTCGTCGACCAGGTCGCGCCACTCGCCGGCCTCGTCGTCGAACGGCGCACTGGGCTCGAGCAGCTTGGCGTCGTCAGGGTTGAGGACGAAGTGCAGGAAGCGGCGCATCGATGAACCGCGGCCGGTCACCGCCGCCTCGAGCTCGGAATCGCCCACGTAGTTGGCGAGGTCGGTGACCAGTTCCACGGCCAGCCCGAGCTGCTCCGAGTCGACCATGCCGGGGCCGACCTCGATGTCTCGGTCGAGGCCGGCGAAGACGTAGGTGTTGTCCTCGGTCACGTGGACGTCCAGGCTGCCGTCGGTCGCGGCGATCTTGACGCGATCGTAGGTCGCCACGTGGCTGAGCGTCTCGTCGTCGTTGTCCGCCAGGTACCGGGACAGGCCCCGGGGGCTGGTGAAGACGAACGCCTGGTCGCCGTCGCCGAGGAACACCGGCTTATCGCCGAGGTAGCACCGCAGGCTCAGGTACTCCTGGTCGGCGAAGATGATCTTGACGGGGTCGATCCCGACCGTCTCCCAGATCGACCCCTCCGGGTATCCGGTGGGGGCGGCCTCGGGCTCCGGCTCGGGCTCGGGGAGGGCGGCCTCGGCGGTCTCCAGGTCCACACGGGCGCGATCGACCTCGGCGGGATCCACCGTGGGCGTGGTCATGACGTCCTGGATCGCGTCGAGGACGTCGTCCCAGCCCTTGGCGACGGTCTTACGGATGTTCTTCCACAGCTTCAGCCCGTCCCGCCCGTAGAACTCGTCCATGCCCCGGGTGACGGCCGCGAGGATCGGGTTCCCGTTGAAGAACTTGGTGACGGTGTCCAGCTCGCACACCTCGCCGATCGACCGGGCGATGGTGAAGGACTGGTCGATCTCGTCGACCGACGACTCGGTGGGGTTCTCGCCGAGCAGCTCGAGGACGCCGACGAGGTCGTAGCAGTTGTCGTCCGCCGCACGGAACGCCAGGACGTCCGAGCCGGCGAACTCTGCCCAGGACGGATGATCCTGGAGGTCGTGCTCGGCGCCGCTCCGGACCAGGGCCAGGAGTTGGGCGGTCGAGTCGAACGCGTAGAGGTCCTCGTCGAGGCCCAGGAACGCCTCCCAGTCGTCGTTGTCCTCCCGCCAGCTGGGTGCCCAGAGGGTCGTGACGTCTCCCTCAGGGAGACCGAGCTCGATCGGGACTATGTCCTTGGCCATGCCGGTCAGCATATCCACGGCCCGTCAGCCGGTGCCACGGCCCGCCGACGGGACGCCGGCTGAGTCGCTCCCGGCGGCCTCAGCGGCCTGCCTGCGGCCGCTCACCGCCAGTGCCACCGACCCGGAGACCAGTTCGGCACGTCGGGCATTGGCCTGCTCGACCGCGCTGGACGTGGCCTCGAGGATGGCGGAGGCCACCGTGTCGCCCCCGTGTCTGCGCAGTCCGGCCGCCAACACGAGGTCGATCACCGCACCACCGGAGTCGGCGGTGGCGGTGGCGATCCGGTCCGGACTCGAGGCCACCACGCGGAGGGTCTCCAGCTGGTCGTGCGCGGACTCCCACTCGGTCGCGATCCCGCGCAGTCGGTCCAGGAACGCCTCGACGTCCAGCCCGCCGCCGCTCACGAGGTGCCGCCGATCGGCCCGTCGTCGATTCCGGCCCGGCTCTGATCTGGATAGTTCTGCTCCGGGTCGTCCCACTCCGCTCTATCCCAGTCCTGCCCGTCCCACTCCTGCTCGGCGAGCCGGTCGAGGAGGTCGCGGGCCTCGCACGCCGCTGCGGTGAGGGTGCGAAGGACCGCCCGCGCGACGTCGGTGGGTGCGCGGTCGAGGATTTCCTCCGGCAGGGCCAGGCCCACCGGGACGCCGTCGGTACCGACCTCGGCGACGATTCCGGTCATCGGGTCGGTATGGCGGCAGGTGTCGGACGTCATCCGCCTGTCGGACGGTAGAACCCGTGGAAGGACATGCCGATATTGTCGGTGCGCAGGCCCGACACCGCTACGGGGTCCCCGGCCTCGACGAGCTGACCGTTGCCGATGTACATCGCGACATGGCCGTCCCACACCGCCAGATCGCCCGGCATGAGGTCTGAGCGCGACACCTGCGCGCCCACGCCCTGCTCCTGCGCCAGACGAGGGATCTCCACCCCGGCGTCCCGGTACGCCCACTGGGTCAGGCCACTGCAGTCCAGGCCCTGGCCGGGCGTGGTCCCGCCCCACACGTAGGGCACACCCTGCTGGCTGAGAGCGTTGCGGACTGCGCCGGCGGCCTGCTCGTTGGGGGCGGTGGCCACGGACCCGTCGGGCAGGACCACGTCGACGCCGCCCCCCATGACCCCCGCCCCGGACCCTGCGTTCCCTCCCACTCCGCTCGCTGACTCCCCGGCTCCGCCCGAGCCCCCCGCTCCGCTCGCTGACTCCCCGGCTCCGGTCGCTCCGACGGAGATCGCGCCCGCGGTTCCCGTCGCGTCGGCCGAACCCGGTCCGGAGCCTGTGTGGGCGACGGTCGAGGCGTTGATCGCGCCGCCCGCGCTTGACTCGGCGACGACACCCGGCATCCGGGGGGCGTCGGGGATGCCGGCGGCGATGGCGCGCAGTTCGGCGGTGGGCCCCTTGAGTTCGAGCTGTACCCGTTCCGCCACCTGGATGCCGCGTGCCAGGTGTTCGGTGGCCAGGCCGAGCAGGGTGACCTGGCCGGGCGGGGTCATCAAGGTGGGCCCCAGCGCCGCGGCGCGGGCGATGAACTGCTGCACGATGCCGATCACCTCGATCGTGCCGCGGACCACGATGTCGGCCGCTACGGCGGTGACCCGCGCGATCTCGGTCGCCGACTCGGTGAGCGCCCCCACCGTCCGACCGATCGCGGCCACCGAGTGGGCGGCGCCCAGAGAGGCCAGCGACTCCCAGGTCTCGGAGAGCAGTCGCTCGAGCGGTGGGCCCAGCCGCTGTGCCACCTCCAATCCGTCGCTGACCGGGCGCATGACGTCCCGGGCCGGTTCGGGGACGAACTCCTCGGCCGAGAGCAGATCGAGGATCTGCCGGATGGGCCCCGCATAGGCGAGCGCGTCGGCGATCATCGGGCCGGACCCGGCGTACCGACACCGCCCGTACCGCCGATACCGTTTCCGGCGGCGCCGATGGCGTCGGCACCCGCGTCGTCGGACTCGGCGTACACCCGGCCGGTCTCCAGGACCAGCTGCCCGGCGGCATCGCTGACCCGGGCAACCCCGGCGAGCACCTCCCGGTGCCGCGCGGTGGCCGAGAGCAGCGCCGCCATGAAGTCGGCGCCGACCGGCCCGAGGACCGGTGCCACCGCATCGAGGGGAAGCGCGTCCACCGCCCCGAGCGTTCCCCCCAGGGCATCCGCCAGCGTGGTCAGCCCCGTACCCAACTCCCGCAATCCGTCCACGTGGACGTCGATCGCTCCGTCCGCCATTGCCTCGCCCCTCGTCGCCTCTTGTCCCGTCACAGGGTTCGACGCCTCGGGGACTCAGCGCGGTTCCACCCGATCCGCGATTTCTCCGCTGTGGAATCCTGTCGGGCATGGACATCATCGTCGTGGACCACCCGCTGGTCGGAGACCGGCTCCGTACGCTGCGGGACTCCGCCACCGACACCGCCGGATTCCGGGCCGCGATGGACGCGCTCGGCACCATGCTCTGCTACGAGGCCTTCCGCTCGATCCCCACCACCGAGGTGCCCGTGACGACCCCCGTGGCCGAGACGACGGGTGTCGCGGTGGACGGCGTCCCACTGGTGGTGCCGGTCCTACGGGCGGGTCTGGGTCTGTTGGATCCGGCCACCCGGCTGCTCCCGGGGGCGCAGGTCGGGTTCGTGGGCCTGGCGCGCGACGAGGAGACCCACGAACCGGTCTCCTACCTCTGCTCCCTGCCCGACGACCTCTCCGGCCGGCACGTGGTGGTGTTGGACCCCATGCTCGCCACGGGCGGCTCGCTGGTCTCGACTCTGGAGACCCTGGCCGAGCGCGGCGCGACCGGGGTCACCGTGGTCTGTGTCCTGTGCGCGCCGGAGGGGATCGAGACGGTGCGGTCGTCGGGGCTGGCGGCCAGGCTCATCACCGCGACGATCGACGACAGGCTCGACGACGACGCCTTCATCGTCCCCGGGCTCGGCGACGCCGGCGACCGCCTGTTCGGTCCCCGCTGACCGGGCCCGGGACGCGACCACCCATAACCCGCCGCTCAGAACGCGACGGCGGCGGCGACGGAATCGGCGAGAGCGACCAGCCGTCGCGCGGCGTCCTGCCGGTCGCGCGCTGACGGTCGTGCGGGGGTCCACGCCTCGACGTAGGTCTTGAGCAGGGGCTCGGTCCCGGACGGACGGATGACGGCCCGGGCGCCCGGGATCGTCACGCGGAACCCGGCCGTGCCGTCCAACGGGGTCACCGTGCCGGTCGAGACGAGCTGATCGGCCGCCCGCCGCAGCGCCGCGGCGGGGTCGGAGCCGTGCTCGAGCGGCAGCGGGACGTTGCTCCGCAGGTGGGCACCGAACTCCTCGGCGAGCGCGTCGAGACCCTCCCCGACCGACCGTCCGCCGGAACCGACCGTCGCACACCACGCGCCGGCCGCGGAGATCCCGTCCTTGTCCGCCACCACCTCCGGCAGTACGCAGTGCCCGATCGCCTCCTCATAGGCGTAACGCAGTGGTTGCCCGGCCCGGACCAGCCACTTGAACCCGGTGAGCGTCTCCACGTGCCGGCCACCCCGGGCGGGGACCAGGAGCGAGGGCAGTCGCGAGGAGACGATGGTCGAGGCCACGACCGGTGTGCCGGGACCGTTCCCCGTTGTCCGCACCGAGCCGGGCAGCGGCGAGGTCAGCAGGTGGTCGGCGAGCAGCGACCCGGTGTCGTCGCCGTCGAGCATCCGCCACCGGCCGTCTGCGCCCACGAACCCCATGGCGCAGCGATCGGCATCCGGGTCGAGCGCCAGCGCGACGTCGGCACCGATCTCCTCGGCCACTCCGAGCAGTCGCATAGTGGTGCGGGGCCGCTCCGGATTGGGGGAGTCGACGGTGGGGAAGTCCGGGTCCGGGTACGCCTGCTCGGCCACCAGCGTGACGTCGTCGACCCCGATCCCGGCCAGGACGCGGCGGCAGATCTCGCCACCCACGCCGTGGACGGGGGTCAGGGCCACGCGCGGGGGCCGGGCGGGAGTGGGCAGGCCGGCCACGACGGAGGCCACGTAGTCGTCGACGAGGGTGGGGTCCACCCGCGCGCCCGGGGCTCCGGCGTCGGGAACGGCGACCCCCTCCCGCGCCGCGGCCCGCAGGTGCTGCTCGATCTCGGAGTCCGTGGGTGGCACGATCTGCGCGCCACCGGGGCCGTAGACCTTGATCCCGTTGTCGGTGGCGGGGTTGTGCGAGGCCGTCACCATCAGGCCGGCGACCGCGCCCCGCGCCCGCACGGCCGCCGCCACGACGGGTGTGGGGACGGGCGCCCCGGGGACGACGACGAGGAGACCGTGCGCCGTCAGGACCGCAGCGGCCACGTCCACGAACCCCGCGGACCCGTGCCGGGCGTCGCCGCCCACGATCACGGTCGAGCCGGCGGGTTCACGCATCCGCAGGTGGCGGGCGACGGCGGTGGCGACCAGGGCCACGGTCCCGTCGTTCATCCGGTCCGGCCCGGGACCCAGCGGCGCCCGGACGCCGGCGGTGCCGAAGCTCAGGGTCACGGGGCGCTCCCGGACACGGCCTGCTCAGCCCCTCGCGACGGCGGGGACGAGTGCACGCAGGGCGTCGGTGAGCCGCTCGGCTCCGGCGGCTCCCGCGGCCAGTACCTCGGCGTGGTCGAGGGGCTGCCCGGTGACCCCGGCGGCGAGGTTGGTCACCAGCGACGCCGCCACCACCTCGAGCCCGAGCCCCCTGGCGGCCACCGTCTCCGGGACGGTGGACATGCCCACCAGGTCCGCGCCGAGGGTGCGCAGCATCCGGATCTCGGCCGGGGTCTCGTACTGCGGTCCGGGCATCGCGGCGTAGACGCCCTCGGCGGGCCGGGACCCGGTGACCGCCTGCAGCGCGTCCGCGGCGGCGCTCCGCAGGCGGGGCGAGTAGGCGTCCACGAGGTCCACGAAGGCGGGGCCGGTCAGCGGGGACCGGCCGGTGAGGTTGAGGTGGTCCGAGATGAGGACCAGGTCACCGACGGCGAGGTCCGCCCGCAGCCCGCCGGCGGCGTTGGTGAGCACCAGGACGCCGGAGCCGACCGCGGCCGCGACGTGGGCGGGGTGCACGACCGGATCGGTGCCCAGGCCCTCGTAGAGATGGCTGCGCCCGGCCACGGCCAGCAGCGGCACCCCGTCGACCAGGCAGCTGGTGACCGTCCCACGATGACCGGCGGCCGACGGGGGGACGAACCCCGGCAGGTCGGACACCGGGATGGTGACCGCGGTTCCCGGGTCGGCCAGTTCCACGACGACCTCGGACCAGCCGGAGCCCAGGACCAGGGTCACCTCGTGGACGGACCGGCCGCTCGCGCGGGCGACGGCGTCGGCGGTCGCGCGGGCGTCGGGGGTGGGGATGAGGAGCGGAGGCTCGACTGGGGGCGGCACGGTGGTGGGCGGCTCTGTAGTGGGCGGCACGGTGGTGGGCGGCTCTGTGGTGGGCGGCTCGGTGGCGGGAGGCACGGCGCTAGGCGCCGGGGCCCACGTTGCGGGACTCCCGCGTGCGCAGGTGCCGCACGTAGGCGTCGGGGGCGCCGGCGCACTCGGCGGCGTCGGCCAGCAGGCCGAGATATCGCGCCGACGGCAGGCCGCCCTCGAAGGCGTCCATGACGTACAGCCAGACCAGCACCGTGCCCTCCGCGACGGTGGGGGAGGACGGCGCGACCGCGAACTCGGACTCCTGGGCGCCGACCGGGGGGCCGGGGGGAACGGTGGGACGCCGCTCCACCCGCACCCGGATCTTGCGGGCCGGGATCAGGTCGGTGCCCTCCCATCGGTCGAGGGCGCGGGCGTCCTCGTCGGGCACGTCGTAGAGCACCACGAACACCCTCGAATCGGGGTCCTCGACCACGGTGGCCACGGCACCCTCCCACGTGGGGTCTTCGCCCGCGAAGGTCAGGCGCCAGCCCTCCAGCCAGCCGGTTCCGGCGAACGGAGAGTGCGGCGCGCGGGCGTTCATCTGTTCGGGATGCATGTTGGTCCCGTACGCGGCGTAGAGAGGCACGGCGACCAGAGTAGTCCCTCCGCCGGGTGTGGCCCCGGCGTCCTCCGGCCGCGTGCCGCCGGTTCGACTACCGTGTACGGCGGACGCGACGCGGTCCACCACAGTGGAGCGCGGCGCCCGGCCCCGAACCCCGTGACCCGTGGAGGACCACCTGTGACCCAGCGCATCATCATCATCGGCGGCGGCCCCGCCGGTTACGAGGCCGCGCTGGTGGCCGCGCAGTACGGTGCGGACGTCACGATCGTGGACGCCGAGGGGATCGGCGGCAACTGCGTGCTGACCGACTGCGTGCCGTCCAAGACGTTCATCGCCACGACGGGGGTGCGCACCGACATGCGCCGCGCCGAGGAGATGGGCGTCGAGATGCACTTCGACCCCACCGCGTACCGGCTCGGCCAGGTCAATGGTCGGGTAAAGTCGCTGGCCCGCGCCCAGTCCGCCGACATCCGGTCCCAGCTCCAGCGCGAGGGGGTGCGCCTGCTGTCGGGGACCGCGCGCCTGCACGACTCCAAGCCCGGCATGGCCTCGCACCGCGTCCTCGTGTCCCTGGACAGTGGTCAGGAGAAGATCCTCGACGCGGACGTGGTGCTGGTGGCCACCGGGTCCAATCCGCGGATCCTCTCCGGCGCCGAGCCGGACGGTGAGCGGATCCTGACCTGGCGGCAGCTCTACGACCTCACCGAGCTCCCCTCCCATCTGGTGGTCGTGGGTTCCGGTGTGACCGGCGCCGAGTTCGTCTCCGCCTTCACCGAGATGGGCGTCAAGGTCACCATGGTGTCCAGTCGCGACCGCGTGCTCCCGCACGAGGACGCCGACGCCGCGCTCGTGCTGGAGGAGGCGCTCAGCGAGCGTGGTGTGTCGCTGGTCAAGCACGCGCGGGCGGACGCGGTCGAGCACCACGAGGACGGCATCATCGTCCGACTGGGCGACGGCCGCACGGTCAAGGGTTCGCACGCCCTGATGTGCGTGGGTTCGGTTCCCAACACCGGTGACCTCGGGCTGGAGAGCGCCGGCATCGAGGTCCAGCGCAGCGGGCACATCAAGGTCGACCGCGTCTCGCGGACCACTGCTGCCGGAATCTATGCGGCCGGAGACTGCACCGACCTGTTCCCGCTCGCCTCCGTGGCGGCGATGCAGGGCCGGATCGCGATGTACCACGCGTTGGGTGAGGGGGTCAGCCCCATCAAACTCCGCACCGTGGCCTCGGCGGTCTTCACCCGGCCCGAGATCGCCACCGTCGGAATCTCCCACGCGCAGATCGAGAGCGGCGAGGTCCCCGCCCGCGTCGAGGTGTTCCCGCTGGCCGGCAACCCGCGGGCCAAGATGCGCAGTCTGCGCCGCGGGTTCGTCAAGCTGTTCTGCCGTCCCGCCTCGGGTGTGGTGATCGGGGGAGTGATCGTGGCGCCCACCGCCTCCGAGCTCATCCTGCCGGTGTCCGTGGCGGTGCGGAACCAGCTCACCGTCGGCGACCTCGCGGGGTCGTTCTCCGTGTACCCCTCGATGACCGGCTCGATCACCGAGGCCGCCCGTCAGCTGATGCGGCACGACGACCTGGACTGATCCCGGGGCCTGATCCCGGGCACGCACCGGGGTGAGCCCGCGGATAAGTTTAGGCTAAGCTCACCCCCGGTGCCCATGCCGCGGCACCGGGACTGTGAGGGAGGAACCGTGAAGATGCGACGCCGTCTGGCCGCGATCGCCGCAGCCGGTTCGCTCGTGGTGGGTCTGTCGGCCTGCACCACGGACGGCGCCGGAGACGACTCGGATGCGTTGGTGGTCTACTCGGGCCGCAGCGAGAATCTCGTCGGACCGTTGTTCGAACAGATCGAGGAATCCACCGGGCTGGACCTCGAGGTGCGCTACGCGAGCACCCCGGAGATGGCCGCCCAGATCGCGGAGGAGGGTGAGGCCAGCCCGGCCGACCTCTTCTTCTCCCAGGACGCCGGTGCGCTGGGTGCGCTCTCCAAGGAGGGTCTGCTGACGGAGCTCGACGACGGGACGATCGACGTCGTCCCTGCCGAGTACCGTGCCACCGACGGGACCTGGGTCGCGACCAGCCTGCGCGCCCGCGTCCTCGTCTACGACAGCGAGGTGCTGGAGGAGGCCGACGTCCCGGACACGATCGATGCGCTCACCGCCCCCGAGTGGCGGGGCAAGGTCGGTTACGCCCCGACCAACGCGTCGTTCCAGTCGTTCGTCACCGGACTCCGGGTGGACCGCGGGGACGAGGCGGCGGAGCAGTGGCTCCGTGACTTCCTGGCCAACGAACCGAAGACGTACGACAACAACGTGGCGCTCCTCGAGGCCGCTGACACCGGGGACGTCGAGCTCGGACTCACCAACCACTACTACTGGTACAACACCGCCGAGGAGAAGGGCCCCGAGAACATGCGGGCCCGGGTCCGCTACCTGGCCCAGGGTGACCCCGGCGCGCTGGTCAACGTGGCCGGGGTCGGTGTGCTGGCCTCGACGGAGCGCCCGGACGACGCCCTGCGCGTGGTGCAGGAACTCCTCGGTGAGCAGGCACAGCTCTACTTCCTCGAGGAGGCCAGCGAGTACCCGGTGGTGCCCGGCATCGCCTCGGACGCCGTCGATCTGCCGCCCCTCGAGACGCTCGGGGGCCCCGACATCGATCTGGGGGACCTCGACGGACTCGAGCAGACCCAGCAGATGCTCACGCGCGTGGGCATGATCTGACGAGACCGTCATAGACCTCCGGACCCGTCTGCGTGGCGGCCGCCCCCTCCTCGGGGCGGCCGCCACGCTCGCGTGCTCCGCGGCGCTGATCCCGCTGGTCTACCTGTTCATCCGCGCGGGCGAGCGGGGACCCGCGCACGCGATCGACGTGGTCCGTTCGGGACGCTCGGCCGAACTGCTCGTCAACACCGTCGTGCTCGTCGTCCTGGTCACCGCGTTGAGCGTGGTGGTGGGTGTCGCGCTCGCGTGGCTCACCGTGCGGACGGACCTGCCCGGGGCGCCGGTGGTCGGCGCCCTGCTCTGCGTGCCACTGGCGATGCCCTCCTACGTCCTGGGCTACCTGTGGGTCGCCGATTTCCCCCAGGTCATGGGCCTACCGGGGTCGGTCATCGTGTTGACGATCTCGTGCTACCCGTACGTCTTCCTCCCCGCCGCCGCGGCACTGCGGGCCGTGGACCCGGGTCTGGAGGAGGTCGCCAGGACCCTGGGGCGCGGGTCCGTCAGGGCGGTGCTCGGGGTGACCCTGCGTCAGATCCGGCCCGCCGTCGCCGCCGGGGCGCTCCTCGTGGCTCTGTACACCCTCTCCGACTTCGGGGCGGTGGCCATGCTCCGGTACGAGGCGTTCACCGTGGGGATCTACCACAGCTACCGCGCCTCATTCGACAGGGTGCCCGCAGCGGTTCTGGCCTGCGTGCTCATCGTGGTGGCGCTCGTGGTGATGGTGGGCGAGCGACGGGCCCGGCGGGGTGAGGTGGCCAGGGTCGGCGCGGGTGTGGACTCCCAGCCCGACCGGCTCCCGCTCGGGCGGCTGAGGCCACTGGCGCTCGCGGTGGTCGGACTCGTCCTGGCCGGTGGTGTGCTCGCCCCGCTCGTCGGGTTGCTCCGATGGGTGCGGGCCGCCGCCGAGGTGGACGTGTCGTGGGGCCCGGTCCTCGCAGCGGCGGCCACCACCGCGGGCGTCTCCGGCCTCGCGGCGCTCGTGACGATCGTATTGGCCCTGCCCATCGGGATCCTCGCCGCCCGGTCGAACGGTCCGGTGGCCCGGTCCACCGAGGCGGTGGCCCAGATCGGCTTCGCTCTCCCGGGCATCACTGTCGGACTGGCCGTGGTGTTCGTGGGGATCCGGCTGGTTCCCGGCCTGTACCAGCAGGTGCCGATGCTCGTGTTCGGGTACGTCGTGTTGTTCCTCCCGCTCGCCGTGGGGGTGGTCCGGTCCGCGGTCGGGGCGATCCCCACCGCGCTCGAGGACGCCTCCGGGGCCCTGGGATCGGGCCGGATCCGGACCTTCGTCCGCGTCGTCGCACCGCTCGCCATGCCGGGCGTCCTCGCCGGGGCGAGCCTGGTGTTCCTCAGCGTGGCCAAGGAGCTCCCCGCCACCCTTCTGTTGCGCCCCACCGGGACCGAGACCCTCGCCTCCGCGATGTGGGCGCAGACAGAGGTGGCGGCCTACTCCCAGGCGGCTCCCTACGCCGCGATGCTCGTGGCCGTGGCGGTGATCCCCGCCGCGGTGCTCGGCAGGTCGTTCGGGTGGGGCGCCGGCGGGTCCGGGCGAGGCGTCCCGGCGCGGACCGCAATCGCCGCACGTTCGGAGGAGACACAGGTGGGTGCCACATGACGGCGAGAAGACGCCCCGGCGGCGAGCTAGAGCTCTGCGGGGTGACCGGCGGGTACGGCGGGACCACGGTCGTCCGGGACCTCGATCTGAGAGTGGGCTCCGGTGAATCGCTGGCCGTTCTCGGGGCTTCCGGATCGGGCAAGACCACCGTGCTCCGCATGATCGCCGGCCTCCACCCGGTCTCGGCGGGCCGCATCCTCGTCGACGGCCGGCGCGTGGACCCCCTGCCCGCCCAACACCGCGGTATCGGTCTCGTCCCCCAGCAGGGCGCGCTCTTCCCCCACCTGACCGTCGCCCGGAACGTCGGATTCGGTCTCGTCCCCGTCGATCCGGTGGCCCGGTGGCGCAGTCGCGCCGAGAGGGCGGCCCGTGTCCGCGAGGTCCTCGAGTTGGTCGGGTTGGAGGATCGCGCGGACGACCGTCCTTCGCGACTCTCCGGCGGCCAGCAACAGAGAGTCGCGCTCGCACGTGCGCTCGCCCCGGGCTCGGGGCTCATCCTGCTCGACGAACCGTTCAGCGCGCTCGACGCGGCACTCCGGGGACGGGTCCGCGCCGAGGTCTCCGCGCTGCTCGCGGAGTCCGGTGCCACGTCCGTGCTCGTCACCCACGATCGCGCGGAGGCGCTGGCCACCGCGGATCGCGTCGCCGTGCTCATCGACGGCCGCCTCGCCCAGGTCGACACCCCGGAACGGCTCTACAACCATCCCGTGAGCCGTGAGGTCGCCCAGCTGGCAGGCGAGGTGGTGCTGCTCCCGGCCACGGCGGACGGCGAGGTCGCCCACACCATCATCGGTACGGTCCCGCTGGACACGCCCGCGCACGGGGTCGGCACGGTCCTGTGGCGCCCCGAGAGCCTGTCGGTCCGTCGGGTCGGGCCGGAAGGGCACGGCGTGTGCACCGGCGTGGAGTTCGTCGGTGCATCGACGCTCATCCGGATGTGGTTCGACGGTACCGATCAGAGCTTCGCGGTCCCGGTCTCAGGTGGCGAGGTGTTCGAGGTGGGGGCCCGGGTCGAGGTGACGCCGTTGCGCCCGGCCGTCTTCCACCCCGGGGCCTCGGCGCCGGGCTGATCGGCGCTCGGTGCCGAAGTGATCAGCTCTCGGTGGCGGCCCAGCCCAGGGTCCGTTCGACGGCGTCGTTCCAGCGGCCCCAGAGACGGGCGCGTTCCTCCTCGCCCATGCGGGGCTCCCACCGCCGGTCCTCTCGCCACAACTCGCGGAGCCGGTCGGGGGAGTCCCACTGGCCCACCGCCAGGCCCGCGGCGAACGCGGCACCCAGGGCCGTGGTCTCGGTGACCTCGGGGCGGATCACGTCGATGCCCAGGATGTCCGCCTGGAACTGCATCAGGTAGTCGTTGACCACCATCCCGCCGTCCACGCGAAGCGCCTCGGCGGTCTTGCCGGCGTCAGCGGCCATCGCGTCGGTCATCTCGCGGGTCTGGAACGCGGTTGCCTCGAGCGCCGCCCGCGCCAGGTGCGCCCGGGTGTGGAATCTGGTCAGGCCCACCAGGGTGCCGCGCGCGTCCGGGCGCCATCGAGGGGCGAGTAGTCCGGAGAACGCGGGCACGAGGTAGCAGTCACCGTTGTCCTCCAACGAGTTCGCCAGTTCCTCGGTCTCCTCCGCGCTCGAGATCACCCCGAGGTTGTCCCGCAGCCACTGCACCAGTGAGCCCGCCACCGCCACGGAGCCCTCCAGCGCGTACACGGGATCGGCGTCACCGAGCTGGTAGCAGATGGTGGTGAGCAGCCCGTTCTCGCTGAACTGTGGTGTGGTGCCGGTATTGAGCAGCAGGAAGGCGCCGGTCCCGTAGGTGTTCTTGGCGTCGCCGGGGTCGAAGCAGGTCTGACCGAACATGGCCGCCTGTTGGTCACCGAGGATCCCCGCGATCGGGGTCCCGCCGAACATGCGCCGCTCGGTCACGTGCCCGACCACCCCCGAGGACGGCACGATGTCGGGCAGCATCGCCCGCGGTACCCCGATCTCGCCGCAGAGCTCGTCGCACCACTCCAGGGTCCGCAGATCCATGAGCAGGGTCCGGGAGGCGTTGGTGACGTCGGTGACGTGGAGCGCGGGCTCACCGTCGGTCCCGCCGCGGCGACCACCGGTCAGGTTCCACACCAGCCACGAGTCGATCGTCCCGGCCAGCAGTTCTCCGGCCTCTGCCCGCTCGGTGCCGCGCAGGCCCTCGGAATCGAGGTGGTCGAGGATCCACCGGATCTTGGGACCCGCGAAGTAGGTGGACAGGGGTAGCCCGGTGGCGTCCCGGAACCGGTCGTCGCCGTCGGGGTGTTCCGCCGCCAACCGGGCGCAGATCCCGGAGGTCCGGGTGTCCTGCCAGACGATCGCGTTGTAGACCGGGTCGCCGCTCTCCCGCTCCCACACCACCACGGTCTCCCGCTGGTTGGTGATGCCGATCGCGCTCACCAACGCCGGTTCGAGGTCGGCGTGACCGGCCACCTGGGCCATGGCGGTCCGCACGTTCTCCCAGATCTCCAGGGGGTCGTGTTCCACCCACCCGGCCCGGGGCAGGATCTGCCGGTGTTCGACCTGCGCGGTGGCCGCCGGGACAGGCAGACCGTCGTGGTCGAAGAGGATGGCCCGTGAGGACGTGGTCCCCTGGTCGATCGCGAGGATGAAGGTGTTACGCGTCACGTCGACAGACTACGTCCGGCCGGGCGTAGAGTCGGGCGCGACCGGCCGGAATCCGATGCCCGGCCTCGGAGGGAGCGCGATGCCCACGATCAGATCACGGTCCGTACTCGGCCCCGAACGCCGGGCCGAGGCGTGGCAGAGATTGTCGGAGGAGTCGTTCGACATCGTGATCGTGGGGGGTGGTGTCGTGGGCACCGGCAGCGCCGTCGACGCGGCCACGCGCGGCCTGAGCGTCGCGGTGGTCGAGGCCCGGGACTTCGCCGCGGGAACCTCCTCGCGCAGCTCCAAGATGTTCCACGGTGGGCTCCGGTACCTGGAGCAGCTCGACTTCGGACTCGTCGCGGAAGCCCTCCACGAGCGCGAGCTGAGCATGACCCGACTCGCCCCGCACCTGGTCAAGCCCCTCAAGTTCCTCTTCCCGCTCACCCGTCGCTTCTGGGAACGTCCCTACATGGCCGCGGGATTCGTCCTCTACGACCTGATGGGCGGAGCCAAGAGCGTCCCGCCGCAGAAGCACTACAGCCGCGCCGGCGCGCGCCGCGTGGCCCCGGGTCTGCGCGAGGACGCCGTGGTGGGCGGGATCCGGTACTGGGACACGCTCGTCGACGACGCACGGCACACACTCACGCTCGCCCGCACCGCCGCCCTGCACGGCGCGGTGGTCGCCAACTCCACCCAGGTGATCGGGTACCTGCGGGAGGGCGAACGGGTGACCGGCGTGAGGGTCCGCGACGCCGAGACCGGCCGGGAGACGGACGTGCGCGCCGGGGTGGTGCTCAACGCGGCGGGCGTGTGGACCGACCACCTGCAGGAGATGCTGGGCGAGAAGGGCGGCTTCACGGTCCGCGCCTCCAAGGGCGTGCACATCGTCGTGGACCGCGACAAGGTCGACTCGGAGGCCGCTCTCATCCTGCGCACCGAGAAATCCGTGCTCTTCGTCATCCCCTGGGGCGAGTACTGGATCATCGGCACCACCGACACCGACTGGCAGCTCGATCTGGCCCACCCGGCTGCGACGGGGGCGGACATCGACTACATCCTGGGGCACGTCAACGCGGTGCTCACGACCCCGATCGTGCGGGACGACGTCCGCGGCGTGTACGCGGGGCTGCGCCCGCTGCTCTCGGGCGGGGCCGATTCCACCGCCAAGCTCTCACGGGAACACGCCGTGATGACCGTGGCTCCGGGTGCCGTGGTGGTGGCGGGCGGCAAGTACACCACCTACCGGGTCATGGCGGCGGATGCGGTCGACGCGGCGGTCAACGAACTGGGGGAGCGTGCCGCGACGGTGCCCGCCTCCACCACGGAACACATCCCACTCCTCGGCGCCGACGGATACCCGGCCATGGTCAACCGCGCCGACCGGATCGCCGACCACTACGAGATCCGCGAGGAGCAGGCCCAGCATCTGCTCGGTCGTTACGGGTCGCTCCTCGAGAACGTTCTCGACCTGGCCTCGGGCCGCCCCGATCTGCTGGAGACCCTCGGTGGCGCCGAGCGCTACCTGCGAGTCGAGATCGTCTACGCCGCCCTCGCGGAGGCCGCACTGCACCTGGAGGACGTCCTGGTGCGCCGGACCCGGATCTCCATGGAGTACCAGCACGGAGGCGTGGCGTGCGCACGCGAGGTCGCGCAGCTCATGGCGGAAGTGCTGGACTGGGATACCGATCGCGTCGAGCGCGAGATCGAGATGTTCGAGCAGCGGGTCGCAGCCGAGCTGGCCAGCCAGGTGACGGAGTCCGACGACGAGGCGGACCGATTCCTCCGCGGCGTGCCCGAGGTCCGCGAGTTCCTGGTGGAGGCGGCCTTCGATCCCGCGAGCGCCCAGCCGGTCGTCGACCACCCGGTCGAGCAGGGGGCCTGAGGCCCTACGACGGACGGCCCCGGTCGTCGGCGGACCCCGAACCGGACCCCGAACCGGACCCCGAACCGTTCCTGCCCGTTCCCGCCCCGCCCGAAACCAGAAATCCGCTACCGTCCTGTCCGACCCGCCACCCCGATACGGGTAGCTGATCGTGCGGGAGAGTAGCGGATTCCGGGAGGGGTGGACGCGACGACGGCGCCGACCGGGTGGTCGGCCCCGTCAGCGGGTCACTTGATCTCGCAGAGCACTGCACCCTGGGTGACCGCGGCACCGGCGTCCACGGACAGGTCGGTGATGACGCCGTCCTTGTGCGCGGTGACCGGGTTCTCCATCTTCATGGCCTCGAGCACGGCCACGAGCTCGCCGGTCTTGACCTCCTGGCCCTCCTCGACGGCCACCTTCACGACGGTGCCCTGCATGGGGGCCGACACGGCGTCACCGGACGCGGCCGCACCGGCGGCGCCGCCACGGGTCCGGGCCTTGGCCTTACGGCGGACGGTGCCGCCGTCGTGCGATCCGCCGAAGGCCAGATCGCCGGGCAGCGAGACCTCGACGCGGCGGCCGTCCACCTCGACGACGACCTTCTTGCGCTCGACGGGCTCGTCATCGTCGGCCGGGGCGCCGGTCGCGGTCCACGGCTCGATCGGGTTGTCCCACTCCTCCTCGATCCACTTGGTGTAGACGTCGAAGCCCTTGCCGTCGCCGACGAACGCGGGGTTGGTGACGACGTGGGCGTGGAACGGCAGGACGGTGGCCATGCCCTCGATCTTGTACTCGGCGAGCGCGCGCGCCGAGCGGGCGAGCGCCTGGTCGCGGTCCTCGCCCCAGACGATCAGCTTGGCGAGCATCGAGTCGAACTGGCCGCCGATCGTGTCGCCCTGCTCGACGCCGGAGTCCATGCGCACACCCGGGCCGGTGGGCTCCTGGTAGGTGGTGATGGTGCCGGGGGCCGGGAGGAAGCCGCGGCCGGCGTCCTCGCCGTTGATGCGGAACTCGAACGCGTGGCCACGGGGGGCCGGGTCCTCGGTGAACTCGAGCACCTCGCCCTCCGCGATCTTGAACTGCTGCAGCACGAGGTCGATTCCCGCGGTCTCCTCGGTGACCGGGTGCTCCACCTGGAGGCGGGTGTTGACCTCGAGGAAGGAGATCGTGTCGCCCTGGACCATGTACTCGACGGTGCCGGCGCCGTAGTAGCCGGCCTCCTTGCAGATGGCCTTGGCCGAGTCGTGGATCCGCTTGCGCTGCTCGTCGGTGAGGAACGGCGCCGGGGCCTCCTCGACGAGCTTCTGGAAACGGCGCTGCAGGGAGCAGTCGCGGGTGCCGGCCACGACGACGTTGCCGTGCTGGTCGGCAAGTACCTGGGCCTCGACGTGGCGGGCCTTGTCGAGGTACTGCTCCACGAAGCACTCGCCGCGGCCGAACGCGGAGATGGCCTCACGGGTGGCCGAGTCGAAGAGTTCGGCGACCTCGGACATCTCGTGCGCGACCTTCATCCCGCGCCCGCCACCACCGAAGGCGGCCTTGATGGCGATGGGCAGGCCGTACTCCTCCGCGAACGTCACGACCTCGCTCGCGTCCTTGACCGGGTCCTTGGTGCCGGCCGCCATCGGAGCCTTGGCGCGCTCGGCGATGTGGCGTGCGGTGACCTTGTCGCCCAGGTCGCGGATGGCGCTCGGCGGCGGGCCGATCCAGATCAGCCCGGCGTCGATGACGGCCTGCGCGAAGTCGGCGTTCTCGGAGAGGAAGCCGTACCCGGGGTGGATGGCGTCGGCGCCGGACTTCGCGGCGGCGTCAAGGATCTTGTCGAAGACCAGGTAGGACTCCGCGGACGTCTGGCCCCCGAGGGCGAAGGCCTCGTCGGCCAGCTTGACGAACAATGCATCGGCGTCGGGCTCGGCGTACACGGCCACGCTGGCCAGACCGGCGTCCTTCGCCGCGCGGATCACACGTACAGCGATCTCGCCGCGGTTGGCGACGAGGACCTTGGTGATGTGAGAGCTGGCATGACTGGGCACTCAGGGCCTCCTGGTGATGGACGTCTCTTAGACCGGTGCGCCCGGTAGGGGCACCGATATTCTCCAGCAGTCTAATGAGAGGCCCCCCTCATGTGTGGGATTGGGGGTCCAAGGGTTGCCCGACGGGGGCGGGCGGGACGACCCTCCGCCTCTCTGACCTGCTCGTCAGGTGCGGAGTCCCGGCCGCCACAACTCGTGCGCGTGGAGACCGGCGTCCTCGAGGAGGCGCCGAAGGAGCGGCAGGCTGAGCCCGATGACGCTCGACGGGTCGCCGTCGATCCGGTCGATGAACCAGCCGCCGAGGGACTCGATCGTGAAGGCGCCGGCGCACTCCAGCGGTTCACCGGTGCGGAGGTACACGTCCAGGTCGGCGTCCGAGGGGGCGCCGAAGTGCACGGTGGTGTCGGAGGTGTCGGTTCCCCTGTTCGTGACGACGAGGGGGTCGTCCCCCGTGAGGTCGGCGACCATCAGGGAGTGACCGGTGATCAGGACCCCGTGGCGACCGCGCATCTTCTTCCACCGCGCCATGGCCCGCTCGTAGGTGTGCGGCTTGCCCTCGAGCCGTCCGTCCACGAGGAGCATCGAGTCGCAGCCCACCACGATGAGCGTGTCGGCGCCCGCCGCACGTGCCTCGGCCGCGAGTGACCCGCCCTCCCGCTCGAGGACGTCCTCCGCCTTCGCACGGGCCAGTTCCTCCACCACGCGCACATGCGGGGTGCCCGTGGGGAGTGCGGCCTGCAGGGCGTCCTCGTCGACCTGTGGGTGTCTGACGAGCGGGTCCACGCCGGCCTGCTGGAGGATCCGCAGGCGGGAAGGGGAGGCGGAGGCGAGGACGAACGTGATCATGGGCCCAGCGTAGCCAGGGCCTCAGGCCCGCGGCAGCAGCATGGTCACGGTGAGCGTGGTGCGTTCGAGCGCGCGCACCGAGTGGCGCAGCATCGGGGTGAGGTGGAGCATCTCGCCGGGCAGCAGGTCCACGGTGCGGTCCGGGAGTCCGAACTCCACGCGGCCACGGAGTACCTGGACGAGGATCGGGTGGTGGGCCGCGTGGTCGCCAAGCTCGTGGCCCTCTCCGAATTCGAACGCCACGATCTTGGCGGTCTCGTCCTCGTGGACGACGGAGGCCCGTGGACGGTTTTCCATCGGTTCGGCGCGGCCGATGATGTCCGCCAGATGGGTGGCGGTGCCCTCGGTGGTGCCGGCCCGGCTGCCGTGCGAGCGCCGGTCCCGGGTCGCGGGGTCCGAACCGCCCTGCGAGCTGTCCTCCGGGGTCGCGGGGTCGTCGGACATGTGGTTCCTCCTGTGGGGGTGTACACGGACACCACAGCCGCCCCTGGCTCCGCACTCACGCCCGCGCTTCGGTGCGCGCGGGCGTGCGGGGACGGGGGCGGCTGTGTGGTGCTGCCGGGTGTCGGCCGCCTCAGTACTGGCGGCGGTTGAGGAACGAGGTGGGGTTGTATCCGAACGGCGACCGCAGCCGGTCGTCATATGAGCCCCAGTCGTCCTTGATCCCCGTGGGGAACTCGCCCTCGTGGACCGCGTTCCCCTGGGCGGTGGCCAGGACGGCGGACAGGATGCCCACCTCGACCGCGGTCGGGTTTCCGCGAACCACCTGGAAGAACGGTGCCTCGGTCTTGTTCTCCCCGCCCGCCTTGTCCGCGTCCGGCTGCTGCTCGCCGGCCGTCACAGCGGGATGTTCCCGTGCTTCTTGGCGGGCACCTCGACGACCTTGCGGTCGAGCAGGCGGAGCGCCTGAGCCACCTGCAGGCGGGTGTGCGACGGCGGGATGACGGCGTCGACGTAACCCCGCTCGGCGGCGACGTACGGGTTGACGAGGGTGTCCTCGTACTCGGCCTGCAGCTTCAGGCGCAGCGCGTCGACGTCCTCGCCGTTCGCGGCGGCGGCCTTCAGCTGCTCGCGGTAGACGAACCCGACGGCCCCGGAGGCGCCCATGACAGCGATCTCGGCGGTCGGCCACGCCAGATTGATGTCGGCGCCCATGTGCTTGGAGCCCATGACGTCGTACGCCCCGCCGTAGGCCTTCCGGGTGATGACGGTGACCTTGCCGACGGTGGCCTCGCCGTAGGCGTACAGCAGCTTGGCGCCCCGGCGGATGATCCCGTCGAACTCCTGGCCGGTGCCCGGCAGGAAGCCGGGGACGTCGACCAGGGTGAGGATCGGGATGTTGAAGGCGTCGCACGTGCGGACGAAGCGAGCGGCCTTTTCGGAGGCCTTGATGTCCAGGCAGCCCGCGAACTGGGTGGGCTGATTGGCCACCACGCCGACGCTGCGGCCCTCGACCCGGCCGAAGCCGACGATCACGTTCATGGCGTACTGCGCCTGGGTCTCGAGGAACTCGCCGTCGTCGACGATGTGGGAGATGACCTCATGCATGTCGTACGGGCTGTTCGAGGAGTCCGGGATGATCGTGTCGAGCTCGTGGTCCTCGAGGGTGAGGTTGTCCTCGATCGCGCCCTCGCTCGGCGGGACGGGGAAACGAGGGGCCTCGGCCCGGTTGTTGCTGGGCAGGTAGGACAGCAGGTCCTTGACGTAGTCGAGGGCGTCCTGCTCGTCGTTCGCGGTGTAGTGGGAGACTCCCGACTTGGTCATGTGCGTGTTGGCGCCGCCCAGTTCCTCCTGGCTGACCTCCTCGCCGGTGACCGTCTTGATGACGTCCGGGCCGGTGACGAACATCTGCGAGGTCTTGTCGACCATCACGGTGAAGTCGGTGAGCGCGGGGGAGTAGACGTGGCCGCCGGCGGAGGGGCCCATGACCAGCGACACCTGGGGGATGACCCCGGAGGCCTGGACGTTGCGGTGGAAGATCTGCCCGTAGAGACCGAGCGAGACCACACCTTCCTGGATGCGGGCACCCGCGCCGTGGTTGATGCCGATCATCGGGCGGCCGGTCTTGAGCGCCAGGTCCATGACCTTGACGATCTTCTCGCCGTAGACCTCACCGAGGGAGCCGCCGAAGACGGTGGCGTCCTGCGAGAACACGCAGACGCTCCGACCGTCGATGGTGCCGTACCCGGTGATGACACCGTCGCCGAGCGGTCGACGCTCGGCCAGACCGAAGGTCGTGGCCCGGTGGCGGGCGAGTGCGTCGATCTCGACGAACGAGCCCGGATCGAGAAGGTTCTCGATCCGCTCGCGAGCCGTCATGAGGCCCTTGTCGTGCGTCCTGTCGATCGCGGCCTGCCCCATCGGGGCGCGGGCTTCGTCGAGTCGCCGACGCAACTCGGACAGCTTCCCGGCGGTCGTGTGGATGTCGGGCGTCGCAGCGTCGGTCTGGACGTCGTCACTCACGTCCGGTTCTGAGGCAGTCGTCATGTTGCAAGACTCTAACGACTCGACCGGCTCCGTGGCGACGTGACCCGGCCGACTCCCCCGACACCGACCCCGCCGTCGGTCGGAGTTCGGACCTACTCTGGACGTCGTGCACGCAGACCCCGGAACCGATTCGCCGCGCCCGCTCGACGCCGACGCGCTCCGCCGAGCGCTGGTAGAGGGGCCGGATGCGCCGTACACCTCGCTCGAGATAGTGGAAGAGATCGGGTCGACCAACGCGGAGTCCATCAGGCGGGCGGCACTCGGGGCGACAGACCGAAGTGTGCTCCTGGCCGAGTACCAGGCCTCCGGGCGCGGGCGACTCGGACGGACGTGGACCGCGCCGCCACGGACGCAGGTGGTGGTGACCGTCCTGCTGCGGCCCGGCGCGGTCTCACCCACCCTGTTCGGTTGGCTGCCGCTGGTCACCGGGCTGGCCATCCGTGACGGGCTCGTGGCGGCGGGCGGGGTGGACGCCACGCTCAAATGGCCCAACGACGTCCTCGTCGACGGGCGCAAGATCGCCGGGATCCTCTCGGAGATGACCACCGTCCCCGGGGACGGGGACTTCGAGCTTCGGCTTCCGGCCCTCGTGGTGGGAGTGGGGATCAACGTGAGCCTGACGCAGGAGCAGCTACCGATCCCGCACGCGACCTCGCTCGCCCTCGCCGGCGGGACGACCGACCGGGACGCCGTCGCGCTGGCCGTGCTCGAGGCGCTGGCCCGGCGGCACGCCCAGTGGCGCCGATGCGAACGCGGGAGTGGTTCGTCGGTCTCGGACGAGCTGATGACCGAGTACTCGGAGGCCTGCTCGACACTCGGCGCCGAGGTCCGCGTCGAGCTCCCGGGGGGCATCGTGCGGACCGGGCGGGCGGATCACGTGGACAGGGAGGGTCGCCTCGTCGTCGTCACACCGGACGGGGAGTTGTCGGTGGCCGCCGGGGACGTCACCCACGTCCGCCCCGCCGGCGGCCGGTGGGGCGGCTGACCAGTGGGGTTCGTCCGTTCGGTCATCGCTCCGGGGGAGACGCTGATCGTCCACAGTCACCCGCACTGGCGCGCACTCGTGCGTCCGGGGTTGGTGACGGTGATCGGCGCCGGGCTCGCCGGGATCGCCGGGGGGTTCATCGAGACGCAGGTCGTGCACCCGGGCGACCGGGCCGCGACCTGGGCGATGGTGGCGGGGGTCTACCTCCTCGTGGTCCTGCGCTTCGGCCTGTGGCCCGCGCTCCGGTGGGCGCGCACCGACCTCGTGGTGACCGACGAACGCGTGCTCTACCGGCCGGCGGGGTCATCGCGACGGTGCGTCGACGTGCCGCTGCGCCGGGTCAGTGCCGTGCGGTTCCGGCACACGTTGACCGACCGGGCACTGGGCACGGGTTGCCTCATCCTGGAGTGTGGACACCTGCCCCCGGTAGAGATTGACCACGTGCCCGGTGTGGCGCGCGTCCACGCCACGGTCTACGAAGAACTGCTCCGACTGCCCCCGCCGCCCCCTCCCGGACCGATCGCTCAGGTGCCCCGCTTCCGCTGGGGGCTCCCGGGGCGACGGTGACCGGCGCGCCACACGTGAGAACATGGGCCACGTGAACGACGACTCGCGCATTCGCCGCAATCCGCTCGGCACGCCCGTCGTGGCGATGATCGGGGGCGGGCAACTCGCCCGCATGACCCACCAATCGGCCGTGGCACTCGGTCAGACTCTGCGCGTCCTCGCCGCCGACCCGGAGGATCCGGCCGCTCAGGTCACCCCCGACGTCGTGTTGGGCGCCCACGACGACCCGGACGCGGTCCGGCGCGCCGCTGCAGGTGCCGACGTGATGACGTTCGACCACGAGCACGTCCCGCCGGAGATCCTGCTGGAGCTCGAGTCCGCCGGCGTCGCGGTGCGGCCCCGGGCCTCGGCGCTCATCCACGCCCAGGACAAGCTGGTCATGCGCCGTGCGCTCGCCGAGATCGGCGCACCCGTCCCGCCGTTCACGGCCGTCGACTCCCTCGACGACGTCCGGCGTTTCCACGGCGAACAGGAGGGACGGATCGTCCTCAAGGCCGCGCGTGGTGGATACGACGGTCGCGGCGTGTGGATGCCGGACTCGCTCGAGGAGGCCGAGCGGATCGCGACCGAGCAGCTCGACGCCGGCGTGCCGATGATGGCCGAGGCGCGGGTGCCGTGGACCCGGGAGCTCTCCGCGCTCGTGGCCCGCTCGCCGTTCGGCCAGGGAGCGGTGTGGCCGGTCGTCGAGACGGTCCAACGCGACGGCATCTGCGCGGTCGTCGTGGCACCCGCCACCGGGTTGCCCGACGACCTGCGCTCGGCCGTCCAGGCCACCGCGCTGCGACTGGCCGAACACCTGGACGTGACCGGGGTGATGGCGGTCGAACTCTTCGAGGTCATCGGCTCCGACGGCCGCCCGGGAGTGCTGGTCAACGAGTTGGCCATGCGTCCGCACAACTCCGGCCACTGGACCATGGACGGCGCCACCACCAGTCAGTTCGAGCAGCACCTCCGGGCCGTGCTCGACTACCCACTGGGCTCCACCGTCCAGACCGCCCCGGTGACGGTGATGGCCAACGTGCTCGGGGCGGCGGAGGCTCCGGCGATGAGCATGGACGAGCGGGTGCACCACCTCGGCGCCCGGTTCCCGCACGCCAAGGTCCACCTCTACGGGAAGTCCGAGCGGCCGGGACGCAAGATCGGACACGTCAACGTCCTCGGCGACCCCGGCGTCGACCCGGACGACGCCGACCAGGTGGCAACGGTCCGCGCGGTGGCGGAGCACGCCGCGCACTGGCTCTCCCACGGGGAATGGGCCGACGGCTGGGACCCCCACACGGGGGCGCCGGTCGGGGACTTCGACCGCTGATGCCAGACCCTTCGACGAAAGGCACCACCATGACCGAACGACTGGGCGGGCCGCAGGTCGGTCTGATTATGGGCAGCGACTCGGACTGGCCGACCATGGAGGCGGCCGCGGAGGCGCTCGCCGAGTTCGGGATCCCCTTCGAGGTGGGCGTGGTCTCGGCGCACCGGACCCCGCAGAAGATGCTGGACTACGCCCGCTCGGCCGCCGGCCGGGGAATCCGGGTGGTGATCGCGGGAGCCGGTGGCGCCGCGCACCTGCCCGGCATGGTCGCCTCCGCCACTCCGCTGCCGGTCATCGGGGTTCCGGTGCCCCTCAAGCACCTCGACGGGATGGATTCGCTGCTGTCGATAGTGCAGATGCCCGCCGGGGTTCCCGTGGCCACCGTGTCGATCGGAGGCGCCCGCAACGCCGGGCTCCTGGCGGTCCGCGTCCTCGCCGCCTCCGATCCCGCACTGCAGTCGCGCATGGAGAGCTTCCAGGCCGATCTCGAGGCCATGGTGGAGCGCAAGGACACCGCATTGCGCCAGAGCCTCCACGGCTGACCGGGGGAGCCCCCGGCGGGGCGCCCGCGCCGTCACGGTGTCCCCGGCGCCCTAGCCGGGGGGCGGTTTCCGGCTGGTAACTTGGGAGGTCGGGCGCGGCACGGAGGACCCCGAGGCGACCAGGACGGCAGGACATGCGCCGTCCGCGTCGCCGGGGGGTTCCCCGGACGGTGACCGCCGCGCGACCTGCACCGACGAACCCCTCTTGGAGGACCGCACATGTCCGGTAACCCCGACTTCGACCTGTACCAGCCCGCCGAGGAGCACGAGGAGCTCCGCGCAGCGATCCGTGCCCTCTCCGAGAAGGAGATCGAGCCGCACGCCGCGGATGTCGACGAGAACGAGCGGTTCCCGCAGGAGGCCCTCGACGCGCTCAACGCCTCGGGCTTCAACGCGGTCCACGTGCCGGAGGAGTACGGCGGCCAGGGCGCGGACTCCGTGGCGGCGTGCATCGTCATCGAGGAGGTCGCCCGCGTCTGCGGTTCGTCCTCGCTGATCCCGGCCGTCAACAAGCTCGGCACGATGGGCCTGATCCTGGCCGGTGGCGAGGAGCTCAAGCAGAAGGTCCTGCCCGGGATCGCCGAGGGCGCGATGGCCTCGTACGCCCTGTCGGAGCGGGAGGCCGGCTCGGACGCGGCGGCCATGCGCACCCGCGCCCGCCAGGACGGCGATGACTGGATCCTCAACGGCGGCAAGGCGTGGATCACCAATGGCGGCAAGTCCACCTGGTACACCGTCATGGCCGTCACCGACCCCGAGAAGGGCGCCGGCGGCATCTCCGCGTTCATGGTGCACGCCGACGACGAGGGTTTCGGTGTCTCCAAGACGGAGAAGAAGCTCGGCATCAAGGGCTCGCCCACCGCGGAGCTGTACTTCGAGAACGTCCGCATCCCGGGTGACCGGATCATCGGGGAGCCGGGCACCGGCTTCAAGACCGCGCTGCAGACCCTGGACCACACCCGCCCCACCATCGGCGCCCAGGCCGTGGGCCTCGCCCAGGGCGCGCTCGACGCGGCGATCGCCTACACCAAGGAGCGCAAGCAGTTCGGCAAGGCGATCTCGGACTTCCAGAACACGCAGTTCATGCTCGCCGACATGGCGATGAAGGTCCAGGCCTCCCGCCTCATGGTGTACACCGCCGCCGCCAACGCCGAGCGTGGCAGCGCGCCGGGTGGGCAGAAGCTGGGCTTCATGGCGGCCGCGTCCAAGACGTTCGCCTCGGACGTCGCGATGGAGGTCACCACCAACGCCGTGCAGCTCTTCGGCGGCGCCGGCTACACCCGCGACTTCCCGGTCGAGCGCATGATGCGCGATGCCAAGATCACCCAGATCTACGAGGGCACCAACCAGATCAACCGCATGGTCATGGCGCGTCAGCTCCTGGGCTGATCTGACGGCGCGCCGCGCCCGGCGCCCCGCGCTCCGAGATCCGCTACTCCGAGGCCGGATCCGCTACCCCGATCAGGGTCGCGGATCCGGCGGGAGGGTAGCGGATCTCGTGGTTGTGCCGGGATGAGCGGGCGGTCAGAGGGTGAGGGTGGTCCGCTCCGTGGTCGCCACGTCGGCGGCACCGGGGGAGTCCGCGTCCGCCCCGGTGACCAGGACCGCGGAGCCGCCCGAGGCGAAGATCCCCGCGAGGACGGTCAGGACGTCCTTCCGCTCCCGGCCCGCGACGAGCGCTCGACCGGCCAGCGTCGGGTCCGCGAGTTCCCCGACCCTCCGCCCGTCGAGGGCGAGTCCGCCCACGCCGGACGGGATGAACGCGTCCGGGTGGATCCGGCACGACTCGGCCAGGTCGATGACCCCCGGCGGCACGTCCACGCCGACCGCGGCCAGCGGGCGACCCATCGGGTCGGTGGTCATGAGGAGTGTCTCGACGTCGGCCGGATGGCGGTCGAGGCGGTCGGCGGTGGTGATGACCGCCACGGCGTCGTCTGCCGGCCCGGTCCGGACCTCGGCCCCGGTCCACCAGGCGCCCAGGAGCACCCCTGCGGTGAGCCAGTGGGCCGGCAGATCGCACACCACGACGTCGCCCGGTGCCACGCCCACCTCGTCCCGCAGCAGCCCGGCGATCTTGGCGGCCCAGTTGGCGGTGGAGGTCACGGACAGCTCGATCCGGGACGGGGCCGCCAGGTCGTAATGGGTGACCAGCGGCGCGCCCGGGTCCGCTGCGAGGAGCGGCTGGAGCACGGTGTCTGCGGCGGTGTTCACGGGTCGTCCTCCGGGTTGTCGGTCAGGTGACGGTCGGTCAGGTGACGCCCGATCAGTTGACGCAGGGCACGTCCGAGCCACCGGCGTCGAAGGTCGGACGCTGCGCTATCGAGGGCGGCAGCGGGGCATAGGTGGTGGTCTCGGGGGAGTAGGACTCGGTCGCGGAGGCGTCTCCGGTGGGGCCGCTGTAGTCCTCGGCGAGGACCACGCGGACCGCTCCGGGGGGCACCGCGGGATCCACCTGGACGGGCAGCCCGCCCAGGGCGTCGGACACCGCGAACGCCGCGGGGTCGTCGGCCGAGCCGGCCGCGACGTGCGAGGTGTATGCGGCGGCCGGATCGGTGAGCAGGTCTCCGACGCCGTACCCGAGCTCGGAGAGCGAACCGGAGACCCGGGCGGCGAGCCCGTCGATCACGGTCGTGTTGACCACGGACACCGTCACGGCGGCGGGGTCCACTCCGGGGGTGCCGGTCGGGGTCTGTTCTTCTTCCTCTTCCACGTCCTCGGTACTGGCGAATCCGCCGACGAACTCCGCGACCTGCTCGGGGTCGACGGTGACGATGGACTCTCCCCATTCGGTGAACGAGTCGATGCTGGTGACCGGGATGGTCTCGAACCGCACGTTGCCGCCGCTGATGTCCTGGAGCTTCATCGCGAAGTCCACGAAGTCCCAGTTCTCGTCGATGACGAACGAGCGCCTGGCCGCGTCGACGAGCGCTCCGAGCTTCGAGGGGTCCGCGAGGGTGCCCGCGGACAGGGTCTTCTTGACCAGCTGGGACATGAACGCCTGCTGGCGGACGATCCGGTCGAGGTCGCCCGCGGGCAGGTCGTGCCGCTGTCGCACGAAGCTCAGGGCGTCGGACCCGGACACGGTCTGGACCCCGGCCCGGAAATTCGCCCCGGACAGCGGCTCGTCGACGTCCTCGTTCAAGCACACGGGGACCCCACCGACGGCGTCAGTGAGGAGCACGAAGCCCAGCAGCCCGATCTCGGCGTAGTGGTCGGCCTGCACGCCGGTGAGGTCGCGGATGGTGTTGATCAGCCCGTTACGGCCGGCCTGCACGGCATCGCGTTGATCCTGCTCGGTGAGCGCGCCGTCGGGATCATCGGCCACGGCCTGATCGAGGTAGGCCTGCTTGTAGCCGGAGTAGACCCCGTTGATCTTGCTTCCCCCGATGTCCCGTGTCTCCACGTAGACGTCCCGCGGGATGGAGATCGCGGTGGCGGAACTCCCGTCCTCGGGGATCCGGATGAGCAGGATCGTGTCGGTGTTCTCACCCTCCTCCTCGCCGGTCCGGACGGTGGCGAGCTCCTCCTGGCTGAGCGCGTTGCCCTGGGCGTCGGTGCGGTTGTCCGTCCCCACCAGGAGGATGTCGACGGCGCCGTCGAGCCCGCCGTCGCCCACGTCGAGTCCCCCGGCGGAGGACAGGTCGGAGCTCAGTCCGTTGAACAGCGACCAGCCCACGCCGGTGATCAGGAGGCAGAACACGGAGACCAGGGCGGCGATCGTGCGGCCGATCCGCGAACCCAACGGTCGGGAGGGGGTGGCGTGGCGCCGACCGCGCCCGGGGGCCGGCGCGCGCCGGGGCGTCGCTGGTAGCTCGGCGCTCATCCACCGTCCTTGTCGTCGAATCGGGGCGGTCGGTCCGCTCTCGTGAGAGGGGGGACCGGCCCGCGGGCCGGTGCCCTGGATGCGGCACGGGGGCCGCGCGAGGCCGCCGATGATCTCCCCACGGTACCGCGCCGCGTGCCTGGCGTCGGAATCGGCGTGCGGCGTCGTAGGGTGTTGCGCGTGACGACCCGACTGCCCGTCGTGACGGTGACCTACTCTCCCGGCGACCACCTCCGCCGCTTCGTCGAGACCCTGCCCGGGTCCACGACGCGGCCGGTGGGGTTGGTGATGGCGGACAACGGTTCGACCGACGGCGCGCCCGAGGCGGCCGCGGCCGCGCACGACTTCGCCGAGTTCTTCCCGACAGGGGGGAATCTGGGCTACGGGACCGCCATCAACCGTGCCGTCACGGAGATCTCCCGGCGACCCGCGGAGTTCGACCAGGAGTTCGTCCTGGTCGTCAACCCGGATGTGCGGTTCGAGCCGGGTTCGGTGGACGCGCTGCTCGAGGCCGCCCACCGATGGCCCCGCGCGGCGGCGTTCGGCCCGAAGATCGCCGAGACCGATGGTTCCGTGTACCCCTCGGCCCGCGCCGTACCGCGGCTCGGCGCCGGTATCGGACACGCGGTGCTCGGCCCGGTGTGGCCGGGTAACCCGTGGACCGCCCACTACCTCGACGACTCCGACATGGACTCCGAACGGCCCGCGGGATGGCTGTCCGGATCGTGTCTGCTGCTCCGACGCGAGGCGTTCGATGCGCTCGGCGGATTCGACGAGCGCTACTTCATGTACCTCGAGGACGTGGACCTGGGGGACCGGCTCGGCCGCGCCGGGTGGCAGAGCATCTTCGTCCCGTCGTCGGTGATCCACCACGACCAGGGTCACGCGGCCAGGACCGTGCCGGAGTTCACCCTCCGGGCACACCACCGCAGCGCGTACCTCTTCCAGGCGGACAGGCATCCGAACGCGTGGCAGGCCCCGATACGCTGGGCCCTCAGGGCGGGTCTGGAGCTGCGGTGCCGCCTCGCGATCCGATCCGCCAGGCGCGACCTGCGCTGACTCCGGACGGGACCAACCGCTGGACGAGACCAACCGCCGGACGAGAGCATCCGTCGGACGAGACCAACCACCGGCCCGAGTCGGCCGCGCGAGCGCGCGGCCATGGGCCCATGACATCGGGAGCAAGACTGTGACCTCGACGACCCCCTCCAGCACCGGGCCGGGCGACCTGATCGCCGACACCGAGGCGGTGGTCCTGGTGGGCGGGAAGGGGACCCGACTGCGGCCCCTGACCATCTCGGCGCCCAAGCCGATGCTTCCCACCGCCGGTCTGCCCTTCCTCACGCACCTGCTCTCGCGGATCCGGGCGGCCGGGATCCGGCGCGTGGTGCTGGGCACCTCGTTCAAGGCGGAGGTGTTCGAGGAGTACTTCGGCGACGGATCCGATCTCGACCTGGAACTGACGTACGTGGTGGAGACCGAACCCCTGGGTACCGGCGGCGGCATCCGCAACGTCCTGGACCAGCTGACGGCCTCGACGATCATGGTCTTCAACGGTGACGTGCTGGGCGGGACCGACCTCACCGAGATCCTCGACCTCCACCACGCCAAGAGCGCGGATCTGACCATGCACCTGGTCCGGGTCTCCGACCCCCGCGCGTTCGGCTGCGTGCCGACCGACGACGACGGACGGGTCCTGGAGTTCCTGGAGAAGACCCAGGACCCGCCGACCGACCAGATCAACGCCGGCTGCTACGTCTTCCGGCGCGAGCTGATCGCGCAGATCCCCGAGGGTGTGCCCGTCTCGGTGGAGCGCGAGACCTTCCCCCAGCTGCTCAGTGAGGGGAAGCGGGTCTACGGCTTCGTCGACTCGGCCTACTGGCGCGACATGGGCACACCCGAGGACTTCGTCCGCGGGTCCTCCGACCTGGTGCGGGGTATCGCGCCGTCGCCCGCACTCGAGGGCCACCACGGTGAGGCGCTCGTCCACGACGGCGCAGGGGTCGGCGCCGGGGCGGTACTCATCGGCGGGACGGTGGTCGGGCGCGGCGCCGAGATCGGTGCCGGTGTCCGACTGGACGGCGCGGTGGTCTTCGACGGCGCCCGGATCGAGGCGGGGGCGACGGTCGAACGCTCGATCATCGGCGCCGGGGCCCGCATCGGCCACCGGGCGCTGATCCGCGACGGCGTCATCGGCGACGGCGCCGACGTGGGCGCCAGGTGTGAGCTGCTGCGCGGAGCCCGGGTCTGGCCCGGCGTCGTGATCCCCGACGGCGGGATCCGCTACTCCACGGACATGTAGGCGTCCCCGGGCGGGCGTGGTGCCCGGGGCGGGACCGGCTCGGCCGGGACACCGACGGCCACCGCTCCGAGCGGCCGCCAGGACGGTGGTAGGTCGAGCGCCCGGCGGGTGGTCTCGGCGGCGAAGATCGTCGACCCCACCCAACAGGACCCCAGTCCGCGCGCGGACAGTGCCACGAGGAGCGACTGCACCGCGGCGCCACCGGCGACGGTGAACATGGTCTCCTCGCAGGCGTTCCGGCGCGGGTCCGGGTAGTCGTGGGCCCCGGCGGAGTCGTCCACGAACGGCAGGATCAACTCGGGGCAGGTGCGCAGGAGGTCTCCGCGGGACAGGCGGCGGGTCAGCACGTCGCCGGAGTGGCCGTCGGCCCTCAGATCCGTCTCCCAGTCGGCCCGCAGCGCGTCCAGAAGGCGCGCGCGGGCGTCACCGGCCACCCGGACGAACCGGATCGGGGCGCTGTGGTGCGGCGCCGGTGCGGTGAGCGCGTCGGCCACGGCCTCGGCGAGCGACTCCTCGGGGACGTCCACGTCCGAGAACCGCCGGACCGAGCGGCGGCCGGGCACGGCCTCACGTCGTCCCTGTGCGAGCGCCTCGGCGGTGCCCAGCCGGAACAGGTCCGACGCGCTGTCGCGGACCAGGTCGCGGGCCCGCTGCGGGGAGCCGCGCTCGTCGTCGTCATCCCCGACCAGCAGGTGTCCCAGCCCCCGCACCACCGCCACGGGTCGGGCGCCCAGTTTGCCCTTGACCAGGTCGGCGGCGGCGGCTATCTCGTCGGCCACGGCGACGTCGGTGACGTACAGCTCGTTGCCCTGGCGGTCCACGGCGCCGTCGTAGCCGATCGAGACCCGCAGCCCCGCGGCGCCGATCGCCACGTCGGTCTGGCCGGTACGCCAGGCCCGGCCCATGGTGTCGGTGACGACGACGGCCACCGTCACGCCGGTCCGCCGGCGCAACTCGCGGGCCAGCGCGGAGGCGGACGCGTCGGGGTCCTCGGGGAGCAGCGCGAGCTCGCGGGCGTCGACGTTGGAGCCGTCGACGCCGGCGGCGGCCTGGACGATGCCGAGCCGGTTCTCGGTGATGAGGGTGCGGTTGACCCGCGCCACCACCCGCACGGACTCCTGCTCCACGAGCCGTCGGCGCAGGGCGTCCCGCTCGTCGGGGTCGGTGGGGGCGGCCACGATCCGTCCCTCGGTCTTGGAGAGGACCTTGGAGGTGAGCACCACGACGTCGCCGTGGGTCAGTCCGTGCGGGTCGTCGGTGAGCGCAGCGGCCAGGATCCCCGCCAGATCGTCGCCCGGCCGGAACTCCGGGAGGCCGTCCGGAGCCCACAGGCGGACGTCCGCGGCGGCGGCGTGTTCCCCCGACCAGAGGCGGATCTCGGGGACGGCTCCGTCGGTCATCGGTCGGACCGCGTGGGGACCTCGAGCCCGGCCAGTTCGATGGCGGCGGCCACCATCTGCGCCGTGGCGTCCGGGTCGGTCATGAGCAGCGGGGCCTCGCGGACGGCGATCCCGTCCACCTCGCCCGCGCCGTCGCCGGGGCCGTCGCCGGGGGCGACCAACCAGCCGTCGAGCAGGCCGGTGCCGGATCGGGCTCCGAAGTGACGCGCCACGGCCAGCGCCGAGGTCTCGACGCCGATCGCGGTGAGGCACGCGTCGGCCATGCCGCGCAGCACGGCGCCCCCGATCACGGGGCTCACCCCCACGACCGGCGCGGAGGTGGAACGCAACGCGGCGCGGATGCCGGGGACGGCGAGGATCGCGCCGACGGAGACCACGGGGTTGGAGGGGGCGACGACGACGAGGTCGGCCGCCTCGATGGCCTCGAGCGTCTCCGGGGTGGGCCGGGCCGCATCGGCACCGATCTGTACGAAGCCGGAGGCCGGAAGCATCGCCCGGTGGCGGACCCACCATTCCTGGAAGTGGATCGCCCGCTCACCGGCGCCCTCCGCTCCCTCCGCGCCGTCGGTGTCACCGGGGACCACGACGTGCGTCTCGCAGCGGTCGTCGGTCACGGGTAGCAGCCGGACCCCGGGGGACCAGCGGGCGGACAGGGCCTCGGTGATGTCGGTCAGCCGGTAGCCGGCGCTGAGCATCTGGGTGCGCACGAGGTGTGTGGCGAGATCCTTGTCCCCGAGTCCGAACCAGTCGGGCTGGACGCCGTAGGCGGCGAGTTCGTCGCGGCAGTTCCAGGTCTCGCCGGCGTGACCCCATCCGCGTTCCGGGTCGATGCCCCCGCCGAGGGTGTACATGCAGGTGTCGAGGTCGGGACAGATCCGGACGCCGTGCATCCACGCGTCGTCACCGACGTTGACCACCGCGTCGACACGGTGCACGGCATCCGTACCCGGGAGCGGGGTGCCCGCACCGCCCGGAGCGGGGTCCAGTCCGAACAGTCGGCGTGCGCCGAGCAGGAAACGGGCGCCACCGACGCCACCGGCCAATACACAGATCCTCACGTCGACCAAGAGTAGTGACGGGGGACCGGCCAGGCCCGGGTGGCCGGGGGTGTAGCCCCGCCCGGACGCAGGATGGTGTCCCACGCCACACAATCTGCGGCGTGTCACTGGCCGGCCCGGCGCACGAAAATGCTAGGTATCCCCGATTTCGCTTGACCTCAGCGATTCGCATGTGTGTAATCACAGGTGTGTCATTCGTATCCGAGCGGCACCCGGGCCGGGCGGACGCACGAGCGACGAGCAACGTAACACGAGGGGATGACCGTGGATCGACAGTCACGCACCGCAGCGGGACCCGAATTGACCCTGGTCGACTTCGGCAGCAGTGCGCTCTTCGTGGAGGACGAGGAGGAGAGCTGGCAGGACCGGGCTCTCTGTTCCCAGACCGATCCCGAGGCGTTCTTCCCGGAGAAGGGTGGCTCGACCCGAGAGGCCAAGAAGATCTGCACGGGGTGTGAGGTCAAGGCGGAGTGCCTCGAGTACGCACTGGCCAACGATGAGCGCTTCGGGATCTGGGGCGGACTGTCCGAGCGTGAGCGGCGACGGATCAAGCGCGAGGCCGTGATGTGAGTCCGTTCCGGACCGACCCGTCCGGGGGCCTCGGCGGCCGCTGAAGAACGAGTCGTCTCGACAACTGAGTGATCTCGGTACTGAGAGATCTCGGTACTGAGAGATCTCGGTACCGGGCCACCTCGACCCCGGGCCCTGCTCCCCATGCCTGACCATCCTGCGGGATGGTCAGTTGTCGTTGGGGCCGGCCTCGACCTCGTCCGGTGAGATCTCGAGGTGTTGAGAGACGAGTTCCACCAAGACCGAGTAGACCAGGTCACGCAGGTCGTCCCCGCCCGGCGCCCGGCGGGTGAGGGGCCTGCGGAACAGGACCAGCCGCGCCCGCGTGGGCTGGCCGGCCCGGTCCACCCCGGCGGGGACCAGCCGGGCGAGCGGGACCAGTCCGTCCGCCACGACCTCCTCCGGCCACGTCTCACCGGGCTTCAGGCGCATCCTCGGGACCATGTCCACGGCGAGGTCCAGATGCACCAGGCGGGAATGCCAGTGCTGGTCGATCTCGGCGAACGCCTCGAGCGCGGCGGCGTCGAACTCGGCGGCACGGCTCCGCCACCGGGGGACCTCCGGGGGCAGGATCGGGCCGCGCGGGCCGTGCCCGCGTCGGGCCGCGCGTCGGGAGGTCACGACCCGGGGGCCGCGGCGTCCGGGGTCGCCGGGGAAGTCCCGGACAGAGATCCGGCTGCCCGCACACACGTCGTTCTGGCCGGCGCCCGGGATCGCGTTCCCTGTCGGCGGCCGTCCGGGGACCGGTGCGGTGGGGGTCATGACGCGAGGGTAGCCGTCGTCTCCCGGGCTCCGCGGTACCGACGCGGCGGGTCGCGGCGCACACGGCAGCCGCTCGGGACTACCCTGGGGCCTCGTGAGTGAGAACCGTCGTTGCTGCCGCCCGGGGTGCCCCAATCGTGCGGTCGCCACGCTCACCTACGTCTACGCGGACTCGACGGCCGTCGTCGGCCCGCTCCCGGCGATCCGGGAGCCGCACTCGTGGGATCTCTGCGCAGCGCACGCCCTGCGCATCACCGCCCCCCGCGGCTGGGAACTGGTGCGCCATCCCGACATCGACGCATCCGCCGAGGACTCCGACCTCACCGCCCTGTTGGACGCCGTGGCCGGCGGGCCGGTCGGCGGCCGGAGGGCGGGTGCGGCCCTGGTGGACGCGGACCGGCTACGGCGGTTGGGGGTCTCCGACCCCGGGCCCGTGCTCGCCGCGGCCCCGGTGGAGCCGTCCGGTAGCCGCCCCCACCTGCGGGTGGTCCCCAACGCCCCGGACCGCGACGAGGCCCCGTCGGCGAGGCCCGCTGACGGCGCCCGGGAGCCGGGCCCCGGCCTCGGCTGACCGTGCTCCGGGCGCCCGCGCCCGCAAGCGTCGGACCGGGCGGGAACCCGGCGGGTAGGGTCGACTGATGACACCGTCCGACCGCCTCTCATCCCTGGAGCAGCACGTGGCACGCAGCGCCGAGTCCGTCCGAGCAGTCATCAAGGCCTACGACGTCCGAGGCGTCGTGGGTGAGCAGATCGACGAGGACTTCGTCCGTGAGGTCGGCGCATCGTTCGCCCGCCTGATGCGGTCGGAGGGCGCGGAGACCGTGGTCGTCGGCCACGACATGCGCGACTCCTCCCCGACCCTGTCCCAGGCGTTCGGGGACGGCGTCACCGCGCAGGGCCTGGACGTGGTGACGATCGGTCTCGCGTCCACCGACCAGCTCTACTACGCCTCGGGGCTCATCGACTGCCCGGGCGCCATGTTCACCGCCAGCCACAACCCGGCCCGGTACAACGGCATCAAGCTGTGCCGTGCGGGCGCCAAGCCGGTCGGTCAGGAATCCGGGCTGGGCGAGATCTCGGACGGGCTGGTCGAGGGCGTCCCGGCGTACGACGGGACGCCCGGCACGGTCTCCGAGCGCGACGTCCTCGACGGTTACGGTGCGTACCTGCGTGAACTGGTCGACCTGTCGGGCATCCGCCAGCTCAAGGTGGCCGTCGACGCCGGCAACGGGATGGGCGGTCACACGGTGCCCGCGGTGCTCAGCGGGCTGCCCCTCGAGATCGTCCCCCTGTACTTCGAGCTCGACGGCAACTTCCCCAATCACGAGGCCAATCCGCTCGAGCCGGCCAACCTGGTGGACCTCCAGGCGTTGGTCCGTGAGAGCGGGGCGGACATCGGACTCGCCTTCGACGGCGACGCCGACCGCTGCTTCGTGGTGGACGAGCGGGGCGAGCCCGTCGCCCCGTCGGCCATCACCGCGCTGGTCGCCGGGCGCGAGCTCGACAAGGAACCCGGCGCCTCCATCATCTACAACCTCATCACCTCCCGGGCCGTCCCCGAACTGGTCGAGGAGAAGGGCGGGGTCGCCGTCCGCACCCGGGTGGGCCACAGCTTCATCAAGGCGCAGATGGCGGACACCGGTGCGATCTTCGGCGGCGAGCACTCGGCGCACTACTACTTCCGCGACTTCTGGGGTGCCGACTCGGGCATGCTCGCCGCGATGCACACGCTCGCCGCCCTGGGGGAACAGAACTCGCCGCTCTCGGAGGTCATGGCCGAGTACACCAGGTACGCCGCGTCGGGGGAGATCAACTCCACCCTGGACTCGGCCGAGGAGCAGGTCGCGCGCATGGAGCAGGTCATCGAGGCGTTCTCCGGCCGCGCCGCGTCGGTGGACCGACTCGACGGCGTGACCGTCGACCTCGGGGACGGCGCCTGGTTCAACCTCCGGGCCTCCAACACCGAACCGCTGCTGCGCCTCAACGCGGAGGCGCCCACCAGGGAGGACGTCGCCGCGGTGGTCGACGAAGTCCTCGCGATCGTCCGTGCCTGACCTGACCAGCGACACCGGGGCGGGTCGGGTCGACCTGGACGACGCCGAGGCCCTCCGTTCCTCCGACGCCACCGGGGCCCTGCTCCACGCGTCGATGGCCGGGGCCCAACTCCGTGCGGTCGCGACGGCAGTCGACTCGGGGGCGCTGGACGCGCTCGCCGGGTTCCGTCCCCGGGCTCTCGTGTGGGTCTCCGGGCGCTCGGACCGGGCTCGGCACGCCGCCGGCGTGGTCACCGCCCTCTGCGAGGTCGTCGGAGGAGCCTCCGTCCCGCCGCTGGTCCACGCCCACACGCTCCCCACCTGGGTCGGGGCTCTGGACGTCGTCCTGGTCTCGGGCGACGACGCCGGCGACCGTGACCTCGCGTCCGCCGTCGAGACCGCCGCCAACCGGGGCGCGGCCGTCGTGGTGGACGTGCCGAGGGAGGGCCCGGTGGGCGAATCGGGAGGGGGCCGGGCCACCTGGCTCCCGCCGCTCCCGTACCTGCCGCCGCACCGCGGGGTCCTGCACCACCTGGCCGCGGGGATGGCGGTCCTGAGCGCCCTCGGCGTACCGGGGTTGGACGTCGGCGCGGCCGCGGACGCGGTCGACGTCGAACTCGAGGGGCTGGGGCCCGATCTCGCGACGCCGGTCAACCCGGCCAAGCTCCTCGCCACCTCGGTCGCCGGCTCGGACCCGCTCGTCTGGATCCACTCGGATCCGCTGTCCGCGGCCTACTGCGACCGGGCCGTGGCCGCGTTCTGCGATGCCGGCCGGGTGACGGCGTCCTCCTCCGTCACGGACGCGGTCCGGTCCCAGGCCGAGCGCGCCCGGGGACTGCCCGCCGTGGACCCCCTCGCGAGCCTCTTCCACGACGACGAACTGGACGGTGCGCGGGAGGACAGGACCATCAGGCACCTCGGTATGGTGTTGAGCGCGGACGAGGAGTTCGTCAGGCTGGCGGCGGGGGCGCTCGCGGACGTCGAGTGGATATCCGACCGTGGTCGGGACACGGTCGGCACCGCACCGGCACCGTTGAGCGGAAAGGTGGCGGCGCTCATGGCACGGACCGAACTCTCCGCCGCGTACCTTCTGGTGGGGGGGCTCTAGATCCGTGGTGGCTCTCAGCCCGGTCGTCCAGGCGTACGCGTGGGGCTCCCGGACCGCGCTCCCCGAGTTGTGCGGGACGGTCTCCCCGGCCCCCCACCCGGTGGCCGAGCACTGGTTCGGCGCCCACGACTCCGGCTCGTCCCTCTGCGCCGACGGGCGGGGGTTGGACGAGCGGATCGCCGCCGACCCCGAGGGTGAGCTCGGTGCCCGGGTGGCTGCGGAGCACGGGGGCGGGTTGCCGTTCCTGGTCAAGCTCCTGTCCGCCGAGCAGGCGCTCTCGCTCCAGGCGCACCCGTCCCCGGAGAAGGCGAGGGAGGGGTTCGCCGCGGAGGACGCGCGTGGCATCGCCGTCCACGCCCCGGACCGCAACTACCGCGACGCCAACCACAAGCCCGAGATCCTCGTGGCGCTGACCGAGTTCCACGCGTTGGTGGGTTTCCGACCCGTGTCCCGGACGGTGGCACTGCTCGACGCCCTCGACGTGCCGGCGCTGCGCCCCTACCGCGACATGCTGGACGGACAGCCGGACGCGGAGGGCCTCCGCGCGGTGTTCACGACCTTCGTGACGATGCCGCACATGGCGCTGGAGACGGTGGTGGCGGACCTGGTCACCGGCGCCGTGGGCTACCTCACCGCACAGGGGGTGGCCGGCGCGTGGTCGAACGAGGCCACCACCGTGGTGGAGCTCGCCGAGCGGTATCCCACGGACCCCGGTGTCCTGGGCGCACTGCTGCTCAACCGGGTGGTCCTCCGACCGGGACAGGCCGTCTACCTGGGACCCGGTCAGCTCCACGCCTATCTCCGCGGGGTGGGGGTGGAGGTCATGGCCAACTCGGACAACGTCCTGCGCGGTGGTCTGACGCCCAAACACGTCGACGTCCCGGAGCTGATGCGGGTACTCGAGTTCGACCCGCTGGCGGACCCCACGGTGCGGCCGGTACCGGCCGACCGCGGGATCCCCGGTGAGATGGACTACCCCACGCCCGAGCCCGACTTCGCGCTCTCGCGCATCGTGGTGCCCGCGGCCTCCGCTCCCGTGCGCTACCACCCTGATGGTCCCGAGGTCCTGCTGTGCACCTCCGGGCGGTTGTGCGTGTCCGAGAACGGAGCCACGGAGACCCTGGGGCCCGGACACGCGGTGTGGGTGCCCGCCTCGACGCCCGGGGTGGTGCTGGACGCCGCCGACGGGGCCACCGTCTTCCGCACCCGCGTCGGTGATCCGGTGACGGGGACGCGGCAGCGGTAGACCGCCCCGGCAGGGTGCCCGCTAGTGTGGTGCGGAAGTCTATTCCCCACAAAGAGGAGCTGGTCGCACACATGTCTGCTGATCTCCAGGTGCAGTCCGTCAACGGTGTCGAGTTCAAGGTGGCGGATCTGTCGCTGGCGGAGGCGGGCCGCAAGCAGATCCGTCTGGCCGAGCACGAGATGCCCGGTCTGATGGCGCTGCGTGAGGAGTACGCGGCGGAGCAGCCGCTGGCGGGCGCCCGGATCGCCGGCTCGATCCACATGACGGTGCAGACCGCCGTGTTGATCGAGACGTTGACCTCGCTCGGCGCGGAGGTCCGCTGGGCCTCGTGCAACATCTTCTCCACCCAGGACGAGGCGGCCGCCGCGGTCGTGGTGGGCCCCGAGGGCAGCCCCGAGGCGCCGTCGGGCGTGCCGGTGTTCGCGTGGAAGGGCGAGACGCTCGCCGAGTACTGGTGGTGCACCGAGCAGATCATGACGTGGCCCGACACCGAGCCCAACATGATCCTCGACGACGGTGGCGACGCCACCATGCTCGTGATCAAGGGCAAGGAGTTCGAGCAGGCGGGCGCCGTGCCGTCGGACGACTCCGCCTGGTCGGCGGAGGAGAAGGTCTTCCACGCACTGCTGCGCGAGTCGGTCCCGGCGCACCCGGGCAAGTACACGGCCATCGCCGACGCGGTCCAGGGCGTCACCGAGGAGACCACCACCGGCGTGCACCGTCTCTACCACTTCCACTCCGAGGGCGTGCTGCCGTTCCCGGCGATCAACGTCAACGACGCGGTCACCAAGAGCAAGTTCGACAACAAGTACGGCACCCGCCACTCCCTGCTGGACGGCATCAATCGCGGCACCGACGCCCTCATCGGCGGCAAGAAGGCCCTGGTGTGCGGTTACGGCGACGTGGGCAAGGGGTGCGCCGAGGCGCTGGCCGGCCAGGGCGCGCGCGTCCAGGTCACCGAGATCGACCCCATCAACGCCCTGCAGGCCCTCATGGACGGTTTCGACGTGGTGACGGTCGACGAGGCCATCGGGAACGCCGACATCATCATCACGGCCACGGGAAACAAGGACATCATCACCTTCGACCACATGAAGCGGATGAAGGACAAGGCGATCCTTGGCAACATCGGCCACTTCGACAACGAGATCGACATGGCGGGCCTGGAGTCGGCGGCGGACGTCACCCGGATCAACATCAAGCCGCAGGTCGACGAGTTCGTCTTCGACTCCGACGGCCGGTCGATCATCGTGCTGTCGGAGGGTCGACTGCTCAACCTGGGCAACGCCACCGGTCACCCGTCCTTCGTGATGTCCAACAGCTTCTCCGATCAGGTCATCGCCCAGATCGAGTTGTTCAGCAAGGCCGACCAGTACCCGATCGGGGTCCACCTGCTGCCGAAGATCCTCGACGAGAAGGTCGCGCGCCTGCACGTCGAGGCACTCGGTGGTTCGCTCACCAAGCTCGCGAAGGACCAGGCCGAGTACATCGGCGTGGACGTCGAGGGCCCGTACAAGCCCGAGCACTACCGGTACTGAGCCGGCCCGAAGGTGGTCGCGCGGCTGGTCGTCGTCGAGGGACTCGACGGCGCGGGAAAGAACACCCTGACGACCGCCCTGGTCGGTGAGCTCAGCGACCGGGGCGTGTCCGTCGGGCGCCTCGCGTTCCCCCGGTACGGCACTCTGCACGCCGACCTGGCCGCCGACGCACTGCACGGCGGCCAGGCCGGCACCGCGGACTCGCCGCACGCGATGGCGCTGCTGTTCGCCCTGGACAGGCACGCGGCCCTCGATCAACTCGGTGAGCTGAGGACCTCGCACGACGTGGTCCTGCTCGACCGGTACGTGGCCTCCAACGCCGCGTACACGGCGGCCCGGCTCGGCCCCGGCCGGGAGACGGAGGTGCTCCACTGGATCGGCGAACTCGAGTTCGACCGGCTCGGACTGCCACTGCCGGACCTGCAGATCCTGCTGGACACACCCACCGCGTTGGCAGCCGAGAGGGCGGGGTCCCGGGAGACGACGGACCCGGGTCGGACCCGGGACCGCTACGAGAGGGACGCGACCCTCCAGGCCGCGACGGGGGAGGCCTACCGTCGGCTCGCCGCCTCCGGTTGGCGGTCGCCCTGGCGGGTGCTGGGAGTGGACCCCGACGTGCGGGGGTTGGCGGACCACGTCGTCGGTCGCTGAGTCGTGGTCGGCCCCTGATTTCCCGGGCACCGAGCCGAGCCGTGGGACCGGCCCGTCGGTGCGGCCGGGTAAGGTCTTCATGGACACACGCCGACACACACGCCGACACAAGTGGTGACAATGACCCCGAAGATCCTCGTCGTCGACGACGACGCCGCACTGGCAGAGATGCTCACCATCGTCCTGCGGGGCGAGGGGTTCGAGACCGAGGTCGTGGGCGACGGCGTCCAGGCCATCGAGACCTTCCGTGCGGTCCAACCCGATCTGGTCCTGCTGGACCTCATGCTTCCGGGCAGGAGCGGGATCGACGTGTGTCGGGACATCCGCGGGGAGTCGAGGGTGCCGATCGTCATGCTCACGGCCAAGACGGACACCGTCGACGTGGTCCTGGGCTTGGAGTCCGGCGCGGACGACTACATCATGAAGCCGTTCAAGCCCAAGGAGTTGGTGGCCCGGATCCGGGCCCGGCTGCGTCGTGGGGAGGACGAGCCGAGCGAACTCCTGCACATCGGTGACGTGACCATCGATGTCCCCGCACACACCGTGACGCGTGACGGCACGCCGATCCCGCTCACCCCGCTGGAGTTCGACCTACTGGTGGAGCTAGCCCGGAAGCCCCGCCAGGTCTTCACCCGCGAGGTCCTCCTCGAGCACGTCTGGGGCTACCGCCACTCGGCGGACACGCGCCTGGTCAACGTCCACGTCCAGCGCCTGCGGGCGAAGATCGAGAAGGACCCGGAGAACCCCGAGGTCGTCCTCACCGTGCGCGGCGTCGGTTACAAGGCCGGCCCGGTCTCGTGACCGCACGTCGCACGGACGACGCGGCGGCGTCCTCCGGCGACGAGGGCGACACCCGCGACACCATGGACGCGGCCGACTCGACGTCGACCCTCCGGGAACGGATCCGGGACCTGGACCTCTCGGTCCTGGGGCTCCGGTTCGCGCGCCTGTGGCGGCGGTCCCTCCAGCTCCGGGTGGTCACCTCGACCCTGGCGCTGTCCATGGGCGTGATCCTCACGATCGCGTTCATGCTGCAGAGCCAGATGGCCGCGCAGCTGCTGTCGACCAAGCTGGACGCCGCGGTCGAGCAGGCCGGCAGGCTCCGGGTGACCGTCGAGGCGCAGATCGCGGCGACCGACGAGGGGACCAGCGAGCAGTCCCGACTCGACCAGGCGCGCAGCGCACTGGGGGAGCGGGGCATCGCCTCGGACGGTGAATCGGTCCACGCCGGCACCTTCGACCCGATCCTGGTGGTGCCCGACCAGACCGGCCGCGGGCAGGTCGTCAGCCCGGCGAACTCGCAGGTACCGCCGGAGCTGCAGTCGCTGGTCCAGCGGGGTCGTGTCGCCTACCAGTACGTCACCGTGGACTTCCGGGGCGAGCCCGCCAAGGCGCTGATCATCGGCACCCCGACGGACTCGTCGATACCGGGCCTCGAGCTCTACCTGGTCTATCCGCTCATCGCCGAGGAACAGACCCTCGGGATCATGCGCGGGATCGTCGCGACCGCCGGGTTGGCGATCATCGTGCTCAGCGCGGCGATCGCGTGGATGGTCGCGCGGCAGGTGGTGCTGCCGGTCCGGCAGGCGGCGTCGATCGCGCAACGGTTCGCCAACGGTCACCTCAAGGAACGGATGGTGATCCGGGGAGAGGACGACGTCGCCCGGCTGGCGATGGCGTTCAACGACATGGCGCAGAGCCTGTCCGACCAGATCACGCAGCTGGAGGAGTTCGGCGACCTCCAGAAGCGCTTCACGTCGGACGTCTCGCACGAGCTGCGCACCCCGCTCACCACCGTCCGCATGGCGGCGGACATCATCTCCGACTCCGCCGGACACCTGGATGCCCCGACCAAGCGTGCCGTGGAGTTGCTGGAGTCCGAGCTCGACCGGTTCGAGAGCCTGCTCACGGATCTCCTGGAGGTGTCCCGCCACGACGCCGGCATGGCGGAGCTGTCGGTGACCGCGTTGGACGTGCGGGGGGCGGTCGAGGACGCGGTGTCGACCGTGTCGCACATCGCCGAGTCCGCGGGCGTACAGGTCGAGCTGGACATGCCGGCCGAGGCGGTGGTGGCCGAGGTGGACTCCCGCCGGGTCGAGCGCATCCTGCGCAACCTGGTGGCCAACGCACTCGACCACTCGGAGTCCAAGCCCGTCCGGGTCACCCTCCGTGGGTCCGACGCAGCCCTCGCGGTCTCGGTACGCGACCACGGCGTGGGGCTCAAGCCGGGCGAGGAGTCGCTGGTGTTCAACCGCTTCTGGCGGGCGGATCCCTCGCGGGTCCGCCGATCGGGCGGGACCGGGCTCGGTCTGGCGATCGCGCTCGAGGACGCCAAACTGCACGGCGGTCGCCTGGACTGCTGGGGCAGCCCGGGTGAGGGCTCGTGTTTCCGCCTGACCATCCCCCGGCGCCACGGGGGCACGCTCACCTCGAGCCCGTTGCCGCTGACGCCGGATGATGAGGCGCGTCTCGTGCGGACCGGTTCGCCGACACCGCTGGACCGCGTCCCCGGGACCGAGGAGGCCCGGTCGTGAACCGCGCTCGGGCACTCGTCGCCGCGGTGGCGGTGGTCTGCGTGGCCGCTCTCGGTGCCACCGGATGCGCGACGCTGCCCTCGTCGTCGTCCCCTCAGGTCATCGACACCTTCTCGCCGTCCGGGGCCGGTCTGGCCGTCCCCACCCCGGTGCCCGACCAGGAGCCGGACCTCCTCGTCCGGGACTTCCTCAAGGCGGCCGCGATCGCCGACCAGCGACACGCGGCGGCCCGCCAGTTCCTCACCCCGGAGGCGGCGGAGAACTGGGACGATTCCGCGGAGACCACGATCGTGTTGCGCGCGGATCTCAGCGCCGAGGGCGGCAGGGGCGCGGACAGCGCCGAGTACACGCTCCGCGCCGAGAAGGTCGGATCACTCGACCCCGGCGGCATCTTCAGGGAGGACGTGGGGCAACTCGAGGTGACGATCGGACTCGCCCGGCAGGACGGCCAGTGGCGCATCGACCAGCTGCCCCCGGGGGTCGTGATCGAACGGACCGAGTTCGTCTCCACCTACGCCCAGCGTGATCTGTTCTTCCTCACCGGTTCCGGGGACTCACTGGTCCCCGACACGCGGTGGACGGCCGCGGACCGGACCGACCTGGGTTTCTCCCTGGTCAACCTGCTGGCCACCGGTCCCCGGCCGGGGATCGGGAACTCCGTCCTGTCCCGGGTCCCGACCTCGGTGTCGGTCCGCCCCGACGAGGCCGCGGACGGGGGGGCCGGAACCGCCATCGACTTCACCGGTCTGCCGGTGCTGAGCAGCCAGGCCACCACGCAGTTCGCCGCCCAGGTCGTGTGGACCCTGGCCCGCGCGGACGTCCCCGGCCCGTACCGGCTCGAACGGGACGGCGCGCCCCTCGACGAACGCTACGTCGACGGGTGGACGACCGAGGACGTCATGTCGTTCGACCCGTATCCGCCTGTGGAGCCCATGGAATATGCGCTCACCGCCGCCGACGGCCTGGTCCGGCTCGAGGGGGCCGGCGCGCGACCGGCCGGAGGGCCCTGGTCGCAGGTCCGTGGCGGACGGAGCGCGACCATGTCCCACGACGGGAGATTGCTGGCAGTCATCGCCGGTCAGGACCGCGCGGGGCCCCAGAGGGTGCTGATCGGGGCGATCGACGGCGAGCCGGCCGAGGCGCTCACCGCCCGGACCCTGACCGGACCCACGTTCCACCCCGTGGACGGACGGGCGTGGGTGATGGCCGACGACTCCAGGCTGGTGCGGATCGGAGCGGGAGGTGACCCCCCGTCGGTCCAGGAGATGGACGGCGCCCCGATCCGTGCCCTGGGGTCGCGGGTCACGGGGCTGCGGATCGACCAGTCCGGGGCCCAGTTGGCCGTGGTCGTCGACGGCAAGGTGTTCATCGGCGCGCTGTCGGCCGAGACCGGGCAGCCGCTGGCCGGCACGTTCCGTCAGATCGGCCGGGCGTTGGGGGAGTCGGCCACCGTCGTGGCGTGGCGGGACCGGTCGACGATCGTCGTGGGTCGGGACACCAGCGAGGCGCCGGTGACCACGATCACCGTGGACGGTGCGATGACCGAGCCGTTGTCCCAGCGCAACATCGCCGGGCCGGTCACCGCGATCGCCGCCGCGGGCCGCGAGGTGTACGTGGTGGACCAGCGGTCCCTCCTGAGACTCGACACGGCGGCCGAGACCGGTGACCGATACTGGCGGGAGATCAACGGACTGGCCGCCATCCGGGCGGACCCGGTCGTCGCGGGCTGACCCGGTGCCGACGGGGACCGGCGGGAGGCGTCAGCGCCCACGTGAGCCGGGCTGGGCGGCGGCGCTTGTGGACCTCGTGGTCCCCCTCGAGTGCGCGGGCTGCGGGCGTGCCCGTGAGCGGTGGTGCGGGCGGTGCGCGCTGACGCTGGCCGGGGTCCCGCTACACGTTCGGACCCGCGCGGACCTCCGGGTGCCCGTGTGGGCGTTGGCCCGACACACCGGCCCCGCGGCCCGCGCTGTGTCCGCGTACAAGGACCGTGGCCGCCCTGATCTCGCGTCACCGATCGGCGCCGCCCTCGCCGCCGGGATCGATGCCCTCAGGGCGGCGGGCGAGTTGCCGGAGGCCTCCGAGCGGCCGACGGTGCTCGTCCCCGCACCGGCGTCCGCCCGGGCCCGCCGTCGGCGCGGGTTCGACCACGTCCGCGAGGTCGTGGACGTCCTGGCGGCCGAGTTGGCGGGGTCGGTCCCGGGAGGGGCCGTGGCCGTGGCCCCGGTGCTCGAGGTCCGGGGGCGGGTCCGGGACGCCGCCGGGCTGGACGCGCGTGCGAGGACGGACAATCTGTCGGGCCGGATCCGGCGACGGCCCGAGGGCACCCCGCTGCGGGCCTCGCCCGGAGCGCCGTCGACGGTCGCCGCTCTGCTGGCGACCCCGTCGACGATCCTGGTGGTGGACGACGTCGTGACGACGGGTGCCACGGCGGCCGCGTGCGTCGGGGTCCTGGGGGAGGGGGGCCTGCGCGTGGACGGTGTCCTCGGTGTCACCGCCGCGTGAAGACTCCGGTGACTTCCGGACGACTTGTGGCTACTGCGGTCCGGTGCCCAGACGACCGGGTATCGTGGAGTTCGGACGGGGTTCACCAGCGCGTTCGTTGAAATTAGCCGGTGGTGTTCCACGTCCGGAGAGTATCCACTCAGCCATGTGGGTTGGCCCCTCGACCGGGGTCCCGGGCAGCTGCCGGGCCGGTCGCAGAGGTCCGCCGCAGGCCCGATGAGGAGGAGCTTCGATGGCGAAGACCCCCGCAGTCCTGCTCGACCCCGCCACCTTCGACGGTCCGTTGACCGACGACCCCGGTGCCCCTGATGCGCAGGTGACCATCAAGGGCCGGAACGTCGAGGTCCCGGACCACTTCGCGACCCGGATCCACACCAAGCTCGCGAAGATCGAGAAGATCTCGCCGGCGATCACCCGGTTCGACGTGGTCCTGTTGCACGAGAAGAACCCACGCCTGGCCAAGGCGAGTCAGCGGATCGAGATCACCCTCAAGGGCAAGCCGGGTGTCGCCCGCGCGGAGGCCGCGGAGGACACCTTCTACGCCGCCCTGGAGTCGGCGGTCGCCAAGCTCGAGCGCCAGATGCGCAAGGCGCGCACCCGCCGGAAGATCAGCCATTCCGGGCATCGTCGACCGCAGTCGGTCGCCGAGGCGACAGCGGAGCTCGCGCCCGAGGCGGCACCGGCCGAGGTCATGGACGAGTACGCGGACGGGGTCGACGACCAGCTCCCCGGTCAGATCGTGCGCCGCAAGGAGCACGACGGGACCCCGATGTCGGTCGACGAGGCACTGGAGAAGATGGAGCTCGTGGGTCACGACTTCTACCTCTTCCGGGATGCCGAGTCGGGACACGCCACCGTCGTCTACCGGCGGCACGCGTTCGACTACGGGCTCATCACGCTGACTGACTGAGGCCTGACGGTCGCACTCCACTTGCTCCGGGGGCGGTCCGGTCCACATGGACCGGGCCGCCCTCGGCGTGTATCCGCGGCCGGTAGCACCTAGGATGAACCGAGGACCCGCGTGGCACCCGCGCAGGTAGCCAGATTTCCCGACCAACCCGACCACGAGGACGTTCGAGACTGTGTCCATCCTTTCCAAGCTGCTCCGAGCCGGCGAAGGTCGAAAGCTCAAGCGGTACAGCGCTCTCGCCGAATACGTGGACACACTGTCCGACCAGACGGAGAAGCTGACCGACGACGAGCTCCGCGCCAAGACCGACGAGTTCAAGGGTCGGTTGGCCGAGGGTGAGACGCTGGACGACCTCCTCCCCGAGGCGTTCGCGGTGGCCCGTGAGGCCGCCTACCGGGTCCTCGGGCAGCGGCCGTACAAGGTGCAGATCGTCGGCGCCATCGTCCTGCACACCGGAGCGGTGGCGGAGATGAAGACCGGTGAGGGCAAGACCCTGACCTGTGTGCTCCCCGCGTACCTCAACGCCCTGTCGGGCGAGGGCGTCCACGTGGTCACGGTCAACGACTACCTGGCCAAGCGCGACGCGGAATGGATGGGCCGCGTCCACCGTTTCCTCGGACTGTCCGTGGGCGCGATCCTCGGTGGGATGACCCCGGCTCAGCGCCGGGAGTCCTACGCCGCCGACATCACCTACGGCACCAACAACGAGTTCGGTTTCGACTACCTCCGCGACAACATGGCCCACGACACCGCGGAGCTGGTCCAGCGGGGCCACCACTACGCGATCGTCGACGAGGTCGACTCGATCCTGATCGACGAGGCGCGGACCCCGCTCATCATCTCCGGCCCCGCCGACGGATCGAGCAAGTGGTACGCGGAGTTCGCCCGCATCGCCCCGCTTCTCGAGGAGGGCACGCACTACGAGGTCGACCGCAAGAAGCGCACGATCGGCGTGACCGAGCCGGGTGTCGAGTTCGTGGAGGACCAGCTCGGGATCGACAACCTCTACGAGGCGGCGAACTCGCCGCTGGTGAGCTACCTGAACAACTCCATCAAGGCCAAGGAGCTGTTCACCAAGGACAAGGACTACATCGTCCGCGACGGCAACGTGATCATCGTCGACGAGTTCACGGGGCGCGTGCTCGACGGCCGCCGCTACAACGAGGGCATGCACCAGGCCATCGAGGCCAAGGAGACGGTGGAGATCAAGGCAGAGAACCAGACGCTCGCCACCATCACGCTGCAGAACTACTTCCGCCTCTACGAGAAGCTGGCCGGCATGACCGGCACGGCCGAGACCGAGGCCGCCGAGCTCTACTCGATCTACAAGCTCGAGGTCATGCCCATCCCGACCAACCGGCCGATGGCGCGCGAGGACCAGGCAGACCTCATCTACAAGACCGAGGAGTCCAAGTTCTCCGCTGTCGTGGAGGACATCTCCGAGCGCGTCGAGAAGAAGCAACCGGTCCTCGTGGGAACCGCGTCCGTCGAGCGCAGTGAGCACCTGTCCAAGCTGCTCACCCGCAAGGGCGTCAAGCACCACGTGCTCAACGCGAAGTTCCACGCGTCGGAGGCCCAGATCATCGCCCAGGCCGGCCGCCCGGGTGCGGTCACCGTGGCGACCAACATGGCCGGTCGTGGTACCGACATCGTGCTCGGTGGCAACCCGGACATCATCGCCGACCTCAATCTCCGTGAGCGGGGACTGAACCCGGTGGACACCCCGGAGGAGTACGAGGAGGCGTGGGACGCCGAGATCGAGCGCATGCGCAAGCTCAGCAAGCAGGAGGCGGAGCGCGTCCGCGAGGCGGGCGGTCTCTACGTCCTCGGGACCGAGCGGCACGACTCACGGCGCATCGACAACCAGCTGCGCGGGCGTTCGGGCCGCCAGGGCGACCCGGGTGAGTCCCGCTTCTACCTGTCTCTCGGCGACGAGCTCATGCGCCGGTTCAACGGGGCCGCCGTCGAGGCGATCATGAACCGGTTGAGCCTGCCCGATGACGTACCGATCGAGGCCGGGATGGTCTCGCGGGCCGTCAAGAACGCCCAGACCCAGGTCGAGTCGCAGAACTTCGAGATCCGCAAGGACGTCCTCAAGTACGACGAGGTGATGAACCAGCAGCGCACGGTCATCTACGGCGAGCGCAAGCGGATCCTCGAGGGCGAGGACATCACCGACCAGGTCGAGTCGATGATCTATCAGGTGGTCAGCGCCTATGTCGACGGTGCGGCCGCCGAAGGGTACGTCGAGGACTGGGACCTGGACAAGCTGTGGGACGCCCTGGGCCAGCTGTACCCGGTCTCGATCACCGCGCAGTCGGTCATCGACGGCGACGAGTACGGGGCGCCGGGTGACCTGTCCGCCAAGAATCTCAAGGACGCGATCCTCGACGACGTCTTCGCCCGATACGACGACCGCGAGTCCGAGATCGAGGGCATCGGTGGCGAGGGTGCCATGCGCCAGCTGGAGCGCTCGATCATGCTGCAGGTCCTGGACCGCAAGTGGCGCGAGCACCTCTACGAGATGGACTACCTCAAGGAGGGCATCGGGCTGCGGGCCATGGCCCAGCGCGACCCCCTGGTCGAGTACCAGCGCGAGGGCTACGACATGTTCGCGGCGATGATGGACGGGGTGCGCGAGGAGACAGTCGCGTTCCTGTTCAACGTCAAGGTCGAGGCCTCCCCCCAGCAGAAGACGCTGGCGGCCCCCTCCGCGGCGCAGGCGGCTTCTCTCGCCGGCGCCAACCCGATCCTGCAGGCCGCGGGCACGGGCCGCGACGTCAGCGATGACCAGATGCAGTTCTCGGGCCCGTCGGAGACGGGGGAGGCGCAGCTCGTCGACGAGGGCGTCCCCGCGAACCGGGCCGAGCGTCGTTCCCAGGAACGGCAGGACCGGCTCGAGCGTCGCGAGCGGGCCGCGAAGATCGCGGCTCGCGGGCGCAAGGACTGAACGACCGGGACGCCGGACGGACCGGGGGCCGTGCAGGCCCTAGACCAACCGTAGGGCCGTGCAGGTCGCCCCGGTATCGGTGACCCGGATGCGGGCCGCGACTGCGAACAGTCGCGGCCCGCGGGCGTAGGTGGCGCACACCTCGTACTCGGAGGTTCCACAGGTCTGTGACCCGTGGGGACCCCGGGTTGCGGGGGCCCCGGGGTCGGCGGTGTTGATGTGGAGGCGGTGGATCCGGGCCGGCCCGAGGTCCCGGCCCGGGACGCCTCCGCGGGCCAGCGTCCTGAGCATCTCGACGAGGTGCGGTGGGAACGCGCCCCGTGTGTGGTGCGGGGCGCGCTTCCGGTCGACCACCTCGAGGGCCATGATCACCAGGGCGTGGGCCGCCCGCCTCGCGGGGACCGGCACCGCGTCCTCGGGTTCCGGCACCGGCACCGGCACCGCGACCCGGGTGCCCGGCGGGTCGTGCCGGCGCCCACCCGGACCGGGCTCGGTCGAGGGGAGGGGCCGGACCCTGTACTCGTCGTACGGCACCTCCCGGGACGGCGCCTCCCGGGACGGCGCGGAGCGACCGGTCGACGGCGGTGACACGGGTGTCGGGGCCATGTGTTCTCCTGCTCCCTCCTGCGACGACCGGGCCGGTCTCGCGTCCTTCTACCCCCTATGACGCGCGGGGACGGACAGTCGGTTCCGGCTCCGCTACTGCACTGTCGACGGGCGTTGCCTAGGCTGTCCCCATGCGAGGACTGATTGTCGACTACTTCGGGGTGCTGGACGGCACGGATGAGGATCGCGAGAGCTGGCGGGAGATCCTCAGCGGGGCGCGGGCCAACGACGTGCGCCTGGCGGTCCTCAGCAACGAGCCCGAGGGGCCGGGGGCCGATCGGGTGCGTGAGGACGCCCGCGCCTACGGGATCGAACACGTGGTGCTCAGCGGCGTGACCGGGGTGGAGAAGCCGGAGCCCGAGGCGTTCCTCGAGGCGGCGCGCCGGCTCGATCTCGAGCCCCGTGAGTGCGTGATGGTCGACGACGCCATCGAGAACGTCCTCGGCGCCGTCCAGACCGGCATGATCGGCGTCTTCTACCAGGTGTTCGACCGTGCGGCCGTGGAGATCCGGGGACTGCTCGGACTGGACGAGGCGGTCTGACCCGTGGCGACCAGGCTGGCGACGGCGGACGCGGATCTGCTCCTCGGGGACGCCACCCGATCGCGGAGTCGGCATTCGTGTTCCCTCGCGCTCGTCGCCCGTGACGAGCCGTGGGACATCGACCGTGTCATGGAGTTCGTCGACGCCCGACTGGCCGACGCCCCCAGGTTCCGCCAGCGCATCCGATACGTCCCGTTCGGGCTCGCGCGAGCGGTCTGGGTCGACGACCCGGACTTCGACCTGAGCTTCCACGTCCGCAGGTCCGCCCTGCCGGCGCCGGGGGGGATGCGTCAGCTCGCCGATCTGGTGGCCAGGCTGGTCGACCGCCCGCTCGAGCCCGGCCGACCCCTGTGGGAGCTCTACCTCATCGAGGGCCTCGCCGACGGGCGGCTGGCGATCCTCACCAAGACCCATCACGTCCTCCTGGGCGGCCCCAACGCCGTGGACCTCGCGCAGGTGCTCATGACCGACGAGAGGGCGTCGGCGGACGTGGACGAGGTCGCAACCTGGACCCCCGTCCCGTCGCCCGGCGACGGCGTGCTCGTCCTGGACGCGCTCATCACCATCGCTACGGACCCGTTGGAGCTGGTGCGCCGATCCGCACGCCTGGTCAACGCGGTCGAGCGGGCCAGTCGTGGTCTGGTCGGGGCCGCGAGTCTGACGGTCCTGCGTCCACCCGGGGGGCTCTCGGAGATGTTCCGCACCTCCCGGCCCCGGGGCAGCCGCGTGGGACTGGCCTCGTTCCCCCTGGACCAGGCGCGGGCGATCGCGAGGGAACACGGCTGCAAGGTCAACGACGTGGTCTTGGCCGTCCTGTGCGGGGCGCTGCGCTCGTGGATCCTCTCCTGCGGCCACCCGCTGTCGACGTCGGACACGCTCCGCGCGATCGTGCCGATGGCCGTGTCCTCGGAGAACGGACCGGCTGAGGCGGAGGGTTCGGATGTCTCCGTCGAGGCGACCTCCGCCGAGATCGCCTCCGCCCTCATCGGGATGCCGGTGGGGGAGCCCAATCCGCGGATGCGGCTCGCGCAGATCTCCAGGGAGACCGCCACCCAGCGGCACCCCAGGCAGGCGGTGGGCGCCAAGTCGCTGGCCCGACTCTCCGGCTTCGCCCCGCCCACCCTGCACGCGTTGGGCTCCCGTGCGGCGATCATGTTGCCGTCGGACAGCTACGACCTGGTGGTCACCAACGCGCCCGGGCCACAGCACAAGATGTTCTGGGGCGACGGCGAGCTCGCCGAGGTCTACCCCGTTCCCGCGTTGCTCGACGGTCAGGCGCTGGCCGTGTCGATGAGCAGCTATTCGGGAATTGTCTACTGCGGTTTCACGGCGGACCGCCAGGCGGTCCCGGACGTCGAGGAGATCGGCGAGCTCATCTCGTCGGCACTGGACGAGCTCACCGGTACCGCCCGCTGACCGTCACCGCTCACCCGAGGAAGGCACCACCATGCGTCTGTTCATCCCTGCCACGCTCGCGATGCTGGAGACCCTGCTCGACGGTGGGGAGATGCCCGTGCGCAGCGCGACCGCGTTCGCGGCGACCCCCGCACTCGTCGAGTCGTACGCCCAGGGGGACACGGAGGAGATCGAGCACGTGGCGTTCCTCGAGGCCGCACGTGCCTCCCTCCGATTGCTGGGGGGTGAGATCGACGCCGGGGCCGCGCACGATGCGCACCCGTACCGCCGGGTGGTGGTGAGCGTGGACGTCCCCGACGCGGACGCGGAGCCGCGGCCGGACCTGGACACCGCGGTCGTGCGCCTGACCCGGGGGACCGTGACGATGGCCGAGGTCGCGGCCGTCCACGTGGACCTCGCGGGTGCGGCCGGGCCCGTCGAGGCCGCGGTCGAGGCGGTGGATCGCGCCGACCTGGGGGACGAGGACGCGGAACTCACCGTGGGGGACGCGCTCGACCTCGATCTCGCCTGGTACGACGCCGCGGAACTACCGTTCCTGTTGAATCTGCTCTGAGAATCCCGGAGAGTCGACCCGGTTACCGGGATCACGCCCGGGCGGCATCCCCCAGACGCTAACCTTCGCTACCGTAGGTTCATCTCCGGCACCGTCGGCCCGGTCCTCGGGTCGCCAGGTTCCCGGTCCCAAGGAGGCACCAGTGACCGAGTCGAACAGCGGACTCAACCGTGTACTGCGGGCAGCGGCCGCGCGGGTTCCCGAACCACGGGCCGCGCACCGGTTCCTGAACCGCCTCACGCACCCGCTCCGGGTGGACGACTACTCGTCGCTCATCTATCCGCTGTGGTCCTCGCGAGAGCTCCGCGGGGAAGTGGTCACGGTGCGCCGTGAGGCCGAGGACACCGTCACTCTCGTCATCAAGCCCGGGTGGGGCGCCACCCCGCACTACCAGCCGGGTCAGTACCTGGGTATCGGCGTCCTCCTCGACGGTCGCTGGACCTGGCGTTCGTACTCCCTGACCTCCGCGCCCACCACCGGGCGCGGTGAGTACTCGGTGACGGTCAAGGCCCTGCCCGAGGGGCTGCTCAGTAACCACATCGTCGGCACCGTCGAACCCGGCACGATCGTCCGCCTCGCGGCGCCGGCGGGGGACTTCCACCTGCCCACACCGACCCCGTCCAAGTTGATGTTCGTCACCGCCGGGTCGGGCATCACCCCGGTCATGGGCATGCTCCGGTCCCTGGACCGTCGTTCGGTCACCGAGCCGTTCCCGGACGTCGTCCACGTGCACTCGGTACGCGAGCGGGACGACGCGCTCTTCTACGACGAGTTGCGCGCCCTCGAGAAGACCCAGCCCGGGTACGTCCTGCACCTGCGGGTCACCAGTGAGGAGGGCCGCATCGACTCCCGCCAGATGTCCGCCCTGGTCCCCGACTGGTCGGAGCGGCCGACCTGGGCGTGCGGGCCCAATGCGATGCTCGACGAGCTCGACGAGCACTTCGACGCCACCGGCCGCGAGGACCTCCACGTGGAGCGCTTCACGGTCAACCGGGACGCCGGGGCCTCGGGCGGGACCGTGACGTTCGGCTCGACCGGCAAGACCGTCGAGCTGGACGGCGCCACCACCATCCTCGAGGGCGGCGAGAAGGTGGGCGTGCAGATGCCGTTCGGCTGCCGGATGGGCATCTGCCAGACCTGCGTCGTGGGACTCGACGAGGGCCATGTCCGAGATCTGCGCAACGGGACGGATCACGGACCCGGCGAACGGATCCAGACGTGCATCTCGGTGGCGTTGGGAGACGTCGAGCTCAAGCTCTGAGCCCACGCGGGCTACGTCAGTCCTGATCCGTTCCCAGCGCCCACTGGTCGTTGGACTGCAGGACGCCGAGCAGCTCGCGGACCGCGAGGGCGCGGCGATGTGCGGCGGGGTCGGTGACGGCGTCGAAACTGCACTCGGGGTCCGCGGGCGGTCCCTGGTGGGTGCAGCCCCGGGGACAGTCCTGCGCGATCTCGTGCAGGTCCGAGAACGACGCCACCACGTCGTCGGGGGACACGTGCGCGAGGCCGAAGCTGCGGATCCCCGGGGTGTCCACCACCCAGCCGCCCGTCCCGAGTGCCAGGGCCACCGACTGGGTGGACGTGTGCCTCCCCTTGCCCACCCCGGAGACCACGCCGGTGGCCCGGTGGGCGTCGGGGATCAGCCGGTTGACGAGCGTGGACTTGCCGACCCCCGAGTGGCCGATCATGGCGGAGATCCGGCCGTCGATCCGCTCGTGTAGCGCGTCCAGGTCGTCGTCGATCCCCGTTGTGAGCACGGGGACGTCGAGCGCCTCGAACTCGGCGGCGAAGACCGACGGGTCGTCGAGATCCCCCTTGGTCAGGCAGAGCACCGGTGTCAACCCTCCGGTGTAAGCCGCCACGAGAGCACGGGCGACGAAGCCGGCCCGCGGCGGGGGGTCCGCGACCGCGACCACGATCAGCAGCAGTTCGGCGTTCGCCACCACCACCCGCTCGTACGGGTCGGAGTCGTCGGCGGTCCGGCGCAGCACCGTGCTCCGGTCCTCCACCCGGACGATCCTCGACAGGGTGTCCCGGGTACCGGTGAGGTCGCCCACCACGCCGACGTGGTCACCCACGACGATCGGTGTACGGCCCAGCTCCCGGGCCCGCATGGTGACGATCCGGGTGCCGGCGACGTGGTCCGGGCCGTCGTCCAGGAGCACACACCCCCACCGGCCGCGGTCGACGCTGACCACCATCGCGGCCGCGGCGTCGGAATGGGTCGGCCGGCGTTTGGTGCGTGGCCTGGATCCCTTTCCCGGCCGGAAACGGATGTCGGACTCGTCCCAGCCGCGCGCGTCGCTGCCGCCCCGCCTGCCAGCCATGGCCTTACGTCATCCGCCCGGCGAGCATCTCGGCCCACATCGTGGTGAACCCGGGCATGGTCTTGGCGGTGGAGTCGATGTCGTCCACCTCGACGCCCGGGACGACCAGTCCGACGATGGCGCCGGCGGTGGCCATACGGTGGTCGGCGTAGGCGCGCCACGGTGCACCGTGGAGGGGGGCGGGCGTGATCTCGAGGCCGTCATCGAGTTCGGTGACCCCGCAGCCCACGGCGGTGAGTTCGGCGGCGAGCGCGGCGAGCCGATCGGTCTCGTGGCCGCGCAGGTGCGCGATCCCGGTCAGCCGCGAGGGGCCGGTGGCGAGCGCGCACAGTGCGGCGACCGTGGGGGTGAGTTCACCGATGGCCGACAGGTCCAGGTCGACGGGGGACAGTCGTTCGGGCCCCACGACGACGAGGGTTCCGTGGTCCGCCCCGTCAGCGGTCTCGAGCGTGACGGAGGCGCCCATGTCCCGGAGGATCCCGCGGATGGCGTCCCCGGGCTGAGTGGTGGAGACCGGCCAACGCGGGACGCGCACGGTCCCTCCGGTGACGGCGGCCGCGGCCAGGAACGGGGTGGCATTGGACAGGTCGGGTTCCACCACCCGGTCGACGGCGGAGATCGGACCGGGCGCCACGCGCCAGGACGACGCGGTGGGGTGCTCGACGGACACTCCGGATTCCCGCAGCATCGCCAGCGTCATCTCGATGTGCGGGCCGGACGGGACGCCGGACCTGCCCACGTGGACCAACTCCAGCCCGTCGTCGAACCGCGCGGCGGAGAGCAGGAGGCCGGAGACGAACTGCGACGACGCGGAGGCGTCCATCTCGACCCGGCCGCCACGCACGGAGCCCGCTCCGGAGACGGAGAACGGGAGGCTGTCCCCGGTGACGTCGGCGCCCAGTGCACGCAGTGCGTCCAGGACAGTGGCCTGGGGGCGCACCCTCGCGGCCGGGTCGCCGTCGAAGGTCGAGGTGCCCGTGGCGAGTGCGGCCACCGGGGGCACGAACCGCATGACGGTCCCGGCCAGGCCGCACTCCACGTCCGCCCCGTGCAACCGCCCCGGCGTGACGACCAGCTCGGTGTCGCCCGGCGCGAGCGGCCCCGACGGGCCCTCGATCCGGGTGCCGAGCGCGGTGAGCGCCCCGATCATCAGGTCGGTGTCCCGGCTGCGCAGGGTCCCGCTCACCCGGGCGGGGGCGTCGGCCAGCGCAGCCAGGACGAGGGCCCGGTTGGTCAGCGACTTGGACCCGGGTACCGGGACCACGGCGTGGACGGGCGTGCCGGCGACAGGAGCGTTCCAATGACTCACCTGGTCATTGTCGCCCATCGACCCCGATCCCGCCCGGTCCGGGTGGGAGGATGGTCCGCATGTGTGGACGGTTCTCGCTCTCCTCGGATCCGGCGCGGCTCGCGGTGGAGCTCGACGCCGTCGACGAGGCGTCCGCACCGCCCCCGGGGCTGTGGCCCGACCAGGCCCCGGGCTCGCCGCGGTTCAACATCGCGCCCACCACCACCATCCCGGCCCTCGTCCTGGACTCCCCGCGCGAACGCCTCGACGACCCCGCGGCCTCCCGGCGGATCCTGCGCTCGATGCGCTGGGGCCTGGTCCCGTCGTGGGCCAGGGATCCGGGGAAGCTACCGACGCTCTTCAACGCGCGGGTCGAGACGGCGTTCGAGAAGCCTTCGTTCCGCTCCGCCGTGGCCAGGCGGCACTGCGTGATCCCGATGGACGGCTGGTACGAGTGGGTGCCGGGCGAGCCCGCGGTGCCGGGCGGGAGGGCGGGGCCCAAGCAGCCCTTCCACATGAGTCTGCCTGGCGATCAGGGCCTGCTCATGGCCGGTCTGTGGGAGGCGCGGCGCGATCCGGGGGACGAGACCGTCACGCAGCTGTCGTGCACGATCCTCACCACCGAGGCGCTGGGACCCCTGCGCCGGGTCCACGACCGGATGCCACTGGTGGTGCACCCCGCCGTGGTGTCGGACTGGCTCGACCCCTCGGTGATCGGAGACCCCCGGGCCCTGGTCGCCGGGGCCGGCGGCGACCTGGGGCAGTGGGCCGAGTCGGTGGAGATCAGGCCCGTCTCACGCGCGGTATCCAATGTCCGGAACGAGGGCCCGGAACTGGTCCGGCCGGTGGACCCGACCGCCGGCATGCTCTTCTAGCGCGGTCACCGGGAGGCGATCGCCGCCGTCGTGGCACCCGTGAGGTCGACGAGGTCGGCGGGCGCGAGTTCGATCTCCCACCCGCGACGGCCGGCACTGCACAGGATCGTGGGGTGATCCAACGCGGAACGGTCGACCACGGTCGCCAGAGGCCTCTTCTGGCCAAGGGGAGACACCCCGCCGACCACGTACCCGGTGGTCTTCTCCGCGACGTCGACGGGCGCGAGCGAGACCTTTCCACAGGACAGTGCGGCGGCGGCCGCCTTGAGGTCCAGCCTCGCCGTGACCGGCAGGACCGCGACCGCCAGTGGGGTCCGCGTTCCGGCCGGTGGTCGGGCGGTGGCGAGCACGAGCGTCTTGAGGACCCTGGCGGCGTCGACCCCGAGTCGCTCGCCCATCACGCGCGCGGCCTCGTCGCCGAACGCCCCGCCGGCCGTCTCGTAGGTGTGCACCGCGTGGTCGACCCCGGCGGCCCGGAGGGCGGCGATCGCGGGGGTCGCCGCAGAGTCGGACCTGCCCTGTTTCACGCGCTTCCCGTTCATCCTCCCGAGCCTAGTGACGAGGCCGGCCGGAATAGCGCGCCCGTGGACGGTGTTGGTGAGAGCAGGTACCCGGGATCGTCCCCGGGATCGGGAGAGGAGGGTGCGATGCGGACCGCGGTCCTCGACGCCCCCGGCGTGCGGATAGACTCCGGGCCATCGACAGGTGAGGAGTACCGGTTGCCGACCGAGTTGCAGCCCGACGAGTCCGACCAACGCGCCGAACAGTTCGAGGAGTTGGCTATGCCGCTCCTCGACCAGTTGTACGGTGCCGCGCTGCGGATGACCCGCAACCCGGCCGATGCGGAGGATCTGGTGCAGGAGGCGTACGCCAAGGCGTATGCGGGGTTCCATTCCTTCAAGCCCGGCACGAACTTCCGGGCCTGGATGCACCGCATCCTCACCAACGCCTACATCAACCACTACCGCAAGCGGCAGCGCCAACCCGCCCAGTATCCGACCGAGGAGATCACCGACTGGCAGTTGGCGGCGGCGGCCGAGCACACCTCCACGGGCCTGCGTTCGGCGGAGGTGGAGGCGATGGAGCTGTTGCCGGACGACGAGATCCGGTCCGCTCTGGCCCAGCTCCCGGAGGAGTTCCGGATGGCGGTGTACTACGCCGACGTCCAGGACCTGCCCTACAAGGAGATCGCCGAGATCATGGACACCCCGCTGGGGACGGTGATGTCACGCCTCCACAGGGGCCGCAAGCAGCTCCGCGAGTTGCTCCGGGACGTGGCGACCGAGCGTGGCTTCGGGCGTGACAGGACGGAGGGCGCGAAGTGACGAGAGAACACGACCCACGGCTGGATCCGATCGACTGTGACGCCGCCCGGCGCGACCTGTCCCTTCTCGTGGACCTCGAATGCGACGACGCCTGCCGCTCGAGGCTCGAGCACCACCTCGCCGGGTGCCCTCCCTGTCGTGAGCTCTTCCTGTCGGAGCGCCGGCTCAAGGCCAAGTTGTCCCGGTCATGCTGTGAGAAGGCGCCGTCGGGGTTGAGGGAACGACTCATGGTGGAGATCCGGCGCACCACCGTCACCACGACCGACGCAGACGGCACGACGGTGGTGCGCCAGACCACGACCGTCCACCGGCGTGACCCGCACTGACGTCACCGGAGACGACACGCGAGACGAGGTGAGGGGCGGGCACCGTATCGGTGCCCGCCCCTCACTCGGTTCTGATGGTCCGGACTCAGCTGTTCGGACGCTTGCCGTGGTTGGCGTTCTTCTTGCGGCGATCCCGCCTCTTGCGGCCACGCTTGCCCATGGTCGCCTCCTTTCGTCGGTGTACAAGTCTCCCATGGGAACCCCCGTGTGGTTGCATTGAGGAGTCCGGGGGCCGCCGCGTGAGGAAAGCAGAGGAACATCCGTATGACTGAACAGGTCCGTGCCGAGATGGTCGCGAACGTCATGGAGGTCGTCGCAGCCGTCGGCACAGAGGTCGCCGAGGGCGACACGATCGTGCTCCTGGAGTCGATGAAGATGGAGATCCCGGTGCTGTGCGAGACGGCCGGGACCGTCACCGAGGTGGCAGTCGCCCCCGGGGACGTCATCCAGGCCGGCGACCTCATCGCCGTCATCGGCTGACGATCGATCAGACGACGAAGGCCGGTTCCTCTCCCTCGTGGGAGGAGAACCGGCCTTGTCGTTACCGTCAGGTCAGCCGTCCGGTCCGGTCGCGAGCGGACCGCGTACGATCAGACTGCGTACGGGTCAGACTGCGTTCGGGGTCAGACCGCGGTGCGGGTGCGGGCGCGACGACGCTTGAGGGCGCGACGCTCGTCCTCGCTCATGCCGCCCCAGACGCCAGCGTCCTGGCCGGACTCGAGGGCCCAGGCGAGGCACTCGGCGGTGACGGGGCAACGGTTGCAGACGATCTTCGCCTCGGCGATCTGGGCGAGGGCGGGTCCGGAATTGCCGACGGGGAAGAACAGCTCGGGATCTTCGTCGCGGCAGATTGCGTTGTGGCGCCAGTCCATGGGAACTCCTTACGGTAACGAGACCGTTGTCGGGTCAACCGGACACGGGAAGACGCCGCCGACGCGCTGACCTGCGAGGGTCAGTGCGCGGACGTACGTGTTCGTTCACATCCGGCGATGTGGGGGGGGTGTACCCGCTCCGCGGGCTCGCTCCGCGCGGAGCAGCTCCCGGTTAAGGCTAGGCAAACTGTGTGCGTCTGCGCTGTTACGAATGATCGTGCCACGATTCCATGACAAGTCAACCCTCTTGTCGTGCGATGTGGCAAAGGTCACCCGGGTTGTCAAATCGAACCGTAACCGCACACCAGAGGCTGTAATGGGCTAATCGGAGTCCAGTCCACAAGGGTGGTTCGGGCCCGGGTGACGCCGCGACATAGGCTGTGGAGGTGAACGTGAGCCGACCTGACGACCAACGTGCCCCGCTCGATCACTCGGATCCTCGGACGGCGATCCCCACTCCCGTGCGGCTGGCCGGGTGGATCTCCTCCGCCCAGGGACTCATCGGTGTGGGCGTGGCCGTTGCCCTCGCCATCCGGGCGGCGGGAGGCCATAGAGAGGAGACCGTGGTCATCAGTGGCTACGGGACCGCGGTGTGGTTCGCGATCCTCGGCGGCGGCCTGCTCGCGGCCGGTATCGGTCTGTTGCGGGGTCGCCGCTGGGGCCGGGGACTCGTGGTGATCGCGGAGCTGCTGCTGCTGTTCGTGGCCTGGTACGTGGGGGTGGGTTCGGGCCAGTATCTCGCCGGGCTGATCCTCGCCGTGGTGTGCGTAGTCGCGCTGGTCTCGCTGTTCCGCAGGGACGCGATCGAGTGGTACGCCGTCTGACCTGCGCGGCAGAGGCACTCCCGGCGGCTCTCCCGGCGCAGACCGTCCCGGTTGATCCTGCCCGGTTGTCGACCTGAGCCTGTCAGGCGACGAGCTTGTACGCGCGGATCTCCCCGGCGTGGCGTTCGTACAGGATGTCGCCGATCTGCGCGAGCCCCGTGACGCCCGCTCCCTGTGTCGGCGTCCCGGCGAGGCGTCGATCCTCCCGCCCGGAGTCGTGGTCGAGGAGCGCGATCCCGCCGGTGACCGGCACGAGGACCCACTCGCCGTCCGCATGGGCCTCGGGGTCGGGGGACCAGCCCCCGGTGAGGCCGGGACCGGTCGAGTCCACCACCGTCCACGAGTACACCCCGGACGGCCCGTCGAAGGCGTGCGTGGAACGACCGTCGAACCACCTGACCTGATCGCCGTCCCCGGAGACGGTCTCGGGTGACGGGGGCAGAGCCGGCTCACCGTTCAGGACGAGGACGGTCGAGTGCTCGGTGGGGGAGCTGAACCACTCGACGGTCCAGTCGGGGCCCTGGTTCCGGAGTGCGAGGACCCCCTGATCGGTCACCTCGATGATCCACAGGCCGTCGGCACCGGTCGGGCCCGAGGCGATCTCCTCCGGTCTGCGGTTGTCCTCGGGAACGGTCTCCGAGAGCGTCAGTCTGACGGAGTCGTCCCCGGGGCAGCGCTCCGTCACGGCGAAGCGCTCGTCGGTCAGATCGGCGGTCAGGAGGGTGCACCCGGTGCGGGGCTGCATCCCCGCCTCCTGCGGTGCGTCCACGGCCCCGTACTCGACGGTCCGGACCAGGTCGTCGCGCCAGATCTCCAGCCGGTCCGGGCTGAACGCGAGAGCGTGCTTCCACGTACCGGTGAGGTCCATCGAGTCCGGGAACGCGCTCTGCCTGGAGCTCTCGTACACCTGTCGGGTCGGGTCGAGGGCCGTCACGTCACTGCATCCCGAGGCACCGTCGAACGCGGCCACGAGCCGATCGGAGTAGAACGCCCCGGCACAGAACCGGCCGGCGTGCGTGTACGACCAGGTCTCCTCGCCGGATCCCGCGTCGCGTCCGACGAGCGTTCCGTCGGAGGACACGGTGACGAGATTGCCCTTGGTGGTGAGCGGGGGCCCGGTGCCGGCGGACTCGTGCGTCCAGAGCGGCTGCAGCGACGTGGGGGGCTCGGTCGCCGGGCCGTACTCGGGCTGCTCCGATTCCGCGCCACGCAGCTCAGACCGGGCCGCGCTCCCGGAGAAGAGCACGGCGGCCGCCACCAGCACCATGACCACGGCGATGACCCCGGCGGTGACGAGGTCTCGTCGCGTCCTGCGCTCGGGGGGGACGTCGACGAACGGCAGACCGCGGCGGCCGGAACCGCTCCTGAGTGTGCGCACGTGCCTTCCAGGGGGTGGAGGTCGGGTCAGTCCCGGCCGGAGGAGTCGGAGGTCGACGAGGGGCGACGACGTCGACGCCGACGACGCGGGGCACCGTCCCCGGAGGGCGCGGAATCGGAACCTGGGTCACCACCGGCGTCACCGCCGGAGCCGGCGTCGGTGGCGGAGGTTGCCCCGGCGGCAGGGGACTGCGCCTGGGGTGAGGAACCACCGGTCCGGGTGCGACGACGAGCGCCGGATCCGCCCCCGGATTCGCGACCCGATCCGCGGGAATCACGGTCCGCCGGGCGCCGACCGGACCCTGTTCCAGTCGCGGCCCCGACACGACCACCCGCGCCCTCGGGGATGCCGAGCTCGGCGCGCAGGTGCGGGGACGTCGAGTAGGTCTCGGCGGGTTCTCCGTGGCCCAGGCCGAGTGCCTTGTCGATGAGTCCCCAGCGGGGCAGGTCGTCCCAGTCCACGAGCGTGACCGCGACCCCCTTGCGCCCGGCCCGACCGGTACGGCCGATCCGGTGCACATAGGTCTTCTCGTCCTCGGGGCACTGGTAGTTGATGACGTGGGTGACGTCGTCGACGTCGATACCGCGCGCCGCGACATCGGTCGCCACGAGGACGTCGACGTCCCCGGAGCGGAACGCCTTCAGCGACTTCTCGCGCGCGCCCTGGCCCAGGTCGCCGTGGATCGCCCCCACACGGAAGCCGCGCTCGGCCAGGTCGTCGGCCAGCTTCTGGGCCGTGCGCTTGGTGCGGCAGAAGACCATGGTGGCACCGCGCCCGTCGGCCTGGAGGATCCGCGAGACCACCTCGGGCTTGTCCATGGAATGCGCCCGGTAGACGTACTGGGTGGTGTTCTCGTGCGTGGCGCCGGAGTCGGCGGCCTCCGCCCGGATATGCGTGGGCTTGGTGAGGAAGGTGCGGGCCAGGGTGATGATCGGCCCCGGCATGGTGGCCGAGAAGAGCATGGTCTGCCGCTGGTCCGGGACCATTCTGAGCAGCTTCTCGATGTCCGGCAGGAAGCCCAGGTCGAGCATCTCGTCGGCCTCGTCGAGGACCAGGACCTCGACTTTGCCGAGCACCAACTTCGACTGGTTGGCCAGGTCGAGCAGACGGCCGGGGGTGCCCACCACCACGTCGACGCCCTTCTCCAGGGCGTCGGTCTGCTGCTCGTAGGGGGTGCCGCCGTAGATGGCCAGTACCTTGAGCGGGCGGGTCCCCGACCCGCTGGGCGCGGTGAGCCCGGTGGCGGCGATCTTGAGGTCCTGGGTGACCTGAACGCACAGCTCACGGGTGGGGACGATGATGAGGGCGCGCGGCGTGCCGTCGAGCTCCCGGGTCACCTCGCCCGTCGAGATGCGGTGCAGGAGGGGGACACCGAAACCGTAGGTCTTACCCATACCCGTACGGGCCTGGCCGATGAGGTCCGAACCCGCCAGCGCAAGTGGGAGGGTGAGCTCCTGGATGGCGAAGGTGTGGGTGATGCCGCGCTCTCCGAGCGCGGTGACGATCTCGGGTCGGACACCGAGTTCGGCGAAGCTGGGGGAGGAGTCGGAGGACGGGGCGTCGACGACGGCGGTCGTCGTGGCCATGCCGTCGACTTCACTGGTGGTCACGTCTGTAGTGGACAGGGCGGTGCCTTTCTCGTCTCGCGCGCGGGAGGATGGGCCTTCCGATGGTCGGCCTCGGCGAGCGGGGCGCGCGCACATTTCCACGCGGATCCTCGGTGCGGGGTCCGACCTGCGGACCGGGCGCGGGTGTGATCCACGTGCGACCACCCTATCCCGTGACGCCGCGGTACACAGGGTCCGGGCTAGCCTGGGTCCCACGTATCACCGACGACGGCGTGACATGCGCCGACGATGAGAAGGGCAGGCACCGTGGAGGTCAAGATCGGCATCGCCGACAGTAATCGCGAACTCGTGTTCAAGACCGGGATGAACCCGGAGGACGTGCACGCCCGCGTCGAGGCCGCGCTCACCGCGGAGAGCAAGGCCGTGTTGGAGCTGGACGACGAGAAGGGGCGTCGCTATCTCGTGTCGACCGACCGGGTCGCCTACGTCGAGATCGGGGAGTCGGCCCGCCGCGCGGTGGGGTTCCTCTCCTAGGACTCCGGACCGGGTCGGTCCCCGCCCTGACGAGGGATCTTCGACAGTCCGCCCCAGCACAGGGTGACCGTCGTGGAGACCGCGTCGGCGCGGGAGATCGGTCGGCCCGCGTCTAGCCAGTGCCCGGCGCTGACGCGACTCGCTCCCACGAGGCCCACGGCGAGTAGCCGCGACCGGTGCGCGTCGAGCCCGGAGTCACCGCGGACCAGGTCGTGGACGGCGTCGATGCAGCCGTCGGTCGCGCGGTCGAGCTCGCGTCGGACGTCCTCGTCCCCCGACTCGGAGGTGAACACCAGCCGGAAACCGCGGGTGTCGGAATCGGCGTACGCGAAGAACGTGTCCACCGCGGCCTCGACACGACGCCGGTTGTCCGAGGTCGACTCGAGCGCCGCACGGATGCGGCCGAGCAACTCGTCCACGTGATGGCGCAGGACCTCGATGTACAGGTCGCGCTTGGAGGCGAAGTGCTGGTAGAGCACCGGTTTGGAGACGCCGGCGAGGACGGCGATGTCGTCCATCCCGGAGGCGTGGAATCCCTGGTCCACGAACACGGTCCCGGCGGCGTCGAGGAGTTGTCGGCGACGGGCACCGCGGGGGAGCCGGGTCGCCCTGGCACGCCCCGGAGCCGTCGGGGACGGTCCGCCCGGGCTTGTCATCTTCTGGCTCCTGTCCTCCCGGACTGCGAGTCGACAGTCGACCGGGCCAGACGGACAATACCCGCACCGGCGGAGTGCCGGAGAAGGCGACCACCTCAGGATGTGGGATCGTGGTGGCCTTGACTCGAGCCTGACCGGAGCGGACTTGGAGGTGCGCGGATGAGCGACGGCCGTCGCCGGACGTCGGACGGTGTCGACGTCGGGTCCACTTCGCGAGGTGACACTCCGGGCCACGGCGGGGACCGCTCTCCGTACTACCCTCCGCACGGTGAGCCGCTGCGCGCTCCGTGGGATCCGGAGGAGGAGTCGACCCCCGGCCGTCGCCGCTCCGTCCCCGGCGCACGGGACCACCTGCGCAAGCAGAGCCCCGTGGGACGGTTCTTCACCACGTGGGGCTGGCGGGCGTACGCGATCCCGGTGCTGGTGGTGCTCACGGCGCTCGTGATCGCCGACTCCGTGGCGACACCGGGGCCGGACGACACCGGGTCCACGACCGAGGCGGAGGAGACCCCCGCGGTCGTCGGGGGACCGCTCCGGGGAGAGGTGCCACCGAGCGGACAGCTGCCGGAGGGAGGTCCCTTCACCGAGGCCGGCGCGGGGGGGTTCCGGATCGTGCCCGGGGGAACCGACCGCGTCGGGCGCCCCACCGCCGAGCAGTTCGTCTACACCGTCGAGGTCGAGGAGGGCGTCGACACGACGGATTTCGGTGGCGACGACTCGGTGGCCCGGATGGTCGACGCGACGTTGGCCAACCCCAAGAGCTGGACCGCCGACGGGGCGGTGGCGTTCCAGCGGACGTCCCGGGACGAGCCCGCGTTCCGGGTGACCCTCGCCAGTCCCCTCACGGTCCGCGAGAACTGCGGTTACGAGATCGAGCTCGAGACCAGTTGCTACAACCCGTCCACCGGGCGGGTCTACCTCAACCTGGCGAGGTGGATCCGAGGCGCCCGGTCCTTCCAGGGCGACATCGGGTCCTACCGTCAGTACCTCGTCAACCACGAGGTCGGCCACGCCATCGGTTTCCCGAGCCACGAGCCGTGCCCGGCTGACGGGGTCCTGGCGCCGATCATGATGCAGCAGACCTTCGGGGTCTCCAACAGCGAGATCTTCCGCCTCGACCCCGAGGGTGTGGTCCCGGACAACGACGACACCTGTCGGTACAACGCGTGGCCGTTCCCCGACAGTCCACCGGTGGGGCCGTGAACCCCCTGACCGGCGACTCGGCCGGGACGCTCCCCCCGCTGGTGGATCCGGTGCCCGATCTCACCGCGGAGGAGCGCGCGCGCTATTCGCGCCACCTCCTGCTGGGTGCCATCGGTGACGAGGGGCAGCGTCGACTGCGCGCCGCGTCGGTGTTCGTCGTGGGGGCGGGGGGCCTGGGCGCGCCGGTGCTCATGTACCTCGCCGCGGCGGGTGTCGGGCGGATCACCGTGATCGACGACGACGAGGTGGACCTCGGCAACCTGCAGCGTCAGGTGATCCACTCCGTCCCGGCCATCGGCCGCCCCAAGGTCGACTCGGCCCGGGAGCGACTCGCCGAGTTGGCGCCCGGGGTCAGGGTCGAGGCGGTCCACGCACGGCTCGACGCGCTGAACATCGGCGCGCTCCTCGAGGGGCACGACCTGGTGATGGACGGCAGCGACAACTTCTCCACGCGCTACCTCGTCAGTGACGCCTGCGAGATCGCCGGGATCCCGGTCGTCTGGGGGACGATCGACCGCTTCCGGGCCCAGCTCGCCGTCTTCTGGTCGCGCCCGCCCGCGCCCGCGGTCGCCGTCACCCTCCGTGACCTCTACCCGGCCCCGCCGCCCGCCGGTTCCGTCCCCAGCTGCGCCGAGGCCGGGGTGGTGGGCGCACTGTGCGGCACGGTCGGTTCGATGATGGCGATGGAGGCGGTCAAGCTGATCACCGGGGCGGGCCGGCCCCTGCTCGGCCGGCTCGTGTTGATGGACCTCCTCGAGACCACCCACCGGACCGTGACCATCCGGCCGGATCCGTCCCGGACCCCCGTGACCTCCCTGCCGGAGGGCGGAGACGACATCTGCGGGGTCCGACCCCCCGGCACGGACGACGTGCCCACCGTGGCGGCGGCGGACCTCGCCGCCGAGCTGGCGGACGCGGGACCGTCCGGCTCGGTCGCGCCCGTCCTCGTCGACGTCCGGGGTGCCGGGGAGCGGTCCATCGCGATGATCGCCCCCTCCGTCTGGGTTCCGCTCGACTCGGTCGCCGAGGACGCCGCCGACCCGACCGGGGTCCTCGGGCGCGCCGCGGCCCGGGGACCGCTCGTCGTGTACTGCAAGTCGGGTGTGCGTTCGGCACGCGCGGCTGCGACGTTGGCCGTGGCGGGTTTCTCCGGGGTGCGGTCGCTCGAGGGCGGTATCGAGGCCTGGACCCGCGACGTCGACCCGTCCCTGCCCGGCTACTGACCGGTGGGGTGGGTACGGTGAACGACGTGAACGACGTGACCGTCCCCGACCACGTCCGCGGCGCCTTCGGCGTGGTGGCCGGCGCGGCCATACCCGTTGTCGCCGGTTCCGGGACGGGCTGGCTGGTCGCCGCGCCGGGAACCCCCGTCGTCTTCCGGCCGGTCGTGGACACTGCCCTGGCCAACTGGTCCGCCCGGGTACGGGAGGAACTCGACGTCACCGGTCTGCGCGTGGCACTGCCGGTGCGGTCGACGGACGGCAGGCACGTCGTCAGCGGATGGCGAGCCGACCGGGTGGTCTCCGGACGCCCCGAGGCCCGCGCCGACGAGACCATCGCCTGGTCGGCCCGGATCAACGCCGCGCTCGCGGGTGTCGACCGGCCACGCCTCGCCCGGCGCCCGGCCACCCGACCGTGGACGGAGACCGATCTGTTCGCGATCGCCGAGGCGGCGGCGTGGGACGGGGACCCCGAGCTCGACCTCGGCCCCGGCATGGAGGACCGGGGGACCCCCTTCGCCACCCACCGCGCGGCCGCGCTGCTCGGCGCGACGGGGCTCATCCGACTCCGTCGGCCGGTCGCCCCGGCGGCGGGCGCCGGGGTGGTCCACGGTGATCTCGCGCGGGGCCTGCTCTTCGACTCGTCGGACGAACCCGCACTGACTGATGTCGTCCCCTACGCCCGCCCGGCCTCGTGGTCGGCCGCGGTCGTCGCGGTCGACCACCTCTCGTGGGGGACCGTCGACAGCGGAGTGCTGGCGCGGTGGCGTCACCTCGACGACTGGCCGCAGATGGTGCTGCGCGCGGCGGTGTTCCGGTTGGCGGTGCACGCGCTGCACCCCGGGTCCCGGCCGGCGGCGATGGACGGACTGCAGGCCATGGCCCGGACCGTCGAGGAATACGTCGGCGACCCGGACGCATGAACCCCCGCTCCTCGCGAGCAGGTACCCCCTCGGGCGCACTGGCGTTCCCCGTGGTGGCCCTGGTCGGTGTCGTCCTCGTCTCGCTCAACCTCCGTACCGCCGTCACCTCCCTGAGCCCGCTGCTGGGTGTGATCGACGCCGAACTCGGCCTCGGCACCGGGGGCATGGGACTGCTCGGGATGGTGCCCACGGCGATGTTCGCCCTCTGGGGCGTGCTCACCCCGATAGTGCTGCGTCGGATGGGCCTGGAGCTGCTGACCGTGCTGGCCATGGTGGCTGCCGCGGCCGGCCAGGTCCTCCGGGCCCTCGCCCACGACCCGTGGGTGATGGGGGCGGGATCCCTCGTCGCACTGGCCGGGATGGGCATCGGCAACGTGGTGGCACCACCGCTGGTCAAGAAGTACTTCCCCCGGCACGTCGCGGCCGTGAGCATGGCGTACATCACCGGTCTCCAGCTGGGTACGGTCGTGCCCGCACTGGTGGCGGTCCCCGTGGACGAGGCCGCCGGATGGCGGGTCTCCATCGGGTGGTGGGCGGTTCTCGCGATGGTCGCGGCGGTGCCCTGGATCGTCGTGATCCTGCGGAGCGGCCCGACCACCGCCGGGCCGCCCCCGGCCGGGACCGGCGGCGCGGCCGAGTCGATGCAGCGGATCCGGCCGTGGCGTTCGCCCGTCGGGGTGGCCCTCGCGCTGTTCTTCGGGACCAACTCCCTGTGCACCTACGCCTTCTTCACCTGGCTCCCGGCGGTGGCGGAGACGATCGGCATGACCCGGGCCGAGGGCGGACTCGCACTGGCGGTGTACTCGGCCATCGGTCTGATAGCCGCCCTGGTCGTCCCCTGGACGGCGGGCCGTTTCGAGGACCCGTACCCCGTCGTCGTCGTCTCGGTGCTCTGCTACCTGGCCGGCTTCGCCGGCCTGCTCTGGGCGCCCGGCGCCGCACCGTGGCTGTGGATCTGTCTGCTCGGGGTCGGACCAAGTACGTTCCCGCTCTGTCTGACGCTCATCAACCTCCGCACGCGCACCCAGGCCGGTTCCGCCGCCCTCTCCGGGTTCTCGCAGGGAGTCGGCTACACGGCGGCGAGCCTCGGCCCCATCGTCTTCGGCCTCCTCCTGTCCGGTCCCGGGCTCGGCGGGGGTCTGGCGTTCCTCACGGTGGTCCTCGCGGTGATGTGCGTGGTCGGCCGGATCGCGTGCCGCCCCCGGATGCTCGAGGACACCCTGCGCTGACGCCACCGGTCCCGTGAACCGGATCTCCGGCCTCCGGCCTGTCGTAGGGGTGTGGTCTCATCTAGCCGTGACACAGTCCGCAGCACCGACCGCCGGAGCGCCGCACGCCACCCGCCCCGCGGGGGTCGCCCCGCCCCGCCGGTGGCCACCCGGGCTCGACGACCTGGTCGGGCGGGACTGGCGGCCCCGGCCCCCCGGTCGTCAGGACCGCTGGGTGGTGCGCGGCGGACCGGGGAGTGGGAAGACCACCCTCGTCGCGGACGTGGTCCGCGCCGCGGTGACGGGCGGAGTGGGGTTGGACGGCGTCCTGGTCCTCACCGGGTCCGCCACCGCCGGGGCCGCACTCCTCGAGGAGGTCACGCGCGGGCTCCCGCCGGACTCCGTCGTGGGCACGGACGCCCCCGTCCGTACCGTCCACTCCCTGGCCCACGCCGTGGTCCGGCTGGCGGCGGCCCGGGTCGACGCGCCGCCGCCGCGGCTCCGGACAGGCGCCGAGCACGACGCCCTGGTCCGGGAGACCCTGCTGGGCGAGGTGGCCGACGGTGCGCCGCTGTGGCCCGAGCAGCTACGGCCCGCGTTGTCCGCCGTCGGCTTCGCCCGGGAGCTCCGTGACCTCCTGCTGCGTTCACTCGAGCGTGGGATCGGCCCCCGGGAACTCGCGCGACTCGGACGTTCGGCGGGCCGACCCGCCTGGGTCGCCGCAGCGGGGTTCTTCCGACGGCACGAGGAGCAGATGGCTCTGCGATCCGGACTGCGGGGTGGCGAGTCCGACGTTCCCGAGGCCCTCAACGCCGCGGAGCTCGTGGGGGCGGCGCTGGACGCGCTGACCGCGGACCCGCAGCTCAGGGAGGTCTTCCGATCCCGTCGGCTGGTGGTGGTCGACGACGCGCACCACCTCGACCCGCTCGCTGCCGAGTTCGTGGCCGCAGTCGGAGGTGGAGCGGACGTCCTGCTGGTCGTGGAGGACGGGGACCAGTCGGTATTCCGGTTCCGCGGTGCGGACGGCGGTCTCGCCCGGGCGGTCGTGGACCAGGGCGGCCGGGCGGTGGACCTGCACGTGGGGCACCGGATGGACCCCGCGGTCGCGGCGGTGGCGGCACGGATCGGCTCCCGCCTCCCCGGGGCGGCCCGTCACCGACCCCGTGAGGCCGCTACGGGATCAGGGCCACGCGCGGTCGGCGCGGAAGGCTCGGTGACGGTCACCGTCGCCCGGTCGGCGGCCGCCGAGGCCGCCGTCGTCGCGGACTTCCTGCGTCGGCGTCACGTGCTGGACGGTGTCGACTACGGGGAGATGGCGGTGGTCAGCAGGTCGCTCCCCGGGGTCGTCGACGCCCTGCTGCCCGCCCTCGACGCGGCCGGCGTCCCGGTGGTCGACGCGGGCGCCGAGCTGCCCCCGGCGCACGACCCCGTGGTGGCGGCCCTCCTCCTGCTGCTGCGGTCGGCGCTCCGGGGTGCCGACGGCACGGACGCGGAGCACACCCTCGCACTACTGTCCGGCCCCATCGGTCGAGCCGATGCCGTGGCGATGCGTCGGCTGCGGCGCGGGATCCGCCGCTCCGGGATCGGTGGCTCCGAGCCGAGTGCGGAGACTCTCCGCGCCCTCGTCCTGGCCGAGGGGGACCCGGCGCCGTCCGGTCTCACCGCGGTCGAACTCGCACCGGTCACCCGCATCCGGCACGCCCGGACCGCGGTACTGGACTCGCTGCGGGCGGGCGGGACCGTCGAGGAGGTCCTCTGGGCGGCGTGGTCGGGCTCGAGGATGGAGCGGCGGCTCGTCCGGCAGGCCGTGGCAGCTGATGCGTGGTCCCGTTCGGCGGACCGGTCCCTGGACGCCGTGGTGTCCCTGTTCGACCACGCGGCGGACTACGTGGACCGCGTCCCCGGGGGCTCCGTCGCGCTCTTCTGTGAGGTGGTGTCGAGGGAGGACCTCCCCGCCCCCCGACGGGCCGACACCCGCGCTCGTGGCGGGGCCGTGAGCGTGCTGTCCGCCCACGCCTCGGTGGGCAGGCAGTGGCGCTCGGTGGTCGTGTGCGGGGTACAGGACGGGATCTGGCCGGCCCCTCGCCGCCGTTCGGGGTTGCTCGGGGTCGACGAACTCGTGGATCTGACGGAGGTGGCCGGCGACGGGCCGCTCCCGTCAGAGGCCGAGCGGGCGGTGTCGTCCGCCACGGCCCGGGCGGCAGAGGAACGACGGTTGTTCTACGTGGCCTGCTCCCGTGCGCGTAGCCATCTGCTCGTGACCGCGGTCGAATCCCCGGATGAGGGCGACGTCGCCCCGTCGCGGTTCGTCGACGAGATCTCGGACCTCGCCACCACGGACCTCGCCGCGTCAGGTGGCGACCCGGTCGGCGCGGACGGGCATCGTCTGGGCGCCGCGTCGCCGGCCACCACCCGCTATGCCCCGACGGTGTTCACGGTGCAGCACCTGGCCGTGGATCTCCGGGCCGCGCTGCTCGATCCGTCCACGGACCCGGCGGACGCCACGCACGCCGCGGGGCTCCTGGCAGGGCTCCGTGACGCCGGGGTCGGGGAGGCGGACCCCGGGGCCTGGTACGGCTCGAACGGACCGTCCACCGCGGCGCCCCCCTTCCCCGCGAAGCCGGGCGAACCGGTGGTCGTGCTCTCGCCGTCGGGATTCGGTGCGCTCGAGGAGTGCCCGCTCCGGTGGTTCCTGCAGAAGGTCAGGGGCGATTCCTCAGAGGCGGGGTCGGCGGCGCCCCTGATCCGGGGTTCGGCGGTCCACGCGCTCACCCAGGCGGTCGAGGGCGGTGTCCCCGAGGACGCACTGCGGACGGTCGTGTCCCGCCGGGCCGATGCGCTCACGCGTGCCCGCGGTTGGTTCGCCGAGCGCGGCGCGGAGTCGATGGTCGGCATGGCCGAGACGTTCCGCCGGTGGCGCACCGACACCCGGGACGTCTACACGACCGCGGGAGTGGAGGAGGCGTTCACCTTCGACGTACGGGGCGGGGTGCGGATCCGGGGGCGGATCGACAGGCTCGAGGCGACCCGCCCCGGCGAGGTGGTCCCGGTGGACGTCAAGACCTCGTCGGCGGCAGTCTCCAAGGCGGTGGCGGCGACACATCCGCAGCTCGCCCTGTACCAGCTGGCTGTATCGCAGGGCGCCGTCGAATCCGCCGCGGGTCGCGCGCCCGGGGGCGGACTCCTGCTGTACCTCGGGGGCAGGGAGGGCCGTATGCCCACGGAGCGCGTCCAGGACCCTCTCGGCGGCGAGGCGGCGGACGCGCTGACCGATCGCGTGGTCGAGGCGGGCCACGCGACGGTGGGGCCGTCCTACACGGCCCGCGTGGGACAGTGGTGCGACCACTGCGACGTCCGGTCCAGTTGCCCCGCCCGGTCCGAGGGTCGGCAGGTGATCGGGTGACCCCGGCGACGAGCCCCGACGGCATCGCCGACGCGCTCGGTGTCCACCGTCCGACCCCGGAGCAGGCGGCGGTGATCGCCGGCCCCGCCGAGCCGACCCTCGTGTTGGCCGGCGCGGGTGCGGGCAAGACCGAGACCATGGCCGCGCGCGTGGTGTGGCTCGTGGCCAACGGCCATGCCCGCCCGTCGGAGATCCTCGGGCTCACCTTCACGCGCAAGGCCGCCCAGCAGTTGTCCAGGAGAATCCGGCGACGGCTCGAGGCGCTGGCCGGGAGCCCGTTGTGCACCGGTCCGGGAGCGGACCCCCGGATCGCGGAGTCGATCCGCACCGAGGATCCGCAGATCTCGACCTACCACGCGTTCGCGGGCACTCTGCTCGGGTCCTACGGACTGCTCGTCCCGGTCGAACCGGATTCGCGGCTGCTCACCCCGACGGCTGCGTTCCAGCTCGCGCACGACGTCGTCTCGCGGTGGGAGTCCCCGCTCGCCACGGGGTCCTCCGCCGCACAGGTGACCCGCGATGTCCTGGCCTTGGCGGGTCAACTCTCCGAGCACCTCGTGTCCACTGATGACCTGCGGGCCCACCCCGATCTCCTCTCCACCCTCGTCGCGACCCTGCCCGGTGGGCCCGGCCAGCGCGCGGCCCCGACGAAGTGGCTCGACGAGGCCGCCACCGTCCAGGGACACCGTGACGAGTTGGCGGATCTCGTCGACGCGGTCGCCGCGCGGATGCGCGAGGAGTCCGCGCTGGACCACTCGTCGCAGATGGCGCTCGCCGCGACGGTGGCCCGCGATCACCCCCAGGTCGGCGAGGCCGAACGTCGGGCGTTCCGGGTGGTCCTGCTCGACGAGTACCAGGACACCGGTCATTCCCAGCGGGTCCTGCTGACCTCCCTGTTCGGCGGAGGTGCGGGCCCGGTCCCGGCGGTCACGGCGGTGGGGGACCCGATGCAGTCCATATACGGGTGGCGGGGGGCCTCGGCCTCCAACCTCGACCGCTTCCGGGACGACTTCCCCCGGCCCGGGGGGCAGCAGTCCCACCTCCGCGAGCTCACCACGTCGTGGCGCAACCCTCCCGAGGTACTCGCACTGGCCAACCGGATCACCCTGCCGCTGCGGGACCGCCCGGGTTCGGTGCCGGTCCCGCAGCTGCGAGCGCGCCCCGGGGCCGGGCGCGCGGACCTGAGGATGGCGGTGCTGGACACGGCGGAGGCCGAGCGGGACTGGCTGGCCGACTCCATGGCGTCCCGGTACCACGCGGCGGTGTCGGCCGGCCGTGTCCCGACCGCCGCCGTCCTGGTCCGGCGCAACAGCGACTCCGGGCCGATCGCGGAGGCGCTGGAGAAGCGCGGTCTGCCGGTGGAGGTCGTCGGGGTGGGCGGGCTCCTGGACGTCCCCGAGGTGGCGGACGTGGTCTCGCTGCTCACGGTGGTCGCCCGTCCCGGGGCCGGTGCACCACTGGTACGCCTGCTCAGCGGCTCCCGGTTCGCCCTGGGCGCTGCCGATCTGGCTGCGTTGGCCAGACGGGCGTCCGCGCTCTCGCTCCGTCGCCCGGTCGACGCCGGGGGAGCGTTGTCCCGCGTCGAGGAGCTCGAGGACGTCCTGGACGCCATCGCCCGTGGCGAGGAGACCGACGCCGCTGGACTCGCGGACGCGCTCGCCGATCCGGGACCCGAGGGTGACTACAGCCCGGCCGGAGTCGCCCGGATCGCCGAGCTCTCCCGCATCATCGCAGCGCTCAGGGCCAGGTCATCCGCGCTCCCGACCAGGCTCGTGGCCGCGGCGGAGCAGGCGCTCGGTCTGGATGCCGAGGTGCGTCTGCGGGAACGCGCGGGTGGTGGAGAGGCGCGCGAACAGCTCGACGAGCTCCAGGAGGTGGCGGCCGGGTTCCGGGCGGACCGGGGTTCGGGTCTGGACGCCCTCCTGGCGCACCTCGACCTGGCGCGCACCGTGGACGGCGGGCTCGCCCGGGGTGAGGTCGCGGCGACGCCGGGTCGGGTGCAGATCCTGACCGTGCACTCGGCCAAGGGACTGGAATGGGAGATGGTCGCCGTGCCCCATCTGTCGGTCGGGGTCTTCCCGTCCGACCGGGCGCCCCAGACCTCTGTGCGGTCCGCCACCCACCTCCCCGAGGAACTGCGCGGAGACCGGGAGTCCGGGGACAATCCCGGCGGGGTGCCGGTGCCCCGGCTCGACGACGTGGCAGACCGCAAGCTCCTCGAGGCCGCGCTCAGGGGCCACATCGACCGCGTCGCACGGCGTTCCCTCGACGAGGACCGACGACTGTTCTACGTGGCCGTCACCCGCGCGGAACACTCTCTGCTGCTCTCGGCGTCGCACTGGCACGGGAGCGGTTCCACACCCCGGGGGCCGTCGGAGTTCCTCGACGAGGCCCTCAGGTCCTGCGGGGGCCCCGAACCACTGGGGGAGATCGACCACCTCGTCGTCACACCCTCCGCCACCAACCCGGCCACCTCGTCGGTGGTGGAAGCCACCTGGCCGCGCGCGGCGGCATCCGACCGCAGGTCCGCGGCCCACGCCGTGGAGACGGCCGACCCGGTGGACCCGGAGGCCGACCCGGCCCCCGATCACGGCGCCGCCCGTCATTGGCACCTCGTGGCGGCGCCACTGCTCGCGGACGCTCGCCGAGCGGCCGAACGGCGCGACGCGGTGGTCCTCCCACGGCGACTGACCGCGGGCGAGGTGGTGGCCATGGCGACCGACCCCGACGCGTTCGCCGACCGACTCCGCAGGCCCGTGCCGTTCCGGCCGGACCGGTTCGCCCGGCGCGGCACGCGGTTCCACCTCTGGCTGGAACACCGCTTCGGGGCCACCCATCTGCTCGACATCGACGATCTCCCCGGCGCCGGGGACCAGGGCGCCGTGGACGGGTTGTCGGAGGCGGACCTCGCGGCACTGCAACACGCCTTCGAGACGTCGCGATGGGCGCGACTGACACCGGAGGCGGTGGAGGTGCCCTTCGAGGTGGGACTCGGAGAGCATCTGCTGCGTGGCCGGATGGACGCGGTGTTCGCCGACGGGGACGACTGGATCGTCGTGGACTGGAAGACCGGGCGGGTGCCTGGTGCCGGGGAGTTGCCCTCCGTCTCGCTCCAGCTGGCGGTCTACCGCTACGCGTGGGCGAAGGTCGTCTCGGCGAGGCTCGGTCAGCCGATCGAGCTCGGCAGGGTCCGGGCGGCCTTCCACTACGTTCGCGACGGAAGGACGGTCGAGCCGACCGATCTCCCCGACGCGGACGAACTGCTCCGGCTCCTCTCCGCCGGTCCGGGGAGAGGCCGGTTGTTGTCCGACGGAGACCGATAGGCCACGATGGTCCCGGTGACCCCGACGATCGACGGCGGTCCCGTCCCGGAACGGAGCTGCCGATGGTGAGGAAGCGCGCACTCGCGTCCCGTGTCCGCAGCAGCGACCCGCTGGACGAGAGCCCCGACCACGTCCTCGTGGGCGTGGTGAGCATCCCCGCGAACGCGGAAAGCCCGTGGCGGTTGATCGGCAAGCGCGTGCTGATGGCCGCTCTGGTGCTGGGTCTGGCTGCCCTCGTCGTGTACGTCGACCAGGAGGGGTACGAAGGCGGCGGTGGGCCTGACGGCAGGATCACGGTCGTCGACGCCTTCTACTACGCCACCGTCTCCCTCTCGACCACGGGGTACGGCGACATCGCCCCGATCACCCAGCAGGCGCGGCTGCTCAACGCCATCGTGATCACGCCGCTGCGCGTGCTCTTCCTGATCCTGCTCGTCGGCACGACCCTGTCGGTGCTCACCGAGCAGTCCCGTCAGGCCCTCAAGATCCAGCGCTGGAGGAACCTCGTGCGTAACCACACCGTCGTCGTCGGCTACGGCACCAAGGGCAGGTCCGCAGTCGCGGCGATGCTCGCCGACGAGATCGCCCCCGACGACATCGTCGTGGTCGACACCGACCCCCAGGCACTCAGGTCCGCAGCCGCACGCGGGCTGGTCACCGTCCAGGGCTCGGCCACCCGGTCGGACGTCCTCAAACTCGCGGGCGTCACCCGCGCCGCCGCCGTGGTCGTGGCGACCAACTCCGACGACACCGCGGTGCTGGTCACACTGACCGCGCGGGAGCTCGCGCCCAACGCCAAGATCGTCGCCACCGTTCGCGAGTCCGACAACAAACATCTGTTGAAGCAATCCGGTGCGGACTCGGTGGTGGTCTCCGCCGAGACGGCGGGCCGACTGCTCGGCCTGGCGACCATCACCCCGACGGTCGTGGGGATGATGGAGGACCTGCTGACGCCCGACGAGGGGTTCTCGATCGCCGAGCGGCGCGTGGAGGAGACCGAGGTCGGCGGCTCGCCGCGGCATCTCGCCGAACTCGTCCTGGGGGTGGTCCGCAAGGGTCAGCTGATCAAGGTCAACGAGCCCGAGGCCGACGCGCTGGAGACCGGCGACCGACTGCTCTACATCAAGATGGTCTCGGGCTGAGACCGGGTCCGGCGACGCGGGCGGTCCTTGTGGCCACGGCGATCACCGGACACGCTGGCCGCCCCTCTCACGATCTGCATAAGGAATCTCGATCATGCCGCTGGACTTCAGCCTCGACTCCGACCCCGTGCTGTCGGTCGCCGCGCCCGACCGCGCCGCGCCGCTGAGGCAGGACGCCGACGGTCTGGCGCAGGGGTGGACCGCCGCGCGGGTCCTGCGGGTCGACCGCCGCAACCGGTTCGCCACCGACCCCGTGGCGGGGGGCCGCCGCCGCATCCGTTTGGAACCCGCGTCGGACCACTCCGAGCAGTTGCCGGAGACCGCGGTGTTCCTCGGTCGTACGGACGAGGGGCGTCACATCTGGGCGATGCCCGTCGAGGAGTTGCCCGACGACCCGGCGGTGGCGGGTCTCCGGTCGAACGGGGCCGACCTGGTGGACGGTGACGGATCACTCGCCTCGCAGGCCATCGCGTTGATCGGCTGGCACCGGGAGACCGTGCGCGGCCGGGAACCGCAGCACCATCCCCGTCGCGTGGACGCGGGCTGGGCGATCCAGGACCCGTTCCACGGAGGGGCCGAGTACCCCCGCACGGACCCGGCCGTGATCTGCCTGGTCCACGACGGCGGTCGCCGGGTACTCCTGGCCCGTCAACCCGTCTGGCCGGCCGGGATGTACTCCCACGTCGCCGGGTTCGTGGAGGCAGGGGAGTCGCTGGAAGGATGCGTCCGCCGCGAGGTCCAGGAGGAGGTCGGCGTGGTGGTCGACCGTGTCCGCTACCTCGGGAGCCAGCCCTGGCCGTTCCCCCGCTCACTGATGGTGGGGTTCCATGCGATCGGTGATCCGGACGCGCCCATCGTCCTCGAGGACGAGGAGATCAGCGAGGCCGCCTGGTTCGACGTGGACGAGGTCCGCGCCGCACTCGACGGCCGGGGCGAGCTCATGGTGGCGCCGGCGGTGTCGATCGCCCACGTGATGCTCCGGTCATGGGCGGCGGCGGTGGACCGTTAGGCGTTCGCCAGCTCGGCGAGCTTGGCCCGCACCTGCGAGGCCGGGGGATTGGTCTCGGTGGTGCCGTCCGAGTACAGGGCGGTGGGGACGACGCGGTTGCCGCCGTTGACGCTCTCGACGAACGCAGCGGCCTCGGCGTCCACGTCCACGTCGATCTCGGTGTAACCGATCTCCTTCTCGTCGAGAAGCTTCTTGAGCCGGGTGCAGAAGGGGCACCACGTGGTGGTGTACAGGGTCAGGGCCTCGGCAGCATTGTTCGTGAGATCGCTCATGACGGGGTCCAACGCACGGAGACGGAGGAATCATCCCGGGGGAGGCCCGCGGCGATGTGTCGGGCCCGGATGCCACCATGGGGGCGTGAATGACTTGCGACGTGGCCGGGAGTCGGCGCTCGACGGATTGGACCCCCAGCAGCGGCGGGCCGTCCTCGCGCCCCGTGGTCCCGTCTGCATCCTCGCGGGCGCGGGCACCGGCAAGACGCGCACCATCACCCGGCGCATCGCCCACCTGGTGACCACCGGGCACGTGCGGGGGGACCAGGTCCTGGCGGTCACGTTCACCGCCCGTGCGGCGGGGGAACTCCGCATGCGGCTCGCAGGCCTGGGCGTGGCGGACGCCGGGACGGGGCCGGTCCAGGCGCGGACCTTCCACTCTGCGGCCCTGCGCAATCTCTCCTACTTCTGGCCCCGTGTCTACGGTGAGGAGCCCTGGCAACTGCTCGACGGGCAGTTCCGTGCGGTCGCTCAGGCGGTGCGCCGGGTCGGACTGGATCCCTCGACGGAGACCATCCGGGACGTCCTCACCGAGATCGGTTGGGCCAAGTCCAGTCTGCTCACCCCCGACACGTACGCCGAGCAGGCGGTCGCTCTCGGTCGTGACCTCCCCGCTCCTGCCCCGGAGGTGGCACGGGCGTTCCGGGCGTACGAGGACCTGAAGGTGTCCGGTCCGGTCCGGATGCTCGACTTCGACGACCTGCTGGGACACATGGCGGAACTGGTGGAGGAGGTCCCGGCGATCGCGGAGGAGTTCAGGGACCGCTACCGGTGCTTCGTGGTGGACGAGTTCCAGGACGTCACCCCCGCCCAGCAGCGACTGCTGTCGGCCTGGCTCGGACGCCGCGATGACCTCACCGTGGTGGGAGACGTCAACCAGACCATCTACTCGTTCGCCGGTGCGGACCCGGACTACCTGCTGGGTTTCGCCGAGCGCCACCCCCAGGCGACCGTCGTCCGCCTGGAGTCGGACTACAGGTCGACCCCGCAGGTCGTCGACCTGGCCAACGCGGTGATCGGGGCCGGCGCCGGGCGGTTCCGTTCGGCCGGGCTCACCCTCCGGGGTATGCGCCCTGCGGGGCCCGACCCCGTCCTCACCGAGTACCCGGACGAGGATGCGGAGGCGGACGCGGTCGCGGGGGCGATCGCTGATCTGGTCCACGGTGGACTCGATCCCTCGGAGATCGCGGTTCTCTACCGTGTGAACGCGCAGTCGGAACGAATCGAGGCCGCGCTGGACGAGGTGGGCATCGGCTACCGGCTCAAGGGTGGGGAGGGCTTCTTCGAGAGGACGGTGATCAGGCGCGCGATGTCGACGATCGACAGACTGGTCGACGGCACGGACGAAGCGGTGACTGAAGAGCACTCCTCGCTCACCGATCCCACCGACGTCGTCCGGGTGATCCGGGCGTCTCTGGAGCCGCTGGGTCTCACGGCTGCCGAACCGTCGGGCACCCAGGCGAGGGAGAAGTGGGAATCCCTGACCGCGTTGGTGGGACTGGTGGAGGAGATCGCCACCACCGAGGCCCGTCCCGGGCTACTGCCGGTGGTCGCCGGGCTGAGGGCCCGCGCTGCCGCGAGGCACGCGCCCGACCAGCGCGGGGTCACCCTGGCGTCATTCCACGCCGCCAAGGGGCTCGAGTGGGATGCGGTGTTCCTCCTCGGGGTGCACGAGGGCAGTCTGCCCATCAGCCACGCGATCAAGGCGGGGCCGGACGCCATCGAGGAGGAGCGGCGACTGCTGTACGTGGGGATCACCCGGGCGAGGGAGCACCTGTCCGTCTCGTGGAGCCGCAGTCGGCGGGCCGGGGGCCGCGCGACACGTCGCCCCAGCCGCTTCCTCGATCCGGTGCGCCCTGCCCCGGCACCTGCCGGCACCCGACAGGCGGCCGAGTCGCCCGACAAGGGGCGCTGCCGTGGATGCGGGGAGCGGCTCACCGGGCCGATGCACCGGGCGTTGGGATCGTGCCCCGACTGCTCGGTGGAGATCGACACCGGGTTGTTCGAGCGGCTACGCGACTGGCGAAGGGAGACGTCGGAGCGCATCGGCAAGCCGGCGTACACGGTGTTCACCAACGACACGCTCGTGCAGATCGCCCGTGAGCGCCCCGCGGACACCAGCTCGCTGGGGCGCATCGGCGGGATCGGGGCGCACAAACTCGGCGAGTACGGGGACGATGTGCTGCGCCTGGTCAGGGAGGGCTGAGTCCGCTCTCGTGAGAGGAGGTACCGGCACCGGGCCGATCAGCCGTGGGTCACTCCTCGTCGACGAAGATCTCCGGCATCCAACGCTGGACGATCTGCTGGTACGGCGCGGTCGCCTCGAGTTGGCACAGCATGCCCACCGACGCCGAGAGCACCCGGTGGATGAGGACGTACTCACGGGGAAGCGTGAACGACCGCGAGGTCCGGAACTCGCGGCCGGAGACGTCCCCGTACACGGCCATGATCCCCTGCATCCATGCCCGGTCGAAGTGGAACTCTGGCTTGCGCATCGGCTCGATGAACGGGCCGAGGAAGGCCATCGCGTCCTCGGGGTCCAACCCGCCCCGGCCCACGTAGCCGGAGCGCGTCATGAGCGCGAGCAGTTCCTCGGACTCCCCGGCCAGGGCGAGCCTCATCATCGAGGTGAGGACCGAGGGCATGCCCTCCGGTAGGGGGAGCGAGGCCCCGAAGTCCAGGACCACCATCCGGCCGTCGTCCGCGAGGAGGAAGTTCCCGGGATGCGGGTCGCCGTGCATCATCCGGGCGCGGGTGGGGGAGCAGAACTGGAACTCCGCCAGCAGTTCGCCGGCCCGGTTGCGCTCCTCCTGCGTCCCGGTCGCGGCGATCCGGCCGAGCGTGCGACCCTCTGCCCACTCGGTGACCAGGACCTTGGGGGCGGAAGCCAGTACGGCGGGGACGCGGATCAGCGGGTCGTCGCGGAACGCGGCGGCAAACACCCGCTGGGTGTCGGCCTCGCCCCGGTAGTCGAGTTCGGCCACGGCGCTGTCGTACAGCTCGTCGATGACCCCCTTGACGTCGGTGCCGGGGGTGAGGGGCCGTAGGAGCGGGGCGAGGCGACGGAGCTGACGGAGGTCCGAGCGCAGCGCCTCGTCTGCCCCGGGGTACTGGATCTTCACCGCCACTTCCCGACCGTCCGACCAGACCGCGCGGTGAACCTGGCCGATCGAGGCGGCGGCGGCAGCGGAGGTGTTGAACTCGGTGAACCGCTCCCGCCAGCGCAGCCCCAGCTGGAGGTCGAGGACCTTCTCGACCTCAGCGGGGGGCAGGGGCGGCGCCTCTGCCTGGAGCTTGGTGAGCGCCTCGCGGAACGGGCCGGCGTACTTGTCGGGCATCCCGGCCTCGAACACGCTGAGGGCCTGTCCCACCTTCATCGCCCCGCCCTTGAGCTCTCCGAGCACGGCGAAGACCTGTTCGGCCGCCTGGTCGGCGAGCTCCTCGCTCAGCACGCCCTCGCCCCTGCCCAGCGCTCGGCGGCCCAGCGATCCGGCGGCTCGTCCGGCGATTCCCAGAGGCAGGCCTGCGAGGCGCGCTGCTCGGCGGGATGAGGTGCGGGGGAGTTCGGACACGCCTCCAATCATGACAGAGGAAGCGGATATGTCGCCGCGCCGCAGGTACAGCGTTCGGCTGCCGGCCACTCGAGTCTCTTCCACAGTCCCTCGGCGGGATTGATCTCGACCGTCGCTCCGACGGTCTGGAGGGTGCGTCCGGGTTCACGACTGGCGGAGACCTCGGCGAGCACGAGGGCGGTTGCCGCGGTGAGGGCGGGCACCCCGGCAGCGGGGGCCCGGCCGACGAGCTGGGCGGCGACGAACGGCCACCGCGGGTCGCACCCGGCACGGAACAGGTCGATGCACCGCAGGCACGGGCTCACGCCGGGGAGGACGGTGGGCCCCACCACCACGCGCCCGTCGCGGCAGTACACGTGGAGATGGACCTGGCCGGACCGGGTGAGCGCGGAGGTGACCACGGGATCCACCGCGATCGACCCGGTCAGGATCACCAGGTCCGGAGTCGGGCCGCGCCGGAGCCAGGGCGGCCGGTCCCGGTCGAAGGCCAGTCCCGGGTCCGGCCCGGTCGTGACCCGGCAACCATTGACCGACAGGGGCCCGCGCAGTACCTCCGACACCTGACCCGACCCGAGGATGTGGACCTGCCGGATGGCGGGGGGCATCAGGGTCCGCATCGGTTCCGGGGCCGGCATCGGCTCCGGGGCGGCGAGACGGACGTGGCCGAGTTCGGCGAGCCGCACCAGGATCCGGGCGACGGCGGGCAGGTCGGCGGCGTCGACTCCTGCCCGGGTGGCGGCGTCGTCGAGGTCGGCGCCCCCGTCGAGTTCGACGAGAAGCGCAGCCAGACCCCTGGGTCCGCACGACGCTGGGGCGCCCACCACGACCGCGCGATCCGGGGCCAGGCCCACCTGCACCGAGTCGTGGTCCCGCACCACCACGACGGTCCCCGCGCGCAGGGCGGCCCGGACGGGTTCCCGGGAGGTGGGCGCGATGACGGGGGGAGCGGGGGGTGGGAGGCCGACGGAGCCGGTCGCTGGTGTCACGGGCACATCGTGGCACGCGGCCGCTCGTCCCGGGGGTCCCGTCAGGAGGTTGTCCACAGGCGCGGTGAGTGCGGTGTGGCCTGTGGAGAACCGTGCGATCCCCGGTCGTCTACGGTGGTCGGCGTGTCGCCCACGCCCCGCCCAGACGCCGATGTCGACCCGGACGCTCGACTCGACGACGGGCTGCCCACCAGCCCTGATGACCCCCGGATCGAGGTGCGGAGGTCGCGCCGTCGTAAGCGGACGGTCTCGGCGCGCGTGGAAGGCCAGACCGTGGTGGTGCTCATGCCGGCGGGGTTGCCCCGGTCCGAGGAACGTCGGCTCGTCGTCGACATGTTGGCGCGCCTGCGGCGTTCCGGACGGCGGTCGGGGGCCAGGGCGTCCGACGAGGACCTGATGCGACGCGCGACCGCGTTGTCGGCCAGGTGGATGGACGGACGCCCTCGACCGGCCTCGGTGCGGTGGGTGCCCGCCATGACCACCCGGTGGGCGTCGTGTTCACCCGGATCGGGGGAGATCAGGGTCAGCGAGGCGCTGCGTGAGGTCCCCTCGTACGTGCTGGACTACGTCGTCGTCCACGAACTCGCCCACCTCGTGGTCCCGGGCGGGCATCCACCGCAGTTCTGGGAGGTGGTGCGGCGCTTCCCCCGTACCGAGCGCGCCATGGGCTACCTCGAGGCCTACGCGAGGGTGCTCGGTCAGGGAGCCGACGCAGCGGCTGGTGGCGGAGAGGGTATGGGTGACCTGGTGCAGGCCGACGACCCGGAGGCCGACGTCAGCTGACCGGTCCGCCGACGATCGGCGCGTCGGTCAGGAGTCCCGCCCGGGACCGTCCGTATCGGCGTCTCCGGCACCGTCGCCGTCGCCAGCACCGTCGCCGGCGCCGCCTCCGGACTCGCGGAGGAACTTCTCGATCTCGTCGACACCGGACTGGTCGCCGGTCGACTCGTCGAGGAGCCGGTCGATCACGGCGGCCGGGTTCTCGAGGTCCTCGCCCACGGGCAGCAGGTCCGGGTGGCTCCACAGGCCGTCGCGGCGATCCGTGCCGACCGCCTCTCCGACCCGGCGCCACAGCTCCGAGGCCTCGCGTGCCTTCCGTGGGCGCAGCTCGAGGCCGACGAGGCTGGCGAAGGCCTGCTCGGCCGCTCCACCGGTGGCTCGGCGCCGCAGCCACATCTCGCGCAGTTTGTCGGCGCTGGGCAGGCGGTCGCCGACCGCGGCGGTGACGACGGCGTCGACCCAGCCCTCGACCAGCGCGAGCAGAGTCTCGAGGCGGCCGAGGGCGGCTTCGTTCACGTTGGTCACCTTGGGCCCGATGGCGCCGGCGCCACCGGACAGCAGCTCCTGGAGCTTGGCGGGGTCCTGGAGGATGGAGGGGTCGAGCCCGGAGGCGAGGTCGTCCAGGCCCGAGGTGTCCACCCGGATACCGCGTGCGTACTCGTCGACGGTGGCCAACACCCGCGCCCGCAGCCACGGTGCGCCGGCGAACAACCGGATGTGTGCGGCCTCGCGCGCGGCGAGGAACACCACCACCTCCTGGCGGGGGAGTTCGAGCTCGTCGGCGAACGCGTCGATCGCGGTCGGGCACAGGGCGGCCACCCCGTCGTCCCCGAACGGCAGTCCCACCTCGGAGGAGAACAGCACGGCCGGTGCGAGCTTGCCCAGCCCCTGGCCGAGCTGCATCCCGAAGCCCATGCCGCCCATCTGGTCGAGCATGCCCAGCAGCGGCCCGGCGAGCTGGCGCGCCTCCTCGGGCATCGCTCCCTTGGTGGCCGAGTTCATCTGTTCGGCGACCGGGGTGCAGATCTTCTCCCACGTGGGGAGCGACTGCTCCACCCACTGCTGTGGGGTCCACACCTCGGTCCGGTGCACTCCGGAGGTGAACAGGGTGGTCTCGTCCAGCCACAGTTCCGCCAACCGGACGGACTCCTGGGCGGCGGTGCGGGACGCCTCGCTGATGACAGGGGTGCGGCCGAGGGCCTGCAGGGCGACGGTGCGGGCGAGTTGGTAGTTCACCGGACCCGAGGCGCCCGGTCCGGTCATCGCCGACCCCATGGAGCCGAGCATCTGCCCGAACTGGGAGAGCATCTGGCCGAACTGGCCGAACTGGGAGGGGTCGAAACCGCCGGAGCCGCCCGGGTTGCGGTCCCGGTCGTCGTCGCGACCGTCGTCATCGGAAGCGGAGAAACCGAAGGGCTGGTTCATGCCACAACGGTACAGCCCGACGGGTGCGCAGGTCCGGGCGCGACGTCACGGTTTGGCACGCGCGGACTACCCTTGCCCCCGTGAGTCGCCGACTGCTGACCCTCCTCGCCGCTCTGGTCCCGGCGCTGCTGCTTCTCGTCCTGGCCACGTCCGCGACCGTGCCGCTCGTGGCCATGGGTCCCGGACCCACCTACGACACCTTCGGCGAGGTCGAGGTCGAGGGTGAGGACGGGGTGGAGACGGTGCCCGTCATCGAGGTCAGCGGTCGGGACGCGGACGAGACCACCGGTGCGCTGCGGATGACGACGGTCGCGGTCCGCGACAACCTCACCCTCCTCGACGCCATGCGGTTCTGGCTGGATCCGGTGCAGGTGGTGGTCCCCCGCGATCAGGTCTTCCCCCCGGAACGGTCCAGGGACGAGGTCCGCGAGTCCAACGCCGCGGAGATGGTGGGGTCGGAGAACTCGGCGGAGGTCGCCGCCTACGGTCATCTGGGGATCCCGATGCAACCGCGGGTCGAGGCCGTCGACCCGGAGGGTGCGGCAGCCGACCTCCTCCGTGCGGACGACATCCTGACCTCGATCGACGGGGAGCGTGTCTCCGACTCCACCGCGGTGGTCGAGCAGGTCAGCGCCCACCGGCCGGGCGACGAGGTCCGGATCGGGTTCACCAGGGACGGGCGTGAGGAGACGACGACGACGACGTTGCAGCCGGCCGGTCCGGACGGCGATCCCGACCAGGGCCGCCTGGGCATCCTCGTCGGCGACACACCGGCCGACGGGACCGACGTCGAGATCAACATCGACCCGAATGTCGGCGGACCCTCGGCGGGGCTGATCCTGGCGATCGCGATCGTGGACAAGCTGTCCCCGGGTGAGGCGACCGGCGGAGCCGAGGTCGCCGGATCGGGCACCATCCGCCCGGACGGCACGGTCGGTCCGATCGGGGGGATCACCCACAAGATCCGGGCCGCCCGGGAGGTGGGCGCGACGGAATTCCTCGTCCCTGCGGGAAACTGTGCGGAAGCCGTGCAGGACCCACCGGGCGGGATCCGCCTCATCGAGGTGGACACCCTGGAGGGTGCGCTGGAGGCCCTGGAAGAGGTCGCTTCCGGGGGAGAGCCACCGACCTGCGGGTGAGACCGCGGTTTTCCGTAAGGTGGGGTCCACGAGCATGTCCGCCCCAGCAGTCCAGGAGCTTCCCCGGTGTCCGTCCGCCCACCCGGCAATCCCGGTCGGCCGATCGCGATCTCACGTCGCGGCCGAGCCGTCGCCATCTCGATCGTCATCCTCATCGCCCTGATCCAGGTACTGCCGAGGATCAACTCCACCTACACGAACTGGCTGTGGTTCAGCTCAGTAGACGCCACCAGTGTCATGAGGACCGAGCTGCTCACGCGGATCGGTCTGTTCTTCGTGGTGGCCCTGCTCGTGGGACTCGCGATCGCCGCGGGCATCCTGCTGGCCTACCGCTACCGGCCGGTCTTCCTCTCGCAACCGGGGATGCCGGACACGTTGGCGCGGTACCGGGCGGCCCTGGGTGACTCCCCGGCCAAGACGGTGCTCTGGGTGCCTGTCGGGCTCGGCCTCCTCGCGGGCTCGATCGCGCAGTCGGGCTGGCAGTCGGTCCTCGCGTTCTTCAACTCCACACCGTTCGGCCGAACGGATGCCCAGTTCGGACTCGACATCTCGTTCTACGCCTTCGAGCTCCCGATGTGGCGGTCGATCGTCACCTGGCTCATGGTGGCCGTGGTCCTGGCGTTCCTCGCCAACCTGGTCACGCACTACCTGTTCGGTGGGCTCCGTCCCGGCGCGCGGGAGGGTGCGTTGACCCGCGCCGCCCGGATCCAGCTGGTCAGCCTCGCCGGTCTGTTCGTCCTGCTCAAGGCCGCCGCGTACTGGCTCGACCGCTACGAACTGCTGTTCCGCGAGAACGCCACGTTCACCGGCGCCGGCTACACCGACGTCAACGCGGTCATGCCCGCCAAGATCTTCATGTTCTCCGTGGCCATCGTCTGCGCGATCGCCTTCTTCTCCGCGATCGTCATCAGGGACCTGCGCATTCCCGCGCTGGCCACCGTGCTGTTGCTGTTCTCCGCGCTCGTGGTGGGTTCGGCGTGGCCGCTCGCGGTGGAGCAGTTCTCCGTCAACCCCAACCGCGCCGAGAAGGAACGGGAGTACATCGCCCGGAACATCGAGGCCACCCGGGCCGCGTACGACATCGGCGACGACCGGGTCACCTATGTGGAGAACTGGGGCTCGGCCGACCCGAACCCCCGGGAGGCCGGCTCGGACGTCACGACCCTGTCCAACGTTCGCGTGCTCGACCCCAACGTCCTCTCGCCCACGTTCACCCAGCTGCACCAGCTGCGCAACTTCTACGGCTTCCCCGAGACACTGGGCATCGATCGCTACACGATCGACGGGGAGATGCGGGACTTCCTCGTGGCCGCCCGCGAGCTCAACCCGGAGTCGCTGCAGGCCAACCAGCGTGACTGGATCAACCGGCACACCGTCTACACCCACGGCAACGGATTCGTGTCCGCGCCGGCCAACCGGGTCAACGAGATCGCGGACGACGCCGGTTCGGACCGCGGCGGTCTGCCGAACTTCCAGGTCTCGGACCTCGAGGCCATCGCCAGTGGCCAGGAGATGGTGATCCCGGTGACCCAGCCGCGGACCTACTTCGGTCCGCTCATCGCCCAGTCCGACCCCGACTACGCCATCGTCGGCGACAACGGCGAGGGCCCCCGCGAGTACGACACGGACACCGAGCAGTACACCTACACCGGCGAGGGTGGGGTGCCGGTCGGCGGCTGGATCAACCGCACGGCCTACGCGCTGCGGTTCGCCGAGCGCAACATCCTGCTGTCCAGCCTGATCGGCGAGGATTCCAAGATCATCTACGACCGTGACCCCCGGGACCGTGTCCAGAAGGTCGCTCCGTGGCTCACGACCGACACCAACACGTATCCGGCCGTGATCGACGGACGGATCAAGTGGATCGTCGACGGGTACACCACGCTCAAGACGTACCCGTACGCCGAGCTGAGTTCCCTGGAGGCCATGACGGCGGACTCGACCAACGAGGCCGGCGGCCGCGTGCTCCCGGACGAGGAGGTCTCGTACATCCGCAACTCGGTCAAGGCCACGGTCGACGCCTATGACGGCACGGTGGACCTCTACGCGTTCGACGAGTCGGACCCGGTGCTGCAGACCTGGATGAAGGCCCTGCCCGGCATCGTGCAGCCGCGCGAGGCGATCTCGGAGGAGCTCGAGGAGCACCTGCGCTATCCGGAGGACCTGTTCAAGGTGCAGCGTGAGTTGCTGGCCAAGTACCAGGTCGACGACCCGGGTCAGTTCTTCACCAACGACGCCTTCTGGTCGGTTCCGTCCGATCCCACGGTGACGTCGTCGATCCAGAACCCGCAGACCCCGCCTGTGGGCGGGCCCGCCGGTGGCCCGGCGGGTGCGCAGGCAGTCGACCGCGGTCCGGTGGACGGGCCGAGTCAGCCGCCGTACTACGTGGTGGTCTCCGACCCGACAGACCCGGAGTCCGACGAGCCCTCGTTCCAGCTCATCTCGGCGTTCCGCGGGTACGAGCGCGAGTTCCTGTCCGCACACATGTCGGCGAGTTCGGACCCGGACACCTACGGGGAGATCACCGTCCGGGTGCAGCGACCCACGGAACCGCTGTCCCAGGGGCCCAACCAGGCGCAGGACATCATGATCGCCTCCCCGGCGATCGCCGAGGACCGCCGACTGTGGGGCGAGACCGCCGAGATCACCGAGGGCAACCTCCTGGCGTTGCCGTTGGCCGACGACTCGGTCCTCTACGTGGAGCCCATCTACACCCAGCGCAAGGACCAGGACTCGGCCTACCCGAGGCTGCTGCGGGTGATGGTCTCGTACGACCGCGCCGTGGGTTACGCGCCGACGCTGTACGAGGCGCTCCGGCAGGTGGGCATCGAGGCCGACCCGGACGTCGTGCGGATCGACGAGAGTGGGGAGGCCGAGGCCGAGGCGGAGGTCGAGGTCGAGGGCACGTCCCGGCCGAGCGCTGCGAGCCCGGCGGCGCCCACGACGGGCGGCGGGGGCGACGAGGCCGAACGCGCGACCGCCGTGCGGGAGCTCAGCCAGGCACTTGCGGCCGTGCGCGCCGCCCAGAGTGAGGGAGGAGACCTCTCGGATCTGGGCCAGGCTCTCGAGGACCTCCAGGCGGCGGTCGATGCCTATCAGGCCCTCGGGAACTGACCTGACCAGGGGATATGCGGCCCCGGGTGTGAGTTAGGTCATGTTCCGTTCGTTTTGCGTCCACCGATTTGCCTTCCTCGGTGACTGGCACGTAGTGTCATAGACGCAAACGACGCGGGGTGGAGCAGCTCGGTAGCTCGCTGGGCTCATAACCCAGAGGTCGCAGGTTCAAATCCTGTCCCCGCTACCATGCACTCAGGCCCGGTTCCCGACAAGGGAGCCGGGCCTGAGGTCATTTCGGGGGCGCCGCTTGAGTGCCGGCGGTCGGTGTGACGGTCCCTACGTCGACGCGATCTGGTCTAGTGTCCGACTCGCGCGCGGCGTGCGCGCGATCGAGACCACGCGCCCCGAGGGGCGTCCAGATCCCGGAGGACCCCACCGTGAAGACCCGTGCCGCCGTCGTCGAAGGGCCGGGACAGCCGTTCCGGCTGGTCGACCTGGACATCGATGACCCCCGTGCGGACGAGATCCTCGTCCGCATCAAGGCGGTCGGACTGTGCCACACCGACCTCACGATCAAGGAGATGCTCCCGGCCGAGATGTTCCCCCGGGTCTTCGGACACGAGGGGGCCGGCGTGGTCGAGGCCGTCGGACCGGACGTGGAGGGCGTCGGGGTCGGTGATCACGTGGTGATGAGCTTCCGTTCCTGTCGCGAGTGCGCTCGGTGCGAGTCCGGTGAGGTCGGCTACTGCGACCAGACCATGGCGCTCAACTACATGGGCTACCGGATGGACGGCTCCACCACCTTCCACCGTGACGGAGCTGACGTGGCCGGCTCCTTCTTCGGGCAGTCCAGCTTCTCGGAGCTGGCGATCGGCTCGGCCGACAACGTCGTGGTGATCGACCCGACGGTCGACCTGGCCGTGGCGGCGCCGTTCGCCTGCGGTTTCCAGACCGGAGCCGGTGCGGTCCTCAACACCATCGACCCCCGTCCCGCCTCCAGCATCGTCGTCTACGGCGCCGGAGCGGTGGGCCTGGCCGCGATCGCCGCGGCCGGTGCCCGGGGAGTCGAGACGATCGTCGCTGTCGACACACAGAACTCCCGTCTCGAGCACGCGGAAGGCCTCGGGGCGGTCGGGGTCAACCCGGCCGACCTCCCCGATGGGGAGTTCGTCGACCGCATCAGGGAGCTCACCGGCGGTGGAGCCACGGCCGGTGTCGACACCACGGCCGTGCCGAAGGTCATCACACAGGCCGTACAGGCCCTCGCCCCGCGCGGAACGCTGGTCGTCGTGGGTCTGGGGGCGCCCGAGATCGAGCTCGACGCCATCGACCTCATGCAGAACGGCAAGATCGTCCGGGGCTGCATCGAGGGGGACTCGGATCCGCTGACCATGATCCCGGAGCTGCTGGACATGCTCGCCGCGGGGACCTTGCCGCTCGACACGCTCATCACCACGTACCGGTTCGATCAGATCAACGAGGCGGTCGAGGACGTGGCCGCCGGCACCGTGGTCAAGCCGGTCCTGGTCTTCTGACCCCGGCTGAGTACGAACCGAAGTGGAACTCGTTCTCGAAAAGCCGACCGGACCGCCGGGAGCCTCCTACAGTAGACAGGTGTCTGTTCGCATGTCCGATGCGGCAGGATCTCACCCCGTGACGGCAGGAGACCGCCCATGACAACCTCTCTCGACCGCGACGCCCTACTCATCGGTACGGAGTGGCGCTCTCCCGCGACGGACAACGTCATCGAGGTGATCAGTCCGCACACCGAGGAGATCGTCGCCCGGGTCCCGGAGGGGTCGGTCGCCGACATGGACGCCGCCGTGGCCGCCGCGCGAGAGGCGTTCGATTCCGGTCCGTGGCCGCGGATGAGCCCGCAGGAGCGGATCGAGGTGGTCGCTAGGCTCTCAGCCCTGTACGCCGCGCGGTTGGACGACATGGCGACCCTGATCTCCACCGAGATGGGCTCACCGATCTCCTTCAGCAAGCTGGCCCAGGCGCCCGCGCCCTGGATGCAGATCGAGGCGTTCGTCAACATCGCCCGCGAGTTCCCGTGGGAGGAGACCCGGCCGGGTGTGCTCGGCGGGGAGGTACTCGTCCGCCACGAACCGGTGGGTGTGGTCGCGGCGATCCCGCCGTGGAACGTCCCGCAGTTCACCGTGCTGTCCAAACTGATCCCGGCGCTGCTGACCGGCTGCACGATCGTGATCAAGCCGGCTCCCGAGACCCCGCTCGACACCTACCTGCTGGGGGAGCTGCTGATCGAGGCGGGCGTGCCGGCGGGCGTGGTGAGCATCGTGGCCGGCGGCCGCGAGGTGGGCGAGCACCTGGTGCGCCACCCCGCGATCGACAAGGTCGCCTTTACCGGGTCCACCGCGGCGGGGCGGAAGATCGGTGCGATCTGCGGCGAGCAGCTCAAGCGGTGTTCGCTGGAGCTCGGCGGCAAGTCCGCGGCGATCGTGTTGGACGACGCGGACCTGACGAGCGTCGTCGAGGGGATCAAGTTCCTTGGCGTGATGAACTCGGGTCAGGCGTGCGTGGCGCAGACCCGCATCCTGGTGAGCCGCGATCGGCACGACGAGGTCGCCAGGGCACTGGCCGAGGGGATCGGGTCGATGGTCGTCGGCGACCCGATGGACCCCGCCACCGAGATCGGGCCGATGGTCGCGCAGCGACAGCAGGAGCGCGTGTCCTCCTACATCGAGATCGGGCGACAGGAGGGCGCCCAGCTCCTCACCGGCGGTACCGGCCGCCCGGACGGTCTGGACACCGGCTGGTACGTTCAGCCGACCGTGTTCGCGGGGGTCGACAACTCCATGCGGATCGCGCAGGAGGAGATCTTCGGCCCGGTCCTGTCCGTGATCGCCTACGACGACGTCGATGACGCCGTTCGGATCGCCAACGACTCCGAGTACGGACTGGCGGGGACGGTGTGGACCGCGGACCGCGAGGCCGGGCTGGGCGTGGCCCGCAGGGTCCGCACCGGCACCTACGGGGTCAACACGTACACGATGGACTTCGCGGCCCCGTTCGGCGGCTTCAAGGCCTCGGGGGTCGGCCGCGAGTTCGGCCCCGAGGGCTTGGCCCAGTACACCGAGGTCAAGACCGTCTACCTCGGCGAGCCCGCGCCCGCCGGCGACGCCTGACCCCGCCGTGGTGGGGGAGGTGGCACCGCCGCTGACGGTGCGGGACGCGGACCGGGTCCGCACGCTGACGCTCGCGCGTCCGGACGCGCTCAACGCGTTCGACGAGGCCCTCTACGACGCACTGACCATCGCGCTGCACCAGGCGTCGGACGATCCGACCGTGGCGGTGGTGCTGCTCACCGGGCAGGGCAGGGCGTTCAGCGCGGGAACCGACCTGGTCGAGATGGCCGAGCGGGTCACCAACCCCGACTTCGTCCCCGGCGAGCACGGCTTCATCGGTCTCGTCGACGCCCTGGCCGGGTTCGACAAGCCCCTGATCCTGGCGATCAACGGGCTCGGCCTGGGCATCGGCACGACGGTCATCGGGTTCGCCGACCTGGCATTCATGGCCGAAGACGCCCGTCTCAAGTGCCCCTTCACCAGCCTCGGGGTGGCGCCGGAGGCCGCCTCGAGCTACCTGCTTCCCCGACTCGTAGGTCGGCAGAACGCCGCCTGGGTGTTGCTGTCCTCCGAGTGGATCAGCGCCGCCGAGGCCCACGAGATGGGCCTGGTGTGGCGTCTGTGTCCTGCCGAAGAGCTGCTGTCGGTGGCCACCGAGCACGCCACGCGGCTGGCGCGGCTGCCCGTGTCCAGCCTGCGAGCGGTCAAGCGGACCATGATCGAACCACTGGCCCGCCAGATCGCCGAGGCGCGTGAGCGCGAGAACCAGTGCTTCGCCGAGCTCATGGGCGGGCCCGCGAACTCCGAGGCGCTGGCCGCGTTCGCCGAGGGCCGGCCCGCGGACTTCACCGCGCTCCCCGACGGGGCGTGATCCCACCCTCCCGCGGCCGGGGTGGGCCGGCGCCGGGCCGACAGGGTGTTCGGGGTGTCCGGAGATACCCTCGCGGGAGGTCGCGCTGACGACCTGTCCCCGCAGGAGGTGAGAGGTCCGCCATGACCGCGCAGGTACGAGGTCGGGCGCGCGAGGTCGACGTGGTCGTGATCGGCGCGGGCCAGGCGGGTCTGTCCGCCGGCTACCACCTGCGGCGCCGGGGCTTCGTCCCCGCCGACCGGGCCGCCATCGGCGACCGGACCTTCATGATGCTCGACGGCGACGCCGGCCCCGGCGGGGCGTGGCGCCACCGCTGGGAGTCGCTCACCATGAGCACCGTCAACGGGATCTTCGGGCTCCCGGGCGCCCCGGTGCCCGAGGTGGGTCCCACACTGCCCAGCCGGGAGGTCCTGCCCGCCTACTTCGCCGACTACGAGGAACGCTTCGCGCTGGACGTCCGGCGTCCGGTGCGCGTGCGCGAGGTCCGCCGCACCCCGGACCGGCGGGGCGCGGCGGGTGACGGGCGCCTCGTCGTCGTCGCCACCGGGGTTCCGGGTGACGACGACGAGGTGTGGCTGGCGCGGTACGTCATCAACGCCACCGGCACGTGGACGCGGCCTTTCTGGCCGCACTATCCCGGGCGGGAGAGCTTCCGCGGGCGCCAGCTGCACGTCCACGACTACGTCCGCGCAGAGGAGTTCTCCGGTCAACGTGTGGTGATCGTGGGCTCGGGCATCTCGGCCACCCAGCTGCTCGAGGAGATCTCGCGCGTGACCGACACCCTGTGGGTGACCAGACGGGAGATCGAGTGGGCCACGGGCCCGCCCCCGGAGAACTTCTCGGCCGCCATCTCCGAGGTGGCCGAGCGCACGGCCATGGGGTTGCCGCCGGAGAGCGTGATCGGCGTGACCGGCATGTACCGCACCCCGTGGATCGATCGCACCGAGGCCCGTGGTGCGCTGGTCCGGCACCCGATGTTCACCCGGATCGAGCCCGACGGGGTGCGGATGCCGGACGGGACGCTCGAACCCGCCGACGCGATCCTGTGGGCCACCGGATTCCGCCCCGCGGTGTCGCATCTCGCCCCGCTCGGGCTGCGGACCCCGGCCGGGGGCATCCGTGTGGCCGAGGGCCGCGCGCTCGACGAACCCCGCCTGTTCCTCATCGGCTACGGCCCGTCCCAGTCGACCGTGGGGGCCAACCGGGCGGGCCGTGACGCCGTCCGTGCGATCCTCGCCGACGCGCGGTAGATGCGGGGCGCCGGGGCGTCCGTGTGAGGGAAGAGCCTCAGAGCGTGCGGGAGATCAGTTCCTTCATGATCTCGTTGGTTCCGCCGTAGATCTTCTGCACGCGGGCGGAGGCGTACATCCGCGCGATCGGGTATTCGGTCATGAAGCCGTAGCCGCCGAAGACCTGCAGGCAGCGGTCGATGATCTCGCACTGCTTGTCGGTGCAGAAGTACTTGGCCATCGACGCCGTGGCCGGGTCCAGCTTGCCCTCCAGGTGAAGGGTGATGCAGTGGTCCAGGAGGGTGCGCGCGGCCAGGGCCTCGGTCTTGCACTCGGCCAGTTCGAAGCGCAGGTTCTGGAACTTCAGGATGGGCTTGCCGAACGCCTCGCGCTCCTTGGCGTAGTCGATCGCGAGCCGGACCGCGGTCTCGGCCGCGGCCACGGCGGTGACGGCGATGATGAGCCGCTCCTGGGGCAGCTGCTGCATGAGCTGGATGAAGCCCTGGCTCTCACCCGCCTCGCCGCCGAGGATGTTCGCGGCGGGGATCCGCATGTCGTCGAAGAACAGCTCCATCGTGTCCTGGTACTTCAGCCCGATCTTGTCGAGCTTGCGACCGCGGTCGAAACCCGGGAGGTCGGTGGTCTCGGCGAGCAGCAGGGACAGTCCCTGTGCGCCCTCGCCGCCGGTGCGGGCCACGATGATCAGCAGGTCGCAGTGCATGCCGTTCGAGATGAACGTCTTGGCGCCGTTGACCACCAGGTCGTCGCCGTCCCGCACCGCCGTGGTGCGCAGCGCCTGCAGGTCTGACCCCGCTCCGGGCTCGGTCATGGCGATGGCGCCGACCATCTCGCCGGTCGCGAGCTTGGGCAGCCAGCGGGTCTTCTGCTCCTCGGTCCCGTACTGGAGCAGGTAGTGGGCCACGATCGTGCTGTGGACCGAGTTGCCCCAGCCGTCGTCGAGGGCGCGGGTCTGCTCCTCGGCGATCACGGTCTCGTGTGCGAACGTGCCGCCGCCCCCGCCGTACTCCTCGGGGATGGAGATGCACAGCAGGCCCGCATCGCCGGCCTTGTTCCAGAACCCGCGGTCCACGGCGCCCTCGGCGGCCCACCGCTCGAGGTTGGGCGCGGTCTCCTTCTCGAGGAACGCGCGCGTGTGGGCGCGCAGGGCGTCCAGGTCGTCGGTCATCCACGGGGAGCGGTAGGGGGCGGTCTCGAACACGGGAGATCTCCAAGGGGTCGGTCGCGTGGGCCCGGGCGGCCCCGCTCGAACACCACAATACGAGTGCATGCTTTGCTATGCAATCGTATTGTCGCGGTATCGTCTCTGGCATCGACCGAACGCAGACGCCGTTCGAGGGGCGGAGATGGAGGTGGGGCGCATGGCCGGAACCACTGCGGACCGGGGCGTGGCCGCGGACGGTGACCTCACGGCGCGGGCGCGTATCCGCTACGCCGCACTGGCCCTGTACGCCGAGCACGGCGAGGACAGGGTCTCGATGCGCCGGGTGGCCGCCGAGGTCGGGGTGACGATCGGCCTGATCCAGCATCACTTCGGCACCAAGGACGGCCTGCGCCGGGCCGTGGACGATCTCGTGGTGGAGCGCGTGGTCGGGGCGCTGTCGACGGTGGAGCACACCGGGACGGCCGCGGAGGTGGTGGAGGCCCGGAACGTCGCGGTCCGCGAGATGCTCCGGCAGAACCCGCAGCTCGTCAGCTACCTCAACCGTGCGTTCCTGGAGCCCGACGGCCGCGGGGCCCCACTGCTGGAGGCGATCGTCGACCTCACCACCAGGGAGGTCGAGGGACTGCGACGCGGAGGTCTCGCCTCCACCCGGACCTCGGACAAGGTCCAGGTGGTCCGGACGCTCGTCGACCAGGTGGGGGAGTTGTTCCTCCGGCCGGTGGTCGAGGCCATCTGGGCGCATATCGGTGGCGACCCGGACGAGTGCCCCTCGATCAGGATCACGGTCGAGGGGAATTGAATCCCGCCGGGCGCTGAATCTCACAGGGACCTCGGTCTCGCCGGGAGGGGCGGCCCCCGCCGTTCTGCAGTCGGGGCCCCGGCCCGTTAGGCTGTCAGCGCGTATACCCGGGCAGTCTGCCGGGGTTGGGAAGGACACGCTCATGAGGTTCACCGGTCTGGCCAAGCTCGCAGTGACTGTCGTCATGGCCGGTGCGACCGCACTCGCGGCACCCGCCGCGGCCCAGGCCGCGGTACCGGTCGGCGGCGGCACGCCCGTGTTGGTCAACGGCGTGGCGGGGTGCACCCTCACCGCCGCCGGGTACGACGCGGCCGGCACCCCTGTCGCCTTCACCGCCGCCCACTGCAGCGAGCGGATCAACGCCCCGGTCATCCTCCGGAACGACCCGGGAGCCGGAGTGATCGGCACCGTCGCGACCCGAAACGAGATCCTCGACTATTCCGTGATCCGGCTGAACCCGGGCGTCGTCGTACCGGTCCGCCAGGCGGGCGTCAGCGGACGGGGGCCGGCCCCGGAGTTCGGTGACGTGGTGTGCAAGGACGGACTGTCCACGGGCCACACCTGTGGCATCACGTGGCAGCGGGACGGCGCCAAGTTCTGGAGCCACGCCTGCGCCGGTTACGGGGACTCCGGCGGGCCCGTGACCCGCGACGGCCGCCTCGTGGGGCTGCTGTCCGGTGGTCACATGCCGCCTGCCGCGGGATCGGTCGGAAGCCTCGGCCCCGTCCTGCCGTCCTGCCTCCACCCCGCGCAGTCGCCCCTCTTCCTACCGGCTCTGGCGTACTCGTTCGACGCGATCGTGGCTGACGCCACCGACCGCAACTGGCCCGGGAGCGGCTTCCGGATGGCCTGATCGCGTCGCAGACCGCCGGGTCCGGTGTCTGCCACTCGACGCGGCTGAACCCGGTGTGCGATCACGGTTCACCTGGTACGACTGGATTCACCCCAGACGAGAGGTGCATCCATGACCCACCGTGGCACTCCCCAGGCGGCGGAGCATCGCGACCGGAAGGGCAGAGGACTGATCGCGGTCATCGCGCTGATCGTCGTACTGATCGTCGTCGCGATCCTCGTGTTCCTGTTCACCGGGAACACGGAGGAGTCAGAACAGCCCGCCGCGGAGGACCCCCAGACGGCACTCGCCGACGCCATCGAGGCGCAGGTGTCAGGCTCCACGGTCGAGTTCACACCCGGCCTGGTGGCGGTCGAGTTCCAGGTGAGGCAGGGCGCATCCCCGTCGGCGATGATCCTCAGCGCCCAGGACGACACGATCGCCGTCCTCCGAGCCGTGAAGGGCTCCGAGTGGGAGGGGACGGTGGAGATGACAGGCCTCATGGCCTCCGTGGAACCAGTGGATGAGGAGACCGAGCAGGAGATGCTGAGGGTGGTGTATCTGCCCGAGACGGTCGCACAGATCGACCCGGACGCGGTCGCACGTGACGACGTGTGGGAGATGGCGGACGAGCGGTTCGTGGGACTCGCCCTGACGGAGTAGCGCCCAGATCGGGCGACCTCATCGAGTCCACAGCTCCGCGGTCTCGTCGGCACCGATCTCGGACCGGATGCGTTGCCAGTTGCGACCTCCCCGCGCGAACGTGGCGCGGACCGCGGCGGGGACGCTCGACCGGTCTGTCGGCTCCGATCGCCACAGGCAGTCGCGGACGTGGACCAGATCCACGGAGTGCGCCTCCTCCGCGTCGTCGTAGCGCCACGGTCCGCCGAGACGCCCGAGCCAGTAGTGACCGTCGACGTCCCGTGTCCACACGTACACGCCGTCCGGCACCTCGGCGAACCGTTCGAGCCGGCGGGCCACTCGGTGATCGTGCTGCGCCGCGGCGGCGTCGATCGCCTCGACGAGCGACGACGGTGTACTTCTCAGCCTTCCCCCCATGCCGCAGAGTCCGTTGCGGAGGCCCCGTTCGACGCCCGCACCGTCAGCGATGCCGTCGTCCCTCGAACGCATAGGGGCCCGGAACAGGGGGACGTCGTCGGAGGCCATCGGAACTGCTCCTGTCACGGCGGGGCCGGTTCGGGCGGGGAGGGTGCTTGTGAGGTGGGGTGGGTGCGTGTCGGGTGGGTGCGAGACGGACCCACACCGTGAACGAGAGACGCCCCCGCGGATGGATGATCCGCGGGGGCGTGTTCCGTTCAGGCGCGAGCCCGTGACCTGGTCACTTCAGTTCGGAGCTCGACAGGTCGAGCAGCCGCCGCGCGATCACCAGCTGCTGGATCTGCTGGGTGCCCTCGAAGATGTCGAGGATCTTGGAGTCACGCGACCACTTCTCCAGGAAGCTGCGCTCGGAGTAGCCGTAGCTCCCGGCCAGTTCCACCGCGCCCAGGGTGACGGCGGAGCCGGTGCGCCCGGCCTTGGCCTTGCACATCGACGCCTCCTTGGTGTTGGGCATCTTGTTGTCGGCCATCCACGCCGCACGCAGCGTGAGCAGGTACGCGGACTCCCAGTCGGCCTCGAGTTCGAGGTACTTGGCCACTGCGGCCGGCTGGCTGGTGGCGGGCCGGTCGTAGTCGATCACCATGCCGGCCTCCTCGAGGAGGGTGCGGATCTCCTCCAGTGCCGCCCGTGCGACACCGACGGCCATTCCCGCCACCAGCGGGCGGGTGTTGTCGAACGTCTGCATGGCGCCGGCGAAGCCCTTGTCCACCCGGACCTCCGGATCGCCCAGGAGGTTCTCCTTGGGGACCCGGCAGTTGTCGAAGGTGATCTGCGCGGTGTCCGAGGCGCGGATACCGAGCTTGTGCTCCAACCGGTCCACGTTGACCCCGGGGTGCTCGCGCGGCACCACGAAGGACTTGATGGCCGCGCGGCCCTTGCTCTTGTCGAGCGTCGCCCACACCACGATGTGGTCGGCACGGGCACCTGAGGTGATGTAGATCTTGGTGCCGTTGATGACGTACTCGTCGCCGTCCAACCGGGCGGTGGTGGAGACCGCCGCCGAGTCGGAGCCGAACTCGGGCTCGGTGATGGCCATGGACGCCCAGACCCGCCCGAACCTCTCCATCTGCTCATCGTTGGCGACGGCGGCGATCGCGGAGTTGCCCAGGCCCTGGCGAGGGATGGACAGGGTCAGGCCCACGTCACCCCAACAGGTCTCGATGATGTTGAGCAGCGACTTCATGTTGCCGCCGTTGGCCACGCCCTCGCGGCGCGGTGCTCCGCCCGAGCCCATCGTGGCACCGGAGGCGGCCTGGCCGGCGTCCTCCATGGCCTCCATCATGGCCTTGAGCGTGTCGAGTTCGACGGGGTACTCGTGCTCCGCGAGGTCGTACTTGCGGGAGACGGGACGGAAGATCTGCGTGGCGACCTGGCGGGCCTGGTTGGCGCCCGCCTCGAGCCGCTTGGGGAGTTCGAGGTTGATCATCGTCAGAGGTCCTTAGTCCGGGTGGGGAGGGTGGTGTGGTGGGCGGTGCTCACAGGACCACCACGCCCTCGGCCACACCCACGGCGCGCAGGTCGCGGTACCAGCGCTCGACGGGGTGTTCCTTGGTGAAGCCGTGCCCGCCGAGCAGTTGGACGCCGTCGAGACCGATCCTCATGCCCTTGTCGGCGGCGATCTTGCGGGCCAGCGCGGCCTCGCGGGCGAAGGGCAGTCCCTGCTCCGCCCGGGATGCGCCGCGCCAGGTCACCAGGCGCATGCCGTCGAGTTCGGTGGCCATGTCGGCGACGGCGAAGGCGACCGCCTGACGGTGGGCGATGGGCTCGCCGAACGCCTGACGCTCCTTGACGTACGGGGTCACGTAGTCGAGGACGGCGTGCGAGGTGCCCACGGCGAGGGACGCCCAGCCCAGGCGGGACAGGCGGATCACGTCGGCGTAGGTCGCGGCACGCTCGTCAGGCGAGGCGTCCGGTCCGCCCAGGACCGCGTCGGCGGGGAGGGAGACGTCGGTGAGGACGATCCGCCCCAGTCCCGCGGCGCGCAGGCCCATGGACGGGTCGGCCTCCACCACGAGTCCGTCGGTGTCGGACTCGACCACGAAGAAGGTCGGGAACCCGTCGAGAGAGGCGGCGACGACGAAGAGCTCCGCGCTGCCGGCGGTGGGCACCATCGACTTGACGCCGTTGAGCGTGAATCCGCCCGGCCCGCGGGTGGCGGTGGTCTTCAGCTCGAACGGATCGAAGAGCGGACGAGGCTCGGCCACCACCACGGCGGCCGCCGGGACCTGCTCGGAGGCGAAGGCCGGCAGGTAGGACTTCTGCTGGGCGTCCGATCCGAACTGGGTCAGGGTGGTGGCCACGCCGGAGGGCGCAAGGATCGGCAGGGCCAGTCCCATGTCGCCGTAGGCCAGCGCCTCGGCGACGAGCGAGTTCGTCACCACTCCGCGCTCGGAGGCGATGCCCTCGAACTCCTCGGGCACGTTGAGCATCGTGGCGCCGATCTCGGCGGACCGGGCCAGCAGGGACGCGGGCGCCTCGGCGGCGTGATCGGCGTCGTGGGCAGCCGGCCGGACGACCTCGGCGGCGAAGTCGCGCACGGTCTCGACGATCATCTGCTGGTCGTCGTCCAGGGTGAGGTCGAAGAGGTCGGGCCTCGCCTCGGAGTCGGCGTCCGGCAGACGCTTGGGCGCACCGGATCCGGAGACCTTCTTGAAGGACTTGGTCGCGGCGCCGAGGGTCTTGAAGCCGGTCTTGGTGGCCTCGTAGGTGACCCGGTCGACCTTCTGGCGCAGGTTGAAACGCTCGGCGAACTCCGACCCGGTGATCGTGGTGAGCGCGCGCATGGCCGCTCCGATCGCGTCGATCCTCGTGGGGTTCTTACCCGGGGTGGAGGCCTCCGCGCGTCCGGTCGTGGACGGGGACGTGGGGTTCTTGCTCATCATCACCAGCTGTTCTCGTGACGGACGGTGGACTGTGCTGTCGGCGTCATCTTACTTCGGAGTAAGTTCCGAGCGCCAGACTTTGCCCGCAAGTCGTCCCAGGCCCTGGTGAGAGCGTTCCGGTCAGCCGCGAAGGAGTGCGACGGCCTGGTCGACCGCGCCTGGACGGCCCGCCACGAACCAGTCGTAGCCGTTCACCTCGACGGTCGCGCAGACCCCGCCCGCGCCCTCGACCAGTGCCCGGCCGGGAAGCCAGTCCCACTCCGGACACGAGTGCTGACACCACACCGTGTGGACTCCGCAGGCCACCGACGCCAGGTCGACCGAACCCGAACCGAGCATGCGGATCGTCGCCGCGCCGCGGCTGACCCGGTGGAAGGGGTCGGCGAGGTCGGGGTCGGCGAAGAACGGCGGGTGGAGATAGGTGGCCAGGCTGCCGGCGGCGAGGTCCCCGGGGGCGAGGCGGGCCACGGGGACGCCGTTGCGGCGCGTGGGCACATCCGAACCCCCGACGAAGGTGTCCCCGGTGACGGGCCGGTGGACCGCCCCCAGTAGATAGTCGTCCGGACCGGTGACGGCGACGGCCGAGCACCAGTAGTCGGAACCGTTGACGAAGTTGTAGGTCCCGTCGACCGGGTCGACCACCCACCTGCGCTCGTGCCGTCCGGGGACCAGGGTCCCCTCCTCGCCTAGGACCCCGTCATCGGGCCGGTGGGTGGCCAGGAGGGCGGTGATCTGGTGTTCGGCGGCATTGTCGGCCTCGGTGACCACGTCGGAGACCGAGGTCTTGTGGCGCACGTCCAGTCCGTCCTCGCGCAGGCGCCGCGCGAGGGACCCGGCGTCGACGACGAGTCTGGCGGCCAGATCGGCGTCGGCCATGGGCGTGACGGCCTCGTCGGACGGTGGCCGCCGGTGGCGGGTGTCAGGGGACATCGATTTCCTCCGCTGGGCCGCGGCGGCCCGCTGACCTCGGGCGGTAGCGGGTCCGTCGCTGGCGACGCTACCCCCGTCGGTCGACGGCAGGGCGTGCCCCGGACCGCGGGCAGGTGGCGGGTGGGGAAACGCGAGGCGGGCCGCGGGCCGCGTAGAGTTGGATCCCGTGCACCCTGACGTTTCCGCCGACATCGCAGCCCTCGACGCCACCATGACCACGGTCGAGAAGGTCCTCGACATCGAGGAGCTCGCCCGTCGTGTCGACGAGCTTGAGCAGATGGCCGCCGATCCCGACCTGTGGAACGACCAGGACCGGGCGCAGAAGGTGACCAGCGAGCTCTCCTACATCCAAGCCGACCTGCGCCGGTGCCGCGAACTGCGTCAGCGGCTCGAGGACCTCCCGCTGATGTACGAGCTGGCGGAGGAGGAGGGCGGCGGCGCCGTCGAGGACGCGGACGCCGAGCGCGTCCAGCTGCGTGAGGACGTCGAGGCCATCGAGGTCAAGACGATGCTCAGCGGCGAGTACGACCAGCGTGAGGCGGTGGTCAACATCCGTGCGGGCGCCGGCGGGGTCGACGCCGCGGACTTCGCCGAGATGCTCATGCGCATGTACGTGCGGTGGGCGGAGAAGGCCGGCCACAAGGTCGAGGTCTACGACACCTCGTACGCCGAGGAGGCGGGCATCAAGTCCGCGACGTTCGTCGTCCACGACCCGTACATGTACGGCACGCTCTCCGTCGAGCAGGGCACCCACCGGCTCGTGCGCATCAGCCCGTTCGACAACCAGGGCAGGCGCCAGACCTCGTTCGCCGAGGTCGAGGTGCTGCCCGTGGTGGAGACGACGGACTCGATCGAGGTGAACGAGAACGAGGTGCGGGTCGACGTCTACCGCTCGTCCGGCCCCGGCGGGCAGTCCGTCAACACCACCGACTCCGCGGTCCGCCTCACCCACGTCCCGACCGGGATCGTGGTGACGTGTCAGAACGAGAAGTCGCAGCTGCAGAACAAGGTCGCGGCCATGAAGGTCCTGCAGGCCAAGCTGCTCGCGCGCAAGCAGCAGGAGGAGCGGGCGGCCATGGACGCGCTCGGGTCGGGTGGAAACGCCTCCTGGGGCAACCAGATGCGCTCGTACGTCCTGCACCCGTACCAGATGGTCAAGGACCTGCGGACCGAGTTCGAGGTCAACAACCCGTCCGCGGTACTCGACGGTGATCTCGACGGGTTCATCGAGGCCGGTATCCGGTGGCGGATGCGGGAGGGGGCCGGCGCGGAGTGAGTCTCCAGAGTGACTTCGGCCCGATCCTGACCTGGCTCAGCAACGACGGCCTCGAGGTCGTCCTCCTGATCCTCGGCGCCGCCCTGATGACGCGGGTGATCGCCAAGATCGCGCGGATGTGGACCGGGCGGATCGACTCCCGACACGCCGGCGAGGACTTCTGGTCGGAGGAGTCCAAGCACCTCCACTCGCTCATCCAGGTGATCTCCTACGTCGCGGTGGGGATGCTGTACATCCTCTTCGGCATCCAGATCCTGCTGCGATTCGGCGTGAACCTGGTCGCGCTCGTCGCCCCGGCCACGGTGCTCGGTGCGGCACTGGGCTTCGGTGCCCAGAAGATCGTCCAGGACTTCCTCGCCGGGTTCTTCGTCCTCGCCGAGCGGCAGTACGGCTACGGCGACATCGTCGAGTTGACCACGGCTACCGGCGTCACCGCCGGCACGGTCGAGGACGTCACGCTGCGGATCACCCGGCTGCGCACCCTCGACGGTGAGGCGGTGATCGTCCCCAACGGGCAGATCGTCACCGCCATCAACCAGTCGCAGGACTGGGCCCGCGCGATCATCGACGTGCCGGTGCCCAACAACGCGGACATGGACAAGGCCCACGAGGTCCTCGCACAGGTCTGCCGGGAGATCGTCGACGACGAGCGGGTGGGTCAGTACGTCCTGGACGAGCCCACCGTGATGGGCGTGCAGTCCATCCGGCTCGAGCAGACGGTGATCCGACTGTTGGCCCGGACCAAGCCCGGTATGCAGTGGGAGGTGGGCCGCCGGATGCGCGCGATCATCCTGCGCCGCTTCCGTGCCGAGGGGATCGTCCTCGAGCCCGAGGCGCTGGCGGCGATCCGCGCGGGCATGCTCCGCCCGCCGACCGGAGAGGGGAGCGTGTGATGTCCGAGCACCGTGACGACAACCCGACATCCGGCCGACAGGGGCCTCCGGACCAGGGCGACCAGCAGACGGATGCCGCGAACACGCGGGACCTGAAGGTCACCGGCGATCCACTGGGCCTCGGTGGGACGCCCGATCCCGACGCCCCGTCCCGGAGTCCCCGGCCGAGGATCGTGTCGCTCCTCGGGGAGTTCTTCACGATGTCGCGGACCACCGCGGTCCTCCTGGTGATGTTCGTGTTGCTCGCCATCCTGTACTCGATGGTCAAGGACGAACCCGTCGTCGCCATCCGGCCCCCGGGACCTCCGGTGACCACCTCGGAGAACGGGCCGGCCACGTCGACCGATCCCGCCACCACCACGCCCCCGACCGAGCCGGTCACCGAGACCAGCGTGCCGTCGGTGACGACTCCCTCGGTGCCCACGGGTGGCACCACTGATGATCCGACGACTGACGGGCAACAGACCACCGCCCCGACGGGGAACCGGACTACTCAGCAGGCGCCGCAGCAGACGCAACCTCAGCAACAACCGCAACCCCAGCAACAGCCACAGTTGGTCCCGGAGGGCGCGGCTGCGGGCCCGACCGGTGGCGACGAGACCTCGGAGTAGTGCGCGGGGCACGTCGAGTCCGGTGGTCGGCGACGAACCGAGCCGACCCCGAGCCGTGTGACTGGAGTAGCGCTAGTCTATTGGTGTGATCAGTGCTACTCATGTGACTAAGTCGTATGCGTCCTCGAGACGCCCGGCTCTGTCCGACGTGAGCGTGGAGATCGCCGAGGGGGAGTTCGCGTTCCTCATCGGCGCCTCCGGCTCGGGCAAGTCCACCTTCCTGCGGTTGCTGCTCCGCGAGGACAAGCCCGATTCCGGGACCCTCGTCGTGGCCGGCCACGACCTCACCCGCATGAAGGCGTCCTCGGTGCCGGTGTTCCGGCGCACACTCGGCTGCGTATTCCAGGACTTCCGGCTACTCGAGGGGAAGACAGTGGCCGAGAACGTGGCGTTCGCTCTGCAGGTGATCGGCACATCGCGGCGGACGATCGACAAGGTCGTCCCGGAGACGCTCGAGATGGTGGGCCTGGGTCGCGAGGCGGACCGGCGACCGCACGAGCTCTCCGGTGGCGAGCAGCAACGTGTCGCGATCGCGCGGGCGTTCGTCAACCGGCCACGGCTGTTGCTCGCCGACGAACCGACCGGGAACCTCGACCCGGAGACCAGCGAGGACATCATGCTGCTGCTCGACCGGATCAACCGGACCGGGACAACGGTCGTCATGGCCACCCACGACCGGCACATCGTCGACCGCTCACGGCGCCGCGTGGTGGAGCTCGTCGACGGGCAGGTCGTCCGCGACGACTCGCGGGGCACCTACGGGGTGGATCGCTGATGGCCGTGAAGTTCATCGCGTCCGAGGTCGGCCAGGGCCTGCGCCGGAATCTGTCCATGACCCTGGCGATGATCATCACCACCGCCGTGGCCTTGGCGATGCTCGGCGCCGGGGTCCTGGTGGTGATGACCGCATCGGCCAGTCAGGTCAAGTACGACTACCTCAACGAGTTCCGCGTCTACGTGGACCGGTCCATCTCGCTCGAGGACCCCGACTGCACCTCGGCGTGCGGGGAGATCCGGGAGGAGCTCGAGGCCACCGCCGGCGTCGCCTCGGTGGAGTACAAGAACCCGCAGGAGACATACGAGGAGTTCGTGGACCTGTTCGCCTCCACCGATCCGGTCCTCGTGGAGTCGACCTCCCCGGACGCCCTCGGTTCGCGGTTCACGCTCACGCTCGAGGACCCGACCCGCGCGGAATCCGTCGCCGAAGCCCTGGGCGGCGTCACGGGGATCGAGATCGTGCAGGGGCAGGGGGAGCTGGTCGAGCGGGTCTTCTCGGTGTTGGACGGTGTTCGTAACGCCGCCTTCGCCGTGGCGGTGGTCCAACTCGTGGCCACCGTGCTGCTCATCGCCAACATGACGCAGATCGCGGCGTACACCCGCCGGACGGCGCTGGGGATCATGCGACTGGTGGGGGCGAGCCGCTGGTACACCGAGCTCCCGTTCGTGCTCGAGGCGGTGATCGCCGCCGTGGTCGGCGCACTGCTCGCCGTGGGTGGACTGCTCGCGGCGAAGCGCGTCTTCCTCGACAGGGTGCTGGCCGAGGCGTACCGGGCGAACCTGGTGGAGCGGATCACCACCAACGACATCCTGCTCCTGGCCCCGGTCCTCGTGGTGGCGGGCGCCCTGGCGTCCGCGCTCACCGCGTGGGTCACCCTTCGGATCACGGTTCGGCACTGATCCCGCACTGATCTAGACTCAAGGATCTGCCCGACTACCGCACGAGGAGGTGAGCCGACGTGGCCAAGAAGGGGAAGAAGGGTGCGTCGACCCTCGGCCGTGACGGCAGCGTGGTCGCGAGCAACCGCAAGGCCCGGCACGAGTACACGATCCTCGGCACCTACGAGGCGGGCATCGCTCTGTTGGGAACCGAGATCAAGAGCATGCGCGAGGGCCAGGCCTCGTTGGTCGACGCGTTCGCGACGATCGACGACGGCGAGCTGTGGCTCCGCGGGCTCCACATCCCCGAGTACTCCCACGGGAACTGGACCAACCATGCGCCCAAGCGGGCCCGCAAGCTGCTGATGCACCGCCGAGAGATCGACTCGCTCGTCGGCAAGGTGCGGGACGGCAATGCCACGCTCGTCCCGCTGTCCCTCTACTTCGTGAACGGACGGGTGAAGGTCGAACTCGCCGTCGCGCGGGGTAAGCAAGCCCACGACAAACGTCATGACCTCGCCAAACGGACCGCCGAGCGCGAGGCCGTTCGCGAACTCGGCAGGAGGATCAAGGGCATGCACGCATGATGCCCGTCGCGCTGGCGTCGACCTCGGCGGTGGCGTACGGCATCAGCGACTATCTCGGCGGTGTCGCATCCCGTCGCGCCCGCGCGCTCCGGGTCGTCAGCGTGTCGTACCCGCTGTCGATCGTGCTCGTCGGGGCGGCGGCCGTGGTGGCCGGCGGTTCACCGACCCTGGTCGGGTTGGCCTGGGGGATGACATCGGGTCTCCTGTCAGGGATCGCCGTGTGGTCGTTCTACGTCGCGCTCTCGCGCGGGCCGATGAGCGTGATCTCGCCGATCACGGCGGTTCTGGCCGCGTCGGTGCCGCTCGCGTTCGGACTGGCGGCAGGGGAACGGCCCGGCACGGGAGCGTTGGTCGGGATGTCGCTGGCGCTCGTCGCGACGGTCCTGGTCTCACTGGAGAGCGACGAAGGGTCGTCGATCGGTCACGGTCGTCTGACCCCGCAGCTGGTGGTGCTCACGGTGATCTCGGGGCTGGCGTTCGCGGGCTTCTTCGTCCTGTTGGCCCAGGTTCCGGCGGGTGAGGGGCTGTGGCCGGTCGCGGCATCGCGGATCGGCGCCACCGCAGTCGTCCTGACGGCGGCGTTCGCGGCCCGCGAATCGTTCAGGTTCTCCCGACGTCTCATCGCGATCGGCCTGGTCCTGGCGGTGTTCGACGCGGTCGCCAACGGCGCCTTCTACTTCGCCTCCCAGGCGGGGATGCTCTCGCTGGTCAGCGTGATCGCCGCGCTCTACCCCGCGTTCACGGTCGCACTGGCCATCACCCACGGTGGAGAACGCCTGCGTGCGGTCCAGGTGGTCGGGCTGACGCTGGCCGGGGTGTCCATAGCGCTGCTCGCGTTGGGCTGACCGAGCTCGTGGTGGGCTGACCGAGACGGATGTCACCCTGGCGGTGGGGCCCCGGTCGGGGTAGGGTCAAGGGTCCGTCGATGAGAGTCGGCGGACCTGACGGGGCTGATGTGGTTTCGACTACGTGAGTTGACGCAGGGGAAGCGTGCCGGTGCAGGCCAGAGACCACCGTAAGCGTCGCGGCAACCAATTACGCGCCGATACCAATCAGCGCGACTACGCCCTCGCTGCCTGACAGCGGGCTCGTAGTCTGTCGGCCCGGGGTCGCCCTCGCCCCGGTCACCGGCATCATCTAGAGGGATCACCGGCTCACCCGGTCACGGGGTGGGTCGGGACATCCAACAGTGACTGGGATCGTCATCGCCGACATGTCCGCATGAGGGCGAGATCCGAGTAGAGACCAACGCGGACTGCGCACGGAGAAGCCCTGCCGATGCTGCGGAGGACCCGGGTTCAATTCCCGGCAGCTCCACCATCGGGCCGAGCCCCCGGTCGATCATCGACCGGGGGCTCGGTGCATTTCTCCACAGCGCCACCGGCCCCGGGCTCCACCCCACGGCCCGCCCGTCCCGGCCCGGGTCGCGGTTTCGGTACCCTCTCGGTAGTCGCCGATCGCTCGGAGAAGTGCCGACGGTTTCCCAGTAGAGAAAGGCTCACTCACACGTGAACGCCAAGCCCGCAGGTAACAAGAGCACCAAGGTGCTGAAGACCAAGAAGAACAACGGGATGTTGATCACGGTCGCGGCACTGATCGCCGTCGCCGTCCTGGTCCTCGGCGGTGTGGTGTGGATGGCCCAGCGGGGTGGCGAGGCCAACCCGATCACCTTTGGTGAGACGGCTGACGAGCTGATCGAGATCTCGGACACGGGCGTGATCACGGTGGGGGAGGAGACCGCCCCGACCGTCCAGATCTGGGAGGACTTCATGTGCCCGGCGTGTGCGTCCTTCGAGGGGCAGAACGGTGAGCAGATCGCCTCGGCCGTCGAGGCCGGCGACCTGCGCGTGGAGTTCCACACCCTCAACTTCCTCAACCGTCAGTCGGCGTCGGGGGAGTACTCCACGCGCGCCATCGCTGCTGCCCAGTGCGTGGCGGCCAAGGAGTCGCTGCCGGTCTTCTTCGACGTCAAGAACGCCTTCTTCGCCCAGCAGCCCACCGAGGGCGGCGGCGATCGTTCCGCGCGGGAGCTCGCGAGTACGGCCGAGGCCGCCGGTGCGAATGCGGACACGGTCGAGTGCATCGGCAACGTGGAGACCAACGGCGGGATGGAGAAGGCCTCGGACACCGCCGACAACGCGCAGGACAGCATCCGTGAGGTCACAGACCGCGTCTCCACCCCCACCGTCGCCTACGAGGGTGAGGTCGTGGAGATTAGCAACCCGGCCTGGCTGCAGGACATCCTCGCCTGACCCCGATCCGCGGTTCTCGGAACCGGCCCCGCCCGTCCGTGGTGGGGCCGGAGGCGATTTGGAGGGCCGAACCGGGATGGTGTAACTTTGGTCGAGCCGGTCGCTGAGAGGTGAACGGAGCACGACGAATACGGGGCTATGGCGCAGCTGGTAGCGCACCACACTGGCAGTGTGGGGGTCAGGGGTTCGAGTCCCCTTAGCTCCACCCGAGTAACCGGTCCGGAGACGGACGGTTGATACGAGCAAGAGCCCGGCCTCTGGCCGGGCTCTTTCTATTGCTATCCCTGCTGCGCCGCCCACTCGGCGACCCGACGTGAACTCTCGGACTCCGACAGGTCCTCCACCCGGGACGTGATCGACCAGCGCACGCCGTACGGGTCCCGGATCGAGGCGAACCGGTCGCCGGAGACGAACTCGCTCACCGGCTCGCGGATCGTGGCGCCGGCCTGTTCGGCCCGGTGGACCACATCGTCCACGTCCGCGCAGTACACACCGATCGAGTAGCAGTCGGACTCACCGGTGGGCGCGGGCACGAGCCCGAACTGGGGACTGGGCTCGCCGAGTTGCAACCGTCCGTTGCCGAAGTCGAGTTCGGCGTGCACGACGACCCCTCCCATCTCCGTCACGTCGACCACCCGGGCGCCGAACACCGAGGAATAGAATTCAACGGCGTCCCCCGCTCCTTCGACGGCGAGGAACGGCGTCAGCGTGGTCGACCCGTGGGGGACGCCCGCGGTGGTGTGCTCTCCGGTGACCCCGATCCGGGGCGTGGTGTTCTCGGTCATGAGAAGAACCTACGAGAGCGCGCACAGCGGCGGCTTGAAGATTCGCGACGACGTCGCGGCAGACACGCGGGGAGGGGACGATGTCCGACCTCGCTGATCGACGCGGAGTCCTCTATCCGGACCGGCTGCCCACCTTCCACCGCGAGAACGCCCCGTCCGAACTGTGCGACCGCATCCGGTGGTTCTGGATCCCGCGCTGGCGTCTCGCGCCGGGGGAGACCTCCCGTCAGGAGCTACTGCCCTTTCCCGCGTCCAACCTCGTCGTCGAACCCGGCGGCGTCAGCCTCTCCGGACCGACGACCGGAATCTCCCACCGCGACCTGAGCGGCACCGGTTGGGCCGTCGGTGCCCTGCTCCGCCCCGCCGGACTGGCCTCGCTGACCACCGCACCGCAGCGACTCCGTGACGCCGAGACGCCGTTCGTGTCCGCCGAGCTGCACCGGGCCGTGGCGGAGGCGATGTCGGGGGCAGGGGTGAGGGCCGGGTCAGAGGCTGGGCCGGAGGCGAACGAGGCCCTCGGCGGGACGAGCGGGACCGTCGGCGGGACGAGCGCGGTCGACCAGCGTGAGGCCGTGGCGCGGAGACGGGCGATCCACGCCTTTTCCGCCTGGGCCGCCGAGCACCTCGCTCCCCCGGATGACGGGGGCGCTCTGGCCAACGCGATGGAAGACCTCATCGCCTCGGACAGATCGATCGTCCGGGTGGGCCAGGTCGCCGCCGTCCTCGGCGTGTCGACAAGAGGAGTGCAACGACTCGCGCACTGCTACGTGGGGGTCACGCCGCTGGCGATGATCCGTCGGTACCGCCTCCAGGAGGCCGCGCAGCGACTACGCGACGACCCGTCGGTGACGATCGCCCAGATCGCCGCAGACCTCGGGTATTCCGACCACGCCCACCTCAGCGCCGACTTCCGCACGGTCCTCGGCCGGAGCCCGAACTCCTACCGTCGTGGGCCCGGCGCGGCGGCGAAGGGATCCTCCGACGGGTGACGGATGGGCACGATCCGCTGGCCGAGCGGGAGAAAGGCCAGCGGGACCATCTTCCAGCAGGCGATGCCGAACGGGATACCCACGATGGTCAGGCACAACAGCAATCCTGCGACCAGGTGGGCGATAGCCAGCTCCCATCCGAGCAGGAGGATCCACAGGATGTTGCCGATCAGTGAGAGCACGCCGGCGTCCCGGCGGAACTCGGTCCGCCTACCGAACGGCCACACGACGTACGCCGCGAGACGGAACGAGGCGATACCGAATGGGATGGTGATGATCAGGATGCAGGCGATGATCCCCGCGATCACGTACACCAGAGCCAACCACCAGCCGGCGAGAATGAACCACAGCACGTTCCCCAGAGTTCGCATGACACCACGGTAGACACTGCGGCCGTCAGGTTCGGCGGGTGACGACCAATGCGAATGTCAGTGCTGCGCCCCACAACGCGAAAAGCGGGTCCCACAAGAGGGCATGGCCGATCAGGCCCGGCCGGTCAGAACTCCCGGTCTCCACCCAGCCGGCGAGGATGGCGGCGGCTGCTGCGGCGTTGACCGTGCCGTAGATGATCAGGAACGGTCCGCCGACCCATGCGATCCCGCGCCAGACGGGCCTGCCCGGTATCCGGCGCGTCTCGGCGAGTAATGGAATCCAGGCGGCGAGGAACTTCACCACAGCGACCGCGAGCAGTCCGCCGAGCGCCATGAGGGGCCGTTCCTTCACCACGGTGACGGCCCAAACGCCAACGGTGTCCAGCAGGATTCGGCCCCCGAGCGCCCAGTAGGCACTCCACGCAGCATGCACAGTCCCCAGGATCGCCGCCACCCACAGAGCCGCCCGAGCCGAGGGTGTCGGGCAATCCGGAGTGCCGTTCACTCTCATGGTCGACAGGCTATTGGTCGCGTGGCCCGTCGGAGGGCCCACGAGTAACGACGTGTGTCGCAGGTCACTCCAAACCGCGCACTACGGGACAGAACTGTGACATGTTCTAGTTATGCGTAGCGTGAGTCTCGTCGTGACCAGAAAGCTGCTCGCGCAGGTGCTCGTCGTGTGTCTGGCCGCGAGCGCTCTGATCGCGGGGTCCGCGCACGCCGGTGCACAGACTCGAGCGGTCGAGGGGTTCCACTGGGGAGTCGCGACGTCCGGCTTCCAGGTCGAGGGTTCCAACGCGGACTCCAACTGGAAGCGCCACGTCGACGGTGCAGCGTCACGGGGCGAGGCGGATCCGGTCAACGACGCCGTCGACTTCTGGAACAGGTACGAGGAGGACATCGCCCGTGCCGCGGACATGGGCGTCACCACCTTCCGCCTGAGCGTGGAGTGGTCGCGCATCGAGCCGCAGCCGGGGCAGTACGACGAACAGGCGTTGCGGCGCTACGACGACATCCTGAGCACGATCAGGGCGCACGGCATGACACCGATGATCACCATGGTCCACTACGTGTATCCGGGCTGGCTGGTGGATCGTGGCGGTTTCCTCTCTCCGGACGCGGTGGAGGCGTTCGGGCGCTACGCCGAGCTCATCACCGAGCGGTGGGCCGGCGACGGGACGATGTGGGTCACCTTCAACGAGCCCCTCGTGTTCTTCAGCCACGAGCTGCGTATCGGGCTCGTGGGTCTGCACCAGTTCAACGCCTTCCGCGACAACGTGGTCGCAGCCCACAAGCTGGGATACCACGCCGCTCACCGGGCGGACCCGGACGCGATGGTGACCGCCAACGAGGCGTACCTGCCCGCGTTCGCTCCGGCGACGGATGACCTCCTGCTCAATCACATCCGTGGGGAGCTCGACTTCATCGGCATCGACTACTACTACGGGATAGCGCTCGACAACCTCACCACTATCCGCGCGGCGTGGGACGACTTCGCGGGCGTCCGGCCGCAGCCCGAGGGGATGTACGAGTCGATAGTCCACTACGCGAAGCACTTCCCGGGGATGCCCTTGTACATCGTGGAGAACGGGTTGCCGACGGACAACGGCCACCGCGGTGACGCCATCGACCGCGGTGACTACCTCCGCGACACCGTCTTCTGGATCCAGCGCGCGGTCGCAGACGGATACCCGGTGATCGGGTACAACCACTGGTCTCTGGTCGACAACTACGAGTGGGGTAGCTACGACTCCCGGTTCGGCCTCTACCAGGTCGACGTGCTCACCGATCCGGCGCTCGAGCGTCGGCCTACCTCCGGGGTCGACGCGTACCGGGACGTGATCACGCGCGGTGGTGTCCCGGAGGGCTACCGCCCGGTCCTGCCGGTGGGGATGTGCTCGCTGGGCACGATCCCCGACACGTGCCTGAATCCCGTCGACGTCCACGGACCGCTCGCGACGTTGGCGGGTTGACGGCCCGGACCTTCTCCGGCTGGCTCTTCTCCACCCGGCCCCCCGGACGTAGGGTCACCCCATGGAACGGTTCGCCTCCGTCACCGAGGGGCTCGACGCCCTCGTCGACGCCGGACGACTCACCGGGTACGTCTGCGGGGTCCGGCAGGACGGCAGGTCTCGGATCGTCGCCGGCGGGACACGGTCACTCGGCGGCCCCGCACTCGACCCGGACGCGGTGTTCCCGCTGTCGTCCAACACCAAGCCGGTGGGTGGTGTGCTCGCGCTCACGCTGGTCGAGCTCGGCGTCCTCGCGCTCGACGACCCGGTCGCCACGCATCTGCCGGAGCTGTCCGCCCCGAGGGTCCTGGCCCGGCCGGGCGGGCCGCTCGACCAGACCGTGCCGGCCGGGCGACCGATCACCTTGAGGCACCTCCTCACCATGACCGCCGGTGTCGGCTGGGTGGGGGAGGGCAGCGCCCTGGCAGACGCCATGAGCGAGAGACAGATCGCCCCGGGTCCCTACGCCCCTCCGATGGCGCCGGACGAGTACCTCCGGCTGCTGGGTGCGCTGCCTCTGGCGGACCAGCCGGGTCAGGGGTGGAACTACCACACGGGGAGCGACGTCCTGGGTGTGCTCCTGGCGCGGGCCGCGGGCGCCACCGTGTCCGAGCTGCTGGCCGAGCACGTCACCGGTCCCCTCGGACTGGCGGACTGCGGGTTCACCGCCGACCCGGACCGGCTCCCCACCAGCTACGGGGTCGGACCGGACGGGGATCTCCGGGCGCTGGACACCCGGATCAGGTTCGATCACCCACCGCGGTTCGAGTCGCTGGCGTGCGGGCTGGCCTCGACCGTCGCCGACTACCTGACGATCCTCGACGTCCTGGTAGACGGGGGGACGGTGCTCGGCGCGCGGTACGTGGAGGAGATGGCGACCGACCACCTGACCCCACGGCAGCGCGCGGCTGCCGAGGGGTTCGTCGCTCCCGGCTGCGGGTACGGGTTCCAGGTGGAGATCCGCCCGGACGGGGTCGTCGGCTGGGCCGGGGGACTGGGGACGATCGGCTACGTCGACCGGCGCACGGGCCGCTGCGCGGCGGTGTTCACCACGCAGTCCTACGACGTACCCGGAACGGCGGACGCGCTCGACTCGGTGTGGGAACTGTTGCGGTGACCGGCCGGCCGGACATCACGCCTGCCGTCCCTATGCCTGGCGCCACCACGTGTCCAGGGGGGTGGCCGGGACCGACCGCTTGTGACGTGTGGCCAGGAACAGCTGCTCTATCCGGGTCACTGCCTCGGGTGACACGCCGTCGCGACCCTCCAGATAGTCGTCGATCTGCTCGTACGTGACGCCCAGCGCCACCTCGTCGGGCAGGCCCGGGCGGTCATCCTCCAGATCGGCCGTGGGGACCTTGCGCCAGGTCGACTCCGGTGCGCCGAGCTGCCGCAGCAGTGCAGCGCCCTGTCGCTTGGTGAGGCCGGTGAGGGGGGTCAGGTCGACCCCGCCGTCGCCGTACTTGGTGAAGAAGCCGGTGACCGCCTCGGCGGCGTGATCGGTGCCGACGACGAGGTGGCCCAGTTGCCCGGCCACCGCGTACTGCGCGATCATCCGCTGGCGCGCCTTGACGTTGCCGCGGACGAAGTCCCGGAGCGGGCCCCCGTGATCGGGCAGTTCCTCCAGCGCCTCGGCAGCGGCCGCCGAGGCGGCGTCCGATGCCGGCCGGACGTCGACGGTGACGCTGGCGTCGGGCCGGATGAAGTCCAGGGCCGTGACGGCGTCGGCCTCGTCCGCCTGAGTGCCGTACGGCAGGCGCATGGCGACGAAGCGGGCCTCGGCCAGGCCTTCGGCGCGGAGCTTCTCGGCGGCGAGTTGGCAGAGCCGGCCCGTGAGGGCGGAGTCCTGCCCGCCGCTGATCCCCAGAACGAAACCCGTGGCCGGCGTGGAGCGGAGGTAGTCGGCGAGGAACGCCACGCGACGCTCCACCTCCTGCTCCGGATCGATGTCGGGGCGAACACCGAGTTCGGCGATGATGGACGCGCGGAGCGCACCGGAATCGAGGGAGTGTCCGGTGTCGGGAGAGTTCTGGTTCATGGCGTCAGCATAGGAAGCCCGTGTGACTTCTGCGTGACATGCGGGCGGGGGACGCGAGGTGTCCGGTTCCGCCGGTTGGAGTTCTGACGGGGGCGTCCGTTACGATGGACCAGTTGTGTGTCGTGCATCCGACCTCCGGGTCGGACGTGTCGCGCAGTCATCCCAGTCGTGTCGGCGGCCATTGCGGCCGCCCCGAGAGCCTAAGGAGCGCCAGATGAAGGTCCGCAAGTCCCTTCGGTCGCTGAAGAACAAGCCGGGCGCCCAGGTTGTCCGTCGTCGCGGCAAGGTCTACGTGATCAACAAGAAGGACCCCCGTTTCAAGGCCCGCCAGGGCTGAGTCCGTCCGCGTGGGAACCCACGCACCCTCGAGGGCCCGTCTCCGGTTCGCCGGCGGCGGGCCCTCGTCGTCGTTCCCGGGGTCGGTTCGACCCGGACCAGTCGACCTGGGCCCGGTTCGACCCGGACCTGTCGACCCGGACCAACGGTGTCCGGCCCGACGCGCCGGGGCGGTCTCGGCGCCGTCGCGGAACTCCCGGCGCCCCCACGGAACCCGCCCGCACCGGCCGGCCGGATTCCTCGCCTGTGGAGGGCGTGGGGACAACCTGTGGGGTCGTTGGGGACGGCCTGTGGAGCGCCGGAAGGTGTGCGCCGGGAGCCTCCCGGGTACGGCACAGTGGTGGGGGACGGCCCCGCGCTTCTATCCGCGCGGTGCGTCGGCGGAACGGTGGGAGGGTGTCCACAAGGCGGGATCGCGACCTGGGAATACCAACGATGTAAGACCAAAATGTTGTGGTCGATTGACTCGTCGGACACTAGGGGTAGTGTCTAGAGCGTTGCGGCCACCGATTAATTCCACTCGTGGCATTCGGGTCGCGAACGCTGACAGACACCACGGTTGTCCACAGGCCGGGCGGAAGCGCCGGAACCGATGACCGTCCGAGAAGATCCCCTCCGCGCCTCCCCGGCGCCCGTGCCGAAAGAGGTCCACGACTGATGGTCACCGTCTACACCAAGCCCGCCTGCGTCCAGTGCAACGCCACCTACAAGGCGCTCGACAAGCAGGGCGTCGAGTACCAGGTCGTGGACATCTCGGTGGACGACGAGGCGCGCGAGTACGTGATGGCCCTCGGGTACCTCCAGGCTCCCGTCGTGGTGGCCGGTTCCGATCACTGGTCCGGTTTCCGTCCGGACCGGATCAAGGCTCTCGTCACGGTCGCGGCCTGACCCGGGGCCGGTCGGAGTCACAGTTCCCAGGGAACCGGGGTCTAGCACGAGGAGGCAGTCATGGCGGTGTCGGTGCCGGCCACTGAGCCGGTCAGGATCGTCTACTTCTCCAATTTCTCCGAGAACACCAAACGCTTCATCGACCGACTGGGCCTCCCGGCGCTCCGGATCCCCGTGCGGAAGTCCGGGACCGAACTGATCGTGTCGGACCCGTATGTTCTGATCGTCCCGACGTACGGGGGGAGCCTCGAGGTCACAGGGAAGAGCGGGGCCGCGGTCCCTCGACAGGTGGTCGCGTTCCTCAACAACGCGCACAACAGAAGCCTCTGCCGGGGCGTCATCGCCGCCGGCAACACCAACTTCGGATCGGATTTCGGCCGCTCCGGCGACGTGATCGCAGGAAAACTGGGGGTCCCGTACCTCTACCGGTTCGAGTTGATGGGCACTCACGAGGACGTCACATGCGTCCGCGAAGGATTGGAAGAGTTCTGGCATGGCAGCACCAACCGTGACCCCCGAAGGCACGACAGCGGGAGAGGCGGGCGAGGGGCAGCGCCTGGATTACCACGCGCTCAACGCCATGCTCAACCTCTACGACGCGGACGGGAAGATCCAGTTCGACAAGGACCGTGAGGCGGCGAGGGAGTACTTCCTCCAGCACGTCAACCAGAACACGGTCTTCTTCCACAACCTGGACGAGAAGCTGGACTACCTGGTCGACAAGAACTACTACGAGCGCGAGGTGCTCGACCGGTACACGCGCAACTATGTGCGCGAACTGTTCGACCACGCCTATGCCAAGAAGTTCCGCTTCCCCACGTTCCTCGGTGCCTTCAAGTACTACACCTCGTACACGCTCAAGACGTTCGACGGGAAGCGGTACCTCGAGCGCTACGAGGACCGCGTCTGCATGGTCGCCCTCACGCTCGCGGACGGCGACGAGAACCTGGCCCGCCGCCTGGTCGACGAGATCATCGACGGTCGTTTCCAGCCGGCCACGCCCACGTTCCTCAACTCGGGAAAGAAGCAGCGCGGCGAGCCCGTCTCCTGTTTCCTGCTGCGTATCGAGGACAACATGGAGTCCATCGGCCGCAACATCAACTCCGCGTTGCAGCTGTCCAAGCGCGGTGGCGGGGTGGCCCTGCTGCTGTCGAACCTCCGCGAGCACGGCGCGCCGATCAAGCACATCGAGAACCAGTCCTCCGGCGTCATCCCCGTGATGAAGCTGCTGGAGGACTCCTTCTCCTACGCCAACCAGCTCGGTGCCCGCCAGGGTGCCGGTGCGGTGTACCTGCACGCCCACCACCCGGACATCTTCAAGTTCCTCGACACCAAGCGGGAGAACGCGGACGAGAAGATCCGCATCAAGACCCTGTCGCTGGGTGTCGTGATCCCGGACATCACATTCGAGCTGGCCAAGCGCAACGACGACATGTACCTGTTCTCGCCGTACGACGTCGAGCGGATCTACGGCAGGCCCTTCGCGGACGTCAACATCTCGGAGCACTACACCGAGATGGTCGAGGACAGCCGGATCAAGAAGACCAAGATCAACGCCCGGCACTTCTTCCAGACCCTCGCGGAGCTGCAGTTCGAGTCCGGCTACCCGTACATCATGTACGAGGACACGGTGAACCGGGCCAACCCGATCGCCGGCAAGATCACGCACTCCAACCTGTGCTCGGAGATCCTCCAGGTCTCCACGCCGTCGACGTACAACGAGGACCTCACCTACTCCCACGTGGGCAAGGACATCTCCTGCAACCTCGGTTCACTCAACATCGCCAAGGCCATGGACTCGCCGGACTTCGGACAGACCATCGAGACGGCCATCAGAGGCCTGACCGCGGTGTCGGACCAGACCCACATCGACTCGGTCCCATCGATCGAGCGGGGCAACGCCGAGTCGCACGCGATCGGCCTCGGGCAGATGAACCTCCACGGCTACCTCGCCCGTGAGCGGATCCACTACGGGTCCGAGGAGGGTGTCGACTTCACGAACATCTACTTCTACACGGTGCTCTACCACGCGGTCCGGTCCTCGAACCTCCTCGCGCGGGAGCGCGGGACGTGGTTCGCCGGGTTCCCGGAGTCCACGTACGCGTCCGGCGAGTTCTTCGACAAGTACACCGACCAGGCGTGGGAGCCGGCCACCGAGAAGGTGCGCCAGCTGTTCGCCGAGGCGGACGTCACGGTGCCCACCCAGGACGACTGGCGTGCGCTCAAGGTCGATGTGCAGCAGTACGGCATCTACAACCAGAATCTCCAGGCCGTGCCGCCCACGGGATCGATCAGCTACATCAACAACTCGACCTCGTCGATCCACCCCGTCGCCTCGCGGATCGAGATCCGCAAGGAGGGCAAGATCGGGCGCGTCTACTACCCGGCTCCCTACCTGACCAACGACAACCTGGACTACTACCAGGACGCGTACGAGATCGGTTACGAGAAGATCATCGACACCTACGCGGCGGCCACCCAGCACGTGGACCAGGGCCTCTCGTTGACCCTGTTCTTCAAGGACACGGCCAGCACCCGCGACGTCAACCGCGCCCAGATCTACGCGTGGCGCAAGGGGATCAAGACCTTGTACTACATCCGCGTGCGCCAGCTCGCGCTCGAGGGGACCGAGGTAGAGGGTTGCGTCTCGTGCATGCTCTGACCCCCCGGCCGCAGGTCTGCGCCCCGAACCGCCCCCGCCACCACCAGGAGATCCGATGACCATCGAACAGCACGCCCCCGGATCCCACAGCCCCGCCGCCGGGGTCGCCCCCCGGCTCGTCGACCGGGTGTCGGCGATCAACTGGAACCGCGTCACCGACGACGTCGACGATCAGGTCTGGGGGCGGCTCACCAGCAACTTCTGGCTGCCGGAGAAGGTCCCGGTGTCCAACGACATCCCGTCGTGGCAGACCCTGACGGACTCGGAGCAGCAGCTCACCACGCGGGTCTTCACCGGCCTCACCCTGCTGGACACCCTCCAGGGGACCGTCGGCGCCGTGAGCATGATCCCCGACGCGGCGACCCCGCACGAGGAGGCAGTGCTCACCAACATCGCCTTCATGGAGTCGGTCCACGCCAAGAGCTACTCCACGATCTTCTCGACCCTCTGCTCCACGCCGCAGGTCGACGACGCCTTCCGCTGGGCGGAGGAGAACACCTTCCTGCAGCGCAAGGCTCACATCATCCTCGGGTACTACTCCGGGAAGGACCCCCTCAAGCGCAAGATCGCCTCGACCCTCCTCGAGTCGTTCCTCTTCTACTCGGGCTTCTACCTGCCCATGCGCTGGTCCTCGCGAGCCAAGCTCACCAACACGGCCGACATCATCCGGCTCATCATCCGGGACGAGGCGGTGCACGGCTACTACATCGGCTACAAGTACCAGCGTGCCCTCGAGCAGATCGGTCAGGCCGAGCGCGACGAGCTGAAGGACTACACCTTCGAGTTGCTCTTCGAGTTGTACGACAACGAGGCGGACTACACCGAGGACCTCTACGACACCGTGGGGTGGACCGAGGACGTCAAGAAGTTCCTGCGCTACAACGCCAACAAGGCGCTCATGAACCTCGGCTACGAGGGGATGTTCCCCAAGGACGAGACCAACGTCGACCCCGCGATCCTCTCGGCGCTCAGCCCGAACGCGGACGAGAACCACGACTTCTTCTCGGGTTCCGGTAGCTCCTACGTCATGGGTAAGGCAGTGGCCACGGAGGACGAGGACTGGGACTTCTGACGCTCCTCCCGTCAACGCATCACCCCGGCACCTGATCAGGTGCCGGGGTGATGTCGTCCGGTTGAGGTCACCGGTCGGCCGGAACGTCCGGTTCCTCGTCTAGCCGTCCGGGGCGATCCCGTTGATGGAGCCCCGGATGTCGTCGAGGACCGCGCGTGCGGCCACGGGACCGGCCCCCTCCCACACGGCCCGGTCCACCACGAACATGCGGCGTGCGCCCACCGCGTCGAGCTCCGTCCACCGGTCGGTGGCAAAGGCCTCGCGCGCGGACTGTTCCGAGCCGTCATCGCCACCCACCACGGCGAAGATCACGTCACCGTCGAGTTCGTCGCCCACGGGAGGGGACTGAGGGGCGGGCTCGATCCGCTGACCGTCCCTGGTGCGCTGGGCCGGGGGGCGGCCGGCGCCAACCGCCTCGAGCATGAGGCTCCCGAGAGTGTCCGGCTGCTGGACCACGATCCCGTCGGCGTCCGTGACGGAGACGAGTGAGACCCAGGTGTCGCTGGGGGTGGTGGCGTCGGCGGTGGACCGCGCCCGGTCGATCACGTCCAGCAGGAGATCGCCGCCCGCGCTGGGCCGGCCGTAGGCGTCGGCGATCGCCTCGGTGGCGTCGGTCCAGCGCAGGGGGTCCGGGTCGTAGACAACGGTCGGGGCGATCTCCGACAGGGCCCGTGCGACGGCCGGGTCCGGATCGACGACGTCGGCCACCACGATGAGGTCGGGCCGGAGCTCACGGGCCGCTGTCGCGGCGTCGTCCACGCCGGAGTCACCGGTGATCGCCAGGTCGGGCAGTCCCACCAGGGGAGCGGGGAGGAAGACGTCGGCGTCACGGGGCAGGCCGGAGGTCCCGACGACGAGGTCCTGCAGCCCCAGGGCGCACGCGACGTCCACGGCCCCGGCCCCGAGCGCCAGGATCCGCTCCGGTGACCGCGGGACCTCCACCCTCTCTTCGGCGGGATCCACGGATGCAACCTCCCGAACGCCGTTCCCGGGGAACTCGGCCGGCGCCGGTGCGGGCGCACACGACTCCTCCGGTTCGGCGGAGCGCTGGAGCTCCTCGCCGGCCATCCGTGTAGGGGTCGTGGTGACGGGGTGCTCGACCATGTCGACGGGGGAGGGTCCGCAACCCGCGAGCACGAGTCCGACGACGAGCGGGCCCGCGACGCCCACCGTGACCCGCACGGGGGTGGAAGGGTACCCCCGCCCGCGAGGGCGGTGTCGGCTCGGCGCGAGATCGGTCATGGGGGAGAGCCTAGGAGATGGGTCGTCCGGGCAGTCGAAGTGGAGGTCGGCGCGGGTCCGGGCGTCATCTCGGGCGTGTCGTCGCGACGCCGGATTCCCGCAGATGATCCACCCCGGCGAGTTCGGCGGGGTGAGTGGTGGACCCTCTCAGCGGAGGGTTAGGATTGCGCTCACGCACTATTCCTTTGCGTTCGACGTGGGGTCGGTGGTTCGACCCACGGCGTCGGGTGAGGCGTTCAGGAGGACCCTTAATGACCGCAGTGGCCCCCAAGCCGGTCGACGACCTCGACCATCCACCGGGCGTACCCACGGGCACCGCCCGGCCGGGATCGTTCGTGTGGAAGATGATGACGACGACCGATCACAAGCTGCTCGGCCTGATGTACATCGTCACCTGTTTCGTCTTCTTCTTCATCGGCGGGCTCATGGCCCTGCTCATCCGGGCGGAGCTCTTCGTCCCGGGCATGCAGTTCCTGTCCAACGAGCAGTTCAACCAGCTGTTCACGATGCACGGCACGGTCATGCTGCTGCTGTACGGAACGCCGATCGTGATCGGCTTCGCGAACTACATCATGCCGCTGCAGATCGGTGCCCCCGACGTCGCCTTCCCGCGGTTGAACGCCCTGGGCTACTGGCTGTTCACGGCGGGCGGCATCATCATGCTGTCCGGCTTCATCACCCCCGGTGGTGCAGCGGCGTTCGGCTGGACGATGTACATGCCGTTGGCCGACAAGATCCACTCGCCGGCCGTCGGCGCGGACCTGTGGATCCTCGGCGTCGGCATCGGCGGTATCGGTTCCATTCTCGGCGCCGTCAACTTCGTCACCACGATCATCTGCCTGCGCGCGCCGGGCATGACCATGTTCCGGATGCCGATCTTCACGTGGAACATCCTGGTGGCCTCGGTCCTGATCCTGCTGATCTTCCCGCTGCTCACCGCCGCGGCCCTCGGCGTCTTCTACGACCGTCAGTTCGGTGGCCGCATCTACGACCCGGGCAACGGTGGCGCCATCCTGTGGCAGCACCTGTTCTGGTTCTTCGGTCACCCCGAGGTGTACGTCCTCGCGCTGCCGTTCTTCGGCATCGTCTCCGAGGTGTTCCCGGTCTTCTCGCGCAAGCCCCTCTTCGGGTACGCCGGTCTGGTCTTCGCGACCCTCGCGATCGCCGCGCTGTCCATGGCGGTCTGGGCGCACCACATGTTCGTCACGGGCGCCGTGCTCCTGCCGTTCTTCTCCTTCATGACGTTCCTCATCGCCGTTCCCACGGGTGTAAAGTTCTTCAACTGGATCGGCACCATGTGGCGCGGGAAGATGACGTTCGAGACGCCGATGATCTTCGCGCTCGGCTTCATCGTGACCTTCCTCTTCGGTGGTCTGACGGGCGTCATGATGGCTGCGGCGCCGATCGACTTCCACATCTCGGACACGTACTTCATCGTCGCCCACTTCCACTACACGCTGTTCGGCACGATCGTGTTCGCCACGTTCGCCGGCGTGTACTTCTGGTTCCCCAAGATGACGGGCCGGATGCTCGACGAGAGGTTGGGCAAGTGGCACTTCTGGCTGATGTTCATCGGCTTCCACACCACGTTCCTCGTGCAGCACTGGCTGGGCAACCAGGGAATGGCCCGTCGCTACGCTGACTACCTGGCGACGGACAACTTCACGGTGCTCAACCAGATCTCCACCATCGGCTCGTTCATCCTCGGGATCGCGATGCTGCCGTTCATCTGGAACGTCATCAAGAGCTGGCGCTACGGTGAGATCGTCACGGTCGACGACCCGTGGGGTGCGGGCAACTCGCTCGAGTGGGCCACTTCGTGCCCGCCGCCGCGTCACAACTTCGTGACCCTGCCCCGGATCCGCTCCGAGCGGCCGGCGTTCGAACTGCACTACCCGCACATGAGCGAGCGCATGCGTGCGGAGGCCCACGTCGGGGGCCGGGCCGCGGCCCAGGACCCGGCTGCGGTCAAGGACGTGGCCGAGCGCGGCTCGTCACCGCAGAGAGGCTGACCCACCCGCCCGTACTCACCCACGGGCGTCGGTCCCCGCTGAACCCCGTCGGTAGGCTCGTCCTCCGGCGGGGTTCGGCGCGTGTCAGCCCTTCCTGCCCATCACCCCCAGTCACCAGCACGAACACTCGTCAGGAGCACACGTGAGCACCCCCGGCACCCCGGCACTACTCACCGTCACCGGACCCGACCGGCCAGGTGTGACAGCGAGGATCATGGCGGTCCTCGCCTCCCACCACGCCGACCTGGTGGACGTCGAGCAGGTCGTGGTCAACGGCCACCTCTCCCTGGGGCTCATGGTCCGGGTGGACGCGGGCGCCGACATCGTGACCGTGGTCCGCGAGCTCACCGAGCAGGTCCACGAGCTGGGGATGCAGTTGGAGGTCCAGTTCGACGACATCGCGCCCGCGACCCCGCCGTCCACCCACGCGGTGGTGATCCTCGGCAGTCCGGTCACCGCGTCGGCGTTCTCCGCGGTGGCGGGTTCGCTCGCGTCGATCGGTGCGAACATCGACACCATCCGGGGGATCGCCGACTACCCGGTGACAGGTCTGGAGCTGCACGTCTCGACCGCCGGTCGTGACGCCGCCGACGACGCCCGGCTGCGCGAGACGATGGCACCCCTCTCGGACGCCAACGGCGTCGACATCTCGGTGGACCGCGCCGGGTTGGGCCGCCGGTCCAAGCGCCTCGTGGTGTTCGACGTGGACTCCACCCTGGTCCAGGGCGAGGTCATCGAGATGCTCGCGGCGCACGCGGGTAAGGAGGACGAGGTCCGCGCGGTCACCGAGCGGGCCATGCGAGGGGAGCTGGACTTCGCCCAGTCCCTCCACGAGCGTGTGGCGACGTTGGCGGGATTGCCGGCCACCGTCCTCGACGAGGTCGCCGCGGGCATCGTGCTCACCCCGGGTGCCCGGACGACCATCCGCACCCTCAAGCGTCTCGGCATCCGCTGCGGTGTGGTGTCCGGCGGGTTCATCCAGGTGATCGCCGGTCTCGCCGAGGAGCTGGGTCTCGACTTCGCGCGGGCCAACACCCTGGAGATCGAGGACGGTGTGCTCACCGGCCGGGTCGTGGGCGAGGTGGTGGACCGCGAGGCCAAGGCCGAGTACCTGCGCGAGTTCGCCGATGAGCTCGGGATCTCCCTGAGCCAGACCGTCGCGGTGGGCGACGGGGCGAACGACATCGACATGCTCACCGCTGCGGGGCTGGGGATCGCGTTCTGCGCCAAGCCCGCACTCCGCGAGGTGGCCGACGCGTCGTTGTCCAAGCCGTTCCTCGACACGGTCCTGTTCGTCCTCGGGATCACCCGCGACGAGATCGAGGCCGCCGACACCGCCGCCGGTACCTACCGCCGCGTCCCGCTCGGGTGACCGAGCCCCTGCCACTCGGGGGCCCCGCTGGTGTGACCGAGCCGCTGCCACCCGGGGGCCCCGCTGGTGTGACCGAGCCGCTGCCACCCGGGGGTCCCGCGGCCGGCGCCGCGCTCGACTGGTGCCACTCGCGGCTCCGCGCCGGGTCGGCCGGAGCCGAGGACCCGGACGACCGCGGCACCGTCCGCTCCATGCCGATCGTGCTTCACCTGCCCAAGGCCGACCTCCCCGGACGGACGCCGCTGCTCGAGGCCGTCGCCGGCGCCGTCGCCGCGCTCTGCCTCGACGAGCGCGTGGCCCCGGGAGGGCAGTGGCACGACGCCTACGGGGCGTGGTTGGACGCCCGGATGCGCAAGATCGCGCGGCGTGCGCGAGGAGCCCAGTGGCGCACCGCCCTGGAGGTCCCGGGAGTGACCCGCGAGGTGGACGGGTGCGCGGCGAGGGCGTTCGTCCCCGGGCCGGTCGACGAGGTGGACCCGCGCCTCGGCCGGTTGCAGATCGGGGGCACCGACCTGGAGCGGGACGATCCCGGTACCCCGCCGCCGGGTGTGCCGGTGGTGTGGGTCGACAGTGCACTGCAGATGTCCGTGGGCAAGGCCGCCGCGCAGGTCGGTCACGGGGTGATGGTGCTGATCGCGGAGATGGAACGCGGCCGGCTCGAGCGGTGGATCGTCGACGGGCTCCCGGTGGCCGTCCGCGAGGCCGACCCAGACCGGTGGCGTGAGCTCTCCGCTGCCGTGGCCGACGGCGCGCCCGGGGTCGCCGCCGTGGTGGACGCCGGGTACACGGAGGTCGCGCCGGGCTCGTTGACGGTGATCGCCGTCGAGGGCCGAGGTGACTGAGGCGGGTTGACCCGCGCGATCCCCGGGGCGTCAGCCGTCGCGGAGCCGCTCGAGGGCGCCGATCACCACGTCCCGGTCGGTGGTCTGCCAGAACGGTGGCAGAGAGGCCCGGAGGTAGCCGCCGTAGCGGGCGGTGACCAGCCGCGAGTCGAGGATGGCCACGACTCCCCGGTCGTCGGTGCGACGGAGGAGCCGCCCGACACCCTGGGCGAGCAGCAGCGCGGCATGATTACCGGCCACGGCGAGGAATCCGTTGCCGCCGCGGGCTCCCACCGCTCGCTGGCGCGCCGAGAGCAGGGGGTCGTCCGGCCGCGGGAACGGGATGCGGTCGATCACCACCAGCGAGAGCGACCGGCCGGGCACGTCGACGCCCTGCCACAGCGAGAGGGTGCCGACCAGCGTGGTCTCCTCGTCCGCGGCGAACTGGGTCACCAGGTTGGCGGTCGAGTCCTCGCCCTGGCACAGCACCGGGGTATCGAGGCGCTCCCTGAGCAGTTCGGCTGCGGCCCTGGCCCCTCGCATCGAGGAGAAGAGTCCGAGCGTGCGTCCGCCGGCAGCGGTGACCAGGTCGACCAACTCGTCACCCGCCTCGGGGGAGGCGCCCTCCCTGCCGGGGGCCGGGAGGTGCGAGGCCACGTAGAGGATGCCGTTGCGGCGGTAGTCGAAGGGTGACCCGGCGTCCAGCCCGGTCCACCTGAGGCTGCTCGCGTCGTCGTCGGAGGGTGGTTCCAGGGCGACGGCGGTCGCGGGGTCGGGGCGGGCGGACGAGGCCGGGGGCAACCCCCACGTGGCCGCCAGGCCGTCGAACTTCCCTCCCGTGGTGAGCGTGGCGGAGGTGAGGACGACGGTGGACTCGGAGAACAGTCGCGCCCGGAGCAGTCCGGCCACGGAGAGCGGCGCGACGCGGAGGATCCGTCCCCGACGGTCCTCCTCGGTCATCCACACGATCTCGAGTCGCTCGGTGACAGCGCGCTCGTACGAGGAGAGCATGCGGTCGGCGGCGTCGGCCACCTCGTCCAGAGCCGCGAGGGTCTTCTGCCGGTCTGAGGCGCCCTGGGGATCTCCCGCGGCCTCGCCTGGCTTGGGGCCGGGAACGGCGCTCCGGCAGTTCTCGGCGGTGTGCCGGACCGCGGCCAACGCGAGGTCGGCGCCCTCGGGCAGGAGGTCCCATCGGCCCTCGGGGCAGAGCTCCAACAACCCCGCCAGACCCTCGCCCGCGGCCACCATGCGGTCGGCGGTCTGTTGGTCCACCAGCTTGGCCGCGCGCCGGGCCGCCTGGATAACGGCGGCGCCGGTGAGCTCCGCCGTCGTCACGCCCGTCACCCGGTCGGAGAGCTCGTGGGCCTCGTCGATCACCACCGCGTCGTGGTCGGGGAGGATGGAGACATCGGTCATGGCGTCGATCGCGAGCAGTGCGTGGTTGGTCACCACCACGTCGGCCCGTCCCGCCTCCTGACGGGCCAGTTCAGCGAAGCATTCGGAGAACTCGGGACACAGCTGGCCCAGGCATTCCCGGCTGGTCACCGACACCTGGCGCCACGCCGCGTCCGACACGCCGCGGGGCAGGTCGTCGCGGTCACCGGACTCTGTGTCCTGGGCCCAGTCGTGCAGTCGGGCGATCTCCTGACCGAGCCGCGAACCGGGGCCGGAGTCGCGCGGGGAGGACTCGCGAGGAGCGCGGGAAGCTGTGGATTCGCCGCCGATCGGTAGGTCGAACAACTCCTCGGACACCACGTCCTCGGGATCCACCTCGTCGACCGGGCCGGACGAGACGCGGTGCAGGCACAGGTAGTTCCCGCGGCCCTTGAGGATCGCGTGTGAGGGCCTCACACCGAGCTGCGGCTTGAGGGCGGCGGCCAGCCGGGGGAGGTCGCGGTCCACCAACTGGTTCTGCAGGGCGATCGTGGCGGTGGAGACCACCACCGTCCCCCCGGTGGCGACCGCGTGACGCAGCGACGGCACGAGGTAGGCCAGCGATTTCCCGGTACCCGTGCCGGCCTGGACCGCCAGGTGTTCGCCGGTGGCCAGGGCGTTTCCCACCGCTTCGGCCATACGGACCTGGCCCAGGCGCTCGCTGCCGCCGAGGCTCTCGACCGCGGTGGAGAGCAGGTCGGAGACAGGGGGGAGCGAGTCGGTCACGCGGTAACCCTAGCGGCCCCACCGGACGTGACGGCGATCTGCCGACCGAGGGGAGTAGCCGACGAGAGGCCGCGTCCCGGGCGTCGGGCAGCGCACGGGGGTCACCCGGCGGGTGGACCCGGGGGCACCACTCGCACGGGGACCGCCGGCTCGCCCTCGCTCAGCGCCAGACCCTCCCACGGCAGGGTCACCATCGCGGACTCGTGCAGTGCCCGCGACCCGGCCAGTGTCGGGAGCCCGGGTACGGGTTCACCGTCCCGCATCAGGGGGACCATCAGCTCCCGCTGATCCAACCCGGGTTCGGCCGGCAGGGTACCGGCCCACGGCAGGAGCACCTCCTCGACCGCGGTGCCCGAGCGTCGGTGCAGGCGGACCGCCCGCTTGGCGCCCGGCAGGGATTCCTTGTGGGCGGAGCGTTTGGCCACCGGGATGCCGTCCACCTCCACCAACTTGTAGACCATCCCGGCGGTGGGGGCGCCGGATCCGGTCACCAGTCGGGTACCCACGCCGTACGCGTCGACGGGCTCGGCCCGGAGGGCCGCGATCGCGTACTCGTCGAGATCCCCGGAGACCACGATCCTGGTCCGGAGTGCGCCCAGTGAATCGAGCTGGACACGTACCTGACGGGCCAGAACCCCGAGGTCACCCGAGTCGATCCGGACGCCTCCCAGTTCGGGCCCGGCCACCTCGATCGCCGTGTCCACGCCGCGGGTGATGTCGTAGGTGTCCACCAGGAGGGTGGTGCCCACCCCGAGGGTGGCGACCTGCGACCGGAAGGCGGCGGCCTCGTCCGGGCCGTCGGGGCCGGTGTGCAGCAGTGTGAACGCGTGCGCGGACGTGCCGGCGGAGGGGACCCCGTGCCGTCGGGTGGCCTCGACGTTGGACGTGGACGCGAACCCGCAGAGGTACGCGGCGCGGGCCGCCGCCACCGCGGCCTCCTCGTGCGTGCGGCGCGAACCCATCTCGATCATCGGGCGACCGTCCGCCGCGGAGGTCATCCGTGCGGCGGCGGAGGCGATCGCACTGTCGTGGTTGAGCACGGACAGGACCAGGGTCTCGAGGAGCACACACTCGGCGAACCCGCCCCGGATGCTCAGGACCGGGGATCCGGGGAAGAACAGCTCCCCCTCGGGGTACCCGTCGATGTGACCGGTGAAGCGGAAGTCGCGCAACCACTCGATGGTCGGCCCGTCGAGCGAGTCGGCCACCACCGCGAGCTCCTCCTCGCCGAAGCGGAAGTCACCGAGGCGCTCCATGAGTCGGCCGGTGCCGCCGACGACGCCGTACCGGCGACCCGCCGGCAGCCGTCGGGCGAACACCTCGAATACACAGGGGCGGTCGGCCGTCCCGTCGGCCAGTGCGGCCCGGATCATCGTGAGCTCGTACTTGTCCGTGAGCAGGGCGCTGGACGGACGGCCCGGCAGGTGAGGGGCGCGCGTGGGCGCGGTCGAGGTCACCCGCCAGACTCTACGGCGTGGCCGACCCGGCGGTAATCCGTATCCTTGGCCCTATGCACACCGTGAGCACACAGATCGCGGACGACCGGAGCGTCGTCCCCGTGATGGCGATGCCGTCGGCCGCGCCCGTGGAAGCCACGGACACCGAACTCGACGCCGGGCTGGACAGCCCGTGGCTCACCGTGGTGTGGGACGACCCGGTCAACCTGATGAGCTACGTGACCTTCGTGTTCCAGCGGGTGTTCGGCTACAGCAGGGAGAAGGCGCACGAGCTCATGCTCAAGGTCCACAACGACGGCCGCGCGGTGGTCTCGTCCGGGAGCCGGGACAAGGTGGAGAACGATGTCCGAAAGCTCCAGGAGGCCGGACTGTGGGCCACGATGCAGCGGGAGGCCTGAGCTAGTGAAGGCCTGGCAGCGCAAGTCCTCGCTCACCGGCCCACGGGTCAAGGCGGTCATGGAGGGGCACGAGGTGCAGATCCTCCACGCCCTGGTGTCCAACATCGTCGACATGCTGGAGCAGCGCCGCGACTCGGCGCCGAGGGACGAGCTGGCCGAGATCACCGGGATGCGCAGCGGTCACTCCGAGCTCCCCGTCGAGGCCCCACTCGTCCGTCTGCTCCCGGATTTCCACCGACCGGAGCCCGGCGAGGGATCCGACTCGGATGCCGCCGCGGTGGCCCGCGCCCACAACTCGGGCATGCGCATGATCCACGAGCCGGCGATCATCGACGTCAAGCTCGCGGCGGCGTCGACAGTCCTCCGGTCCCTCCCGGCGCGCGGCGGGACCGTCTCCCTCAACCCCGAGCAGGCGCAGGCGTGGATGGGGTGTCTCAACGACGTCCGGCTCGGACTGGGCGCGTTGCTGCTCGAAGCCGGGACGGTGGACGGCGTCCCGGCCACCGACATCCCCGAGTTCGTCGCCGAGGACGACCCGAGGTCGGCGCACCTGGACGTCTACCACTGGTTGACCTTCATGCAGGACTCCCTGTGCACCGCTCTGACGGGTAAGTGAGGAGAACACAGTGAATCCAGACCAACGCACGTTCCGGACGGGGGGCGCCAAGACCGCCCGGCCCGCCCCTCAGGGGCCCCGCCGCTGGCCGGCCCTGGTGCTTCTCTTTGCATTCGTCGCGCTGATGTGGGTGGTCGAGGCGGCGGACCAGGTCATCCAGTCCACCATCGGACCCCCGCAGGGGCTCGACGGCTACGGGGTCCGCCCGCTCTCGACCGACGGGTTGCCCGGCATCATCTTCCAACCGTTCCTCCACGGGGACTGGGCGCACCTGATCGGCAACTCGATCGCCCTGCTCGTGCTGGGATCGATCATCGCGATGTCCGGAATCCGCCCCCTGATCAGCGTCACGCTCATCTCGTGGCTCGCCTCGGGCGTGGTGTCGTGGGTCCTGGGCGGCACCGGGACGGTGCACATCGGCGCGTCCGGAATCGTGTTCGGTTACGTCTTCTACGTGATCGTGCGAGGGCTGTTCTCTCGCCGCTTCCTGCACCTGGTCATCGGTCTGGTCATCGGCTTCTACTACGGGTTCGAGGCGCTGGCGGGGCTGTCCCCGATGCTGGACGGCGTGTCCTGGCAGGGGCACCTCGGCGGGGCCATCGGCGGAGTGCTCTCGGCGTACGGCCTCAAGCGTGACCGGAAGCCAGAGGGTGCCACCACCGGGCAGGCGCGGTGGAACGCCGGTCCGACGAGGTGACGGCCCCGGATCCACTGGCCCCTATCGGGGTGTTCGACTCGGGAGCGGGCGGGCTCACCGTGGCCCGCGCGATCATGGACCAGCTCCCCGACGAGTCGCTCATCTACGTCGGGGACACGGCCAACGGGCCGTACGGCCCGTTGCCATTGGCCCGGGTCCGTGAACACGCCCTGGCGGTCGCGGACTCCCTCGTCGATCGTGGGGTCAAGGCACTGGTGATCGCCTGCAACACCGCCTCGGCGGCGATGCTGCGGGACGCGCGCGAGCGCTACCCGGTGCCGGTGGTGGAGGTGATCCAGCCGGCGGCAAGGAGGGCGGTGGCCACCACACGCTCGGGCCGCATCGGGGTGATCGCCACCCGCGCCACCGTCGCGTCGCTGGCCTACGACGACGCCGTGGCCGCCGCATCCGGGGTCCACCTGACCTCGGTGGCGTGCCCGAAGTTCGTCGAGTTCGTGGAGCGCGGGATCACCAGCGGTCGGCAGGTCCTGGGTCTGGCGGAGGCGTACCTCGCGCCGATCCGGGACGCCGACGTGGACACCCTGGTCCTGGGGTGCACCCACTACCCGCTGCTGTCCGGGGTGGTCCAGCTCGCGGTGGGCGATCACGTCACGCTGGTCTCCAGCGCCGAGGAGACGGCCAAGGACGTGCTGAGGGTGCTCACCTCGGGCGACCTGCTGCGCCCCCACGATGCGGAGAGTCCCGCGACACGGGAGTTCCTCGTGACCGGCGACCCGGACGGCTTCCGCCGGGTGGCGTCTCGGTTCCTCGGGCCCGGGCTGGTGGCGGTCGGTCGCTCGGGCGCCGTGCGATCCAGCACCGGGAGATCCAGCAGCGGGAGATGGAGCGCCGTGAGATCGGGCACCTCGTGATCGGCCGTCCGCTTCCTACATCGGCTGATGGTCTGGGGCACTGTCCGGGCGACCCGTCGCGCGCCGTGGCACGATGGTGCCCATGTTTCTGACTGTCCTGGGTTGCTCGGGGAGTATCGGCGGACCCACCTCGCCGGCATCCGGGTATCTGGTGGAGGTCGAGGGGGTCGCCCCGGTCGTGATCGACATGGGGCCCGGTGTGTTGGGCGCTCTGCAGCGGTACATCGCGCCGGAGGACGCCACGATCCTGCTGTCCCACCTCCACGCCGACCACTGCCTGGACGTCCCGGGACTGTTGGTGTTGCGACGCTACGGACCGGAGGCCGAGCGCGCGGTCAGGGTCCCGCTCATCGGTCCGTCCGGGACCGCCTACCGGATCGGCGTGGCCTCGGCGGAGGAGCCGGGGGCAATCGACGACCTGTCCGACACCTTCGAGGTGAGTTCGTGGGACGACACGCCCGACGTGGAGATGAGGGGCGACGACGGTGTGGTGGGCCTGCGCGTGCGGGCCGACCGGGTGGATCACCCGCCGGAGTCCTACGGGATGCGCCTGACCTCGGAGTCCGGTCGCGTCCTGGTCTACAGCGGCGACACCGCCTACTGCGACTCGCTGGTCCACCTCGCGGCCGGTGCCCATGTGTTCCTCTGTGAGGCGTCGTGGACGCACGAGGAGGGTCGTCCGCCGGGGATCCACATGTCCGGGGCAGAGGCCGGTCGCACCGCCCGACTGGCCGGGGTCGGGCGACTGGTGCTGACCCACATCCCACCGTGGACGGACCGCGAGGCCGTGCGCGCCGAGGCCGCCGCGGAGTTCGACGGCGAGGTACTGCTGGCGGAGCCGGATCTGAGACTCGAGGTCTGAGCGTCGAGTTCTGAGGCCCTGTGTCCGGGGCCCTGTGTGTGGGGCGCGGTATCCGGGACGCTGTGTCCGGGGCCCGGTGTCCGCGGTCCGGCCGCTAGGATCGGCGGTCGTGACCTCATCTACTGACGGCAGAGCAGACGGACGCGCGGACGGCGACCTCCGCGACGTGACCATCACGCGGGGTTTCACCTCGCACCCGGCGGGTTCGGTGCTCGTCACCTTCGGGCAGACCCGTGTCATGTGCACGGCGAGTGTGACCGAGGGCGTGCCGCGTTGGCGTAAGGGTTCGGGACTGGGGTGGCTGACCGCGGAGTACGCGATGCTCCCGGCCGCCACCCACGAGCGCTCGGGACGCGAGTCCGTGCGGGGCAAGGTGGGTGGACGCACCCACGAGATCAGCCGCCTGGTGGGCCGGTCGCTGCGCGCCTGCATCGACCTGTCGGCGCTGGGGGAGAACACCATCGCCCTGGACTGCGACGTCCTCCAGGCAGACGGTGGTACCCGGACCGCCGCCATCACCGGCGCCTATGTGGCGTTGGCGGACGCGGTGACGTGGCTCGCGGCCAAGGGCGCCGTGACCGGAAACCCGCTGACGTCCGCGGTCGCGGCCGTGAGCGTCGGAGTGGTCGACGGTCGGGTCCTGTGCGACCTGCCGTACGAGGAGGATTCGCGCGCCGGGGTGGACATGAACGTCGTCTGCACCGACGCGGGGGAGTTGGTCGAGGTGCAGGGCACCGCGGAGGGTGCGGCGTTCGGGCGGGACACCCTCGACGCGATGCTCGACTCCGCGCAGGCCGGCTGCGAGCGGCTGTTCGAGCTGCAGCGCGAGGCGCTCGCCGCCCCCTACCCGGGCGAGCTGCCCGCGCCTGCGGCCGCGCGGACCCCGGGGCGATAGCCGTGACCGTGCGGTTGCTCGTCGCCAGCCGGAACGCCAAGAAGCTCGTGGAGCTGCGCCGGGTGTTGGAGTCCGAGGGGATCGTCGGCATCGAGCCGATCGGCCTGGACGACGTGCCGGAGTTCGCGGAGGAGCCGGAGGACGGCGCGACCTTCGAGGAGAACGCCCTGATCAAGGCGAGGTCCGGCTGGAAAGCGACGGGCCTGGCGTGCCTGGCCGACGACTCCGGGCTGGCCGTGGACGCGCTCAACGGGATGCCGGGCGTGCTCTCCGCGCGCTGGGCGGGCCGGCACGGCGACGACGAGGCCAACAACGCGCTCCTGCTGGCACAGCTGTCTGATGTACCCGATGACCGCCGCGGCGCGGCCTTCTTCTCCAGTTGCGCCCTGGTGTACTCGGCGGCTGACCCGGCGGTGGACCCGGAATCGTCGACGGAGAATCTCGTCGAGCGGGTCGCGGAGGGGCGGTGGGCCGGACAGGTGCTGCGTGAGCCACGCGGCGAGGGAGGGTTCGGCTACGACCCGCTGTTCCAGCCCGAGGGCTCGGGCCGCTCCGCGGCAGAGCTGACGCCGGAGGAGAAGGACGCCGACTCCCACCGTGGCCGGGCTCTGCGCTCGCTCGCCCCGGCGCTGCGGGTCCTGGTCGAACGAGACTTGTCGGACTGAACTACAGCTCGCTTCGCCTGCGCACGGCTTCAAGTGCCCGCTCTGTCTCGAGCACGCGCAGGTGCGGGACCGGGTCGATCCCCGAGCGCAGCACGAACTCGGTGAGCTGCCGCCGCACCTGCGCGCGCAGATCGTCGGGGTCCCACGGTTTGGCGATGTAGTAGTCCAGGCCGCCATCGTTGACCGCGCGGATGGTGTCGGCGTGGTCCGCCTGTCCCGTCACGAGTACGGTCCGCACGTGCGGGTACTCCCGCGACGCCATGAGCTCCACGAGGAAGTCCGTGCCGGACCTCCCGGGCAGTCGGTGGTCGGCCAGCACGAGCGCCAGGACGTCACCGTCGTCGGCGATCTCGTCCAGCACGGCGTGGGCGTCGGGGACGTCCTCGGCGGGTTCCACGCGGGCGACGTCACCGAACGGCACCAAGTCGGATTCGAGCGCCTCGCGGACCTCGGGCTCGTCCTCGAGGACGAGCACCACGAGTCGGGCGGGGCCGGACCGGCCGGATCGGGAGTGCGTCACGTCAGTGGCTCCTCGCTGTGGTGGGCGGCGGGCAGGACTACCCGGAACTCGGTGCGTCCGGGTCGGGAGTCCAGCTCGATCACTCCGTCGTGATCGTGCACGATGCGGTGGCTGATCCCCAGCCCGAGCCCCAGCCCGAACCGGATGCGTCCTGACTTGGTGGTGAACCGCGGTTCGAAGATCTTCTCGCGGATCTCCTCGGGGATCCCGGGGCCGTTGTCGACGACCGTGACGACGACCCCTCCGTCCACCGCCCGGTGCGCGCCGACCCACAGCTCGGGGTGGGTCGGTGCCCGCGGGCCGGTGAGGACGTCGGCTGCGTTGGTGAGCAGGTTGATCCACACCTGCGTCAGCTGGCCCGGGTGTGCCATCACCTCGGGCAGGTCGTCGGCGACGGTGCGGTGCACCCGCACGTCGGGCAGCCGGTGCGCGGTGATGCGGAGCCCGTCGTCGAGGGTGGCGGCCACGTCTGTGGGGACGTACTCCGCCCCGACGGGCCGCATGGACGAGCGCAGCGAGGACACCAGGTCCGCGATGTGGCTCACCGCGAGGTCGAGGTTGCGGGCCGCCGAGCCGATCGCCGCCGCCGTGATGACGGCCTCGCGTGTATCGGGGGACGACGACGAAAGGGCCCGGAGCGTCTCGTCGTCGTCCAATCCCGCGGCCACCACCCTCCGGGTGGCCTCGGCGTCGGACAACACGCCTCGCACCCTCCGGCGGGCGCTGCGCAGTTCGGCGGTGGAGCGCGGCGGCGCAGTGCGCGCGCGGCGGAGCGCCCGGGTCACCAGCTCGGCGTCCCCGCCCCGGGCGACGAGCGACTCAAGGTCCGCCAAGAGGTGGTCGCGGGCGCCCTCGAGGGCGGCCAGGGGGTTGTTCAGTTCGTGGAACAGGCCGGCGGCCATCTGGCCGATGGCGGCGCTCGATGCCTGGCTCATGAGCTCGACGCGGGCCTCGGCGAGAGCGTCGAGGGCGTCCGCGAGGCGCTCGCCCTCCTCGTGCAACCGGATGGCCAGTTCGGCCTCGGTGCGTCGCTGGGTCTCGGCGTGGCGGAGGCGGTCGTCGAACCCGTGGATCGCCACCACCCCCAGGGCTGTGGCGACGCGGGTGCTGCGGGTCAGCGCGGCGACCAGTTGTTCCTCCGACAGGTGCACCAACTCGCAGTCGGTCAGGGTGCGCGTGGTGTGCAGGGAGCCGCGGTCGCCGACGAACCCGGGCAAGCCGACGAGCGGCCCGCCGCGGAAGGGGTTGGCATCATCCGGGTAGGTGCGGCCCGGCAGGATCACCTCGACCTCCCCGCGCAGCAGGACGTAGACGCCCTCGAGTCGGGAGTCCCGTCGGGAAAGGACGGTGCCCGGCGGCAGCTCGACACGGGGGCGTGGGCCCAGGGACTCCTCGAGCGCGTCTACGAGTTCGGTCACGGCGGACCGGCGGGAGCCACGCAGCGACGGCATCAGCCCGGCCGCGGACCGGTGCACGCCCGGCATGTCTCCGGGGTCGCGGGTTCGCAGCGCGGCCCTCTCCGGCGCGCCCACCTCGCTCCGACGGCGCTCGGCGTCCAGTCGTGCCCAGCGGTTGAGGATGCGCGGACCCAGCTCACCAGGCGACCACGGCGCCGAGACCACTCCGTCCAGGAGGCCAGCGTCGACCGTCCGCCCGATCCCGGAGACCGCGGTGCGGGAGGTCACCACCAGCAACCGCGGCGGCGGATCCTCCGGCCCGGAGGCGGAGATCACCGCGGCCAGGACCTCGTCCGGGGAGTGGTGGTCGCTGTCGCACGCCACCACTACCTCCGGCCCGGCGGTCGTGCCGGCGAGCCCGGAGACCAGGCGGTCGGCGGCCCCGACGCCGTCGGCCCGGTGGACGATCACCGCGCCCTCGGCGGCGGCGGTGATCTCGCGGGCGACGGCCGCGGCCACGGGACCATGACCCACTATGAGCACCGACGGGGCGCCCTGGGCGGTCGGGTGCGCGCCCGCCGCATTCGGGTCGGCCGCGTTCATGTCAACCCCATCAGGGACCACCAGGTGGGCATGACGAACGCCACCAACACCAGACCGACCGCACCCACGACGAGGCCGATCACGGCCATGTCCTTGGTGCGGAGCTCGCCGGTGGCGTAGGCGATCGCGTTGGGCGGGGTGGAGACCGGCAACGCCATCCCGAGTCCGCAGACCACGGCCAGGCCGACGGCCAGGATCACCGAGTCGGTGCCGACTGTCACCGCCAGGCCCGGGGCCAGCGGGATGAGCAGATTCGCCGTGGCCGAATTGGAGATGAGGGTGCCCAGCAGCAGGGCCAGGGCGAGCAGGCCCAGGGTGACGGCCAGGCCCGGCATCACCGCCCAGTCGACCAACCCGATCATCCACTCATCCAGCCCGGTGGCGGCCATGCCACTGCCGAGCGCGATGCCGCCGGCGACGAGCCACAGCACCGGCCACTGCAGTCGCCTCAGGTCCTCACCGGTCATCACCGAGGTGGCCAGCAGGACTGTCACGGGAAGGAACGCCACCGTCGCCGCCGGGATGCCGTGCGCGGCCTCGGTGAGCCACAGCAGGACGGTCACCGCGGCGACCACGTAGAACAGAACGGCGCGGGGGCGGGTGTCGAGGTCCACGTGGACGTCGATGTCCACGGCCACGCCGCGGTCGAGGTACCGAACCGCCAGCACCGCCCACGCGACCGCGAGCAGGACCAACACCAGCGGACCGGTCGCCAGGAGCCAGTCGACGAAGGTGATCTGTATGCCCTGGTCGGCGAGCGTGCCCACCGCGATCGCGTTGGGCGGCGAGCTGACCGGGGTGAGCAGACCGCCCACCGTCGCGGCGACAGGGATGCTCAGCGCCAACCCGGCGCGAGCGGTGGGGGAGGGGGAGACCGCGAGCACCGGGATGAGGACCGCGAGCATGGTGGCCGTGGTGGCGGTGTTGGACATGAACGCCGACAGCACGGCCGTGATGATCATCAGGCCGAACACGGTGAGCCGCAGGCTGCCCCGGAACGGCCGCAGCATCACCGCGGTGAGATTGCGGTCGAGCCGGTACTTGGCGGCGCCGTCGGCCAGGAGGAACCCGCCGAGGAACAGGATGATCACCGGGTGGGCGAGCGTGGCGTAGATGGACGCCGCCGTGGGCGCCTCGAACGCGGTGTCACCGAACCCGACCAGCGCTTCGTCGGAGATGAGCAGGACCTGGAGGAATATCACCAGGACCGCCGTGGCCACCAGGGGAATCGCCTCGGTGACCCACAGGATCACCGCCACCGAGAACACCGCCAGCATGCGCTGGGCGGGCGGCTCGAGCCCCGGGAGATCGGCGATCAGGACCGCGACCGGTACGAGGACGGCGAGGGTCAGCCCGATGCGTTGAAGCGTCGTCCCGGGTAGCCCCCTGGCGGCGGCGAGCAGCGACACATCACACCGCGTACGCGGCCCTGACGTCCCGGGTGCGCTTGTGTTCGAACCAGAACGACAGGAACGGCACCGTTCCCGCCAGCGCGGTCAGCAGGGTGCGGGAGGCCGCCCACCGGGCCTTGATGGCCAGGTCGAGGGTCATGAACAGGTAGATGATGTAGAAGACACCGTGCGCCTGCCCGATGTAGGTGAACCAGTCGGGTGCGTCCGAGGAGTTCTCCAGGATCAGGTACTTGTAGATCATCTCCACCGTGAGGACCAGAAGCCACACACCGGTGATCCAGGCCAGGGCACGGTATCGGGCGAGCGCTCCGCGGACCTTGCCGTCGGGATCCGGCTTGCGGTTGTCGGTCTCCGGGGTGGCTGCGACGGTCATGTGGCGTGTCTCTCCTGGTGACGGTCGCCGGCGGCCGCGTCTTGTCGGGCCAGCTCGGCGAGGTACGAGTTGTAGGCGTCCAGGCCCTCGTCGCGGGCTCGGACCTCCGCGACGGGACGCCGGGTGGGCAGGAGATCGGCGGGGATCTCCGTGACGATCTTCTCGCGCCTGCGCGAACCACTACGGCTGGGCGTCCCGTCGGGGTGATCGCCGACCTCGTCGTCGTCACCCTCATCCCCGGCGGCATCCACCGCGGGGAGAGCAGTGTCGGCTTCCTCGGCCTCCAGTCGCACGTACTTGAGGTACGCGTACACCAGGAAGCCCGCCAGGAACGGCCACATGAAGGTGTAGCCGAGGTTCTGCACCGTGCCCGTGGCCTCCTGGTAGCGGGCGAGCTGCCAGAACCCCATCCCCAGGCAGAAGATCGCGCCGAGGACGACGAACGCGATCCACGAGGGACGGTGCCTGACCTTGGTGGAGGCCGGTTGGCCGGAGGCGGGGTCGCCTCCGCCCGTGCGGTGGCTCAGGGTGTCGGACACCCCTCCACGATACCGCCGACGGCGCGGTAAGCTCACCTCGCCCGGTACCCCCGGGCAGGCGCCCGTGGCGGAATTGGCAGACGCGCTGGATTTAGGTTCCAGTATCTACGGATGTGGGAGTTCAAGTCTCCCCGGGCGCACACACGGGGTGTCGGTTCAGGTGACGTCGTCAATCAACCGGGCGAGGATGCCGTTCACAGTCAGCAGCCCGATGAGCTCGTCACCGCGGACCACGACCAGGCGGTTGAGGTTCAACCGGCCCATCAGCACGGCGGCCTGGTTCACCGACAGGCCCTCTCCCACGGAGACGGCCGGCTTCACGGCGACGTCATAGACGTTGAGCAGGTCCACGTCGCCCTCCTCCGCCACGATGGCGCGCAGCAGTTCGTTGTAGCTGAGCAGGCCGTAGGCGTCGTGGGAGTGCTGGGGATCCACCACGAGACTCTTCACCCGACGGGAGCGCATCATCGCCAGCGCCTCGCGCAGGGTGGCGTAGGGCGAGATGGTGATCACCTCGGGCACCATGACTTCTCGGACGGTCAGCATCGGGGTTCCTCCTGGGGTTCTCGGTCGTCTCGGGGTGTGGGCAAGGTGGGGCTCAGGTGTTCTCCCGGCGCATGTACTCCTCGAACTTCACCACCTGCCGGGCGTCGATCCCGGTGAGGTGCTCGATGGGGACGTTGAAGGCGATGCCGTGAGAATTGTCCCCGTCGACCAGGATCTCGTGCAGGGCCTTGAGGATCGAGGTGGCCAGGTGTGTGCCCACGACCATCAACAACACCGACTGGGAGCCCTCGAAGGTCAGGCCGAAGAAGGTCTTCTTCTGCTGCCCGCCGATGCCCTTGCCCTCCAGGATGGTCACCCCGGTCGCCCCGGCCCGCTGCGCGACCTCGATGGCGTTGTCCTCCAGTTCTGGGGGAGCGATGACGACGACGGCCGTGAATTTCATGACGGTTCCTTCCGCAGACGGGGAATTCTCTCGAGAGCGATGGCATAGAGCAGGACGGAGATGATCGGGAAGATCGAGGCGAAGGCGATGAGCCCGAAGCCGTCGAGCAGCGCACTGCGGCCTTCGATAGCGCTGGCCAACCCGATGCCCAGGGCGGTGACCAGCGGCACGGTGACCTCGGACGTGGTGACCCCGCCGAGGTCGAAGGCCAGCGCGACGATGTACTTGGGGGCCAGGACCACCAGGACGATGACCACGGCGTAGGAGGCCATGATGAAGTAGTGCAGCGGACCGCCGGCGAGGATGCGGTACACCCCCAGGGCGATGCCGACCGCCACACCCGTGGCCACGACCAGACGGATGGCGGTGGCGTTGATCCCGGCCGGCGAGACGGTCTCCGCCTGGTCGGCAATGGCCACCAGGGCCGGCTCGGCCATGGTGGTGGCGAACCCGATGAGCAGGGCGAACAACAGGATCAGAGCCGGCACACCGCGGTCGATGAGTTGCTCGGCCATCTGTGTACCCAGCGGGAAGAGCCCCATCTTCAGGCCCACCACGAAGGCGTAGAGCCCCACGAGGACCATGACGAACCCCACGGCCACGCGCAGCGGGTGGGACAGCTTGCGACGTAGCGCGACGTACTGGAAGAACAGGACGACGATCACCATGGGCGCCACGTCGCGAACCATCTCCGCCAGGCCCACCACGTGTTCCAGCCAGAGTGGGGCGCCGGCCCGCTCCGACCCCGTGGTGGGCGTACCGCCGCCACCACCGAAGGTGTAGACCCACATCCCGTAGAGCTGCACCCCGATTATCGGCACCATCACGCACAGAGCCACCAACCCGAACCCGTCCGTGAGCGCGCTGCGGCCCCGGATCGAGTTGGCCAACCCGATCCCGATCGCGGCGATCAGCGGCACGGTCACGACGTTGGTGGTCACACCGCCGGAGTCGAAGGCCAGGCCCACGATCTCCGGTGGGGCCACGAACGTGGCTGTCAGGACCACCACGTAGCCGCCGATCAGAATCCGGTGGACCGCCCAGCCCCGCAGCACCCGCAGGATCCCCAGTACCAGCACGAGTCCCACTGACACGGCGATGACCACCCGCAGCACGATCCCGTTGATCCGCCCCTCGCTGATCAGTTCCGCCTGCTCCGCCACCGCGATCAGGGCCGGCTCGGCCACGACCGCGGCGAACCCGATGGCGAAGCCGAACGCCAGCAGCAGCCCCAGGGCCCCGCGGCGGGTGAACTGGTTGGCGAGGTTCTTGCCCACCGGGAACACGCTCAGGTCCAGGCCCTGGAGGAACAGGGCGATACCCACTCCCACGATCAGCAGACCCACCACCAGCTGAAGTGGGTCCTCAGGCATCCGGCGGAAGACCAGCAGCTGGAAGGCCACCACCACGGCCACGATGGGCAACAGATTTCTCAGCGCTTTCCGGAACTCCTGGGCGAAGTGGCGGAGATGCTCCATGGAGGCTGGCGTCCTCTTCCGGTGTCGGGTCGACAAGCGGCCTGGACCCAGTCTGACGCACGACCACGGGTGCGTCCACGAAACAGCCCGCGACCGTGCTCTGGCTGCCGAGCCGAGGGGACCTCACCGGCGACGGGCCGACCGGAGCGCGGCGAGGACCCTGTCGACGACCTGCTCCACGGGCAGAGAACTCGAGTAGGCGATCCCGTTCTCGTCCGGGTCGAGAGGTTCCAGCGTGGCCAGCTGGGACTCCAGGATCCGGTGGGAGGCGAAGTGGCCGCGGCGGGCGGCGAGGCGATCCGCGAGGAGCTCCGGGTCGGCGCCGAGTTCCACGAAGAACACGGCTCGGTCGATGTCCCGGAGCACGTCACGGTAGGCGCGGCGCAGGGCCGAACACGCGATGACGACGCCGTGGTCCGAGGTGGATTCGGGTGCCATCCGGTCCCGCTCCCTCAGATGATCGCGGACCGCGGCGAGCCATGGACTCCGGTCATCGTCGGTGAGGGGTTCGCCGGCGCCCAGCTTCCGGCGGTTGGCAGGGGGATGCAGGTCGTCGGCGTCGACGAATGGCGCATCGAGGCGCTCCGCGATCGCGCGGGCGACGGTCGACTTCCCGGCTCCGGACACGCCCATCACGACGATGTGCGGGAAGAGCACGGGCAACGGCCCGTCAGATGGTGAAGGCCATCGACCCGAGGATCTTCCTGCCCAGATCCTCGTCGCCACTGATCTCCACACCGTTGCCGGGTTCCGCGGTGATCCTCCCGGTCGCCGCACGCACGAAGGTCGGGGTGTCGAAGACCAGCTCGACGGTGATCCGCGCGGAGTCGTCGACGTCCACCAGTCCCGCCCGGCCGGCGACCAGCACATCGGTGGCCAGGGACAGATCGGTGTCGGACTCACCCGTCACCCGGAACCGGACCCGCGAACCGTCCGGGGCTCCGGCCTTCTTGCCCACGATCCGGGGGAGGGCGCGCACGATCTCGTCGAGTGCAAATCGCCCCGGGCCGCTGCCGAGGTGATGCTGCATGCCGAGCGCGTGACGGATGTCGTCCTCGTGGACCCAGCAGTCGAAGACGCGAACGCCCATGAAGCGTCGGAACGGCACGCGACCGACAGGGGAGTCGGACTCGGCCTCGAAGTCGTCGGCCGTCATCTCGGCGAGTTGTCCCGTGCGCTCGGCGATGGCCTCACGGAAATCCGCGAACGCGTCCTCGACGGCCAGGGGCCGGGCCTCCTGCACGAACTTCTCGTTGAGCTCGCCGATGGGATTGCGGACGTACTCGTGAGACGAGGACGGCAGGTCGACGTCCGGCACCGGCTCGCCGGAGAGCAAGTGCTCCGTTCCCGCCACGTGCGCCACCACGTCGCGGACGGTCCACCCCGGGAGGGCCGTCGGTGCGGTCCAGTCGTCTCTCTTCAGCCCCGCGAGGAGCTCGTCGAGGCGCTTCCACTGCTGGATCAGATGGCGCACCTCGACAGGGGCCTCGCCGGTGGCTTCTGCGGGTTCTGTGGTGGTGTCGTCACTGCTCTCGGTGTCCATGGTCACAAGGCTACTGCCGCGGTGGAACGGACTCGGAGTCTTCTGCGCGACCCGGGGACGAGCACCTTTCCGGGGACGAGGACCATTGCGGTCCCGGCAAGTCTCGGGCCTCGAACTCCTCTGGGATGATGTCGAGGTGTACTCGGAAGTGACGCTGCGGGATGGAGTGGCCCTCTGGCGCTCGGTCGGGGGAAGCGGATCGGTCGTCCCGGCTGACGGATGCGTCGATCTCATACTGCGTGACGACGCGGTCCTCGTCGCGGGGCCGTCGACGCGGTGGATCGACACCCTCGCGGACGGCGATGAGGGGTCGTTCGGTCTCCGACTGCCGCCGGGAGAGGCCGCGTCCGTGCTCGGAGTCCCTCTCGTCGACCTCGCCGACAAGCGGCTGGCACTGGAGGAAGTGGTTCCCGCGCGGGACCAACGCATCACGGCCGCGCTTCGGAAGATCGCCGGTGGCCTGCGCCCCGCCATCGACCTGACGACATCGATCACATCGGCGACACGCTGGACCGGGTTCGTGCGCCGATCCGCTTCCGGCCTGGTTCCGGCACGAGTCGTGGCCGAGGAGCTGGCATGGTCCGAGCGCACATTTCGCCGACGCATGGCGATCGAGTTCGGCTACGGCTACGCCACGTTGGTCCGTATCGAGCGGGCGGGCCGCGCCCGCTCGGTACTCCGTTCCGGCGCGTCGGTCAGCGCTGCCGCAGCACTCGTCGGATACGCCGACCAGCCGCATCTATCGCGCGAGTTCCGGCGACTGGTCGGGATGAGCCCGGGTCAGTTCGTCTCCAGTTCCGCATAGAGGTCGACCGAGTTGCCGTCGGGGTCGAGGAGCGTCGCGTAGCGCTGTCCCCAGTGCGCGTCCCATGGCGGGACGTGCGCGGTGTGTCCGGCCTCCACCAGCTTCGCGAAGGTCGCGTCCACGTCTCCGGGAGAGCCCTTGTCGAACGCCAGGGCGATGCGATGCCCGCCCTCCGGCACGGCGTAGTCCGGGTCGAACCCGCGGATGGTCTCGATCGTGTCCCAGGCGAGCGCCGTGCCGTCGTCGAGTGTGGCGTCCACGTGCGGCGCGCTGTCCTGCCCATCGGCGATGTCCACGCCGAGAGCCCGGTAGAACGCCAACGAGGCGGCCATGTCGCGGGTCACTATCCCGATGAACCCCAGTGTCAGTCTCATGTGATCCACGCTAGGCGGGCCGGTGTGGCCGAGTCGTGAACAGATCGGCCACATCGCCGGTGGCCGCACCCGGACCGTCCACCTCGACGACGCCGGCCCCGGCGCCGCTCGGGAGGAGGGCGTCGGGGCCGGCGATCGGGTCGCGCGACGCGAGATCAGAGCTCGCGCGCGGGGCGTGAAGTGGCCTCCTCGGGATCGTCGGGATGACCGACGTAGTGCACGATGCTGGCGACGAGTCCGCCCCAGATCACGAGCAGGAACAGCACCATCATGATGACCGCGGGAGCGTCCATGGCTCAGGCCTCCTTGGGCGTGTGGGTGGGTGTCGGGTTCTCGTCGGGACGGGTGAGCCCCTCCTCGTAGGTGAAATCGCTCGGGTCGTCGTCGACGGGCGGCGGCCCGTCGAGGTGGCGGGCCCCCCGCCAGGGCAGGACCGACAGGATGATCGAGAGCACGAGGATGGTCCCGACCATCCCCCAGCCCCAGACGCCGAGCACGGAGGCCTCATACCCCTCGTAGGGCTCGGACAGCAGGGCCATGATCTCGCGGATCAGCGAGTAGCCCAGGACGAGCGGGGTGATGACGGCCAGGCACACGATCCAGAACGTGCCGACCTTCCACGAGGACACCGAATTGAGGTGATCGCGCAGCGTGGGGGCGAGCCGCAGCCCGAAGATCACCACGATGAGGGCGATGAGGGAGATCCCGACGATGCCCAGACTGTTGACGAACTTGTCCATGATGTCGAGATTCTGCAGGCCGGTCTCGGTCGGCATGAGCAGCAGCGAGATCGCGGCCATGGGAATGCCGACGGTCAGCGTGGCCACGGTGCGGGACGAGCCGATCTTGTCCTGGAAGGACGAGATGACCACCTCGGTGATCGAGATGAGCGAGGTGATGCCGGCCAGGATGAGGCAGACGAAGAACACCACGCCCCAGATCGGACCACCCGGCATCTGCGAGATCAGCGCCGGGAAGGCGATGAAGGCCAGTCCCGGGCCGCCCCCGACGTCGTCCCATCCGGCTCCGGCCGAGGTTGTGACGAGGAAGCCGAGGGTGGCGAACACGCCGATCCCGGCGAGGACCTCGAAGGCCGAGTTGGAGAAGCCCACGACCAGGCCGGAGCTCGTGAGGTTGGACTTGCGCTTGAGGTACGACGAGTAGGTGAGCATGATGCCGAAGCCCACGGACAGGGACAAGAAGATCTGGCCGTAGGCGGCGATCCACACGCCCGGGTCGGTGAGGACACCCCAGTCCGGGGTGAAGAAGTTGTTGAGGCCCTCAAGCGCACCCTCGAGGAAGAGGGAGCGTACGACCAGGGCGGCGAAGAGCGCCACCAGGAGCGGGACGAAGAGCAGCGCGGTGCGTCCGATGCCCTTCTGTACGCCCGCGAGCAGGACACCGAGCGTGACGATCCACACGACCACCAGGACGATCGCGATGCCCGGGACGAAGTCGACTCCGAACCCGCTGCCGGCGCGGAGGAAGTCCTCGGCGAAGAACGACGCCGACTCCTCGTACGTCTCACCCCAGCGTTCGTCGACCGAGAACCACGCGTAACAGGCCGCCCACGCGATGATCACCGCGTAGTAGACGGCGATGACGAAGGAGACCAGGACCTGGATCCAGCCGATCGGCTCGGCGAAGCGGTTCATGCGTCGGAAGCTCAGCGGCGCGGAGCCGCGGAAACGGTGGCCGATCGCGTAGTCGAAGAACAGCAGCGGCAGGCCCGCGGTGAGCAGCGCCACGAGGTAGGGGAGCAGGAAGGCGCCGCCACCGTTGTCGTACGCGACAAAGGGGAAACGCCAGATGTTGCCGAGGCCGACGGCGGAGCCGATGGCGGCGAAGACGAAGACGGAGCGACGGGAGAATGTCTCTCTCGGTGTCACCCCACCTCTGGTGGGCGGGCTGGTCATGGTCGACTCCTTGTCGGACGATCGGGCGGCGGATGCGCCGAGTGTGACGCAACGACGATAGGTGTGGTCTCCGTAACTCCCAACATCTAGTCGGCGGGTTGTGGTCTTGGTGACCATATCGACGCATTCGCGGCACCTGATTGTGTTACTGGCGGGGCTACAGTGACTACATGAAGTCTCAGCGCGTGAGCCGGAGGGTGGGCCGCGGGCTGGTCGCGGCCTCACTCGTGGTGTCGATGGCGGGGGCCTCCACCCTCGTCGCCGCTCCGACGGTGGCCGTCCCGGTGCCGTCTCCCGCCGAGGTGGTCCGCGAGACCGGGTCGTGGTTCTCGCACGGGTACACCCTCGACCTACGCGCGGACGGAACGGGGATGTTCGCGGCCTGGGTCGGGGCGTTCGACGGCACCAGGGTCCAGCTCAGCCTCATCCCCGCACCGGGCGCGGCGACGGTCGCGGAGGTGACCGCGGTCGAGACGGTCGGACTCGGCGGCCTGGCCCCGGACGAGCAGCCGGGTGTCGGGGGTCTGGTCACCATCGCCTTCGGGGACGCGGTGCGCACGGCCCACGTGGAGTGGTCGTCCGGACCGCGCCGCCTGGCCGCGGACCTGTGCCCCGCCGAGGGGCTCGACGCCGCACAGATGGCCGTTCTCCGGTGCGGGGCGTAAGCGGCTGACCGGGGTGTGCAGACCGGAGGCGACACGCCGTCACCGGGCGGATCACCCCTGAGAACGGGGTAACGATTCGGTAACGGAGGCAACCCCAAACCTGAGGCCCCCCTCACCTGTGTGTATGAGGAAACCGTCGGGTTCCGGGTGTGAGCAGGGTCACCTGCCGACCCTCCCGGGTGGCCCCCGAACGGACGGCCGTACCCCCTCAAGCTGAGGGCTCCCTCAACTTCCTGTGGCAGTCTGTGCCCTGCGTCGGACCAGCAACTGGTTTCGGCGCGGAGATGTCCCACACGAAGTTGCCAAGGAGTTCCACACGTGACGATCGACGACCGCGACCTCACACCCCGCCCGCTCGAGACCGGACATGCGGCCCGCCGCCAGTCCCGGGCACTCGCGGACGACCTGCGTGAGGGCACCGCCTACGCCCTCGCCTTCGGGGGCCAGGGGATCGCGTGGCGCGACGCGTTGAGCGATCTCATCGACGGCACGGGGATCGGTCCCGAACTCCAGGACCTGGTCGACTCCTCCGTCTCCCTCACCGAAGCGGTCCACGACGAGATCGCCGTGGTGCGCCCCCACGGATTCCGGCCCATCGAGTGGGCCAACACCACCACGGGCGAGGACGAGGACCACGGCGACCTCCCCGACGAGGCGTCGCTCTCCTCCGCCGCGGTCTCGCTCCCGGCCGTCCTGCTCACCCAGGTGGGTGCCGTTCGCGCGCTCGCCGCCGAGGGCTTCGACGTCAACGACACCGCTCCCGCCGCGGTGGTCGGGCACTCCCAGGGGATCCTGGCCGTGGAGTCCGTCGAGACCTTCGGTTCGATCGACGACCGCCTCCTGGCGGTGGCCGAGCTGATCGGCGCCGCCGCCACCCTGATCGGGCGCCGCACGGGCCTGTTCCGTCGTGGTGAGGCCAGCCCCATGGTCGGCGTGTCGGGCATCGACGGCGCACAACTACGCGCCCTCGTCGACGAGGTCTTCGCCGCGGTCGATCCCGCACTGCGGCCCACCGTCTCCATCCGCAACGCCCAGCGCCGCCACGTCGTGGTGGGCCGTCCGGACGACCTCGAGGACCTGCGCCGTCACTGTGCGGACCTCGAGGCCGAGTCCCGTCGTCGTCGCGAGGCCAAGCTCACCGGCGGCGAGGTCTTCGCCCCCGTCTTCGACCCCCTCGACGTGGAGGTCGGTTTCCACCATCCCGCGATGGCCCCCGCCGTGGACGTCGTGTCGGACTGGGCCGCCCGCTGTGGCCTGGACGCGGATCGCGCGGCCTCCCTGGCCCGCCAGGTCTTCGCGGAGCCCGTCGACTGGGTCGAGGAGATGGCCGAGACGCTGCACTCCGGCGCGGACTGGATCCTCGACATGGGCCCGGGCGAGGCCCTGACCCGCCTCAACCGCTCGGTGGTCCGCGGACAGGGCGTCGGCGTGGTGGCCGCCGCCACCCGCGGTGGACTGCGCAATCTGTTCACGCCGGGCGCCACCCCGTCGATCGAGCGCCCGTGGACGGCGTACCAGCCCCAGCTGATCACCCTGCCCGACGGCAGTGTCCACGTGGAGACCTCGTTCACCCGCCTCACCGGCTGCTCGCCGATCCTCCTGGCCGGGATGACCCCGACCACCGTGGACCCGGAGATCGTCGCCGCCGCGGCCAACGCCGGTCACTGGGCCGAGCTCGCCGGCGGTGGTCAGGTGACCGAGCCGATCTTCGCCGAGAACACCCAGCGCCTCGCCGAGCTGCTCGAGCCCGGCCGGAGCGCCCAGTTCAACTCGCTGTTCCTCGACCCGTACCTGTGGAAGTTGCAGGTCGGTGGCAAGCGACTGGTTCAGCGCGCCCGCGCCGCGGGTATCCCGTTCGACGGCGTGATCGTGACCGCCGGCATCCCCGAGCTGGACGAGTCCGTGGCCCTCATCGAGGAGCTCACCGAGGCCGGCCTGCGCCACGTCAGCTTCAAGCCCGGCACCATCGCCCAGATCCGCCAGGTCGTGCGGATCGCGGCCGAGGTGCCCCACATGCCGGTGATCGTCCAGGTCGAGGGCGGGCGCGCCGGCGGCCACCACTCGTGGGAGGACCTCGACGCCCTCCTGCTGGCCAGCTACCCGATGCTGCGCGACCGCCCCAACGTGGTCCTGTGCGTCGGCGGCGGGATCGGTACCCCGGAGCGGGCCGCCGACTACCTCACCGGGTCCTGGGCCAACGCCCACGGCTACCCGGCCATGCCCGTCGACGGCATCCTCGTGGGCACGGCCGCCATGGCCACCCTCGAGGCCACCACCAGCCCGCAGGTCAAGCAGCTCCTCGTGGACACCGTCGGTGTGGACCACTGGGTGGGTGCCGGCCAGGCCGAGGGTGGGATGGCCTCCGGCCGCAGCCAGCTGGGCGCCGACATCCACGAGATCGACAACACGGCCGCCCGTACCGGGCGTCTGCTGGACGAGGTCGCCGGCGACGCCGACGCCGTGGCCGAGCGCCGCGAGGAGATCATCGCCGCGATCAACGGCACCGCCAAGCCGTACTTCGGTGACCTCGACACCATGACCTACGAGCAGTGGCTGCGACGCTTCGCCGACCTGTCCCTCGCGTCCGCCCCTGCCGCCGGCTCCGCCTCCGACGCGGTGGCCGCCGGTGATCCCTCGGTGTGGCTCGACCCCACCATCCGCGAGCGCTTCCACCGCATGGTCCAGCGCGCCGAGGCCCGCCTGGACGCCGCGGACTCCGGCCGAATCGTCTCGGCCTTCCCCCGCGTGGAGGCCATGGAGCGACCCGCCGAGGTCGTCGACACCCTCGCGGCCCGCTACCCCGAGCTGGCCACCGCCACCCTGCACCCCGCCGACGCCGCGGAGTTCCTCGACATCTGTCGCATGCCGGGCAAGCCCGTCCCGTTTGTGCCCGTCATCGACGGCGACGTCCGCCGTTGGTGGCGATCGGACTCACTGTGGCAGGCCCATGACGCCCGCTACGACGCCGACGCCGTGTGCATCATCCCCGGCACCACCGCGGTCGCGGGGATCACCCGGGTGGACGAGCCGGTCGGCGAGCTGCTCGATCGCTTCGAGTCCGCCACCGTCGACCGTGTCCGCGGCTACCTGCCCACCACCGAGGCCGTGAGCGGCCGCCGCCGCGGCACCGTCACCACCGCGCAGGGCCCGGTCGCCGACGTGCTCAACGCCCCCGACGTCTCGTGGGCGGGCCGCCTCGTGGTGAGCCCGGTCCACCGCCTGGGCGTCCTGCACGCCTGGGAGATCGACGCCGACGGCATCGGCCGCCACCCGGTCTCCGGCGCGGTCCTGACGCCGGCCGCCGACGGGCGCACGGTCGACCTGACCCTGCCCGTCGGTCCGACCGAGATGACCATCACGATCACCCTGGGTGACTCTGTCGCCACGGGAGCCGCGCCGGTCGTCACCGACGACGCCGCCGAAGCCGCCATGAGCACCCTGCTGAGCACCGCCGCCGGCGTGGGCCGCGGCGGCGCCGGAGGCACCGTGATCGAGGCCCTGCCCGAGGTCTCCGGCGGTGTCGCCACCGCGCGGTTCACCTTCGAGCCCACCCTCGCCTCCGACCACACCGGAGTCACCGCCGGGAGTCTGCCCACCTCGCTCATCACCTCGGACGGCGTCCCGGACGCCCTCGTGGGTGCGGCGTGGCCCGCGGTCTTCGCGGTGCTCGGTGAGGCCCGTCGCCCGCGTGGCAACGGGACGGTGGTCGAGGGACTGCTGGACCTGGTCCATCTGGACCACGGCGTCCGCATGCACTCGGCGTTGCCCCAGAGTCCGACCGACCTCGTCGTCGTCGCCCGTTCCGGTGGCGTCCGCGACACCGACCTCGGACGTCTGGTCGAGGTGTCGGTGGAGGTCGGAGCCGTCTCCGCCGACGGTTCGCAGTCCCCGCTGTGCACTCTCTCGGAGCGGTTCGCGATCCGCGGCCGCACCGGTGGTGCCGAGGTGGGCGACCCCCGCCCGGCCGGTGGATCCCTCGTCGGTCCCGACGGTGGAGCCGTCACCCCGGCCGAGACCAGCCGCCAGCATCGGGTGTCGACCTCGCTCATCGCCCCGCACGACATGACCGCCTTCGCGCTGGTCTCCGGCGACCACAACCCCATCCACGTCTCCGACACCGCAGCCGACCTCGCCGGCCTGGGCGGCGTGATCGTCCACGGTATGTGGCTCTCGGCCGCCGCGCAGCACGCGGTCCAGGCCTCGGACGGGAAGACCCCCGCCCTGCGGATCGCCGGCTGGACCGCCCGCATGCTCGCCCCGGTCCGACCGGGCGACCACATCAAGGTCCGCGCCGTCCAGACCGGCCGTCTCGCCGGCGGCCAGGTCCTCGAGGTCACGTGCACGGTCGACGGTGCCACCGTCATGGCCGCCACCGCCCTCACCGAGGCCCCGCGCACGGTCTACGCCTTCCCCGGCCAGGGCATCCAGGCCAAGGGGATGGGTATGGAGGGACGCACCCGCTGCCCGGCCGCCCGCGAGATCTGGGACCGTGCCGACGCGCACACCCGTGAGGCCCTGGGCTTCTCGATCCTCGCGCTCGTCCGTGAGAACCCGACCGAGGTGACCGTCCGCGGCACCGTCCACCGGCACCCCGACGGCGTGCTCTACCTGACCCAGTTCACGCAGGTCGCGATGGCCTGCCTCGCGGTGGCTCAGCGCGCCGAGCTCGAGGCCGACGGGCTGTTCATCGACGGCGCCTACTTCGCCGGACACTCGATCGGCGAGTACGACGCCCTGGCCGCCATCTCCGGGACACTGGAGCTCGAGCCGCTGCTGGAGATCGTCTTCCAGCGCGGGTCGACCATGCACGAGCTGGTCCCGCGCGATTCCGAGGGGCGGTCCGACTACCGGATGGCCGCGATCCGGCCGTCGCAGATGGGGATCTCCGACGACGAGGTCGTGGACTGGGTGGCCGACGTGGCCCGCGAGTCCGGCGAGTTCATCGAGATCGTCAACTACAACCTCGCGGGATCCCAGTACGCGCTCGCCGGCACCGTCGCCGGATGCAAGGCGCTGGAGAAGGCCGTCGAGCGCGAGCTCGAGGTCTCGGGCGGCAAGAACGCCTTCATCCTGGTGCCCGGCATCGACGTGCCGTTCCACTCGACCGTCCTGCGCGGTGGTGTCCCGGACTTCCGGGCCACCCTCGACGCGCTGATCCCGCACGACATCGACATCTCGGTGCTCGTGGGCCGCTACATCCCCAACCTGGTGCCGCGCCTGTTCAGCCTCGAGCGGTCCTTCGTGCAGGAGATCGCCGACCTCGTGCCGGCCGATTCCCTCGCCGAGGTCCTGGCCGACTGGGACTCCTGGTCCGCCACGCCGACGCGCCTGGGCCGCCTCCTGCTGGTGGAGCTGCTGGCCTGGCAGTTCGCCAGCCCGGTCCGCTGGATCGAGACCCAGGAGCTGCTCTTCACGCCCGTCGAGCGCGGCGGACTCGGCATCGAGTGCTTCGTCGAGGTCGGTGTGGCCAACGCCCCGACCGTGGCGAACCTCGCCTCCAAGACCCTCGACCTGCCCACGCACCGGGGCCCCCGCGCCCAGGTGCTCAACGTGGAGCGCGACTCCGCTGCGCTGTACGGCACCCTGCCGCCCAGCGTGGAGGTCGACGACGACGAGCTGGACGCCGGCGACGGCTCCGCCTCCACCACCCCGGCCGCCGACCAGGCGGCCCCCACAGACCCCGCACCGGCCGTCAATACCCCCGGCACGGCCGGTGCGGACCGATCCACCACCCCGGCGGCAGCCGAGGCAGCCCCCGGCGCTCCCCGCCCGGACGACCTGGAGTTCGGTGCCCCCGCGGCCACCCGCATGCTGGTGGCGCTGCGCACCAAGGTCCGTCCCGAGCAGATCGTGCCCGGCGACTCCATCGAGACGCTGTGCGACGGCGTCTCCTCACGTCGGAACCAGCTGCTCCTGGACCTGGGCACGGAGCTGAGCCTGGGCGCCATCGACGGCGCGGCCGAGGCGGACTTCCCGACCCTGGCCGACCAGGTCTCGCGCCTGGCCCGCGGTTACGCCCCCTTCGGCCCCGTCCTGTCCGACGCGGTCGGTGAGGCACTGCGCGCGGTCCTGGGCCGCACCGGCAAGCGCGCGGCATACATCACCGAGCGGGTGACCGGCCCCTGGGAGCTCGGCACCGGCTGGGCGCAGCACGTCACCGCCGAGATCGCCCTCGGCACCCGCGACGGCGCCTCGATCCGCGGCGGCGACCTGGCCTCCCTGGACGCCTCGGGCGTCAAGGACGTGGCCGGACTGGACGCGCTCATCGACGCGGCCGTCCGCTCGGTCGGCGCGGCTAACGGCGTGGCCGTGGCCATGCCGTCCTCCGGAGCCGGCGGCGGCGCGACCGTCGACGCCGCGGCACTGAACGAGTTCGCCGACGGCGTCCTCGGCCCCGACGGTGTCCTCGCGGAGGCCGCCCGCGGCCTGCTCACCCGACTCGGGCATCTCGAGCCGGACGCGGTGGACCTGCTCGCCGAGGCCGACCCGGACGCCGAGCTCGCCGACCTCGTGACCGCGGAGCTCGGCACCGACTGGCGCCGCGTGGTGGCCCCGGCCTTCGACTCGGGCCGCGCCGTCCTCATGGACGACCGCTGGGCCTCGGCGCGCGAGGACCTGGCCCGACTGTGGACCCGGACCGACGTTCCCGCCGATGCCGCGGAGTCCTTCCGCGGCGCCGGTGACATCGTGGCCGAACAGGCCCGCTGGTGGGCCGAGCGGTCCACGGCAGCCCGGCGGGACGCCCTCGCGGTGGCCTACCGGGAGATCGCGGAGATCGCCGTCGAGGACTTCGTCGGCGACTACGCGGGCGACGTCGCCGTCGTCACCGGCGCCGGCAAGGGTTCCATCGCCGCCGCCGTGACCGGACAGCTCCTGGCGGGCGGGGCCACCGTGGTGGCCACCACCTCGAGCCTGGACCAGAAGAAGCTGGCCTTCTTCAAGGACCTCTACCGCACCAACGCCCGTGGCGGCGCCGCGCTGTGGGTCCTGCCGGTCAACATGACCTCCTACTCGGACGTCGACGCGCTCGTGGAGTGGATCGGCACGGAGCACGCGGAGTCGGCCGGTGGCCAGACCACCGTCCTCAAGACCCCGCTCACCCCGACCCTGCTCTTCCCGTTCGCCGCCCCGCGCGTCCAGGGTTCGATGGCCGACGCCGGACCGCGGGCCGAGACCGAGATGCGCGTCCTGCTGTGGAGCGTGGAGAAGCTCGTGGCCGGGCTCGGCGCGATCGGCGCCGACACCGACGTCGACTCCCGCCTGCACGTGGTGCTCCCGGGTTCGCCCAACCGCGGGATCTTCGGCGGCGACGGCGCCTACGGCGAGGCCAAGGCCGCGCTCGACGCCATGATCGCCAAGTGGGGCTCCGAGAAGTCCTGGTCCGAGCGCGTGACGTTCGTCCACGCGATCATCGGCTGGGTCCGGGGCACCGGTCTGATGGGCCACAACGACCCGCTCGTCGAGGCCGTGGAGGCCGCGGGTGTGTCCACCTGGTCCACCTCGGGGATCGCCACCGAGCTGCTGGGTTCGTGCACCCCGGACGTCCGCCGGTCCGCCGGCGAGGCACCCGTCACCGTGGATCTCACCGGCGGGCTCGGTACCGCCGACCTGGACATGTCCGCGCTCGCCGCGGACCGTCCGACCGCGGTTGCCGAGGCCGCCACCGACGACGCCGACGGGACCATCGCGGCCCTGCCGTCGCTGCAGACCGTCACCGTCGACGAGCGTCCCGAGTGGGGTCAGGTCACGCAGGAGCTGGAGGACATGGTGGTGATCGTGGGCTCCGGCGAGGTCGGCCCCTACGGCAGCGCCCGCACCCGCTTCGAGGTGGAGACCACCGGCGACCTCAGTGCCGCCGGCGTGGTCGAGCTCGCCTGGTCGACCGGCCTCATCGAATGGGAGGACTCGCCGCGCGCAGGCTGGACCGTTACCGAGACGGGTGACCCGATCGACGAGTCCGACATCGCCGAGCGCTTCCACGACGAGGTCCTGGGCCGTGTGGGCATACGCCGGTACGCCGACGACTCGCGAGCCGAGATGTTCTCAGGCGCCTCGCCGCAGCTCACCTCGGTGTTCCTGCCGGAGGACCTGTCCTTCGTCGTGGACGACGAGCAGCAGGCCCGCGCCTACCTCGAGGCCGACCCGGAGAACACCGTCGTGACCCACGACATCTCCACCGGCGACTGGACGGTCACCCGCAAGGCCGGCACCGAGATCCGCGTTCCGCGCCGCGCCACGCTCACCCGCATCGTGGGTGGGCAGATCCCCACAGGATTCGACCCGACGGCGTGGGGAATCCCCGCCGACATGGTCTCCGGCATCGACCGTGTGGCCGCGTGGAACCTCGTGGCCACCGTGGATGCGTTCATCTCTTCCGGCTTCACCCCGGCTGAGCTGCTCGCCCATGTCCACCCGGCCGACGTGGCCAACACCCAGGGCACCGGCATGGGCGGCATGACCAGCATGAGGTCGCTGTACATCGACGGCATCCTCGGTCGCAGCCGCGCCAACGACACGCTGCAGGAGGCGCTGCCCAACGTGGTGGCAGCCCACGTGATGCAGTCCTACGTCGGCGGCTACGGCTCGATGGTCCACCCGGTGGCGGCCTGCGCCACCACCGCGGTGAGCGTCGAGGAGGGCTTCGACAAGATCCGCGCCGGAAAGGCCGAGTTCGTGGTGGCCGGCGGGTTCGACGACCTGTCCACCGAGGGCATCCAGGGCTTCGCCGACATGTCCGCCACGGCGGACTCGGCGGCGATGGCCGCCAAGGGGATCGACGAGCGGCACTACAGCCGTGCCAACGACCGGCGGCGCGGCGGGTTCGTCGAGTCGCAGGGCGGCGGCACCATCCTGCTGGCGCGCGGCGACGTCGCGGCCCGCATGGGGCTGCCGGTCCACGGGGTGGTGGCCTGGGCGGGGTCGTACGCCGACGGCGCACACACCTCGATCCCGGCACCGGGGCTCGGCGCGCTCGGCGCCGGTCGCGGTGGAAAGCGGTCGCCCCTGGCCCGGGGCCTGGGTGAGCTCGGTCTGACCGCCGACGACCTGGCCGTGGTGAGCAAGCACGACACCTCGACCAAGGCCAACGACCCCAACGAGTCGGACCTGCACGAGCGGCTCGGCGCGGCGATCGGACGCTCCGACGGCAACCCGTTGTTCGTCGTGTCGCAGAAGTCGCTCACCGGTCACGCCAAGGGTGGCGCGGCGGCGTTCCAGCTCATCGGGCTCACCCAGATGCTGCGCTCGGGGACACTGCCCCCGAACCGGGCCCTGGACTGCGTCGACGACGTCCTGGACCGGCATCGTCACCTGGTGTGGTTGCGCGAGCCGCTGCAGCTGGGCGGGGACCTGCCGCTCAAGGCCGGCCTGCTCACCTCGCTCGGTTTCGGTCACGTGTCCGGCCTCATCGCCGTGACGCACCCCGAGGCGTTCCACCGCGCGGTGGCCGCGCAGCTCGGCGACGAGGAGTCGGAGCGGCTCCGCGAGGCAGCGCTCACCCGAGAGCGTGAGGGCACCCGGCGCCTGACCGACGCCATCTACGGCGGAGAGGCCCTCTACAGCCGTCCGGAGGCACGTCGCCTGGGCGACGGCACTGCTGAGGAGGTCAAGGAGCGCGAGGCCGCCATGATCCTGGACCCCGAGGCACGGATCGACGCCGACGGCGTGCTCGCGGCCAGCGACTGGCAGTGACCGTGGCGGTGCTAGGCGTCGGGGTCGACACTGTCGACCTCGGCGCCTTCGCCGCGTCCCTGGCCGAGCCGGGGACCCGGTTCGCCGGAGCCTTCTCCGCCACCGAGCGACGGCAGTGCCGCGAGCGTGCCGAGGCGCGGGGAGCCGGACCGGGTACCAGCAGGGCAGACGGCGACCGACCAGGTGGCAGCAGGTCAGACGGCGACCGATCAGGTGCCGACAGGTCGCGCGGTGCCACCTCGTCGTCGTCTGATCAGTCCACCCCCATGGCCCGTCACCTGGCCGCCCGCTGGGCGGTCAAGGAGGCCGTGGTCAAGGCGTGGTCTGCTGCCCTGTACGGCACGCCCCCACCGATCTCGCCGGACCTGCTGGTCTGGTCCGAGATCGAGACCGTCTGTGACGCGTGGGGTCGGCCCGCGGTGCGCCTGAGCGGAGAGGTCGCAAGGCAGGTCGCCGCGACGGTGGGGGAGGGCACCCGCTGGAACGTCTCACTCAGCCACGACGGCGACTCGGCCGTGGCGTTCGTGGTGCTCGAGGGCACGCCCACCGGGTAGCGCGCCGTCGCTGTTCCCCGGGTGGAGGGGTGCCTCCGATTGGCGGACAGGATTCGCGTTCCGGGGCCGTCTTCTCGCCCCTGAGGTCCGCCAACCACCGCTGGCCCTTCATCCTCCGACGAGCTCAGCCGACCTGGGCTTCCTTCTCCGCCAACCACAGGTAGGCGGTGAGCATCCGCTTGAGTTCGGTGACGGTGGCGTCGTGGATGTCCTCGCCAGTGGCGGACCCGGCGCTGACGGAGAAGTTGAGCATCGAGTAGGCCACGTGGACCAGCACGTCGGCCATGAACGCGCGACGCTGCCGCTCGGTGGCCGGCATGAGCGGGGCCAGCACGCTGGCGATCATCCTGGCCAGCTCGCGCTCGTTGACCGCGGCCGTGGCGCGGGTGGCCGGGGTGGCCTGCGTGGCCAGCCAGACCGCACGCCGGGAGGGATCGCTCAACCACAGGTCGGCAAGGTGGTCGAGGAAGTCGTTGAGCAGCTCCGGCCAGTCCAGCGCGGGGATCTTCTGCGCGAAGCGCTCGATCTCCTCGATCACCCCGTGGGCGTCCTGGCGGTCCAGCTCGCACACCAGGACGTACTTGTTGGCGAAGAACTGGTAGAGCGTCCCGATGGGCACTCCCGCGCGGGAGGCCACCTCCTCGCAGGTGAACGAATCGAACCCCACCTCGACCAGCACATCCCGTGCCGAGGAGAGCAGCGCCTGGAACTTGCGACGGCTCCTCTCCTGGATGGGCCGTCGGCGGGGGACCAGTATGTTGGGCTCGTCCTGGACGGCCTCGTCCACGTGATCCCCTATGGGTTCCTGCACTCGCTCGGGCGGTTCGGTGGGCATGGGTGGACTCAGCCCTCCGTGGGTTCGGGCAGTTCCACGCCGAGGAGCTTCGCGAGCATCGCCACGTGGCCCTTGGCCCGGACGTTGTACCTGGCGAGGGAGATCGTTCCGTCGGATTCCACGACGAACGTCGAGCGGATCACTCCCATCACGGTCTTGCCGTAGTTCTTCTTCTCCCCGAACGCTCCCCACTCGGTGAGCATGGTCTTGTCCGGGTCGGACAGCAGGGGGAACGTGATCCCGTGCTTGTCCCGGAAACGCATGAGCTTCGCCGGCGGGTCGGGAGACACACCCACGACGCCGATTCCGGCCTCCCGCAACTCCTGCAGGGCGCCCTCGAAGTCCACGGTCTCCGTGGTGCAGCCCGGCGTCATGGCGGCCGGGTAGACGTACAGCACCACACGTCCGTGCGCGGTGAGCAGGTCCGCCAGCGACGTGGGGGTTCCGTCGGCGTCGGGGAGGGTGAAGGCGGGGGCGGTCTGGCCCACCTCGAGCCGTGGTGTACTCACCGGTGCTCCTGAAGTCGGGTCGGGGTCTCTGATCCCACCAACCTATCCGATGCGTCGGCGCGCGGGCGCGGATCGCCGACGGGTGCAGTAGCGTGGGCGGGGTCCAGAATCCGCGGCTAACCGCGTGACGAGCGATCGACGGAGGTCTCGTGTCCAGGAGTTACGACAGCATCGAAGGCGACATCGCCAAGGCGCGTGACGATCTCGCGACGACGTTGGACGAGATCGTTGACCGGGTCAACCCCAAGAACCTCGCCGAAGAGGGTAAGGAGAGGGCCGTCGCCGCCCTCACCGACCCCCGGGTGCTCGCGGTCCTCGGTGGGTTCGCCGCACTGGTCATCGGGGGTTTCACGGTGTCCATGGCCAACAAGCGCAAGGAACGCCGGCGCATCGAGGCCTACCTCGAGGCGCGCCGGGCCTGAGTTCCGGCCGGTGTCGGTGCCGTTGTCGGTCGCGCGAGCGCCGGGCCCGCCAGCGACCGGGCTCGCCGGCGCCGGTCGCGTCCGGTGCCGGGCACGACGAAGAGAGGCCCTCCCCGCCGGGGGAGGGCCTCTCTTGGTGTTGTGCGCCATCAGGGACTCGAACCCCGAACCCGCTGATTAAGAGTCAGCTGCTCTGCCAATTGAGCTAATGGCGCCTGCTTGGTGCGAGAGAAACAGTAACAGGACACCGGCGCCAACACGAAATCGCCAGGTCAGGGCGGGGGTGCCGGGTCGGTGGGCGGCAATCCTTTATCAATTCGATATGGAATGCAAGGAAGTTCACAGGCATACTTGTGGAGACTTCTCGCCGGTCCTGTTGACGTCCGGGGGAGATGATGCTCGGAAGGGGCCATTAGTGAACTTGCGCAACACGGATAGGACCAGACGACGGGACCCGGGTGCCCGGTCGAGATCTCGTCTCGCGCTGGCCGTCGTGTGTGCCGGGTCACTCGTATTGACCGGCTGCACCATCGGCTCCGGCGGCGCCGAGGAGGTCCAGGTCGCCGAGGCGCCCCCGGAACCCGCTGCGGTCATCGACCTGTCAGTGGAGGACGGTTCACTCGACGCCAACCCGGCCGAGCCGGTGGTGCTCACCGCCAGTGACGGTCGTCTCGACTCGGTCGTCATGCGCAACCCAGAGGGCATCCAGGTCCAGGGCGAGTTCAACCCCGACCTCACCGAATGGCGGACCACCGAGGATCTGGGCTACGGCCGCCAGTACACGCTGGAGTCCACCGCGGCGGACGAGGCTGGTCTGATCACCCAGAAGAACGTCACGTTCAGCACTCTCACCCCGCGCATCATGACCGCTGCCTACCTCACCACCGGTCAGGGTTCCACGGTCGGCATCGGCCAGCCTGTGGCGGTGATGTTCGACGAGCCCATCGCGGATCGCCGGGCGGCCCAGGACAACATCCACGTCCGGACCGAACCCGAGGTCGAGGGCGCCTTCTACTGGGTGTCCAACCAGGAGGTCCGGTGGCGACCGGCCGAGTACTGGGCGCCCGGTACCACGATCGACGTGCACGTGGACATCTACGGCGAGGACCTGGGTGGCGGGATGTACGGCCAGGAGGACGCGCGCAGTGACTTCCAGATCGGCGACGCGGTCATCTCCCGGGTGGACGACTCGACCAAGCAGATCGTGATCGAGCGCAACGGCGAGGTGGTCAAGACCATGCCCACGTCGATGGGCAAGGCCGACACCCCGACTCCCAACGGCACGTATGTGATCGGCGAGAAGCTGGCCTCCATGGTCATGGACTCCTCGACCTATGGTGTGCCGGTCGACTCGCCGGAGGGGTACCGGACCCCGGTCCAGTACGCCACGCGGATGTCCTACAGCGGCATCTTCGTCCACGCCGCGCCGTGGTCCGTCTGGGCCCAGGGCAGCAGAAACGTGAGCCACGGGTGCCTCAACGTCACCACGGCCGATGCCAAGTGGTTCTACGACAACGCCAAGCGCGGCGACATCTTCGAGGTCACCGGCACGGTCGGTCCGACGCTGCCGGGCTGGGACGGGCTGGGCGACTGGAACGTCCCGTGGGAGACCTGGAAGGCCGGCAACGCCGACGCGGGCACTGCCTGAAGCCAGCACTGCCTGAAGCCAGCACTGCCTGACGCGGGCACTGCCTGACCTGGGCACAGCCTGACGTGAGGTCTCGTCCGGCCCGCTGTCGGGATGGCGCGCCCGGGGTAGCGTGAGCCCTCCTCACGTCGCCGACACCGGAGGTCCGCATGTGGTTCTCGTCCCTCGATCCGATCGTCCGCGTCCTTCTGATCGGTCCGGTCGCGTACGTGGCGATGGTCGCGGCGATCCGCTTCAGCGGCAAGCGGGTGCTGTCCAAGCTCAACGCCTTCGACATGGTGGTCACGGTGGCTCTGGGGTCACTCCTGGCCACCATCCTCACCTCGTCGGATCTGGCACTGGTGACCGGTCTGGTCGGGATCGCGCTCCTGCTCGCGCTCCAGGTGGTGGTGAGTCTGTTCACCTCGAGGCTCGTCAAGGGCCGCACGGTCGTGCGTGCCCGGCCCGTCCTACTGGTGGACCGGGGAGCCATGTTGGAGGACGCGATCGCCTCGAGCAGGCTGACTCGTGACGAGATCTTCCAGGCCATGAGATCCAGTGGTTTCGGTGGGCTGGACCAGGTGGCCGCGGTATGTCTGGAGTCGGACGGCACGCTGTCGGTGATCGGCACCTCGAGCGCCGGTGACGAGGAGGCATTGGCCCCGCTGCGGGGCTGGGCCGACCACTGACAACCCGGAAGTCGCGCGGGCGGCCTCAGCGGATCGGTCGACTGGCTCTGTCCGCGTCGTGTCGAGCGGCGGACAGAGCCAGTCGACCGGCTCTGTCCGCGTCGTGTCGAGCGGCGGACCTGAACATCGCGCGACCGGGAGCCGCGGTGACGCCGTGTGCGAGCGTGCTGGCCACCACGACAAGGGTGCCCACACCCAGCAGCAGCGGATCCGGACCCGCTCGGGACGCCTCCTCGGTCAGATAGAACATCGCCGCGACCCCGACCGGCCCGAACCAGCCGAGGAACGCGGCGTCGCGTACCCGCAATCCGAGCGGACGCATGAGCGCGAGAAGCACCGGCGGGCGCCGCAGGACGAGCACAGCAGCCGTGAGGATCACCGCACCCCACCCCAACTGCTCCCACTGCTCCCACGGCAGCATCGCTCCGAGGACCAGGAAGAACGGTAGGACCGCGAACTGGTTGATCGCCTCGTCGATCTCCACCTCCACCTGTCTCTCGTGCCCGACGCTGGCCAGGTTGAAGGCCAATCCCGAGACGAATGACGCGAAGACCCCGTTGACCCCCAGCAGGCCTGAGCCACCGAGGACCAGCAACGCCAGCAGCAGGGTGAACATCAGGATCGGGCCGTTCTCGGCGGTGTGGTGGCGCTCCGAGAAATGGAGGGCCTTGGCCGCCGACACTCCGGCGAGGACGCCCAGCACCAGGGCGCCGAGGATCTGCCAGCCGATCTCCAGGGCGGCCTGCCCGGCGGTGAGGGGGGTGGCGACGGCGAGCGCGATCACGACCAGGGGAAGGGCCAGTCCGTCGTTCGCCCCCGACTCGAGAGACAGCAGTTGCCGGTCGTCCTCGGGGAGGTCCCGCTCGGCGGCGTCGCCGGTCACCGCCGCGGAGGCGAGGACGGGATCCGTGGGGCAGATCGCGGTACCGAAGAGCAGCGCCACCGCGAACGGGATCCCCAACGCCCAGATCGCGAGACCGGTGGAGATCAGCGCCATCGCGGGCATCACCACCACCAGGAGGAGCGCCAGACGCCGCCAGTGTCGACGGATCGCCGAGAAGGGGTAGCGAAGAGCCACACCCATCACGGAGATGGCCAGAAGGATCTCCGCGCCGTGGTGGAGCGTCGAGGGGTCGGCGACGATGTCGGGGACGTCGAGAACACCCATGACCACGGGGCCCAGGACTATGCCGACCCCGAGCGCGATGAGCGGCTCCGACACGGGCCACCGGTGAAGTCGCGCGGACAGGGCGACAATCACGACGCCGAGCGCGCCGACGGTCGCGAGCAACAGATCGAGTGTGGACACGAGCCCTCCAGGTCAGTCGGGTCCACCGCACCATAGAAAACCTCAGGCGGTCGCGCCATCGGTCCCTCACGCCCCATGGCGGACCGCGCGAATGCCGAGGGAGAGCGAATGGAAAGGTGGGCGCATGACCGACGAGCGCGAGATCACGTGCCCCACCGATCTGGCCCACGGCCGCCGACTCAACCCTGCCGCTGTCGGCTGGACCCGCACGCCGCTGCACCGCACGCGCATCTCCGGTTGGGGGCGCACCAAGCGCTGGGAGTACTGGGGCATCGTGACCGACCGGTTCGTGGTGGGACTGACGGTGGCTGGTCTCGACTACCTGTCCACCTGCGCGGTCTACGTCCTGGACCGCCAGACCGGTGTGGAGACCACCCGTGGCGGGATCAGCCCGTTCGTCCGGCCGGGATTCGGCGACGATCCGGGAGACGGGACGGTGCGCGCGTCGGCCGGCGTGGGCTCTGGTCGGGTGGGTATCGAGATCGACGACGACGCGGGCGCCACCGCGATCCGGGTGCACGCGAAGGGCCTCCAGGTGGTCCTGGATGTCATGCGCCCGGGCCACGACAGCCTTGGGGTGGTGGTGCCGTGGAGCGAGCGCCGCTTCCAGTACACGCTCAAGGACCTCGCCAATCCCGTCACCGGTTCGGTGACCCTGGACGGGGTCGCCCACGACCTCGGGGCCGGCTGGGCGGTCCTGGACCGCGGGCGCGGACGCTGGCGGTACGCCACCCGATGGAACTGGGGCGCCGGCAGCGGCGTGGTGGACGGTGTGCCGTGTGCACTGCAGGTGGGTGGGCGGTGGACCGACGGGACCGGGTCCACAGAGAACGGGATCCTCGTGGACGGCCGTCTGCACAAGCTCGGCGAGGATCTGCACTGGACCTATGATCTGGCGGATCCGGAGGCTGCCTGGAGGGTCCGTGGTGAGCGCCTGGACGCCACGCTCACCCCGTTCCACCTCCGCCGGGACATCACCGAACTCGGGATCCTGGCCGTGCGCACCCATCAGGCCTTCGGCATCTGGTCCGGAACCGGGGTCCTGGATGATGGCACCACGGTGCGCCTGGACGGCCTCACCGGGTGGGCGGAGGAGTCGCGGAACCGCTGGTAGGTCTAGGCGGTCGGCCCGTCCGCGAAGAGGGTCTCGGGCGCACTACAGGCGTATGGCTCTGATCAGCTGGTCGGCCAGATCTGTGAGGGACGTGGCCATGATGTCCGGCGACCGGAAGTACCCCGGGTAGGGCTCGCCGTTCCTGTTGATCCAGGCGGTACCGAGTCCAGCTCGTGCGGCGCCGTCGATGTCCCAGGGATGAACGGCGACGAGCATCGCATTCGTGGGGTCGACACCGCACCGGACGAGAGCGTGCGCGTATGCCCCGCCGGCCGGCTTCCAGGCACCGGCGTCCTCCACCGAGAGAAGTGCCTCGAAATGCTCGCGTATCGACGCGCGGTCGAGGAGGCCTTCGGCGATCGCCGCCGAGCCGTTGCTCAGCGTCACCAAACGGATCCCCAGGGCGGTCAGTGCTCGCACTCCGTCCGGCACGTCGGGGTGCACGAGGAGGGCGGTGAACCCGCCCATGATGTGCTGGACCGCGGCGTCGGGGTCGCGATCGAGCGGGTGACCATGGAGGCTGATTCGCAGCGAGTCCTGGGCGAGGCGGGCGAAGGAGTCGCTCGCCGACACGACCGTGAGGGCGAAGCCGTCCCGGAGGAGCCCTGCGAACCAGCTCGACGCCAGGTGCGCCGGCGCGCCGACATCCTCGAACCGCCGGCTCATCGGCGACATGTCCGAGAGTGTCTCGTTGACGTCGAAGATGATCAGGGCCGGTGTCCGGGGCCCGTCCGGGCTCACCGGGTGGTCCCGGCTCGCGATTCGCTCCCCCGAGTGCTCGTCGGTCATGGAACCCTCCTCGGTCAGGATCGGTGCTCGGCCAGAATCGGTACTTGCTCAGGATCGGTACTCGGGGTTCTCCCAGCCGAAGCGGGCACCGGAGTCCCAGGCGGAGCGCTGGTTGCCCTCGCCGGGGATGCCGCCGGCCGCCTTGAGCAGCCGGGCCAGGTGCATCAGGTTCCAGGTCATGAAGGTCGTGTTGCGGTTGGTGAAGTCATTCTCCGGCCCACCGCTGCCGGGGTCCAGGTACGACGGCCCGGGGCCGACCTCGCCGATCCAGCCCGCGTCGGCGTTGGGCGGGATCGTGTAGCCGAGGTGCTGCAGGCTGTAGAGGATGTTCATCGCGCAGTGCTTGAGTCCGTCCTCGTTGCCGGTGACCAGGCACCCGCCGACCCGGCCGTAGTAGAGATGCTGGCCCTTGTCATTGAGCATCCCGGACAGCGCGTAGAGCCGCTCGATGACCTGCTTCATCACACTGGAGTTGTCGCCCAGCCAGATGGGCCCGGCCAGCACGAGGATGTCGGCCTCGAGAATCCGCGGGTAGATATCCGGCCAGGCGTCGACGTCCCATCCGTGCTCGCGCATGTCCGGGTAGACGCCCGTCGCGATCGGGTGGTCGACCGCGCGGAGGGTCTCCACCTCGACTCCGTGCTTGCGCATGATCGAGGCGCTCGCGTCGACGAGTCCCTGGGTGTTGCTGACGTCGGGGCTGCGCGTGAGAGTGCAGTTGACGAAGATCGCCCGCAGGCCGGTGAAATCGGTCTCGCTCATCGGGACTCCTCGGTGCCGGTAGGGGCGATCATCAGAGCGTAATCACCAGCTAGCAGCTACCGTCCGGTTTCGGTGGCGGAATACGTGGGGGCGAAATGAGAACGAGGCCCGGACTGCGACAGGAGGGTGCGTCGGGCATTGGAGTACGCAAGGTCCTCGGAAGGTCTCCGCCACAGCAATCGCTAGAGCTGTTCAGGCGTGGCAGATAGGGCCAGTGGGTACGCCTAGTCCGGCGATCCGGTACTTCGATTCCGGCGACTCGGTACTCCTTGGGGCGGGCGGGGTGGTCTGCTCGGGGTGAGGCGGCGCGACTGCGCCGCTTCTTCCTATTTGAGGAGGCTGATGTGGCCGAGTACAAGGCCATCATGACGTTGGCGCTGGCCGGGCATAGCTACAGCGAGATCGTCGCCGCCGTCGGGTGTTCGCGTCGGGAGATCGCGGCGGTGAAGAAGACGATCACCGCGTACGGCATCACCGCCGGCCAAGCGTCGTCGATGAACCCGGCCGAGATCGCCGGGATGTTCCCCGACGGGCGCAAACGCGTCTCGGAGGACTACGCCAAGCCCGATTTTGATCGGGTGCTGGCGTCGATGAAGTTCAACCGGCACTTCACCATCCAGCAGGCCTGGGGCAAGTATCTCGCCGCTCCGGCCGGAAGCGGGAAGAAGTACGGGTACTCGCAGTACTGCGCCCTGTTCGCCGAGCACGCCCGCATCAAGGACGTGGTGGCCACGCTGCATCACGAACCGGGTCGGACGATGCTGGTCGACTGGGCCGGCGACACCCTCGAGGTCCTCGACGCCGTCACCGGAGAGGTCACCAAGCTGTACTTGTTCGTGGCCGTCCTGCCGTACTCCGGTGCGGTGTTCTGCCGCGGCTTCACGGATATGAAATCGCCGTCCTGGATTGACGCTCACGTCGCCGCATTCGCGTTCTTCGGTGGGACACCGCAGATGGTGGTGCCCGACAACCCGACCACCGCCACTCATCGGCAGAAGCAGGGCGAGGCGGCCAGGGCTGTCAACGTCCGCTACCAGCAGCTGGCCGACCACTACGGCACCGCGATCGTGCCGGCCCGGGTCCGAAAACCCCGCGACAAGGCAGCCGTAGAGTCAGCAGTGGAAGTGGTCAACAAACGCGTCATCGGCTACCTCGCCGAGGAGGTGTGGACCACCGTCGAGGCCCTGAACGCGGCGATCGCCGACCGCGTCGCCGAGATCAACACCCAGATTCGCCGGGCTGACGGTACGACCCGGTGGGAGAGGTTCGAGTCCGACGAAGCGCCGCTGCTGGCGGCCCTGCCCGACGACGGGTTCGCCACGGTGGAATGGAAGCAACTCAAGGTCGGCCGGAACTATCACGTCTCCTGCGAGTCGCAGTACTACTCGGTGCCGTACACCTTCGCCGGTCAGCTGCTGCGGGTGCGCCTGACCGCGCAGTCGGTGACGCTCTTCGACGGTGACCAGGTCGTCTGCGAGCATTCGCGGCGCCACGGCCGCAAGGGCCAGTACTCGACGGTGCTGGCTCACGCCCCGAAAGAGCACCAGGGTATCGACGGCCTGTGGTCGCGGCAGTGGTTCACCGACCGCGCCCGCGGGTTCGGCCCCGCCACCGAGCAGGTGATCGCCCAGATCCTGGATCGTCACGTGATCGAGGCGCAGGGCTATCTGGACTGCCAGAACATTCTCGAAACTCTCGGCAAGAGAAGTCGACAGCGGCTCGAGGCGGCCTGCCAAGTGCTGCTCAACCAGAACAGCGTCGGCAGCTACAGCGTGCTCAAACGCGTCATGGCCACCATCGACTCCGACGGCAAAGCGCCCCGACCCGTGGTCCCGGCGGCGGCCACACGAAAGCCCCCGCCACCGGCCGGAGCCCGAGACGACAGCGCCGTTCAAGTTCGCTCGGCCGATCACTATGCGCGCGGCCGCAGCGGGGAGGGCGTGTGATGTTCACCGAGATCGATCACCAGAAGTTCCGCAATCTGCGCATCACGCACGTGGCGACCCGGTTCGAGGAGCTCATCAGCGATGAGGCCAATGACGAGCTCACCCCGGAGCAGATCTTTCTCACCGCCGTCGACGACGCCTTGGACCAGCGCCAGGCCCACCGGATCGACAAGCTGATCCGAGCGGCGAAGTTCCCGATCCCGCAGGCCTCGATCGCGGAGATCAACTACCAGGAAGGACGCGGGATCACCCCGGTGCGGATGAAACGCTACGCCGGGCACCACTGGCGCCAAGACCCCACCAACCTGCTGGTCCTCTCACCGACCGGCGGCGGGAAAACCTACCTGGCCTGCGCGATCGGCATCGCCGCCTGCCAGAACGGGCACACCGTCACCTACGCCCGCATGGACGAACTCGCCCGGCGGCTGGTCATCGCCCGCGGCGACGGCATCCGCCACCAGAAGATGCTCAACGACCTCTCGGACGTGGAGCTGCTGATCATCGACGATTTCCTGACCGTGGGCATCGATCCTGAGGCCGCGAACGACTTGTTCGCCGTGTTGGCCAACCGGGAGCACCGGCTGCCGACGATGATCGCTTCCCAATCCCGGCCGGCGTACTGGCTCGAGGCGCTGCCTGACCGGGTCGCCGCGGACTCCATCGTCAACCGCCTGGCCAACAACGCCCGCGAGATCAACCTCGGCGAAGTCGACATGCGCCGACAGCGCGACGACCAAGCCCGAGCCACTACCGGCTACTGGGAGTAACCCCCGACGGTGCCGGCCCGCTTCACACACGGGCCGGTTCCGGGTCGCCGGAATGGCGGTACCAACTCGCCGGACCCGCGGTACCGACAAGCCCTATCTGCCAAGGCGCCGGTGGGTTCTTTCGAGGCCTCGCGGGTACAGATGAGCCGCTGGTAGGAGCGCTCAAGCGGTATTGGCCTCACAGGCCACGAATGCCGTCCCAAACCGGACCTTCTGCTCGTAAGTCGGCAAGGTCTGCCTGGTCGGTAAGGAGCGGTGGATTCTGCACAGCGGATCGCCAGCCTGGCCCCGGTGCCCGTAGGTGGCCTGCTGATCGCGCTGGCCGCATAGGGGTGGGACGTTCGCGGTCAGGTGCACGACTTGGAATGGATTCGTCACGGTGCGTGCAGCGGGAGCGACCTTGGCCGCGGCAGAGTGGCAACTGGCGAACCCATTCATGGGCACCACCGTGACCCGAATACAGAACCCCTGGTCACTGATATTGAGCCAGTCGGTCACGACCTACGCCGACTGGCATTGGATAGTGCCCAGCAGGCGGGCTGGCGTCCACTACGAGTGTGAGGTCGACTAGCTCGGTCACGATCGACAAGGTGCCGTTGCCGCGGACCTGCTTCTGCTTGCCGTCGTCGGCGCCCAGCTGAACTATCGTTGGCGACGGGCGTCCCGCTCGGCATCGTCGTCCTCACGCTGGGCGTCCTGGTCGTAGGAGCTGGCCAAGCTCTCGAGCAGGGCTCCAGTACGCGGCCAGCGGTTCCGAACTTTCACCGCGTTGTCGCGGAACTCTTCCGCGATAGCGCGCTCTTGGTCGCCCCCGGCGTAAGCAGTCCGTCCGTGGACTCCGCGCTGGTTGAGGCGGCTAATGCGAAATTCGGATTCCAGTTCGTCGCTCTGTTCGTGCTCTATGACGTTGCGGACTGGCTCGCACGGCCAGGTTCCGTCCTCATCAGTGACAGGGGCGGCGAGTGCGGCGCCGATTGCGGCGGACGCGATTTGGGTCCGGTCACGCGATCCAAGTTCAACGCGGACCTGTTCTACCCACGCTTGCACAGCCTCGGCGGCTGGAAGTTCGTCGGGAACGTTTGAGCCCGGAAGAGGGCCATGCCACCCGTTTAAGAGGCTCCATGCTGCACTGCTGAACCTGAATTGTTCGCCGGACATCTCCGACGTCTCGTCTCCGGCGACTGCTGCGTCAACATCAGTCTTGGGCTGGTCGTCGGGTTTGTACACACTGCTGGCCGCGGTGGCAAACAACTCTGGCTTACGAGCTAGCTCTCGATGAAGAGCCCGCGGCTCACGGTAGTCGTTCAGAACAGGAAGGTAGCGAAACTCAAGGTTCGAGATGACTTCGTCGTCTACTTCTGAGTTTTCCAGACGATTGAGCAAGAGACCGACGGTGTAGCCGAGATTGTGGGTGTCTTCATTATCGGGTTCGTTGGCTTGGTCGAAATCAGTGGAGAGCACCCTGATAATGAGGTCTGACGAGGGGCCAGGTGAGCCGTGACCTGCGGCAGTGGTCATCGCGCCAAACGGGCGTCCCGCGTCGAGCAAGCCCTCGCAGACTCGCTCTACGACTTCGCCGTCGACGCGGTACGGGTTCACACCTTTCCAAAAGAGCGCTTGCTGCTCCGCCTCAAGCTTCGCGACGACGCCGAGTATCGCTGAAGAGGTCCGCACGGTGTTAAGTAGGACGGCTGCCTGGTCTGGACGCTTGGCCACCACTTCTTTGAGCCAGGTGAAGTCCTCGGCCCGGGCAACGGCGTACCCCCAGGCGACGGCCAAGTCCGAGGCGGGATGTTCGGATGCGGTACTGGCCCCGAGCCGATCCAGCACTCCGTCGACGAGGTCGAGGTCCTCGCTAATGTCAATCTCTGCGAGGGTCTTTCCGACGTACCCGGGTACCTCGACGTTGGCGGCAAACGCAGCGACCGCTTCGAAGCCGCCGGAGGCGAGAATGGCTCGGACAACTTCGGCTCGTCGATCATTGAGCGTCTTCTCGGGCTGCTCGTCGTTGCCGCCAATCTGGCGGGTGTCATCGATCTCCGCGGTCCAGCTAAACAGCTCCCCCTCCTTCTTGGTTTGCAGGTCGTAGCCTCGTTCGGCAAGAAATTGGTCGATTGCGTCGATGTCGGCTTCCGGCATAGCCCACGCGGCTTCCTTGTACCGGCGATGTCTGTCGGCCTCTTTGGCGATCTTGGCGAGCACTTCGGCTTGGGTGCCATCGCCGAGGTCGTTCCATCGCGTGCTGAATATGTCGAGGATACGAGCCATGTCGGCCGATGAGAAACGTGTGATGAGTCCTGCCAGTCCGAGCAAGTCTTCATTCGGCACCTTGAGCAATCGGGTGCAGATCTCAGTCAGGGTTTCCTTGTATTCCGAGGGTGATGCGCGGTGACGGGGCGTCGGCCAGTCGCGGTAACGAGGGCCTGCAGGGATGATGCCCGCGCCTCGATCTTCGACGAGACCTCGAAGAAGGTCGGTGGCGTGCTCAGGGACGGTCGCGATGACCGCGTCGATCACGTCGAGACGGTTGTTAACGTTGACAGCGCCACTGGGTCGGATGATGCTGAGGACCGAGATGAGCGATGCAGCGGGACGGTTGGCGAGAGTTCCGCCGGGATCGAGGACCGCGAGGCGGGCGAGTGTTAAAGCAACGCGAGCGACGTGCGTGGGAGAAAAGGCCAAAGTCTCGAGTGCCCAGAGGAGGGACGAGTGCGACCCCTGGCTACCCAGGAGATCTTTCTTCTCATCGAACAGGCCCATGACTGCGGCGTTCTTGGAGCGAAGTGACGTCTCAACAGCGCGCAGGAAAGCGTCGGGTGCAGCTTCAGCTAGAAGCTGAAGCTCACTAGCGAGCGTGAGCCACCGGTCGTAGTCGGCGTCTTGAAGTAGCTCTCGAACAATCTGTGTGGCGGCCTGTTGGCCGGTGATGGTGCCCGCCGCGGTGGTGTCGCCCGTGTGAGCGCCCAGGATGGCAGTGGTTGTGGCGACGCCGCGCCGCAGAGAGTTTGAATATCGGCGTTCTTGTCGCGTGGCGTCAAAAATGAGTTTAAGCCGGTCTTCGGCGGCGAGGCCAGTGTGGGGATTGGCTTCAATGAGCACTTCAATTGCTGTCTGCGTGAAGGTGGAGAGGCTTTCGGGAGTGATAAGAGCCCCAATCGCATCCCAAGCGTCCACGATGTCCACGAAGTCCCAGTCGTTACCGAGAATTCCAAGTGGGGCATCTTCGCCGATAGTGAGCGGAATGAGTGCCCGGGTAAGGTCGCCCCAGTTCGCTTCTCGCGTGAGCGCAAGCAGAGCTTCCCTGTCCCCCTCTTTGCTTGCATCCCACGATCCGGCAAGAAGAGCAGGGGCGAGTAAGGAAACGGTGGATCCGGTTGCCCAAGAAGGTGTCTGGTGGCTATGTCGACTCAGACGACGACGCAACGTGCCAAGGCTTCTTCGCGACGCAAGCGCGTACTCGTGGGCCTTGTAGACGTCGATCGACGCGCTTCGCCACGCGTCCGCTCCGGCGTACGGATCGATTGGAGCTAGGCGGCCCTTGTCGTGCGCCGATCGCGCAGTTCGCGGAAGCACCACATGATGACCGACGTTGATGGCTTCGGTGACGGAGTCGGGCAGAAACAGAGGAACGAGAATGTGCCGCGTGTGGTGGTTGCTCCAGTGTCGCCATCCCGCCTCATCGGTTATGACGATAGTACGTTCGCGCAGCGCCTCTAGATGCTCAGAGGAGCGAATAGCGGCGTCGGTCTCGGCCTCCTCGCCGATCTCATTCACCGCCGATTCATTGGGGAGAGGGCCTGGCCCGAGACGTAGGGCAGCCGCGATGAAGGCGACAGCCTCGTCCGAGCTTGACGCGGCGACTACTTGGGCGTCTGCTGGTGGGCCGTCTAGGACGTCGAGCAAGTCGATGACGTCCCTTCGACGCCCTGCGGTGAGCACAGCGGCAGGGGTGGCGGGTTGGGTCTGTTTAGACCATCTTTCGAACCACGTGTCGAGGGCGATGTCGCCCAAAGAACCCTTGCCGAGGTGCTCTCGGAGCCACCCTTCTACGCCAGGAAATTGTTCGAGCCAGAGTGCGAGCTCATCCGCAGTGAGGACGAAGATATTCTTCCAGTTGTCGCCTCGTTCTTTCATGTCGGCGATCCACTTGCCGCCTCTGCTCCACTTGCGGTTCGTCACAGCGACGTAGGAGGTCTTCCGGCGAATTTCTACCGGTGTTGTCCCAGTGCGCTTCACGTAGTCACTGATTGCTTTGTTCCGCTGGCCCTGCTCGGTTCCGATTTCCCATAGCGAATCGCCGAGCGGAACGTATGGGTGGGAACTGCCGGAGACCGAGATAATTCCATCCAGGCCAGACAGGGCCACGCCCTCTGCGGCCGGCATTCGAATCCAATCGGGCCGCGAAGAAGCCATAATGAGGCGTCGAACGAGGGTCGGAAGATGGCCTTCGGAGTCGCGACGTCGCGACCATTCGTCGAGGTCGCCGCTGGTAATGTGGATCCCCATTCGAAACTCCTTCTGGAGTTGCGCGCCACTCCCGCTTGTTAGAAAACTGTGCTCTGATTCCATCAACCGCGGACCCGTCACCTGAGCGTTCAGCATACTATGCTCGGTCTGGGGTTGGACTTGCATTCGATAGTTTCGGAGCTCGACTAGTTCTCCGTATTCTGGCCCGCTCGGGAATTTGGCGCTTCCCCTAAGCGCCGACATGATTCGCCGTTACCAGAACTGATCGCTGTCCTCGAAACGAATGGTCGAAGAAGTATGCACGCGTCACAACCGTAGCGCAGCAGAGCGCGGGCGGATTCGGAGACCTTTTCAAAGGCTAAGGGAACGACCGCTACTGCAGGAACTATTGCATGGCGGGAAACGAGAACGGCGGGCGACCCGCACAATGTGCACGTCACCCGCCGTTTCCGGTGGGGTGGCTGACGGGACTCGAACCCGCGACAGCCAGGATCACAACCTGGTGCTCTACCAACTGAACTACAGCCACCATCGCCGTCCTCGCGAACGGCGTTGATGATGCTACCCGGTCGGTGCGCCGGTCAGGAAATCGCCAGGTACCTTCGCCGGCCGGGCCTGGGCAGCGGCGCGTGGGTCCGTCAGTCCACCGCGGGCAGGGCGCCGGCGGCCGCGCGCACCTCGTCCGTGGTGGGGCCGGGCTGCGGCACGAACGCCGTGGCGCGGTAGTACTTCAGCTCGCGGATCGACTCCTTGATGTCCGCCAGGGCGCGGTGGGACATGCCCTTCTCGGGTTGGCCGAAGTAGATGCGCGGGTACCAGCGGCGGCACAGCTCCTTGATCGAGCTCACGTCGATCATCCGGTAGTGCAAGTAGGAGTTGAGCTCGGGCATGTCGCGGGCGAGGAACCCGCGGTCGGTGCCGATCGAGTTGCCGGCCAGGGGAGCGGTCCCGCCCACCGGGACCCAGGCGCGGATGTAGTCCAGGACCTCCTTCTCGGCCTCCGCCACTGTCACGGCGGAGGCACGGATCTCCTCGGTCAGGCCCGACGAGGAGTGCATGTCCCGCACCACCGGGAGCATCGCGGCCAGCTTGGCGTCGGAGGCGTGGATGACGATGTCCACGCCATCGCCCAGGACGTTGAGTTCGGAGTCGGTGACCAGGGCCGCGATCTCCACCAGCGCGTCGTTCGAGGTGTCGAGGCCGGTCATCTCGCAGTCGATCCAGACAATCCGGTCGTTCTTGGATTCCTGGTGGGGCGTCGGGGTGGACGTCGAGGTAGGGGTGGGAGCGGGGCTCGGCTCTGGCATCGTTCGACTATATCGCCGCAAGAACGGCGGGTAGGCCCCGGAGGATCAGGCTCAGCCCTGCCGCACCCTGCTGGGCTCGGCGGCGGACCGGCGTCCGACCGGTGACGGTCCGGTCGTGTCGCGGCCAGCAGAGGCCGCGGTAATCGCCGCGTAGACGGCCGCGGCCGCAAAGACGAGCCCGTAGGCCATCCGGCCGGCGGGCGGGAGGAAGAATTGCGGCAGGAACAGCGCCGCGACCACCGCGAGCGGGAGGAGGGCACCGGCCGCTCGGCCCGGTCGATGTGCCCGACGCCATGAGATCGCCGCCGCGATCCCGGCCACTGCCAGTGTGATGAGTCCCACCGCGAAGAGGGCCACAGCAGCGGGGTTGTCACGAACAGCGGCCACGAGGTCGAGCACGTCGGGGTCGCCGGCCAGGGCCCGGGCCCCGATCTCGTGCAGCGCGAACGTCTCCGCGCCGTAGTACGGCAGGACGAGCGCGACGCCCACGGGTCCCGTCCACCGGAGTGGCCCCGAGGTCTGCAGCGACCAGAATGCGGCCAGGGACACGAGCGCGGCCGCTCCCGCGAGGTGGGAGGCGATCCACAGGGTCGAGGAGAACGCCTCAGCCGCGGCGAGGGTCTCCCCGCCGTCGGCGTCACCGTAGGGGCGTAGCACCAGGTACCCGGCAATGAGGACACCGGCGGCGGCGACGAGGACGGCCGATGACCGGCGAGATACAGGGGTGGGTTTCGGATCAGACATCGGACCTCCAGCGGCAATAGAGAGCACTGCTCTCGTTATGGGTCGACGCTCAAAGTAGGCCCGGTCCGGTCGCAATGCAAGAGCGCCGCTCTCGGTTTTCTGGAACACTCGCGGCATGGGCAAACGAGACGAGGCCAGGGCGCAGACCGTCGACCGGATCCTCGCCGCCGCGCGGGAGGAGATCGCGAGGGTCGGCGGGGTGGGTTTGTCGATGCGCTCGGTCGCCCGCGAGGTCGGGATGGTCTCCTCCGCGATCTACCGCTACTTCCCGTCCAGGGAGGACCTGCTCACCGCGATGATCCTCGAGAGCTACCGCGACCTGGCCGGCGCTCTCCACGCGGCTGAGGCCGATGCCGATATCGCGGACGACGACGGTGACGCCGCGGCCGTAAATCCCGACGCCCTTTCCGACGCCGAACTGTGGAGCCGTCTCGCGGAAGCCCTCCGCGGTTGGGGCCTGCGAGCACCGCACGAATTTCAGCTCATCTACGGCACTCCGATCCCCGGGTATGTGGCACCGCCCGAGACCATCCCGGCCGCCGGTGAAGTAGCCGCCCCGTTCCTCGGTTGTCTGCGGTCCCGGCACGTTCCCGGTTTCGAATCAGCCGGCGCCGGCATGAGTGCCTTCGCGAACGACTCTCGCGTCACCCCGTCGACGGCGGCCGCAGTGGTCGCGGCGATCTCGGAGCTCATTGGCTTCGTAGGACACGAACTGGCCGGGCACTTTGTCGGCCTGGCCGATCCTGCCGACGACCTCTTCCGGGCGGTGGTCGCACGCCAGGTGAGAGATCTCGGGTTGGGATCTGCAGCGGATGACGATGAACTCTTGTGGAACTCGATCTTCGGCCAGGCGTTCGCGCGGCATTTCGCCCTCCACCCCGCACCGGGGATGGAGATGGCGCACCCAGACGACTCGCCCTATCGGGTGGACGAGCTCACCATGATGGACGGCGCGGTGACCCTGGTCTGGTCATATCCGGAGATTCGTTCCGAACGGGGCGGGCCGGTTCGGGTGGGGAGGCACTGGAACCTCCGGGAGTTGCGGCGAGGTTTCTCGCCTTCCGACCCCGAAGACGTCGCAGGCGCGGTGATTGATGAGGACTTCCTGCCGCTGGCACTGCCGTCGGAGGACCGGGAGGGGCCAGACGGGATCCGCTGGCTCGGCCAGCCACCGCCCGCATGAGAGGAGGGCCGGATATCACCCGCCTGACCGAACCCGGCGGATCAGCCCTCTGCCTGCCCCTCGCCGAGCTTGGCGTAGAACCGCCCCACAATCGGGGCCATGACCCTGCGCGGGGTGTAGTTGCCCGCCACGGACATGGCCTGGCCCAGCGGCCCCGGGACCACGCGCATCTTGTTGCGCGCCAGCGCGTCCAGCGAGACCCGGGCGGTGTACGTGGTGTCCACCCAGAAGCGGTCGGGGACCAGGCGGTCGACGAAGGTCTTGTCCTCCTCGACGATCTCCTCGATGCGCACCGGGCCGGGCGCGAGCAGCGTCACGTTGACCCCGGAGTCCTTGAGCTCGCCTCGCAGCGACTCGGAGAAGGTGTTGAGGAACGCCTTGGTGGCGGCGTAGGTGGCGTTGTTGGGGATCGGCATGTTGCCGGCCGCCGAGCCGACGTTGAGGATCGCACCCGTGCGCCGGGAGACCATCCCGGGCAGTACGGCCAGCACGAGGTCGTGGCACGCCACGGCGTTGACCTGCACCTGGCTCTTCTCGTAGTGGGGATCGAGCGCGGCGACCGGGCCGAACGTCGCGATCCCGGCGTTGTTGCACAGGATCGAGATCTCACGGCCCGCCAGCTCCTCCAGCAGCGGCGCCCGCTTCTCCGGATCGGACAGATCGCAGGCCCGGACCTCGACTGTCACCCGGAACTGGCTCTCCAGCCGCTCCTTGAGCTCCTGCAGCACCTCGCCGCGCCGTGCCACCACGATCAGCGAGTGACCGCGGCGGGCCAACTCGGCGGCCAGCGCCATGCCGATCCCGGAGGAGGCGCCGGTGACGACAGCACGATTCGTCGCGGTGGGCAGGGGAAGCGGCATCATGCGTCCTCGGGTCAGGTGGTCAGGGCCGAGGGTGAGCGTACCGGCGAGGGTGGTGAACGGGGGAGTCGGTGACGACGACGAGCGCGACCCCCGGCGACAGTGTGTCCCCGCGCCCGGGCGCATCAAGGGCACCGGCCAGGTAGGTCCGGTGGATCAGCTTCATCTCGGGACCTCCGGCGAGCCACCAGGCATTAGGTTCTAGGGCGTGAGCAGCACCGGGACACCGCCCCCTCCAGAGACCGCTATCTCGTCGTCGTCATCGTCGCCCGATCCCCGTCCCGCCTCCCGCGGCCAGGTCTTCTCCTGGGCGATGTGGGACTGGGGTTCGGCGGCGTTCAACGCGGTGATCGTCACCTTCGTCTTCTCCGTCTATCTCACCGACTCGGTGGGGTCTGATCTCGATGGTCCGTTTTCGGCCGCCACCTGGCTGTCGATCTCGATCGCGCTGGCCGGGCTGGTGATCGCGCTGACCGCGCCGGTGATGGGCCAGCGCGCGGACCGAGGTGGGCGCCGTCGGCGGTCGCTGGCGATCTGGACCTACCTCACGGTGGCGCTGACCGCCCTGATGTTCCTTGTCGACTCGGACGCCCCCTACCCGTGGTTCTTCGTCGGACTACTGCTGCTCGCGCTGGGGTCCATCACGTTCGAGTTCGCCGAGGTCTCGTACTTCGCGATGCTGCGGCAGGTCTCCACCCCGGCCACCGTGGGGCGGGTCTCCGGCTTCGGGTGGGCGATGGGCTACTTCGGCGGGATCTTCCTGCTGCTCACCGCGTTCCTAGGCTTCATCTCCGGGGACGGCGACGAGCGGGGGATGCTGGGGATCTCCACCGACGGAGGCTTCAACGTGCGGCTGGTGTGCCTGGTGGCCGCGGTGTGGTTCGCCCTGTTCGCGCTGCCAGTGCTGAGGTCCGTGCCGGAGAACCGGCCCCGGGGGAAGAAGGGCGACGACGACGAGGCGGGCTTCCTCGAGTCCTACCGCATCCTCTGGCGGGACCTCAAGGCCCTGTGGCGCCGGGACCCGCGGACCGTCAAATTTCTGCTGGCCAGTGCGATCTTCCGCGACGGGCTGGCGGGGGTGTTCACCTTCGGGGCGATCCTGGCGGTCACGGTGTACGGACTCGCACCGGGTGACGTGCTGCTGTTCGGGGTGGCGGCCAACGTGGTGGCGGCCCTGGGCGCGGCCGTGGCGGGAGTCGTGGACGACCGGGTGGGGCCCAAGGCGGTGATCATCGGCTCGCTCACGGCGATGCTCGGCACCATGACCGTCCTGCTGTTCGTCGACGGCACCGCCATGTTCTGGGTCTTCGGGCTGCTCATGTGCCTGTTCGTGGGCCCGGCGCAGTCGGCGTCGCGGTCGTTCCTGGCGCGGTTGGCCCCGCCGGGCAGCGACGGCCAGATGTTCGGCCTCTACGCCACCACGGGACGTGCGGTCTCGTTCCTCGCGCCGGCGTTGTTCGGGCTGTTCACGTGGGGTTTCGGCACCGACCGCGCGGGCATCGCCGGGATCGCTCTCGTCCTGCTCGTGGGCGTGCTCCTGCTGCTGCCCGTGCGGACCCCGACCCGCGCCGAGGCCTCCGGCGTCTGGGTGCGCGACTGAACCGCTGGGTCAGAGCGTGCCGGACGTCAGGAGGTCCAGGACTCCGGCGGCGTCGTCGACGATCTCGGAGAACCCGGCCTCTCGGAGCTCGGCGTCCCCGATACCGCCCGTGCGCACGGCCACCGAGCGGATGCCGAGCGTGGCGGCGATCGCGTCCCAGGTGGCGTCTCCCACCATGACCGCGCTCGCGGCGTCCACCCCGGAGCGCTCGAGGGCTATCGCGACGATGGTGGGGTCGGGCTTGGCGGTGTCGACGTCCTCGCCGGTGGTCATGGCGTCCACGGCGTCGTCCACGTCGAGGAGTCCGCGCGCCTCGGCGAACTCCGACGGCGGAGCCGAGGTGGCGAGCACCGTGACCCACCCCTGCTCCTTGGCGCCGCGCACGAGTTCGCGGGCACCCGGCAGGAGACGGAGCGAGTCCCCGGCCTCGGCGTAATACTCCGAATGCAGATCTTTGGCCCGGCTCGCCACGCGATCGCGGTCCTCGTCGTCGTCGACTCCCGCGATGTCCAGGAGCTCGCCCACCAACGTGGATCCGTCCTTGCCGATCCGGTGGTGCACCTCCACGAAGGGAACCGGCGCGCCCACCTCGGCCAGGGCGCGGTGCCAGGTCCAGACGTGGACGTAGGTGGAGTCGACCAGGGTGCCGTCGACGTCGAGCAGCAGGGCGCGGGGAGAGGTCATGCGTCCGACCGTGCCCGGCCCCCGTGCGGGTGGCAACCGGTGGCGACAGGGCCGTGCCCGGCGCACCCTCAAATCCATGACACGTTTCGGATACACCCTCATGACCGAACAGTCCGGCCCCAAGGAACTCGTGCGCTACGCGGCCAAGGCCGAGCAGGCGGGATTCGACTTCGAGGTGGCCTCGGACCACTACTTCCCCTGGCTGTCCTCGCAGGGACACGCGCCGTACGTGTGGAGCGTCCTGGGCGCAGTGGCGCATGTGACCGAGCGGGTGGACCTGTGCACGTACGTGACCTGCCCGATCCTGCGCTACCACCCCGCGGTGGTGGCGCAGAAGGCCGCGACCGTGCAGATCATGTCCGACGGCCGGTTCATGCTGGGCATCGGCGCGGGGGAGAACCTCAACGAGCACGTGGTGGGGCAGCGGTGGCCCTCGATCGACGAGCGCCACGAGATGACGGTGGAGGCGCTGGAGATCATCGGCGAGCTGTTCGACGGCGGACTGGTGACCTATTCCGGTGAGCATTTCCGCGTGGACTCGGCCCGCCTGTGGGACCTGCCCGAGAAGCGGGTGCCGATCGGCGTGGCCGCCGGCGGGGAGAAGGCCGTGGCCCGGCTCGGACCGCTCGCCGACCACCTCATCGCCACCGAGCCGGAACCCGCCCACATCGAGGGGTGGAACGCGCTCGAGGGGCAGAAGAAGATCGGTGACGGGGCCCGCGCGATCGCCCAGATCCCCATCAGCTGGGACCCCGACTCGGAGAAGGCGGCCGTCGAGCGCGCGCACGACCAGTTCCGCTGGTTCGCCGGCGGCTGGGCCGCCAACGCCGACCTGCCCACCACCGCCGGGTTCGCCGCCGCCACCAAGTTCGTGCGGCCCGAGGACGTGGCCGAGCAGCTGGCGTGCGGGCCCGACCTGGACGCGATCGTCGAGAAGGTCCGGCCTTTCTGGGAGGCCGGGTACACCGACGTGGCATTGATCCAGATCGGCGACTCGACCCTGGACCGGTTCCTCGAGGAGGCCGCCGAGCCGCTGCTCGCGCGGCTGCGGGAGGCCGCCCCGAGCTGAGGCGGCGCGATTCCCGCCGCCGGGGCCATCGAGAAGAGCGTTTCGCGCATTTTCACTCGACCGATGTGCGCGAAACACTCTTCGCGATGAGGGGCGGGACTCGCGATGACGGGCGGGGCGGCCGGACCTCTCCCGCGACCTCCCGAGGGGTGTGGTTCTAGTTGCCGGCTCAGGGGAGGTAGTCGTTGGTCGTGGCAGCGGAGCCGTCGACCTCTGTCTCCAGCAGCCCGTTCTCATACATCCACGTCCCGTACGCCGCCCAGTCCTCGGCCGACTGCTGCCCGAAACCGTCCTCGGGCAGCAACGCGAGGGTGGCGTCGATCATCAGCTCCAGCACGTCCGGGTCGTAGGAGCCCTCGGTCTCGGGGATGAGGGAATCGATGGCGGCCCGGCGATCGTCCAGAGCCGTGGCCTGACCGGACGCGGTCCCGGCGAGGAAGGATCGCACGCGCTCGGCGTAATCGGCGTCGTCGGCCAGGCGGCTCGGGTTGGCGATGATCACCAGTTCCGCGTAGTCCGGGACCCCGAGTTCCGTGGCCGGCATCACCACGAAGTCGCCCTGAGCGGTGAGCTCGACCCCCTCGATGTTGCGGAAGGCTCCGAAGATCGCGTCCACCTGGTCGGTCAGGAGCGCCTGGTTGAGGCTCTGCTGCACGTTGGGGGCGGAAATCGAGTCCGGATCGATCCCGGCCTCCCGGGCGATGAAGTCGAGGGTCGGCTGCTGCGAGGCCAGACCCGACAACCCCACGGTCTTGCCCTCGAGGTCGGCTGCGGTGGTGATCCCGGACTCCGTCCTGGCGATGAGGGAGGTCAGCGACGTCGGAATCAGAGCGGCGACCGAGACCACGTCGAGACCCTGCTCCGCGGCGATGAGAGTGTCGGGCTCATAGGAGATGGCCAGGTCGGCGCGCCCCAGGGACACCTCCCGCGCGGCGTCGGCCGTGTTGGCGGGCGTCATGAACGTGACGTCCACACCGGCGTCGCTGTAGGCGCCGGTGTGCTGCGCGGTGTACAGCGCCACATGATCGGGATTGGGGCTCCAGTCGAGAAGGACGCTGACCGGTGCCTCGCCGGTCTCGTCTGGCTCGGAGTCGTTCGCAGGCGCCTGACATCCGGTCAGAGCCACCGCGGCAGCGATCGCGATCGCGAGCATGCGGACCCCGGGTCGCGGGAGGGCCTGGCGTCGGATCGTCCTGGGTCGTGTGTCCGTCATGATGGGTTCCTTTCCCCGGTGGGAGTGTTCCAAGGGCAGATGAGGCGTTCGAGGATGGTCACACCGGCCAGCAGGACGCTGGACATGATCGTCAGCACGACCACCTGGGCAAAGACGAAATCGGTCTGGAGCCGGGGGATCGCCTGGAGCATGAGGTAGCCCAGGCCGTTGGTCGAGCCCGTGTACTCGGCGAAGACCGCGGCGACCGGGGCGAAGGTGACCGCGACGCGCAGTCCGGCGAAACCGCGCGGGGCGGCGAAGGGCAGACGCACCCGCCAGAAGAGCGACCACCGGGTGGCGTGCAGGCTCCGCAGCGTGTCGATCAGCCGGGCGTCGACCGTGCGGACACCGGAGAGAAGGTTGAGCGCCACCGGGAAGAAGCACAACAGGGCCACCACGATGACCTTCGGTGCCATGCCATAGCCGAGGGAGATCGTCAGCAGTGGGCCGATCACGATGACCGGGATGGCCTGGGAGGCGACCAGCAGGGGGGTCATGGCCTGCCCGATGGTGGGCACGAACGCGCTGACGACCACCACCGCCACCGCGACGACCACTCCGAGGATCACTCCGATGATGGTCTCGGTGGCGGTGAGCAGCGTGGCTGAACCGAGCCTGTCGGGCCAGGTGGACACGAGCGAGTTGAGCACGGCGAGTGGGGCGGGGATGACGTAGTCCGGCACGAGCTCGAGAGCGGTGACGATGAACCACGCGGCGAGCACCAGCAGGATCGTGACGCAGGCGGGAGCGGCGGAACGGAGGAATCGCACGGTCATCGGGCGGTTCCGCCTTCGGCCAGGTGCGATTCCCGGGCCAGGGCCTGGAGCACTTCCCGGCGGGCCGTGGCGAACGCCTCGTCGCCGAGGAGGACCTCGCGGGGGCGGTCGTCACCGAACCATCCCGGCCAGGTGGAGACCACACGCGCCGGGGCGTCGAGCTCCTGTCGTGCGAGCAGGACCACGCGTTCGGCGAGGAGCAGCGCCTCATCGACGTCGTGCGTGACCATGACGAGGGTGGCCGAGGTGCCGGTGATGGACTGGCGCAGCCACTGCTGGACCTCGGCACGGGTGATCGCGTCGAGCGCGCCGAGCGGCTCGTCGGCCAGCAACACGGGTTTGCGCGCCAGCAGAGCTCGCGCGAGCGCCGCGCGCTGGCGCATGCCTGCGCTGAGAGCTGCGGGACGGGCATCGGCCCAGATACCCAGCCCCAGGCGGTCCAGCATGCGCTGGGCCTCGGCGCGGGCCGCGCGACGGCTCACCCGTTGGTTGCGGAGACTGATCGCGACGTTGTCGAGCAGGGTCAGCCAGGGCAAGAGGCTGTCGCCCTGGGGCATCAACGCACAGGACTCCAGGCGCCGTGCGGGCCGGGCTTCGTCGAGGACTCGGGCGCTTCCGGTTGTCGGTTCGACGAGACCGGCGATCAGCGACAGGAGGGTCGACTTGCCACATCCGCTGCGCCCCACAACGGCGACGTGCTCGCCCACCGGGACGGACAGGGTGAGGTCCGCGAGAACCGGGCGGAGCGCGCCCGGATAGGTGTGTCCCAGATCGTCGAGCGCCACCGCCGTAGTTCCTGGATGACTCACGAAAGCGCACGCCAGCGCATCTGACATCCCTCCGCTCGTGTGAACGAGTTCAGGTTCAGCGGGTGTGATCTCAGCCCCGTTCGGTAGGGGCACCCCGTGTCATCGATGCTGACCTTTGCGAATCAGCTCGAATTCCGAACGTACCATCGGCACGCATCGGGATTCGACGCGACTCCATTGCTGGTAGCGACGGTCGGGTGCAATCGCCCGCAACAGGTGGTCGGTGGCCGGCAGGGACCCGGCCGCTCGCTCACCTCGCCGGCGGCAATGGCCGCGAACGTTGTGCCCACTCGGCGAGGGGCCGCATTCGCCACTCGGCGAGTAGCCATATCTGACGGTTTTCGGGCAACCCCACCTGGGAGAACGTGATCAGGAGTGACCACGCGGCGGCAGGAGTGACCACGCGGCGGGCGGTGGCCCGGTGTCGATTCGCACGAAGCTGGGCACGGCGACCGGCCGAGTGCCGATCTCGGTGCCGGACACACGCTCTGAGCTGGGCGCCCCCGAGAGGATTCGAACCCCTGACCAGCCGGGTAGAAACCGGATGCTCTATCCACTGAGCTACGGAGGCCTGCGACGCGCGCATCCGGCGTCGCCGGGAGAATGGTAGCCGATCCGGGGGTGTGCGGAGCAGCCGCGAATCGGCCAGGGGGCACTGGAGTTCCTACGATAGAGGTCATGACGTCGTCGAAGTCGGCACCCGCCACCGCCGGACCGCTCAGGACCCGCAGCGTGGTGCCCGTCGTGATCCTTCTCGCGGTGGTGGCCGCCGCGGTGGTGATCCCGCTCTCGGGCATGTCCACCGAGGTGGCGCTCGCGCTGGTGGGCGTCCCGGACCCGGGCGTTCTCACCACGGCCGGGCTCCCGGCGGTTCGCGCGATGGGCGAACTGCTCGCGGCGGTGGCGGTGGGAACGGCCCTGTTCGCTGCGTTCTTCACCCCGCCCCAGAAGGACAAGACCCTCGACGTGGATGGATACCGCTCGCAGCGGATCTCCTCGTGGGCCAACATCGCCTGGGCGGTGGCCGCGGCGCTGCTCATCCCGCTGACCCTGTCGGACGTCTCCGGGCGCACCTTCTGGGAGTCGCTGCCGCCGGACCAGTGGATCGTCGCCATCAACCAGATCGACGTGGCCTCGTCGTGGCGGTGGGCGGCGGTGATCGCGCTGGTGGCGGGGATCGGGCAGCGGCTCACCCTGAGCTGGCGCTGGTCGGTGATCTGGCTGGGCGTGTCGGTTCTCTCGCTCCTGCCGGTTGCGGCTACGGGCCACGCCTCCGGGAGCACGGCCCACGACATCGCCACCAACTCGCTGATCATCCACCTGTTCGCCGCGGCGTTCTACGTGGGCGGGCTGGTCGCGGTGCTGGCGCACACCATGCGCGGTGGTTCCCGCGTGGCACTGGCGCTGCGCCGCTATTCGGTGGTGGCCACCATCGCGATCATCGCGCTCGGGTTCTCCGGGATCATCAACGCGCTCGTGCGTCTGCACCCCGCCGACCTGTTCTCCTCGACCTACGGGTTACTGGTGCTGGCCAAGGCGCTGCTGCTGGGCCTGCTCGCGGTGTTCGGACTGGCGATGCGCCGCCGGATCATCGCCAAGATCGAGTCGAAGTCGGCCAACGCCCCCGTCGACCGCGGGACCCTGCTGCGGATCGGGCTGGTCGAGGCCGTGGTGATGGCGGGCACGATCGGGCTCTCGGTCTCGCTCGGCCGCACCCCGCCGCCGGCGCCGCTCTACGTCCCCACCCGACAGGAGGCCCTGCTGGGCTTCGAACTCCCCGGTCCGTTCTCGTTCGGCACGGTGCTGGGGTTGTGGCGCTTCGACCTGGTGCTGGGCCTGGCCGCGGTCGTCCTGCTGAGCCTGTACGTGTGGGGCCTGGTCACCCTGCACCGCCGCGGCGACTCGTGGCCGGTGGGCCGGACCGTGGCCTGGGCGTTCGGCTGCGTGCTGCTGTTCCTCACCACCAGCTCCGGCATGGGGATGTACATGATGGCCGACTTCGCCAGCCACATGGTCGGGCACATGCTCATCTCTATGCTCGTGCCGGTGCTGCTCGCGCTCGGCGGGCCGCTGACGCTCGCGTTGCGTGCGCTCCCGGCGGCGGGGCGCGGGAACCCGCCGGGACCGCGTGAGTGGATCGTCGAGTTCATCAACAACCCCCTCTCGCGTTTCCTCACCCACCCGATCGTGGCGTCGGTGCAGTTCGTGGCCGGTTTCTACATCATCTACTTCGGCGGGTTCTACGAGGCGCTGGCCTCCGAGCACCTGGGCCACATGTTCATGAACGTCCACTTCCTCATCAGCGGCTACCTGTTCTACTGGGTGATCATCGGGGTCGACGCGGCGCCGCGTCAGTTCTCGCCGCTCTACAAGCTCATGGTGCTGCTCAGCTCGCTGCCGTTTCACGCCTTCTTCGGCATCATGCTCATGAACTACAAGACCGTGCTCGCCGAGAACTGGTACGGCGGGATCGGACTGCCGTGGATCCCGGACCTCCTGCAGAGCCAGCAGGTCGGTGGCGGCGTGGCATGGGCGGCGGGGGAGATCCCGCTGTTCATCGTCATGTTGGCCCTGGCGTGGCAGTGGTACCAGAGCGACATGCGTGACGCGCGGCGCGGGGAGCGGCAGGCCGATCGCGACGACGACGCCGAGCTCAAGGCCTACAACGAGATGCTCGGCGAGATGTCACGCTCCGACCGCCGGGGTTGAGAGGCGCCGACCTCGTCGTCGTCGGATCCCTCGCTCCACACCCCTCTGGCCCCTCCACAGGGTGGCCACCGCGAGCGGTGCGACCGGGATACGACGACGACGAGGTGGGGCACGCTCTGGGGCACGAGGCCGACGCACGGTCGGTCCGAGTGTGACAGGAGCGAGACCATGAACGAGACCCACACCACCGTCCGCGGAACCGTGATCACCGACCCCACCACCCGCCGGGTCGGGGAGGACTCGGTGTTCTCCTTCCGGGTGGCCAGCAACACCCGGTACCAGGACCGCGACACCGGGGAGTGGAAGACCGGCGGCACCCTGTACTTCTCGGCCAACTGCTGGGGAAGGCTGGCGCAGCGGGCGTCCGGGAGGCTGGTCAAGGGCGACGGCGTGATCGTCCAGGGTCGGTTGCTGACCAACGAGTACGAGAAGGACGGCAGGCTCCAGCGCGACCTGGAGATGCGGGTCACCGCCCTGGGCCCGGACCTGTCGCGGATGGACGTGACCATGCGCAGGGCGCAGGCGGAGGGGTCGGCCACCGCGTCCGACGGGGAGGGGGCGGGGCGGCCGCTGGAGTCGGGAGATGCCGAGGACGCCATGGAGATCGGCTCCCGGGACGCGGACGATGCGCCGGCGGAGGAGTCCGCCGTCAGCGGGTTCGCGGAGGCGGTCCGGGTCTGAGTCGGCGGGGCCGCGGGTAGCCCTCCGCCGGGCACACCGGGGCCGCGGGCGGGCACGTAACATGGGGGTCGTGCCCGCGGCCCGGCCGCGGCGATGTGAACTATTTGCGCAGGTGAGAGGGCAGAAGTGGCCGAGTTTATTTACACGATGAAGAAGGTTCGCAAGGCGCACGGGGACAAGGTGATCCTCGACGACGTGACGATGTCCTTCTATCCCGGTGCGAAGATCGGCGTCGTGGGGCCCAACGGCGCAGGTAAGTCCTCGATCCTCAAGATCATGGCCGGTCTGGACCAGCCCTCCAACGGCGAGGCGTTCCTCGACCCCGAGGCCAGCGTCGGCATCCTTATGCAGGAGCCCGTGCTCGACGAGACCAAGACGGTCAAGGAGAACGTCGAGGACGGCCTCGGCGAGACCATGGTGCAGATCCGCCGGTACAACGCGGTGGCCGAGGAGATGGCCACCGACTACACCGACGAGCTCATGGAGGAGATGGGCAGGCTCCAGGAGCAGCTCGACGCGGTGGACGCCTGGGACGTGGACTCCCAGATCGAGCAGGCCATGGACGCGCTGCGCTGCCCGCCGGGAGACTCGCCCGTCACCCACCTGTCCGGTGGCGAGATGCGACGCGTCGCGCTGTGCAAGCTGCTGCTGAGCAAGCCCGACCTGCTCCTGCTGGACGAGCCCACAAACCACCTCGACGCCGAGTCGGTGCTGTGGCTGGAGCAGCACCTGGCCGCCTACCCGGGCGCCGTCCTGGCCGTCACACACGACCGCTACTTCCTCGATCACGTGGCGCAGTGGATCTGTGAGGTCGACCGCGGCAAGCTGCACCCCTACGAGGGCAACTACTCCACCTACCTGGAGAAGAAGGCCGAGCGTCTGGAGGTCCAGGGCAAGAAGGACCAGAAGCTGCAGAAGCGCCTCAAGGCCGAGCTCGAGTGGGTCCGCTCCGGCGCCAAGGCCCGCCAGTCCAAGTCCAAGGCGCGACTGGCCAAGTACGAGGAGATGGCGGCGGAGGCCGAGAAGCACCGCAAGTTGGACTTCGAGGAGATCCAGATCCCCACCCCGCCGCGCCTGGGCAACGTGGTGGTCGAGGCCGACAAGCTGCAGAAGGGCTTCGACGACCGCGTCCTGATCAAGGACCTGTCGTTCACCCTGCCGCGCAACGGCATCGTCGGCGTGATCGGCCCCAACGGTGTGGGTAAGACCACCCTGTTCAAGACGATCGTCGGACTCGAGGAGCCGGACGCCGGCTCCGTGAGGGTCGGCGACACCGTCAAGCTGAGCTATGTGGACCAGTCCCGCGCGAACATCGATCCCGAGAAGTCGGTGTGGGAGGTCGTCTCCGAGGGCAACGACTTCATCGAGGTCGGACAGAACGAGATGCCGTCGCGCGCCTACGTGAGCGCCTTCGGCTTCAAGGGCCCGGATCAGCAGAAGAAGGCCGGCGTGCTCTCCGGCGGTGAGCGCAACCGACTGAACCTGGCGCTGACCCTCAAGGTCGGCGGCAACCTGATCCTGCTGGATGAGCCGACAAACGACCTCGACACCGAGACACTGGGCAGCCTCGAGAACGCACTCGAGGACTTCCCGGGCTGCGCCGTCGTGATCTCCCACGACCGGTGGTTCCTCGACCGGACCTGTACCCACATCCTCGCGTGGGAGGGCAACGTCTCCGAGGGGCAGTGGTACTGGTTCGAGGGCAACTTCGAGGGCTACGAGGAGAACAAGGTCGAGCGTCTCGGCCCCGACGCCGCCCGCCCGCACCGGGTCACCCACCGCAAGCTGACGAGGGACTGACTCGAATGGGATCGCACGCCGCGCCCGACACGCAGACCCCCGGCGCCGTCCACCGGGTCCATATCCCGTTGCGCATCGCCGACTTCGTGGGGCAGCACGTCAACAACGTGCGGTTCCAGGAGTTCTCGCAGGACGCCCGGCTGATGTGGTTCCGGGACGAGTTCGGCGTCCCCGGGTCGCGGGTGCCGATCTCGCTGGCGCGGTGGATGGAGATCGACTTCCGCCGGGTCATCGGGTTCGGCGCCACGAGCGTGTGGGTGGACGTCGAGGTCCTCCGGGTGGGCCGCACCTCCTTCACCATGAGGACCTCGATCGGTTCGGACTCCACCGGCCCGGAACCGTGCGCGATCGTCGACACCGTGTTGGTGGTGACGGCACCGGACGAGACCACGACACTCGAGATCAGTCCCGAGGAGCGCGCGGCGCTGCTCGGCGAGCGCGAGGAGGCCAGATGAGTCCCGGTGAGCAGACCCCGGACCGGGGGACGTTCCGCTGCACCCTGCAGGTGCGGTGGGCGGACTTCGACCAGTTCGGTCACGTCAACAACGTCAAGTACATCGAGTACGCGCAAGAGGCCCGGATACTGTTCGTCCGCAGCCGGTTCGGTCCGTTCGGACTCGGCAACCTGCCGCAGGTCGTGCGCCGGGTCGAGATCGATCACCTCCGCCCGGTGCTGCGGGACTCGACGTCGGTGGACGTGGAGATCGAGGTGGAACACGTCGGGACCACGTCGTATCAGATCAGGCAGACGATCTTCGACGCCGCGGGCGAGGTCTGCTGCACGTTGCGCGTGGTGATGGTCGCCTACGACTCCTCGACCTCTACGGCCGTCGAGATCCCCACCGGGGTGCGTCACGTCCTGGAGGCCGCGCATCAGCCCGCGGCGATCACCGACGAGGGGCCGGCGGAGTGACCGACCAGCTCGTGTACGAGGCCGGGGGACCCCTCGGCATCTCCGGGGAACCGGGCCACCGCGTGTTCACCGCGGCGATGCCGGTCCGCTGGTCTGATCAGGACCTCTACCATCACGTCAATCACGCGCGGATGATCACGCTCATCGAGGAAGCCCGTATCCCGTGGCTCTTCGAGGAGGGCACACCCACCGTCACGCTCACCGCCGGCGCCGTGATGACCGAACTCTCCGTGAAGTACCGCGGCCAAATCACGCGCGCCGACGGCCCGATCCGGGTGCGCATGTGGTGCGAGAAGGTCGGCGCCGCCATGTTCGTGGCCCGCCACGAGGTCCGTGGGCGCGCCACCCCCGACTCGGCTCCCGCGGCGGTCGACTGCACGGCCACCATCGCGGCGTTCGACCTCGCGACCCAGCGGCCGCGCCGGTTCACCCGGGCCGAGCGTGAGCACCTGATGGAGTTCCGCCACGAGGTTCCGGCGTGACCTTGCCCGGAGCCGGGGGAGCCGGCGCGGCCGCGGGTGGCACGATCGCGGTGCCCGACCCCGCCGACCGCGAGGACCTGCGCACCCTGTTGCGGCGGCTCCTGCGGCTCGATGAGGCTGCGGTGGTCCGCTTGACCAGCGGTGACGATGGCAGGATGCGCGTGTGGTCCCGGACGCCGTTCGGCGCACTGGTGGTCCGCGGGGTCGGTGGGAGCTGCCCCGGCGGGGACGTGGTGTGCGGGGCGGACCACCTGCTCACCGAGCTCGACCTGCTGCCGCGCGGAGACACCGGCGGGCTGCTCGACCCCGGGATGCCCCTCACGTCCTCCTGGCAGGGACTGCTCCCGCCGGCAGACGGGTTCCAGGCGGTCGAGGACGTCCCCGCGCAGGTCCTGCTGGACCTGACCGAGTCCGGTCGCGGCGCGGCCCGGGAGAACGCCGGCCCGGCCGGGCTGCCGCCCTCGTTGCTGGACCAGGAAGCGCTCACCGTGCGCGCGGACAGCGACAATCCCGTGGGCGTGGACATGAGGACCGTGTTCTCCATGGTGATGTGTGGTTTCGTGCCCGAGCGGGCCGGGCGCGCCCCGGAGGGTGAACCGGTCCGGGTGAGCGAACGCGGGGCATGGCTCCGCCTGGACGCCCGCTACGGCACGGCCTACCGCCGGACCGACGCGCTCACTCTCGAGCCGCGATGACGTCACCGGGATTCTCGGTCTCCTGGCCCGGGAGGGGAGAGCCCGAGGTCCCCGGTGATCAGGGCCCGGCGCCGGAGATCGCGGCGGCGGTCCCGGATGCCGAGGGGCGGGTGACCGGCGTCGTCCTCGGTGGCGACGGGGCGAGGATCACGGAAGCCAGTTCTTCGCTGGACCAGTTCGGCCTGGGTACCGCGGGCGCGGCGCAACTGGTGTACCTCGACCCGCCCTACAATCGCGGCGGCCGCTTCGACGGGTACCACGACAACATGCCGCGCGACCAGTGGCTGGGCTACATCGAGCACCGGCTGGTGGTGGCGCGCGCACTGCTGGCGGAGACCGGAACGGTCTGGGTTCACCTGGACGACGCGGAGGCCCACCGGGTCCGCTGCGTGCTCGACGAGGTGTTCGGCGCCGACGCATTCATCGCCGATCTCACCGTGGAGAGCAACCCCAAGGGGCGTCAGCTCGACAGGTTCTTCGCCGGATCCCACGACCGGCTCATGGTCTACGCGCGGGACCCCGCGCAGGTCAGGCTGGCCGGGGGAGTCGCGTCCGCGGTCGACCCCTCCGATTTTCCGCACACCGCCGAGGACGGCGTCAACTACCGTCTGCTGCCGCTGCGCAACACCAACAAGCGGTTCAACCCGCGCACCACGCCCACCATGACCTACCCGCTCTACGGCGATCCGGACACCGGCGAGGTCTCCGTGGACCCCGTGTCCGGGCTCACCGAGATATTCCCCGTGTTCGGTGACCTCAGTCCGGCCGTGTGGCGGTGGTCGCGGGATCGGGCGCGGGAGCGCAGTGACGAGTTGGTCTGTCGGACGGTTCGGGGTCGGGTGGGGCCGCGGGTCGACGTGTATCAGCGCGACCGGCACGAGGTGGGCCGCATCAAGAAGCTCAAGTCCATCTGGCTGTCCCAGGAGGTCGGGTCCACCGACACCGCCCGCGCAGAGCTGCGCAGTGCGGGTGTCGACGGGTTCCGCACGCCCAAGCCGGAGGCGCTGATGCGGCGGATCGTCGAGCTGGCGACCGAGGCGGACGACCTGGTGGTGGACCTGTTCGCCGGCTCCGGCACCACCGCCGTGGCGGCCCGCGACCTGGGCCGTCGCTGGGTGGTGGTGGAGCGCAACCCCGATACGGTCCGCGACGTGATCCTGCCGCGGTTGCGCGTCAGCGGAGTGTGACGTCAGCGGAGCGTGACGCCAGCGGAGCTCGTCGCTGCCGGGATTTGACGCTACCGGAGCTTGACGCTGCCGCCGTCCACCATGAGTGTCTGCCCCGTCATGTAGCGGGAGTCCTCGCTGGCCAGGAACACCGCGACGCGGCCGATGTCCGCCTCGGGGTCGCCGAACCTGCGCATCGGGGTCCCGGCCAGCAGGTGCTTCTCGATGCCGGGGTTGGCCTCGATGTACGCCTCGACTCCCTCGGTGAGAGCAAGAGGCGAGATCACGTTGACGTTGACGCCGTCCCGGGCCCATTCGTTGGCGGCCACCCGGGAGATGGCGCGGATGGCCTCCTTGGCCGCCGCGTACGAGGCCTGGGTGGGGCTGCCCTCGATACCGGCGCCGGAGGCGAAGTTGATCACCGAGCCACCCGTCGAGGCCAGGTGCGGGTGTGCGGCCTTCATCAGCCAGAAGGTGGGGTAGAATCCCGTGTCGAACGACAGGTCCAGCATCTCCTGGGTGGTCTCCAGCAGCGGTGCCTGCCGTGACGCGTGGGCGTTGTTGACCAGGACGTCGAGGCGCCCGAAGTGATCGATGGCGCTCTCGACGATCACGCGGGCGTTGTCCTCGACCGAGATGTCCGCCGCCAGGTATCGGACGCTCTCACCCAGTTCGTCGACCAGGGCACCACCGGCCGCGTCGTTGATGTCCACGACGAGTACTCGGGCACCCTCCTTGACGAACGCGCGGACGATGCCTCTTCCGATCCCACCGGCGCCGCCGGTGACGAGTGCGGTCTTCTCCGTCAACCTCATGGTTTAATCCCCGTTCTTAGTGTGGTCGTAACCATACTGCGGTGTCCGGCGGCAGGACCCCGCCGGTCGGGGATTCAGACGCGAGGGGTCCTGAGGGGAGGGGTCCTGAGGAGAGCAGGACCTCGCCCCGGGGAAGGGGCACCGACCGGTCTGAGGTGTTGAGCGCGCACACCACGCCGTCGTCGCGCCGGAATGCCAGGCATCCGGACGGCGCCCCGTACCACTCGACCGACGCGGATCGCGGGCCCGGCCAGGCCCGCCGGGTCTCGATGGCCGCCCGGTACAACGACAGCGTGGACTCCGGGTCCTCGATCTGGGCCTCCACCGTCAGACAACCCCAGGACGCGGGCATCGGGAGCCAGGTGTGATCGGAGGTCGAGAAGCCGTACGGCGGTCGGGAGCCCTCCCACGGGATCGGGACGCGGCAGTGGTCGCGGCCCATCTCCGCGTGGCCGCTGCGTTCCCAGGTGGGGTCGGTCAGCCGGTCGTGGGGGATCGAGTAGTCGCTCGGCAGACCCAGCTCGGACCCCTCGTAGAGGAACGTGATCCCCGGCAGGGCCAGCTCCACCAGCAGCATCGCACGGGCCCGGGCGGTGCCGAGGGTGCCGTTCCCGTACCGCGTCACCTCGCGCACGACGTCGTGGTTGGACAGCGCCCAGGTGGGGGCCGAGCCGGCGATGCGTGAGGCCTCCAGGGTGGAGTCGATGGCCTCGCGCACTGCGCCCGCCTCGAAGGGGGCGCCGGTGAGAGCGAAGTGGAACGCGAAGTGCAGCTCGTCGGGGCGGAGGTATCGCGCGAACCGGTCGACCGGGCCCACCCACACCTCGCCGAAGGTCGCCGCGCCCGGGTACTCGTCGACGACCGCACGGATCCGCCGGTGGACGTCGTGGACGCCGGGTCGGTCCCACCGTGCGTCGCGCTGGTCGACGACGAGCTGGGCGATCTCCACGTCGTCCGGCAGGTCGGCCAGGTCGTCGGGTTTGGCCAGTCCGTGCGCGACATCGATCCGGAACCCGTCGACCCCGAGGTCGAGCCAGAAGCGCAGGGTCTCGTCGAGGTCGTCGCCCACGTCGGGGTGCGACCAGTCCAGGTCCGGCTGCTCCGGCGCGAAGAGGTGCAGGTACCACTGCCCGGGTGTGCCGTCGGGCTCGGTGACCCGGGTCCAGGCGGGACCGCCGAACACCGAGGGCCAGTTGTTGGGCGGCTGTGAACCGTCCTCCCCGAGGCCGTCGCGGAAGAAGTAGCGTTCGCGCTCGGGGCTGCCGGGACCCGCCGCCAGGGCGGCGTCGAACCACGGGTGCTCGACGCTCGTGTGATTGGGCACCAGGTCCATGATCAGGACCATCCGCGCTGCGTGCAGGGCCTCCACCAGGTGGCGCAGCGTGTCGACGTCGCCGAACAGCGGATCCACGTCGCGGGGGTCCGACACGTCGTAACCGTGATCGGCGCCGGGCGAGCGCATGATGGGGGACAGCCACACCCCGTCCACGCCGAGCAGCTCCAGGTAGCCGACGCGGTCGATCACTCCCTGCAGGTCACCGGCTCCGTCACCGTCGGAGTCGGCGAAGGAGCGCGGGTAGATCTGGTACAGGACCATGTCCTCCCACTGCCGCGGGGCGTGGGCCGGTGACGTCACATGTCCTCCGGGGTGTTGACCATCATCGCGGCGGCCCGGGTGAAGTACTCCACCATCGCCGCCCGGTGCTCGTCGTCCATGGTCTCGCGGTCGATCGTGTCCACCGCGGCGAGCATGTGCGTGAGCCAGGCGTCGTGGGCGGCGCGGTCGACCCGGAAGGGGTTGTGGCGCATCCGGAGCCGGGGGTGACCGCGCTGCTCCGAGTAGGTGGTGGGGCCGCCCCAGTACTGCTCGAGGAACATCCGCATGCGGTCCTCGGCCGGACCCAGGTCGTCCTCCGGGTACAGCGGGCGCAGCACCGGGTCGTCCGCGACCCCCCGGTAGAACTCGTGGACCAGCTTCCGGAAGGTCTCCGCGCCGCCGATCTCGTCATAGAAGGTGCTGCTGGTCATGTTCCTCATTGTCCAGAAGGGACAGCCGGAGCGGGGCTTTTGGCCCCGGTAGGGGTGAAGACCATTCACGGACGTGGATCCGGATCGGTTGTCGGGGTCAGCGATCCAGCTGGAGACGTCTCCATGCGGCACACGTGAGAGCGGCGGACGCCACGGCGATGATTCCGGAGACGGCGAGTTGTGGCGCGGTGACGGCCTCGCCCTCCGACATGGCCCAGAGTGCGGGCGCGGCCAGCGGCATCCACCCTCCGGCCCCGGCGAGGGCTCCCACCTGCGCCACGACGACGAGCGCGATCGTGCTTCCCACTGCGGCGAGCAGCGACCGGGTCACGGTCGCGATCCAGGCAACGGGGATCGCGATCCCCGATGAGAGCGCCCCGAGTGCACCGAGTCGTCCCAGCGCCGCCCAGGTCCCGTCCCCGGGTGGGCCGTACCCGGCCACCAGTCCGACCGCGAGCACGCCCAGCACGAGGGCGATGCTGACCGCGGTGGCCCAGACGACGTAGACGACCAGCTTCGCCAACGCGATGCGACTGAGGCTGACGGGTAGGGCGAAGAGGCCGGAGATGGTGCCGTCGGCGAACTCGCGGCCGAACATCCAGGCCAACACGATCCCGAAGCCGAGGATGCCTGCGACAGCGGTGATCTGTGACGCGCCCGCGAGGAGACCGTGCCAGTCCAGGACGGCGGCGGGTCCGGCCTGGGCGATCAGCTCGGTGTTCCCACCGGCCACTCCAGCGGTGATGCCGCCGAGCACCGCGACCATGCCGAGCACGATGGCGAGGGTCGCGGTCACGCCGACCAGAGATCGCGTCAGCTTGATCGCCTCGACACGGATCGCCGCAGTCATCCCGCCTGCTCCTCAGCTGCTCGGTGACGATCGTCCAGGAGGATGCGGTCGAAGAAGGCTCGTTCGAGGTCGTTGCCCGAGGTGTCGAGCTCCCCGATCAGACGACCCGCGTTCATCAGGAGCACCCGATCGGCGATCCTCGCCACCTCGTCGAGGTGGTGACTACTGACCAGGATCGCCGCGCCCTCTCGCGCGCGCCGGGTCAGCTGCTCACGCAGCAGGATCACCGAGAGGGGATCGAGCGCGTTGCTCGGCTCGTCCAGCACGATCAGCCGGGGATCGTGGTGGAGGGCGGCAGCCAGGCCGACGCGGCGCTTGTTCCCCAGTGAGAGGGTCCGGAACCGGCGATCGGCGAGGGCGGCCAGCTTCCACGTGTGCAGCGAGTCCTCCACCCGCCGTGGATCACTGCCGTGAAGCATGCTGACGATGTGCAGGTTCCGCCGCACGGTCAACTCCGGGTAGGCCAGTGGTACCTCGATGAGTGCTCCCACCCGCGCCCACCCGTCGGCGGTCACCGCGTCCAGGGGGCTGCCGCAGAGCCGCACCGTGCCCTGCTGAGGGCGGAGCATCCCGAGCGCGAGCCGCATCAGTGTGGTCTTGCCCGCTCCGTTCAATCCGACCAGTGCCACGATCTCCCCGGCCGTGATCTGCACGGTCAGTTCCGAGACTCCCGCGCCGTCCCGGAACGTGCGAGTCACCTGGCTGAACTCGAGCACGGTCACACCCCTCCCAGCGTGTCGAGTGCCGACTGGAGCGCGGCGTGCAGCGTGGTCTCGTCCGACCGCGCCCAGTCCAGGAGAGCGGTACTCAGGCCGGCGACGACGGCGGTTGCCGCCACCCGTGCCTGCGGGTGGCCTGCCCCCCGGGCGACCAGAGCTCGTTCCAGGGCCGCGACGGTCTCCTCGTTGTTGCGTTCGATTCCTCCACGCAGCGTCCGAGCCTCAGCGATGATCCGCAATCGGTCACGCGTCGACTCCACGTCCTCGGCGCTCATCTGCGACCACGACTGCCTGATACCTTCCGCCACCGCACGCATGGCGTGCTCGTCAGCTGGACGCGCACGAACCGCCGCGGCCATCGATGGATCGAACTGGTCGGCCAGCAGGACTCGCTCCTTGGTCGGGAAGTGCCGGAACAGGGTCATCTCGCTCACCCCCGCACGCTCTGCGATCTCGGCTGTCGACGTCGCGTCGTACCCCCGCTCGGCGAACAGTGTCCACCCGGCATGTCTCAACGCCTCGTGCGTTCGACCCCATCGGTCCATGGTCGAAATGTTAGCTACTAACAATGGCTGGAACAAGGGCAGGATTTGTGGCTGGAACACGGTAATCAGCGCGAAGTGTTCATCGAGGGTGCATCATCGTTGCAGGCGAGGTTCACTACGGGCCCGGTCGATCGTGTTGGACTGGGCTCGGGCAGACGAGTGGAGACCGACCATGGGCACAGCCGTGCGCGAGAATTCGGAGTACCGACAACCGGGGTCACGAGCCCCCGTTCGACTCGAGCGCGTCCCGGACCCGCATGTCCCGCTGGCCTCCGCACCGCGGGTTCTCCTACTCAACGCCGGCTACGAGGCGCTCACCGCCCTCCCCGCCCGCCGCGCCGTGGTGATGCTGCTCGGTGGTAAGGCGGTCGTGGTCCACGAGCACCCGACCGAGATCCTGGTCCGTTCGGTCGACACGGCCGTTCGCGTGCCCTCGGTGATCATGCTCCGCGACTACGTCCGGATCCCGTACCGGGCGCAGGTGCCCATGACGCGGGCCGCCCTGATGCACCGTGACTCCCATCGGTGTGGGTACTGCAACGCCCGCGCGACCACCGTCGACCACGTGATCCCGCGCAGTCGCGGGGGAGAACACGTGTGGGAGAACTGTGTGGCCTCCTGCGCGCCGTGCAATCACCGTAAGGCCGACAAGCTCCTCTCCGAACTGGGGTGGGAACTGCGGGTGCCGTTGGTGGCGCCGAGGGGCCGGACGTGGCGGCTCGTCTCCCAGCTCCGCGAGATCGGCCCGTACTGGGAGGACTACCTGTACCTCGACGCCGCCTGAGCAACGCCGTCACATGCCCCGGAAGGCGGGTCGGGGAGCGACGGGCGCAATCAGGGCGAACCCGACGGCCACGGATGCCTTCGTCGAGACCAGACCGACGCTGGGAGAGTTGGCGCGGTTGTCATCGGGTGGCTCCGACGTGGCGGTTCAGAAAGGCGATCTGATCGGACACGATGTGCTCGAAGTGCGGGTCCAGGTAGGGCTCGAAATGTGAGAGGTCATAGGACTTCACCTCGCCGTTGGGGATGCGAGCCGCGATCGTGCGCGCCTTGGCGTACGGCGTGACGTCGTCTCTGACGGCCAGTTGCACCAGCGTGGGTGCGGTGATCTTGGCGGCATGTCGGCCCGGTGAGTAGAACGGCACCCGCAGCGCGATGCGGGCCGCGACATCGTTGTCGGCCAGTAGTTCGTCGCGCTTGTCCCCAGCCATCTCCAGTACCAGGTCATAGGCGCCAGGTGAGGTCATCATGGCGACCTCGCCGGGTCGTCCGATGGATTTCACCCGGCGCGGCGGGCGGCCCAGCCACGCCCCCACCTGATCGCGCGCCGCCGCCAACGCCAGACGAGCCACCAGTGTGGGGGATTGCGCGAACGCCGACGCGGGGCCGACGACGTGCGGCACCTGCACGATCACGGCCGCCAGCGCGTGGTCCCGGGCGGCGAGGTCCAGAATGTGACCGCCACCGAATGACGATCCCCACCCCACTACCCGGGTGGTGTCGACGCCGGCGAGGCCACGGGCGTAGGACACCGCGGCGCGCCAATCGGCATGCTGGCCGGCGATATCGAGCACCCGTCGGGGCTGCCCGTCACTCGCGCCCCAGGACCGGTAGTCGAACACCAACGCGGCGTACCCCGCTTGGGCGAACCGGGCGGCGTAGGCGTCCAGGCGCAGCTCCCGGGTCGCGGCGAACCCGTGGGCCAGCACCACGATCGGCGGGTTCTCCACGCCGTCGGGACGGTATAGCCACGCCGCACACGCCACGCCCTCGGAGGAGAAGGTGACTTCTTGCCGGACGTAGGTGTGGACGGTCATGGGCTCTCCAGGCGATTCCGGTTCGTTGATCGTCATTCAAGAGACGGTAACAGGTCGTTGAATGCCGTTCAAGAGGATCGTCTAGGATCGAGTCATGCCGGAGAACAGGCGACCCCAGGCGCCGGAGGAGAAGCGGGCGGAGATCGTCGCCGCCGCCCGCGAGCTCTTCGTCGACGCCGGCTACGACGCCACCCCGATGAGCCGCGTGGCCGCGACGGCCGGGGTTACCGCGAACACCATCTACTGGTACTTCGACGACAAGGATGCCGTTCTGATCGCCGTCCTGGACGCCGTCTTGGCAGATGCGTTGGACCAGTACCAGTCGGTGGCCGCTGAACCCATCCCCGTGCGCTTGCTGTGGGTGGTGCGCCAGCTCCAGCAGATGAGCCGCCTGGTCAGCACCGTCCACGCCCGCGCGGAGCGCTCACCCTCGGTGGCGTCGTGGCACGACGACTTCCACCTACTGACCTCCGGCCTGTTTCGTAGCGAACTCGAGGCCGCCGGCGCGGCCACAGACGGCCTGGACGCCGAAGTGATGATCGGCGTCTTCACCATCGAGGGACTCCTCATGCACCCGTTGGGCGAGGAGGAGCAGCGCGCCGTCTGCGACGCACTCACGGCGCGGTGGGTCCCGCCGCAGAGTTCCTGATGACGGACGTTCCGCCTGCCGGGGCGGTGCGGCGGTAGCGGCTATCGGGCGTCGCTGCCGGCCGCGAGGCCGGGGAGCAGGGTGTACACCTCTGCGACCGAGCGGCCCGCCGCCATGACCGTCGCGTCCGGTCGCACGACCGCCGCTCGTGCGTGGTGGGCGTGCAACCACTGTTCGAGGGGGCTGTCCAGCGCGACGACGACGCTGGTCCCGCCACGACGCCTGATCTCGAACTCCTGCTCGGGGGTGGGTGTGTCCACCGCAATGATCCGGAAGCCCGCCGTGGAGTCGTCGAGGCGGCGCCCGTCGGCGGCCACCACGGCGTTCGGCGCGAGCTGCCCGGCCAGTCGGGCTGCGCTCGGGACCGGCACCCATCGAGGAATCCCGGAGCCCACCACCCCGCGCCGGACATAGCAGGACGGCCGGAGTGCGGGGGTCGTGCTGTCGGTCAGTCTCGCCGCCAGACCCGGAACCCCCGCGAGCACGGGCGCGACGGTGCGGCGCAGGACGTCGCCGCCTCGACCACCGCCGGTCATGGCGGCTCCCGTCACCATCGCCAGGTGGATGAGATCGGTGCAGTGCGGGATACGCTCCCGCTCATAGGACTCGAGAGTCGATGACGGCGCTCCGCCCCGGAGGACGTCGGCGAGCTTCCAGCTGAGGTTCGCGGCGTCGCGCAGACCCGCGCCCATTCCCTGGCCGATGAACGGTGGCGTCAGATGCGCGGCGTCGCCGAGCAGGAAGACCCGGCGATCACGCCAGCGTTGGGCGACTCGTGCCCGAAAGGTGTATTCGGTAGAACGGACCAGTCTCAGGTCTGGCGCGTCGACGCCCTCGAGCCACGGTCGTAGCAGTGGCACGACCGTGTCGATGTGGGCGTAGTCCTCGGCCGTCTCGTGGTCGAGGAGTTGGAACTCCCAGCGGTAGCGGGTCTCGCCGACGCGCATGTAGGTGGCCGCTCTGTGGGTGTCGCACACCTGTGCCACGCCGTCCCACTGGCGTAGGTCAGCCGACGTCTCGACATCGATGACGAGCCACCGCTGACTGAACCCGAGATCCCGCCACTCGGCCGAGATCGCCGAGCGGGTGATGCTGCCGGCGCCGTCGCAGCCGAGGAGGTAGCTCCCCCGGAAAGTGATCCGTTCGCCCGTGTCGAGGTCGGTCGCTGAGACCGTGACTCCCGTATCGGACTGACCGATCCCGCACACCTCGACCCCGGAGCGGAAGGTGATGAGATCCGCGCGTCGGGCGACGGCGGTCCGGAGAAGTTCCTCGAGTCGGGGCTGGTCGAACATGGACGCGGCCGGAAAGCCGTTCGGGCCCATGCCCGGGTCACGGGGGAACTCGGCGATGACCCGCAACGCGGAGGTCACCAGACGCAGGCCGAGCGCGGGACGGGAGATCTCCGCGAACCCGGGAGCGAGACCGAGCCGGGCGATGATCCGGTACACCTCGTCATCCAGGTGCACCGCCCGCGGTTGTGGGTAGATCCCCTCCCACCGCTCGAGGAGGATCGACGGAACCCCGAGGTCGGCCAGTAGCGCGGCCGCGGTCAGACCCGCCGGCCCGGCGCCGACGATGAGAACCGGATCGATGTCGGGGCTCATCGAACCCCTATCCGGCCCGGCGCACCGATGGCGACGCGCGCCGTCGAGGTGGGGGCGATCATGCGTAGCGCACCACGTTCCGCTGCACGCCGAGATCGAGCGTCCCGTCGCCCGCGCGTATCGACGTCTCGACGATGTCGCCGTCCTGCAGGTACTTCGGATTGCCGGCCTGGCGCTTGAAGAACGCCTTCCACTTCAGGTGCGGCGGAAGCAGTGCCCCGATCAGCTCGATGGGTTTCGCGGGCGCGGTGAGTGCGGTCCCACCGGGGGTGCCGGTCAGGAGAAGGTCGCCGGCGTCGACACGCTGGAACCTGTTCAGGGTTCGTACCGCCTCCAGGGGGCTGTAGATCATGTCGGCTACGGTGCTGTTCTGGCGGGTCACCCCGTTCACCCGCAGCTGCAGGGTGAGCGTGGAGAACCTGTCCCACTCTCCGGGCTCCAGCAACACCAGGACCGGACCGACCGGGGTGAAGCTCGGGTAGGACTTCGCCTCGTAGAACTGCGTCTTGGGCAACTGCACGTCGCGGGCTGACACATCGTTGGTGATCACGAGGCCGGCCACGGCGTCGGCGAGGGTCTCCTCGTCGACGGTGGCTCCGACCGGCAGGCTTCGTCCGAAGACCAGGCCGATCTCGACCTCGTAGTCCAACAGCTGCACGTGCGCGGGCTTGATGATGTCGTCGTTCGGCCCGACGATCGATCCCGAGGCCTTGCGGAAGAACGTCAGCGGGACCTTGTCGGGGTTCATTCCGGAATCGCGGACGTGCGAGACGTAGTTCGTCATCTGCGCGATCACCCGGCAGGGCGCTGTCACCGGCGACTGCAGTGTCAGGCTCGCCGGGTCCACGACCTCGCCGCTGTCGGTCGTGGCCAGGACGACCGCCTGACGGTCCGCGATCAGCTCGGCGGTGGTGGTCGCGCGCGTGTCGATGCGACGGGCGCCGGCGGGCACCAGCACCCACCATGCATCTGCGGTACGGAGGACGGACAGGCTCATGTGCGGGCTACTTTCATCAGGCCGAGAAGGCGTTGGACATCGAACTCGTTGTCGGACTCGCGCAACGACGAGAGAATCGAGGTGAACTCGCGCAGCGCGGCGCGGCCGGGCTTGATGCCCAGGAAGTCTGCGGTCGCCGGCGGGCCCCATTGGTTGAGGCCTGACGCCGTCATCGGGGCCCAGCCGGCGGTGACCGTGCTGTCGAACTGGTCACCGTCCGTGAAGTGCTCGACCAGGAACCCGTCCGGATCGCGCCAGTAGTCGAAGAGCTGGCTGCCCTGGATGTGGCGCCCCAACCCCCACGAGTGGTCGTATCCCCGGTCGAGGAGGTACTCGCTTCCGGCGGCCAACGCGTCCAGATCGCAGACCTGGAAGGCGGAGTGGACGTATCGGTCGGCGGGGCCGAGCGTCAGGGCCAGGGTGTGGTGGTCGGCGACCTCTCCACCGCGGTCGCACCGGATGAAGCTCATCACGGGTCCGCGTTCGCGCTGGCCGGGGTAGTACAGGAAGTCGCTCACGATCATTCCCAGGTTGTGCAGATACCAGTTGAGCGACGACAGGTAGCGCGTCGACGACAGCACGACGTGACCGAGGCGCTCGACGACCGCCGGAGCGCGCGGGGGACGCTGAGTGCTGTTGACGCGGGTCCGGTCGCGTTCGAAGTTGAACGGCTGGCGGACGCTCTGCAGGGGCAGTGCCGGCCATTCGGTGACTCCCGAGACCACCCGCACGCGGCACCCGCTGGGATCCCGGGTGGTGACCGCACACCCTCCGAGGGCGTCGTCGAGAGACTCCACGGGTCGTCCCCACTCCGAGGCCAGTGTGTGGACGTCGGCGTCGTCGGCCGCGAGGAAGGCCGCGCCGGTGAACGCGGTCCGCGCTGCCCGACGGACGATGACACACGGCGGCCCCGCGAGGGCGCCCCGTAGGTGCAGCTCATCGGGAGTCTGAAAGGTGGGGGTGAACCCGAAGTCCACCGCGAACGCAGCGGTGCGGACGAGATCGGGCTTGTCGAACTCCAACCAGGCGATGTCGTGGACCTTCACCACCGGGTCCGGCCGGCGCCCGGGATGTTCCCCGGGCAAGGCGCCCTGATCGGCGTGCAGTCCCTCGTGCACGTCATGGTTGACCGTCATCTCGACTCCCGTCGTCTCGGTTGACGATATCGTCATATACGCCGCATGCGTCAGTCAAGTCTGTTGATGATTTCGTCACGGGTGCGTATGGGACCATGTGACCCATCGTGGAAGGAGAATGCGATGGCCCAGGCTGATCCGGGCGTTCTCTCGCGCGCTCAGAGACGCAAAGCCCAGACCCGGCGGTCCCTCATCGGTGCCGCCCAACAGCTGATGGCTCAGGGGCGGACCGCGGTCTCGGTCCTCGACATCACCACGATGGCCGACGTCGGCAACGGCTCGTTCTACAACCACTTCGCCACGAAAGAGGAGTTGTTCGAGGCTGCGGTGATGTCCGTCGTCGAGGACCACGGGGAACTGCTGGACGCCTTCACCGAGGGGATGAGCGATCCGGCGCACATGTTCACGCAGAGTTTCCGCTTGACCGGTCGTCTGCACCGTAGGTACCCCGAGTTGAGCAGAGTCGTGGTCAACCACGGTTTGTCTGTCCTCGCCACCGCCGACGCAGGGTTGCTTCCCCGCGCGCGTCGCGATATCGAGGCGGCGGTCGCCGCCCGGCGATTCGTCGCCACCGACATCGACGTGGCCCTGACCGTCGTCTCCGGGTCCGCGTTGACGCTGGCGTTGCTGCTGCACGACCAACCCGGACGCGACGACGCGGCCACGACCGACGCCGTCACCGCCCACGTTCTGCGTGCCTTGGGTGTCAGCGAGGACGAGGCCGCGGCGCTCATCGCTCTTCCGCTGCCGGACTGGGGCTGACCACGCTCGGGAGTACTCATGGGATGTCCCGGTAGAGGCTGATCAGATCGCGGTGATCGCGACCAGCACCATCTCGTCGACCGACACCAGCTTGCGGCGGCGGCGGCCGTCGCGGCGCCCGGCCGCTCGTTCGTGGTCGTCGATCGCGGCCCAGCCGGCTGCGTCGATCCTCGTCCCCCGACGCTCGGCGATCAGGGCGTCGACGTCGTCCTCACCGATCGGGGGAGGCGACAGGCGACTCTGTGTCCAATCGGCGATGATGGCCTCGGCGGTCTGCAGACCACACTGCCTGTTGGCGCCGATCCCTCCTCGCGCGCCGCGCTTGATCCACCCTGCGACGTAGACGCCGACAATCGGGGATCCGTCCTCGGTCACGCGACCGCCGTCGTTGGGGATGACGGCGGCACCGGAGTCGAACGGTAGGCCGGAGAACGGATCCGCGCGATACCCGATCGACCGGATCACCGTGGACGCGGGCACGGTCGTCTCAAGGCCCGTCGGGACGACGCGACCGGTGCCGTCGGTGCTGTACGCCATGCGAGTGACCCGCATTCCTGAGACGCCGTGGTCGTCGCCGAGGATGGCGGCGGGGGAGGACAAGTAACGGAACGCGACCGTGCGCGCCGCGCCCGTCGGTGTGCGGGCTGCGTAGCGGCGGGCGAGGCGCAGCTTGGTGGAGGTGGTGGGGTCCAGCGTTCCCGCCTGCTCGTCCCGGTGGGTCTGCGGGTCGAGAACCAGGTCAGCCTGGTCCACGACGACGTCCACGCCGGAGAGCGAGGCGAACGCCTGGAACTCGGAATTGGTGTACGCGGCGTGAGCCGGACCGCGTCTGCCCAGGATGCTCACGTGCCGCACCGTCGACTGGCGAAGGGCCCGCAGCGCGTGATCGGCGATGTCGGTGCGCGCCAGCTCATCGGGATCCGTCACGAGGATCCGTGCCGCGTCGAGGGCCACGTTGCCGTTGCCCACGATCACGACGGACTCGCCGCTGAGGTCGATCTCGTCGTCGGCATGGTCGGGGTGGCCGTTGTACCAGGCCACGAAATCCGTGGCGGCGAGCGATCCGGGCAGGTCCTCGCCGGAGATGGCCAGAGCGCGATCAGCGGCCGCCCCGGTGGCGACGATCACCGCGTGGTACCTGGAGCGGAGTTCGTCGAGGGTGATGTCGACTCCCACCTCGACGTTGAGGAAGTACCGGAACGCCTCGCGAGCCGCGGTCGCGGCGAACGTCCGCTCGACGCCTTTGGTCGCCGCGTGGTCCGGGGCGACTCCCGCGCGCACCAGACCATAGGGGGTGGGGAGGCGGTCGAACATGTCGACCGTGACGCCGCGGTGCCGCAGCAGTTCCCCCGATGTGTAGAAGGCGGCCGGCCCCGCACCGATGACCGCCACCCGGAACGGAAGCGGTCCGGAGTCGAATGCCGGACGGGGCGGCGTCCAGGAGCCGACGATCTCGCGTCCCCGGAAGTAGTCGGCATTCATCTCGGGAAAGTCCGAGTCCGGCGGCAGCAGATCGTCCGGAACGATGGCGTCGACGGGGCACTCGTCCACACACGCCCCGCAATCGATGCAGGCGGCCGGGTCGATGTGCAGCATCTCGGCCCGGGCGAACCCGGGCGACCCGGGTGTCGGATGAATACAGTTCACCGGACACACCGTGACGCAGCTCGCGTCGTTACAGCACGGCCGCGTGATGACATGGGCCACCGGGCTTCCTCCTTGGATCGTCACGAACCGCCCGCCTGTGGCGGACGGAGTTCACTCAGCGGAACGAGGCCCGGAAGGACTCGAAGCCCTGAAGGCAGTTGTTGCGCAGCAGTTCCGGATCACTGACGGTGATGGAAGAGACGCGCGGGACCATCGCGTGCAGCAGGGTCTGCATCTCCAGCTTCGCCAGCTGCATGCCGACGCAGGTGTGCACACCGTGCCCCCATCCGACATTGCCGCCACGCCATTCCAGCGAGAATCGCTCGGGGTGGTGGAAGTGCCGCTCATCACTGTTCGCAGCGGCGAACACCACCGCGATACGGTCCTTCGGGCGCAGCTGGACCCCACCGAACTCGGTATGCGCGGCGACGGATCGCGTGAACGACCGGACCGGCGACGCCATCCGCACCGCTTCCACCACCGCGGTCGGGATCAGGTCCGGGTCTCGGCGCAGCCGTTCCCACAGCCCGGGAGTTGTTCCCAGGCTCCACAGCAGCTGGCCGGTCGACAGGATCGTGGTGTCCAGACTCGGGGCGACGAAGTCAATGATCATGTTCTTCGCCTCGACCCGCCCGATCTCTCCCCGGTCAGCGGCATCGAGGACCGTCGACGCCCACCCGCCGGGTGTCACGTTCCGGCGGCCGACCGCCAACGTGTAGAGGAACAATCCGAGCGATCCGCGTACGGAGCCACGCGCCCGGCGATTCGCCGAACCGAGACCGTCGAACGTCGACTGGCCCCAGTTCAGCATCTGCTCCGGGGTCACCTTCACACCGACCAGTTCAGCGACCGCCTGCACCGGTAGGCGGGTCGCGAAGTCGGCGATGCCATCGAAGTGATCCTGTGCCAACAGCCGGTCGACGGTGTCGGCGGCCTCCTGCTCCAGTGTGGGCAGCGACGGGCGTATCGCCCGTGAGGTCAGGGACTGCATGAGGATCATCCGGCGGTTCATGTGCGTGGCGTCGTCACTCGCGAGCGTGGTGTAGTGCCCGAGGGTGTTGGCGACCGGGTTGGCGCCCACGCCTTTGCCGCTGCGGAAAGTCGCGTCGTCGCGTAGGGCCAGCCGCACGTCGTCGAACCGGCCGATCGCGAACATCCGATGACGTGGGAGCCATACGACGGGGCCCGCGTCCCGGATTCGGCGATACACCTCCTGTGGTCTGTCGACCACCTCGTCGCCGTACAGATCGACGTCAACCACCGGCGCCCCACGGTGTGTAGCGGTCCGGAGAAGAGAGTGTCGAAGCGTCATCGGCCCGTCCTGGTGTCACGAGTCGCACCGGCATACGCCGCGCGAGTCGATTCCGTCATGATTGACGAAATCATCATCTAAAAGGGTGTCAAAGGTCAAGTGTTGTCCGCGGACACGCCCGGAAAGCTGCGGCTCCGCGTTAGGCGGGCCGGTCAGGTCAGGTCAGGTCAGGTCAGCACGACTATCAGATCGCCGGCTTCGACCTGCCCGACTGTGTTGATGGCGATGCGGTCGACGGTGCCGCCTTCGGGACTCGTGATCGCGGCCTCCATCTTCATGGCTTCGATGGTGGCGACGGTGCCGCCGGGTTCGATCTCGTCGCCGACCCCGACGGCAACGGTGACCACGCCGGAGAACGGTGCGGGGATGTGGAGGTGGTTGCCGGGGTCGGCTTTCTCCGCGGCGGGTACCTCGACGCCTACTGAACGGTCGCGGACCGGAACCGGCCGCAGCTGTCCGTTGATGATGCACATCACGGTGCGCATGCCGCGGTCGTCCGGTTCGCTGATGGCTTCGAGACCGATGAGGAGATCGACGCCGGGTTCGAGTTCGACGCGGTGTTCCTCGCCGTAGCGCAGGCCGTAGAAGAACTGGTTGGTCGAGAGCTGGGAGGTGTCACCGTACTGCTCGCGATGTTGCTCGAACTCCGCGGTCGGGCCGGGGAACAGCAGCCTGTTGAGCGTCTCCTGCCGGGTGCGACCGGCCGTCTGCAGCGCGGCGGCGTCGGCATCGGAGATCGGTGGGACCTCCGGCGCCGCCGCTCGCCCCTGAAGAGCGGTGCTCCGCAGCGGCTCCGGCCAGCCGCCGGCGGGGTCTCCGAGCTCGCCGCGCAGGAACCCGATCACCGACTCGGGGATGTCGTAGGACGTGGGGTCCGCCGCGAAGTCGGCCGCGGAGATCTCGCGCCCGACCAGGGACAGAGCGAGGTCGCCGACGACCTTCGACGACGGGGTGACCTTGATCAGCCGACCCAGCATGCGGTCGGCCTCGGCGTAGGCCTGTTCGACGGCCTCGAAACGGTCGCCGAGTCCGAGGGCCACGGCCTGCTGGCGCAGGTTCGACAACTGGCCGCCGGGGATCTCGTGCGTGTACACACGTCCGGTGGGAGCGGGCAGGCCGGATTCGAACGGCGCGTACACCTTTCGCAGTGACTCCCAGTACGGCTCCAGATCGCACACTGCGGCGAGGTCCAGGCCGGTATCGCGGTCGGTGTGGGCGGCGGCGGCCACGATCGCCGACAACGGCGGCTGCGAGGTGGTCCCCGCCATGGCGGCGCTCGCGCCGTCAACCGCGTCCGCGCCCGCCTCCCACGCGGCGAGGTAGGTCGCGAGCTGGCCCCCGGGGGTGTCGTGGGTGTGGACATGGATGGGCAGATCGAACTCCGACCGCAACGCTCTCACGAGCGTCGTCGCGGCGGGCGCACGCAACAGGCCGGCCATGTCCTTGATCGCGAGTACGTGGGCGCCGGCGTCGACGATCTGCTCGGCCAGGTGGAGGTAGTAGTCGAGCGTGTAGAGGTTCTCGGACGGGTCGGCCAGGTCGCCGGTGTAGGACATCGCGACCTCGGCGACCGCGGTTCCGGTCTCGCGCACGGCATCGATCGCCGGACGCATCGCGTCGATGTTGTTCAAGGCGTCGAAGATCCGGAAGATGTCGATACCCACATCGGTGGCCTCGGCCACGAACGCTGAGGTCACGGCTGTCGGATACGGGGTGTAGCCCACGGTGTTCGCACCCCGCAACAGCATCTGCAGACAGATGTTCGGGATCGCCGAACGCAACTGCGCCAGCCGATCCCAGGGATCCTCCTTGAGGAACCTCAACGCCACGTCATAGGTGGCGCCTCCCCAGCACTCCACTGACAACAGCTCCGGAGTCAGGGCGGCCACATGCGGGGCGACCGCCAGAAGGCCCGACGTCCGGACCCGGGTGGCCAACAACGACTGGTGTGCGTCGCGGAAGGTGGTGTCGGTGACCCCGAGCTGCGGGCGGGACCGGAGATCGGCCGCGAACCCCTGGGGTCCCAACGCGAGGAGCCGTTGCCGCGACCCCGGCGGGGGGTTGGTCAGTGACGAGGGATCCAGACCGGGAAGCTTGTCACCCGGGTACACCGGGGTGGGACGCTCTCCGTGCGGCCGATTGACCGTCACGTCCGCGAGGTAGTTCAGGATCTTCGTTCCGCGATCGGCCGACGGCCGCGCGGTCAGCAACTCCGGACGGTCCTCGATGAACGAGGTCGTGGCCCGACCCGCCTGGAAGTCCGGGTCATCGAGCACCGCCTGCAGGAAGGGGACGTTCGTGGCCACTCCCCGGATACGGAACTCGGCGATCGCCCGGCGCGCCCGCGCGAACGCGGTCTCGAAATCCCGCCCGCGACACGTCAACTTCACGAGCATCGAGTCGAAGTGTGCGGACACCTCGGCACCGAGGGCCACACCGCCGTCCAGGCGCACACCCGCCCCGCCCGGGGCGCGGTAGGCGGCGATCCGCCCGGTGTCCGGTCGGAAGCCGTTGGTCGGATCCTCGGTGGTGATCCGGCACTGGAGCGCCGCGCCGCGGATCGTCAGCTGGTCCTGTGAGAGCCCGAGGTCGTTCAGTGAGTCCCCTGACGCGATCCGCAACTGCGACTGCACCAGATCGACATCAGTGATCTCCTCGGTCACGGTGTGCTCGACCTGGATGCGCGGATTCATCTCGACGAACCTGTGCTGTCCACTCTCGTCCACCAGGAACTCGACCGTGCCCGCCCCCGAGTAGCCGATGTGGTGGGCGAACGCGACCGCGTCGGCGCATATCCTCTCGCGCATCTCCTGTGTCAGGTTCGGCGCCGGGGCGAGCTCGATCACCTTCTGATGACGGCGCTGGAGACTGCAGTCGCGCTCGAACAGATGGATGACCTCGCCCGTGGTGTCGGCCAGGATCTGCACCTCGATGTGTCGCGGGTTGATCACCGCTTGTTCGAGGAACATCGTCGGGTCACCGAACGCCGACTCCGCCTCCCGCGATGCCGCGCTGATCGCGTCCGCCAACTCCTCGATCGTTCCCACCCGACGCATCCCCCGACCGCCGCCACCGGCCACCGCCTTGACGAACACGGGGAATGTCATGTCTTCTGCTGCCGCGACGAGCTCGTCGAGATCGGCGGAGGGCGCGGACGAGGCGAGCACCGGCAGGCCCGCCTCGCGCGCCGCCGCCACCGCACGCGCCTTGTTGCCTGCCAATTCCAGGACCGACGCCGGCGGACCGACGAACGCGATTCCCGCCGACGCGCACGCCGCCGCGAGATCCGGGTTCTCCGACAAGAACCCGTATCCCGGATAGATCGCATCCGCGCCAGACCGCTGGGCGACCGCGATGATCTCCTCGATCGACAGGTACGCCCGCACCGGATGGCCGGGTTCCCCGATCTGATACGACTCGTCGGCTTTCAGTCGGTGCGGGGAGTTGCGATCTTCATGCGGGAACACCGCGACCGTTTTCGCGCCCAACTCGTACGAAGCCCGAAAGGCGCGGATCGCGATCTCACCGCGATTGGCCACCAGAACCTTGTGGAACATTCGGACGTCCTCACTTCTCGGATGTGCTCTCGGGCCTGTGCGGACCCTATGGCCTCACGCGTCACGGCGTCACGGATGCCGCGCGTGCACGGGTCGCGAACGTTTTCCGGCCTGCCTCCCGCGTCCGAGGACACCGAAGGCCCGCGCCGGCAAGATCCTGGACTGAACGTCAGGCTTGACGAAATCATCACCCACGACCGCGTTCGAGTCAACCCTCACCGGAGCAGCGAGTTCTCGATGTTCCCGGCCCACACCGCGGGATGACGGGTCGGTGGGCGATCAAAGCCCGCGGACGGACAAGGTCCTCGCGAACAGGGTCCACGCTCTGCGGCGCCGCGCCGCCCATCGGCTCAGCCTGCGGCCGCCGCATCCGCGGCCCGGGCCTCGAGCGCGCGGGTCAGGTCCGCGGTCTGCTCGGCGAGTATCCGGCGCAGGGCGGCAGGCTGGGAGTCATCCGCGATCACGGCTTCGAAGCGGGCCACGGTGTCGGCGTCCACGGACCACGCCGGGAAGAGCCCTGCGGCGACGGTCTTGGCGAGGTCGCCGGACCGCGCTTTCCACAGGGCTGTCACGTCGTCGAGGTAGCGCTCGCACAGGCCGGCGAGCAGGTGCTCCTGCCCCGGCATGTCGATCCCGAGCAGGGTGGCGCGCACCACCGCGTTGCTCGGGGCGTCGTCGCCGGTGGAGGTGAGCAGTGCCTCGGCCTCCTCCTTCGCACCGACGGTGGGCCGGGCGGCACGGGCGGTCGCAGCCCGACGAGCGCCTCCGGCGGTGTCATCCGCCGCCAGCTCCTCGTCGATCCGGTCGGAGTTCTCGGCGCCCGCCGCCACGAGTGCGGTGAGGACGGTCCACCGCAGGTCGGTGTCGAGGGTCAGGCCGGGCAGCCCCGCCTCGTCGGCCCCGGCATCGAGGAGTGTGGCCAGAACGCGCGCCTGGTCGGCCCCCACGGGGCAGCTGCACAGCGCCGCGAGGAACGCCAGCTGATGATCCGACCCGGCCTCCGAGTCCCGGGCCGCCGCGAGCATCGCGGCGGAGAACTCCGGCCAGCCGGTGGCCGCCGCCCAGTCCGGGTCGGCGTACTTCGCCAGCGTGGTCTGCGCCTGGGCGAGCACGCGCTGGACCACCCCGATGTGGGCCTCCCGCGGTGCCGCGCGGGTGACCACCTCGACGAACCGGCGAGCCGGGAGTCGGGCCTCGCGGGTCATCTCCCACAGCGCGGACCAGCACAGTGTGCGGGCGAGCGAATCCGTCACGTCCTCGATCGAGCTCAGGACCGTGGCCAGCGAGCGCTCGTCGAGCCGGACCGAACAGTACGTCAGGTCGGCGTCGTTGGGCAGGACCAGGTCTGGCACGGGAAGGCCGGCCATGTCCGGGACAGTCGTGCGCGCAGCGTCCACGTCCAGCTCGGCGAACGCGGTGCGGACCAGGGCGCCCGAGTCGTCACGGCTGTAGAGGCCGACTCCGAGGCGGTGGGTGCGCAGCTCCCCGGCTCCGGGGGCGGCGGGCCCTTGGACGGCGGTCAGTTCGGAGATGGTCCCCGGGGTGTCGGCGCCGGTGTCCACCTCCACCGTGATCGGGTTGATCCCGGTGGTCCGCAGCCACTGATCGGCCCAGTCGGACAGGTCGCGGCCGGACGAGGCCTCGAGAGCGCGCAGGAGGTCGTCGAACTCGGCGTTGCCGAAGGCGTGCTCGGCGAAGTAGGCGCGCAGGCCTGCCAGGAACGGTTCGCGCCCGACGTACGCCACCAGCTGCTTGAGCACGGACGCGCCCTTGGCGTAGGTAATGCCGTCGAAATTGGCCTCGACCGTCTCCAGGTCCTTCATGTCGGCCGCGACGGGGTGGGTGGAGGGCAGCTGGTCCTGCCGGTACGCCCACGCCTTCTCCATATTGGCGAAGGTGGTCCACGCATCGGTGTACTGGGTTGCGTCCACCTGGGCCAGGACCGAGGCGAAGGTCGCGAACGACTCGTTGAGCCACAGGTCGTCCCACCAGCGCATGGTCACCAGGTCGCCGAACCACATGTGGGCCATCTCGTGAAGGATCGTCTCGTTGCGCCGCTCGTAGCGGTAGCCGGTGACGCGGGAACGGAAGACGTAGTCCTCGAGGAACGTCACGGCCCCGGCGTTCTCCATCGCCCCGGCGTTGAACTCGGGCACGAAGATCTGGTCGTACTTGCCGAACGCGTACGGCATGCCGAACTCGCGGTGGTAGAAGGCGAAGCCCTCCTTGGTCTCGGCGAACAGTCGCTCGGCATCGAGGTGCTCGGCGAGCGACCCGCGGCACAACAGCCGTAGTGGAATGGTCCCGTGCTCGTCGGTGTAGGAGTCCTCCGCCACGTGATAGGGGCCGGCGATCAGGGCCACCAGGTACGTCGACAGGATCTCCGTGGGCTCGAAGTGGTGCACGACCGAGCCCGACTCGCCCGGGGACTCGGTGGCCGGGGTGTTGGCCACCACCACCCAGGAGGCGGGGGCGGTGACGGTGAGCGTGTAGCGGGCCTTGAGATCGGGCTGGTCGAAGCACGCGAAGACCCGCTTGGCATCGGCGGTCTGGAACTGGGAGTAGAGATAGACCTCCCCGTCCACGGGGTCGACCATGCGGTGCAGGCCCTCCCCGGTGGAGGTGTACGCCAGATCGGCGTCCACGACGAGCTCGTTGGTCTCCTGCAGGTCGGGCAACGTCAGCCCCACCTCGTCGTCATACTCCCCGGTCTCCAGGTCCCGTCCGTTCAACGTCACCGAACGGATCCGCGCCGACCTCAGGTCGATGAACGTCTCCGCCCCGGGACGGGAACAGGCGAACCGGACGACCGTGCGCGACCGGAACGTCCCCGCTCCCGGCCCGCCGGAGCCGTCGGTGAGGTCCAGGTCCACCTCGTAGGTGTCCACGTCGAGCAGCTCCGCCCTGGCGGCGGCGTCGGAACGGGTGAGATTGAGCGAGCGCATCGGGGAGGTCCTCGGTTCCTGGGCGGGGGTGGTGGCCCCAGTCCTACCACCCCGGACGGGGTGGCGGCGTGGGGTCCGGGCAGGGACGATGGGGTCATGACATCTTCCGGTTCCACCACCACCCGTTCCGTCGACTTCTGGTTTGACCCGCTGTGCCCCTTCGCGTGGGTCACCAGCCGCTGGATCCTGGAGGTGGAGAAGGTCCGCGACATCGAGCTGACCTGGAACGTCATGAGCCTGTCCGTCCTCAACGACGGCCGGGACCTGTCCGAGGAGTACACGGAGATGATGACGCGGGGCTGGGGTCCGGTCCGTGTGGCGATCGCCGCCGCACAGCGTCACGGCCAGGAGGTCCTGGGCCGGCTGTACACCGAGCTCGGCACCCGCATCCACGACCAGGGGCGGGGGATCGAGGACCCCACCGTGATCACCGAGGCGCTCGAGGCCGCCGGACTGGACGCGGGTCTGGCCGCCGCAGCGGCGACGGATGAGTACGACGACGAGCTGCGCGCCTCGCACCACCGCGGCATGGACCCGGTGGGCGACGAGGTCGGCACCCCGGTCGTGCACGTGGACGGCGTGGCCTTCTTCGGACCCGTTCTCACGCGCATCCCCCGCGGGGAGGACGCGGGCCGGGTCTTCGACGGTGCCGCCCTGCTGGCCGAGTACCCCTACTTCTTCGAGCTCAAGCGCAGCCGTACCGAGGCCCCGCAGTTCGACTGAGCCGATCGCGATGACCAGTGGGAGGGTGCCCGGAACCGGCGGAACGAAAGGTGTGGCGGACCTCCGGCCACTGCGGGTCGACGACGCCGCACTCGTCGCCGAGGCGACCCTGCTCAACGTCAACTGGACGGGCGAGGAGCTGGTGACACCCGCCGACATCGCCTCCGATCCGGTGCTGACGCACTACACCGCACTCCGACCCGATCGCGGTGACTTCGGACTGGTCGCGGAGATCGGCGGACGCCCCGTCGGCGTGGTGTGGCTGCTGTTCCTCGACGCCGCGGATCCCGGCTACGGGTACGTGGCCGACGGGGTCCCCGAGCTCAGCGTGTGCGTGTGGCCCGGATATCGCGGGGGAGGTCTCGGGACGCGGTTGCTCGAGGAGGCTCTCGCAGCCGCGCGGGGCAGGGGTCTGGACCGGGTCTGTCTCAGCGTCGAGGCCGGTAATCCGGCCCGGAGCCTGTACAGGGACCTGGGATTCGTCGCCGCGGAGGGCACGGCGTCGGAGACGATGGTGATCCGGCCGCGGGAGTGACTCCACCGCCTTCGGCGGCAGGGGTCCGACGTGGCAGAATCGTCGTCATGCGCATCTACCTGGGAGCGGACCACGCCGGCTTCGAGACCAAGAACGTCATCGCCGAGCACCTGAAGACCTCCGGCCACGAGGTGGTCGACTGTGGCGCCCACACCTACGACGCGGAGGACGACTACCCGGCCTTCTGCATCGACGCGGCCCGCAAGGTCGTGGCGGACCCGGGCAGCCTCGGGATCGTGCTGGGCGGTTCGGGCAACGGCGAGCAGATCGCGGCCAACAAGGTCCCCGGTGCCCGCTGTGCGCTGGCGTGGAGCGTCGAGACCGCCCGACTGGCCCGCGAGCACAACAACGCCCAGCTGATCGGCATCGGGGGGCGGATGCACTCGCAGGAGGAGGCGCTGGCGATCGTCGACGCGTTCCTCGACCAGAGCTGGTCCGAGGCGGATCGTCACCAGCGGCGCATCGACATCCTCGCCGAGTACGAGCGCACCCACGAGGCCCCGCCGGTCCCCGGGGCCTGACCAGACGAGTGCCTGAGCGACACCGTGCCTGAGCGACACCGTGCCTGAGATGCACCGTGCCTGAGGGGCACACCCTCCACCGACTGGCCCGCCTGCACACCGAGTACTTCGCAGGCGGGCCCGTCCGCGTCTCCAGCCCACAGGGGCGGTTCGCCGACCACGTCGTCGTCGACGGTCGGTACTTCGACCACGCCGCGGCGACGGGCAAGCACCTCTTCCATCACTACGAGGGCGGCCTCACCGTCCACGTCCACCTGGGGCTCTACGGGTTCTTCGACACCCACCTCGTGCCCGAGGGGCAGGAGCCCCCCGCGCCGGTGGGGCAGGTGCGGATGCGTGTCGGGGCGGTGCATTCGGAGACGGTGTATCCGGAGACGGTGCGTCCCGGGGCGGAGGACCGGCCGGCCCACTACGTGGACCTGCGCGGCCCCACCCGGTGCGAGGTCCTCGGCGAGGAGGGGGTGGCCGAGGTGCGCGCACGACTGGGTCCCGACCCCCTGGACCCTGACGCCGAGCCCGATCGGGCCTGGGCCCGGATCTCCCGCAGCGCGCGACCGATCGGCGCGCTGCTCATGGACCAGAAGGTGCTGGCGGGGGTGGGCAACGTCTACCGCGCCGAGGTGCTCTTCCGCGCCGGCATCGACCCGTTCCGGCCCGGAACCGAGTTGGATCGCGCGGAATTCGACGCCGTGTGGGAAGATCTCGCGGCGTTGATGCCGATCGGGGTGGACACCGGGGGGATCGTCACGATCCGGCGCCCACACGACCACGGCGACGTCCCGAGGCGAGGCGCCGACCGGCCGCGCAACTACGTCTATCAACGTGACGGGTGGGACTGCCGGGTGTGTGGCGACGTGGTCCGCGCGCACACCATGGACGCCAGGACGTTGTTCTGGTGTCCGACGTGTCAGGCGCGCTGACCTCGCGATAAATGAGAAATGTCCCGGATCATCGACGGGCGATGAACCGGGACCGTGGAGCGGGTGACGGGAATCGAACCCGCGTAGCCTGCTTGGAAGGCAGGGGCTTTACCATTAAGCTACACCCGCATCGGAGCCTGACCTGGGGGTTTACCCCACGTCCCGCTCGCGCTGTAGCCACACTACCGGAACGATCTGATGCCCCCAACTCCCGGCCCGTGAACTCGGAATCCGTGCCGAACCGGTGCTGTCGTACACTGGGCGAGTTGGTTTGGCGGCCCGGCAGGTTTTCCGCGTACGGCGCGGGATGGTCGGCCGCGCGACTCACCGGGATGTGGCGCAGCTTGGTAGCGCATCCGCTTTGGGAGCGGAGGGTCGCAGGTTCGAATCCTGTCATCCCGACCAGCGGAGCCCGAACAACGAACCCCACACGACTTTCCTAGGAGATCATCACCGTGAAGAGCACTGTCGAGCAGCTGAACCCGACCCGGGTCAAGGTCACGGTGGAGGTGCCGTTCGCGGAGCTCGAGCCGGACTTCGCCAAGGCCTACAAGTCGCTCGCCGGCCAGGTCAACATCGCCGGCTTCCGCCCGGGCAAGGCCCCGGCCAAGCTCCTCGAGTCGCGGATCGGCCGCCCGGCCGTGCTGGAGCAGGTCGTCAACGACATGATCCCCACCCGTTACGGCCAGGCCGTGGACGAGCACGACCTCAAGGTCCTGGCGCAGCCGGAGATCGAGGTCACCAAGCTCGAGGACGGTGAGCTCGTCGAGTTCACCGCCGAGGTGGACGTGCGCCCGGAGATCACCCTCCCGACCTACTCGGACCTGTCGGTGACCGTCGAGGCGCCCGCGACGGACGAGGCGGCGGTGGAGACCGAGCTCGACAACCTCCGTGCCCGCTTCGGCACCCTCAAGGGCGTCGAGCGCGGTGCCCAGAAGGGCGACTTCCTCTCCGTGGACCTCGCCGCCACCGTCGACGGTGAGCCCGTCGACGAGGCCTCGACCGAGGGCCTGTCCTACGAGCTCGGCTCGGGCACCCTCGTCGAGGGTCTCGACGACGCGGCCGAGGGCCTCAAGGCCGGCGAGTCCAAGGAGTTCACCTCCTCCCTGGTCGCGGGTGACCACGCGGGCAAGGAGGCCGTCATCACGGTGACCGTCCAGTCCGTCAAGGAGCGCGAGCTCCCCGACGCCGACGACGAGTTCGCGCAGATGGCCAGCGAGTTCGACACCCTGGACGAGCTCAAGGCCGACCTCACGGAGAAGGTGGCGCAGCAGGCCAAGGCCGGCCTCGCGGGCGAGATCCGCGACAAGGTCCTGGACGCGCTGATCGAGGCCACCGACATCCCGACCCCCGAGTCCCTGGTCGAGTCCGAGGCGCACGCGCAGATGCACCAGCTCATCGACCAGTTCGGTGGCGACCCGGCGATCCTCGACCAGGCGCTGGCCGCCGAGGGCACCGACCGCGAGACCTTCGAGGCCGAGACCCGCGAGGGCGCCGCCCGCGCCATCCGCAGCCAGCTCCTGCTGGACGCCGTGGCCGAGGACGCCTCGACCGAGGTCTCGCAGGAGGAGCTCACGCAGCACATCATGTTCCAGGCCCAGCGCTACGGCATGGACCCGAACCAGTTCGTGCAGCAGATCCAGCAGGCCGGCCAGCTCGGTTCGCTGTTCTCCGATGTGCGCCGCTCCAAGGCCCTGGCCGACGTGATCGTCCAGGCCACCGTGACGGACACCGAGGGGAACACGGTCGACACCACCGAGTTCTTCGGCTCGCGTGAGGACCAGGGCGCCGAAGGCTCGGACTCCGCCGAGGCCGCCGATTCGGCCGAGGTCGAGGCCGGCACCGCGGACGAGAAGGACACCGACGCCTGACCGTCGCCACCCGATAGACCCCCCGGAACCGGGGACCGCCTCGCGGTGGTCCCCGGTTCCGTCGTTCGCGGCGACGGTGACCGCGGGCGGCGACGCTGAGAGCGAACACCCGCCCCGTCGGGACGGTTCCGTCGTGGGCGTTGGTTACTGTTTGACGTAACGGATACCCGGCCGCCGGACGGCCGGGCACCGCGGGAGCGGTGAGACGATCAGCGAAGGTAGGTACCCCGTGGCCCAGAACGGTTCAGCGGCACAGCCCGGTTCGACGCAGCCCGCCCTCAGCTCGCCCGGATCCCACGGGCTGACCCTCGGCGACTCGGTGTACGAGCGTCTTCTGCAGGAACGGATCATCTTCCTGGGTTCCCAGGTCGACGACGACATCTCCAACCGCCTCTGCGCGCAGATCCTCCTGCTCGCTGCGGAGGACCCCACCCGCGACATCGCCATGTACATCAACTCGCCCGGCGGCTCCGTGACGGCCGGGATGGCGATCTACGACACGATGCAGTTCGTCGAGTGCGACGTGGCGACGTACGGCATGGGCCTGGCGGCCTCCATGGGTCAGTTCCTGCTGACCGCCGGCACCAAGGGCAAGCGCTACGCGCTGCCGCACGCGAAGATCATGATGCACCAGCCCTCGGCCGGCGTCGGTGGCTCCGCCGCCGACATCGCCATCCAGGCCGAGCAGTACGCCGCCACCAAGCGCGAGATGGCCGAGCTCATCGCCCAGCACACGGGCCAGTCGTTCGAGCAGGTCACCGAGGACTCGGACCGTGACCGGTGGTTCACCGCGGAGGCGGCCAAGGAGTACGGCTTCGTCGACCACGTGATCGCGCGCGCCTCCCAGACCGGCGGAACCTCGCCGTCGTGACAGAGCACGCCGCCCACGGGAGCGCTCCCGCCGCCCACCCAGCCCCGCACACGACCACGGAGTCACCGATGACCTCACTTCCGTCCTCGCGCTATATCCTCCCGTCCTTCGTCGAGCACTCGAGTTACGGCGTCAAGGAGTCCAACCCGTACAACAAGCTCTTCGAGGAGCGCATCATCTTCCTGGGCACCCAGGTCGACGACGCCTCGGCGAACGACATCATGGCCCAGCTCCTCGTCCTCGAGGGGCAGGATCCGGACCGCGACATCACCATGTACATCAACTCGCCCGGTGGATCGTTCACCTCGCTCATGGCGATCTACGACACGATGCAGTACGTGCGTCCCGATATCGTCACGGTGTGCCTGGGACAGGCGGCCTCGGCCGCCGCGGTCCTGCTCGCGGCGGGAACCAAGGGCAAGCGGGCCGCGCTGCCCAACGCCCGCATCCTCATCCACCAGCCCGCCACCGGAGGAATCCAGGGGCAGGTCTCGGACCTGGAGATCCAGGCCGCCGAGATCGAGCGGATGCGTCGTCTCATGGAGACCACCCTGGCCCGGCACACCGGTCACGAGGCGGAGAAGATCCGCAAGGACACCGATCGCGACAAGATCCTCACGGCCGCCGAGGCCAAGGATTACGGGATCATCGACACCGTGTTCGACTACCGGAAGCTGTCGACGACCAACTGACGTCCGGGCGGCGCGCCGTAGTGGGTAGCGGTGCGCCGTCAGGTCCAATGAACTGATCGCGCGGGGGTCGGATTTGCCGGCCCTCCCGCGTACCGTCGACTACGGGGTGTGAATCCGGGCCCCTGGAATGCGAGGACGTAGAACTCATGGCACGTGTGGGTGAGAGCGGCGACCTGTTGAAGTGTTCCTTCTGTGGGAAGAGCCAGAAGCAGGTCAAGAAGCTGATCGCCGGTCCCGGGGTCTACATCTGTGACGAGTGCATCGAGTTGTGCAACGAGATCATCGAGTCCGAGGTCGAGGACTCTCAGGACTCGGCACTCGACGAGCTGCCCAAGCCGTCGGAGATCCACGCGTTCCTCGACGAGTACGTGGTGGGACAGGACGCCGCCAAGCGGAACCTCGCGGTGGCCGTCTACAACCACTACAAGCGCATCCGTGTGGGGGCCTCCCTCGGTCGCGGTGACGCCGTCGAGCTGGCCAAGTCCAACATCCTCATGCTGGGTCCGACCGGGTGTGGCAAGACGTATCTCGCCCAGACTCTGGCCAAGATGCTCAACGTCCCGTTCGCCATCGCCGACGCCACCGCGCTGACCGAGGCCGGTTACGTCGGTGAGGACGTGGAGAACATCCTCCTCAAGCTGATCCAGGCCGCGGACTACGACACCAAGCGTGCCGAGATGGGCATCATCTACATCGACGAGGTCGACAAGATCGCCCGCAAGGCCGAGAACCCGTCGATCACCCGCGACGTGTCCGGCGAGGGCGTCCAGCAGGCGCTGCTGAAGATCCTCGAGGGCACACAGGCGTCGGTGCCCCCGCAGGGTGGACGCAAGCACCCGCACCAGGAGTTCATCCAGATCGACACGTCCAACGTGTTGTTCATCGTCGCCGGGGCCTTCCAGGGCCTGGAGAAGATCGTCGGTGACCGCGTGGGTCGCAAGGGAATGGGCTTCGGGGCCGAGGTGGCCAGCAAGAGCTCCCTCGACACCACGGAGAACTTCGCCGAGGTCATGCCCGAGGATCTGGTGAAGTACGGCTTGATCCCCGAGTTCATCGGGCGCCTGCCGGTGGTGGCGACCGTGACGAGCCTGGACCGCGAGGCGTTGGTCAACATCCTCAGCGAGCCCAAGAACGCGCTCGTCAAGCAGTACGCCCGGCTCTTCGAGATGGACGGCGTCGAGCTGGAGTTCACCCCGGACGCCCTCGAGGCCGTGGCCGATCAGGCGATCCTCCGGGGCACCGGCGCCCGCGGCCTGCGCGCCATCATGGAGGAGGTCCTCCTCCCGGTCATGTACGACATCCCCGGGCGCGACGACGTCGCGCGCGTGGTGGTCACCGGCGAGACGGTGCGCCACAACGTACTGCCGACGATCGTCCCCTTCTCCGATTCCGAGCCGCGGGAGAAATCGGCGTAGGTCCACCGCCGAGCCCGGCCCACGAGTGCTACACCCAGGGGCGCCCCTTCCACGGGGGCGCCCCTGAGTCGTGCCGGGGGAGTGTCACGGCGTGATGCGGCGCTCCAGCAGCGCCGACACCGCCAGGCCGAGGACGATCCCCCAGAACGGGGCGGAGATCCCGAGCAGGGACACGTCGGCCACCGTCACCAGCAGGCACACCAGCGGCCCCAACGCGCGGTCGGTGCGGAACGCCGTGACGAACGCCGACTGCAGTGGCGCCAGCATCGCCAGCCCGCCGAGCGCCGCGACGAAGGCCGCCGGCGTGCCGACCATGAGCCCGACGAACGCGGGGGCGAGTACTCCCACGACCAGGGCGAGCCCACCCGTGCCGATCGCGGCCGCGTAGTGCCGGCGGGGTTCGCCGGACGAGACGAGCAGCGCGTTGGTCGGTCCGGTCAGGCAGGTGGAGACCGCGCCGATCGCGGAGACCAGCAGCGACCAGACCCCGCAGGCCACGGCGCAGGCGTTCACCGGCGGATGGTGCCCCTTGGCACGAAGTACGCCGACACCCTGGCCGTTCTGGACGACGAGCACGGTGATGGCCAGGGGGACCACGAGCTCGGTGAGGCCGCGGAGGGTGAACTCCGGCGCCTGCGCCATGGGTACGGCGAACAGCCCGTCGTCCAGGACTCCCCGGGACAACCCGCCGTCGAGTATCACCGCGACGATCCCCACCAGCATCGCGGCGAGGATGGGCGGGATCACCCGGGCCACCCGCGGGACGGCGCCGACGGCGAGGAACGCCAACACCATGGGGAGGGCCACGGCGGCGGAGGCCCACACCGCGTCGACCAGGCCCAGGCCGAATCGGAGGAACACCCCGGCCACCATGGCCATGATCAGGGGCATCGGGATCCAGTCCATGACCCTGCGGGCGACCCCACTGAGCCCCACCAGCAGGATCACCACTCCGGTGACGACGTAGGCGCCGAGCACCTCCGACCACCGCAGGTGCCCGAGCGAGTTGCCCACGATCACGGTGCCGGGGATGGTCCAGAAGAACGCCAACGGTGTCCGGTAGATCCAGCTCATGAGGATGGTGAGGACGCCGTTGGCGAAGAACACCCCGAAGATCCACGACGACAGTTCCTGCGGGGACAACCCGCCCTGCTCTCCCGCGGCCAGGATCACGGCGACGGGTCCGGTCGCGGAGAAGATCAGTGCGATGAGGGCGTTGGCGCACTCGCGGGGGCCCAGGTCCGCGAGAACCTGCCGTGGTGAGGGCCGGCGGTGGTGGGGGAGCTCGATCGGCAGCGGCGTGGCGGTCCGGGACGGGTCTCCTACCGCGGCGTCGGTGTCCCGGCTCCGCCCGTCGGTCGGGGCACTGTCGGCGGTCATGGGACTCCTGAATCGGCGGGTTCGGGCCCGAACGGGTGGCGCGACCTGGCGACGTGGGCCGCCAGCTCGGTGCGGCCGTTGATCCCGAGCTTCGAGTAGATGCGGGTGAGGTGGTACTGGATCGTCTTGACGCTGAGGAACAGCTCCTCGGCGGCCTGGGCGTTGGTGCGCCCCGCCGCGACGAGCGTGGCCACGGCCCGTTCCTGCGGGGTGAGGGTGGAGTTGCCGACCGCGCGGGCCACGTCGACGCCCCCGGCACGGCGCTCGCGCTCACAGCGCTCGACGTAGGCGTGGGCGCCGAGTTGCTCGTAGAGGTCTCGGGCGGTCCCGAGGGCGAGGTGTGCCTCGCGGCGCCGGCCGGCCCGCCGGAGGGTCTGGCCGAAGCCGAAGTGCATCTGCGCGGAGTAGTAGGGCATCGCCAGTCCGTCGAGATATTCCAGGCTCCGGTGGAAGATGCGGGAGCACTCCTCCGCATCCCCGCGGACGGCGGCGATCCGGGAGCGGACCGCGCCGAGCCTGGCCTGCGTGGACCGGTGGCCCAGCTCCACGGCGCGCTGTTCAGGCGGTCCGATGAGCGCCTCGGCGTCCTCGAGCCGACCGGCCAGGACGAGGGAGTGGGCGTAGAGATCGTGCCACGGCCAGAAACCCGGCTGGTCGATGTCGAGCCGGAGGGACAGGGCGTGAAGTGGTTCGGCGGCCCGCCGCACGGAGGTGTAGTCGCCGGCGGCGGCGGCGACCTGCATGCGACCCATCGCGGAGGGGATGATCTGCACGGGGTAGGCGTCCGCGGTGGTGGTGAGGTGCCTCAGGTGTGCGGCCGCCCCGAGATGGTCGCCACGCATGGACCTGATGACGGCACCCGACCAGTGGATCGCGGGGGCCAACAGGTCGAGTTCGAGGTCGTCGAGACGTCGCGCGGCGGTGTCGACGACCCGGAGCGCCTCGTCCCAGTCCCCCCGCAGGAGCTGGGTGCGTGCGAGCCACGCCTGCGCCCATAGCGAGATCCGCGCGGAACCGGAGACGTCGGCGGTCGGCACGGCCGAACCGAGCCGGCGGCGGGCCGTCTCGAGATCGTCGTGGGCGAGGGCGATCCACCCGGAGGCCATCTCGAACCGCTGGGCCACGGCGGGGGCGAGTGCACCGAGTCGGCCCTCGTCGGCGTCACCGGCACCCGGGGTCGCGTCGATCGCCTCGCCCAGGACGGTGATCGCCCGGGCCTCCTCGACCTCGGGTTGGTCGGGCTGGTCGCTGCCGATGACGACCCCGGCCCACTGCCGCAGTTGGTCGGGGCGCCAGAGGCACAGTGAGTGCACGACGAACTTCTGGGCGAGGGCGACCGGGTCGGGAGCGGTGTCACCGGGACCACCGGTCGACCCGGGGTCGAGAGCTCGTCGGAGGAGTGCCTCCGCCTCTCCCGCGTGGCCCAGGTGGAGCGCGAGCGAACCGAGGACGGCATCGCGGCGACGGTCGGGCCGGACCCGGTCCAGCGCGTGGGACAGCGCGGCGGCCTCGCTGATCCGCCCCGCCCCGAGGAGCGCGTCGATTCCGTCGATGTGCAGGCCTCGCGCCTCGTCGGGGTCCGCGGTGAGCGCCGCCGCCGTGAGGTAGGCGTGACCGGCGGCGCTCCAGTGTCCGGACCTGGCGTGAGCCCTCGCACGCTCCCGCAGCACACGGCAGAGCTCGGGGTCCGGACCGGTCGAGGTCGCGGCCAGATGGTCCAGGGCGGCGTCGGGGTCCTCGACCTCCGCGAGTCCGGCCGCGACGGTGTGCAGAGAGAGCAGCTCGCGGGGTGGGATGCCGCGAAGGACCGCCGTACGGACGAGAGGCGAGCGGAACGTGAGCGCGGCGGCGCCGGGGGAGAGGTCCACGCGGAGTATCCCGGCCCGGTGTGCGGCGTCGAGGGCGTCCAGCACCCTCCCGGCCTCGCCGGACCCACCCGGTCGGGCTGCGACGAGGGCGGCCAGGGACTCCAGCAGGACCGGAGGGGGGAGGACGGCGGCGGCCTCGACCACTGCGCGGTCTCCGGGCTCCAGCCCCGCGAGCAGGGCTCCGGTCTCCAGCTCGACCGAGCTGGGCAGGGGCGGGGGAGAGAACGGGCTCGTCCACCAGGAATCGGAGGCCTCGTCGACGACCGCGGCCACCGCGTCGGCGGCGCCTCCGGTGTAGTCCAGGATCCTGCGGGCCGCGGCGGCCGACGGCTCCCGCCCCGTGCGGGCCGCCGCCAGGGCCCGGATCTCGGAGTGGTCGAGTGCACCCAGGTGCAGGGTCTCGCGGGCGAGGGTGGCACACAGGTCCGCGGACTGTCCCTCCGAGGGGTTCCCGGCGGTGAGGACCAGGAGGACGGAACCGTCGACGGAGGCCTCGAGGGCCGACCCGAGAGCACGGAGGGAGTCGGGGTCGGCGTGGTCGGCGTCGTCGATCACGATGACCGTCCCGGCGCCCGCGCCCCCGAGGGCGGCGCCGAGCTCGTCGACGACCTGGGTCGCCGTCCGCTCGACCGGGAGGGCGCCGGGAGTCTCCTCGTCACACCCCGCAGCTCCCCGGGGGAGTCGCTGGAGGATACGGTCCGCGGTCACCCACGGGACGTCGTGTTCCCACGGCAACGCCCTGGTCAGAACCGTGGTCACACCGGTGGTCCCGGTGAGCAGGGTGTCGACGAGGTGGCTCTTGCCCCCACCGTAGGGGGCGGCCACCAGGACCACCGACGACCCGCGGTCCACCACCGCGCCATGGATCTCGCGGAGTCGCTCCGCTGCGCGGTGGTGACCGTGGCGGGGGATCAGGGAGGGCATGGTGGTCATGACCTCAGCGTAGGTCGGTCGCTGGGGTCTCGATCTGTTCCAGCGAACCCCCGGTCCGTCCCTCGTGTCCGGAGCCCGGGACGGTATCCGGGACCTGCGCGATCAGGCCCGGCGAGCGCGGCACGGCGAGCGTGATGAGGGCGCCGGCGAGGGCCACTCCGGCAAAGACGAGGAACGAGGTCTCCGCCTGGAGGCCCGCAGCGACCAGGAGACCACCGATGACCGGGCCGAGGATCCCGCCCAGCCGCCCGAAACCCGCACACCAGGCCACACCCGCGGCGCGGGAGCCGGTCTCGTAGTAGTTGGAGACGAAGCCGTAGACGAGCACCTGGGTCCCGATGGTGCCCATACCGGCAGCGGCGACGAGCAGGATCATCAGAGCGATCGGAGGGGAGAGGGTCACGGCGATCAGCGCCAGGGTGGCGAGGACGAACGAGCAGGCCACGATGACCCGCGGGCCGTGCCGGTCGGCCAACCGCGACGCGGCCAGCCCGCCGACGATGGCGCCGCCGTTGAGGACCAGCAGGAAGCCCAGGGAACTCCTGGCGTCGATGCCGTACGTCTCCATGATCGTCGGTAGCCAGGTGTTGAGCCCGTAGGTGAGCAGGAGTCCGGCGAAGCTCATGAACCCGAGCAGGAGGGTGCCGAGTCGGTAGGCCGGGGTCAACAGGCCGGCGAACCCGGTGGGTGCGATCGCAGCGGTGCCCGTCCGGGGGTCGTCAGTGGTCGCGGCTGGTGCGTCGATGAAGGCGTGGACCGGCAATCCGCGGGCGGTGCACAGGGCGACGGCCTCGTCGGTGCGGCCGCGCGAGGAGAGCCAGCGAGGCGACTCGGGCAGGGCGTACCACGCGTAGGGCAGGACGATGATGATGGGCAGTGCGCCGATGAGGAACAGTCCCCGCCAGCCGATGTGGTCGCGCAGGAGCATCGCCAGGGCGGAGGCGAGGACGCCTCCGGCGGGGATGCCGCTGTAGACCACGGCGTTGAACAGGTTCCGCCGCCCGGCGGGGGCGAACTCGGCGATGATCGCGCCGGCGGTGGCGACGATGGCGCCGATTCCGAGGCCGGTGAGCAGGCGAAGGATCCCGAACGTCGTGATGTTCTGTGCGAAGGCGGTGGCGGCCATGCCGATCGAGAACCAGGCGATCGAGCCGAGCATGATCTTCCGCCGGCCGATGCGGTCTCCGACGGCGCCCGCGCTCAGGGCTCCGATCATGACTCCGACGAGCGCGTACGAACCCAGGGCGCCGGCCTGCGCGGCCCCGAGGGGGCCGATCTGACCGGGGTCCGACATGAGCGTGGGCAGGATCGCGCCGTAGATCACCAGGTCGTAGCCGTCGAAGAGGATGGCCAGCGCGACAACGGCCAGCACTCCGTAGACGGTTCGCCGATGCGCGGGGGACTCCCAGACGTCGGCTGTGGTTGCGGTCTTTTCGGTCACGGTGGACCTCCGGTGAGGGATGGGATGGGTGGGATGGAGCGGTGTAACACCAGGGGGCGCGGGGTGGCGCCGGGGGCGTGAAGAGGGTGCGTGAGGTGACGTGCGGCGCGCGTAGACGGGAGCCGGAGCGGGCGGTCAGCCCTGGTCGCCGCCGGCGACAGGGAGGACCGACCCGGTGATGTAGGACGCCTCGGGGGAGGCCAGGAAGCAGATCGGAGCGGCCTGTTCGTGGAGGTCGCCGTAGCGACCGAGCGCGGTGGAGTCGACGGTCTGGTCCACGATCTGCTGGTACCAGCGCTTCTCCTCGTCGGTGCTGGCGTCACCGCCGCGGGAGATTCGGCGCTCCGGGGCGAGAGTTCCGCCTGGAGCGGTGGCCACCACCCGGATCCCGTGGGGAGCCGCCTCGAGCGCGAGCGCTGTGGTCAGTCCGTTCACCCCGCCCTTGGACGCCGCGTACGGGACACGGTTGACACCGCGCGTGGCCACGGAGGACACGTTGACGATGGTGCCGGCCTCGACGGAGACCATCGACGGCAGGACCGCCCGGCACATCCACAGCGTGGGGAACAGCGAACGGCGCACCTCCTTCTCGATCTGTTCCGGCGAGTACTCGTGGTAGGGCCGGGCCCAGATCGTGCCTCCGACGTTGTTGATCAGTACGTCGATCCGGCCGTGAGTGGCGAGTGCGGTGTCCGCCGCGAATCGCGCGCCCTCGAACGTCTCGAGGTCGGCGACCACCGGAGTCACCCTGTGGCCGTCCGGCGACTCAGCGGTCAGTTCCTCGGCGACCCGGGTGATCGCGTCCGCACGGTCGACGGCGGTGACGACCCCGCCTTCCCGGACGACCCGGTCGGCGACCGCACGACCGATTCCCTGAACCGCACCGGTGACCAGGACGGACAGCCCGTCGAAACGCCCGGGGGACAGGACGGGTGGGACGGCGTCGTGGTCACCGACCGGGGCGCTCATGACGCCGCCCCGACGGACTTGTCGGCGAGCGCGGCGCGCATGGTCGCCTTGGCGTGTTCGGTGTGCCGCCTGATCAGGTATCGCGCCGCGTCGCGATCCCCGTTCTCGAACGCGGTCACGATCTCGAGGTGCTCCGGCACGATGTCCTCCGACACCCAGCGGGCGTCCGGGAGGACACTGTTCATCACCCGGGTGACCTCGAGGATCCGGTAGGCCTGCAGAAGGGCCTCGTTCCCCGTGCACCGGAAGAGGTACTCGTGGAACTGCGCGTTCGCAGCGGTGAAGCGCGCCGGGTCGAGGAAGCGATCGCCCCGGATGTACTGGTTGGCCGACTCCGCCAGCATGCGGAACTCCGCCAGGCGAGCGGCGTCGAGTCGGCCCATGGTGAGCTCGACTGCTCCGAGCTCGAGCGCCATCCGGGCATCGAACTGGGCGTCCGAGTGGGTGATCCCGGGATGTACCTCGCCGCTGACCACACCGGTCGAGGACGTGATGGTCTCGGACCGCTCGCCGCCGGACAGCGACAGGGCGGTCGACGTCGTCCGCGGGACGGAAGTCGAGAGGACGGGCTGCGGTGTCACGGGTCGAGGGACGTATCCCGCCGGCCGGGCCGCGATGACGGAGGTCTTCTCCTCGGCCGCCGGTCCCGGTGAGGACCCGGGGCCGAACACGCCCGGGACCCGGGACTCGAACCCGACCGGTCGGGCGGCGATTGCCGGCTGCGGGCCGGTGGATCCGCGCGACCCGGTGACGGGAGCGCGGAACAGGCCCGGAATCCGGGGTCGGAAGCCGACGGGCCGTGCTGCGATCGGTGCTGCGGGGATCACGACGGCCTCGCGGGTCGCGACCGCCGGGGCGGCCTCGGAGACTCTCTCCGCCGTGACGGGACCGGTTGCGACCGGCCCGGCTGTGGCGAGCTCGTCAGGGGCCGTGGTGATCTCGGCCGGTTCAGGGTCGGCGTGTGCAGCAGCGTTGTCGACGGCGACCGGTGCGACCTCGGCGGGGGTGGCCACTGCCGGCGTCTCAACGGGAGTAGTGGATGCGACGTCGGCGCCTGCAGCCGCTGCCCCGTCCCCCACCACCGTGGCCGGGGTGAACTTCTCGTAGTAGAAGTGCGTGACCTCGAGGCCCTCGGTGTCCAGGAAGGTCCGGACGGACTCCACCATCGGCGGGGGGCCGCACAGGTAGATGTCGGCCGTCCCGCCGTGGAGGTGCTCGGGGCGGATCAACCCGGTGACGTATCCGGTGTTCGGGAACGCCGTGGCCGGGTCGGACACGACCAGGTCCCACGTCATCCCCGGCAACCGTGTCGTGTACTGGTCGAGTAGATCGGTGTACACCACATCGGTGTCACGTGAGGTCCCGTAGACCAGGTGCACGGGCCTGTCCCCGGAACCGGCGACGGCGAGGCTCTCCAGAATCGACAGGACGGGTGCGAGTCCGGTGCCCCCCGCGAGCAGCAGCAGCGGCCGCGGTGACTCGCGCAGGAAGAAGCTCCCCATCGGGCCCGTGAGGTCGAGCCGGTCGCCCGGCGCACATCGCTGCGCCAGGTACTCGGACATCGCGCCGCCGGCGGCGTACTTGATGAGGAACGACAGGTGGTCGGCGTCCGGGCCCGTCGAGAACGAGTACGAGCGAACCTGGTCGGTGCCGGGCACGGACACGTTCACGTACTGGCCCGGCAGGAACGCGAGCGCTCCGCGGTCATCGAGTTCCACGGTGAGCGCGAACGCTCCCTCGGCCAGTCTCTCGACAGACGTCACCGTCGCGGGATGGGCGGCCGCGGTTGTCTTGGCCACGTCCGAGGTGGTGGGGATCTGGACCACCAGGTCCGAGCGCGGGACCATCTGGCACGGCAGGCAGTAGCCGGCCTCGGCTTCGGCGTCGGTGAGGGCGTCGTCGATGTAGTCGCCGCCGTCGTAGTCTCCCGACTCGCACAGTGACTTACACGTGCCGCACGCTCCGTCGCGGCAATCGAGGGGGATGTTGATTCTGGCCTTGTACGAGGCGTCGGCGACGGTTTCCGACGGGCCACATGTGATGAAGCGCGTCACACCGTCCTCGAAGCCCAGGGCCACCTGGTAACTCATGGGATCTCACTTCTTGTCGCTGGCATGATCGGCCGCTCTGAGCGGGCCGGTGGTCGTCGACGCCCCGGTGGGGCCGGCGTGGTGGCTACGAGGGTCACACCATGTAGACGTCCACGATGTGGTGGATGTAGTCGTTCTTGAGCACGACCTTCTTGTAGGTGATCAGCGGGGTCTCACCCGTGACGTCGAGGGTGTAGAAAGACGTCCCGAAGTACTGGTCGGTGGCCTTGTAGCGGACATACGAGGAGAGCCAGTTGAAGCGGACATCGACCTCGCCGGGCCGCCGGTCGAGCACCTCGATGTTGCTGATGAGGTGGCCGGTGCGGGGTTCCGGCAGGGAGGTGGACGACGACCGGTCGGTACGGATGCGGAACACCCGGTCCTCGATGCCGGCCCGGTTGGGATAGAAGATGAGCGAGATCTCGGAGTAGGGGTCCGTGGTGAGCTCGCCGTCGTCGTCCCAGGCCGGCATCCAGTACATCGCGTCCTCGCGATAGCACTCGATCCATGCCTCGAACTGCCGGTCGTCGAGCAGGCGGGCCTCGCGGAAGAGGAAGGCGGAGATCTCCTCGACGGAGATCGACGCCACCGCCGGTTCAGACACTGAGGGTGCGGACGCTGAGGGTTCAGACACTGAGGGTGCGGACATCATCGGTCCTTTCGTGGGAGTGGAGGCGCCGGAGGGCGCGGGTCGGATCAGAGGGAGGCGGTCGCGGTGGCGCTCGGCGTCGCGCCGTTCGTCCCCGCGGCTGAGGCATCCGCCTCGGCGGCGGCGCGCTCCTCGGCCTCCAGTGCACGGCGCATGGTCTCGAGCCAGTACCCGTGCTGCACCGGGTACAGACCCTCGTCCTCGGTCTTGGCGCCGGAGGAGAGCACGTTCTCCATCCCCAGCCCTCGGGCGGTGGTGTCGGGGCCGCTGACCTGGTGGGTGGAACCGCGGGTCATGTCGTTCCACGGAGCGGCACCGGCCAGGTAGGTCTTCTGGCAGGAGCGGAACTCCTCCAGATCGTCCGGCGTCGCCATGCCGGTCGCGTTGAAAAAATCCTCGTACTGCCGGATCCGGGCGGCGCGGGCGTCGGCGCTCTCGCCCTTGGGGGCGATGCAGTAGATCGTCACCTCGGTCTTGTCCACCGAGATCGGCTTGAAGTGCCGGATCTGACTGGAGAACTGGTCCATCAGGTAGACGTTGGGGTAGAGGCACAGGTTTCGGGAGGCCCCGACCATGAACTCCGCCTTCTTCTCACCGATCTGCTCGGCCAACTCCTCCCTGCGTTCCCACAGCGGACGGTCCTCGGGGTTGCCCCACCACATCCACAGCAGCAGGTGGCCGTGGTCGAACGACCAGTAGCCGCCTCCCTGCTTGCCCCACGTGCCGGCGTCCATGGCCTTGGTCTCGTTCTTGGATTCGCCTGAGCCGCGGCGGGCGGTGGTGGCGGCGTAGTTCCAGTGGGTCGCCGAGACGTGGTAGCCGTCGGCGCCGTTCTCGGCCTGGAGTTTCCAGTTGCCGTCGAAGGTGTAGGTCGACGACCCACGCAGTACCTCCAGCCCCTCCGGGGACTGGTCGACGAGCATGTCGATGATGGTCCGGCTGTCCCCGAGGTGCTGCTCGATCGGCAGCACGTCCTCGTTCAGGCTGCCGAAGAGGAACCCGCGGTAGTTGGCGAACCGGGCCACACGGCGAAGGTCATGTGAACCGCCGGTATTGAACTGCTCCGGATAGCCGGCGTCCCGCGGATCCTTGACCTTCAGCAGCTCACCGGAGTTGGAGAACGTCCAACCGTGGAACGGGCAGGTCAGCGTGGTGCGGTTGTCCGTCTTGCGGCGGCACAGCATCGCCCCGCGGTGCGAGCAGGCGTTGATCAGGCAGTTCAGTTCTCCGTCCCTGCCGCGGGTGATCATGATGGGCTGGCGGCCGATGTCGGTGGTGAAGTAGTCGCCGACGTTCGGGATCTGGCTCTCGTGTGCCAGGTAGACCCAGTTGCCCTCGAAGATGTGCGTCATCTCGAGTTCGAACAGTTCCTCGTCGGTGAAGATGCGACGGTTCGCACGGATGATGCCCTCGGCGGGACGGTCCTCGAGAGCGGTGTCGAGAGTGTGCTGCAGATGGTCGAGTCGATCGGACATCGAGTACTCCTTGCGGGGTCGGGGCGGGCCACCTCGAGGGCGACCTGTTGCCGTGATGACCCCAACGGTGCCCGAGTGTGGGGCGAGTCACACTAGGGGTTTGCCTAGTCGTGCCTAGGTGCCACTTGTTCGCACCGCGAACGGATTGTTCTCATCCGTACGTCTATCTGCGAGAACGCGCCCGCGAGGTGCGCGATACGCACAAGATTGCCACTACATACGTATAGGGCGGTGATTGACGACACACCTTTGCCGGGGGCACAGTGAGGGCATCGGCCGACGGAGATCCCTGAGCAGGACATCGTTCACCGGCCCGATCCAGTCCCCCCACTCACGCAGGGAGCGTCATGAGCACCACCGCAGTCCCCACCACCGCAGTCCCCACCGCCTCGGGCTCCGGCAGCGCCGCCACCGACAAGTTCAAGGGCCACCGGGTCAGCTCCGACACCTCGCCGGAGCGCGCCGCCGCCATCTACAAGGACGTGCTGACCAAGCTGTCCGAGGTCATCTACCAGCACGAGGTGACCTACGACGAGTACCGCGTCCTCAAGCAGTGGCTCATCAACGTCGGCGAGGGTGGCGAGTGGCCGCTGTGGCTCGACGTCTTCCTCGAGCACTTCGTCGAGGACTCCAACAGTCGGATCTTCACCGGTACCAAGGGCTCCATCGAGGGCCCGTACTACGTGCCGGACGCCCCGAACCTCGGCGCCAAGGGCACCATGCCGATGCGCGAGGACGAGAAGGGCACCCTCCTGGTGTTCAAGGGTCAGGTCCGTGACCTGGACGGCGCCGGCATCGAGGGCGCGACAGTCGAGCTCTGGCACGCCGATTCCGATGGCTACTACTCGCAGTTCGACGACGGCCTGGGTATCCCGGAGTGGAACCTGCGCGGCACCTTCTCCACCGATGTCGAGGGTGGGTTCGAGATCACCACGATCCAGCCCGCGCCCTACCAGATCCCGCACGACGGCCCGACCGGCGAGTTCATCGCCAGCTACGACGGCCACCCGTGGCGTCCGGCGCACCTGCACCTCAAGGTGACGGCCCCGGGCAAGCGGCTCATCACCACTCAGCTGTACTTCCAGGGTGGCGAGTGGGTCGAGGACGACGTCGCCGGCGCGGTCAAGCCCGAGCTGATCCTGGCCCCCGAGCCGGGCGCCGACGGCGTTGACGAGGTCGTCTACGACTTCGTGCTCGACCCGGTCTCCGAGGCCCGTTACGTCGCCTGATCACATCCGATCACCGGAAGCATCGTCCCCAGCCCCAGCCCCAGCCCCAGCCCCAGCCCCAGCCCCAGCCCCGGCCGCAACGAGCGGCCGGGGCGCCGGTGATCCCACCCAGCTCACAGCAAGTCGAGGACCGAACATGACCGACATGACCATCCGATCCGTCGAGACCCGCATCCTCGACGTCCCCCTCATCCGCCCCCACAAGTTCGCCACCACCACCGCGACCGAGCAGTCCATCCTCCTGGTGTCGGTGACCACGGCCGACGGGGTCGTCGGCTACGGCGAGGGCGTGACCCCGGGCGGCCCCTGGTGGGGCGGGGAGTCGGCCGAGACCATGCAGGTGCTGGTGGAGAAGTACCTCGCCCCCGTGGCCGTGGGCCGGCGCGTGGACGAGGTCCCGGCGGTCCTCGAGGCGATGGAGGGAGTGGTGGCCCGCGGTCGCTTCGCCAAGGCCGCACTCGAGATCGCCATGTTCGACGCATGGGCGCGCACTCTGGAGGTGCCGGTGCGGTCCCTTCTCGGCGGCGCCGTCCGCGACTCCATCGAGTGCACGTGGGCCCTGGGCGCCATGCCTCTCGAAGCGATGGTCGAGGAGATCGACGAACTCCTCGCCGCGGACCGCCACCGCACCTTCAAGCTCAAGATGGGGGCACTGGAACCGGCCGAGGACGTCGCGCGCATCTCCGCGCTCGCCGAGCGCCTGGGCGGCCGCGCCGGCCTGCGGGTGGACATCAACGCCCGGTGGGACCGGTTCGCCGCCAACGTCCACCTCCCCGCGCTGGTCGCGTCCGGGATCGAGCTGATCGAGCAGCCGACCCCGACGGAGCAGATCGAGGTGCTCGCCGAGCTCAATCGCACGCTGCCCGTCCAGATCATGGCCGACGAATCAGTGCAGTCCCCGCATGACGCCCTCGAGGTCGTGCGCCGCGACGCCGCGGGGGTCATCGCCGTCAAGACCACCAAGCTGGGTGGCCTGACCCGGAGCAAGGAGGTGGTGGCCATCTCGCGCTCGGCAGGCATCGCCTGTCATGCCGCGACCTCGCTGGAGGGGCCCATCGGAACCATGGCGTCACTGCACCTGGCGTGCGCCGAGCCGGGCTTCAACTACGGCTCCGAGCTGTTCGGTCCGCTGCTGTTGGCCGAGACATACGTGACCACGCCGATCAGGTACGAGGCCGGTCGGGTTCACCTCCCGGAAGGGCCGGGCCTGGGCGTGGAGATCGACCACGACGCGGTGGAGAAGTTCACCCGCCGCTGACCGCTGACCGCTGTCCCACTGCCCTGCTGACCGCTGACCTGCTGACCACTGACCTACCAACCACTGACCGTTGAGAAGTAGAGGAGACTACCGAGATGGCACTGTTCCACGTCCGCATGGACGTCAATATCCCCCGTGACCTCGATCCGCAGGTGCGCGAGGACACCGTCGCCCGCGAGAAGGCCTACAGTCAGGAGCTGCAGCGTTCAGGCACGTGGCGGGAGCTCTGGCGCATCGTCGGCCAGTATTCCAACATCAGCATCTTCGACGTCGAATCCGGCGACGAGCTGCACGAACTGCTCTCGGGCCTGCCGCTGTTCCCGTACATGGACATCGAGGTCATGGCGCTGACGCGGCACCCCTCGCGAGTCGACGACTGACGCTCCGTCCGACCGGGCTCGGACCGATGAGCGTCCGGCCCCTCACCGTTACGATCAACGTCAAGAGCGTTCCGCACACTTCCACTCGAGCAATGTGTGCGGAACGCTCTTGCCGATGCCGGGGAGCCCGTCAGACGCGCTCGAAGACGGCGGCCAGGCCCTGGCCGCCGCCGATGCACATCGTCTCCAGACCCCACTGCGCGTCGCGCCGCACCATCTCGTGCGAGAGGGTGGCGAGCATCCGGGCGCCGGTCGCGCCGACGGGGTGGCCCAGCGAGATTCCGGAGCCGTGGGGGTTGAGGCGGTGCGAGGCGGGGTCGATGTCCCACTCCCGCATGACGGCCAGCGCCTGGGCGGCGAAGGCCTCGTTGAGCTCGATCACGTCGATGTCCGCCAGCGTCATCCCGAGCCGGTCGAGCGCCTTGGCGGTGGCGGGGACCGGGCCGATCCCCATCGTCTCCGGGGCGACACCGGCCACGGCCCAGGACGCCACGCGCACGAGCGGGGTCAGCCCGAGCGAGGCGGCCTTGTCCGCCGTGGTGACCACACACATCGCGGCGCCGTCGTTCTGGCCCGAGGCGTTGCCGGCGGTGACGGTGGCCTCGGGATCGGTCCGGGCCATGATCGCCCGGAGGCCCGAGAGTGTCTCGACCGTGGTGTCGGCGCGGGGATGCTCGTCGGTGTCGACGACGAGGTCCCCGCCCCTGCGCTGCGGGACGGCGACGGGGACGATCTCCTCGGCGAACACACCGGACTCCTGGGCGGCCACCGCACGCTGGTGGGACTGCACGGCCAGTCGGTCCTGCTCCTCGCGGGTGATGCCGTACTCGCGGCGGAGGTTCTCGGCGGTCTCGATCATCCCGCCGTCGATCACGTGGGAGCGGCCACCGACCGTGGTGCGGGCGCGGCCGAGGCGGTCGATCAGCGAGACGCCGTCGCCCTTGATGCCCCAGCGGGGAGAGGGCGTGGCGTAGAACTCCACCTGGCTCATCGATTCGACGCCTCCGGCCACCACGAGGTCCACTCCGCCGGAGGCCACCTGCAGCGCGCCGGTGATCACCGCCTGGAGTCCGGAGCCACAGCGCCTGTCCAGTTGCATCCCGGGCACGTCGATGCCGAGCGGGGAGTCGAGGGCGGCGATCCGGCCGATGGCGGGACCCTCGCCACCGGGCGAGCCCTGGCCCAGGATCACGTCGTCGACGTCCGCCCCGGTCAGGCCGGTGCGCTCGACGAGCGCGGTGAGCAGGGAGGTCGCCAGGGTGTTCGCGTCCAGATCGCGGAACACGCCGCCGAAGCGGCCGACCGGGGTACGCAGGGGCTGGCAGATGACGACGTCGCGCATGGGTTCTCCTGGTGGTGGCTGGGGTGGGGAGCGTGGTGAGGGGAGGGGTCTCGGTCGGAACTGGTCAACGGTTGACGGTCGCCAGGTCCGCGGACAGGGCCCGGGCCGCGTCCACCACGACCGGGACGAGCTCGTCCCGGAGCTGGTCGATCGAATACCGGGCGGCGTGTGTGGAGACGTTAAGCGCGGCCACGACCCGCCCGTGGCGGTCGCGGACCGGGGCGGCCAGGGACCTCAGCCCCGGTTCGAGTTCCTGGTCCACCAGCGCCCACCCGCGGTCGGCGACCGCCGCCAGTTCGGCGCGCAGCCCGGCCGGCTCTCCGATCCCGTGCGGTGTGAGTACGCGTAGGTCGGTCGCCGCCAGGTGGGCATCCAGCTCCTCCGGGGGCAGGGCTGCGAGCAGGACCCTGCCCATCGAGGTGGCGAAGGCCGGGAAGCGGGTTCCGATGGTGATCCCGATGTTCATGATCCGACGCACCTGGACACGGCCCACATAGACGATGTCGTGACCGTCGAGGACGGCGATCGACGACGACTCGTCGAGCTGGGCGCTGAGCCGTTCGAGGTGCGGTTGGGCCAGATCGGTCAGTGGCATGGCCGAGAGGTAGCTGTAGCCGAGGTCGAGCACGCGGGGGGTGAGCCAGAACGCCGACCCGGCGGTGTCCACGTAGCCGAGCTCGACCAGTGTGTGGAGGAACCGACGCGCGGTCGCGCGGGTGAGCCCGGTGGTCCGGGCGACCTCACTGAGGGTCTGTCGGGGGTGGTCGGCGTCGAACGCGGTGATGACGGCGAGGCCGCGCGCGAGGGACTGGACGAAGTCCGGGGACGCCGGTCGTTCGGGTGTGGACCCTGCCCCTGACTCGGACCCGAAACCGGACCCGGAGCTGAGCCCGAGCCCAGACCGGGTCTCGTCGTCGGCGTGCTCGCGGTCCTCCGCGCTCACGCGGGCCCGGCCGAGGTCAGGTGCGCGCGCAGGACCTCGGAGACGCGCTCGGGCATCTCCACGGTGGGAACGTGGGCTGCGGGCGACAGGGTCACGAACTCGGCCCCCGGGATACCGTCCGCGAGCTCGCGGAGCACGTCGGGCGGCGTGGAGGGGTCCTCGTCTCCGGCCACCACGAGGGTGGGACAGGTGATCCGGCCGAGGTCGGCGCGTCCGTCCCACCCGGACAGGGCGTCGCAGGCCGCGGCATACCCCTCGTCGCTGGTCGCCAGGATCATCTCGCGGAGACCTGCCACCAGGGCGGGATCCTCCTCGGCGCGACCGGGGGTGATCCACCGCGCCACCACCGCGTCGGCGACGGCCCCGGTGCCGCCCTCGCGGACCGCGGTCGCGCGGTCGACCCATCCCGAGGGTTCGCCGAACTTCGCGGCCGTGCACAGCAGGGCCGTGGACCGGACCCGGGTGGGCTCGTGGACCGCGAGCCACTGGGCCACCGCACCTCCCAGGGAGAGCCCGACCACGTGGAAGCGGTCCACGCCGAGGGCGTCGAGCAGGGCGAGGACGTCGCCGCAGAGATCGGCGATCGTGCACGGCCCCGGAACCACGTCGGAGCCCCCGTGTCCACGGTGGTCGACGGCGATGACCGTGTGGTCCCGGGCCAGTTCGCGCACCTGGGCGTCCCACATCGACCGGTTCGATCCGAGTGATCCGAGGAGTACGACGGCAGGGGCATCCGCTAACTGCGGGCCGCTGACCTGGTGAGACAGGGTGGCGGGCATGGGGCGGTTCCTTTCCTGGGGGAGGCGGCCGGGTCCGGTCGGGCCCGGGTGACGTGCACCACGATACGCCGCAAGTGTACGCATAACGAACAGTTGTGCAAGAAGCGAACAGAGTCTACGGTGTGTGACATGACCAACAAGATCTTCTCGTCGGCCGCCGCAGCGGTCGCGGACATTCCGGACGGCGCCTCGCTCGCCGTCGGGGGGTTCGGTCTGGTCGGCATCCCCGCCGTCCTGATCGATGCACTCCTCGACCAGGGGGCCACCGACCTGAGCACCGTGAGCAACAACTGCGGTACGGACGGCTTCGGTCTCGGCACGCTCCTCGAGGCCCGACGCATCACCCGCACCACGGCCTCCTACGTGGGGGCCAACAAGGAGTTCGCCAGGCAGTACCTGAGCGGCGAGCTGGAGGTGGAGTTGACGCCGCAGGGCACGCTCGCCGAGCGGATGCGCTCCGGCGGAGCGGGCATCCCCGCCTTCTACACACCCGCCGGCGTCGGGACGATGGTCGCCGAGGGTGGACTCCCACTGCGCTACGACGGCGACGGGGGAGTGGCCGTGGCGTCCGACCCCAAGGAGGTGCGCGAGTTCGACGGAGTGCAGTACGTCCTCGAGCGCGCGATCGTCACCGATTTCGCCCTCGTCCACGCCCACCGTGCGGACACCGCGGGCAACCTCCAGTTCCGCGGCACCGCACGGAACTTCAACCCGGACGTCGCGATGGCCGGCCGCATCACCATCGTCCAGGCCGAGGAGATCGTCCCGGCGGGACGGATCGACCCGGCCGACGTCCACCTCCCCGGAATCTTCGTCCAGCGCCTCGTCGAGGTGGGACGTCAGGAGACCGGAGTCGAGATCGAGAAGCTGAGTAGCGGCAGGAACGGGGAGGACCGGTCATGAGCTGGACCCACGAGCAGATGGCGGCCCGGATCGCCGCGGACTTCGTCGACGGCCAGTACGTCAACCTGGGGATCGGGATGCCGACCCTCATCCCCGACGTCGTCCCCGGCGGTGTCGAGGTGACCCTGCACTCGGAGAACGGCATCCTCGGCGTGGGCCCGTACCCGACGCCCGAGCAGCTCGACCCGGAGATGATCAACGCCGGCAAGGAGACCATCACGGCAGCCGCCGGGGCGGCGTACTTCTCGTCGTCGGAGTCCTTCGCCATGATCCGGGGCGGAACGGTCGACGTGGCGGTGCTGGGCGCCATGCAGGTCTCACAGGCCGGGGACCTGTCCAACTGGATGATCCCGGGAGCGATGGTCAAGGGCATGGGCGGTGCCATGGACCTGGTCCACGGCGCCGGCCGGGTGATCGTGATGATGGACCACGTCACGCGCAAGGGGGACATCAAGCTCATGGCCGAGAACTCCCTGCCGTACACCGGCCGCCGGTGCGTTCAGCGCGTCGTCACCGACCTGTGTGTCCTCGACATCACCGCCGAGGGGTTCCGGCTCGTCGAACCGGCCCCGGACGTCACGATCGAGGAGATCCGCGCCAAGACGGGCGCCGAGGTCCACACCTAGCGGGACCGCACACCGCCGACTGGCCCCGGGGCGAACAACGGGTGTACGACGGTTCAGGCGATCAACCGGGGGTCGGTTTCTCACTACTGTGGGGACCGACCCCGTCGTCGCCTGAGGAAGGTCCCCACGCATGAGCACCTCCACCCCGGTCACCGTCACCGTCACCGGCGCCGCCGGAAAGATCGCCTACTCGTTGCTCTTCCGCCTGGCGTCCGGCCTGGTCTACGGCCCCGACACGCCGGTCCGCCTGCGGCTGCTCGACATCCCGTCCGCGGTCACCGCCGCCGAGGGCGTGGCGATGGAGATCGAGGACTGCGCCCTTCCCCTGGTCGACTCGATCGACATCACCGACGACGCGACCGCGGCGTTCGACGGCACCAACGCCGCGTTCCTCGTGGGGCCATGCCGCGGGGCAAGGGCATGGAGCGCTCCGACCTGTTGAGCGCGAACGGCGCCATCTTCCGCGACCAGGGGCGCTCGATCAACGCCGGCGCCGCGGACGACATCCGCGTGGTGGTGGTGGGCAACCCCGCCAACACGAACGCCTACATCGCGCACAAGCACGCCCCCGACGTCCCGGCCGGTCGGTTCACCGCCCTCATGCGGCTCGACCACAACCGGGCGCTGAGCCAGCTCGCCACCCGGCTGGGCGCCCCCGTCGCCGACCTCGACGGAGTGGTGGTCTGGGGCAACCACTCGGCCACCCAGTTCCCGGACGTCTCCTATCTCACCCGCGCCGGTGAGCCCGTGACCACCGGCCTCGAGCGGGACTGGTTGGCCGAGACCTTCATCCCCCGGGTCGCGAACCGGGGAGCGGAGATCATCTCCGTCCGCGGGTCGTCCTCCGCGGCGTCGGCGGCCGGCGCGGCGGTCGATCAGATGCGCGACTGGGTCCACGGGACCCCGGGGGAGAGCTGGACCACGGTGGCGCTTCCCTCCGAGGGGCAGTACGGCACCGTCCCGGGAGTGGTCACCGGACTGCCCTGCCGTAGCCGCGGTGCCGAGTGGGAGGTCGTGGAGGGTCTGGGGATCGATGACTTCCAGCGCGCCCGCATCGACGCCTCGGTGGCCGAGTTGATCTCCGAACGCGACGCCGTGCACGCCCTCGGCCTGACCGACTGACCCCGGGGGCGGGGCCCGGGCGGCGTATGTGGGGTCGCGGGCCCGACGGCCTACGATGGTCGGGTGACGACTGCAGCGACTCCCGGCCCCGAGACCGACCGTGCGGACTCCCTCCCCGCCTCCTGGAACCCCGGCGAGGTCGAGTCCGAGCTGTATCAGCGCTGGGTCGACGCCGGCTACTTCGAGGCAGACCCCTCCAGCGACAAGCCGGCGTACTCGGTGGTCCTGCCGCCGCCCAACGTCACCGGCAACCTCCACATGGGGCACGCGCTCGACCACACGCTCATGGACGTGCTCACGCGTCGCAAGCGCATGCAGGGGTTCGAGGTGCTGTGGCTGCCGGGTATGGACCACGCGGGAATCGCCACCCAGACTCTGGTGGACCGCAAGCTCGTCGCCGAGGGGATCGACCGGCACGAGATCGGACGCGAGGCCTTCATCGAGAAGGTCTGGGAGTGGAAGCGCGAGTCCGGCGGGACGATCGGTGAGCAGATGCGCCGGCTCGGCGACGGTGTGGACTGGTCACGCGAGCGGTTCACGCTCGACGAGGGCCTGTCCCGCGCCGTGCAGACCATCTTCGCCGAGCTCTACGGCCAGGGGCTGATCTACCGGGCCGAGCGCCTGGTCAACTGGTCGCCGACCCTGCAGACCGCGATCTCGGACATCGAGGTCAAGTACGCCGATGTCGAGGGCGAGCTGGTCAGCTTCCGCTACGGGTCCATGGACGACTCGCAGCCGCACCTGGTGGTGGCCACGACCCGGCTCGAGACGATGCTGGGCGACACGGCGATCGCCGTGCATCCCGGGGACGAGCGCTACGCCCACCTGGTGGGCACCGAGATCGAGCACCCGTTCCGCGAGGGCTGGACCATGCGGGTCGTGGCGGACGACCACGTGGACCCCGAGTTCGGCACGGGCGCCGTCAAGGTCACGCCCGCGCACGACCCCAACGACTTCGCGATCGGCCAGCGCCACGGGCTCGAGATGCCCACGATCATGGACGCGGCCGGCCGCATCGCCGACACGGGGACCCGCTACGACGGGATGGACCGGTTCGAGGCGCGCAGGGTGATCCGCGAGGACCTCGCCGCCCAGGGCCGGATCGTCAAGGAGGTGCGTCCGTACCTGCACTCCGTCGGCCACTCGGAGCGCTCCGGCGAGCCGATCGAGCCGCGACTGTCCCTGCAGTGGTGGGTCAGGGTCGAGGAGTTGGCCCGGATGGCCGGCGATGCCGTGCGCGACGGTGACACGGTGATCCACCCGAAGAGCCAGGAACCGCGCTGGTTCGACTGGGTCGACGACATGCACGACTGGTGCATCTCCCGCCAGCTGTGGTGGGGCCACCGCATCCCCATCTGGTACGGGCCCGACGGCGAGGTCGTCTGCGTGGGCGTCGACGAGCAGCCGCCCGCCGGGTACACGCAGGACACGGACGTGCTCGACACGTGGTTCTCCTCCGGACTGTGGCCGTTCTCGACCATGGGATGGCCCGACCGTACCGCCGACCTGGAGCGGTTCTACCCCACGTCCGTGCTGGTCACCGGCTACGACATCCTGTTCTTCTGGGTGGCCCGGATGATGATGTTCGGCACCTTCGTGGGCCGCACCCTCACCGGCGACAAGGCCACCCCGGGCCCCGTCCCGTTCACGGATGTGTTCCTCCACGGGCTCGTCCGCGACGAGCACGGTCAGAAGATGTCCAAGTCCAAGGGCAACGGCATCGACCCGCTGGACTGGGTGGACCGCTTCGGTGCCGACGCCCTGCGCTTCACCCTGGCCCGGGGCGCCAACCCGGGCGGCGACCTATCCGTGGGCGACGACGCCGCCCAGGCCTCGCGCAACTTCGCCACGAAGCTCTTCAACGCCACGCGCTTCGCGCTCATGAACGGCGCGAAGGTGGGCGAGCTCCCCGAGGCGTCCGCACTCACCGACGCCGACCGATGGATCCTCCACCGGCTCGGGGAGGTGCGACTGTCGGTCGACGACGCACTGGACCGCTACGAGTTCTCCAAGGCCTGCGAGACGCTCTACCACTTCGCGTGGGACGAGGTGTGCGACTGGTACCTGGAGCTCGCCAAGGTCCAGTTCGGGAACGACGACGAGGCGCGCAGCTCCGAGCGCGCCGAGCACACGCGGCTCGTGCTGGGACACGTCCTCGACGTGGTGCTGCGGATGCTGCACCCCGTCATCCCGTTCGTCACCGAGGTGCTGTGGACGGGCCTGACCGGACGCGACTCCGTGGTGATCGCCGACTGGCCCTCCGACGTGGTCCCGGCAGAGGGCGCCGCAGAGTCCGTGCGCCGGGTGGCCGACGCCCAGACCCTCGTCACCGAGATCCGCCGCTTCCGCTCCGACCAGGGCCTCAAGCCGGGCCAGCGGGTGCCCGCACGCGTCACCGGGGTCGACCAGGCGGACCTGCCCGCGGACCTGCTCGACCAGGTGGCCTCGCTCGCACGGTTCACCCGGGCCGAGGACGACTTCACCGCCACGGCCTCGCTGGAGGTCCGGCTGGGGTTGTCCACGGTGGGGGTCGAGATCGACACCTCGGGGACCATCGACCTGGCCGCCGAACGGCGCCGTCTGGAGAAGGACCTGGCATCCGCTCGGAAGGAACTGGAGACCACCGGGGCCAAGCTGGGCAACGAGGCGTTCCTGGGCAAGGCCCCCGACCACGTGGTGGACAAGATCCGTGCGCGCCGGGATCTCGCCGAGGCCGAGGTCGCCAGGATCTCCGCGCGACTCGAGGGCCTTCCGGCCGGGAGCAACGCCTGATGGCGGGCCATCGGTGGCTCGAGCCACATGACCCGAACGAGGGCTGGGACACTCCGACGGAGGAAGACGTCGCCGAGATGCTCGGTGAGGAGGGCCTGGTCTCCGGGGTCTCCCTCGGGGGGCCACTGCCCGGGGACGAGGACGGTGACGACCACCAGGAGCCGCGCCCGATCCCGGAGGTCGGCAGCCCCGAGTGGCAGGCCGACACCGCAGAGCTCGCGGTGGTCGAGGAGGAACTGGCCACCCGGTGGCCGGAGACCCGCCTCGAACCGAGCCTCGACCGGATCGCGGAGCTCACCTCCGTCCTCGGGGACCCGCAGCACGCCTACCCGGTCGTCCACGTGGCGGGGACCAACGGCAAGACCTCGGTCACCCGGATGGTCGACGCGCTCCTCCGGGCGCTGCACCAGCGCACCGGTCGCAACACGAGCCCGCACCTCCAGACAGTCACCGAGCGCATCGCCATCGACGGCGAGCCGGTAACCGCGCGTCTGTTCGTGGACACCTACCGCGAACTGCAGCCGTACCTGGAACTGGTCGACCAGCGCTCGGAGTCCGCTGGCGGACCGCGCATGAGCTACTTCGAGGTGATCACCGCGATGGCCTTCGCGGCCTTCGCCGACGCCCCCGTGGACGTGGCCGTGGTGGAGACCGGCATGGGCGGGACCTGGGACGCCACCAACGTGGTGCGGCCGGCCGTCGCCGTCGTCACCCCCATCGGCCTGGACCACACCGACTACCTGGGCGACGACCTGGCGACGATCGCGGGGGAGAAGGCGGGGATCATCCAGCCGGGAGCAGAGGACGAACTGTTGCCGCGGGACCCGATCGCCGTGATCGGTCGCCAGGAGCCCGAGGCGATGGAGGTACTGGTGCGTCGCGCGGTCGAGGTGGGCGCGGTGGTGGCCCGGCTCGGCTCGGAGTTCGACGTGGTCGAGCGCCGCCTCGCGGTGGGCGGTCAGCAGCTCACCCTTCGTGGACTCGGGGGCGAGTACCCGGAGGTGTTCCTGCCGCTGTTCGGTGAACACCAGGCCGAGAACGCCGCCACCGCGTTGGCCGCCGTCGAGGCGTTCTTCGGCGCGGGTCCCGAACGGTCGCTGGACCCCGAACTCATCCGCGCCGGATTCGCCGCCGTGGACAACCCCGGCCGGCTCGAGCGACTCAGCTCGAGCCCGACGGTCCTGGTGGACGCAGCGCACAACGGCCACGGCGGTCGAGCCCTTGCCGAGGCGGTCACCTCCGAGTTCGACTTCAAGAGGCTCGTCGCGGTGGTGGCCATGCTCGACGGCAAGGACGCCGACGCCTTCCTCGCGGCGATCGAGCCGGTGGTCGACGAGGTCGTCATCACCAGGACAGGGTCGCCGCGCGCGATGGCGCCGGGCGACCTCGCGCGCATCGCCGAGGACCGGTTCACCTCACAGCGGGTCCACGTGGTGGAGACCCTCCCCGACGCGATCAGTGCCGCGCTGGACCTTGTGGGTGTCCCAGACCCGACCGCCGACGACGACGTGTCCGGCGTCGGCGTGCTCGTCACGGGATCCGTGGTGACCGCCGGGGCTGCCCGCAGCCTGTTCGGAAAGGACGCACAGTGACCGACCCCGGCTCAGCCGAAGCCAGATCAGCCGACACCGGTTCCGCCGACACCAGATCAGCCGACACCGGTTCCGTCGATCCCGGGGCCACCGCGCACGAACCCTCGGTGGATCCGTGGAAGGGCCTGCGGGGGATCATGGCCGGAACACTGATCCTCGAGGCCATCGTCATCGGGTTGGTCCTCACGGTGATCGCCCGGGTCGACGACGGGGAGCACTTCCAGCCCTGGAAGGTGTGGTTCGTCAGCCTGCTCGCCGTGGCGATGGTCGTGGCCAGTGGTCTGCAGCGACGCCCCTGGGCGATCCCCCTGAACCTCACCCTCGCCGGGTTGGCCGTGGCGGGCTGGGCCGTGCACTGGTCGATGGGCGTCTGCGGCCTGATGTTCGCGGCGGTGTGGGCGTACATCCTGTATCTACGGCGGGACCTGTCCAAGCGGATGGCGGGCGGCTACCTACCCAGTCAGCACGACTGACTGGTACCGGGTACTTGTAGCATTGCGGCCGTGACCGAGAGAACCTTTTTCCTCATCAAGCCCGACGGCGTCCAGCGAGGCCTGACCGGGACCATTCTGGCGCGTATCGAGGCCAAGGGCCTCACGCTCGTGGCCATGGACATGCGCCGGGTGCCGCGGGAGACCGCGGCCGAGCACTACGCCGAGCACGCCGAGCGTCCGTTCTACGGTGACCTGCTCGAGTTCATCACCTCCGGGCCGGTCGTGGCCGGTGTCGTCGAGGGGCCGCGCGCGATCGCCGCATGGCGCCAGTTGGCCGGCGGAACCGACCCGGTGGAGAAGGCCGCCCCGGGCTCGATCCGGGGCGACTTCGGACTGGAGACCCAGTTCAACCTGGTGCACGGGTCGGATTCCGAGGAGTCCGCGGCACGTGAGATCGCCTTGTGGTTCCCCGGACTCTGATCCGAGTCGATCAGCAGCGATAGCGCTGAACGCGCCCGTCGGTCCCCGGACCGACGGGCGCGTTTCTCTCTCACCGAGCCCGCGCGGCGACGGATCGTCGGCGTATGTGGGAGAATGTCGGAAGCCCACATTCTTGGCGAGCGGACCTCCAGTTCGCCCCGGATCGGGCGCCCGCCATCCGCGGGCCGGATCACACCGGAGTCGCGGACCACAAGACATAGCCCCACCCGAGGTGGGGCCCAGATAGAAATGCCGACCCCGTGCGGCGGCGTGGGTCACCGGAGTCCTTCCGGTGACGTGATCGCGCCCGGAGTCCGGCCAGAGGAGACACGTGTCGGATTCGAACCTGACCATCGACGATCTCAATGCGCTTCCGGAGAAGATGCGCGCGCACGCGGCCGCCAAGGCCGTGGGGATGACCAGCAAGGAGTTCCTGGCCGCCATGGCCGGAATCGGCGTGGAGGTCAGGAGCGCCCAGTCCGGCGTGACGCGCGAGGTGCTGCTCACCTGGTTCGCCAGCCGTGGGGAGGGCGGCGCCCCCGCGTCGGAGGCTGCTCCCGCCGTGGACGACGCACCGGTGGAGAAGCCCTCCCGCACGTCCTCGGCAGAGAACGCCCCCGCCGAGAAGGCCCCCGCCAAGAAGGCCGCCGCGAAGAAGGCATCGGCCGAGAAGGCTCCGGCGAAGAAGGCTCCGGCGAAGAAGGCTGCAGCCGAGAAGCCCTCCCGCGAGACCTCGGCGGAGGAGCCCTCCCGCGAGTCGTCAGCCGAGGAGGCCCCAGCGAAGAAGGCCCCCGCCAGGAAGGCGCGCAAGGCCGCGGCGGAGAAGACGGCACCCGCCGCCGCGGACGGTCCCACCGCGGAACCCACGACCGGAAAGAAGTCCACGTCGCAGGCTCCGGTCCGTCGACCCCTTCCGGAGATGTCGATCGTGACCGGTGAGGTGGGCACCGCGGAGCCGGGCAACCGCCGCCGGTCCACCGCGACCCCCTCGTTCTCCCCGCTGTTCCTCTCTCCCGACGAGGCCGCCGCCAAGGCCGAGCGGGAGCGCCCCGCGCGCACGAAGTCCGGTGGACCCGAGACGTCGCGCACCGGACAAACCCGGACCGGGCAAACCCGGCCGGACCAGCCGAACGCCGGGACCACGGACGAGACGGGAACCCGGGGCGACTCCGACACCCCCGGGACGGCTGACATCCCCGGCACCGCCGACGCCCCGGAGACCACCGACGCCTCCAAGATCGCCGACGCCTCGGAGTCCACCGACACCAACGACGACCAGAACGACAACGGTGAGGGTGGTAGCCGTCGCCGCCGGCGTGGCCGTCGCGGCCGCGGGCGTGGCCGGGGCGAGAACTTCGACGACCAGAACGGCGAGGACGACGAGAACGACGCGTCGACGGACGACTCCGATGACGCCCGCGACGACACCTCCGGTGACCGCCGGGACCAGCGTTCCGGCGGCTCCGGCGGCGCTGACCGTCGTGACGACTCCGGCTCGGCGGACACGGCCGACGGGCGGTCCGAGTCGGGGGACGAGTCCTCCGAGGACGACTCCGACGACTCCGACGGGTCACCGTCCGGGTCGCGTCGGCGTCGCCGTCGTCGTCGTCGTGGTGGGGGTTCGGGCAACGACGACACCCAGGCCTCCGGCGACGACTCTCCCGACACCGAGGTCCAGGAGCAGCGCGAGCCGCGCCGTCGCCCCGCACGCGGGGGACAGAGCGCGGGCGCGGGTTCGAGCACCGGTACGTCCGCGGACGAGGTCCAGGGCATCACCGGCTCGACCCGGCTCGAGGCCAAGCGCCAGCGTCGCCGCGACGGGCGCGATGCCGGCCGCCGCCGTCAGCCCATCCTCTCCGAGTCGGAGTTCCTCGCACGCCGCGAGTCCGTCGACCGCGTGATGGTGGTCCGGGAGAAGCAGCGCGGCGACGGCAAGGGGATCATGACCCAGGTCGGCGTGCTCGAGGACAAGGTCCTGGTGGAGCACTTCGTCACCACCGAGTCCGCGCGCTCCATGGTGGGCAACGTCTACCTCGGCCGTGTGCAGAACGTGCTGCCGAGCATGGAGGCCGCGTTCGTCGACATCGGCCGCGGTCGCAACGGCGTCCTGTACGCCGGTGAGGTCAACTGGGAGGCTGCCGGGCTCGGCGGCAAGGCCCGGCGGATCGAACAGGCGCTCAGGCCCGGTGACATGGTCCTGGTGCAGGTCACCAAGGATCCCATCGGTCAGAAGGGCGCCCGCCTGACCACGCAGATCTCGCTGGCCGGCCGATTCCTCGTGTACGTGCCCGACGGGAACTCCACCGGCATCTCCCGCAAGCTCCCCGACACCGAGCGGCGCCGGCTCAAGGCGATCCTCAAGGACGTCGTCCCCGAGGGCTCGGGCGTGATCATCCGGACCGCGGCCGAGGGGGTCAGCGAGGAGGAGATCGGCCGGGACGTCGAACGACTGGCGGCCCAGTGGGCCGAGATCGCCGAGGCCTCCGCCAAGCGGACCTCCGCCGGCGCCGGCACCCCGGTGGCCCTGTACGAGGAGCCCGACCTGCTGGTCAAGGTGGTGCGGGACCTGTTCAACGAGGACTTCTCCTCACTGGTGATCCAGGGCGACACCTCCTGGGACACCGTTCACGACTACGTCTCGAAGGTCGCACCGGAGATGACCGAGCGCCTGGAGCGGTACGACAACCCCGACGTCGACGTGTTCGCCACCCACCGCGTGGACGAGCAGGTGGCCAAGGCGCTCGACCGCAAGGTGTGGCTGCCCTCCGGCGGCTCGCTGGTGATCGACCGCACCGAGGCCATGACGGTCATCGACGTCAACACCGGCAAGTACACCGGCTCGGGCGGCAACCTCGAGGAGACCGTCACCAAGAACAACCTCGAGGCGGCCGAGGAGATCGTCCGCCAGCTGCGCCTGCGCGACGTGGGCGGAATGGTGATCATCGACTTCATCGACATGGTCCTCGAGGCCAACCGCGACCTGGTCCTGCGCCGACTCACCGAGGCGCTGGGTCGCGACCGCACCCGGCACCAGGTCTCCGAGGTCACCTCGCTGGGTCTGGTCCAGCTCACCCGGAAGAAGTTGGGCACGGGCCTCGTCGAGGCGTTCTCCACGCCGTGCGAGCACTGCCAGGGCCGCGGACTGATCGTGCACGCCGACCCGGTCCACACCGAGTCGCACAACGCCGACGAGCCCGGTAACCGACGTGGCCGCAAGCGCGGCGGCAAGGGTGCGGAGTCGGATCAGCCCGATACCGCGACCCCCTCGTCATCCGCGCAGAAGCAGACGCCCAAGAAGGACGGGCCCGCACCGGCCGCGCATCCGGCCGCTCTCGCGATCTCCCGTCAGGAGGCCGCTCAGGCCGCCGCGGAGAAGGCGGCGCGTCCGGAGGTCGTCACCGCTGAACCGAGCGCACCGGCGACCACGGCATCGGCGACCGCCGCGGAACCGGACGCCCCGGCGTCCACCGTTTCCGCGGAGATCTCCGGCACCCCGGATTCCGAGGAATCGGATGCTGGAGTGGCAGAGTCCGCGGACGCCGCCGGCTCCCGTCCGGGTCGCCGCCGTCGACGCGCCACCCGCCGCCCGGCGGACGGGGCCATCGACCCGGTCGTCGCCGCGGAGGACGCGGCAGTGGCGGAGACGGCCGAGACGCCGGAGGACGAGGCCGCGGTCGTGGCGGAGGCGGCAGAGGCCGTGCAGACGGTCGAGGCCACCGAGCCGAGCGCGCAGGCGGTCCCGGACTCCGCCGCGGCAGGCGGAGGGTCGGACGCCGACGCACGGTCGGAGACGGCCGGACGACGTCCCCGCAGGCGGTCCACCCGACGCGAGGCAGGCGCCGCGGTCGCGCAGGCGACGGAGGGGGAGTCCGCGCCGGTGGCGGTGGTCCCCGTCGAGGCCGCCCCGCTCGCGGAGGCGCCCCCGGTCGTCGTCGCGGAGCCGCGTCAGCGACCGGCCCGGCGACGCGCGACCAGGTCCACGACCGCCCCCGAGGGCGGCGATCACTAGAGGTACGGGGCCCGGTGGCACGGTCGGTTTGACCTGCTGTGCCGCCGGGCCGTAACCTTGACAAGTCGCTCGTGGCGGCGCTATGTCGTCGCGCGAGAAGTCGCGGGCCGGGCCGTCAAGGCCGCGGGACCGGCGATCCTGGCCGACGAGAGTCGGCCGGCTAGAGAAAACACCGCACAGTAGTTGTGGACGTCCCAGCGGCGACCACACACCCGAGAAGCAAGGGGAAGCCCTCGATGTACGCGATCGTCAAGACCGGCGGCAAGCAGTACAAGGTCGCCGAAGGTGACCATGTCAAGGTCGAGAAGATCGAGGGTGAGGCCGGTACCTCCGTGTCCCTGTCCCCGATCCTCGTGGTCGACGGTTCGACCGTCACCTCCGCTGCCGACGCCCTGGCCAAGGTCTCCGTCTCCGGCGAGATCGTCGAGCAGACCAAGGGTCCGAAGATCCGGATCCACAAGTTCAAGAACAAGACCGGGTACCACAAGCGTCAGGGCCACCGTCAGAAGCTGACGGTGCTCAAGATCACCGGTATCAAGTAATCCACCACGGCCGCCAAGGCCACCAGCTCAGCGCCCTCGGGCGTCTTCCCTGAAGGAGGGGTTCGGACATGGCAAGTAAGAAGGGCGCATCCAGCACCCGTAACGGTCGTGACTCCAACGCGCAGCGTCTCGGCGTGAAGCGGTTCGGCGGCCAGGAAGTCAACGCCGGCGAGATCCTGATCCGCCAGCGTGGCACCAAGTTCCACCCGGGCGTGGGCGTCGGCCGTGGCGGCGACGACACGCTGTTCGCGCTGGCCGCCGGTGCGGTCGAGTTCGGTACCAAGCGCGGTCGCAAGACCGTCAACATCGTGCCGGTCGGCGTCGAGGCCTGACCCGGCACCACTGACGCGAGTCGCCCTCGGGGGCCGGGCGGGGTCTGATGACCCCACGCCCGGTCCCCGAGAGCATTTCCGCCACATCATGCACGTCCCACCACCAGCAGGAGGAGTCCGCATATGTCGAGATTCGTCGACCGCGTAGTGCTCCACCTCGCGGCGGGGGACGGTGGCCGCGGCTGCACGTCCGTACACCGGGAGAAGTTCAAGCCGCTCGGCGGCCCCGACGGGGGCAACGGCGGGAGCGGCGGGGACGTGGTGCTGGTGGTGGACCCCCAAGTCCACACCCTGCTCGACTTCCACTTCCGGCCCCATGCGCGCGCCGGCAGGGGAGAGCCCGGGATGGGCGCCAACCGGAACGGCGCCCAGGGCGGCGACCTCGTGCTGGCGGTCCCGCCCGGGACCGTCGTGCTGGACCAGAACGGTGAACTGCTGGCGGACCTGACCGGCGCCGGGACCCGCTTCGTGGCGGCCGAGGGCGGCAAGGGCGGGCTCGGCAACGCCGCGCTCGCCTCCAGGGCCCGCAAGGCACCGGGGTTCGCCCTGCTCGGTGAGCCCGGCGAGGTGCGCGACCTGACCCTCGAGCTCAAGTCCATGGCCGACGTCGGCCTGGTCGGGTTCCCCTCGGCGGGCAAGTCCTCGCTGGTGTCGGTGCTGTCCGCGGCCAAGCCCAAGATCGCCGACTACCCGTTCACCACACTGGTCCCCAATCTCGGCGTGGTCTCGGTGGGCGACGACACGTTCACCATCGCCGACGTGCCCGGGCTCATCCCCGGTGCCAGCGAGGGTCGGGGACTGGGCCTGGACTTCCTGCGCCACATCGAGCGCACGGCCGTCCTCGCCCACGTGGTGGACTGCGCGAGCCTCGAGTCCGACCGTGACCCCATCTCCGACGTCGACGCCCTCGAGGCGGAGCTCGCCGCCTATCAGCCCGAGCTCGCCGACGCCGGGCTGGGGGACCTGGCGGACCGGCCGCGGGTCGTGGTGCTCAACAAGATCGACGTGCCGGACGCCGCGGACATGGCCGAGATGGTCACCGCGCACTTCGAGGCCAAGGGCTGGCCCGTGTACGCGATCTCCGCTGTGGCGCACAAGGGTCTCGACGAACTGCGGTACGGGCTCTACGAGCTGATCAAGGCCCACCGTAAGGCGACCCCGCCGGCGGCGCCCGAGCGGATCGTCCTGCGGCCCAGGGCCGTCGACGTGGCGGAGTTCACGGTCCGTAAGGACCCCAACGAGGCCGGTGCCTTCGTGGTCTCGGGGTCCAAGCCCGAGCGCTGGATCCGCCAGACGGACTTCGGCAACGACGAGGCCGTCGGCTTCCTCGCCGACCGCCTGGCCAGGCTGGGCGTCGAGGACGCGCTCATCAAGGCCGGCGCCCAACAGGGTTGCACCGTCACCGTCGGCGACGTCTCCTTCGAGTGGGAGCCGCAGACCCCCGCCGGTGTGGACCTCATGCGCACGGGCCGCGGCACCGACATCCGGTTGGAGTCCGACGAGCGTGTGGGCGCCATCGAGCGCAAGTACCGCAAGCGGGTGCGCCGCGGACTGATCGACCCCGACGAGGAGATCCTGGAGTGACGGACGAACCGGAGCTGCGGCGCCGGATCGGCACGGCCCGCCGCGTGGTGGTCAAGATCGGCTCCTCCGCCATCACCAGCTTCGGTGGCGGAATCCGCCGGCCCCAACTCGACGCCCTGGCCGATGTCTGCCAGGCGCGCATGGCGGCGGGGTCGGACGTCTTCGTGGTCTCCTCCGGGGCGATCGGCGCGGGGATGTCCCCACTTGGGATGACCACCCGCCCCGCCACCCTGTCCGCCAAACAGGCTGCCGCCAGCGTGGGGCAGCTCGAACTGGCGCGGGCATGGGGCGACTCGTTCTCCCGATACGACCGCGTGGTGGGCCAGGTCCTGCTGACCGCGGGTGACATCGGGCGCCGGGAGAGCGCGGCCAACGCGCAGCGCACCCTGGATCGCCTCCGCACCCTCGGCGCGGTCCCGGTGATCAACGAGAACGACACGGTGGCCACCAACGAGATCCGCTTCGGGGACAACGACCGGCTGGCAGCGCTGGTGGCCCACCTCACCAGTGCCGATGCGTTGATCCTGCTCTCGGATGTGGATGCACTGTACGACTCCGATCCCCGCAAGGGCGACGCCACCGCGGTGACGATGGTGTCGGGCGCGGCCGATCTCGACGGGGTGGTGGCCGGCGCCGGCGGTGCCCTCGGGACCGGCGGGATGGCCTCCAAGCTCGCCGCGGCGCGCCTGGCCGCCGACGCGGGCATCCCGGTGCTGCTCACCGCAGCCGAGCGGGCTGCGGAGGCGCTGGCCGGTGAGCCTCGGGTGGGCACGGCGTTCGCGCCCCGGCCCGAGCGGATGACCGCGCGCCGGTTCTGGGTCCGCCACGCCGCCGACGCACGGGGCGCGGTGATCCTGGACGACGGCGCGGTGCGGGCCGTCACCGGATCCCGCCGGTCGCTGCTACTCGCCGGGGTGACCGGCGTCGACGGGCTGTTCCACTTCGGTGACGTGATCGAGATGCGTGATCCCGCCGGCGACACCGTCGCCCGGGGGATCGCCCAGTACGACTCGATCGAGGTTCGCGCCCGGCTGGCCGAGCGCGCGTCGGGGACCGGGACCACGGGCCAGGGGCGTCCACTCGTGCACGCCGATGACCTGGTGGCGCTCTAGAGCTCGATCCCGCCCTCGGTGTGGACCGGGGTGACCGTGCCCTCGGCGAGGTTGTACAGCGCCCCGACGATCGCGGTGCGTCCCTCGCGGATGGCGCGGTCCACTGCGGCGGATTTCTCGCGGATGGCGGTGACCGCCTGCCGGACGTTCTCGATCACCACGTCCTCGTACCCCGCCGCGGGATCGCGCCGGGCCTCGAACACGGCCGGGGCGATCCGCTCCACCACGTCACGCAGGTATCCCGACGGGGTGGTGTGGGTGTCGACGGCGTTGATCGCTGCGCCCACGGCTCCGCACGAGGTGTGACCGAGCACCAGGGTGAGCGGTATCCCGAGCACGTCCACACCGAACTCGATCGAGCCCAGGACCGACGGGTCCACGATGTGGCCGGCGTTGCGGATGACGAACAGGTCGCCGAGGCCCTGGTCGAGGACCACCTCGGCGGGCACGCGCGAGTCTGCGCAACCGAAGACCATTCCGAAGGGGTGCTGTTCGCCGGTCAGTTCGGCGCGCCGTGCAGGGTCCTGGTGGGCGTGCAGGCCGGCACCCTCCACGTAGCGGCGGTTTCCGTCGAGCAGTCGCTGGAGTACGGCGTCGGGGGTCAGGTCGGTGCTCATCCCTGCAGTCTGCCCCGCCGCCCGCCGGTCGCCTACAGGGCCTGGTCGGTGAGGGTCAGCACCTCCACGCAGTCGCCGTCGACCGTCAGCGTGGCCTCGGCGTGTGCCCGGGTGTGGCCGCGGTTGACCACGGCCACGGGGGTACCGGTGGTCACCGCGCGTCGCACGAACCGGTATCCGGACCGGACGGTGAGGGAGGAACCCACGACGACGACGAGGTCGGACTCGTCGACCAGGGCGTTGGCCTCGTGCACGCGGTGCGCGGGGACGTTCTCCCCGAAGTAGACGATGTCGGGCTTGAGCACGCCCGAGCAGCGGGGACAGTCGACCATGCGGAAGTCCGCGGTGTCGGCGAGGACCGCGTCGGCGTCCGGGGCGACCTCGATGGCCCCGCGTGTGGCCACCCGCTCCGCGAAGCCGGGGTTGAGACGGTCCAGGTCCTCGTGCAGGGCCCACCGGCTCTGACGCAGTCCGCAGTCGAGGCAGGTCACCACGGCGTAGCTGCCGTGCAGGTCCACGAGCCTGCGGCTGCCGGCCTTGAGGTGAAGCAGGTCCACGTTCTGGGTGATGACCCCGCTGATCAGCCCCCGGCGTTCCCAGTCGGCCAGGAGCGCGTGCGCCGCGTTGGGTCGGGCGGCCTCCATGTGGCGCCATCCCAGGTGGTTGCGGGCCCAGTAGTGGCGGCGGTACCCGGGGTCGCCGACGAACTGCTGGAAGGTCATCGGGGTCCGGGCGGGGGAGTCCGGGCCACGGTAGTCGGGGATACCGGAGGGGGTGGAGATCCCCGCCCCGGTCAGGACGGTGGCACGCCGGCCCCGGATGAGGTCGGCCAACGCGGCCGCCCGGGCGGGCAGGTCCGGGTCCGGGTCGGTGCGGGCGGCGGGCGTCCAGGCGGTGTCCCGGATCCTCATCCCGGGACGCCTCCCGGGCCCGTCGGGTCGTGGGCGCACACCACCCGGAGGTCCCCGCGGCGGCGCTCGGCCAGCGCCGCGAGGCGGGCGTGGGTCAGTTCCACAGCCGACGGGACCAGTGACAGGACGCGTTCCACGACCCCGATCGCCCTCGGGTGGCCGACCGACGGGTCGATCTGGCCGCGCAGGTAGAACGCGTCCCCGGCGTGCAGGACGTCTGTCTCGTCGGGATCCCCGGGGTCCCCCGGGACCAGGACCCCGGCATGCCCCACGGTGTGGCCGGGCAGATCCACCAGTGCCATCCCCTCGACCACGTGGTCCAGGGGATGCACCCGGAAGCCCTCCCACCTGTCGGTTCCGTACACGTACTCGGTGAACTCCGGTCCGTGCGACCACTGGGCGCGCCGGTAGCGACGCCGCTCGATCCAGCGCGGGGTGCGCACCGCCCACGTGAGTGCCTCGGCGGCCACGTGTACCTCCGCCCCGGGGAAGTCGGCGAGCCCGCCGATGTGGTCGAAGTCCATGTGGGTGAGCACGATGTGGCGCACCTCGCGGGGGTCGAACCCCATGGCCTCGATGCGCCGGTACGCGGTCTCGGAGGGGTCCAGGCGCGGGCGCATCGCGTGCCGCAACGGGCCCAGCCGGGCGGCGGGGTCGGCGATGTCCCGGAGCCCGATGCCGGTGTCCACCAGCACCAGCCCGGCCGGGGCCTCCACCAGCAGCACTCGGGTGGGGAGGCGTCCGGCGAACGTCCCGCAGTTCATCTGGTGGATCCGCATGTCGGCCACGGTACCGTGGCCGCGTGAGTCGAGATGGAGTGCTGGACCCGCGACCACTGGTTCGTGTCGCGGTGGACCCGGGCCTCGCCGGGGCCGCCGATACCTGGCCGTACTCGGTGCCCGCGGTGGGCGATCTGGTGCGCGACGGGTTCGAGCTGGACGACCTCACCGTCCTGGTGGGGGAGAACGGCTCCGGCAAGTCCACGATCGTCGAGGCCGTGGCCATGGCGTTCGGGTTGAACGCCGAGGGCGGGTCCACGGGCGCCCGGAACGCGACGTGGGCGTCGGAGTCCCCGTTGCACGAGGCGCTGCGCCTGGTGCGCGGGGGTGGGGCGCCGCGGTGGGGCTACTTCGTGCGGGCCGAGACCATGCACGGCCTGTTCACCTACCTGCAGTCCTCCGGGCCGGGGCAGAACTTCCACGCGCGCAGTCACGGCGAGGCGTTCTGGGACCTGGTGGACTCCTCCCGGTTCTCCGGCGGCGGGCTGTTCGTGTTGGACGAGCCCGAGGCGGGACTGTCCTTCGACGCCCAGCTCCGTCTGGTCGCGCTGCTGCTCGAGCTGGCCGATCGCCGGGGTGCGCAGGTCCTCATGGCCACCCACTCGCCGATCCTGGCCTCCGTGCCGGGGGCTGTGGTGTACGAGCTGTCGGACGACGGGATGCACCGCAGCCGCTGGGAGAATCTGGCGATGGTGGACCACCACCGCCGGTATCTCGCGGCCCCCGAGCTGTATCTGCGCCATCTGCTGGAGTGACCCGGCACACTGGACCCATGACCGATTCCGCGTCCCGTTCCGCCCGCACGTCCGGGGAGGCCCGGCCCGTCCACCCCGACTACCCGTCGTACGCCCCGCCGTCCACCTCGACCGCGGCCAATGCCGGGCCGCTCCCGGCACCCGAGCCCGGGTTCACGCCCGACGTCATCGTGGTGGGCCACGGCCTCGCGGGGCTGGTCGCCACCTACGAGGCGAGCCGGGCGGGCAAGAAGGTCCTGGTGGTGGACCAGGAGAACGAGAAGAACCTCGGCGGTCAGGCCTATTGGTCGCTCGGCGGCCTGTTCATGGTGGACACCCCCGAGCAGCGGCGCATCGGCGTCCATGACTCGCTGGACCTGGCGTGGCGGGACTGGCTCGGTTCGGCTGCGTTCGACCGACCCGAGGACCACTGGCCCCGGCGGTGGGCGCGGGCCTACGTGGAGTTCGCGGCGGGGGAGAAGCGCACGTATCTCAACGGGCTCGGGCTGAAGATCATCCCCACCGTCGGCTGGGCGGAGCGTGGCGGTGGGGACGTGGAGGGCCACGGCAACTCGGTCCCGCGGTTCCACGTCACGTGGGGCACCGGGCCCGAGGTCGTGCGCGTCTTCGAGGAGCCGGTGCGCACAGCGGCAGCCGAGGGGAGGGTGCGCTTCGCGGTGCGTCACCGCGTCGACGAGATCGTGGTCGAGGACGGCCGGGCGGTCGGCGTGCGAGGTGCCACCCTCGTCCCGTGCGATCTGGACCGGGGAGTGTCCTCCCCCCGCGAGGAGACGGGCCGGTTCGAGTTCCGGGGCGGCGCGGTGCTCGTGTCCTCTGGCGGGATCGGCGGCAACCCGGACCTCGTGCGCCAGTACTGGCCGTCGGACCGGCTCGGCGAAGCGCCCAGGGATCTCATCCTGGGGGTCCCTGAACACGTCGACGGTCGCATGCTCGAGATCTCGGGGACAGCCGGGGCGAACCTCATCAACCGCGACCGGATGTGGCACTACACCGAAGGAGTCGCCAACTTCGCGCCCATCTGGCCATCGCACGCCATCCGCATCATCCCGGGCCCGTCGACGCTCTGGTTGGACGCCACCGGCGCGCGGATGCCGGTGCCGCTGTTCCCGGGCTTCCACACCACCGCGTCCGTCGAGGCCATCCGCCGGACCGGGCACGACCACTCCTGGTTCATCCTGGACTCGGCCATCGCGGAGAAGGAGTTCGTGCTCTCGGGCTCCGAACAGAATCCGGAGATGACCGACAAGGTGGTCAAGAAGTTCCTGTCCCGCGCCAAGAAGGGACTGCCGCCGTCGGTCGGCGAGTTCGCCGAGAAGGGCGTGGACTGGGTGGTGGCCGACTCCCTGGAGGAGTTGGTGACGGGGATGAACGAGTTGGTCCGCGAGGGCGAACCCGAGCTCGATCTGGAGAAGGTGCGCGAGTTCGTCCTGGCGATGGATGGCCAGATGGACAACCCCTTCGCCAAGGACGCGCAGGTGCAGGCCATCCACAACTCACGCCGGGTGCTCACCGACAAGCTCACCCGCATCGCCAAGCCGCACAAGCTCCTCGCGGACTCCGGCGCGGGCAATGGCTCCGCCGCCGGCTCCGGTGGCCCGCTGATCGCGGTCAAGGTGCACCTCATGACCCGCAAGACCCTGGGCGGGATCGAGACCACGCTGGACTCCCAGTGTCTGCGCCCCGACGGCGAACCCTTCCCCGGCCTGTACGCGGCCGGTGAGGTCGCCGGCTTCGGTGGTGGAGGGGTCCACGGGTACAACTCCCTCGAGGGCACCTTCCTCGGCGGCTGCATCTTCTCGGGGATGAAGGCGGGCCGGGCGATGGCGAGGGAGGTCTGACCCACGCGAACTGCAGGAGCGCTCTCATCGCGACAATTCGGCAGACGTCATCTCCTCGACTAAGTCTTCTAGGAGACTAACTGCTGGTTTTCCGGCGCATGCGAAAGCGATTTTGGAAAGGGAGCCGCTGAAGTAGTAACCCGCGCGGGGATTGAATATGGTCAGAACTTTGGTTGAACCTCCAACAGAGTATACAAGCGCGGCGTAGGCGAGTGCCTGGCGGAAATCGATACTGCGGAATAGGCGGCGTACCGACTTGACTTCAATAATTTCCGACTGGCGAATGATGTCGATGTGGCCGGACCTCACCACTCCGCAACCCGGGACTTGATGCAGGAAGTCCACCGGGGATCCCGAACCCAGAAAATTCTGGACTCCGGTACACAGCGCAAGCACCTCCTTCCCCTCTTGTTCGGAGAGCGGTGCTCTTGCGCTTTCTCCTCCCGGAAGCGCAGTAACAAATTTTCGGGCTGCGTCCTCCGCTCGCGGTAGCTCCAACGGTTGTCCGCCAAGACTAGCGAGACGAAAAGCTGCTTCTGCCACCAGCGCTGCGCGTTCAGGTTCGCAATGCTGTTCAACAGAGTTCCCAGAGAAGCGCAGATTTCGATTCGCCCAACGAGAAAACTCTGGAAGGGTCGGTGTGCATTTGTGCCACGTTGAATCCAAGTTTACAAATTGACCGATGCTTATCATAGTGGCACGTCCCAATTCGGGCGGGATACACGACCAGAGAACCAGTCCCTGAAAATGAGCTCGGGTTTCGGGAGTTTGCGGACGGTTGGCCTGCGCCAATGATCGCCTTCGTCTCCCAGGCGATATGACGAGATAAGAAATGCCCTCTTAACCCAAGGCCTATAGCCCGCATAGTAGTTCTTCTGATCGCTTAGCCAGTAGGTTGCTCCCCAGTTGGCCATAATTAGGATAATGTCTCTTTGGATTGTTGGCGAAGGCGATCCAGCATAGCCGTGAGCAGAATTGAACAGGGAGACGAGGAGCTCTTCGTTCTCAACTGAGTGGCGGGTGGCGAGTGTGCGAATCATGTATTGTAGGTTGAGGTCGACCTGCGCCGAATGATGCCTGTTCTGAATCAGCCCCCGAATGCTCTCGTGAATCCTCTCAACTGCGGAATCATCTTGGAAGTTTTCTAACGCTGATCTTGTGGCGATTAAGACTTGTGGGACCACCGGCCAGAGGTTTCCGATGTTCTCAATCATTGACTCGATGGCAGTAATTCGTGGAGCCTTATCCATGAATTTCACCGCTTGCACCAAACGTTTAGTCGTCGCTGTGTGTATACGGTCTTTATTGAACTCTGCATGGAGGAGGCTCAAGACATCAAATTTTGCAATTTGTTCCTTGGTTGTCTCAAAATCGTGTTCGGCAGTATCGGAATAGGGGTCATAGTTTATTTGTATTCCCAGGAAGGCTTCTGCGCTTCCGGGGATAGGGTCGGCAGGGTCGAGAGTTGACAGGTACTCGGCGGATTTCTGCACTCGGGTCTTGTTCTTCTGAAGCGACAGTCCCTCGTTACGAAGGAGCTTCTCGGATAGGAACCCTATGGTTTGATATGCGGATTCTAGGTCGTCGACAAAAAATCTGTAGTCGTCGACGTAGCGGCAGAATTCTCCTATGCTCGGATTTCTCGCTAGTAGTAGATCGGTCCTTGATAAAACCAGTTCGGCGAGTACTCGTGCGGCTGCCCCACCGACGGGCAAGCCGTACGAGGTGCCATTGGACAGGTTTCCCAAGATGGCCATTATCTGTTTTGTTCGAACCCCGTCGGGGTCTGCAACTCGGAGAGCGTTCTCTATTCGATGATGATAAATCCTCGAGTAGAAATCGGCGATGTCGACAGACACGACATACTTGTGGTCTTCCGAAAGGTTGCGGCATTGTTCTTGGAACTGCCTCCATCCGCCTTCGGCGAAAATTCTGTCGTCAGTAGTTGTGAGTCGATAGGAGAAGACCCGCTTTGCGTCAACAGGCAATCGCATTTGCTCAATGGTGGGACTTAGTTCAAGAACGCAGGCCAGAAAATATGCGTTCCAAACTGGATCGATTTGTGTGGCCCAACGGAATCCTGCATAGCCTGTTGGGGATAGCGTCGAGAAGTGCTCAACCGGGTAGTCGGTTATAGTTTGTTCGAAATCAACGGACATTTCGACCAGTAACTCAGCAAAGCCTTCGGGATCCTCTCGGATGGCGTTCAATTCGAAAGGGAATGGAAATATGTCGGTGTCTCCGAAAATGACGACGTTCTGTAAAGCGCGTTCAGCTGCATGCTTGGAGAGTTTCACTTGCTCAACTTTCTTGCCGGATGCGGTCGGCACGGGGTTTCCTAGAGGTTAGCCCTCGGGTGCGATGGCAGGGACAAGACGGCTATTGCTCCCGCTAATCGCAAGTGGCGAGCAGACTCTGGAGCCGTTCAGCTACTCGGTCGTGTACTTCGCCGTCGTTGTCATCTATTTCACCTACGCCGCGGACGTCCTCGGCGGCACCGACCTGCCGGCGATCGCGGTCTCGGTGGTCTACGTCCTGATCGGCGCCTGCGGTCTGGTGGCGCTGGCCACCGGCGCCATGGCGGGGCGGTGGGGCAGCAGTCGGGTCGCCGCGATGTGCCTGGTGATCGTGGCCCTGGCGTTGGCGCTGCTGGGCGTAGCCGGCGACTCCATTGTCACAACTGTGATCTCGGCAGGCGTCTTCGGCGTGGGGTACATGGCGGGCTCGGCGGTGTTGGCGGTGTGGACCGCCGAGCTGGTCCCCGATCGCGCGGGAGCGGCATTCACGGCGTGCCTGGTGGTCGGAGCGGTGAGTTCAGTCATCGCGCCGGCCCTCGCCGGGGCCGTGATCCCGGCCCTGGGCCTCGGTGCGCTGCTCCTGACGAGCGCCGCGGTCTCACTGGTCATCGGAGTGGGGCTGGTACTGCTCGGCGGAACCCGGGGGAGCGCCACCGCTCTCGTCGCCTGAGCACGTCGTCCCCGAATCCTCGGCCCCGGTGGAACCACGGCCGCGGTGGAACAACGGCGTCCCCGAATCCACTGTGTCTCTGAAAACGCCGTGTCCCTGAAACCACCGTGCGGCACGAGCTCGTGCGCGAGGGTGGCAGGTATGCAGAGCGCGGGCGACGTCATGGACCTCCTCGACCCGTCACGTGTGTCGCCGGGGATCGAACGGATCGGGGACTCGTCGTTCTTCGCCGTCCGGTCCTGGGACCTCATGGTGGAGGCGACGGGCCGGGTCGAGGACTTCTCGTCCAACCTCACCGCGACGATGGTCGTGGGGCCGGACGGGGAGGTGACCGAATTCCCCGTCGCCGAACTGGGCTCCCCAGTGCACGTGTTGGCCACCGCGGACGGGGAGGTCCACCGGGCCCACCGGAAGTTGGTCATGCCGTCGATCTCCCCGCGCAAGCTCCGGGCCTGGCGGCCCTTCATCGACGATCGGCTACGTGAACTCTGGTCGGAGCGCTGCCGGGACGGGGGCATCGACTGGGTCAAGGACATCGCCGAACGCCTCCCGGCCTCGGTCGTCGCGAAGCTCATGGGGCTGCCCCAGCAGGACGGGGACCGGCTGTGTGAATGGGCGTTCGCCAGTACGCGGATGCTGGACGGGATGGTCTCGGCCGACGAGCTCGACGACTCGGTCCGATCGGCCGGGGAGCTGATCGAGTACCTCTCCGGCACGCTCACAGAAGCGCGGGCCACTCGACCGGCCTCGGTGCTCGGAGACCTCGCGCGTCTGGTCGACGACGCCGACTTGACCCACGAGGTCGCGGTGCAGGTCCTGGTCCAGCTGGTGGCGGCCGGGATCGAGTCGACTGTAGGACATCTGGGTTCGCTGGTCTGGCGCCTGGGGCAGCACCCGGAATGCCTGGACACACTGCGGTCGGACCCCGCCGCCCGCCCGCTCTTCATCGAGGAGACCCTGAGGCTGGAGGCGCCGTTCCGTGGGCACTACCGACACGTCACCAGGGACACCGAACTCGGCGGGGTCGGACTCGCGGCGGGCACGCGTCTGTTCCTGCTCTGGGGTAGCGCCAACCGGGATGACCGACAGTTCAGCCGACCGGGTCAGTTCATGCCTGACCGGGGGGAGGGGTCGCACCTGTCGTTCGGGCGCGGGATCCACTTCTGCGTGGGGGCGGCGCTCGCGCGGCTGGAGTCGCTCGCCGCACTCGACTTCCTCCTGGGCCTCGACGCGGTCCCCGGGATCGACGCCTCCCGGGCCGAGTGGCACCAGAGTCTGCTGGTCCGTCGGCTCCAGTCACTGCGCATCACCGTGTGAGACGGCGGCCGGTGAGGGACGCCTCTCGGTTGCCGGTCGTGGTGGGTCTGTGGAATGGCAGTTCCCGGCTGTAGGTCTACAGTCTGTGTTCGTGACTGGTGGGTACAGACTGGTGTCGCCGTCGGGGCTGAGGCGGTTGTCCGGCTGGGCGGTACTGAGCCCGGTCAGGGTCGTGGCGATGAGTTTCGCCGCGGCGATCGTGGTGGGTACCGCGTTGTTGCTGCTCCCCGGGGCGGTCGAGCCCGGTAGCAGCACGAGCGTGACGGAGGCGCTGTTCACCTCCACTTCAGCTGTGTGTCTGACCGGGTTGATCGTCGTGGACACCCCTGTGCACTGGTCGGGGTTCGGGCAGGGGGTCATCCTCGCGTTGATCCAGGCCGGCGGCCTGGGGATCATGACCCTGGCCTCGATGGTCGGTCTGATGCTGGCCGATCAGATCGGGCTCAAGGCCCGGATGAACACCGCAGCCGAGGCCCGGGCCTCGGAGCTCGGCGACGTCCGCGGCGTCGTCATCGGCGTGATCCGGTGGAGCGTGTTGATCGAGCTGGTCACCGCGGCCGCGCTGACGCTCCGCTTCGCACTGGGCTACGACGAACCCGCGCTGCGGGCACTGTGGCTCGGGGTGTTCCACTCGATCTCGGCGTTCAACAACGCCGGGTTCGCCCTCTACAGCGACAACATGATCGGGTTCGCCACCGACCCGTGGATCTGCGTACCGCTGATGGGCGCGGTGATCCTGGGCGGCCTCGGGTTCCCGGTTCTGTTCGAGGTGGGGCGGCGGTTACGACGGGCGGCACCGGGGAGCCGGTCGCGGGCGGGCTGGACCCTGCACACGCGACTGACCGTCTCGGTCACGGCGGTACTGCTGGTGTTCGGCTTCGCCGCGGTCCTGGCGCTCGAGTGGGCCCGCACCCTGCAGACCTACAGTGCGTCACAGAAAGTCCTGGTTGCCGCGTTCCAGGGCGTGATGCCCCGGACAGCCGGGTTCAACAGCGTCGACTACGCAGATTTGGACGACGCGACGCTGTTGGTCACCGATGTGCTGATGTTCATCGGCGGGGGCAGCGGTGGCACCGCCGGCGGAATCAAGGTCACCACCTTCGCCCTGTTGCTGTTCATCATCATCGCCGAGGTCAGGGGCGAGAGGTCGGTGACCATTCTCGATCGCCGAGTCGACACCCGGGTGCAGCGTCAGGCGCTGGCGGTGGCGTTGATCGGAATCGGGCTCGTGATGACCTCGACGATCGTGTTGCTGGCCGGGACTCCCTTCGGGCTCAACGAGCTGCTGTTCGAGGTCACCTCGGCGTTCGCCACGGTGGGGTTGTCCACGGGGATCACCGCCGAACTTCCACACTGGGGACAGTGGATACTGATACTGCTGATGTACCTCGGTCGCATCGGCCCTATCACCATGGTCAGCGCCCTGGCCGCGCGCCAGCGTGGCCGCAGATACGACCTTCCCGCAGAGAGGCCCCTCATTGGCTAGACGACGAGCTCCCGATGCTGTCGTAGTGCTCGGACTTGGCCGGTTCGGCAAGTCCCTGGCCCTGGAGTTGATGGCACAGGGCGCAGAAGTGCTGGGAGTGGACTCCAGCGATGCCGTGGTGCAGAAGGTCTCCCACCGTCTGACCCACGCGGTGGTGGCGGATACCACCGACGAGGAATCGTTGCGCCAGTTGTCCGTGCACCAATTCGACCGGGCGGTCGTGGGCATGGGCTCCGATCTCGAGGCCAGTCTGCTCACCGCGTCGGTGCTCATCAACCTGGGCGTGCCCAACATCTGGGCCAAGGCCACCAGTAACTCCCACGCCAAGATCCTGACCCAGATCGGCGTCCACCACGTCGTGCGACCCGAGCACGACATGGGTAAGCGGGTCGCCCACCTGGTGCGGGGCCGGATGATCGACTACATCGAGTTCGACGACGGCTTCGCCATGGTCAAGACGTCCGCGCCGGCCTTTGCTCTCGGCCACCCCCTCGGACAGACCAACATCCGCACCGACTTCGGAGTCACGGTGGTCGCCATCAAGCGCCCGGGGGAGGGCTTCACCTACGCCACCGCCGAGACGGTCCTCACCTCCGGAGACACCATCATCGTCTCCGGAAGGGTCCGCGACACCGAGCGATTCGCCGAACTGTCCTGACTCCCGAGGTCGGGGTCGTTCCGGGTTGTCCGGTTTCTGCGACCACAGCGCTCCACTGATACAGCCCGCTACTGATACAAAGCTCTACTGATCCGGGACGAGGTGCCGTCGAGCCTGTCTCCGCCCCCGGAGCACACCGAGTTCGTAGGTGGCCAGCACGATCAGCCACAGAGCGGTGAAGGGGATGACAAACCAGAGCATCGCGGTACTGAACGGCTCCAACGCATCGTGGTCGGACGCCTGGAGCACCACGTACAGGATGTAGGCCGCATAGAACCCGGAGAAGAGGAGACCCTCCCAGCGTGTGATCGCCATACCGGTGAACGCGATGGGAAGAAGGGCCAGCGCAACTGCCACCATGATCGGCAGGTCGAAGCGGATGGCCCCCGCAGCGACCTCGATGGGGGTGATGAGCGAGGTGATGCCCAGAACGGCGCCGATGTTGAACATGTTGCTGCCGACGATGTTCCCCACGGCGAGGTCGCGCTCCCCCCGGTAGGCGGCAACGAGGCTGGTCGCGAGTTCCGGGAGGGACGTGCCGATCGCCACCACGGTGAGACCGATGACCAGATCGCTCATGCCCCATGCCGCAGCGAGGTCGCTCGCTGCGGTGACGAGCAGACGTGCGCCCACGACGAGCATGAGAACGCCGAGGGCCACCAGTGCGCTGCTCTTGAGCACCGAGTGCGACGACCCGACGTCCGCCGAATGTTCGCCGCCGGTGCCCACTCCGACTCCAGCGCCCTCGTCGACCGGGTGCTCGCCGCCGGTGTCGGCTCCGGCGCCTGCGCCCTCGTCGGCCGATCCGACCTCTGCCGTGTCGGTCGGGTCGGCGCCGTTCCTACGCGAGATGACCACGGTCGCCACCACGTACGCCACCATGCCGGCGAGCAACAGCAGTCCGTCGAGCAGACTGATCACTCCGTCGAGAGCGACCAGCAACAGCACGATCGAGAATCCCACCATGATGGGGATGTCGACGCGCACGATTCGGGACTTCGCGACGAGCGGCGCGATCAACGCCGTGAGCCCCAGGATGAGCAGGATGTTCGCGATGTTGCTGCCCACCACGTTGCCGACCGCCAGGCCCGGGTAGCCGCTCAGGGCGGCGTCGACGCTCACCGCGAGTTCCGGGGTCGAGGTGGCGAAGGCGACGACTGTCAGCCCCACCACCAGCGGAGAGATCCCCAGGGTGCCGGCCAGTCTGCTCGCGCCGCGAACCAGTAGTTCTCCGCCCGCGACCAGCAGGACGAATCCGACCGCGAGCGCGGCCACCGTCAGGATGCTCATGTCAGATCCCGCGGGCGGGAGGTGGTGAACACCGGCCCGAGGTGCCGTGTCAGAACCGTTGAGGAGTCCATGGCCGCGATTATCCCGTGTCGTGGGCTCCGCCGCTGCTGCCCACCCGTTGATTCAGCCCGCGGTGGCCACCGCCAGGGGCAGGACGGCAGGGGCCCCGGTGGATCGCAGGTGCCTGGCGGCTTCCGTGGCTGTCCAGCCCGTTCCGAACAGATCGGTGACCAGCAGGACGGGCCCGTCGGGAACGGTGGCCGGGCCCGTGAACGTGCCCCACAGCTGAGCTACCCGATAGGCCGAGTTCTGGGCGGTCACCGGTGGGAGCGCGGCGTCGCGGGTCAGCTCCCCGAGGTGGTCCATGCGGCCCATCTGGGCGAGCGCCCTGGCCAGACTCCCCACGAGGATCGGCCGCTCGCCGGTGAGCAGGGCCGCCACGCCGGTGGGGCGCTCGTCCCACCCCCAGTCGCGCAGAACCGGGACGCAGGCGCGGACCACCCAGTCGGGCGCCTCCTGGTCGGGCTCGGCGAGCAACCCTCGTAGCTTCTGGCCCAGCCCGAGGTCGGTCAGGCGCGCCAGCGCCCGGCCCTCGGCGGGGCCGTCGGTGATCTTGCCCTTGAGAGGTACGTCGAGCCGCGCGAGCCCGGTGGGCCACTGCCGGCGTGGGGGCAGGACCACCCCGGGACGCTCCAGCGCCTCGCGGGCCCGGGTCAGTGCGCTGGCGTCGACGGCGGTGGTCCTGCGTTCGCCGGTGCAGTTGTCGCAGCGCCCGCACCCGTCGGAGGCCGGGTCGAGGGTGGGGTCGTCGAGCTGGGAGCGCAGGAACTCCATTCGGCACGAGTCGGTCCGCTCGTACTCGATCATCGCCGCCTGCTCGGCCTTCCTCGCCTCGGCCAGACCCGCGTAGCGCTCTGCGTCGTAGTGCCACTGCCGCCCGGTGGAGATCCAACCGCCACGGACCCGCTGGACCGCGCCGTCCACGTCGAGGACCTTGAGCACCATCTCCAGGCGGGTCCGGCCCAGATCCACCGCGGGTTCCAGGGCCTGGGTGGACTGCGGGCGGTCGGGTTCGAGTGCGTCGAGGACCCTCCGGACCACGTCCTCGGCCGGGAAGGCCAGGGAGGCGAAGTGGTTCCAGATGGCCCGGTCCTCGGGGCCGGGGAGCAGGACCACCTCGGCCCGGTCGGCCGCGCGGCCGGCGCGGCCGATCTGCTGGTAGTACGAGATGGGGGAGGGAGGGGCGCCCAGGTGCACGACGAATCCCAGGTCCGGCTTGTCGAACCCCATGCCCAACGCGGACGTGGCGACCAGCGCCTTGACCTCGTTGTCGAGCAGGGCGCGCTCGAGCTCCTCGCGCTCGGCGGCGTCCGTCCGGCCGGTGTACGCGCTCACGCGGTGCCCGGCGGAGGTGAGTAGCTCGGCCATGTCCTCGGCTGCCGCGACGGTCAGGCTGTAGACGATCCCGCTACCCGGCAGGGACTCCAGGTTCTCCACCAACCAGGCCGCGCGCCGCTCCGAGTCGTCGATCGCCACCACCGACAACCGCAGCGACTCTCGGTCAAGCCCGCCGCGCAGCACGAGAGTGTCGGACTCCGCGGGGTCGCCCGCATCCGTGCCCGGGTGACCGGACCCAACCGGTCGCTCGCCCACGCCGAGCTGCTGCGCCACGTCGCGCACCACACGGTCATTGGCCGTGGCCGTGGTGGCCAGTACCGGGACACCCTCGGGCAGGTCGGCCAGGAGCGTACGGATCCGGCGGTAGTCGGGTCGGAAATCGTGCCCCCAGTCGGAGACGCAGTGGGCCTCGTCCACCACCACCAGTCCGGCGTCTGCGGCCAGGGCGGGCAGAACGGTGTCGCGGAAGTCGGGGTTGTTGAGCCGCTCCGGGCTGACCAGCAGCACGTCCACCTCGCCGGCGCGCACCGAGGCGCGCACGTCGTCCCACTCGGTCATGTTGGAGGAGTTGATGGTGGCCGCCCGCACCCCGGCCCGGGCGGCCGCCTCGACCTGGTTTCGCATGAGCGCCAGCAGGGGCGAGACGATCACCGTGGGCCCCGAACCGAGTTCCCTCAGCAGGCGGGCGGCGATGAAGTACACCGCCGACTTGCCCCAGCCGGTGCGCTGGACCACCAGGGCACGCCGGCGGTCGGCCACGAGCGCTTCGATCGCCGTCCACTGGTCCTCGCGAAGGGCCGCACCCTGCCCGGCGAGCGCGGTCAGCAGTTCGTCAGCGCGCGAGCGGAGAGCGTGGCGATCGGGTCCGGTGGTGGAGACGGCGCTGGGAAGAGAGGACATGTAGCCCATCGTGCACCACTGTTCAGACAGGGTTGATGCGGCGGATGGCTCGATGCAGTTGACTCGAGGTCATGGGTGGCGAGGATCTCGGGTCGGAACCCCGGACGAGCGAACGCGAGGGACTCGTCGAGAGGGCGGCAGAACGGCTGGCGCGCCGCCGGGTCGGACTGGTGGTCGGAGGAGGACCGGCCGGCGACATGTCTTTCGCCTACCGAGGTGACGACGGTCGCGGGGAGGTCCCGGACGCGGATACCTTGTTCGAGATCGGGTCGATCACCAAGACCTTCACCGCGCTCCTGCTCGCCGACGGCGTGATCCGAGGGGACTGGCGGCTCGACACCCCGGTTCGTGAACTCCTCCCGGCCGGTGTGGAGGTTCCGAGCCGGGACGGGGTGGGGATCACCCTGCAACACCTCGCGACCCACACCTCCGGGCTCCCGCGGTCACCGGTGCATCTCGGGCTCCGGGAGAATGCCGCCTACCTGCGCAAGGGTGCCGACCCGTACGCGGAACTGACCGAGGACGGTGTGCTGCAGGGTCTGCGCGACGCACGGCTGAAGCGGGTGCCCGGACACGGCAGACCGAAGTACTCGAACCTGGGTTTCGGCCTCCTGGGTACCGCGATGACCACGGCGACCGGAGTGACCTACGGCACGCTGGTCCGAGACCGGGTCTGCGGCCCGCTCGGGATGATGGACACCGTCGTCGACGCCCAGATGACCACCGATCAGCGTCGACGGACGGCGGTGGGATTCCGGAGTCGTCGTCGCACCGCCGAGCCCTGGCCCCTGGCCGGTCTCGCAGGCGCGGGTGCACTGCGGTCCACGGCCTCGGACATGGTCCGGTTCCTCGCGGCGCAGGTTAACCCGGCGAGTGCCGAGCTCGGTGACGCCATCCGCCTCACCCACGCCACACCACCGGGTGGGCCGGAGCAGATGGGGCTCGGGTGGCACCGTGCGGGGGATCGGACCCTGTGGCACAACGGCGGGACCGGCGGATTCCGGTCCATCGCGATCATGGGTCAGGACTCCGGCACCGTGGTTCTCGCGCTGGTCAACCAGAACCGGGGCGCGGACCTGACGGCGTTCCGACTGATGCGCCAGCTGGACGGCTGACGTCGAGGCGCCCGCTGGGCGGGTGACGTCGACACTGGGCGGGGCACAGCGTGGTCATACTGGGAACCATGACACAGACGTGGAAGAAGATCCTGGAAGCCGACCCCGGGCACTCGCATCGGTACGCCAGGCGGTGGGACGACATGGTGGCCGAGGGCGTCGACATCGACGGCGAGGCGCGGTTGATCGATGCGATGGCACCGCGTGGCGCCCGAATCCTCGACGTGGGGTGCGGTCAGGGCCGCACGGGTGCGTACCTGCACGAGCGCGGACACCGGGTCACCGGCGTGGACCTCGACCCGCACCTGATCGAACGGGCGCGGGAGCTGTGCCCTGAGGCCACCTGGGAGGTGGCGGACCTGGCCGCCGACGGGTGGGCGGCCGGACCCTTCGACCTGGCGGTCTCCGCCGGCAACGTCCTGGCGTTCGTCGACCCCGCCGACCGCGGAGCCGTGCTGGCCAACCTCGCCGCGCGACTGGTGACGGCGTCCGACGACGACGAGGGACGGCCCGGGCGGCTCGTGGTGGGATTCGGTCTCGACCGCGGGTGGTCGAGCGAGGAGTTCGACGCCGACGCCCGCGAGGCCGGGTTGGAGCTGGAGCAGCGTTGGGCGACGTGGGACCTCCTGCCGTTCAGCGAGGACAGCGGCTTCATGGTCGCCGTACTCGTGCGCCCGTAGCTCAGATCACTCGACCTCGGGCCACGGTGTCCCCCGGGCCTCTCAGTGGTGGAAGTGCGATCCGGCGCCCCGGCGCGGCATCGGAGAGTCGAGCTCGTCGAGGAACGACACCTCGCCGGCGATGTCCTTGATCAACGCCGAGGCCAGGTCGCGGCTGAGGCCGACGCGGACCACGATGCGCAGCACGGTCAGGTGCGCCAGGTCGTCGGCGAGGGGATAGGCGGGCACGAGCCAGCCCTTCATCCTGAGTCGATCCGACAGGTCGTAGAGGGTCCACGTGTCCGTGTATCCCTCCTTGAGCCGCCACGCGAAGACCGGAATCGTGTCGCCTCGGCTCACCAACTCGAACGGGGCGAGCTTCCCGATCTCGGTGGACAGGAACTGTGCGACGTCGAGGGATCCCTGTTGGACCTGGCGGTATCCCTCCCAGCCGAGCCGGAGGAACATGTAGTACTGCAGCAGGACCTGCGCCCCGGGGCGCGAGAAATTCAGCGCGAGGGTCGGCATGTCACCGCCGAGGTAGCTGCAGTGGAAGATCATGCTCTCCGGGAGAGCCTCCGTATCGCGCCACACGATCCAGCCCACACCGGGATAGACGAGTCCGTACTTGTGGCCGGAGGTGTTGATGGACACGACGCGCTCGACGCGGAAGTCCCACTCCAGATCGGGTTGGCAGAACGGCGCGACCATCCCGCCGGACGCGCCGTCGACGTGGATCCTCACGTCGAGGCCGGTGGCCTCCTCGATCTGGTCGAGCTTCCCGGCTATCTCCGCGACCGGCTCGTAGGCACCGGTGTAGGTGACGCCCATGATGGCGACGACCCCGATCGTGTTCTCGTCCACGTACTTCTCGAGATCGTGGCCGTCGAGCATCGGGTGCTCCGCAGAGATCGGCACCCAGCGGGGCTCCACCTCGAAGTAGTTGCAGAACTTCTCCCAGCAGACCTGCACGGCGGTGGACAGGACGATGTTGGGGCTCTCCGTGGATTCGCCCCGGGCCCTGCGCCTGGCCTGCCAGTGCCGCTTCAGTGCGAGCCCACCCAACATGCAGGCCTCGGAGGAACCGATGGTGGAGGTGCCGATGGAGTCCTGCACGTCCGGCACGTTCCAGAGATCGGCGATCATCCGCCAGCACCGTTCCTCGATCGCGGCGGTCTGGGGGTACTCGTCCTTGTCGATCATGTTCTTGTCGACGGTCTCCGCGTACAGGCGCCTGGCCTCGTCGTCCATCCACGTGGAGACGAACGTGGCCAGGTTGAGCCGCGCGTTGCCATCGAGCATCGCCTCGTCGTGCACGATCTGATAGGCCGTCTCGGGCAGGGCCTGGCCCCTCGGAAGTTCGAAGCGGGGCAACTCGGTGGCCTCGCCCGGACGGACGAACACGGAATTGAAGTCCAGCGACGCACCACCCTCGTTGGTGGTGTGGCGTGCGGAGGTGTGAGGGACGTCGGCCACTGTCTCTCCTCGGATCGGAGGTGGTTCCGTGGTGACCCATCGGATTTCAGAGTGTGCCATCGATCACAGCGGACCGTCGCCGTCTTCGCGAGGAGACGGTTCAGAGCAGCGACAGGACGCCTCACGGTCCGGTAGACCCACCGCACAGACAGCTGCCCCAGCACACTGGGCTTCATGAGCGCACAGAAGTGGACCGTGGACTGCATGCCGGACCTGACCGGCAAGACCGTCATGGTGACGGGTGGCACGAGTGGTATCGGCAAGGAGGCGGCACGCGAGTCGGCGCGTCGCGGCGCCCACGTGGTGCTCCCGTCCATCACCCGCGCCGAGGGGGAGTCGGCGGCGGCCGAGATCGGTGGTTCGACGGAGGTCCGGGAGCTCGACCTGAGCCGTCTCGGCGACGTGCGCGAGTTCGCGGCGGGGTACACGGACCCGATCGACGTGCTGCTGGACAACGCCGGCCTCATGAGCAGGACCCGCAGGGAGACCGCCGACGGTGTCGAACTGCACCTGGGGGTCAACGTCCTCGGGCCGTTCCTCCTCACGGAACTGTTGCTGCCGCGGATCCGGGAGCGGGTCGTGATCACGGCCTCGATGGCCCACGCCAAGGGCCGGATCGACCTCGATGACCCGCATTTCCGCCGGCGGCCCTACTCGATGGCGGCCGCGTACGCCCAGTCCAAACTCGCGTGCATGCTCTGGGGCCTGGATCTGCAGAACCGGCTCACCGCCGCCGGATCAGCAGTCGACGTCCAGCTGGCGCACCCCGGGTTCGCCGCCACCTCGATCCTCGACCCGACCCCGTTCCCGCCGGTCAACGCGATACTCACCCTGCTCGGTCGACGGATCGTGCCCACCGCGGCCGACGGGGCCCGACCGCTCCTGTACGCAGCGACGGAGGTGCTCCCCCCGGCCTCCTACATCGGCCCGTCGGGTTTCCGCCAGATCGCCGGGGCTCCGGGCCCGTGCGAGCGATCCGCCCCGGCCGGTGATCCGGACCTCGCCCGTCGCTTCCGCGAGTTCGCCGTGCGCGAGACCGGGGCCGTCCCCGCCGTCTGACTGGTACCGGTGGCCTCGTCGGTCGCATCGGTAAGCTGGTGGTCATGACCACCAGCCAACTCGACGCCCCCGACCTCTCCGGCCAGACGGACGCCGATCGGCCCGCCATCGACCCGACACGCGAGGCCGTCCACGACGCGGCACGCCGCGCGCGGGCCGCCTCGCGTCAACTGGCGCTGCTGACCGCGGATCGCAAGAACGCGCTCCTGCTGGCAGCGGCCGACGCGCTGGTGTCCTCGCAGGCGGAGATCCTCTCGGCCAACTCCCGCGACATAGCGGAACAGGAGGCGGAGGGCACCGGCGAGGCCATGCTCGACCGGCTGCGCCTGACCGCTGACCGGATCGAGGGCATCGCCGGTGGTCTGAGGCAGGTGGCGGGGCTGGCCGACCCGATCGGCACCGTCATCCGTGGCTCCACCCGCCCCAACGGATTGCAGCTGCGTCAGGTCCGCGTTCCCCTGGGCGTGATCGGCATGATCTACGAGGGTCGCCCCAACGTCACCGTCGACGCGTTCGGCCTGGCGTTCAAGTCGGGCAACGCGGCGCTGCTGCGCGGGTCGCGTTCGGCCCGGCACTCCAACGAGGCGCTCGTGACCGTTCTGCGCGAGGTCCTGGCCCGCCACGAGCTGCCGGTGGACGCCGCGCAGTTGCTGCCGTCGGCGGACCGGTCGTCGGTGACGCACCTGATCCAGGCGCGCGGTCTGGTCGACGTGGTGATCCCCCGTGGCGGTGCGGGTCTCATCCAGACCGTGGTGGAAAACGCCAAGGTCCCGGCCATCGAGACCGGCACCGGCAACTGCCACCTCTACATCCACGGGGACGCCGATCTCGACGAGGCCATCAAGTTGCTGCTCAACGGCAAGACCCGGCGCTGCAGCGTGTGCAACGCCACGGAGACGGTGCTGCTCGACGAGGCCCTCGGTGACGCCGCCGTGGACCGCGTGGTGGGTGCGCTGCAGTCCGCCGGCGTCACCGTCCACGGCGACCGTGAGGGTCTGGTCCCCGCGGACGACGTGGACTGGGGTGAGGAGTACCTGAGCATGGACATCGCGCTCAAGGTGGTCGACGGTGTGGACGCCGCCATCGAGCACATCGCCCGCTGGTCCTCGGGGCACACCGAGGCCGTGGCCACCCGGAGCATCGAGGTGGCCGACAGGTTCTGCGCGCAGGTCGACGCCGCCGCGGTCATGGTCAACGCCTCCACCGCGTGGACAGACGGCGAGATGTTCGGCTTCGGCGCCGAGATCGGCATCTCCACACAGAAGTTGCACGCCCGCGGGCCCATGGGCCTCGAGGAACTCACCTCCACCAAGTGGATCGCCCACGGCAAGGGGCACGTGCGTCCCTGACGCCCGGTACCCGGGCCGACGGCCCACCACCAGCGACCTGCAGAACCGAAAGGACCCACCCATGGACCGAGCCAGGACCGCGCAACGACCGGCATTCGATAGCATCGACCACGTCATCGAGAGCCTCGGCGCGCAGGGCTACCTGGCCGACCGCTCGACCGCGACCGTGGTCTACCTGGCGGACCGGTTGGGAAAGCCGCTGCTCATCGAGGGGCCGGCGGGCGTGGGCAAGACCGAACTGGCCAAGGCCGTCGCCGCGGCCACCGAGGCCGAGCTCATCCGTCTGCAGTGTTACGAGGGCGTCGACGAGGCCCGGGCCCTGTACGAGTGGAACCACGCCAAGCAGATCCTGCGGATCCAGGCCGGCCAGGGCGAGGGATGGGACTCCACGCGCGACGACGTGTTCTCCGAGGAGTTCCTGCTGTCGCGGCCGCTGCTCACCGCCATCCGTCGGAGCGAACCCACCGTGCTGCTGGTCGACGAGGTGGACAAGGCCGATATCGAGATCGAGGGCCTGCTGTTGGAGGTGCTGAGCGACTTCGCGGTGACCATCCCCGAGCTCGGCACCATCGAGGCGATCCGCAAGCCGTTCGTGGTGCTGACGTCCAACGCGGCTCGCGAACTCTCCGAGGCGCTCAAGCGTCGCTGCCTCTACCTGCACCTGGACTTCCCGACCCCCGAACTCGAGCGCAAGATCCTCGGCTCGCGGGTGCCGGAGCTCGACGACCGGCTGGCCGAGCAACTGGTCCGGGTGGTCGGGGTACTGCGCGCCATGGCACTCAAGAAGGTGCCGAGCGTGTCCGAGACCATCGACTGGGGCCGCACCCTGGTCGCGCTGGGACTGGACACGATCGACGACGAGACCGTCCTGCAGACCCTCGGCGTGGTCCTCAAGCACCAGTCCGACCAGCTGCGCGCGGCCGCCGAACTGCGGCTCAACTAGCGTGCGGCGATCAGGAGGTCAGGCGAGATGATCACGCGTTCACCCGGCGGGATGTCCGGGCACCTCGTCGACTTCGTCGACGCGCTGCGACGTAAGGGCATCCCCGTCGGTCCGAGCGAGGCGGTCGACGCGGCCGCAGCGATGGTCCACATCGACCTGCTCGACCGCGCGGCGCTCAGAGAGGCGCTCGCCGCGACGATCCTGCACAAGCCCACCCACCGTGGCGTGTTCGACCAGCTCTTCGACCTGTGGTTCCCCGCCGCGATCGGGGCGCACGCCGCCTCGGACGGGGTGGCGCTCGAGGTGGAGATCCCGACGGACGACGACGGCAACGTGGACCCGGAGGCTCTCAACGAGCTCATCGCCTCACTGCTGCTGGAGGACACCGACGAGTCGCGGGCCAAGGCCCGGGCGCTGGCGGAGATGCTGGTCGAGCAACTCGGCTCCTACGACTCCGCCGGCGGCCAGCGGTTCTCCGCCTACCAGGCCCTCAGCCCGCTGGACACCGGCTCGATCATGCAGAAGATCCTCGACGGCCTGATGGGCGCCGACCCCTTCGACCCCGACGGCTCCACTCGGCACGCCGAGAAGTCCGCGGCCGCCAACTCCGCCGCGGACATGGTGCGGGGCTTTCTGCGCGAGGTCGCCGACGAGACCCGGCGCCGCACCGCGGAGACCGTGGGGCGCGACCGGGTGGCTGACTACGCGGTGGGCCCCGCGGCCGAGCAGGTGGACTTCCTGCGCGCCAACGACCAGGACCTGCAGGTGTTGCGACGGCGCGTGGGCCCCCTGGCCCGCCAGCTCGGCAGTCGCCTGGCCGCACGTCGTCGTCGTCACCGTCAGGGCGCGATCGACATGCGCAAGACGATGCGCCGGTCCATGTCCACCGGCGGTGTGCCGGTGGAGCTGGTGCTGCGCAAGCCCCGGCCGGCGCGGCCCGAGCTGGTGGTGCTGTGCGACGTGTCCGGGTCTGTCGCGGGGTTCAGCCACTTCACGCTCCAGCTGGTGCACTCCCTGCGCGAGCAGTTCTCCCGCGTGCGGATCTTCGCCTTCGTCGACACCACCGACGAGGTGACCTCGTTCTTCGAGACCGGTTCGGACCTGGGATCGGCGATGAGCAGGATGGTGCGCGAGGCCGAGATCGTCACCTACGACGGGCACTCCGACTACGGGCACGCGCTCGAGGGGTTCGCCGACCGCTACGCCCACACGCTCACCCGCACGGGCTCGCTGCTCATCCTGGGCGACGGGCGCAACAACTACCGCGACCCGTCCGTGGAGGCGCTGGAGTTCGTGAGCGAGCGCGTCGGGCACACCCACTGGCTCAACCCGGAGCCCAAGCGGCAGTGGGGGACCGGGGACTCGGCGGCCAGGCTGTACTCGCAGTACGTGCCCATGCACGAGTGCCGGAACGTGGAGCAGCTCACGGCGGTCGTCGCGGGCCTGCTGCCCGTGTGAGGGTGCCGACACGCGAGTAAGCGGAACGAGGGGCTTGACCGATAGACTCGGCGACCATGACCACGACGGGGACCGCCGCGGGCGCCGGGCGCCGCATCGGAGTGATGGGCGGGACCTTCGACCCGATCCATCACGGTCACCTGGTGGCGGCCAGCGAGGTGGCCCACCGTTTCGATCTCGACGACGTGGTGTTCGTCCCCACCGGCGAGCCGTGGCAGAAGCAGGGACGGACCGTCTCGCCCGCCGAGGACCGGTATCTCATGACCGTCATCGCGACGGCCTCCAACCCCCGGTTCTCCGTCAGCCGCGTGGACATCGACCGCCGTGGCCCCACCTTCACCGTCGACACCCTCAGGGACCTGCTGCGACAGAACCCGGGCACCGAGCTGTTCTTCATCACCGGTGCCGACGCGCTGGAGAAGATCCTGACCTGGCGCGGGTGGGAGGAGATGTTCGGGCTCGCCACGTTCGTCGGGGTGTCACGCCCGGGCTTCGAGTTGTCCGACACCCACCTCGCGGAGATCGGCGACGGGCGCGTGCACCTGCTCGAGATCCCCGCGCTTGCCATCTCCTCGACCGAGTGCCGACGGCGCGCGGCCGAGGACGTCCCGGTCTGGTACCTCGTACCGGACGGGGTCGTCCAATACATCGCCAAACGCAATCTCTACCGTCCCGAGGGCTCCACCAGGCTCGACGGGACTCCCGCCGCGACAGCTCCGGCACACCGCGAGCTCGTCCCCACCGAACCCCACACCGAGGAGAACCACCAGTGACAGCTAGCCCCGAGGCCCTGGAGATGGCGGGCGTCGCCGCCCGCGCCGCAGACGAGAAGCTGGCCACGGACATCGTCGTGATCGACGTCTCCGGCCAACTCATCATCACCGACTGCTTCGTCCTGGCGTCGGCCGAGACCGAACGCCAGGTCAACGCGGTCGTCGACGAGATCGAGGACAAGCTCCGCGAGGCGGGGCACAAGCCGCTGCGTCGGGAGGGGACGCGTGAGGGGCGCTGGGCGCTGCTCGACTACAACGAGGTGGTGGTCCACGTCCAGCACGTCGACGAGCGCGACTACTACTCGCTCGACCGTCTCTGGAAGGACTGCCCGGTCGTGGAGATCGAGGGTGTCGAGGCCGCGGGTCGGCCCGACGCCGCGACCAGCAGCGCCGACGATTCGCTCGCCCCGGAGGAGCCGCAGCGGGACCAGGGGCTCTGACACACCTGTGACCCGACGTCTCATCCTGCTGCGTCACGGCCAGACGCACTACAACGCCTCGCTGCGGATGCAGGGCCAGTTGGACACCGAGCTCAGTGAGCTCGGTGTCCAGCAGGCCCACGCGGTCGGTCGCGCCCTGGCGTACCGCCGACCGTGGACGATCCTCTCCTCCGATCTGCAGCGGGCACGCGAGACGGCTCGGGCGCTGGCCTCGGAAGTCGGACTCGACGTGCGGACCGATCCGCGCCTGCGGGAGACCGACCTGGGCACCTGGCAGGGGATGAGCCATTCCGAGGTCGACGAGCTGTGGCCCGACGCGAGGATGCGGTGGCGCAGTACACCCCGGTGGTCACCGCCGGAGGGGGAGAGCCGTCTCGACGTGGCCCGGCGTACCCGCCAGGTGGTCGACGAGCTCGTGGACGCCTCGCCCGGGTGGAACGAGCACCCGGCCGTCCTCGTGGCCCACGGGGGAGCGATCGCCGCACTCACCGCGGCTCTGATCGAGCTGCCGGTCGATCAGTACCCGATCTTCAACGGTCTCGGGAACACCTGCTGGGTGCAGCTGTCCGCCCACCCCCGTCCCGGTTCCTCCTGGGGTGGACAGCCCGCGGCGCCGGAGATCGGGCCGACGACCGACGGTGCCCGCGAGGTGCTGTGGCGACTCGACCAGTGGAACGCCGGTCTCACGCCCCCGGTGGTCCCGTCATGACCATCCGCCTGGTCACCGACTCCAGCGCCGACCTCCCCGAGGAGTGGGTTCGCGAGTTCGGCATCACCGTGGTGGGTCTGCACGTGGTCGAGGAGGGGGACCGCGCGGTCTCGACGGCCGCGGTCACCCCCGACGAGCTGACGGCCATCTACCAGGAGCTCCTCGACGACCCGGACTGCACGGGCATCGTCTCCGTCCACCTCTCGCGTGAGCTCTCCCGGACGTGGGAGTCCGCAGCCGACGCCGCTACGAGATTCGGGGGCCGGGTCCTGGTCTCGGACTCCCGGTGCGCCGGGATGGCGTTCGGCGCCGCTGTTGCCCAGTGCGCGTGGGCGGCGAACAACGGGCTCGGCCTGTCCGCCACGTACGAGCTCGCCGAGCGGATCTGCCGTGGGGCGTCCACGTTCGCCGCTCTGGAATCACTGGAGAGCCTGCGCCGAGGGGGCCGGATCAGCGCCGTCGCCGCGATCTTCGGCAGTGCGTTGGCCATGCGCCCGATCATCGTGCTGCGCAACGGTTCGGTCGACCTGGCCGCCAAGGCCCGGACCACGTCCAAGGCGCACGAGAGGTTGCGCGCGCTGCTGCGCGACGAGATCGGCCGCGGCGACGTGCTGGTGGTCGTCCACCATCACGAGGCCCCGGAGCGGGCTCAGGAGATGGCCACCGAGATCCGTAAGGAGACCCCGTTCCCCGAGCGGGTCCTCGTCGTCGAGTTCGACGAGGTCCTGGCCTGGCACCTGGGGCCCGGGACGGTGGGCGTCTCGGTGACCGACCTGGTGGACACCGGATTCCCCATCTCCGCGGTCTCTCCACAGGACGGCGACTGAGAGACCTCCGCGGGGCCGGGGTGGAGCGTCCTCCGGGCTAGCGTCGCCCCATGTTCCCCGACACCCGGACTCGTCCCGCGGATTCCGGTGATCCTGCTCGCGAGGCTGCGCTGCACCGGCTCTCGAGTGTGACCGCGCCGGTGGGTCCGGCCTCCGCTCCCTGGTCCGACGCGGATCCGGACGGCAGGCGACCCGAGCGGGTGCCGCCCGCGGACCCGGATCCGGCGGCGTGGGCCGACCCGCCGTGGTGGCGCCGGATCCGGTGGGCCCCGGACAGGGTCGCCGGCATCGCTCTGGTCGTGCTCGTGTTGGGACTCGGCGGGTTCTCCGTCCATCGCCTCCTGGCCGCGGTGCCCGAGGGATCGCCGGTACCGGATCTCCCGTTGGCCACTCCGGGGGTGACGGTCCCCGCAGACGGTTCGTCCGGCCCGGGGGCTGCGGAGGTCCCGGGCACGCCCGAGGTGGCGGCGCCCGACGAGCCGGTCGTCGTCTCGGTGGTCGGCCTCGTCGGACGTAGCGGGCTGGTCACGGTGACCCCGGGTGCGCGGGTCGCCGACGCCCTGGACAGCGCTGGCGGTGTCCTTGACGGCGGCGACCGCGACGGCCTCAACCTGGCGCGCAAGGTGGTCGACGGCGAGCAGATCCTCGTGGGCCTGGCCCCGGGACCCGACGGTCCCCGCGGTCCACGCAGTGGGATCGTCGGCGCAGACGACGCGCCGGTGGACGGCGGGCCCGCGCCCGGGGCAGGTGTCGGTGCCGGGGAGGGTGCCGCACCCGGGGCGGCGGCGGGCGGGGGTCTGGTCGACCTCAACACCGCGGATGCCACCACCCTCGAGACGTTGCCCGGGGTGGGCCCGGTGACCGCCTCGTCGATCCTTGCGTGGCGGGCCGCCAACGGTGCGTTCGCGAGCATCGATCAGCTGGCGGAGGTGGACGGCATCGGTCCGGTGACGCTGGCCCGACTCCGGCCCCTGGTCACGGTGTGAACGGCACCGGCCCGGCCGGCGGGACCGGCCCGGCCGACGGCGCCGAACCAGACCACGGCACCGGTCGGGCCGACGGCACCGGCCGCGGCCCGACTCCACCGGGGCGGGCCCCCGCCGCGCGGGACCTCCGGTTGGTGGTGCCGACGCTCGCGCTGTTCGTCACGACCGCGGCCACCCTGGGGATGCGGCCGGCGGCGGCCGTGGCACTCGGGGTCGTCCTGCTCGTCGCAGCGGCGATCGCGGTGCTCTGGTCGGGGGCCGTGGGCGCGGATGACCGGGTGGACCGCACGGCGCTGGGGGTCCTCGCGATGGCGTGCGCGCTCGGGGCGGTCGGCGCCGGGGTCCAGGCGGCGCGGACGCATGCCCTCGCCGCACATCCGTTGGTCCCGCTGGTGGACACCCGCACCGGTGTCGAGGGCGTGGTGACGGGATTCGACGGCCCGGTCCGCAGTGGGGGAGTGATGGTCCCGTTCCGTGTCGAGGCCACCGGGTCGGGGGAGTCGGTGCGAGCGGCCGAGCTCGATGTGGTGGTCCTGGCCCGCGAGGGATGGCGTGGGCTACCGCCCGGGACGCGGGTGCGGGCCTCGGTGGTGGTGCTCGAGCCACGATCGCCCGGCGATCCGCCGGCACTGCGCGCTCTGACCCCTCCGCGGGTGACGGGCGAACCGGGCCCGGCCGGCCGGGCCCCGGCCGCGGTGCGCGAGCGGCTACGCGTGGTCTCGGGCCGGGCGCTCGAGGGAGAGGCGGCGGGGTTGCTCCCGTCCTTCGTGCTCGGCGATGAGGGCGGCGTGTCCACGGAGACGCGCGACGAGTTCCGGGCCTCGGGCCTGGCGCACCTCGCGGCGGTATCCGGGGCCAACACCACCTACGTGGTGGGGGCGGTACTCCTGTCCGCCGCGGCTCTGGGCGCCGGACGCCGCGGCCGCATCGTCGCCGCGGGGGCGGCGCTCGCCGGCTTCGTCACGGTGGTGGGGCCGGAGCCCGCGGTGCTCAGGGCGGCCGGCACCGGAGTCATCGGCCTCGCCGCTCTCAGCTCCCACCGGACCGGCCGCCCACTGGCGGCTCTGGCCGGCGTGGTGTTGCTGGTGGCGATGCTCGACCCCGCCACGGCCACCGGGGCAGGGTTCATCCTGTCGGTCACCGCGACCGCGGCGCTCGTCCTGGCCGCCAGACCGGTGGCTGTGCGTCTGCGTCGTCCGTGGATGCCCGCGACCGTCGCGGACGTATTGGCGGTCTGCGTGGTGGCGCACCTGGCCACCCTCCCGGTGCTGGTGGCCACCGGACTGGAGTCGGGACCGTGGGCGCTGCCCGCGAACATCGCGGTGGCCCCGGTGGTGCCGCTGGTGACGGTGCTCGGGACCGCCGCGGCGGCCCTGGGGCCGGTGTGGCAGGACGGGGCCGTCCTGCTCGCGGCGGCGTGCGCCCCGGCGCTGTGGTGGCTCGAGACGGTCGCGGACATCGCCGTGGCCCTGCCGGGTTCGCCGGAGATAGCGCCCGGGTGATCCCGCACCTGTCGTGACGGACCTGCGTGGCACGATGTCGAGTGACGACGACGAGAACGAGATCGAAGACCACGACGAGGAGCGCACATGGCACCAGGCTCTGCACCCGCCACCCTGCATCTCGTCCTGGGCGAGGACGAGTTCCTCACCGAGCGCGCCACCTCCGGGGTCGTGGCGGCCGTGCGGGCCGCGGCACCCGAGGGGGAGGATCCGCCCGTGGTCTCCCGCCTGGGTGGGCCGGAGGTCGGTGCGCCCCAGCTGTTCGAGCTGCTCTCGCCGTCCCTGTTCGGCGAGGCCCGGATCGTGGTGATCACGGGGGCTGCCGAACTGGGCAAGGACGCCCAGGCGGCGGTGATGGGGGCCGCCGTCGACCTGCCGGACCAGACGGTCATGGTGGTCCAGCACACGGGCGGGGGCCGGGCCAAGACGCTCGTGCCGGATCTGCGTAAGGCCGGTGCGCAGGAGCATGCGGCCGGCAAGCTCTCCCGCCACATGGACGTGGTGGGGTTCGTGCGCTCGGAGTTCCGGGGCCTCGATGTCCGGGTGGCCCCGGAGGCGTGTGAGGCCCTGGTCGAGGCGGTGGGCACGGACCTGCGACAGCTGGCGTCGGCGTGCGGCCAGCTGGTGGCCGACACCGGGGGCAAGGTGGATGTCGAAGCGGTGCGCCGCTACCACTCCGGTGTGGTGGGAGTGAGCGGATTCACCGTGGCCGAGCGCGCGGTCACCGGGGATGTGGCCGGCGCCATCGAGGCGCTCGAATGGGCCATGCACACGGGGGTTCCGCACGTCGTTTTGGCGGACGCCCTCGCGGACGCCGTGAACTCGATCGCCATGGTGGGTACGCAGCGGGGCACCCCGCCTGCCGAACTGGCCCGGCAGGGCCTGCCTCCGTGGAAGGTAAAGAAGGTCACCGCGCAGACACGGTACTGGTCCATCGACACCCTCGGGAGCGCCCTCCAGGTGGTCGCCCGCCTGAACGGCGAGGTCAAGGGGCAGGCCGAAGATACCTCCTACGCACTCGAGCGGGCGGTGCGCGAGGTGGGATCACTGGCGGGTGCCACGTAGAACGCGACGAGGGCCCACCACGCGCACTCGAACAGTGCGGGGGTGGGCCCTCGGAGCCTCGTCGCGGCGGTCATGGCCGCGGGGCTGTGCTCCTCGCAGAAAGGAGCGGGTCGCCTCAGAGCGCGTTGACGGCCTTGGCGAGCGACGACTTCTTGTTGGCTGCCTGGTTCTGGTGGATGACACCCTTGGTGGCGGCCTTGTCGAGCTGACGCGAGGTCGCCACGAGGAGGGCACCGGCCTTGGCCTTGTCGCCGGCCTCGGTGGCCTCACGCAGGCTGCGGATGGCGGAGCGCAGAGCCGACTTGGTCGACTGGTTGCGGAGGCGGTTGCGCTCGTTGGTGAGGTTGCGCTTCTTCTGGGACTTGATGTTGGCCACTGGTCACACCTTTGGTCGTGTGTCGACGGTTCCTCAGAGGATCCGGTCGATCTGATGTCATGTCTCTAGTCCGTTCGGACACGCGTCGCGCGATCCGGTGGACACCGACGACCTACTTTACCAGCGGCGGCGGCACCAGCCAAAACGCGTGACGAGGCGGCGCACTCCCGGTCTGCTCCCCGGCCCGCGGCCCGCGACCACCGGCGTCAGCGCCAGCCGTAGTCCGAGCGCAGGCGGTCCGCGACCTGCTCGAACGTCGAGCGGGGGCAGATGGCGCCCTCGCGTCGGATCCCCTTCTCGGGTACGTCCAGCACCCGGTCCAGGCGGACCCAGCTCGGTCGGCCCTCCGGGTCCCACGGTCCGCTGCCGAGCCCCAGCCACCCCTCGTCGTCGTCCCGCTTGTCCTGTGAGGAGAGCTGCAGGCCGAGCAGACGTTCCCCGTCGCGGCCCACCACCAGGACCGGACGGTCCTTCCCGCGTCCGTCGGCCTCCTCGAACTCCACCCAGGTCCACACGATCTCGCCGGGGTCGGCGTGACCGTCGAGGTCGGGCGCGTAGGAGAGGGTCCTCGCGCGGCTCGACGTGGGCACGGTCCCGGACGTGGTGGGCCGGCCCGCGCCGACGGCGTCACGCGGCGCGGCGGGGGAGATCCCCCGATCCTCGAGGCGCCGACGCACCTCGAGAGCCACCGTCGGTCCGTACTTGCGGCTCATCCGAGCCGCGGTGCGACCCATCCGGGCCCAGTTGATCGCCATGTCCGCCAGGGTAACGGCATCTAGGATCCCGGTTCATGGACATGATCTTCGCGGTGGTGTGGTCGGACGACCCGGAACGGGCCGTGCCCGACGGGGCCGCGTTGCGGTCGGAGATCGCCCGGGCGGTCGACGGCCCGCTCGCGGACCTGGAGGTGACCGAGTACGTGGTGAACGTCCGTGACGACGCGGTGGCGGGCGCGATGATCGACGTGCAGGTGACCCCGCTGCCGGTCCTCGCGGCCGTCCGCGCACGGGTGCCGGCGGCCTCGGGCACGGCGTGCGCCGACCTTCTCGACGCCGTGCGCGGACTCGGCCCGGTCTCCGCGTGGTCGGTGACCGAATCGGAGCCGCTACCCGCCCCGGGCCCGGGGGAGGACGGAAGGTGCCCCGGGATGACCAACCTGGCCTTCCTGCGACGGCCCGGGCGGATGGACCGCGACGAGTGGCTGCGCATCTGGCTCGAGGAGCACACGCCGGTGGCGATCGAGACACAGTCCACCACCGGGTACACCCAGCACGTGGTGGTCCGCGCACTGACCGAGGGCGCGCCGGAGATCGCGGGGATCGTCGAGGAGGTGTTCCCGATCGAGGCCACCCGAGACCTCGGGGTGTTCTTCGACTCCCGGGGCAGCGACGAGCGGATGAGTGCCAACATCCAGGCCATGACCGCCTCGACCGCCCGGTTCCTGGACGACGGCGCGGTCGATGCGATCCCCACGGGCCGGTACGTGATGCGTATCCCGGGTCCGCGCGTGTGACAATGGGGTGATCGCCCGGTCGGACCGCACCCCGCCACGCCCGGGCCCGCCCGAGGAGTGATCGAGATTCCCAACTTCGCAGAGACGACGTTCACCGATCCAGCCAGGATCAGGAACTTCTGCATCATCGCGCACATCGACCACGGCAAGTCGACGCTTGCCGACCGGATGCTGCAGCTGACCGGTGTGGTCGAGGAGAGGCTCATGCGAGCCCAGTACCTCGACCGCATGGACATCGAACGCGAACGCGGCATCACCATCAAGGCGCAGAACGTCCGCCTGCCGTGGGTGCCGCGCTCCGGTGCCCACGAGGGCGAGGAGATCGTGCTGCACATGATCGACACCCCGGGCCACGTGGACTTCACCTACGAGGTCTCCCGCGCGCTCGAGGCGTGTGAGGGGGCGATCCTCCTGGTGGACGCCGCGCAGGGCATCGAGGCGCAGACCCTGGCCAACCTGTACCTGGCCATGGAGAACGACCTCGAGATCATCCCGGTGCTCAACAAGATCGACCTGCCGGCGGCGGACCCGGAGCGGTTCGCCGAGGAGATCTCCCACATCATCGGCTGC